>DAAN01000012.1:0-260 GCA_001701135.1 Bacteroidales bacterium H3
CCCTTCGTGCCATGAACCGATGCCGGCAGAGTCTACCTCAATGCGTCCTGCCAGGCGCTTGTTGTCTTCGAGCTTATATTTCAGTATTGCCTCGGCAGCCGGAGAGCGGCATATATTGCCGAGACACACAAAGAGAAGAGACTTCTTGTCAACTGGTTTCATAATCAGAAAATAATCTTTGTTGTTGTATAGTGATGAAGATGAGCCGCGCGTGGCTTATTTGTCAACCACCGGGCGGCGCTTTACCACTGCCGGATTGC
>DAAN01000012.1:271-689 GCA_001701135.1 Bacteroidales bacterium H3
GCTGCCGGCAGCAATGATGCATCGCTTGCCTATCGTTACGCCCGGACACACGATAACACTGCCGCAGAGCCATGTGTCCTCGCCTATGGTTACGGGGTAGGCGGTCTCTATTGTACCGCGGCGCGGCACGTAGTCCATCGGATGCTGCGGCGTGTATATCTGGCAGTTGGGGCCTATAAGCACGTTGTCGCCTATGGTAATGCGTCCTCCGTCGANNCCCATGGTTATGCCGTTGCCGTGGTCGCAGTGGAACGGCGGGCACACCACGCTGTCCTCCGGTATGCCGGGTATGAGGTCTTCAATCATCTCACGGTAGCAGTCGTCTGTTATGGTGACTGTCTGCAGCCTGGCACACAGCTTCTTTGCGTGGTCAAGACTCTTGAATATCTCCGGGTCGGAGAAGTTGTAGAGCTGGCTG
>DAAN01000012.1:724-46121 GCA_001701135.1 Bacteroidales bacterium H3
GGCCGTCCTTCTTTACTATAACGGCCGGATTGCCCACCACGGTGCAGTTGTCGGGCACATCCTTATATATAACTGTGGCGGCGCCAATCTTGACATTGTTGCCAATCTTTACCTTGCCAAACACCATCGAACCAGTGTATATGCTTACGTTGTCGCCAATGGTGGGGCGTCCGTCCTTGCCGTTGCCGAGCGTAACGAGGTGCAGGCAATAGAAGTTGCGGCCTATGCTGTCGGCGTTGAGATAGGTCGAATAAGAATGTTCTAGATGGCATCCTTCGCCTATCGACGGGCACGTTATGTGGAGCGACTTGTCCTCGGGCATGAGCCACTTGATGAACACGGAGCGGTATTCGCCAAGGCGATAATAGAACAGGTTGCGGAACACCTTCTGCCGTGTGCACACCTTAATAAAGGTAAGTATGCCGCCCTTGCCTTCTCCGTAAGGCTCTAGGTCGGCGTCAATGGTCTTCCTGAAGCGCAGATATAGCAGTATGTGCGGCAACATTCTCAACGTTGAGGCCGAGAGCAGGGCGCATTGTGTGTAAGGGTTCATGATGTTTTAGGTTGATGTTTTTATAACTTTTTATGCCGTCATGCCGGCTTATTTGTATGCCTACATTGCAGACGCGGGGCTATTTTCGTCCGAAGTCGGCCGGAATGTCTCCCCATTTGCGCGTGTCCCACTGGATGAGTTCCGTGCGGAACGTGTGCGTGCGCAGCCAGTTTTCGGCTCTTGCTATGACGTTATACAGCTGTGCGGTCTTGGCCGTGCGCTCCAGTTTTGTCTTACACTGCATCTTCCTTACCCATGTTATGGCGGNNGAAGCTGTCGCTGTATATAGTCTTCTTGATGCCTTTCTGCTCCATAAGCGCCAGTGCATGCACGATGGCAAGGAATTCGCCAATGTTGTTTGTTCCGAACACCGGACCGTAATGAAACACCACAGCGCCCGTAGTAAGGTCGATGCCCCTGTACTCCATCTGTCCCGGATTGCCGCTGCATGCCGCGTCAACAGCCCATGCGTCAGCCTTAACTTCCATAGGAAGAGGCAGTACTGTGTCATTACGATAATCTGGAGGATTGCAATTTGTTAATTCATAATTCATAATTCACAATTCATAATTGGGAAAACATCATTGCAATTCATAATTCACAATTCATAATAGAGAAAACTATCATCGCAATTCATAATTGGGGTGACAATTATTCTGTTCATCATTAAGCGGATTGAACATGGATATTCATAAATTTGTGAATAAGAATTATATAGAGCAGATTTTTCCTTACTGAAGAAGGAAGTTATTTTGTGATAAATATATTTATAATTCTAAATCCTCAACTCTTAATTCTAACTGTATCGCTGTTCTCTTTTGATTTCTTCACTATTGAGGTCAGTATCTTAAGCAATTCAACGCAATCAGCGAGCATGCTTTCTGCCTGAGAAGATGAAATGTAGTCAGAATCACGCAGCAGCTCTATCCAATATTCTGTTTCACTTGCTTCTTTCAGTGCTACATTCAGTTTCGTTATGAAGTCGGGACGAGTCTGGGCTCTCAATGCCTCACGGACGTTGGCACCTATACTCGTTCCGCTCCTCAACAATTGCTTGCCGATAATGTAATTGCCGTCACGACTGCACAAGTACTTATACAGCCTTACGCAGCGCAAGCTGAAAGCATAGCTTTTCTGCACAACGACATTATCGTCTTTACTTCTCAATGATTAGATATAAATCAATCGTCATTACTCACAAACCCAATTATGTATCAGGTTTAATTGCTCACCAACTCAACATCGGATAATTTTTGAAAAGATACTTTTTCTCAACCAACCCAATTATGAATTATGAATTGTGAATTATGAATTAAAAAGAACTACATTCGTTCCGGCATTTCGATTCCGAGCAGGCGCATGCCGTTCTTCAGAGTCTTGGCCACGTTCTTGGCGATGAGCAGGCGCAGAGCCTTCTCGTCGTCAGTGTCGGCACCGAGGATGCTGAAGTCATGATAGAACTGGTTGAACTCCTTGGTCAGCTCGTAGCAGTAGTTGGCTATGCCGCTCGGGCTGTAGTCGATGCCGGCCTGGCGCACGGCAGCCTCATATTCGTTCATCTTCTGTATCAGTTCTGTCTCCTTGACGCTCAGGTTTACGTTGCCGCTGAATGCCTCGGGCACTGCTATGCCCTGAGCCTCGGCCTTGCGCAGGATGCTGCGTATGCGGGCGTAAGTGTACTGAATGAACGGACCTGTGTTGCCGTTGAAGTCGATCGATTCCTTGGGATTGAACATCATGTTTTTGCGGGGATCAACTTTCAGAAGGAAATATTTCAGCGCGCCCATGCCCACTGTTTCGGCGATATTGTCGATTTCGGCGGCACTCATGCCGTCGGTCTTGCCCAGCTCGGTAGCCACCTGGCGGGCGTTGGCCACCATCTCCTCCATGAGATCGTCGGCGTCGACCACAGTGCCTTCGCGGCTCTTCATCTTCCCTTCGGGAAGCTCCACCATGCCGTAGGAGAAATGAACGAGATCCTTGCCCCAGCGGAAGCCGAGACGGTCGAGGAGCAGCGAGAGCACCTGGAAATGATAGTTCTGCTCGTTGCCCACCACATATATCATCTTATCGATGGGATAATCGCGGAAACGGAGTTTGGCGGTGCCGATATCCTGAGTCATATAGACCGAGGTGCCGTCGCTGCGCAGCAGCAGCTTGTTGTCGAGCCCGGCATCGGTAAGGTCGGCCCACACCGAGCCATCTTCCTTGCGATACATGATGCCCTTCTCCAGGCCCTCCATTACCTTCTCCTTACCTTCGAGATAGGTTTCCGACTCATAGTAGATCTTGTCGAAATCCACGCCGAGGCGTTTGTAGGTGACATCAAAACCGGCGTATACCCACTCGTTCATGCGCTTCCACAGGGCGCGCACCTCGGGGTCTTTCTGTTCCCACCGGCGGAGCATCTCGCGGGCCTCGGCCATGAGCGCCGACTGCGCCTTGGCGTCATCCTCGCTCAGACCCTGCTCCATGAGCTGCCTGACCTCCTCGCGGTAGTGCTTGTCGAAGAGCACATAGAAATCGCCGATCAGGTGGTCGCCCTTCTTGCCGGTCGATTCGGGAGTGGCACCCTCGCCCCACTTCTGCCATGCGAGCATCGACTTGCAGATGTGGATACCGCGGTCGTTGACGATGTTGGTCTTCACCACGCGGTTGCCGCACGCCTTGAGAATCTGCGAAAGCGAATAGCCCAGCAGATTGTTGCGCACGTGGCCCAGATGGAGGGGTTTGTTGGTGTTGGGTGAGGAATATTCCACCATCACCAGCGGGGAGTTGTCGGTGGCGGCGGTGAAACCGTAGGCATCATCAGCTGCGATATGCTCCAGCACCGAGCACCAGTAGGTGGGTTCGATCACGATATTCAGGAAGCCTTTCACCGCGTTGTAACGATCCACGGCAGGCTCGTTGTCGACCAGCCAGTCGCCGATTTCGGCGGCCACGGCATCGGGCGCCTTGCGGGCTGCCTTTACCCACGGGAACACCACCACGGTGAGGTTTCCCTCGAATTCCTTGCGGGTGGCCTGCGGCACAATCTGCTCCGCAGGAGTGTCTACACCATAAAGCTCTTTGACGGCACGGCTCACGCCCTGCGCTATTATATTGTCGATTGACATATCCGATCTTATTGGTTAGTGAATGATGCGCAAAGTTACGAATTTACGCTGAATTTTCGGCCATCCGTCACCATAATCCACTCATTTTTCATTAACTTTGCAACAAACTATGCAACCGCCCGGAGTCAGAGAGCTTGTTGAGTCAGAGAGCTTGTTTCCTGGGCCGGAGCAATTCCAGTCAAATCTTTTGTATCATGAAGAAAATATTCCGCCCTCTGTTTGCCGCCGCACTGGCGCTCCCCGTAGCCCTTCAGGCCTTTGCCTGGGGGCAGAAAGGCCACGATGTGACCGCAGCCATCGCCGAACGCCATTTCACGCCCGCCACCGCCGCCGCTGTCGACTCCATTCTCGACGGCCGCAGCATCATCTACTGGGCCAACTGGATGGACAACGCGAGCCACACACCCGAATATGCCTACACCAAATCGTGGCACTACCGCAACGTCGACGCCGACCGCACCTATGACACAATGACGCCCAACCCCGACGGCGACATCGTCTCGGGCACCCGCTCGGCCATAGCCGTCCTCACCGACCCCGAAAAATCGAAAGAGGATAAAGCCCTCGCGCTGAAAATGGTGATCCACTTCCTCGGCGACATGCACCAGCCCATGCATCTGGGCCACGCCACCGACCTCGGAGGCAACCGCGTGAAAGTGAAATATTTCGGCCGCGACGCCAACCTCCACGGCATCTGGGACACCAATCTGGTGGAGTCGGCCCACAAATGGAGCTACACCGAATGGGCCGACCAGCTCGACCGCGTGCCCGACGATCTGGCATTGCCCGCACTCTCGGGCAACTTCGACGACTGGTGCCGCAAGAACATCGAGACCACGGCACTGATCTACCGCACAACGCCCGAAGGGTCGTCGCTGAGCTATAACGAAGTGGCTGTGTGGGCACCCGTCATCGAGGACTCGCTGCTCCGCGGAGGCCTGCGTCTGGCCCATCTGCTCAACTCCATCTTCGACGCCGGCTACACCAACGCCCGCACCCCCTCCACCTTCTGACCTTCCCCGAATCCACCGAATTTTCATCCCCGCAGTAGGGACGCGCCATGGCGCGTCCGCATTATGCCATGACGCGTCTGCATTATGCCATGACGCGTCCGCATCATGTCATGGGACATTAGCATTATCAATGTGGTTCGGGTTAAACCTGTCATAACACCAATTATCGACGTTGGCATCAATATAATTCATAATATTATCAAATGCACGCTGATTACGAATTATATGATCATGATACCGCGATTGCCATGCAAATGTAATTCCCCGTTTGTTTGCCTCGCGTTTCACTGTGCTTTTGATTTGACCGATCACTACGGCAAGACGACTGTTATGATGGAAATCCTGTAATTCCTCTTGATCATGTCGTTTAGGTTTGAGACAACCTAAACTTGGTTTTTGAGGATCGTTTTCGGACGCGCCAGATGGTGGGGTAAATGCGGACGCGCCATGGCGCGTCCCTACGGCAATAACCATGTGAATATGGTTGGGCATTATCACACTGTTCCATATTTCGACATCGGGAATATGACGAGTCAAATTGTCAAGGGTCGTCCGCATTATTTTTCCGATATCTGACAGTTGCATTCGGGAGTTTCTGATATATCCGAAGAAATGTTTATTTTCGGCACAGCATATTGTAACGAAATAAATTCCTTCGTTATAATTATGCCAATCGGCCCGGAATTGATGTCGGTCAGTCATTTGTTTAGATTGAAAAAAGGCGGGGCGCCCGGGGGCGCTCCGCCTTGTGTATGGTGAAGAGACGGTGATTAGCCGTTGACTTTCTTCATGTGAGCGATGAGGTCGAGCACTTTGTTGGAGTAGCCGATCTCGTTGTCGTACCACGATACAACTTTCACGAAGTTAGGGGTCAGGTAAACACCGGCGTTGGCGTCGAAGATCGAGGTGCGTGTGTCGCCGAGGAAGTCGCTGGAAACTACAGCGTCTTCGGTGTAGCCGAGCACGCCTTTGAGTTCGCCTGCGGCAGCTTCTTTCATGGCAGCGCAGATGTCTTCCTTCGATGCGGGGTTCTTGAGGTTGACAGTGAGGTCAACTACAGAAACGTCGAGGGTGGGGACGCGCATGGAGATACCGGTGAGTTTGCCGTTGAGGGCGGGGATCACTTTGCCCACAGCCTTGGCAGCGCCGGTGGAAGAGGGGATGATGTTGCCCGAAGCAGCACGGCCGCCGCGCCAGTCCTTCATCGAGGGACCGTCAACGGTCTTCTGGGTAGCGGTGGTGGAGTGTACGGTGGTCATGAGGCCGGTCTCGATGCCGAATTTGTCGTTGAGGACCTTGGCGATGGGAGCGAGGCAGTTGGTGGTGCAGGAAGCGTTGGAAACGAACTGCTGGCCGGCGTAGGTGTTTTCGTTAACGCCGCATACAAACATGGGGGTGTCGTCCTTCGAGGGAGCAGACATAACCACGTATTTGGCGCCGGCTTCGATGTGAGCCTGAGCTTTTTCTTTTGTGAGGAAGAGGCCGGTCGACTCAACAACGTATTCAGCGTTTACAGCGCCCCATGCGATTTCTTTGGGGTCGCGGCAAGCGGTTACGCGGATTTCTTTGCCATTGACGATGAGGAGGCTCTTTTCGAGGTCGAAGTCAACGGTGCCGTCAAACTGGCCGTGCATGGTGTCGTACTTGAGCATGTAAGCCATGTAGTCAACGGGAAGAAGGTCGTTGATAGCTACAACTTCGATGTCTTCACGCTTGCAGGAGGCACGGAAGACGAAACGGCCGATACGGCCGAAGCCATTGATACCTATTTTAGTCATTGTTGATAAGTTGTTAAAAAACTATTTGGTAAAAAGTTGTTTTGCAATTTGTCAGCGTTCCGTCGGCGGGCGCTGCAGGCACGCTGCGCGATGCCTTATGTGTGTGTGGGACCGCGCTTGTCGGCGCGGCGGGTCTTATCCGGTGCAAAGGTAAGAAAAATTTCGATACGTTGTAGCGTTTCAGCGCTTTTTTCGCATGAAATCAAGAAAAATTTCCTTAATTGAAGTTAATGACGCACGTAAGGCTCTGAGTGAGCAATGCAGTGAGCGTCAGCGGTGATGCCGGCCATGCCCGGCAGCCGACGGGTCGATGCGGCTGAGGATTGCATCGAGATGAGGCGTGGGCCGTAGCCGGCGGGCACGGCGGAGCCAGGGGATGGCGGCGGCGTTGTCGCCAAGTTCATAATAGTAGCACCCGAGTTGCAGCAGGGCGTTGACATTGTCGGGGTCGGCGGCGAGGATGCGGCGGTAAGTGTCGACGGCGCTGTCGAATTCCCCGCAGAGCATCTGACCGTCGGCCAGCGTGGAGAGGAACCCGATGTTGAGCGAGTCGCCCCTGAGCATGGTATTGGCATATTCGATCATGCGGGCGCCGTCGCGGCGATAGGTATAATATCGCAGCAGATATGCGTCGACGGGGCGACGCAGCCAGGGATGCGCGTTTTTGACGCGGAGAAGGAAATCGCCGTAGAGATTCGAGTTTCCGAGCTGGAAACTGGTAGACTTCACACGCGAAAGCAGCGAGTCGAAGGGGATTTTGTGGTCAAGCGCCCGGTTCATCAGCTGGATTTCGGCCAGAGTGTCGCCGCGCATGGCGCATGCCACGATGGCCTTGCCGTAGAGAGGTACCGAGTCGGGACGCTGATCGAGCATCTGATAGTAGGTGGCCGATGCCTGCGCCCACTCTTTCTGATCGAAAAACCGGTCGGCGCGCTGCTGCAGACGCGCAAGAGGTGTGACGGCGGCGGCCGCTGCGGCACAGACTATTGTGAGGAGAATGAATATGCGGCGGGGATTCATGACTGCTGCGGTTGCGATAGTTGTTGAGGTTTATATTGTTAACGCGTGCGCCCTGCGGTTAGTGCGCGGCAGCTCCGAAAATGTGGCGAAAAAGTTGTGTATTTCGGCAAAAGTGTCTAACTTAGCACACCCTAAACCAAACAGGGATTGCCGCCACGGGTGGCATTTCTCCTGTCAATACCACAATTATGACTGACTCACACCGTTATTGCGTGATAATGTGCGGCGGCATCGGCAGCCGTTTCTGGCCCTACAGCCGCGAAAGCCGTCCCAAGCAGTTTCTCGACTTCCTTGGCACGGGGCGTTCGCTGCTCCAGATGAGTTTCGACCGCATATCGGCACTGGTCCCCCCCGAGAATGTGCTGGTGGTGACCAATGCCCAATACAAGCCCCTGATTTCCGAACAGCTGCCCGAGCTGTCCGACGACAACATCCTGCTCGAGCCTGCGCGGCGCAACACCGCTCCATGCATTGCCTGGGCGGCCTATCACATCGCAGCCCGCGACCCTGAGGCAAGCATCATCGTTTGCCCCAGCGATCATCTGATCACCCGCGACGAGGTCTTCCGCGACGCCATCCTCAAAGGTTTTGAATTTGTGGAGACACACGACGCCCTGCTCACCCTCGGCATCACCCCCACCCGTCCCGAAACAGGCTACGGCTACATTCAGGTGGGCGAAAAGGTCGAAGGCGACATCTGCCGGGTGAAGACATTCACCGAAAAACCCAAACTCGAGCTTGCCAAGGTGTTTCTGGAGACTGGCGAGTTTTTCTGGAACTCGGGCATCTTCCTCTGGAGCGCGAAAACCATCATACGCGAGCTGATCACCAACGCTCCCGACGTGGCCAACGTGTTCGAAAAGGGGCGCCATCTGTTCGGCACCTCCGCCGAGAGGCAATTTATCGAGGAGAATTTCCCCGGCTGCGTGGGCATCTCGATCGACTTCGCCGTCATGGAGAAGGCCAAGAATGTCTACGTGGAGTGTGTGAGCTTCGGATGGAATGACCTCGGCACCTGGAGCGCTCTCTACGACAATTCGCCCAAGAACCGCGACGCCAACGTGACGCAGAACTGCCGCGTGCTGGCCTACGATTCCACCGACAATATTTTTGCCGTCAAGGATGACAAACTCGTGGTGGTGGCAGGCCTCAGCGGATACATCGTGGCCGACCGCGGCGATGTGCTGCTGATATGCCCCAAAACTGAGGAGCAGAAAATCAAGCAGATGGTCAACGACGTGAAGATGACTTTCGGCGACAAATATATCTGACACTCTCCCCCATCACGCCCCACAGGCTCTTAGTCACACACCATTGCTGAATCAACAACGTCCACACCGGCACCGCACCCGCGGCCGCGCTCTGCGCGCGGCCCGCATAGTGGTGTCTCTGACGGCTTTGGCGGCTGCCACCGTGGCATTCACCGCGCTTGAGGCCCGCACGGCTCTGGCGATGGGGTGGATTGCGCGTGTGCAGCTGATACCGCTGGCCATGGCGTCGTCATTCACCCTGTTGGGCGTGTGGCTGCTGGTGACTCTGCTTTTCGGCCGCGTCTACTGTTCTACGGTCTGCCCCATGGGCACGCTGCAGGATCTGATCGCCCGGCTCCCCCGCATGGGCCGCGGATGGCAGCAGAGCCGCCCCTATCATTTCAAATCCCCCACACCGGGTCTGCGCTACGGTTCGCTGGCGCTGATTGCCGCCTGCTTCGTCGGCGGCTTCTCGCTGTTGCCCGCCCTGTTCGACCCCTGGTCGGCCTTCGGGCGCATTGCCGGCAATTTCCTCACACCACTGGTTGAACTGATCGGAGGACGCACCGTGCTGGCCGCGTCGGCCACAGCGATGTCGGTAGCCGCCGTGACATTCGTCGGCATAGCATGGGCATCGTGGCGATGGGGCCGCAAATTCTGCAACACCCTCTGCCCGGCTGGCAACTCACTGTCTATCATTAGCCGCTACGCCCTCTTACATTTCGACATCGACACCGACATGTGTGTCAACTGCCGCCGCTGCGAGCATGTGTGCAAAGCGCAGTGCATCGACCTGTCGGACCACGTGATCGACGCGTCGCGCTGCGTGGTCTGTTTCGACTGTCTGGCCGAATGCCCCGAGGATGCGATCAGCTACACCACCCGCCGCAAACGTCTGGCTCTCCCCATGATGCAGAAGGTGAAGACAGCCACACCCACAGCCATGTCGGCATCACAACCTCAGACACAGGCCATGAAAATCGACCGGCGACGGTTCATGGCCACCGGTCTGCTTGTGGCCGCGGCTCCCGCTATGGGCGCCCTTGCCGACCGTGCCGACCGCATAGCCGCACACGGCACCGGCATGCACCCTCTGCGTCCTCTGCACTATGTGGCGCCTCCCGGCAAGAAAAATCTCGCCGATTTCCTCGAAAGCTGCACCGGATGCGGCCTTTGCATAGCCCACTGCAAGGGACACACGCTGCGCGCGTCGTCCCATGAATTCGGATGGCTCCACGCCCTGCACCCCGTGGCCGACTACGACCGCGGGTATTGCCTCTACGACTGCACCGTATGCACCGACCTCTGCCCCTCCGGCGCACTGACACCGCTTACCGCCGACGAAAAGCACCTGTTTGTTATCGGCAAAGCCCGCGTTGAAGCCGACAACTGCATCGGGTGCGGCGAGTGTCGCCGCGCTTGCCCCCGCCATGCGATCACCATGGTGCCCCGCACTCCCCTGCGTGACAAACCCGACCACACCCGCAGCCCACTGATCGCCGCCGTCGACACCGACCTCTGCATAGGATGCGGCGCATGCCAGTATGCATGTCCCGTCTTCGACTCCCATCCATTCAAAGCCATCATCGTCGATGGCGAATGCTGAAACCCATGAAACCATCACCGCAATGAAACAATATCTCGACCTTCTAAGCCACATTCTCGAACATGGCACCGACAAAGGGGACCGCACCGGCACCGGCACACGCAGCGTCTTCGGCTATCAGATGCGATTCAACCTCGAGGAGGGCTTCCCGCTGCTCACCACCAAGAAGCTCCATCTCAAGTCAATCATATACGAACTGCTGTGGTTTCTGCGCGGCGACACCAACGCCCGATGGCTGCAGGAGCGCGGCGTGCGCATATGGAACGAATGGGCATCGCCCGACGGCGATCTGGGGCACATCTACGGCTATCAGTGGCGCTCGTGGCCTGCCTACGACGGCGGTTTCATCGACCAGATTTCCGAGGCCGTGGACACCATCAAAAACGACCCGGACTCGCGCCGCATAATCGTGAGCGCATGGAATGTGGCCGACCTCAAAAACATGAATCTCCCCCCCTGCCACGCCTTCTTCCAGTTCTACGTGGCCGACGGACGGCTGTCGCTCCAGCTCTATCAGCGCAGCGCCGACAGCTTTCTGGGCGTGCCCTTCAACATCGCCTCCTACGCGCTGCTGACCATGATGATGGCGCAGGTGTGCGGGTTGCGTCCCGGCGATTTCATCCACACCCTGGGCGACGCCCACATCTACAACAACCACTTCGAGCAGGTGCGTGAGCAGCTGTCGCGCACTCCCCGCGCGCTACCCACAATGCGCATCAATCCCGACGTGCATTCGATCTTCGATTTCAAATACGAGGATTTCACCCTCGAGAACTACGATCCGCTCCCCCACATCAAAGGTGAGGTGAGCGTCTGAGAGTCATCAACCGCGCGAAAGTGCGTAATTTCAAATCAGTCTATCATGAACATAGCAATAATAGCGGCAGTGACAGCCGACAACGCCATAGGGCGCGGAGGCGACCTGATTTTCCACATCCGGGAGGACCTCAAGAGATTCAAGACTCTCACCATGGGCCACACTGTGGTCATGGGGCGCCACACATGGGACTCCCTGCCCAAGGGCGCACTCCCCGGTCGCCGCAACATAGTGGTGACGCGCAACCGCTCGCTCACCTTCCCCGGCGCAGAATCGGCGGCATCGCTGCCCGACGCCATCGAGCTCGCACGCGCGGCTGGCGAGACTGAGGCCTTCATCATCGGGGGCGCGCAGATCTATGACGCGGCAATCAACCTGGCCGACAGGCTCGAGCTAACCATGATCGACGCCACAGCGCCCGACGCCGACGTCCATTTCCCCGCCGTCGATCCCGCCGTATGGCAGCAGACCGACGCCACAGGCCCCTTCACCGACGAAAAAACGGGCGTCAGCTACCGTTTCGTTTGTTTTTCCCGAAAATAACCCGTAACTTTGCAGTGACTGCGGCTGAGGCTCCGGCCCACACGCCTCAGAATCATTGCCCTGGTAGTTCAACGGATAGAATAGGAGTTTCCTAAACTTTAGATAGCAGTTCGATTCTGCTCCGGGGTACATAATCTTACCGACAGCCCCGAATGAAGCCGAAAGCGTCAACGATAATGCGAGTGCTGCTCGTCGGGGCAATCGCCCTGATGGTGGCGGCGTGTGCCTCCATAGGGCGCCCCGAAGGTGGCCCCAGAGATGAGAAAGCGCCCGAGTTTCTGCGCGCCAATCCCGCGCCCGGCTCCCTCAATGTTTCCCGAAACCGCATCGATCTCTATTTCGACGAAAATCTGAAGCTCGACGACGCCCTCAACAAGGTGGTGGTATCGCCGGTGCAGCAGGAGAACGCACGCGTCACCGCTAACGGGCGGCATCTGTCGGTAGAGTTCCGCGACTCGCTGAAACCGGGCACCACTTATGTGGTGGATTTCGGCGATGCCATCCGCGACCTCAACGAAGGTAATATTCTCGACGGTTTCTCTTACGATTTCTCAACCGGCGACACGCTCGACTCCCTTGTGGTGTCGGGCATGGTGTTCCAGGCCCGCAACCTCGAGCCGGCGCAGGGTATGCTGGTGGGTATCTACAGCAATCTCGCCGACTCGGCCATCTCCACCCTGCCGCTGGAACGTATCGCCAAGACCAACCAGTATGGCCAGTTCTCTGTCCGCGGTCTCAAACCGGGCGACTACCGCGTGTATGCCATCGACGACCGCAACCGCGACTGGCACTGGGACCGCACGGAGGATGTGGCATTCTACCCCCTGACCGTCTCCCCCTCGACCGTGCCGGTCTCCGTGACCGACACTCTGCGCGCCAGCGACGGCACCGACTCGGTGGTGACACGCCAGGCATGGCACAATCTCCCCGACGATCTGCTGCTCACATGGTTCAACGAGGAATACCGCTCGCAATATCTGCGCGACAACAAACGCACCTCGCAGCGCACTCTGGAGCTGAAATTCGGTGCGCCGCTCGACTCTATGCCGCAGCTGCGCCTGCTCAACGGCCCCGCCGCCGGCCGTTCGCTTTACGATGTGGCGGTGATGGAGACCCGTGCGGAACGCGACTCGCTGGTGTTCTGGCTTGCCGACACCACGCTGGTCAATCAGGATTCAATCTATCTGGAGGCACGCTACCGCAAGACCGACACTCTCGACTGTCTGGTATGGCAGACCGACACTCTTAAGATGTTTTACAAGCGCCCCAAAGTCAAACCGAAAAAGAGCAAGGAGCGCAAAGACACCGCCGACACGGCTGCCGTAAAAATCAATTTTCTCAACATCATCATCGACGGCGGCAACACGCAGGAACTTCACAAGCCGCTGGTTTTCAAGGCAACCGAACCGCTGCTGATGCCTGCCGAAGGCTCATGGCGACTGGAAACTCTGGTCGACACGCTTTGGGTGCCCGTGAAAGATGCGCGCATGGTGCCCGACTCCACCTCGGCCTGCCGTCTGCTGGTGGAGTATCCATGGAAGTCGCAGGGGCGCTACCGCATTCATGTCGATTCGGCGGCAATATACAATCTCTACGGCCAGTTCAACAAGCCGATTCTGACCGAACTCGACGCCAAAGCCATCGAGGAGTATGGCAACATTTATGTCAACATCACCGACATAGCGCAACTGAATCTGCCCGACACGGCGGCGGTGTATGTGGAGTTGCTCGACAGCTCCGACGACCCGGTGCAGACGGCGCGTGTGCGCGGCGGCACTGCCCGCTTCCACTACGTGGATCCCGCCACATACTATCTCCGGGCCTATATCGACCTCAACGGCGACTCGGTGTGGACAACCGGCTCGGTGAAGCTGAAACGACTCCCCGAGGATGTGTTCTATTATCCCAAGAAACTCGTGCTGCGCAAAAACTGGGACCTCGACCAGTCGTGGTCGCTCCTCGAAACCCCTGTCGACGCCCAGAAGCCCAACGACATCAAGCGCAACAAACCCAAGCTGAAAGAGTCGGAGCGCGACGATTCGGAATATGACGAAGAGGAGGAGGACTACTATGGCGGCGACGACATGTGGGGCAATGGCGCCACTTACAACAACGCCCGCAACAACAGTTCGCGGCGCTCGTCGGGCGGCGGTGGCAGCGGTTTTGGCGGCGGTTCGCGTGCCAACAACCGCCCTGTAAGGCGGTGACAATCTAAATATCCTCAATTTATGAGCCTCGGAAAAGACATGATAAAGGAACCGCGCATGTGGCGGCTGGTACTCGAACCAACGCCGGCATCGCTCTGCGCCATGGCGTTCTCGCCCTATGAGCATCATGCCATGATTTCCGAGGAGATTCCTTTCGGTCCCGAGATGTCGCCGCTCAAGGCTCTCCAGGAGGCGGTCTACGCCAATCCCCTGCTCCTGAGCGATTTCAGCGATGTGACGGTACTGGTGGCTTCCAGGCGATTCCTCGTGGTGCCCGACACAGTCGACTCTCCCGAAAAGATGTCGGCGGTCTTCGCCGAGGCGTATGCTCCCGCCAATGCGCCGGTCGAACTGATTGCAGATACCCTGCCGGGAATGAACGTGCGGATAATAATGGAGCTGCCGGCCGATACTCTGGGATTTCTGCGCCGCACATTCAACAATCCGCGCATAGCGCACCCGCTCACCCCGCAGGCGCTCTATTTCCACAGCAAATATCAGCAGCGCGCTCCGGGTAAAATGCTGGTGAACCTGCGCGGCGACCGATGCGACATTGTGGTGCTCGGCGACGACGCCCCCATGCTGCTCAACTCCTACGAAATACACCATCCGATGGATGCCGTCTACTATGTGATGGCCGTGCGCAAGGAATTCGACATACCTCCCTCTCAGGAGATTATTCTGGCAGGCGACACCGCCTCGCGTGGCGACGTCGCACCACAGCTGCGCCGCTTCGTGCGCTACGTGATGCCCGCCATATTTCCCTCGGCCATGTTCCGTGCAGGCCGCGCATCGCTGCGCACCCCCTTCGAGATGGTCGTGTCGCCCCTTACACTCTAAACTCTAAACCTTCAACCCTAAACCTTCAACTCACTCCCCGCCACCCCGTCCAATGCGTATAATCAGAGGAAAATATGGCCGCCGGCGCTTCGACGTGCCCACCAACATCACAGCCCGCCCCACCACCGATTTCGCCCGCGAGAACATTTTCAACGTGCTGGAGAATCTTGTCGATTTCGAGGGTGACGCCCCCGATGCGCTCGACCTGTTCGCCGGCACCGGCGCCGTGTCGTTCGAATTCCTGTCGCGCGGATGCCGCTCGGTGACATCGGTGGAAAAAGCATCCACGCAGGCCTTATTCATCCGTAAAGTGGCGCAGACCCTCGGCGACAGCAATCTGCATTTGGTCAAGGGCGACGCACTGCGCTACATCGAAGCCTCGCCCCGCAGCTTCGACATCGTTTTCGCCGACCCTCCCTACGACCTGCCCGGCTTTGCCGAAATCCCCGGGAAAGTGCTCGCGTCGCGGCTGCTGCATCCCGGCTCGCTCTTCGTGCTCGAGCATTCCGGCAAACACGACTTCTCCTCGCTCCCCCACTTCCTGGAGCACCGCGCCTACGGCTCCGTCAACTTCTCCCTCTTCCGCATCCCCTCGGAAATATCTTGAATCCGACAAACTGTTGTGACGCAATAAAGAAACGCTCCCGCACGGCAGGAGGCTGTGCGGGAGCGTAAGGGGTAGCGGGTGCCGGCGGCTGGAAAGCCGCCGTTCCACAAGGGGAAACGCCGTTATGTGGGTTTACTTTTCAAGGCGGGCCTTCATGGCTGCGGTCTCGGCTTCGTAGCCGGGTTTGGCCAGGAGGGCAAACATGTTGCGCTTATAGGCTTCTACGCCGGGCTGGTTGAAGGGGTTGACGCCAAGGATGTAACCCGAGATGCCACAGGCTTTCTCGAAGAAGTAGATCAGTTCGCCCAGATGAAGCTCGGTGAGCGAGGGGATGGTGATGAGGATGTTGGGCACTCCACCGTCGACGTGGGCGATGCGGGTGCCGAGTTCGGCCATCTTGTTGACTTCATCGACATGCTTGCCGGCGAGGTAGTTGAGGCCGTCGAGGTTGGCTGCGTCGGAGGGGATGATTTTCTCTTTCTCGGGCTTGGCCACTGAGATTACGGTTTCGAAGATGGTGCGTTCGCCATCCTGAATCCACTGACCCATGGAGTGGAGGTCGGTGGTGAAGTCGACGGCTGCGGGGAAGATACCTTTGTGGTCCTTGCCTTCGCTTTCGCCGTAGAGCTGTTTCCACCATTCGCCGAAGAAGTGGAGTTTGGGGCAGAAGTTCACGAGGATTTCGGTCTTCTTGCCGGCGCGGTAGAGTGCGTTGCGGGTGACGGCATAGAGGAATGCGGGGTTGAAGTCGTTGGCCTCGGTGGTGGCGGCCTCCATGCGGCGGGCGCCCTCCACGAGAGCCTTGATGTCGAAACCGGCTACGGCGATGGGGAGCAGACCCACGGGGGTGAGCACCGAGAAACGGCCGCCTACGTTGTCGGCGATCACATATGTCTTATAGCCCTCTTCGGTGGCAAGCTGACGCAGAGCGCCCTTCTTGGCGTCGGTGATGGCCACGATGCGGTTGGCAGCCTCTGCCTTGCCCACTTTGGCCTCGAGCTGCTCCTTGAGCAGACGGAAAGCGATGGCGGGTTCGGTGGTTGTGCCCGACTTGGAGATGACCACGATGCCGAAATTCTTGTCGCTGAGGAAGTCCTGCAGTTCGTTGAGATAGTCCTCGCCGATGTTCTGGCCGGCGAAGAGCACATTGGTGCGGCGCGCGTCGCCTGCGGGACGGAAGTTGGCGAAAGTGTCGCTGAGAGCCTCGATCACGGCCTTTGCGCCGAGATATGAGCCGCCGATGCCGATTGCAACCACATAGTCGCAGCTCTTGCGGAGCTTTTCGGCGGTGGCGTTGATGTCGTCGAGAAGCGAGTCAGGAGTATCGGTGGGGAGCTTTACCCAGCCGAGGAAGTCGTTGCCGGCGCCTGTGCCGTTGGCAACCTTGTCGAGCGCTTCCTTACCTTCGGGATTGAGGACCTGGATCTGCTCGCCGGTGACGGTCTGGAGCACATCCTTGATGTCTACTTTTATTGTTTCCATAATTTAGTTATATGTGTAGTTGAAATTTCATTAATAGCCGGGAGCGGCCCGGGTCAGGAGTCTTTGCTTCCGGAGGGGATTTCAGAGACCTTTATCAGCTCAAGGCGCGAGGATGATTTCTGCTTCACCTCAAACCTGAGAGCGCCCAGCACTATGGCCTCGCCGACATCGGGAATGGTGCCGGTGGCGTCGAGGATATACCCCGCGAGCGTCTGATAGTCGTCGCTCTCGGGAATGTCGAGATGATATGTGTTGTTGACATGTTCGATTTCCACGCGGCCCGAGAACTCGTAGACACCGTCGGCAAGCTTGCGCTCGATGATGTCGGTGGTGTCGTGTTCATCCTGAATGTCGCCGCAGATCTCCTCCATCAGGTCCTCGAGAGTGACCATACCGGCGGTGCCGCCGAATTCGTCGACGATCACGGCGATCGACCGTTTCTCCGATAGCAGGCGTCGCATCATTTTCGAGGCAAGGAGCGCCTCGGGAGCATAGACGATGGGCTTTAGCTGCAACTTCCAGTCGCGGCCGGGGGTAAACAGCTCGCTCACATGTATATAACCTAAAATATTGTCAATATCCTCGCGGAAAACCAGAATCTTGGAGCGGCCCGAGGAGGTGAAGAGGTCGGCCAGCTCCTGGCGCGAGGTGTTGTCGATGTCGACAGCCACAATCTCGTTGCGTGGCACCATGCAGTCGCGCAGATGCGTCTCCGAAAAATCGAGGGCGTTGTGGAAAATCTCCACCTCGCGCTCCACCTCGGCGTTTTCATCGGCCTTCTCGTCGATGGTCTGCTCGAGATAGTCGTTGAGGTCGCCCAGCGATATAATGCCCATGCGGGGGTTGTCGTCGCGGATGCCGAAAAGGCGCATCAGCAGGTTGGAGATCCATGTGGAGAAGAGCGACACGGGGTAGAGGATGCAATAGAGCAGAGCCGTAAAAGGCGCCACCAGACGCAGCGAGCGGTTGGGGTTGATGCGGAATGTGGATTTAGGCAAAAACTCGCCTGTGAGGAGAATCACCAGCGTGGAGATCAGCGTCTGGCTCACGAGAATCCATGCCTGCTCGCCGGGCACGCCGGCAAGCCACGAGGCAAGCAGCGGCTCCACCATTTTGGCGAAACCGATGCCGTAGATCACCAGCACCACATTGTTGCCTACAAGGATGGTGGAGATGAAGAAGTTTGGATTGCTGTAGAAAAGGCTGAGGCAGCGTCCTATGAGTCCGCCCTTCTGGATGTCAAGCTCCACGCGCACCCTGTCGGAGCTGACGAAAGCGATCTCGACACCCGAGAAGAGAGCCGAGAAGGCGAGCGAAACCAGAGTTATGATCAGCCAGGTTAAATCAAACATGGTATAAGAGCTTGTTTAAGACGTTATTGCTGACGGCTCACGAAATCGGAGGCCGGGAAGATGCCCATGGGATGGCGGATGGTGTAGTCGGTCATGTTTTCGTCCGACTCGAAGCCGACACCCTCGATCACGCGGTCGCTGCGCTCGATGTGGATAAAGGAGTCGCTGTAGAGCTTGCGGCTGTTCTGATCCCAGAAAAGCTGCTCGGTGAGGAAGCGGTCGCCGGCGATGTTGCGCATGCGCACATTGCGGTCGAAACGCCACAGCTTCTTCTGACTCCAGAACGTGGCGGTGTCGGCCGTGAAAGTGCCGGTCTCCTTCATGTCGTTGTCATATTGAATAACAAAAATGCCGCCGGGAAAGTTCCAGTGAGGCTCGCGGGCCTCCTCGAACATCAGCCACAGGGGCGATGTTATGTGGTAGCGGGTGTAACCCGAATCAGAGATCGTGGTGGAGACGTCGATGGTACGCATCGTGGGGAATGTCTCGGGGTCGGCCGAGATGCGGATGGTCTCGCGCTTCTCCTGGGAGCAGGCCGAGGAGAGCACGCAGGCGGCGGCAGCGGCGAGCACCGCAGCCGGCAACATCCTCATTGACACCCTGCGTCGCATCATCTGAGTTTATCCTGCCAGAACCAGATTTCGTTGATGTTCATGCCTAAGGTCACCTGGAAATAATCCTCGGAGACGAGTTTCTGGGGGGAACCCTGGCGGTGGCGCCACTCGAAGGTGAGATTGATCATCGTCTTGGACGAGGGCGCGGGGAGTCCCAGACCCAGCGACATTCCATGCTCCTTGACATTGTTGGCGCCTGCCTTGATATAGTCCTGCCCGAAGAACGCACCGGCGCGATAGTTGATGCGGCGGAAATAGTTGCCTCGGCGTGCGCCTGCATACTGGGCGCCGAAAGCCCATTTCCAGCGGTCGGCAAAACGGTTTTCGGGGTCTATCACCTGGTCGAAACCTTCGATAGCCTTGTAGGCCATCCCCTTCCAGGGCTGATATGTGTAGTCGGCCGTTACGGTGAGCTGTTTTTTCCAAATCCACGCCACGCCGGCGCCCCAGGTGTCGGGCATCTTGTATTTTCCGGCCATGCTGCGGTCGGCGTAGCCGATGGTGTCGTTCTTGGTGTCCTGATTGACATCATATTTCACGCCGTAGGATTTGCCGTGGAGCGACTTTGCAGGCTGCCATATAAGGCCGAGCGACAGCTGGTTGTCGCGGTCGAGATTGAAATGGCCCTGCACGCCCACCCGGATGTTGTAGTCGCGGATCTCCATCACGCGCTCGAAGAGCGTGGTGGTGCCGTTGTCAGTGCCGTAGACATAGGCGTCGTTGAGCAGATTGCCGAACATATAGCTGACGTTCACACCGGCCGACAGCCCCTTGAACGGACGCGCGGCCAGACCCACAAACAGCTCGTTGACCGTACCCGAACCACTGTACTGGTTGGTGCCGTTGGCTATTTCGTTGCCGAAAGAGTAACCCACCTGCGACCAGGGCACAAGACCCACACACATGCCGCCGTAGCGGGTGAGGGGAAACTGCAGGGTGATGTAGTCGAGTCCGCCGGTGAAATCGTGACCTGCCTGACGCTGGCCGCCGACCGTCTCGTTGGTCTTGAGATATTTGACGTTGGCCGCCATGTCGAACAGGAAAGTCACCGAGTCGATTGCGGCGTATGATGCTGGGTTCATGAAATTCACGCTGTGGCCGTCGCTGAGGGCAATGCCGACTCCGCCCATAGCCTTCTGGGCGGTGTTGGCGTGATCGTTCAGCGAGCCGTAGCCCAGGCGCGAGTAGGGCGAGATTTCGGCGTTCTGGGCCTGAGCGGCGGTGCAGGTCGCAATTGCCACTGCAATTGCCGCGAGAAACTTTATGGCGGTTTTTTTCATATCCGGAATAAATGAGATGAGTTGGTTCAGGTGTCGGCGCGCTGCGCTTTCACGGGATGGAGGAGTATGGATAGAAGCCCTTTGGTGACCAGACAGTGGTCGACGGTGACGGGATAGTCGAGAAACGAGCTTACATGTTTTGACCAGCCGCCGGTGAGTACCACGCGGGTGCCTTCGGGGAGCAGCGAGCGATAGTAGTTCAGCTCTGCCACCACTCCGCGCACGGCTCCTGCGCGCATGGCTGTCGTAGTGTCGTAGCCGAATGAGGGGGTGTCGCCATAGCCGTTCACCTCGGGGAGGCGGGCGGTGAAACTGCGCAACGCCCTCAGGCGCATGCCCACTCCGGGGGCTATGTTGCCGCCGAGATAGCAGCCGTCGGCGGTGACAACGTCGTAGGTGACGGCAGTGCCCATGTCAACCACCAGAAGCGGTTCGCCGGGAAACATGCTCCAGGCGCCCACAGCGGCGGCGATGCGGTCGGGGCCGAGAGTGCCGGGAGTGCGGTAGCCGATCTCCACGGGGAGCGGGAGCGCCACCGAAAGCTCGCGGGCGTCAACCCCGAGGCGTCCCAGCTCGGCAGTGATGCGTGAGCCGTTGCCTGTGACGGAGCAGCAGAGCGCCCTTGCCGGGCGGTAACGGTCGACGATGCGCGCCAGCACGGCGGCATCGAGGCGCGGAAGCGTCTCCTCGTCAAGGAGGTTAGTCCCGTCCCAGACAGCGATTTTCACTGAGCTGTTGCCCTGATCAATGGTAATATCCGGCATTTTTTTATTATTAAACAAGCTCTTAACGGCGCTTCTGGTTCTTCTGCTGTTCGCGGAGGATGGCCTGCTGACGCTTCTGAGCCTCCTCCAGACGGGCCATGAAGCCCGATTTCTTTTTAGGCTTGGCCGCGTGGGCCTTCATGGCGGCGCGCATCTTCTCCTCGTTGGTGAAGACGCGGAAGAGCCATGTCTGGATAATGGTGATGAGCAGCGACAGGAAATAGTAGTAGCTCAGGCCCGAGGCATAGTCGTTGAAGATGAACAGGAACATCACCGGCATCAGATACATCATCCACTTCATGCCGGGCATGGTCTGCGACTGGCTCTGCATGTTGATGTGGGTGTAGATGATGTTGGTGGCGGTCATGAGCAGACAGAAAAGGCTCACGTGGTTGCCATACCAGGGGATGCTGAACGGGAGAGTGAAGATATAGTCGGGCGCCGAAAGGTCGGTGGCCCACAGGAAGTGCTGGCCGCGAAGCTCGATGGCCGACGGGAAGAACCAGAACATGGCGATGAGCACAGGCATCTGCAGCAGCATGGGCAGACAGCCCGACATGGGGCTGGCGCCGGCCTGCGAGTATAGCGCCATGGTCTTCTGGCTGCGGGTCATGGCATTTTCCTGACCGGGATATTTGTCGTTGATGGCCTTGATTTCGGGAGCGAGCAGACGCATCTTGGCCTGCGATTTATAGCTCTTGTAGGTGAAGGGGAAGAGTATGAGCTTGATGAAGAGAGTGAGCAGGAAGATTATCAGGCCATAGCTCTTGATGAATGTGCTCAGGAATGTGAACACGGGGATGATAATCAGCGTGTTGATCCACCGGAAGATGGGCCAGCCGAGGGGGATGAGATTGGTGAGGTCGAGCGAATCCTTGTCGGCACC
Organism: Bacteroidales bacterium H3; assembly: GCA_001701135.1. Taxonomy (GTDB): domain Bacteria; phylum Bacteroidota; class Bacteroidia; order Bacteroidales; family Muribaculaceae; genus UBA7173. The sequence goes on from DAAN01000012.1 coordinate 22,453, forward strand.
GGGAATCTCTTTGTCGAGACTGCTCAGCAGCGGGTAGAGGTTGGGCCCCATGAAGATGTCGATGGTGATGGGGTTGGCCTCCGAGGCGCTGTAGTCCATGAAAGCCTCCGAGGCGAGAGCTTTCACGAAATCGGGATCTTTCTTGAGGTCGGTCGATGCCACCTCGGCCGATGTGAAACATGTGCGGGGAATCATCACCATGGAGAAGAACTGGTTTTTATAACCGATCCACTTCAGGCGCTGGGTGAGTTCGTCGGTCTGTTCGCCCTGGGCACCGAGGTCGTCGGGCGAGTCGCCCACATATTTATAATATAGGCCTGAATTGCGCTCCTCGAAAGTGCGGCCACGCTCGTTGCGGCCCATTTTCTGGCTCCAGATGAGTTTGGCGTTGGCCACAGAGATGGGTATCACCTTATCCATACCCTTCTGAATCACCTCCATGCGCACCACATAACTACCCTTGGGCAGGGTGTAGCGGAAGCCGAACTGTCCGCCGCCCGCCATGTCGAGGGTCATTTCCACCACCGAGTCGCTCACCTGGCGGGGAGTGAAGAAGAAATCGGCGGTGTTGATGCGCTGGGTGGCCGAGGTCAGCTCAAACGAATATTTGTTGCAGCCGGGACGGCAGATTTCCACGTCGGCGGTGTCGATTTTCTCAGATTTGGCGTCGGCGGGGAGGTAGCTCTTGTAGTCGAGCAGGGTTGCGCGCGATATGTAGCCGCCCTGGTTGGAGATTTCAAGCGAGAGCTTGTCGTTGCCCAGTTTCACTGTGCCCGCTTTGCCGGTGCGGTGCGAGGCAAACTGGCCGTAGCGGCGGGTGTCGGACAGCACCTCGCGGATATTTTTCACAGCCTCGTTGCGCGTCGACAGGGTGATGTCGCGCGAGAGGCGGTTGGCAATCACGTCGTTATAGTCGAGTGTGGTGTCGGCAGTCTGCACGCTTCCGGTCACCTCGCCGTTGACCATTGCCAGACGCACCGAGGGGGTGTTGTAGACATAGCTGTCGCCGTCGCCCTGACGCACGCCTCCCTCGCGGATGGCGGCGGGGATAGCGGCAGCCTCGGCTGCGGAGATTGAGTCGACGGTGATCTGCGGCTCGTCGGCCGCCGCTTTCTTGGCTTCGGCCTGCTCCTGCTGCTGTTGCTGCTGGTTTTCCTTCTGCTTGCTGGAGTTCATCCACATGAAACCGAAGATGAGCAGACCCATGAGAATCAGACCGGTGAGTGTATTTTTATCCATTGGCTTTGGTTGGTGTCAGATGGGAGTTGGGGGGGTGAGGTTGAAAGTTGAGGGTTTAAAGTTTAGGGGTTGGCTTGCTTGCGGCGCTCGTCGCCATAGGCGATGGCGGCTTTCATGAAGCTGAGGAAGATGGGGTTGGGATTGAGCACCGTAGAGGAGTATTCGGGGTGATACTGCGTGCCGATATACCAACGCTTGCCGGGAACCTCGACCACCTCGACAAGGTGGGTGCGGGGGTTCTCGCCCACGCACTGCATGCCGGCCTGCTCGAATTTCTCACGGTACTTTTCGTTGAATTCGAAGCGATGGCGATGGCGTTCGCTGATATCCTCGCTGCCGTAAGCCTTGGCGGCCAGAGAGCCGGGACGGAGATGGCAGTCGTAGGCGCCCAGACGCATTGTGCCGCCCATGTTCGAGATTGATTTCTGCTCCTCCATAAGGTCGATGACGTTGTGAGGGGTCTGGGGATTCATCTCGGTGGAGTTGGCGTCGGCAAGACCGAGCACGTTGCGGGCATATTCGATGACCATGCACTGCATGCCCAGGCAGATGCCGAAAGTGGGCATATCATGCTCGCGCGCCCATTTCAGCGCCACGAACTTTCCTTCGATACCGCGCTGGCCGAAACCCGGGGCGATGATCACGCCGTCGAGGCCGGCAAGCAGCTCGCCTACATTCTCTTCGGTGACTTTTTCGGAATGGATATAGCGGATTTCAACCTTGCGGTCGTTATAGGTAGCGGCCTGGAACAGCGACTCGTCGATCGACTTGTAGGCATCTTGCAGCTCCACATATTTTCCCACCAGACCAATTGTGACCGGCTTGGTGGCGGCGTGGAGTTTGTCGAGGAAGTGCATCCAGGGAGCCATGTGAGGCTCTCCTTCGGGGGTGTTTCCGGTCTTGCGGAGCACTACTTCGTCGAGATGCTGCTCGTGCATCTTGATGGGCACCTCGTAGATGGTGGGCACGTCGATCGACTGGAACACGGCGTCGGCCGACACGTTGCAGAACAATGCAATCTTGCGGCGCACTTCGTCGGTTATGGGGTGTTCGGTGCGGAGCACCAGCACATCGGGCTGTATGCCCAGCTCCTGGAGCTTCTTCACGGAGTGCTGGGTGGGTTTGGTTTTCAGCTCCTTTGCCGCTGCGATGTAGGGCACATAGGTGAGGTGGACGCAAAGCGCGTTCTGACCCAACTCCCAGCGGAGCTGACGCACGGCTTCGAGGAACGGGAGCGACTCGATGTCGCCCACGACACCACCGATTTCGGTGATCACGAAGTCGAAATCGCCGGTGAGGCCGAGCTTCTTCACGGCGCGCTTGATTTCGTCGGTGATATGGGGCACGATCTGCACCGTCTTGCCGAGGTAGTCGCCGCGGCGCTCCTTGTCGATGACGCTCTGATAGATGCGGCCTGTAGTGATATTGTTGGCCCGCGTAGTCTGGATATTGGTGAATCGCTCGTAGTGACCGAGGTCGAGGTCGGCCTCATGGCCGTCGACAGTGACATAGCACTCGCCATGTTCGTAGGGATTCAGAGTGCCGGGGTCGATGTTGATGTAAGGGTCGAATTTCTGAATTGTCACCCTGTAACCCCGCGCTTTCAGCAGACAGGCAAGCGACGACGAGATGATTCCCTTTCCGAGAGAGGAAACCACACCGCCGGTAACAAAAATATATTTAGTTTCCACTGAGTAATGGTAAATAATACTTTCTGTGTCAGCTACAGCAGGGCATCGCCGACATGCGCGGCACTGCCTCTGCAATCAAGCCACAAAGTTAAGCATTTTTTCGGCATTTACCATCACCCCACACCTTATTTATAAAAAAATTACACTTTCCGGAGAGTTCCGAAAAGTGCATAAGGCTCCATTCCCCAGAAATTGTCAAGGCAGGGGTCGCAGTCAAAATGTTAATTTCGATGTTGCAGAGGGGCGAATCAGGGGTGGGCGCGGCGCCATGCGGGGGTGTTGGCGATGGCCGAGAGGATGAAGTAGAGAATGATGGTGTAGGCGAATCCCTCCACGCCGGTTGTTGCCACGAAGAGCACTGCCGCCAGCAGCAGCAGGTAGCGCAGCAGGTTGTCGCCGATACGGAAATTTTTGAGTTTCAGCGAGAACATGCGCATATTGCTCACCATCAGCAGCGCCACACCCACTATCACCGACGCCACGATGGCGTTGCCCAGATAGACGTGCTGGTGCATCCACTCCATGCCGTGCGACTGCATCCAGGCGGTAGCGCCGATCCAGAAGATGGCGTTGGCGGGGATGGGCATACCCTTGAATTCGGTGGCCTGCGAGTCATCGAGGTTGAAACGCGCCAGGCGAAGCGCACCCATGGCCGGGATAAAAAGCGCCACAAATGGTATCCACCACGAGCCGGTCCATATCTGCAGGCTGTTATACATCAGCATTGAGGGCGCCACACCGAAGCTCACCAGGTCGGCAAGCGAGTCGAGCTCCTTGCCTAATGGCGAGGGGGCATTGAGCCAGCGGGCCGCGGCGCCGTCGAAGAAGTCAAAAACTGCTGCCAGCCCCACAAGGCACCAGGCGAGTTGCCGTCCGTCCCATCCCCACGACACGGGGTGGTCGGAAAACGAGAATGCGCAGATGCAGGCCAGGCAACCCGAAATCAGGTTGCAGAGCGTGAGTGTATTGGGTACGGAGGTGATTATTTTTCTGAGAAACATTGTGTGCGGGGAGAGGGAGGGTCAGTTGGCTGGTTTGTCGTCGGCATGGCTCAGACGGCCCACTTCGGTGATGCCGCCGACGGTCTTGTCGCCAAGATTCACTTTGATAGTGGTGTCGAGCGGAAGATAGAGGTCAACTCTCGAGCCGAGTTTGATGAAACCCATGTGGTCCTCGATCGAGGCTTCGTCGCCGGGGCGGGCGTAGGTGACCACGCGGCGGGCCATGGCGCCCGCCACCTGGCGCATGAGCACCAGCTGGCCGCCGAGGGTGCGGATCACCACGGTGGAACGCTCGTTTTCAGTCGACGATTTGGGCAGATATGCTGCCATGAACCGGCCGGGATGGTGCTTGTAGAATATCACCTCTCCATCGACCGGGAACCAGTTGGCATGAACATTTGTGGGAGACATGAACACCGACAGCTGAATGCACCGGCATTTGAGATATTCAGGCTCGTAAACTTCCTCGAGGGCCACCACGCGACCGTCGGCCGAGGCCACCACCACATCTTCGCGGTCACCCGTGAAATTGCGGTGAGGAGAACGGTAGAAATTGACAATCAGCAGATAGAACACCGCCGAGGCCACTGTTATCAGAATCGGAATCCACACCCAGTCGATAAGCCATATCCACAAGGGTATGTTGATAAGCAGCAGTGCCGCCATCAGCAGTATCAATATGTTGGTGCCTTCGCGATGAATCTTAACTCTCATCAGTATCTTAGGGTTGCTAAAAGCGCGGCGGCCGGGCAGCCGACGCACATTTTCTACAAAGGTAGAATCATTTCATTTTACAAAGGTAGTAAAATTTCATATAGCCACAAAAAAAAATTACTCGTCGTCACGACGAATAATCTTCTTACCTTAAATCTAATACCATGAAAAACTGATGCAAAGGTATGCGTTTTATGTTTAACAACATAATAATTCAGCAAGAAATTCTCTGAATTTAACCTCATTTTACATTTGACGCGCTACGTTCTGTTAAAATTCACAGTCGTTAACAATTGCAGACATCCGACACTGCCATGTCAATCCATTCTCTGTAGGAAATATGTCGGTTTAATTTTTTGTCAGGTTAGCGCTTTTTTGTAATTTTGGCATCGTAAGACCGCGGCGCGCCCTGCCATATGGCCCGCCGACGCCACAGCCATCATAACCAAATTCACTCTAAGCCACTCAATGAGTTCTTCCCTGAAAACCGCCGCCCTGCCGGCTCTTGCCCCCGCGCAGAAATCCTCGCGCATCGTATTTCTCGATTTTGTCAGAGTTTTCGCCTGCTTTCTTGTGATGCTCGTCCATGCTGCCGAAAACTACTACGGAAGTATCGACGCCACCGACATGGCGGGCCCCACAGCGTGGCTCTGCAACGAGCACGACCGTCTCTGGGTGTCGATCTACGACGGTTTCTCGCGCATGTCGGTGCCTCTGTTCATGATCGTGTCGGCATTCCTGCTGGCGCCTATGCCCGAAGGAGAGACCATGGGAGCGTTTTACCGCCGCCGCTTCACACGCATCCTGCCGCCGATGTTTATCTTCATCATACTCTACAGCACCCTGCCGATGCTGTGGGGGCAGCTCACCACTGCCGACAGTCTCCACGACCTTTCGCGCACCCTGCTCAACTTCCCCACTCTGGCCGGGCACCTGTGGTTCATGTATCCTCTGATTTCGCTATACCTGTTCATCCCCGTCATCTCGCCCTGGCTCCGCAAAGCCTCGGCACACGACGAACGGATCTTCATAGGCCTGTTCCTGCTTTCGTCATGCATGCCGCTGGCGGCGCGCTGGGTGGGTGAAATGTGGGGACAGTGCAACTGGAACGAGTTCCACGCCCTCTGGTATTTCTCGGGCTTCTTAGGTTACCTTGTAATCGCCCACTACATCGCCCATCATCTCACCTGGAGCCGCGACCGCCGTTTCCGCACCGGGCTGCTGCTCACGCTGGTCGGCGGCTCAGTCACCTCCTGGTCATTCTGGGTGCAGGCCGTGCCGGGCGTGAGCCATGTGACGATGGATCTGGAACTGGCCTGGTGCTTCTGCACGCTCAACGTGGTGGCATGCACCGTCGGCACCTTCCTGATGTTCAGCTGCATAAGCCTGACCAAAACGCCTGCATGGATTCTCGAACTGTCGAATCTGAGTTTCGGCATGTATCTGATGCACATATTCTGGCTTGGGCTGTGGGTGCGAGTGTTCAAAGGCACACTGGCGCTCCCCTCCGTGGCATCCATCCCCGCAATTGCCGCGGCCACATTCATCAGCAGCGCCCTGGCCACCAAAGTTTGCTCATACCTTTCCGGGGCGCTCTACATCGTGGGCTATTCATCGCTGAGACGCACCGTCCGCACAGTCGCCCGGGAAACCGCCGCATCATAAAATTTGGCCAAATACCTTTTTTTGCGTAACTTTGCGCAAAATGGGACGTCTGCTGGCCATAGATTACGGGAGGCGTCGGTGCGGCATAGCCGTCACCGACCCATTGCGCATATCGGCCAACGGCCTGTGCACCGTGCCTGCCGACGGGCTGCAGAAGTGGCTCGCCAACTATTTTGCGCGCGAGACAGTCGATGCCGTGGTGGTGGGGCTGCCACTCAACACCGACGGCACCCCGTCGGACTGCCAGAGATGGCTGATGCCCGCCCTGGGGCGTCTGCGCAAGGCATTTCCCGCGATGACCTTCGAACTTTACGACGAACGGTTCACCTCCGTGCTGGCCCACCGCGCCATGATCGACGCGGGAATGAAACGGTCGAAACGACGCGAAAAAACGGGCAACACCGACTCTCTGGCCGCCTGCATCATCCTCAACGACTATCTCTCGTCGCTTGAATGGAAGCGCTCCCACTCCGATTCATGAAGCTTCGGCACCCGTTGCCCAAGCCGCTGCAATGACATTTGACTATGAAACTACCTGTATATCTCTACGGCCACCCCGTGCTCCGCGAAACCACCCAACCCCTCACCGGCGATTACCCGGAGCTGAGACAGCTTGTGGCCGACATGTTTGAAACCATGTATACCGCGGAAGGTGTGGGACTTGCCGCGCCTCAGATCGGTCGCGCCATCAGACTGGTGGTGATCGATGCCGACCCCCTGAGCGAAACATTTCCCGAATGCGCCGGGCGCAAATTCATTCTGATCAATCCCGAGTTCGAGGTGCTCGACGGCGAGACGGTGAACCGCGCCGAGGGGTGCCTGTCGGTGCCCGGGCTGAGCGAGGATGTGAAACGCGTGGAGCACATACGTCTGCGCTGGTTCGACGAGGATTTCCAGCCCCACGAGGAGGAAATCAGCGGATATCTGGCCCGTATCGTCCAACACGAACTCGACCATCTCGAGGGCACAATCTACACCGACCGCATCTCGCCTCTGCGCAAGCAGTTTATCCGCAACAAGCTGCGCAACATCGTCGAGGGGAAAGTCCGCTGCGACTACTCCGTGAAGACAGCCCCCAAAAAACGTCGCTGACACTCGCGCTCAGCCGCCGTAAATGCATTTAATTGATTATTCACTAACAAAATACCCCTCAACGTGGCATCTCCCAATCCCGACGACAAGAAAATAATCTTTTCCATGGTGGGCGTCTCAAAGACCTACCCTCCCCAGAAACAGGTTCTCAAAAACATATATCTCTCCTTTTTCTATGGCGCCAAAATCGGCATCATCGGTCTCAACGGCTCCGGTAAATCATCGCTGCTGAAAATCATCGCCGGCATTGACAAGGATTACCAGGGCGAGGTGGTGTTCGCGCCCGGATATTCCGTAGGATATCTCGAGCAGGAACCTAAGCTCGACCCCGAGAAGACCGTGATCGAAGTGGTCCGCGAGGGCGTGCAGCCCGTGATGGATCTGCTCAAGGAGTTCGACGAGGTGAACGCCGCGTTCGGCGACCCCGACGTGCTCGAGGATCCCGACAAGATGGACAAACTGATCCAGCGCCAGGCCGAGCTGCAGGATGCGCTCGACGCCGCCGATGCCTGGAACATAGACTCCAAGCTCGAGCGTGCCATGGATGCCCTGCAGTGCCCGCCCGACGATCAGAAGGTGAGCACCCTCTCGGGGGGCGAGCGCCGTCGCGTGGCTCTCTGCCGCCTGTTGCTCCAGCAACCCGACGTGCTGCTGCTCGACGAACCTACCAACCACCTCGACGCCGAGTCGATCGACTGGCTCGAGCAGCATCTGCAGCAATATCCCGGCACGGTGATAGCCATCACCCACGACCGCTATTTCCTCGACCACGTGGCCGGATGGATTCTCGAACTCGACCGCGGCGAGGGGATTCCCTGGAAGGGCAACTACTCTTCGTGGCTCGACCAGAAGACCCGCCGCATGGCACAGGAGGAGAAGCAGGCCAGCAAACGTCGCAAAACCCTCGAACGCGAGCTTGAATGGGTGCGCATGGCTCCGAAAGCACGTCAGGCCAAGGGGAAAGCGCGTCTGTCGAGCTACGACCGCCTGCTCAACCAGGATCAGAAGGAGCGCGAGGAGAAACTCGAGATTTTCATCCCCAACGGTCCCCGTCTGGGCAACAAGGTCATCGAGGCTCACGGCCTGCAGAAAGCCTTCGGCAACAAGCTGCTGTTCAAGGACCTAGAATTCTCGCTCCCGCCCAACGGCATCGTGGGCGTGATCGGCCCCAACGGCGCCGGCAAAACCACCCTTTTCCGCCTCATCATGGGGCAGGAGAAGCCCGATGCCGGCAGCTTCGAGGTGGGCGAGACCGTGAAAATCGCCTACGTTGACCAGCGCCACCACGACCTGCTTCCCGACGCGTCGGTCTACCAGGTGATTTCGCAGGGCACCGAAAGCTTCCGCATGGGGGGCCGCGACGTCAACGCCCGTGCATATCTGTCGAAATTCAATTTCGCCGGCGCCGACCAGGAGAAGAAGATCGGCGTGCTGTCGGGCGGCGAACGCAACCGCCTCCACCTGGCCATGGCGCTGAAAGAGGAGGGCAACGTGCTGCTGCTCGACGAGCCTACCAACGACATCGACGTGAACACCCTGCGCGCCCTCGAGGAGGGTCTGGAGAACTTTGCCGGCTGCGCCGTGGTTGTCAGCCACGACCGCTGGTTCCTCGACCGCATCTGCACCCACATCCTCTCGTTCGAGGGTGACGGCAAAGTGGTGTTCTATCAGGGCGACTACTCGGAATACGAGGAATACAAGAAGGCACAGAACGGCGGCAAGGAGCCTCCCCGCCGCCGCTACCGTAAACTCATGGCCGACTGACCGCCGGCCACACCACACCCATCACGCTTCCTTATTCACACAACATATAATACAACTTATCAACATCACATTAGTCAATAACTTAAAACTGAATCATAAATGAATGTTGCAATTGTAGGCGCCAGCGGCGCCGTAGGCCACGAGCTGCTCAAAGTGCTCGACCAGCGTAACTTCCCCGTCGACGAGCTTCGCCTTTTCGGCTCGCAGCGCTCGGCAGGAACCACTGTCAACTTCCGCGGCAAAGAAATCAAAATACAGCTTCTCACCAAGGATCCCGAGCTTTTCCGCGGCATCGACATCGCCTTCACATCGGCCGGTGCCGGCACCTCGCGCGACTATGCCGAGACCATCACCGCCCTCGGCGCCACGATGATCGACAACTCGAGCTGCTTCCGCATGGATCCCGAAGTGCCCCTGGTAGTGCCCGAAGTCAACGCAGAGGACGCTCTCGACGCGCCCCGTAACATCATCGGCAACCCCAACTGCACCACCATCCAGATGGTGACCGCACTCAACCCCATCCGCGAGAAATTCGGCCTGCGCCGCATCCACGTGGCCACATATCAGGCCGCTTCAGGCGCCGGCCAGAGCGCCATGGACGAGCTGGTGCAGCAGTATGCCGACCTCTCGCAGGGCAAACCCGCCAAAGTGGAGAAATTCGTGGCGCAGCTGGCCTATAACGTCATCCCCCACATCGACGTGTTCACCGACAACGGCTACACCAAGGAGGAGATGAAGATGGTCAACGAGACACGCAAGATCATGCATGACCCGGAGATCCGCGTGAGCGCCACCTGCGTGCGTGTGCCCGTGCTCCGCGCCCATTCCGAGGCCATCTGGTGCGAGACCGAGCGCCCCGTCACCGTCGAGGAGGCCCGCGAGGCTTTCGCCGCCGCTCCCGGCGTAGTGGTTATGGACAACCCCGCCGAGAAAATCTATCCCATGCCTCTTGAACTCGCCGGCTGCGACCCCGTCTACGTGGGCCGTATCCGTCAGGACCTTGCAGGCGACAACTCCCTGGCTTTCTGGGCAGTGTCCGACCAGATCCGCAAAGGCGCCGCCCTCAACGCCGTGCAGATCGCCGAATACCTCATCGCGCAGAAGAAAAAATAATCCGCGCAGAAGAAACCATCTGCGCAGAAAAAAGTAACTCCTCCCCGCACATAAGAAGAAGTGACCCTCAGCACACCCCTTGTCACCAATCCTGTCACTATCTTCCTGATAGTGATGATGATAATATTGCTGGCGCCGGTGATTCTCAACCGGCTCGGCATCCCCCACATCATCGGCATGATCGTGGCGGGTGTGTTCGTGGGGCCTTACGGACTCAACATTCTCGACAACGACAGCTCGTTCAGCATCTTCGGGCAGGTGGGCCTGCTCTATCTGATGTTTCTGGCGGGTCTGGAAATCGACATGTTCCACCTGAGGCTCAACCTCCGCAGAGGGGCGGGATTCGGGTTGCTCTCCTTTTTCATACCCATGGCGATGGGCGTGGCCGCCAGCGTGTATCTGCTCCATTGTTCATGGGTCACATCGTTTCTGTTGGCGGCGATGTATGCCTCCCACACGCTTATCGCCTACCCTGTGGCCGCCCGTCTGGGCATCACCAAATCGCCGGCAGTGCTCATCTCGGTGGTGGCCACCATAGTCTGCGTGGTGGGCGCCCTGCTGGTGCTGGCCGGGGCGCTGAACATCGAGGAGCGCGGCAGTGTCGACGCCGCCTCGATGCTCGCTCTGGCGGGCAAGTGTGTGCTCTACTGCGCTTTTGTGCTCTACACCTATCCGCGGCTCACCCGCTGGTTCTTCAAGAACTATTCCGAGAAGGTCACCCAATATGTGTTTGTACTGGCCATGACGCTGCTGTCGGCATGGCTGTCGGGCAGGGTGGGACTCGAGCCGGTGCTCGGCGCCTTCTTCGCCGGCCTGGTGCTCAACCGCTATGTGCCCCAGGGTTCGTCGCTGATGAACTCCATAGAGTTTGTCGGCAACGCCATCTTCATCCCCTATTTCCTGATTTCCGTGGGCATGATGATCAACGTGAGCGTCATCACCCGCGGCGACACCCTCGCCGTGGCCGCCGTGATGCTCGCCGTGGCGCTGCTGAGCAAGTGGATCGCAGCATGGATCGCCCAGAAAATCTACCGCATGAAGGCATGCGACCGCTCGGTGATGTTCGGCCTGACCACAGCCCACACCGCCGTGGCGCTGGCCGTGGTCACCATCGGCTATAATATGGTGCTCCCCGACGGCTCGCGCATGCTCGACGAGACGATTCTCAACGGCACCGTGCTGGTCATCCTCGTCACCTGCGCTCTGGCTCCGATCGTCACCGCCCGGGCCGCCGCGAAAGTGAAGATACGCATGATGGGGGAATCAGAGAGCGCCGATTCTGCAACGGCCGACAGCAACAAAGCGCCCGAGAGGGTGCTGATCCCTGTCTCAAACCCTATCACTGCCGCGTCGCTGGCCGAACTTGCCATGCTCATGCGTCGCCGGGGACGTCAGAAAAGCCCCGCCGACCGCTTCTTCGCCATCCATGTGCGCAACGACAACACCCGCGCATCCAAGGAGATGGGTTCCACCTCCCTGACGCTGGCACAGGGAGCCGCTGCCGGAGCCGACGTGCCCATTGAACTTATCGAGCGATACGACCTGAACACCACCGCCGGCATCCTCAACACCATCCACGAGCGCGAAATCACCTCGATTGTGATGGGCATGCACCGCAAGAGCAACGTAATCGACACATTCCTCGGGTCGAAAATCGAGCAACTGCTCAAGGACACCCGGTGCATGGTCACCATATCGCGCTGCTACATCCCGGTCAACACTGTGACGCGCATCGCCGTGTTTGTGCCCCGCAAGGCCGAATACGAGCCGGGCTTCCGCCAGTGGGTGATAGCCATGGGGAGCCTCGCACGCGAAATCGGGTGCCGCATCATCTTCTGCGCCGACGCCCGCGGACGCGCCCTCATCGCCGCTCTCATTGCCCGCGAAAAGTTGGGTATCAGACATGAATACAGGCAGGCCGACGGCATCGACGACTTCATGCTGCTGGCCAACCGCGTGCTCGACGACGACCTCCTTGTGGTCATCGGTGCCCGTCCCGAAACCATATCGTACTCACCCGAGGTCACCGACATCGCCCTCTTCCTGCAGCGATATTTCGAACGCAACAACCTCCTGATCGTCTACCCCACCCAGCATCAGCCGGGCACCGAGAACACCGAGATGCCGCAGACCGACATCCCTGTCACTTTCACCGACCCGCTGCGCGCCTCGTCGGTGGCATCGCCGCCGCTGCTGCGTCTGCGCAATCTGCTGCGCCGCTACCGTCGCCGCCGCTAAACGTCCAACAAACCAATGAAAAAGATAGCAAGCTTCACCATCGACCACACCCGTCTGGAACCGGGCATATATGTCTCGCGCCGCGATGTCACACCCTCGGGCGACACCGTCACCACTTTCGACATACGCATGACACGCCCCAACCGTCAGGAGGCGCTGTCGCCGCAGACACTGCATGCCATGGAGCATCTGGCGGCCACATTCCTGCGCAATCATCCCGAATGGGCCGACCGCATTGTCTACTGGGGTCCGATGGGTTGCTGCACCGGCAACTATCTGCTGCTCAGCGGCTGTTATGAACCGACCGACATAGTGCCGCTGATCCGCGAAACCATGCGGTTCGTGGCCGGTTTCGAGGGTGAGATACCCGGAGCCACGCCCCGCGACTGCGGCAACTATTCATTCATGGACCCCGAGGGCGCGAAAGCAGCCGCCCGCGAGTTCCTTAAAGAGCTGGAGCACCCCTCCACAGTCTATCCCGACTGATATTCTCCCCCCATACATTTAATAAGACAAGCCCTTATCCTATTTGAGAATCGCCTCCACATTGCGTGCCGAAGCGGTAAACGCCTGCACGCGCCTGTGGAGCATCGACAGCGCGCGGTTGGAATCAAGCGACCCGCGCACGCGATCGAAATCGTCGCGCACCACAGGATGGAACCCTTCGGTGTCGTGCGGTGCGTCGACACCGAAACTGAGCGCGGCACGTGCCGGGTCGAGTTCCTTTGCGGCATCGTTGCGGAATATCTTTTCAATTTCGATGGCCGCACGCCGGGCGCTCTCCACGATCTCTACTATCTGTTCGGCTGTGGCCGTCGACATCTCCACGGGCTCATCAGTGAAGTGGGCCGTCAGTGTCGGCAGTCTGTGGCAGAGCCATTGCCACGACAGGGCGGAATAGTCGTCGTGAATCTCCTCCAAAGCACCTGAAAGCTGCTGCATATCGGTGATTTCACCGGTTTTCACACGCTCAATGAGAAGATCGAGAGCCTGCACGGGCGCAAGAAGGCCTGCGAGGTCGACCCACTGCCCGGTGCCGGCGGTGCCTCGTGGAGCCTCGTGCAGCATCTCCACAAGCTGCCCGGGAGTAGCCTCGGGATTGGTGGCCACCAGCGCGAAGATCTTGCGCAGGAGCACACCTCCGGCAAACAGTCTCAGCAGCAGGCGGTAACGGTCGATGGCGCGCGGAATCGACGCGCGCGGGATTATGCAACCTTTGAATATGATGGAATCCTCGCCGAAGCTGTCGTCGTAGGCCGTGAGGGCATCGATGGCTGCGGGGAGGTGCTGCACCGTGTAGGGCGACAGCCAATGGAAATCGATCAACCCGGCCGGTGCGTCGGGGAGCATGCGTGCGGGCCATTTCTCCACATCGTGCATCAGACCCACCGACGCCACGTTGGCAGCCGGAATCAGCAGCGAGCGCGAAGTCTCGCCGTTGACAAGGAGCGAGAAGGGAAACTGCCGGGTGTCGGGGTGGCTGTAGTGGCGGCCGTTGACCGTGGTGAACGGACCGATCACCGCAGGCCAGAGCACATAGCTGCCCGAACCGGTCTTGCTGCCGCGTGCCATGGTGCCCTGGTGCATCGCACCGAGCTTATAAAGGTGGTTGCTCTGGTTGGTGTTGGAGCCGGCGTTGAAAAATGAGAACAAGCCGCTGATGAGCAGCGTGGATTTGTGCATCGACGTGACGAACGGACCGGCGAACACGGCTGCCGCCTCGCCGTTTTCAAGATGGCAGTTGCTGAACACCAGCGAGCTGTGGACGGTGAACCCGAGCGTCACATTACTGGCGCGTCCCACGAAAGCGCCATGGAGCGTGGCGCAGGTGTCGACCCGCGCGCCATCCATCACTATGAAGTCCGATGCGGTGACACCGGCACCAACGAAACCGCGCACGGTGCCGTTGGTGAGTCGGCGCGAACCCTCCACGCGGGCGCCGTCGGCAATCTCCACGTCGGTTACGGCGCCGCAATTAATCACCCGAGCTCCGCTGCCCACGCGGGCACGGCTGCCGCGATGACGCGCCGCCTCGGCACGCTCCATCTCGTCGAGCCGTTTCTGAAGCATGATGTTGTGACGATAGAATGCACGCAGATAGGCCACGGGGGCAGTCAGGGCAGTGGAAATCATCACCTCTCGACCGCCGGTCTCGTTGATGACGCACACCTTGACGTCGTTGCCGAAACAGCTGTCGCCGGTGCACGACAATGAGAACACATTGCAGATAATGGCGCCGTCGGCCACATCGACGTTCGAAAGGCCTCCCGGCACATCGCGCACCAGAACAGAGGCACCGACAGTGCAGTTGTGGAGCTGCGCGTCGTAGATGCCGCAACGCACGGGGTTACCCTTGATCGGCTCCACGCTTCCCTGAGCCGTGCCCAGACGTATATCGCCCGAAAACTCCACGCGCCGGTAGCGGTCGGCTACAAAAGGCTCTGCCACCAGCACGCGGCTCCAGTCGTCGCACCGGCATTCCTGATTCTCGAGGCACTGGATTTCGCGGGGGGTCAGAGACCGCATTTCTGCATCATTCTTCATAATCAACAACTGTTCAGAATTATTCTATATTAACCGGTCTACAAGCCTTTACCGAACTACATGCCCAGCTCGGCTTTAAGCTGATCGAGGGTCATACCCTGCATATCCTTGGGCGACAGCAGCAGCTCGCTTTCGGGCAGAGGCCACTCTATTCCCAGAGCCGGATCATCGAAACGAAGCGTGGCCTCGGCCTGAGGTGCATAGACATTGTCGACCATATACTGGAACTGCGCACGCTCGCTCAGCACTATGAATCCGTGAGCAAAATGGCGGGGAATGAACAGCTGACGGGCATTGTCGGCCGACAGCTCCACGGCCACATGTTGTCCGAATGTGGGGGATCCGGGACGGATGTCGACCGCGACGTCGACCACCGTGCCCTGCGACACCCTCACGAGCTTAGCCTGCGAGAACTCGCCGCGCTGGAAGTGGAGACCCCGCAGCACACCCCGGCTCGAAACCGATTCATTAGCCTGCACGAATTCAATGCCTGGAGCCACATTCTCGCGGAATTCAGCCAGTTTCATTGTCTCCATGAAATAGCCGCGGGGGTCGGCGAAGCGGTGCGGTTCGATTATATAAACCCCCTCTATCGGAGTTTTCAGATAATTCATTGTCTAAAAGCTGTAAAAAAATTGCCTGTAAAAAATTTGCTAATTCGTTGCAAAAGTAATACATTTGTTGCAAATAACGAAAAACTTAAGTAAGCTCTGATACACACAATGAACAAAATCATACTCCGCGACTCACGCGAGACTCATCTGAATCTTCTCCCCCTCACCTACACCCGCCCAGTGGCCGATCTCATCGTCGGCATCAACACAATCCGCCAGAAATGGCAGATGTATCTCCCCGGCGACTACAGCTACGACGTCGAGGAGTATCTCCGCGAGAAATTCCCGCCGGCCGAAATCGGCCCCGGCGACCTCATCATCACATCGAATGTGGTGCCCGAGGAGATTCTGGCGCGCACCGTGGCCAATCTTCATCCCGGAGAAAAACTCATCGCCAAAAATGCTGCCGGCGACACCGTCGACGTGGCTCTGCGCGTGGGCGACGCTCCCGGCGCCCAGGTGGAAATCGCCTACGACTCGCGTGTCGACACCATCGACTTCCTCTACGACATCTTCCTGCTCAACGCACGCAAAATCGAGGAGGATTTCGAATTCCTCACCCGCAACCGCGAAGGGCAGTCGATACCCCGCAGCAACACCGTCATCGGCGATCCCGACCTCATCTACATCGAGAGCGGCGCTATAGTCGAGGGCGTGGTACTCAATGCATCGCACGGCCCCATCTACGTGGGTCGCGACGTAGAAATCATGGAAGGCTCATGTCTGCGCGGCCCCATCGCCTTAGGCGAGAGGTCGACAGTCAACATGGGTTCGAAAATCTACCCCGGCACCACCCTCGGCCCCTGGTGCAAAGTGGGCGGCGAACTCAACAACGTGGTGATGATCGGCTACTCCAACAAAGCCCACGACGGATTCTTAGGCAATGCCGTCATCGGCGAATGGTGTAACCTCGGAGCCGGCTGCGTGTCGTCGAACCTCAAAAACGACTACACCGAAATCAAGCTCTGGAACTACCCCCGCCACCGCTTCCTCAAGACCGGGCTGCAGTTCTGCGGCCTCATCATGGGCGACCACTCCAAGGCGGGCATCAACACTATGTTCAACACCGCCACCGTGGTGGGTGTGGGCGTCAACGTCCACGGCTCGGGCTTCCCGCGCAACTTCGTGGCCTCGTTCAGCGAAGGTGGCGCCGCAGGCTTCACCGACCTGCCGATGGAGAAATTCCTCGACATAGCATCGCGCATGATGGCACGCCGCCACCGCGCCCTCACCGACGTTGACGTGCGCCTTTTCGAAGAGATCCGCAACCAGGCAGAAAACTATAAGTAAACCGCCGAACAAAATCCGTCCTGCGGCTAAAAAACAGATAGCGCTGTGTCAAGCATTCTGGCACAGCGCTTATCATATCCGTAATGGAGGGTGCTGTAATCGACACCCTCATCTGTCAGTCGAGGGGTTTGACGCGTATGTTGCGGAACCACACGTCGTCGCCGTGATCCTGGAAAGCGATATAGCCTTCGTGGTTGGGACCGCCGCAGTTGTTCAGCAGCACGAATGCAAGGGGCCAACCGCCGGGATGGAACTTGCTGTTGATGAGCATCTGGGTCCACTGCGGAGTCCAGAGACGATACTCCAGAACTTTCTCGCCGTTCTGATAGTGGGTAACGGTGCCGTTGTTGACTTCGATGCGGGCCTTGTTCCACTGTCCGTAGGGTTTCTGGTTCTGAGGTTTGGCGGGAATCATGTCGTAGAGCGAGGCCGACTGACGGTTGCCGTCCTTGCCGAGCTTGGCGTCGGGGTGATTGACATTGTCGAGCACCTGATATTCGGGAGCGGAGAAGGGAACGGCCTCAAGCTGTCGGGAGCCGTCGTCTCTGATAGATTCCACCTCCTGGGTGAGATAGAAGATACCTGAGTTGCCACCTTTTGCAACCTTCCATTCCACTTCGAGAACGAAATTGCCGAATCTTTTGGCAAACATGATGTCGCCGCCGTCGCCTGCACCTTTGCTGTTGAAGTGGATGGCGCCGTCGTCAATGACCCAGCGGGGAGTGACTTCGTCACGGCCATAGGTGCGCCAGCCGGTGAAGTCCTTGCCGTTGAAGATGGTGTAGAAACCGTCGGCATCCTTTGAGAAGTTTGCCAGGTTGACCTGAGGTTTCTCCACAACGACATATTTAGGAATCGTGGGGACAGCATCCTGTGCCTGCACGGCATTCATTGAGCCTAACAGAGCGGTCTGTGCCAACACTGCGGAGGCAAACAATCCAATTTTTTTCATTACGAAAAGCTCTTAGCTGTTACAGATCAACGGTAGGAGGGACGCACAAAGGGAGCGTCGAGCATGTAGCGTGCACTCTGGGCTGCACCGGTCTCAGGGTCTTCGGTGAAAGCTTCCATCTCGAGGAAGTAATCCTTGGCGCCTGCCAGACCGGCATTGTCGAAGATGGCGTCGAAGCCTACCATGCCGCTCTGCCCTATCTCGCGGAGATCCTTGATGTGGAGCAGACCGAAACGACCGGGATATTTCTTGAAATATTCCACAGGGGCGGCATGACCCCACATTGTCCAATAAACATCCATCTCGAAGAGCACCAGGGGATCGGTGTGGGCGAGCATATAGTCAAACATGGTCTCGCCCTCGACCTGCTGGAATTCATGCGAATGGTTGTGGTAGCCAAACTGCAGGCCTGCGCGTTTGGCACGGCGGGCAACCTCGCTGAGGGCATCGCACTGCTGCTGCAGGTCGGCCAGAATTGCGGGCACATCCATCCAGGGGTTAACAATATATTTCATGCCGGCGGCCTTGTGGTCGGCGATGGTTTTGTCCCACCAGCGGAAATACTCCGTGCGGTCGCCCGAACGGAGCTCGTCGGCAGTGAGATTGCGGGAAGTATGCGACGAGACGGCCTTCACACCTGCCTTGTTGCAGATTTTGGCGAATTCCGCAGGTTTGTAGCCGTAGAAAAGGCCTTTGTCATGGTCGTAGCCGGCAGCCTCGATGTGGGTGTAGCCCATCTTCGAGAGGGACGACAGCAGGTCGGGAAGGTTGTTGTGATACTTTGCGCCTTCGTCGAGGAGAGTGCGCATGGAATAGAGCTGCAGCCCTATCTGTTTATCGCCCGGCTTCGCTGCGGAAACCGGTGAGGTAAACGCGGCAGCCATGAGAGCCACGGCTGCCGACATTATGATATTACGGATTTTCATCGTATGAATCAATCTAAGGATTAAACAATCTCGAAAAAATGTCGGCTGCCCGCAGCCGCAGACAGCCGACAATAAGATGTTCAGATCAGTCGAGGGGTTTCACGCGGATGTTGCGGAACCACACGTCGTCGCCATGATCCTGGAAACCGATGTAACCTTCGTGGTCGGGACCGCCGCAGTTGTTGAGCAGTTCGAAAGCGAGAGGCCATGCTTCCTGGCTGAACTTGCTGTTCTGGAGCATGTCGGTCCATTTGGGAGTCCAGAGGTGATATTCAACCACGTTCTCGCCATTCTGGGCATGAACCACGGTGCCTTTGTAGACCATGATGCGGGCCTTGTTCCATTCGCCGTAGGGCTTCTGGTTCTGGGGCTTGGCGGGGATCATGTCGTAGAGCGAAGCCGACTGGCGGTTGCCATCCTTGCCGAGCTTGGCATCGGGATGGTTGGTGTTGTCGAGCACCTGATATTCGGGAGCGGAGATGTAGATGGGTTCCAGCTGCTTTGAGCCATCGTCCTTGGTGGTCTCAACCTCCTGGGCGAGGTAGAAGATACCGGAGTTGCCACCCTTCGACACCTTCCATTCCACTTCGAGTTCGAAATTGCCGAGCTTCTTGGTGAAAATGAGGTCGCCGCCTTCGCCTGTCTGGCCTTCGCCTGTGCCTGAGCCTGAGAATTTGATGGCGCCGTTGTCAACCGACCAGCGGGAAGTCACGGTGTCGCGGCCATATGTGCGCCAGCCGTTGAGATCCTTGCCGTTGAAGATGGTGTAGAAACCGTCGGCATCCTTGGGGAAGGAGGCCAGGTCGACCTGAGGTTTGTCAACAATGGTATATTCGGGGGCTGCGGGCACTGAATCCTGAGCCTGAGCATCGGCCTGCGAGCCGTTCTTGTTGCCGCAAGCGGTTGCCATCAGGGCAAGAGCTGCGGACGCAAAGAAAATAGATTTCTTCATGATGTTGGTTTAGGTTGGGGTTTAGGAGATATTTCGGAAAATTATGCGGGCATGTCGGGCAGCTTCCAGCCGTCGCGGTAGACAGGCTTGATGAGGTGTGCGGCAAACTCGTTGGCGTTGACCGGATCGGAATAGGTGCGGTCGAATGTGGGATGACCGTCGTGGATCTGGAATTTGTCCTCGATGATGTCGCGCACGGTGGCGGTGTCGGGGATGTTGGTGAAACGCATCTTTTCGCCGTCCCAGTTGAGCCACTGCTGGAGATCCTGCAGGCGCACTGCAGCCACACCCATTGTGATCATCTCGTTGAGAGGTCCTGCGAATTCGAAATCCGATTCGCTGGGCACGCGGTTTTCGGGGCTTTCCTTGCAGGCGCGGATCCAGTCCTGCTGGTGGTTGTCGCCGGGGACTTCGCGGCAGGTCTTGGGCACGACAGGTTCACGACCCGAGCAAAGGTAGGGCTCGTAGCCATAGGTACCGACCACCATGGTGTCCTTGGTGCCGTAGAGCACCGACACGCCGTTGGGATCGAAATTCTTTCCCTTGGGGAGGTCGATGGGCAGATCGGGTTTGAGACCGCCGTCGTACCACACCAGCTCAAGCTCGGGGCATGCCAGACGAGGCATGTTGTCGCGGGCGGGGAAGCGGAAAGTGATCTTTTCGGCGGAGGGGCATGAGTCGCTCATAAGCATGGTGGAGGAGCCGAGCACAGCCGAGGGATATTTGAGATTCAGACCCTTGAAAGGTACCTGGAGGATATGGTTGGCCATGTCGCCGAGGGCGCCGGAACCGAAGTCCCACCATCCGCGGAAGTTCCAGGGGGTGTATGCCGAGTTATAGGGGCGGAATTTGGCCGGGCCGATGAATGCATCCCAGTTGAGGGTCTTGGGCACTTTCATCACCTCTTTGGGTGTTGACATGCCCTGCGGCCAGATGGGACGGTTGGTGAAGGATTCCACGCGGGTCACCTCGCCGATTTCGCCGTTGCGGAGCCAGTCGATGGCTTTGCGCGAGCCGGCCGACGATGCACCCTGGTTACCCATCTGGGTGGCCACTTTGTGCTTCTTGGCCAGATTGGTGAGCAGACGCGACTCGTAGGGATAGAGAGTGAGGGGTTTCTCCACATACACATGCTTGCCGTTGACGATAGCCTCGGCGGCGATGATGGCGTGGGTGTGGTCGGCGGTTGCCACCATCACGGCGTCGGCATCCTTGAGGAGCTCGTCGTACATGCGGCGGTAATCGCTGTAGCGCTTAGCTTTGGGATATTTGTTGAAGACACCGGCTGCATATTTCCAGTCGACGTCGCAGAGGCCGATGATGTTTTCAGTCTCCATTTCGGCGAGGTCGGCCGAACCGCGGCCGCCGATGCCGACGCCGAGGATGTTGAGGCGGTCGCTGGGGGCCGTCTTTCCGCTGAAGCTCTTGCCGAGCACCGTGTTGGGAACCACTGACATCGCGATCGAAGCCATGGCGCCAGTTTTCAGGAAGTTTCTTCTGGACAGGTCTACTGACATAATTTAAGGTATTTAAGAAGATTAGAGATTTTTACAAAGCCTGTTGTGGGAGAGTTACAGGAGGGGGGGGGGAATACTTGAAGGGGAGGGGGTGTTTCGCCGATGGAGGGAGGAAAATCGACAAAGAATTGAGCGAGAGGCTCAGCGGGTGGTCTGCTTGTGGAGGAGACCGTAGCCGTCGGTCATGGTGCGGCGGCGCTCGTGAATGGCATCAAGCTCTTCGGAGGTGCCGCACACGGGGAGGTCGTGGGTGCGGGCATCTTCAAGCGCTTTCCATGCCGTTTCGGAGGCGATGGCCGAGTCGCGGAACGACGCCAGCTCGGGCGAGCGCTTGCCGCTGTCGAGCGATTCGGTGAAATGGCGGATGAGGGTGTCGATGTTCTTGCCGCCGTAGGGGCGCTCGGTGCGCTCGGTGCGGGTGACGCCATGCAGCTCCACCACAGCGTTGTGGAAGTCGTGGTGCATCCTCACGATTCCTTTCGAGCCGATAAGCTCCATATAGGAATTGTGGGTCTGCTCGGCAGAGAGCTGACCGTAGTTGTGTCCCTGGGTGATGTCGAATACCACACCGTTGTCAAACGTGCCCTGACACTGGAGCCACCATGGATCCTTGTAGGCCCACATTCTCACAGCTTGCGCGCGCAGGGTGCGGTACTCCGAGCCGGCCAGCTGACGCGCCACGTCGACATAGTGCATGCCGCAGTCGTGAAACGCCGGTCCCTCGGCCTCGTGCCCTTCGCCGGGCGACAGGCCCGGGGTCATGTGGCAGATGCGGATGATGCCCAGTTGTCCGAGCTCGCCCGAAGTCACTGCCTCGCGCAGGGCTTCGAGATACCACGAATTGCGGATATAAAGATTTACGGTTGAGATAATCGGAGCGCTTTCCACCAGTTGCGAAGCGCGGAATTCATTTTCAGGAGTATCGGAGATAGGTTTTTCCGAGATGATGTGCTTGCCGGCGGCCACAGCCTTGGAAATCTGGCTGAAACGTGAGTCAGCCAGAGCCGAAAGCACCACGGCGTCGATTTCGGGATCGTTGAACACATCATCCTCATTGTCGGTGATGCGGGCTCCCGGAGCGCGACGAGCCAGCTCGTCGTGAATCGAAGCATCGGCGTCGCAGATAGCTCCGACTGTCCACCGGGGATTTTTCTGAAATTCATTCAGGAAGAACCCGCCCATGCGACCCAGTCCGATAATCCCTACCTTATAGTTTTTCATCGGGTAATACTTGAAATGAACAAAGCTTGAAAATGGTTTGGTTAAAGATGCCGGCAGAACCGGCTATTCACCTACAAAGGTAGAAATAATGAAGCAAAACAGTTTTGCTTCAAACGTATTTTAATTATTTTTAACAGACATTAAGCACCTGCTCCTTGATCTGCTCAAGTTCGTCTTTCATTTTCACCACGAGAATCTGCATGTCGGCCTGGTTGGATTTCGAGCCGAGGGTGTTGATTTCGCGTCCCATCTCCTGGGCTATGAAACCGAGCTTCTTGCCCTGGCCGGGGGCGCCGTCGAGAGTCTCGAGGAAGTAACGGAGATGCTGCGCCAGGCGCTGTTTCTCCTCGTTGATGTCGAGCTTCTCGATGTAGAATATCATCTCCTGCTCCAGACGCCCTTTGTCGTAGTCGACTTTGGGGATGGAAGCCAGCTGCTCCTCGATGCGGGCACGGATGCGGGCCACGCGGTCGGTCTCGTAGCGGGGCACTTCGTCGAGCAGAGCGCCGATGCGGGCTATGCGCACACGGAAAAACTCATCGAGGCGGCGTCCTTCGGCCGCGCGGTGCTCCATAAGACCGTCGAGGGCGCGGGCGGCGCAGTCGAGCAGCGTGCGGTTTTCATCGTCAGAGGCATCGGCGGGAGCATCGGCGCGAACCACATCGGGCATGCGCAGAAGCACCGAATACCAGTCGGCCGGCTCGTCGATGCCCAGTCGACCGGCGGCAGCACGGAACTGGCGGATATACGCATCCATTGCCTCCACGTTGAGGCTGGCGGCAGATTCCCCTCCGATGTTCTCCACCGAGGCCGTCAGCTCGGCTTTGCCACGCTCGAGGCGGGGCGCCACCAGGGCGCGCAGCTGCTGCTCGGCCATGCGGTAGCCCTGCGGCAGGCGCACGGCCAGGTCGAGTTGCTTGGAGTTGAGCGATTTGATTTCAACAGTGAATTTTTTGTTGCTGCATTCGGCTGTGGCGCTGCCGAAACCGGTCATGGACAGAATCATGATGGATCAGATTAGGAGCTTGTTGAATTACTTTGCAAAATTAACCTTTTTATACGAAATATTTCGCTAAATTTGCATGAAAAATTAGAGCTTGTTTAATAATAAATGTTGCCGATAGGGTCGCATATCC
>DAAN01000004.1 GCA_001701135.1 Bacteroidales bacterium H3
CCCTAATATTTCAAATTGGTCAGGGCAATATTTGTCGAGGAAGGTGATAGGTACTCCCATTGCCCCATCATAGTCTGATGGAATTGCATCAGTGTATGGGACTTCAATTGCATCGTAATTGTCATAATGGACATACCCCTTTCCTCTAATATCCTTATGTTTGGAATACATGATATTTTCTTCCATTGTCATAAGCGATAGAGGCTGATGGCGACGACCGTGGTCTAAGTTGGTGAACCAACAGCAATTTCGGAACTTGACTAAACCTGTAGAATCATCCTTTACTCCAGAAGCGTACTCTCGTTCTCCTACAGGACGAAAATAGGCATTGCCATTATGGAATCCATTCCCAAGCCAAATTTTATTATCCTTGATGAGAGGAAACACCTCTCGATAAGTTAAGGCATTCATGTTGCCGATGATAACAAATTTCTTATCTGCTTCTACTATCCAAGCGAGGAATTCGCGGAACAGGGAAAATGGGGGATTGGTGACAATGATGTCGGCTTCATCACGCAGACGCGTGACTTCGTCGCTGCGGAAATCTCCGTCACCGTCAAGATAACGCCATTCAAGGTCATGGAAATCTATGCGTCCGTCGCCGTCAATGTCATGATCGAGTACAAATATCTTTCCCCGCACAGAAGTTTTGTTCGGGTCAAACTGTGGGGCATCCTGCTCAAAAAGAGATGGCTGATATGGAGTCTTGTATTTCTTGCTTTCGGGGGCGTAGGAGGTGGAAATCAGCTTTTTCAGGCCAAGGGTCTGAAAATGTTGTGCGAAATAGAGGGTGAAATTGCTCCATTCCGGGTCGTCGCATGGCAACAGCACGGTTTTTCCACGGAACACATCAGGGTCAAATTCGAGATATGCGTTTATCTCACGCTCAATATCGTAATATTGAGTGTAGAACTCATCATTCTTGGCGGCTTTGGCCGCCGACAGGGATTCGTTGGCCATGATTAGACGGAGATTATGGATTTGCCGAAAAATGCCGACAGCATGGCAAGTGTGGAGACAGTGAAATTGTGTTGTCCGCTCAGCCATCGGGTTATCTCGCTCGGACGTTTCCCTATCTGGTCGGCAAACTGCTTCTTTGAAAGTCCGCGCTCCTGCATAAGGGCATCGATTTTATTGGATATGGCGAACGACAGGTTAATTTCTTCCTTTATTTCAGGTGGTACCTGACTAACCATTTCCCGGTATCTGTTTCTGATATCCTTCATAGCTTAAATGTTTTGTCAGTTTCTATTGTCTTGGATGTTACTGTTACGGTTCCGTCGCGTTGCCCCTCTTTCAACAGTTCTTCAAATTTTTGTAATGTCAGGACATATCCACGCAACGAATCATCTTCCTCGTATGTCCGAGAGTTTTTGACACCTCCGTTGCCGAGAACAAGAATCCGGTCGGAGAGACGCAGACAGTATAGACGGAGTTTTGAACGAAGCACTGGAAGAGCCACCACAGAATCACGCATCTTACCTTCAGGACGGAAGAAACGTTCCAACGCTCCTTCATCGGCAATCTTATCTAAAATTTGCACTATGCGCAATAGGTCCTTATTCAATTGAGCGTCCTCAATGAATTTGGAATAAAAACGCTCATATTCAGTCTCGGATTCTTCCGAAAACTGAATGGTGTAAATAGTACACTTGTCAGTATCGTTGACTAAAACCAGTTCTACTTCGCTCATGTCTATAGTCCTTTTTGATTATAACGCAAAGATACGACAAATATTTCACATAGATGTGAAACGTTGAAATACTTTATAAACTTCCTCTGACTTTTCTGACGGTTGCCTAAAAATGAAGCCGGACGCGATTCACATCGCATCCGGCTCCTTCCTTATTGGCATTTGTAATATTGTCAGTATAGAAATGACTATATGTTAATAATTTAACACATCGCAATATGAAACAAACAATGTACCAAACAAATTCATCACATTAATTCAAAATTCTAAAATCTATGTAGGTGCAATCAGTATTTCTGTCTTTTTGACATTGCAAAGTTAATAGGAAATTCAAAAAATGCATATATTATTTTAGTTAAAATATATTAAAATGATTTCCAAGTGCTCAATATTTTTCCAGTCAGGTTATAAAATTTGCGGAAAAACCTCATGGTGAAAAAATCACCTGCGGGGGAGTGTATTCCAAGGATTATTGGTAACTTTGCTGCGCGGATACCTTTTAAACAGGTGATTTTAGAAATTAACATTTGCTAACTCTTGCCTGTTAAATTTTTGTAGGTACTTCGTCTGAATTAACAACGTTAATTTTCGCGTAAAATTTTCATGATGTTGACATTTTGTCACCATTAATGAATTTTTTAACAATTTTGACTAAGTTTGGAACGCCGGAACTATGAACGAGTCGGTAAAAAACAAAATCGCGGCCTCTGAAGCTGCACGAAAACTCTCGCCAGGGGCTGCCGTCGGCATCGCTCTGAGTGGCGGCGCCGACTCGGTGGCTCTCCTTGCCGTAGCCCGGTATATGGGGTGGCGTCCGGTGGCGTTGCATTGTAATTTCGGTTTGCGCGGCGAAGAGAGCGAGCGTGATCAGCGGTTTGTGGCCGGGCTGTGCGACACGCTCGGTGTGCCTTTATATATAAATAGGTGTGATGTGGCCGGGCGACGCCGCAGCGCCGGTGAGTCCATCGAGATGGCATGCCGTTCGCTCCGATATGAATGGTTCGATTCCATGGCAGTGCAATTGCAGCTCGATGCGGTGCTTCTCGGACATCATCGCGAGGATAATATTGAAACATTCATGCTCAATGCCCTCCGTGGGGCGGGCACCGGAGGGCTTAAAGGGATGCCGGCCGTGCGCGGTCGGTTTATGCGGCCTATGCTTGATCTGTCGAAGGAGGAGATTCTGGACATTCTCTCTGACGCGGGGCTGGAACATGTGGAAGATTCAACCAATGCAGATTGCGATTTCGCGAGAAACAAAATCCGTAACCGTGTGCTCCCTGTCATCGAAGGTGAATTTTCCGATGCCCGCCGGCGTCTGGCGTCGACAATTGCGTTTGTCGGTGCCGACCACCGGTTGCTTATGTCGCTGGTGAATCAAAAGCGCGCAGTGTATGTCGCTCCCGACGGCTCGATTGACATAGCGGCAATCTTTGAGCATGAATGCGAACCTGAGACTTTGCTGTTTCATCTGCTCGACGGTGCTCTGCACAAATCACAGATCGGTCAGGTGGCGCGTTCTCGCTGCGAGAGCGGCCGCACATTCCCCGGAGCTGACGGCGTGACGCGACTGCTCGACCGCGGAAAACTCCATGCAGTCTCCGACTGTCAGCGTCCGGCGGCTGTGGCTCTGAATCTGACAGAACTTCCCGGATTGTTGCGTCTGCCCCAATATGGCGCCGATATTGAGATCGCTGAGGTATCTCCTGCGGATTTCCATCCTCGGCGCGACGCATCGGTTGCCTGGTTCGACCTCGACGCATTGCGTGCACTTACCGCGCCGGTTGAATTTTCCACTGCCCGCAGCGGTGACCGCCTGACGCCATTCGGCCTGCATGGCTCTCAGCTCGTCAGCGACATCTTCTCCGACAATAAAATCAGTATCATAGACAAAATCCGCTATCCGGTGCTCCGCAGCGGCAGCACTGTACTCTGGGTTCCCGGTCTGCGCAACTCATCGGTCTGCGCAGTCACCTCGGCAACCCGCACCATCCTGCGCCTCCGCTACGTCCCCAACTCTTCCATCTCCCACCTTTGATTGGATCGGATTATTCGAGGATGTGGTTCCTAATCTACGTTAAATGTTGCGGATTATTAGAGGGAAATTCGTAAATTTGCAGGATAATTTGCACCTGAATCAGTTCAAGAAAAAACATGTCGACATATAACGACCGCCCCG
Source organism: Bacteroidales bacterium H3 (assembly GCA_001701135.1). Lineage (GTDB taxonomy): Bacteria > Bacteroidota > Bacteroidia > Bacteroidales > Muribaculaceae > UBA7173. The sequence goes on from DAAN01000004.1 coordinate 3,873, forward strand.
ACGGTTACAATTACCTCTCCGACCCCGCAGCCGACAAGGAAGCGCGCCGCAACCGCCGCAACAGAAAGATGATTGCATGGATATGGCGCCTGTTTGCCATCGGCGTCGTTGCCGTGATTGTCCTTTTTATTCTGATTTACAATGGCTATATCGGCTACATGCCTCCGGTAGAGGAACTTAAGAATCCCAACGATAAGTTCGCAACCATAATCTACACCGACGACGGTCAGGAGATGGGGCGCTATTACCGCAATTCGGGTAACCGCGTCTATGCCGATTATGATGAAATCTCCCCCTACATTATAGATGCCCTGATCGCGACGGAGGATGCCCGGTTTGAAGACCATTCGGGCATCGATATGCGTGCCATGGCGCGAGTGCTGGTGAAAACGCTCATTCTGCATCAGAAAAATGCGGGTGGCGGTTCCACCCTCACGCAGCAGCTTGCAAAACAGCTCTATTCGCCCGACTCGAAGGGTCTGCTCGACCGCGCTCTCCAGAAGCCTATCGAATGGATGATTGCCGTGAAGCTCGAACGCTATTATTCCAAGGATGAGATTATAAAGATGTATCTCAACCAGTTTGACTTCCTTTACAACGCCGTGGGCATAAAGTCGGCCGCGTTTGTATATTTCGGCAAGGAACCCAAGGATCTGAATATCCAGGAGGCGGCCACACTGGTGGGGATGGTCAAGAATCCCGCCTACTACAATCCTGTGCGGCATCCCGAACGCACCCGCGAGCGCCGCAATGTGGTGTTTGAGCAGATGTATAAGGATGGCCGACTGACCGAGGCTCAGATGGATTCGCTGAAGCAGTTGCCGCTGGTGTTGAAATTCACCCGGATGGATCACAAGGATGGCATGGCTCCCTATTTCCGCGAGGAGCTGCGTCGGGTACTTACTGCAAAAAAACCGGTACTCTCAAACTACCGTGGCTGGGAGAAACAGAAGTTTATCGACGATTCCATAGCATGGGAGACGAATCCCCTTTTCGGATGGATTGAAAAGAATCCCAAGCCCGATGGCTCAAAATATGATCTTTATTCCGACGGTCTGAAAATCCACACCACTATCGATTCGCGCATGCAGAAATATGCCGAGGAAGCGGTGGAGGAACATATGTCGCGGCTGCAGGATGTGTTCTTCAGGGAAAAACGCGGCTCGCGCAACGGACCCTACACCAACAACCAGAGCGAACTGGGCAATGTGTCGGTGCAGACGCTCATTAATCGCGCCATCAGGCAGACCGACCGCTACAGGGTGATGAAACAGAACGGCGCCTCCGACGAGGAGATCCGCCGCGCGTTCAACACTCCCCGCGAGATGAATGTGTTTTCCTACAAAGGGGCGATCGACACGGTGCTCACGCCCCGCGACTCGCTTCTGTGGCAGAAATATTTTCTCCGTTGCGGGTTCATGTCGGTGGATCCTCGCAACGGCCACACCAAGGCGTATGTGGGAGGCCCCAACTTCACATTCTTCCAGTATGATATGGTTGCAACCGGTCGCCGTCAGATAGGTTCCACAATCAAACCGTTCCTTTATACCTACGCCATGGAGGAGGGATACACGCCCTGCGACATGATGCTCAACGCGCAGCCGGTGATATATGACGAGGCGGGACGGCCATGGTCGCCCCGAAACGACGGTCACGGCAGGATAGGGGAGATGGTCGATCTGAAATGGGCGCTGACCTACTCCAACAACTGGATTTCGGCGCGTCTGATGGAGCAGTTGTCGCCGGCCACGCTGGTGCGTACGCTGCATAACTTCGGCATCACCAACAGCATCGACCCCGTGATCTCTCTCTGTCTCGGCCCGTGCGAGGTGTCGGTTCGTGAAATGGTGGGGGCCTACACGGCCTATGCCAATCATGGCATGCGTGCCGAGCCGATGTATGTGACCAGCATCGAGGATGCCAACGGCAACGTCATTGCCGAGTTCAGCTCGCGTCATTCCGAGGTGATCTCGGAGGAGGCGTATGCCAAGATTCTCTACATGCTCAACAGCGTGGTCGACAGCGGTACGGCCAACCGTCTGCGTCGTCCTCCGTTTAATCTTGTGGCGGAAATGGGCGCTAAAACCGGTACGACCAACAACAACTCCGACGCCTGGTTTATGGAATTTTCGCCCGAACTGGTCAACGGCGCATGGGTCGGCGGCGACGAACGCTACATTCACTTCAACTCGATGGCTGCCGGCCAGGGTGCGGCGGCCGCTCTCCCCATCGTAGGCCGCTATCTCAGCAAGGTGTACGCCGACCGGTCGTTGCCCTATAGCCAGAGTGCGCGTTTCAATGTTGATTTCTCCAATGTCTGCGACAACGCTTTCTCTCATTATGAAGGAGACTATGACCCCACCGCTTCCGGCGCCGTGGAGGAAACAATCGACAATGTGTTTGACTGATAGAGACATCGTGGCGAAATTGATTTGAAGAGTTGAAAAAACGTTGAAAAAATCGGAGGAGAGGTTGCCTTTTTCAAGGAAATTTGCGTAACTTTGCGCTTTCTTTTCAGGGTTCGGCTCTGGATATGATCAGTGCTCAGGCTCTGCGTAAAATCAATCAGATAACACAGTTTCTATGGGAGGCTTTTTCGGCGCCGTGAAACATTCGCAGGTTGTCAATGACCTGTTTTACGGCACAGACTACAATTCTCACCTTGGCACCAAGCGTGCCGGCATGGTTACATTCGACCCCACGCTGGGGTTTAACCGCAAGATTCATAAACTCGAGCGGCACTATTTCCGCTCGAAATTCGAGGACGAACTCGATTCTTTTGTAGGATGTCAGGGCATAGGTGTGATCAGCGACACCGATCCGCAGCCTATCATTGTCAACTCTCATCTCGGTCGTTTCGCCGTGGTGACGGTTGCAAAAATCAACAACCTCAAGGAGATTGCCGACCGGCTGATGGCCAACAGAATGCATTTCAGCGAACTGTCGGCCAACACCATCAACCAGACGGAACTGGTGGCGCTGCTCATCAACATGGGCAAGGATTTTGTCGACGGTATCAATCTGGTATACCGCAAAATCAAAGGCTCATGTTCTATGCTGATTCTCACGGAGAACGGTATCATAGCGGCACGCGACTATCTGGGCCGCACACCCATAATAATCGGCAAGGGCACTGACGGCTATGCTGCTTCTTCCGAAACGACCGCTTTCCCCAATCTCGACTATAAGGTGTTGCGCGACCTCGGACCCGGCGAGATTGTGCGTATCACCGCCGATGGAGTGGAACAATTGCAGGCTCCCGGCAAGCGCGAGCAGATATGCTCCTTCCTCTGGGTTTATTACGGTTTCCCTGCCAGCGACTACCTCGGCATCAATGTTGAGGCTATGCGCGAAAAGAGCGGCTGTGCCATGGGACGGAAGGATGCCACCGAGGCCGACTGCGTGTGCGGCATTCCCGATTCAGGTGTGGGGCATGCCCTGGGCTATTCCGACGGCCGCGGTATCCCATATCAGAGAGCGGTGCTGAAATATACTCCCACATGGCCCCGTTCGTTTACCCCGGGCAATCAGTCGCGTCGCGATCTGGTGGCGAAAATGAAACTTATCCCCAACCGCGCCCTGCTTGAAAAGAAGCGTGTGGTCTTCTGCGACGACTCGATTGTGCGCGGCACCCAGCTCCGCGATAATGTGCGCACATTTTATGAATATGGCGCACGCGAGGTTCATGCCCGCATTTCATGCCCGCCGCTTATCTACGGATGTCCTTTCATCGGCTTTACATCGTCGAAAAGCGACATGGAGTATATCACCCGCCGCATTATCCGCGATTTCGAAGGGTGCGACGTGCCCGACAATCTCGACCGCTATGCCACACACGGCACCCCGGAATATGAGAAGATGGCTGCCGAAGTGGGCCGCCGCCTGGGACTGTCGTCAGTGAAATTCAGCGAACTGAGCGACATGGTGGAAAGCATCGGACTGCCAAAATGCCGTCTCTGCACTCACTGTTTCGACGGCACCGGCTGCCACCCCGACGCCGCCTATGCAGCCGACCATCCCGAGGATCGGTCAGAATGACAACTTTGCAGCGAGATAATCCGCAAGCACAGGCACATGGCTGTGCTCCACATCTTTAGCTGCGGTTAACAGCACAATGTCGTGATGTGGTTTAAGCTCGGTCACAAGTTGTGATATATGGGAGTTGGCTTCCAGCTCTTGGTGATATTTTTCACGGAACTCCTCCAGGCGGTCGGCCCGGTCGGCATGATACCATTCGCGCAGCGCCGTTGAAGGTGTCACATCCTTTGCCCACAGATCGTAATGGAATTTTTCCTTTGATTCGCCTCTTGGCCATAGTCGGTCGACAAAGACACGAAACCCGCCGGAAGTCCCTCCGGGATCATCGTATACCCGCTCGATTCTTATTTGAGTACTCATAAATCAGCAATATTTTAATCATAAACCGTCAGGGCGGCAATATGGGAATCTGCAATCCCGTGATGCCGCCCCGGTCATTATTACCAACAAGCATCTCTCGATTGATGTTTATTCCTGCAAAAGAATCTTGATAATTCAGCAGAATTTCGTATCTTTGAGGCAGTAATCATTTAAGCAAATTCGGCGTATGGATGCTTGGACTATTTGGCTTATCGTGATGGGTTTGCTCCTCATCATCGAGCTTCTTTCACAGATGATGTGGGCGCTGTGCCTCGCTGTCGGCTGTCTCGGTGGTCTGGTCGGCTCGCTGTTTGGCATCAGTGTGCCCTGGCAGGTGTTGATATCGGCACTTCTGTCGATAGTGGCGTATATCCTGCTTGTGCCGTTGTTTCAGAAATGGCATGCCCTGTCGGTCGACAAAAAAGGGCGGGAGGCCCGTACCGGCATGGATGCGTTGTTGGGACGCACAGCCATCGTGAGCGAGGAAATCACGCCCGGTCGTCCGGGACGCGTCCGTATTGACGGAGACAACTGGCAGGTAGTGGCGGATTCCCCTTCCGACACTGTGCGGCGTGGCACCGAGGTTGTCGTCACAGGTTATGATTCTATAATCCTTAAAGTGCGTCCGTCCCGGGGGGACGAATAAGTTTCCCCACTTCGGATTATTAAACAAGTTCTTATTTGTCCGGTTATTTACCGATAATATCTAAAATCTATCTATATGTCACCTGAAATCTGGATTCTTATCGCTGTGGTTGTGCTTTTGTGCATCATCGTCATCTCGGCCGGTGTGAAAGTGGTGCCGCAGAGCGAAACGCGAGTAATTGAACGCCTTGGACGCTTTCACAGTGTGCTCCCTCCGGGCATCAACTTCATCATCCCCTTTATCGACCGTCCGAAAGTGATTTATCAGCGCACCATTGAGCGCATGAGCAATGGCCGCAACTATGTGAAGATGATCTCGACATATAAGATCGACTTGCGCGAACAGGTCTATGACTTTCCTTCGCAGCAGGTAATCACCCGTGACAATGTGACCACCGAAATCAATGCGCTTCTTTACTTCCAGATAGTCGATCCGAAAAAGGCGGTCTACGAAATCGACAACCTCCCCAATGCCATAGAGAAACTCACCCAGACATCGCTGCGCAATGTCATCGGCGAACTTGAGCTTGACGAGACACTTACTTCGCGCGACACCATCAATTCAAAACTCCAGACGATTCTCGATGACGCCTCCAACAAGTGGGGCGTGAAGGTCAACCGCGTGGAACTGCAGGACATCACCCCTCCCGAAAGTGTGCGCGTGGCCATGGAGAAGCAGATGCAGGCCGAACGTAACCGCCGTGCCGAAATTCTCAATGCCGAGGGTGAAAAGCAATCACGCATACTGAAATCGGAAGGCGACAAAGCCTCGCGCATCAACGAGGCAGAGGCTATAAAGAAAGCCGAGATTCTTAAAGCCGAAGGAGAGGCTCAGGCCATAATTCTTAACGCCCAGGCTGAAGCCGATGCGATTATGCGGGTGGCTCAGGCCGTGGCAAGCAACAACACTAACCCCGCCACCTATATGCTTGCCATGAAATATATCGAAGCGCTTAAAGAAATGACCGCGGGCAAGGAGAGCAAGACAGTGTTCATGCCCTACGAGGCATCCTCTTTGCTTTCTTCCATCGGGTCGCTCAAATCATTGTTCCCCGGCAGCTGATGTCGGGGGATGCCGCACCCACATACGGATAAATATTTTTTTACCATGAAAAATCACGTCATCTTTATAATTCTGGCACTTTGTTTCATCAACGTATGTGCCAGTACAAAAAAAGCTGTCTACATTATTATAGACGGAGTCCCCGCCGACCAGATAGAACGTTTACATACTCCGGCTATCTTCGATATCGCCTCGAAAGGAGCTTATGCCCGAGCCTATACGGGCGGAGAAATCGGTGCCTATTCGCAGACACCGACAATATCGGCTATCGGGTATACGAACTTGTTGACTGCCACATGGTTAAACAAGCATAACGTCGATGGAAACGACAATCTCAAACCAAACTACAACTACTGGAGTATTTTCCGTATTGCAAAGGAGCAGCCGCATCCTGTAAAAACAGGAATTTATTCAAGTTGGACCGATAACCGTACCGTGCTTATCGGAGAAGGTAAAGAAGAAACAGGCAATCTGAAGATAGATTATGTCTACGACGGTTATGACTTGGACAAAAACCGTTTTCCGCATAAAGAGAAGGACCTGCACGTGTTCGATTACGACGAACAAGTATCAAAAGATGCAGCGGAAAGTATCCGGAAAGATGCACCCGACCTCAGTTGGGTCTATCTGTGGTATACCGATGATGCCGGTCATATAGAAGGGAACGGAGAGTATTTCGATTCGTATGTGCGCAAAGCCGACGAACAGGTTGCCCGTGTATGGGAAGCCGTTAAGTATCGCGAAAAACATTTCGATGAAGAGTGGATGGTAATAGTCACCACTGATCACGGACGCGAAGAAAACGGGCACGGACACGGAGGTCAGTCCGAGCGTGAACGAACAACATGGATTTCGACCAACATACCTGTCAACTCTCACTTTGCCGACAGCAACCTGGCCATTACCGACATTGCGCCCTCCATTAGCCGCTACCTCGATTTCGAGATTCCGTCGGCTGTACTATGGGAACAGGACGGCATTCCGTTTATAGGAAAAACGGATATCTGTGATTTAAAAACCATGCCTTATGACGATAAGGTTGTCCTTTCCTGGCGTTCCTATACAAAAAAGGCCCCGCCCGTCACCATTTATGCCGCAACGACCAATCAGTTCAGTACCGGAGGCAAAGATACATACATCGAACTTGCCCACCTTCCGGCCGGAACGACTTCCTATACAGTAGATCTACAAAAACTCCCGACTTCATCGTTTTACAAATTCGTAGTAGTTGCACCCCACAACCATTTGAATCGTTGGCTTAAGAGGTAATATAAGAGCTTGTTTATTATTAAACAAGCTCTAAGTAGCTGATCGAAATTATTGGGATGGCTCTTATTTTTTCCAGAACCAGGGAGAAAGGAGGACGAGGAAAGTGAACAGCTCGAGGCGGCCGATCAGCATGCAGAATGACAGAACCCATTTTGCGGCGCAGGGGAGGAGGTGATAGCCGGCGGTGTCGCCGTAGCCGAGTCCGTTGGTGCCGAGGCAGCTGAGGGTGGCGAAGAAACTGTCGGTGATCGGGTATCCGAATGCGCTGATTGTGAGTGCTCCGATGGTTGCGACGGCGATGTAGATGGCGACGAAGGCGGTTATGCGTGTGATTTCGGCGCTCGGAAGGATGTTGCCGTTGACACGGATTACGTAGATGTGGCGGGGATTCACCGTATGCCTGATTTCGTTGGAAAGGATGCTCCGGAGCGCGCAAAGCCGGTCGACTTTTATAGCGCCGGTGGTAGAACCGGCGCATGCTCCGGAGAGCATCAGCAGCATGGTGACGAGGATGACGAATGGCCCCCAGAGGGTGAAGTTGTCGAGAGTGAATCCTGTGGATGTGATTGCGGAAATGGCGTGGAAGAGGGGGGCGACGAGTATGTCGTGGAAACTGTGGACGCGACCCTGGATGAGAAGTGACGCCAGGATGGCAAGATAGGCGACAAAGATTATTGCGAGGTATGCGCGGAATACGTCGTTGCGCCACAGGGCGCGTGCGTTGCCGCGGCATGCGGTGTATAGCAGGCTGAAGTTAACGCCTCCAATGAGCATGAAGATGGTGACGATGGAGGAAATGTAGTCTGAATTCCACCAGGCGATGCTGTTGTTGCGTGTGGAGAATCCTCCGGTGGAGATGCACGCCATGCTTTGACAAATGGCGTCGAAGAAGTTCATAGGGCCGATCCAGAGGAGGAGGGTCATGGCGAGAGTGAGGGCAAGATATACGGTCCAGAGGCTTAGGGCCGTGTGGCGGATGCGCGGATGCAGTTTTTCGTGTGTGATGCCGCTGGTCTCGGCATTGTACATGGGTATTCCCCCTTTTTCGTTTAGAGTGGGGAGCAGCGCGAGGATGAAAAGGATTATGCCGAGGCCTCCGACCCATTGGGTCATGGCACGCCACAGCAGTATGCCTTTGCTGAGCGATTCAACGTCGGGGAGAGTTGTGGCGCCGGTGGTGGTGAATCCCGACATGGTTTCAAAGAAGGCATCGGTGATGCCGAGGGGTGTCCGGCAGAAGATGAATGGGAGCATGCCGAAGATGGAGAATACAATCCATGAGATCGACACCAGCAGGTAGCTTTCGCGACGGCGTATGGTGATTCTATGGAAGCGGCATGTCCATGAGAGGATGGCGCCTGCGACGGATGCGCCGCCGATGCCGAGGATGAATCCGGTGGATGGCTGCCGTTCGACTATGTTTACGATGAACGGGATGACCATGAGCAGTGCTTCGATCATGAGTAACCATCCCAGTATGCGGAATACTGATTTGTAGCTGATTGCTATTTTCATTTGAACAGGCGTTGCAGTTTGAGCAAGGCTCCGGGGAGGAAGAAGATGATGAGCCGGTCGCCGGGAAGAATTTCGGTGTTGCCGTCGATAAGGATGGCTTCATCGCCGCGGATAAGGCCGCCGAGGGTAAGGTCGTGAGGAAGTCGCAGCGAACGCACCGGGCGTCCGGTCAGCTCGCTGCCGGTGTGTACCTCAACTTCGGCCACTTCGGCGTCGCCCAGTGCGAAAGTGTTGCCCACGGGGATGCGGGTGCCGAGAATGTCGCGCAGGATATGCGAGGAAGTGATAAGTTTTTTATTCACCACTTTGTCGATGGTGAGGCTTTCTGCCTCGGGGATGTATTGCAGATCCTCGATCTGGGCCACGGTGCGTCTCACGTGCTGCTCCTTGGCCACCATACATGCCACGATGTTTGAGGCCGCGCTGTCGTTCAGGGCCACGAAAAGGTCCATGGAGCCGAGCTGTTCCTCCTCCATGGTGCGCAGGTCGGTTGGCGCTGCGTTGACTACAGTGATGCCGTCCACGGCTGCGGCCAGTCTGCGGCAACGTTCGCGGTCATCGTCCATGACGGTGAGATTGAACCGCCGGCGCATGTCGCGGCACAGGATGTCGGTGATTTTGCCCCCGCCTGAAATCATCACGTTGTGTATTTTGATTTCTTCATGGCCGGTGAGTTGTGCCAGGGCGTCGAGGTCGGCCGGCATGACGGTGAAATAGGCCACGTCGCCCGGTTGTGTGGCGTCGCTGCCCGACGGGATTATAATGCGATGGCCGCGGCGTATCGCAGCGATGTGGAAGAAACGGTGCTCGCGGGCGAAACTGCTCAGCAGGCGGTCGGCAAGAGGCGAGTCTCCGGTGATTTTCACGCCGAGGAGCAGCAGTTTTCCGTCGCCGAATTCCGACCATGAGATCACCCAGTTGTGCTCGATGAAATGCATGATCTGAGATGCGACGAGCATCTCCGGAAATACGAGCGAATCCACGCCGCCCGATTTGAAATTGTCGAGAATCGATGGGGAGAAATATTCGGGATTGTCCACGCGCGCCACAGTCCGCTTTGCTCCGAGCACATGTGCTATTTGACATGCCGCGAGGTTGGTGGTCTGCCATGGGGTGACGGCCACGAAGAGATCTGCATCGGCGGCTCCGGCGCGCAACAGGTCGGCGGGGGATGTGGGATCGCCCACCGATACCATCATATTATGTGTGGAGTCGAGGCTGGCAAGATAATCCTTGTCGGCGCTCATCAGCACCACATCCTGGTTTTCGTAGCTTAAGGAAGTAGCCAGATGTGTGCCTGTGTCGCCGCTTCCGGCAATTAGAATTTTCATATAAATGATATCGACCGTTAATTTCGACCGGTTATTTAAATGCAAAATTAGTGCGTTTTTTCTTAAAAAACAATTTCAGTGACGAGATGGTGCATTCAGTCGGCGAAGTTGAGACCGAAAAATAGTTTTGCAGTTACGGAAAGAATTCCTTAACTTTGCGCTGTTAAGTAAAAGCCGACATCTTCTGTATTAATTTCGACTGTTTGCTTAAAGGGGTGTCTTCCGGATTTGTCGGAGAGGCTGAGATCAGACCCTATGAACTTGATGCGGGTAATTCCGCCGAAAGGAGAAAAATTATGACTGTATATTTAAATCGCAAGGAATTTACCACCGAAGCCTCCGCGCTGACGGTGGTGCGTCTGCTTGAACTCAACGACATGCCCCGCAAGGGTATAGCGGTTGCTGTCAACGGTCGCGTGGTGCCTAAAACCGCATGGGAATCGGCCTTACTGGCCGACGGGGACAAGATCACAGTGATCACTGCTGTCTGCGGGGGCTGATGAAGCTCATAGCCATCACCCTGCCTGAGTTTTTCCGCGATGAGCCGGAGGCTGTGTGCCGCCTGCTCGACGCGGGATGGGCGCGTGTGCACATCCGCAAACCGGGCGCAACGACCAGCGAAGTAGCAGAACTTATAAAGGCGATACCGGCATATTACCGTAGCCGACTCTCGCTTCATGACCATTTCGAACTTGCCGGACCTATGGGTGTCGGCGGACTACACCTCAACCGTCGTAATCCAGTGTTGCCGCCCCGATGGAGCGGCGTGGTGAGCCGGTCGTGTCATACTGTCGAGGAGGTCGAAAGTGGCAGCGCGTTCGACTATGCAATGCTCAGCCCCGTTTTCGACAGCATCTCCAAGCCCGGATATAAATCGCGTTTCTCTCCCTCCAGCCTCTCGCGGCAGGGATTGCCGTTGAAGCATCTCTGCGCTCTCGGCGGCGTCACCGCGGCACGTCTGCCTCAGCTTGTCAGAGCCGGGTTCGGCTGGGCTGCCATGCTGTCGCAGGCCTGGACGCCCCAGGCACCGATGTTTGCACATATGTTGGAGAATATGACAGAATCAACCATACTTCAGTTTATCACCCACACCGACTTCGGCCTCGAGAAGGTTCTTCGCGGCGGATGCCGGTGGGTGCAACTGCGCATCAAAGATGTCGATGACGCTGCTTTTACCGAGGTGGCCGGTCGTGTAGTGCCTATGTGCCATGCCTACGGAGCCACGGTGATATTCGATGACCGCGTGCATCTGGTCGAGGCGCTCGGTGCCGATGGTGTGCATGTGGGGAAAAACGACATGCCTGTGGCTGAGGCACGTGCGCTGCTCGGCCCCTCAAAAATAATCGGCGCGACAGCCAATACGGCCTCCGATCTGATGGCGGCCTCCGTAGCCGGCGCCGACTATGCCGGCCTTGGCCCTTTTCGTTTTACCACCACTAAAAAAGGGCTGGCACCGCTGCTTGGTATCGACGGCTATGCAGACATAATCTCTCGTTGCCGTGCCGAAGGGCTTTCTATCCCCGTTGTGGCCATCGGAGGCATCACTGTCGACGATCTGCCGCGACTCAAACACACCGGGGTGGATGGCGTGGCCGTTTCAGGGACTGTCCTGAATTCTCCTGATCCGGAAAAAACAACATTCCAAATACTCTCAACATGGAAAAACTCATAATAGGAGGACGAGAATTCTCCAGCCGCCTGTTCACCGGAACGGGCAAATTCAGCAGCAATGAACTGATGAGCCGGGCCATAGCGGCCTCAGGCTCGGAGATGGTGACTGTGGCGCTCAAACGCATCGACACAGCCAACCGCGAAGATGACATGCTCCGCCACATTCTGCGCCCCGGGGTGCAGTTGCTCCCCAACACCTCGGGAGTGCGCAATGCTGAGGAGGCTGTGCTCGCCGCCCAGCTGGCCCGCGAGGCTTTTGAGACCGATTTTATCAAACTCGAAATCCATCCCGATCCAAAATATCTCCTCCCCGACCCGGTGGAAACGCTTAAAGCAACAGAAGAACTCGCCAAAATGGGTTTCATCGTGCTCCCTTACATTCAGGCCGATCCTGTGTTGTGCAAACGTCTTGAAGAGGCCGGCACTGCAGCCGTGATGCCTTTGGGTGCTCCCATCGGCACCAACAAGGGACTTGTGGTGCGCGATATGCTTGAAATCATAATCGCCGAGAGCAATGTGCCGGTTGTGGTCGATGCCGGTATCGGCGCCCCCTCGCATGCGGCGGCGGCAATGGAGATGGGTGCCGATGCAGTGCTGGTCAACACTGCCATTGCAGTGGCCGGTGATCCGATAGCCATGGCGCAGGCATTTGCAAAAGCTGTAGAGGCAGGCCGTGACGCTTACGAGGCAGGGCTGGGCAGCCGATCGTCGGTAGCTGTCGCCAGCTCGCCTCTCACATCGTTTCTTGACTGAGAATCACCATGTTTTCCGATATATTGCTTAATTACGACTGGGATGAGACCACAGCCCGGATCAATGCCAAGGAGGCTGCCGACGTGGAGCGAGCACTTGCCGCCCGGCATCCGACGCCCGATGATTTCATGGCTCTGGTCTCTCCCGCGGCCGAACCTTATCTGGAGCGGATGGCGGCGCTGAGCCGCATGTACACTCTGGAGCGTTTCGGCAAGACGATTTCGATGTACATCCCCATGTACATAACCAATTCATGCACAAACTCGTGTGTCTATTGCGGTTTCAACCGTCACAACAAGTTTGACCGCGTGGTGCTCACTATGGATCAGATTGAGGAGGAGTGCAAGGCCATCCGCGAACTCGGTCCGTTTGAAAATCTGCTGCTGGTCACCGGCGAGAATCCCCGTGTGGCCGGTGTGGAATATCTCGAGCAGGCACTGCGCACATGCCGGCCCTATTTCAATAATCTGACTGTAGAGGTGATGCCTCTCAGTGCCGAAGATTATGCCCGTCTGACACATTCGGGACTTAACGGGGTTGTGTGCTTTCAGGAGACCTACCATCGCGATAATTACAGAAAATATCATCCGGCGGGGATGAAATCCAACTTTGAATGGCGTGTGAACGGTTTCGACCGCATGGGACAGGCCGGCGTGCATAAAATCGGTATGGGTGTGCTGCTCGGACTCGAGGAGTGGCGCACCGACGTGACGATGATGGCACTGCATCTGCGCTATCTGCGCAAACATTACTGGCGCACCCGCTACAGTGTCAATTTCCCGCGGCTGCGTCCTGCCGCCGGTGGTTTCCAGCCGAATACGGTGGTGAGCGACCGGCAGCTGGCGCAACTCACGTTTGCATTCCGCATTTTCGACCATGATGTCGATATCTCCTATTCGACCCGCGAACGCCCGGAGTTCCGGAGCAATATGCTCACACTCGGCGCTACTTCGCTCAGCGCGGGATCGAAAACCGACCCCGGGGGCTACCGCACCTATCCGCAGTCGCTGGAACAGTTTGCCGTCAGCGACGAACGTTCGCCACGCGAGGTGGCCGATGACATCCGCAGCCGAGGCTATGAGGTGGTGTGGAAAGACTGGGACAAAGTATTTGACTGACCTCAGGGTTGTATATGGATAATCTAAAAGAAAGATATGCCCGGCAGATCATTCTTCCTCAGATAGGGGAGGAGGGCCAGCGGCGTCTGCGTAATGCTTCGGTGTTAATTGTGGGACTGGGCGGTCTCGGCTGTCCTGTGGCGCTATACCTCGCCGGAGCGGGAGTGGGCCGTATCGGGTTGTGCGATGCCGATACTGTTTCGCTGAGCAATCTGCAGCGCCAGACACTCTATGACAGCGATATGATCGGCCTACGGAAGTCAGAAGCGGCGGGTGACCGTCTGCGTGCGTTGAATCCCGATGTGGTGTGCGAGCCGATAGCGGAGCGATTCACTGACGGCAACGCCGACACACTGGTGAAACGATACGACCTTGTGATCGATTGCAGCGACAATTTCACCACGCGTTTTCTGATCGACGATGTGTGCCGTCGTCACGGTCGACCATGGATTTTCGGGTCGATAGGGGAGTTTAACGGCTACGTGAGCACGTTCCTTCCCGGCAACAGGGACCTCGGAGCACTTTTCCCCGACAGGGAAGAACTGATGAGCCGGCCTGCTGCCTCGGGCGGTGTGCTCGGGGCTGTTCCCGGCCTTGTCGGAGCTGTCGAAGCTGCCGAAGCGCTGAAAGTGCTCTGCGGCATAGGCAATCCTCTTAGCGGCCGAGTGTTGGTGATCGACGCACTCGCCATGACGTTTGAGACATTGGAATTCTGAATAACTCAAAAAATTTTTTATATGAAATGGAGTGAGGAGGCTTGGAATGCCGCGGCTGAGATTTACGACCGCATTCTCGCATTGCCTTTTGTGAGGGAACTCGCCGCCGGTACGCTCAGCCGCGAACGCTTTCAGTTTTATATCGGGCAGGACTCGATGTATATCGACAATTACAGCCGAGTGCTGGCTCATGTAGGCTCACGTATGCCGCGTAAGGAATGGATGGAGGATTTTCTCCGCTTCGCTTCCGACGGCATCGCCGTTGAGAAAGCTCTCCATGAGTTTTATCTCACGGGACACGACACTGACTCGCTGCGCCCGTCGCCCACATGTCTGCTGTATAATTCATATGAGACAGCAAAAGCGATGGCGCCCGTCGAGGTTGAGGCCGCGTCGATTCTCCCGTGTTTCTGGGTGTATCAGCGTGTGGGTGAGTCAATCATGCGGGAGTGCGCTGAGGGAAACCCCTATGCCCGCTGGATAGAGACATATGGCGACGAGGGTTTCGCCGAGTCGAACCGTCGAGCCATAGAGATTTGCGACGGACTGGCAGAGGGCGCATCCCCCGAGGTGCGGGCACAGATGACGGAGGCTTTCGTGATGTCGACCCGCATGGAGTGGATGTTCTGGGACAGTGCCTACCGTATGGAGCAGTGGCCTGTGTGAAAAAGAATCTTTTAAATAGAAAAATCGGTTATGAAACCAGATGACAGACTCGCATATCGGCGGGTGATGACAATAGCCGGGAGCGACCCCAGCGGGGGCGCAGGCGTACAGGCCGACATTAAGACCATATCGGCCTGTGGATGCTATGCCACTTCGGCCATCGTGGCCGTGGTTGACGAAAATACGGTAGGAGTTACCGGCGTGCATCCGGTGCCGGTGAATTTCGTCACCGGGCAGATACGTTCCATTCTCGACGATGTCGGCACCGATGCCGTGAAAATTGGCATGCTGCATTCGTCGGAACTGGTTCGTGCTGTCCGCGACACTCTCGATTGCTATCCGGGTGTTGCCGACATTGTGCTCGATCCGGTGATGGTGGCCACATCGGGCGACCCGCTGCTCGAATCCGATGCCGTGGCCACGGTGCGCGACGTGCTGATCCCCCGCTCGCGGGTGATCACTCCTAATATACCGGAGGCTGAACTGCTGTTGGGCTGCAAGGTGCATTCGCAGGCCGACCTGCCCGACGTTGCCCGCGAGCTTAGCCGCCTTGGTGCGTCGGTGCTGCTGAAAGCCGGACACCTCACGGAAGGTGTGGTGGAGGATGTGTTCTACAACCGCGAGACGGGCGAAATGACGCGGTTGTGCTCGCCGAGAATCAACACGCGCAACACCCACGGCACGGGATGCACACTCTCGTCGGCGTTTGCGTCATTTCTTGCCCGCGGCTGCCGTCTGGACGAGGCAGCGGTCAAGGCCAAGGAGTATATCGCTGCGGCAATCAGTGCCGGGGCGGCCTACGCCATAGGCCACGGCCATGGTCCGGTGCATCATTTCCACGCTTTCTGGAGCTGAGGCTGCGACCCCTGCATTGACAATTTTGAGGGAATGGAGCTAAGGCTGCCGGTCAGAGAGGAGCGTTGTCGGGATCGGTGTACCACTTCGAATAGAAGAGGTAGTTGCGGGCGATTTTTTCGTTCAGTTCGCGCGATTTTTCGGGCTCCATCATCTTGACAAATTTGGCGGGAGCGCCGGCCCACATTTCGTGAGGGCCGATTTTGGTTTTGGAGAGCACCACAGAGCCGGCGGCCACGAGGGCGCCTTCGCCTACTTCGGCATCGTCCATCACAGTGGCACCCATGCCGATGAGAGCCAGGTCGTGGATTTTGCAGCCGTGGAGCGTGACGTTGTGGCCGATCGACACGTCATTGCCGATTTCGATGGTGGATTTCTGATATAGCGTGTGGAGCACGGAACCGTCCTGAATGTTCACACGGTTGCCGATGCGGATTGAGTTTACATCGCCGCGCAGCACGGTGTTGAACCACACGCTGCACTCGTCGCCCATGACGACGTCGCCGACCACAGTGGCGTTTTCGGCCAGAAAACAGTCGCGGCCGATCCGGGGTGTGATGCCCCGCAGGGGTATTATCAGTGCCATTTGTTATGAAATAAGCTCTTATTTTTTCAGTTCTTTGGTTTTTTCTGCGAGCCAGGCTTTCTGTGCGGCGTCGAGGCGCGGCGACAGACGGTCGTAGACCATTTTGTGGTAGCCGTTGACCCAGTTGATTTCTTCCTGCGTCATCAGGTTGGTGTCGAAGAGCGAGAGATCCCAGGGGAAGAGTGTCATAGGCTCGAAACGGTAGAAATGTCCGAATTCGGTGGTGAAGGCGTCGACTGTGAGCACAAGGTTTTCGCAACGTATGCCATGCATGCCGGTGATGTATAGGCCGGGCTCGTTGGAGGTGAGCATGCCCGGACGCAGAGTCACCGGCACGGTGTTGAGGCGGATACTCTGCGGGCCTTCGTGAACATTCAGGAAGTGGCCGACGCCGTGACCGGTGCCATGGAGGTAGTTTAGTCCCTCTTTCCAGAGGAACTGGTGGGCGAGGCAGTCGAGCTGATCGCCGCGGGTGCCTTCGGGGTAGATGGCGGTTGCCAGGGCTATGTGTCCCTTCATCACCAGTGTGAAGTCGTGGCGTTCGCGGTCGGTGGGTGTTCCCAGGGCTATGGTGCGGGTGATGTCGGTGGTGCCGTCGAGATACTGGGCGCCCGAGTCGATCAGCAGCAGACCCTGCGGATGGATGTCGGATGAAGTCTCGGGTGTGGCGGAATAGTGCACGATTGCTCCGTGGGGACCGTATCCGGCGATTGTCTCGAACGATTCGTCGAAATAGAGATCCTGTTTGGAGCGGTACTCGGTGAGAATGTCGGCCACGGCAAGCTCTGTCAGCCCTTCGCTCTCGCGGAGCCTTCGTTCGATCTCCATGAATGCGCCTACCAGTGCGGCACCATCTTTCTCCATGGCGTTGCGTATGCCGGCAATCTGGGTGGAATTCTTGACAGCTTTGAGCAGAGGGATGGGGGAAGCGCCCGCAACCGCGCGGTCACCAAGGGCGTCGACCAGCCGGGCGGCCACACGGGCGCCCTCGTAGAGCACCGTAGCCGATGCCGGAAGCGAAGACAGGAAGGGGATGACGGTGTCGTAGGGGGCTACGGATACATTGGCCGCTGCCAGAGCGTCGGCAACCTCGGGGGTGATCTTCTCCTCCTTTATAAATAATGTGTTCCCCTCGGGGGAGAGATAGAGAAACGCATAGGCCACGGGGTTGCAGTTTACGTCGCGCGAACGGATGTTGAGGGTCCATGCCACTTCCGCCAGGTCGCTGACCAGAAGCGAACCGGCGCCCTGGAGTTTCACTTCGTCGAGGATGCGGGCGATTTTCTCTACAGCAGAACGGCCTGCGTATTTATCTTCGTGGATGAACGCCGGGCATGCCGGGAGCGAGGGGCGGTCGGACCAAATGGCGTCGACGGGTGCGAAATTGGTGTCGAGTTTCAGGCCGTGGCGCTGGAGAGCGGCGCGCAGCTGCGCCACCTGTGAGGCGGGAAACAGGAGACCGTCGATGCCCACTGTCTGTCCCTTGATCAGCCGGGATACGAGATAGGCTGTGATTGAAGGTGTGTCGGGCAATCCCTCTTTCATCAGTGTGATGCCTGTGCCCTCGAGTTGTTCTGCTGCCTGAAGGAAGTATCGCGAGTCGGTCCAGAGTAGCGCTTCCTTCTCGGTTATGACGAGAGTGCCTGCCGAACCGGTGAAACCGCTGAGCCACCGGCGCACCTGCCAGTGGGCGGCGATATATTCGCCTAAGTGAGGGTCGGTCTGAGGTATGATGGCTGCTGCCACCGACGCTTTTTTCATTTCGGCGCGGAAAGCTCCGATTCGGTCGATTATCTGCTGTTTCATTATAATATTGTATTTCTTGTTTTCGGTATCATGGAGAGCCTGTCGTCGGTGTCGTCAGGCGCATGTGATGAAACATGCCCCAAGAGCATGCCGAGAAACGGGCTTAAAGGGTTGGTTTTGCAAATTTACTGAAAAAATCTCTCGGTTGTATCTCGCAGAGCTGATTTTTTGAGGTTATGCGCTCTCTCCGGCGCTGACAGGGAGGGCGCGATGGAAATGTGTTGAAATTTAGGCCTGTAGGGGCGCTGAACCCCTGCTGCACGTGAAGCGCCGAGATTTTTCGATGCTTTTTTCGGAAAAATATTGAAATTTTTTACTGAAATATTTGGCGGTTTCAAAAAGTGTGCGTAACTTTGCAACCGCAAATGAGACGGAAACCTCCTCTCAAAGGTTAAAGTTTCAACGCCCAGTCTTTCGGAAAAGTTTAGAATTCTAAAGAGAATTTCAGATTTTGCTTCAAAATCGCTTTTCTGCAGCGGGCATGGAAAAACCTGGCGCCTACAACGTCGCAGGCCTTAGAACCTTGAAAAGTATGCCTCTTTAGCTCAGTTGGCCAGAGCACGTGATTTGTAATCTCGGGGTCGTTGGTTCGAATCCGACAAGAGGCTCAGTTGTTTGAACGCATTCGAAATTTATTGAAATTTCGCTATAGGGCGTGTTCCAGAGTGGCCAAATGGGGCAGACTGTAAATCTGCTGGCTTTGCCTTCGGTGGTTCGAATCCATCCGCGCCCACAATTACCTGCTTCCGCACAGCTTCGGCCTGCGGCCAAGACAGACAATGCGGAAGTAGCTCAGTCGATAGAGCATCAGCCTTCCAAGCTGAGGGTCGCGGGTTTGAACCCCGTCTTCCGCTCTCCGACAAACCCGGTATCAGCCGGATGACATATTTGCCAATGTAGCTCAGTGGTAGAGCACTTCCTTGGTAAGGAAGAGGTCACGGGTTCAAATCCCGTCATCGGCTCTCCAACGCCAAGATGCCTCGTTATGCACGCCATTGCGGGGCTGTTTGGCTGAAAGAAACTCAATCGGGTTACAGGGGCCGGTGCCCCGGGCCTGAAACCACAACGGAAACGTTGCCAATCGTTGTCAGTCTCTTCCACGGTGCAGACCGCTGGCAACCCCGCCGGAAACCCGCCTGAGCGGTCGGTGAGGCTGAAAAAAAGCTAACTGACGGTTGGCTTTCTGTGCTAACCGCAAAAGGCCACCCACAGCGCTTCTCAAGATTTTAATCACCAAAAATAGATTTATAGCAAGTTATGGCTAAAGAGAAATTCGAAAGAACCAAACCGCATGTGAACATCGGTACCATCGGCCACGTCGACCATGGTAAAACCACTCTGACGGCTGCAATCACAACCGTCCTCGCCAAGAAAGGCCTTTCCGAAGTTAAGTCGTTCGACCAGATCGACAACGCCCCCGAGGAAAAGGAACGTGGTATCACAATCAACACCGCACACGTAGAATACGAGACCGCAAACCGTCACTACGCTCACGTTGACTGCCCCGGACACGCCGACTACGTTAAGAACATGGTTACCGGTGCTGCCCAGATGGACGGTGCTATCATCGTGGTAGCCGCTACCGACGGTCCCATGCCCCAGACCCGCGAGCACATCCTTCTCGCCCGTCAGGTGAACGTTCCCCGTCTGGTTGTGTTCCTGAACAAGTGCGACATGGTCGACGACGAAGAGATGCTCGAACTCGTCGAGATGGAAATGCGCGAACTCCTCTCAGCCTACGACTACGATGGCGACAACACTCCTATCATCCGCGGTTCCGCACTCGGCGCCCTCAACGGCGAACCCCAGTGGGAAGAAAAGGTTATGGAGCTGATGGAAGCTGTCGACAACTGGATTCCCCTGCCTCCCCGCGACATCGACAAACCCTTCCTGATGCCTGTTGAGGACGTCTTCTCGATCACCGGTCGTGGCACCGTTGCTACCGGTCGTATCGAAACCGGCGTTGTCAAGGTTGGTGACGAAGTTCAGATCATGGGTCTTGGCGCCGACATGAAGTCGACCGTTACCGGTGTCGAAATGTTCCGCAAGCTCCTCGACGAGGGCGAAGCCGGCGACAACGTTGGTCTGCTTCTCCGCGGTATCGACAAGAAAGACATCCGTCGCGGTATGGTAATCTGCCACCCCGGACTTGTTAAGCCCCACTCTGAATTCAAGGCTTCTGTCTACATCCTCAAGAAAGAGGAAGGCGGCCGTCACACTCCTTTCCACAACCACTATCGTCCCCAGTTCTACATCCGTACCCTCGACGTGACCGGTGAAATCACCCTCCCCGAAGGCGTAGAAATGGTAATGCCCGGCGACCACGTGGAAATCAACGTGAAGCTCATCACCCCCGTTGCTTGCGACAAGGGTCTGCGTTTCGCCATCCGCGAAGGCGGTCGTACCGTTGGTTCCGGCCAGATCACCGAAATCCTCGACTAATCCCATTCAAGGATAGGTCCTGACCATACAAGGAAAGCGTCGGCCTCAAGGCTCGCGCCAGCAAACCGGCGCTTTCCATCATACGGGTTTAGCTCAGTTGGTAGAGCACTGGTCTCCAAAACCAGGTGTCGGGAGTTCGAGTCTCTCAACCCGTGCCAAAAGTACTCTAAATGAAAAAATTGAAATTACTTACGAGCATAGAGGAGTCTTACGACGAGCTTCGTTACAAGACTTCATGGCCCACCAGGACCCAGCTGATCAAAAGCGCTTGTATCGTGATGATTGCTTCCGTGATTATCGCTCTGATAATCTTAGTCATGGATCAAGTGGTAGAGACGCTGATGCATTTTATCTACAGCCTCCATTCGTAATCTATTCAGTGGTAATTGAGCAATGTCTGAAAACGTTGAAAACAATCCTTTCTCCCGCCCTAAAGCTCCGAAAAGAGCATGGTACGTTCTTCGCGCCATCTCCGGTAAGGAAGCAAAGGTGAAAGAACTCCTTGACGGTGCGATCAAAAACACCGACCTCGGAAATCATGTTTTCCAGGTGCTTATTCCCACCGAAAAGGTGCTTGCTGTCAAAAACGGCAAGAAAACAATCAAGGAACGCAACCTCTACTCGGGTTACGTCTTTGTGGAAGCTGAACTTATCGGAGAAGTAGTTCACGAGCTTACAAACACCACAAATGTCATCGACTTCCTCAAAGGCCGCGGCAAGGACGCCAAGCCCGAACCGCTGCGCGAGAGCGAGGTGATGCGTATGCTCGGCACTGCCGACGAGATCAATGAGAAACTCGATGAAGACATTGTCAACGACTACATGGTCGGCGAAACCGTCAAGGTCAATGCCGGCGCGTTCAGTGGCTTCAATGGCAAGATTACTGAAGTCTTCCCCGACAAGAAGAAGCTCAAGGTGATGGTTCGCATCTTCGGACGCGAGACACCCCTCGAACTTGAAAACTCGCAGGTAGAACGTGAATAACGACCTGTCGGTGGGTGAACACCGGTAGGTCGTCGCTCAGTTTACTGAGCGCAAGGGTCTCTCGAAACTGGTAAGTATAGGCGCTTTGCCGGAGGGTATCACGAGGAATGGTTACGCGTCCTCCTGACCCGCTAACGGATAGGCGCATTTCGTTAATTAAATAAAGCTTTAATCACAATGGCAAAAGAAATTGCTGGACAGATCAAACTGCAGATTAAAGGTGGTGCTGCAAACCCCTCGCCCCCAGTAGGCCCTGCCCTGGGTTCCAAGGGTATCAACATCATGGAATTCTGCAAGCAGTTCAACGCCCGCACCCAGGATAAGGCCGGCAAAGTTCTTCCTGTAGTCATCACTTACTACACCGACAAGAGCTTCGACTTTATCGTAAAGACTCCTCCTGTGGCTATTCAGCTGCTCGAGGCTGCCAAGGTCAAGAAAGGTTCGGCTCAGCCCAACCGTACCAAGGTTGCAGAAGTCACCTGGGATCAGGTGAAGACTATCGCAGAAGACAAAATGCCCGATTTGAACTGTTTTACCGTCGCATCGGCCATGAAAATGGTTGCAGGTACTGCCAGAAGCATGGGTATCACCGTAAAGGGTGCTTTCCCCGAAAACATTTAAACTTCAAACTGACATGGGAAAACTTACTAAAAATCAGAAGTTAGCTTTATCGAAGATTGAAGTCGGGAAGGCATACTCGCTTGCTGAGGCTGCCGAAAAGGTAAAGGAAACCAATTACGCCAAATTCGACGCATCTTTCGATATCGACGTCCGCCTCGGTGTTGACCCCCGCAAGGCCAACCAGATGGTTCGCGGCGTTGTTACACTCCCTCACGGCACAGGTAAGACCATCCGCGTGCTCGTTCTCTGCACCCCCGACCAGGAGGCCGCTGCCAAGGCAGCAGGCGCCGACTATGTAGGCCTTGACGAATACATCGACAAGATCAAGGGTGGCTGGACCGACATCGACGTGATCATTACCCAGCCCGCTATCATGGGTAAAATCGGTGCTCTGGGCCGTATCCTCGGTCCCCGTGGCCTGATGCCTAACCCCAAGAGCGGCACCGTGACCCCCGACGTAGCCAAGGCTGTTGAAGAGGTGAAGAAGGGTAAGATCGACTTTAAGGTCGACAAGAACGGTATCGTGCACACATCCATCGGCAAGGTGAGCTTCACTCCCGAGCAGATGCGCGACAACGCACGCGAGTTCATCAACACCCTTATCAAACTCAAGCCCGCTACCGCAAAGGGTACTTACATCAAGAGTATTTACGTTTCGAGCACAATGGGTCCCGGCATCAAAGTCGATTCTAAAACCATTGACGAATAATCTTTAAAGGACTACGACAATGAAAAAAGAAGACAAAGGACTCGTTATATCGAAAATCGCCGAGACCATCAAGGAATATGGCTGCTACTATGTAGTCGAAACCTGCGGCCTCGACGCCGAGAAGACCTCCGCGCTGCGTCGTGAGTGCTTCAAGAACAACGTGAAGCTCCTCGTTGTTAAGAACAAACTCCTCATCAAGGCTCTCGAGAGCATGGGTGTCGACTACCTTCCCGAACTTGAAGGTGCCCTCCATGGTTCCAGCTCCCTGATGTGCGCCAACACCGGTAATGCACCCGCCAAGCTCATCAAGAGCTTCCGCAAGAAAGACGACGTGCTCCCCCGCCTGAAGGCTGCTTATGTTGAAGAGACTCTCTATGTAGGCGAAGACCAGCTTGAAACCCTTGCAAACATCAAGAGCAAGAACGAGCTTATCGCCGACGTTGTGGCTCTCCTTCAGTCGCCTGCCAAGAATGTTATCTCCGCTCTCCAGAGCGGTGGCAATACCATCCACGGCATCCTCGAAACCCTCTCCAAGAAGGAGGCCTGATTCCGGTCACCGGCACGGCAAGCGCGTAGCCTCGTGAGGCTTCCGGCTGCAAGCTGAAACCGATGAAGCGCCTTCGCAACAATCAATCAATTCAACAAAAGAAAAACTTTCAAATACAATACTACAATGGCAGATATCAAAGCTCTTGCAGAAGAATTAGTAAACCTTACCGTTAAGGAAGTAAACGAACTCGCAACCATCCTCAAGGACGAGTACGGCATCGAACCCGCTGCAGCCGCAGTTGCTGTAGCAGCAGGTCCCGCAGCCGGCGCTGCCGCTGCCGAGGAGAAATCTTCGTTCGACGTTGTCCTCAAGGCTGCCGGCGCTCAGAAGCTCGCAGTTGTCAAGCTCGTTAAGGAACTCACCGGTCTTGGCCTCAAGGAGGCTAAGGAACTCGTTGACGGCGCTCCCAGCGTAGTCAAAGAAGGTCTTGCTAAGGCCGACGCCGAGAACCTCAAGAAGTCTCTCGAGGAAGCCGGTGCTGAAGTAGAGCTCAAATAATACCGGCCTGAACCCCTCAGGCAAGTTTTGGTTAAGTGTCAGCATTTGCTGACGCTTAACCTTTTTGTGTTAAATATGGTGTCGGATTAACGTAATTTATCTTTGGTTTGCGTTATTTACGAAAGTTTAACGAAATTTAATACGTTTTCGACCCTTTTTCGGCTCATCTCTGCCTTCAGATCAGAGTTTCCTCTTCCAGATCAGAGTTTTAGGTTTTTTCAGTGACCGGCCAGTGCCTGCTGATTATGGAAATGTATTTTTTTCTCAGAAAACAGCATCCGCGGCACTATATTTAACATTTTCGATTTCAATTTCGAGTTCCCTTTAACAAAATCATAGATGTCATCTAAAGCAAACATTGCAAAACCCCGCGTAAATTTCGCAACGGTAAAGAATCCGCTTCCTTACCCTGATTTCCTCGAGGTCCAGCTTAAGTCGTTCCAGGATTTCCTTCAGCTCGACACCCCTCCCGAACAAAGGAACAACGAGGGACTCTACAAGGTGTTTTCGGAGAATTTCCCTATCGCCGACACCCGTAACAACTTCGTACTCGAGTTCCTCGATTATTATATCGATCCGCCCCGCTACACCATCGACGAGTGTCTCAACCGCGGTCTGACCTATTCGGTGCCCCTGAAAGCCAAACTCAAGCTCTACTGCACCGACCCTGACCACGAGGATTTCGACACTGTGATTCAGGACGTTTATCTGGGGCCGATCCCTTACATGACCGAGAAGGGCACCTTTGTTATCAACGGTGCGGAGCGCGTTGTGGTTTCGCAGCTACACCGTTCGCCCGGTGTGTTCTTCGGTCAGAGCACCCATTCAAACGGCACAAAGCTCTACAGTGCGCGCATCATCCCCTTCCGCGGCTCCTGGATCGAGTTTGCAACTGACATCAACAATGTGATGTATGCCTACATCGACCGCAAGAAGAAGCTCCCCGTGACCACTCTTCTGCGTGCAATCGGTCTGGAGACTGATAAGGACATCATCGACATTTTCGGCCTGGCCGAAGAGGTGAAAGTCAACAAGACCAACCTCAAGAAGGCTGTCGGCCGCAAGCTCGCCGCCCGCGTGCTCCGCACCTGGGTGGAGGACTTTACCGACGAAGATACCGGCGAAATGGTGTCGATCGAGCGTAACGAGGTAATCATCGACCGTGAGACCGAGCTTACCGAGGACGCCATCGACAAGATTCTCGAATCAGGTGTGGAAAACATCCTGCTCCACAAGGAGGATGCCAACTCATCGGACTACGCCATCATCTTCAACACTCTTCAGAAAGATACCACGAACTCCGAAAAGGAGGCCGTACAGTATATTTACCGGCAGCTGCGCAATGCCGAGCCGCCAGACGACGCTTCCGCCCGCGAGGTGATCACCAACCTCTTCTTCTCCGAGAAGCGCTACGACCTGGGCGAGGTGGGCCGCTACCGCATCAACAAAAAGCTGTCGCTTGACACCCCCATGGATGTAAAGGTGCTCACCAAGGAGGATATCATCGAGATTATCAAATATCTCATCGAGCTTATCAACTCCAAGACCGATGTGGATGATATCGACCACCTGAGCAACCGTCGTGTCCGCACCGTAGGCGAGCAGCTTTACAACCAGTTCGGCGTGGGTCTGGCCCGCATGTCGCGCACCATTCGCGAGCGCATGAATGTCCGCGACAACGAGGTGTTCACTCCCATCGAGCTGATCAACGCAAAGACCATATCTTCGGTCATCAACACATATTTCGGCACCAACGCGCTGTCGCAGTTCATGGATCAGACCAACCCTCTGGCCGAGATCACCCACAAGCGCCGTCTGTCGGCCCTCGGCCCCGGCGGTCTGTCGCGTGAGCGTGCCGGTTTCGAGGTGCGTGACGTGCACTATACCCACTATGGCCGTCTTTGCCCCATCGAGACTCCTGAAGGCCCCAACATCGGTCTGATTTCGTCGCTCTGCGTCTACGCCAAGATCAACGATCTCGGCTTCATCGAGACACCTTACCGCAAGGTTGACAACGGTGTGGTCGACCTCGACAACAACGATGTGGTCTACCTCACCGCCGAAATGGAGGAGGGCAAGATGATCGCACAGGGCAATGCTCCCGTCAAGGAGAGCGGCGAATTCATCAACCCCAAGGTGAAGGCCCGTCAGGATGCCGACTTCCCCATTGTCCCCGGAAAGGATATCCAGCTGATGGATGTGTCGCCCCAGCAGATTGCGTCGATAGCCGCTTCGCTCATCCCCTTCCTGGAGCATGATGACGCCAACCGCGCACTCATGGGATCGAACATGATGCGCCAGGCCGTGCCTCTGATGCGCAGCGAGGCTCCCATCGTGGGCACCGGCATCGAGGGGCAGCTGGTACGCGACTCGCGCACACAGATCATGGCCGAGGGCGAAGGCACCATCGAGTTTGTCGACGCCACCACCATCCGCATCCGCTATGACCGCACCGAGGAGCAGGAATTCGTCTCCTTCGAGGATGCAGTCAAGGAATATCATATTCCCAAATGGCGCAAGACCAATCAGTCGACCACCATCGACCTGCGCCCCATCTGCTCGCGCGGCCAGCGCGTCAAGAAGGGCGACATCCTCACCGAGGGCTATGCCACCGAAAACGGCGAACTCGCTCTCGGCCGCAACCTCAAAGTGGCATTCATGCCCTGGAAAGGTTATAACTATGAGGACGCCATCGTGCTCAACGAGCGCATGGTCAAGGAGGATATCCTCACTTCGGTTCACGTCGACGAATATTCGCTCGAAGTGCGCGAGACCAAGCGAGGCATGGAGGAACTCACCTCCGATATTCCCAACGTGTCGGAAGATGCCACCAAGGATCTCGACGAGCGCGGCATCATCCGCATCGGCGCCCATGTGGTTCCCGGCGACATCATGATCGGTAAGATCACACCTAAGGGCGAAAGCGATCCCACCCCCGAGGAAAAGCTGCTCCGCGCCATCTTCGGCGACAAAGCCGGCGATGTGAAGGATGCTTCGCTTAAAGCCTCCCCCTCGCTCAAAGGTGTGGTTATCGGCACCAACCTCTTCTCGCGTGCCACAAAGACCGGCCGCCGCAACAAAGCCACCCAGGCTCTGCTGCCCAAGCTCGACGAGGAATATGAGGAGAAACTCAACGCCCTCAAGGACAAACTTGTAGAGAAGCTGATGACCCTCACCGAGGGCACCCCCTCGGCAGGCGTAAAGGATTTCCTCGGCACCGATCTCATCGCCAAGGGCGAGAATTTCCGCCCCGCAGTGCTCAAGGATATCGACTACGACACCATCAATCTGTCGAAGTGGACCGCCGACAGTCATAAGAACGACCTGATCCGTCAGACCATCGTCAACTACCTGCGCAAGTCGAAGGAAATCGACGCCGAGCTGCGCCGCAAGAAGTTCGACATCTCCATCGGCGACGAACTCCCCTCGGGTATTCTCCAGATCGCCAAGGTCTACATCGCCAAAAAGCGTAAGATCGGCGTAGGCGACAAGATGGCAGGCCGCCACGGTAACAAGGGTATCGTGTCCCGCGTGGTACGTCAGGAGGATATGCCCTTCCTGGCCGACGGTACTCCTGTCGACATCTGCCTGAACCCTCTGGGCGTGCCTTCGCGTATGAACCTGGGACAGATTTTCGAGACCGTGCTTGGATGGGCCGGCCGCGAGCTGGGCGAAAAATTCGCCACCCCCATCTTCGACGGCGCATCACTCGACGACCTCAACAACTGGACCGACAAGGCAGGCCTGCCCCGCTACGGCAAGACATACCTTTACGACGGCGGCACCGGCGAACGTTTCGACCAGCCCGCCACCGTGGGTGTCATCTACATGCTTAAGCTCGGCCACATGGTAGAGGACAAGATGCACGCACGCTCCATCGGCCCGTACTCCCTTATCACTCAGCAGCCTCTCGGCGGTAAAGCCCAGTTCGGTGGCCAGCGATTCGGTGAAATGGAGGTGTGGGCGCTCGAGGCATTCGGCGCATCGCACGTTCTTCAGGAGATTCTCACCATCAAGTCGGACGACGTGACCGGCCGTTCCAAGGCCTACGAGGCCATTGTCAAGGGTGAGCCTATGCCCACCCCCGGCATCCCCGAGTCGCTCAACGTGCTTCTGCACGAGCTTCAGGGTCTGGGTCTGAGCATCAATCTCGAGCAATAAGTAACTGTTCAGAATCATTTTCGACCGGTTACTTGACGGCAATTTTTTTTCACAGCTAAAAACACCTATCATATATATGGCTTTTAGAAAAGAAACAAAGGCTAAAAACGGCTTCTCAAAAATCACCATCGGACTCGCTTCGCCCGAGGAGATTCTCGAGAAATCGTCGGGTGAGGTGCTCAAACCCGAAACCATCAACTATCGCACTTACAAACCTGAGCGCGACGGTCTCTTCTGCGAGCGCATCTTCGGTCCTGTAAAGGATTACGAGTGCCACTGCGGCAAGTACAAACGCATCCGTTACAAAGGCATCGTCTGCGATCGCTGCGGTGTGGAGGTGACCGAAAAGAAAGTGCGCCGCGAACGCATGGGCCACATCAAGCTTGTGGTCCCCGTGGCTCACATCTGGTATTTCCGCTCTCTCCCCAACAAAATCGGCTATCTGCTGGGCCTTCCCTCGAAGAAACTCGACGCCGTAATCTATTACGAGCGCTACATCGTGGTTAAGCCCGGTATCACCGGTGAGAATCCCGATCAGCCCGGCCAGTCGCGTCTCGAAGGTCTCGAGAATCCCCTGGCCAAATATGATCTCCTCACCGAGGATGAATATTTCGACATCATCGACAAGCTCCCCGAGGGCAACCGCCAGCTCCCCGACGACGACCCCGACAAATTCGTGGCCAAAATGGGTGCCGAGGCCATCTGCGATCTTCTCAAGGATCTTGATCTCGACGCACTGTCGTATGCCCTGCGCGATCAGGCCAACACCGACGGTTCGCAGCAGCGCAAAACCGAAGCGCTCAAGCGCCTTCAGGTTGTCGAGTCGTTCCGCGCGTCGGCCGGCCGCAACAAACCCGAATGGATGATTCTGCAGGCTGTGCCTGTGATTCCCCCCGAGCTGCGCCCTCTGGTGCCCCTCGACGGCGGCCGCTTCGCCACCTCCGACCTCAACGATCTCTATCGTCGCGTAATCATCCGCAACAACCGTCTGAAACGACTCATCGAAATCAAGGCTCCCGAAGTGATTCTCCGCAACGAGAAGCGCATGCTTCAGGAAGCTGTCGATTCGCTTCTCGACAACTCACGCAAATCGTCGGCAGTGAAGACCGATGCCAACCGTCCGCTCAAGTCGCTTTCCGACTCGCTCAAAGGCAAGCAGGGCCGCTTCCGTCAGAATCTGCTCGGTAAGCGCGTCGACTATTCTGCCCGTTCGGTTATCGTGGTCGGCCCCGAGCTGAAGATGCACGAATGCGGTCTGCCCAAATACATGGCAGCCGAGCTTTACAAGCCCTTCATCATCCGCAAGCTCATCGAGCGCGGCATCGTCAAGACCGTCAAATCGGCCAAGAAGATTGTCGACCGCAAGGAAGCTGTGGTATGGGATATCCTCGAAAACGTGATGAAAGGTCACCCCGTGCTCCTCAACCGTGCCCCGACACTTCACCGTCTGGGTATCCAGGCGTTCCAGCCCCGCATGATCGAGGGCAAGGCCATTCAGCTGCACCCTCTGGCATGTACCGCGTTCAATGCCGACTTCGACGGCGACCAGATGGCCGTGCATCTTCCCCTCGGCAACGAGGCTGTGCTCGAGGCACAGATGCTGATGCTCGGGTCGCACAACATCCTCAACCCCGCCAACGGCGCTCCTATCACCGTCCCCTCTCAGGATATGGTGCTTGGTCTCTACTATATCACCAAGCTCCGCAAGGGCACCATGGGCGAAGGTACCAAATTCTACGGTCCCGAGGAAGCTCAGATCGCCTATAACGAAGGCCGTCTCGACCTCCACGCTCCCATCTCCGTGATGGTCGACGATGTGGATGAAGATGGCAACAAGATCCGCCATATCGTGGAGAATACCTCTGTGGGCCGTGTGCTCTTCAACGAGCATGTGCCCGAGGAACTCGGCTATGTCAATGAGCTGATCTCCAAGAAATCGCTCCGCAACATCATCGGCAAGGTGATCAAGAAGTGCGGTATTCCCCGTTCGGCGAAGTTCCTCGACGACATCAAGAACATGGGTTACTACATGGCGTTCAGGGGCGGCCTGTCGTTCAACCTCGGCGACGTAATCATTCCCCCAGAAAAGGAGGCAATCGTCAAGGAAGGTTACCAGCAGGTTGAGGAGGTGCTCCAGAACTACGCCATGGGCTTCATCACCAACAACGAACGTTACAACCAGATCATCGATATCTGGACACATGTCAACTCGCAGCTCACCCAGGTGCTCATGAAGCAGATGACCGAGGCCGACCAGGGCTTCAACTCAGTGTTCATGATGCTTGACTCCGGCGCCCGTGGTTCGAAAGACCAGATCCGTCAGCTGGCCGGTATGCGTGGTCTTATGGCCAAGCCTCAGAAAGCCGGTGCAGAAGGCGGTCAGATCATCGAGAACCCTATTCTTGCCAACTTCAAGGAGGGTCTGAGCGTGCTCGAATACTTCATCTCCACCCACGGTGCCCGCAAGGGTCTCGCCGATACCGCCCTCAAGACCGCCGACGCCGGTTATCTTACCCGCCGTCTGGTCGACGTGGCTCACGACGTGATTATCCGTGAGGAGGACTGCGGCACTCTCCGCGGCCTCGTATGCCGCGAGATCAAGAACAACGACGAGGTGGTGGCATCGCTGGCAGAGCGCATCCTCGGCCGCGTGTCGGTTCACGACATCGTGGATCCCACCACCGGCGAAGTGATCGTGAAGGCTGGCGAGGAAATCAATGACGCCGCTGCCGACCGCATCGCCGCGTCGCCCATCGAATCGGTTGAAATCCGCTCGGTGCTCACCTGCGAATCGAAGCATGGCGTCTGCGCCAAGTGCTATGGCCGTAACCTTGCCACAAACCGTCCCGTCCAGAAGGGCGAGGCTGTCGGTGTCATCGCGGCACAGTCGATCGGCGAGCCCGGTACACAGCTTACCCTCCGTACGTTCCACGTCGGTGGTGTGGCATCTAACATCGCTGCCGTGTCGACCATCACCTCTCGCTACGACGGCATTCTCGAAATCGACGAGCTCCGCACCGTCAAGACCGACGAGGTTGACATGAACGGACGCAACGTGGAAGTGGTTATCGGCCGTCTGGCCGAAATGCGCATTGTCAATGCCGAAACCGGCATGATGCTCACCTCCGCTCAGATTCCCTATGGTTCCAAGCTCTATTTCGACAATGGCGCCAAGGTGAAGAAGGGCGACGTGATTTGCGAATGGGACCCCTTCAACGCCGTTATCGTCTCCGAAGTCGGCGGCAGAATCGAATACGACAACCTCATCGAGAATATCACCTATCGCGTGGAGGCTGACGAGCAGTCCAACATCCGCGAGAAAATCATCATCGAGTCGAAGGACCGCACACGCGTGCCCGAAGCCCGCATCGTGGATGCCGACGGCAATATCCTCAAGACCTACGCACTCCCCGTCAACGCCCACCTCATGCTCGAGGATGGTGCCGAAATCAAGGCCGGTGAAGTGTTTGTCAAGATCACCCGCTCGACAAGCGGCGCCGGCGACATCACCGGCGGTCTGCCCCGAGTTACCGAGCTTTTCGAAGCCCGCAACCCGAGCAATCCCGCCATCGTTTCCGAAATCGACGGTGTCGTTGCCTTCGGAAAAATCAAGCGTGGTAACCGCGAGATTTCCGTCACCTCCAAGCTCGGCGAGGAGAAGAAATATCTTATCCCCCTGTCGAAGCAGATCCTCGTGCAGGAAGGCGACTATGTGCGCGCCGGCACACCTCTGTCCGACGGCGCCATCACCCCCACCGATATCCTCAACATCATGGGTCCCACAGCCGTGCAGGAGTATATCGTCAATGAGGTGCAGGACGTTTACCGCATGCAGGGTGTGAAGATCAACGACAAGCACTTCGAGGTTATCGTGCGCCAGATGATGCGCAAAGTCAACATCATCGATCCGGGCGACACATGCTTCCTCGAGCAGCAGGTTGTGGACAAGCGCGACTTCATGGATGAAAACGACCGCATCTGGGGCAAGAAGGTGGTTGTCGACGCCGGCGACTCCGAGAACCTCAGCCGCGGCCAGATTATCACCGCACGCAAACTCCGCGACGAGAATTCCGCACTTAAGCGCCGCGACCTGCGCACCGTCACCGTGCGCGACGCCGTGCCCGCCACCTCCGAGCAGATCCTCCAG
Organism: Bacteroidales bacterium H3; assembly: GCA_001701135.1. Classification (GTDB taxonomy): domain Bacteria; phylum Bacteroidota; class Bacteroidia; order Bacteroidales; family Muribaculaceae; genus UBA7173. Next base: position 36,377 of record DAAN01000004.1, read on the forward strand.
GGTATCACCCGCGCCGCTCTGCAGACCTCATCGTTCATGTCGGCAGCCTCCTTCCAGGAGACCACCAAGGTGCTCAACGAGGCTGCTATCAACGGTAAGACCGACAACCTCGAGGGCATGAAGGAGAACGTTATCTGCGGTCACCTCATCCCCGCCGGTACCGGTCTTCGCGAATACGAACGACTGGTGGTCGGTTCCAAGGATGACATCAACGACATCCTTGCTTCCGACGAAGACTTCACTCCCGCCGAGGAAGTGATCGAATAATCCCCTTACGCTCAAAACATCTATTACCCTATAAACGCAAGGACGGCGCCCTCACCGGTGTCGTCTTTGCGTTTTTCATATTCAGAGCTTGTTTAATATTAAACAAGCTCTCAGAGTCATTACTTTCGTTCGAATTTCTTTATTTCGGGCAAGAACCCGACGTCAGGGGTGCTCAAATCCCGGGGATTATTTGGTGGTGTTGGCATAAAACTGTATTTTTGTGTCAGAAATCAATACCTGAACAGTTCAACCGAATTCAATAAATCACCGAATGAAACATTTTCTAACTTTCGGCAGGGCAGCCCTCGTGCCGGCTGTCGCTTTTGTGGGGTTGGCCGCATCAGCCATTACTCCGTTGTATCTCGACGATTCGCAGCCGATCGATGCCCGCGTGGAGGACGCCCTTTCGCGCATGACCGTGGCTGAAAAGGTGCGCATCCTTCATGCACAGTCAAAATTCTCTTCGGCAGGCGTGCCCCGTCTCGGAATACCCGATTTGTGGACCTCCGACGGCCCGCACGGCATCCGTCCCGAAGTGCTGTGGGATGAGTGGGATCAGGCCGGCCAGAGCAACGACTCATGTATGGCATTTCCGGCTCTTACGGCTTTGGCCGCAACGTGGAATCCCGAAATGTCGCTTCTCTATGGCCGCTCGATAGGCGAGGAAGCCCGCTACCGCGAAAAGGATGTGCTGCTCGGTCCCGGCGTCAACATTTTCCGCACGCCTCTCAATGGTCGAAACTTTGAGTATATGGGTGAAGACCCTTGGCTTGCCTCCCGAATGGTCGTGCCTTATGTGAAGGGTGTGCAATCCAATGGTGTCGCAGCGTGTGTGAAGCATTTCGCACTCAACAATCATGAAACTCACCGCATAGAGACCAATGTCAGTGTCGATGACCGCACACTTTACGAAATATATCTGCCCGCGTTCCGTGCAGCAGTCAAAGAAGGTGACGCATGGTCGATTATGGGTGCCTATAATCTCTACAACAATCAGCATCTGTGCCACAACCGCCGTCTTCTGGTGGATGTGCTAAAGGGTGAATGGGATTTTGACGGTGCTGTCATTTCTGACTGGGGAGGCTGCCTCGACACCGACGAGGCCATCACCAATGGTCTTGACCTGGAATTCGGATCGTGGACCGACGGCCTGAAAGATGGCAAAGCCGATGCCTACAGTTATTATTATCTTGCCACTCCATATCTTGAGCGTCTGGCCGACGGACGTGCCGACATGGCCACGCTCGACGACAAGGTTCGCCGCGTGCTGCGCCTGAATTTCCGCACGGCGATGAACCGCAACAAGCCTTTCGGTGCCATGGATTCAGAGGCGCATTACGACGCAGCCCGCCGCATAGGCGATGAAGGCATAGTGCTGTTGAAAAACGATCGCGTGAAAGCCATAAAGGGCGCCGCGAAGCCGAAAAAGGATGAGAGGGTGCTCCCGCTTCCGGCCGACCATCCGCTAAAGGTGCTCGTTGTTGGCGAAAACGCCATAAAGATGATGACAGTGGGCGGCGGTTCGTCGTCGCTTAAAGTGCAGCGTGAGATCATCCCTCTCGACGGACTGCGGGCTGCGCTCCCCGCAGGCTCTACAGTTGAATATCAGCGCGGCTATGTGGGCGACATGCAGACCAGTTACAACAATGTCAACACCGGTCAGGATCTCACTGACTCCCGCACCCCGGAACAGCTGATAGCCGATGCCGTAGCCGCCGCCCGCAATGCCGACTATGTAGTGTTTTTCGGCGGACTGAATAAATCGGAGGGACAAGATTCGGAAGGCGCCGACCGCGCCGGGCTGGAGCTGCCCTACGGTCAGAATGCCGTCATAGAGGCGCTTGCCGAAGTCAATCCCCGGCTTGTGGTGGTGAACATCAGCGGCAACCCCGTGGCCATGCCGTGGGTAAAGAAGGTGCCGGCGATTGTGCAGGGTTGGTTCCTCGGTTCAGAAGCAGGCAATTCAATAGCTGACATACTCACCGGGCGTGTCAATCCATCGGGACGTCTCCCCATGACATTCCCCGTTAAACTTGAAGATGTGGCTGCGCATGCCTATGGCGCTTATCCCGGCACAAAGCGCGGCGACGAAAATATCTGGGATGTTACATACGAAGAGGGAATACTCACCGGTTACCGCTGGCACGATGCACGCGGCATCAAACCGCTTTTCCCGTTCGGACATGGTCTGTCATATACCTCGTTTGCTTATGGCAGACCGACTCTCAGCTCCGCAGAGCTGAAAAGCAGCGTCACGGCTTCGCTCAATCCCGAGGATCTTGCGGCAGCAACTCCTATTACCGTCACAGTACCTGTGACGAACACCGGCGATGTTGCAGGCTCGGAGACAGTGCAGCTCTATCTGAGCGACAATGCTCCAGTCGATGCACAGGGAAAACCGCTTGTGCGGGCACCGAAGGAACTCAAAGGATTCCAAAAGATTGCCCTTGCTCCCGGCGAAACGGGCACCGTGACCTTTACCATCACCCCCGACCAGCTTGCATGGTTCGATGCCAGCGCTCATAAGTGGACAGTGCATCCCGGAGAATACACTGCGCATATAGCGGCATCGGCCGGCGATGTCCGCCACTCTGTGAAATTTTCGATTAAGTAACCTTTCACGCTATAACAGCTATGTAGCTAAAACAGCTATTGTAGCTATCATGGCTATCATAGCTGTTTTAGCTGTTTAGCGGTGACCGGGCAAAAAAGAGCCCGAAACCACGGGATGGCGGAATCGGGCGTGAGAAGGTTATATACATTCTGAATATTTCGCTTTTTTCATAAAGCTATTAAAATGCCTTCTCTTGCTATTATAAACGAATGGCCTGCGGGAATGTTCACCGCAGGCCATATTTGTAGAAGAAAAATGGAAATTTTCGATCTGTCAGGGACGCACTTCGTAAGCGGGAATGTCGAGCAGGCGGAGGTTGAACCGCAGTGCCGAGTAGGGGAGGAGGAGGTTGTTGGCCTGCTGCGAATCGTAGGCCTGACGGTAGGGGAGCACGATTTCCACTGTGTCGCCCACGTGCATGTTCTGCAACGCTGTCTGCCAGCCAGGGATAAGGTTGGAGATTTTGAACAGCGAGCCGGTGGCCGATGTGGAATCGGCATCGAACACTACGCCCTGATAGTTGCGGCCCACATACCTGCACCGTACCGACGATGTGTATAGCGGCTGCAGGTTGCCGGCAGTGGTGCTCCGGTCGTTGAACCAGTGGATTAGGATGTAGTCGTTGGGATTCCACTGGGGGATGATGCGGCTGAAATATTTCGTGCCGTCGGCATTGGTGCGGGCCTCCTGCTGGTCAACCCAGGATATGTTGGCGTTTCGGTAATCTTCGTAGCGTTCCCAAGTGGACTTGGTGGAGTCTTCGTCGTCGCTGCATGAGCAGAGGGCGAAACCGGCCGTAAGGAGCGCTGCGAACAGTAATGGAAATTTTCTCATTTATGTAAAGGCGTGAGATGCTGCGTTAAATGCTTTCGGAGGAGTGTCAGAATTCCACTTTGGGTGCTCTCTGTGCGCCCTCCTCGGCTTTGAACATATCCTTCTGATCATAGTTGAAGATGCCGGCCCAGATGTTGTTGGGGAAGCGGAGCACCTTCTTGTTATATACTTCGACCACATCGTTGTAGCGGCGGCGCTCGGTGGCGATGCGGTTTTCGGTGGACTCGAGCTGGGCCTGGAGGCTCAGGAAGTTTTCGTTGGCCTTGAGATCGGGATATGCTTCGCGGACAGCGTTGACGTAGATGCCGAGGGCGCTGCGGAGCTGATCCTGTGCGGCCTGATATGCGGCAACGTTGTTGAGGGCTGAGTCACCCTTTATGGCGTTGGCGTTGTTGTAGGCGCTGGTGAGGCCGGCGCGTGCCTCGGTTACATTCTGCAGTGTCGAGGATTCGTGCTCGGAATATCCCTTGACGGTGTTTACCAGGTTGGGGATGAGATCGGCGCGACGCTGATACTGGTTTTCCACCTGTCCCCACTGTTTTTTTACTGCCTGGTCGGCGTCGACCAGACCGTTATAGCTGGAGCAGCCGCCGGCGAATATGATGACGATAAGCGCGGTTATCACGATGGTGATAATCCACCCTTTGCTGAAAGTGAAGCCGGGTTTGGCGCCACCCTGGATAAAATTCTGATTAGGCATTTTTGCGAAGGAGTGAGTTGAGTGATACGCGGTCGTGGATGAGATGGTGGAGGTCGGCGATGTTAACTCGCTGCTGCTCCATGGAATCACGCTCACGCAGTGTTACGGTGTTGTCTTCGAGGGTCTGGTGGTCGACGGTGATGCAGAAGGGGGTGCCGATCGCATCCTGGCGGCGATAGCGCTTGCCGATGGAATCCTTCTCCTCGTAGTGTGTATTGAAGTCGAATTTGAGGTCGTTGACAATCTCGCGGGCCTTTTCGGGCAGGCCGTCTTTGCGCACGAGAGGCATCACGGCGCATTTAACAGGAGCCAGAGCCTCGGGCAGATGAAGCACCACGCGCGAGTCGCCACCTTCGAGAGCCTGCTCCTCGTAGCTTGAGCAGAGCACCGAGAGGAACATGCGGTCGACACCGATGGATGTCTCGATCACATAGGGTGTGTAGCTCTCGTTAAGCTCGGGGTCGAAATACTGTATCTTTTTGCCGGAGAATTTTTCGTGCTGCGAGAGGTCGAAGTTGGTGCGGGAGTGGATGCCCTCAACCTCCTTGAACCCGAAGGGCATGAGAAATTCGATGTCGGTGGCGGCGTTGGCATAGTGGGCAAGCTTTTCGTGGTCGTGGTAGCGGTATTTGTCGTTGCCAAGACCGAGAGCCTGATGCCATTTCAGACGGGTTTCCTTCCATTTCTTGAACCACTCGATCTCGGTGCCGGGGCGTACGAAGAACTGCATCTCCATCTGCTCGAACTCGCGCATGCGGAAAATGAACTGACGGGCCACGATCTCGTTGCGGAAAGCCTTGCCAATCTGCGCGATACCGAACGGGATGCGCATGCGGCCGGTTTTCTGCACGTTGAGGTAGTTTACGAAAATGCCCTGTGCGGTTTCGGGACGGAGATAAACGGTCATGGCGCCGTCGGCGGTAGATCCCATCTCGGTCTTGAACATGAGGTTGAACTGTCGCACTTCGGTCCAGTTGCGGGTGCCGCTCACGGGGTCGACAATCTCCTCGTCGATGATAATCTGGCGGAGACCTTCGAGGTCGTTGGCATTCATGGCGTCGGAGAAACGCTGGTGAAGCGCTTCGCGGCGGGCGATATGCTCGGCTACACGGGGATTGGTCTGGCGGAACATCGCCTCGTCAAACGAGTCGCCGAAACGCTTGGCAGCCTTGGCCACCTCCTTGTCGATCTTCTCGTCGTATTTGGCAATCTGCTCTTCGATGAGAACATCGGCGCGATAGCGCTTCTTTGAGTCGCGATTGTCGATGAGAGGGTCGTTGAAAGCGTCGACATGGCCTGAGGCCTTCCAGATGGTGGGGTGCATGAAGATTGCGGAGTCGATACCTACAATGTTCTCGTGGAGAAGGGTCATGGCCTCCCACCAGTAGCGTTTGATATTGTTTTTGAGCTCTACGCCGTTCTGACCGTAGTCATATACGGCAGCGAGGCCATCGTATATTTCACTTGACTGAAAGACAAAACCGTATTCCTTGGCGTGTGAAACGATTTTTTTGAAGACGTCTTCTTGTTGTGCCATTTTTTTTCTGTAAACTGAATTTGTATTATACTGAACCGCAAATTTACGAAAAATATCGCAAATCCCAAAATCCCCCGAAAATCCCGGCCGCCGTGTGCGTCGGGCTGCCGATGTTGATTCCTCGGAGTTCAGGATATCGGTCGGTCAGTCGCGGGTATGCTTTACCAGATAGATGTCGTTCAGTGCTACGCCGGGCAGGGCTGCCATTATTGTGTCAGTCGTGGCTTCCGGCCCGAGACGGTCGAGGGTGTCGCAGATGGCGGCATACTCGACGGGCGAGATTACTTCTTCCACAGCAATCAGCCCTTTGCGGATCAATTTGGTGAAATGGACGTTTATGGTGGATGGTTTCAGGTTGCGTTCGGTGGCAATCTGATCGCAGGTCATTCCCCGGCGAAATAGGGCGAGAGTCTGGTCGTAGGTCGACGGCTGGGCTTCTTTTGCCGCGCGCGCTGCTCTATTTGCGGCTCGTCGAGCTTCTTTTTCAGCTTTGGCTGCATCGGACTGCGCTTTGCCCCGGGCAGCGTTTTCAGCTTTCTGTTTCTCCCTGGCGGCGCGGTCGCGTTGGCGTCGTTGCCGTTCGGCCTCGGCAGGGTCGCGGGTGGCCATCAGCAATGCCTGCTGTTTGAAGTTGAGATAGCTGGCAATGGTGAAGCCATGGTCGTTGATGTCGCTGAGCAGATAGAGCCGGGAGCGCAACGCCTGCCGCAGTTCGGCGGTGAGCTCTGCCACGCGCTGCGAGGCGCGTTTGTTTTCTGTGCGTATTTTCGCGAAACGGGTCAGCGAGTTGCCGAAAATATCCATCAGCGAGTTGTAGAAATACACTGCACTTTTGCGTACGCGCAACAGAAATGCCGGGTCTTCGAGCGCTTCGATGGCCGACAGGCGTATCCGTCCGGTCCATTTGTCCGATACCTCCACAATCTCGGAGCGCAGCCGGTCGGCGATGGTGGTCAGCATGGTGTTTTCCTCAGGGAAACTGTGGCGGAAGATGGAGTAGACATGTCGGCGCAGCTGCTCCTGAAGAATCGCGATGGCTGAGAAATTAAACAGATCCACGAGCTGCTGCCTGTGGAAATCGGTTTTCGAGGCGCCGAGCATGGCGATGCCTTGCTCCACGGCCTGAGACTGATGGCTGATATATTGCGCCACCTGCGGATCGGGTGCCAATGACATTTCGGCTATCGGGGAGGAGAGCACAAGCCCCTGTAGCGTGCGGCAGCGCGAAAGTGCCACGTAAACTTGCCCGGGAGCGAACGACGCGCCCGAGTCGACAATCACGCGGTCGAAAGTTAGCCCCTGACTCTTGTGGATGGTTATGGCCCAGGCCAGACGCAGAGGTATCTGTGTGAATGTGCCCTGCACCTGCGACTCTATGGCGTTGGTGGTCTCGTTGATGGTGTATTTGGTGTTTTCCCACACCTGAGCGCACACGTCGATTATTTTTTCGGAGCCGTCGGGAGTGGGGACTTTCACCCGCACAATATTGGCGCCGGTGTCCACCACTGTGCCTATCAGGCCGTTGTAGTATTCATGCTCCACGGTGTCGTTTTTGATAAACATCACCTGCGCGCCCTTTTTCAGGCGCAGGTCGTCGGCCGTGGGATATGCCATTTCTGAGAAAGTGCCGGTGATGCGAGCCTTGTAGACCTGCGAATTGCCCGGGAGGAGGCGCAGCTGCGATTCGTTGTAGCTGTCGGCCATCTGGTTGTGGGTGGTGAGTCTGATGAATCCGCTCCCCTCGGGCGGGATGAATGCGGGGTTGAGGCGCGAGCGGAGCATGGCGTGATCGTCGGCGGTGAGGCAGTTGTCGCGCACATGGTTAAGCAGATTGACAAACTGCTGATCCTGCTGGCGGTACACTTTTTCCAGACATATTGTGACGTGCCGGATCTGACTCAGCGCACGACTGCCGAAGAAATAGGGAGTGTTGTAGTAGCCGCGCAGCAGTTGCTCGTCCTGAGGCGTCACCACGGGCGCGAGCTGCTGCAGATCGCCGATAAGGAGCAGTTGCACGCCACCGAAAGGGCGCTGGTCGCGGCGATATTTTTTCAGAGCATTGTCGATGGCGTCGAGCAGATCGGAGCGCACCATCGAGATTTCATCAATGATGAGCAGGTCGAGCGAACGGATAATGCGGAGTTTCTGCCTCGAGAAGTTGAATTTGTCTTTTTGCTCGGGTGCCCCCGGCACAAATGGCGCGGGCGACAGCTGGAAGAATGAGTGAATCGTTACGCCGCCGGCGTTGATGGCGGCCACGCCTGTGGGGGCGACCACAATAGCGGTTTTGGAACTATGCTCCATCACACGCTTGAGAAATGTGGTCTTGCCCGTGCCGGCTTTACCGGTGAGGAAAATGCTCACGCCGGTATGTTCCACAAATTCCCAGGCGCGCCTGAGGTTTTCGTCTTCAGTGTAAGAATCCACGCGTAAATGATAATCTGATGTTTTCTTTTTACCTTAGGGGTGCGAAAGAGGGCGGGTGCAGACCTGAGAAAGAGCTGCCCCCGCCCCAAAGCGGTTAAAATGATTGCGTGCCTAAAGATTAAGCTTTAGCGGCTTCGAGCGAAACTTTGCGGAATTCCTTCATGGCTTTTTCGATTTCGAGGGAAGCCTTGCGGGCGCGTGTGCCGGCTGCTTTGTTACCGTTGGCGAGCTGTGCATTGGCTTCTTTCTGGAAAGCTTCATAAAGAGAAGCCACCTTTTCTACTAATTCTTTCATTGTTAAATTGTATTGGATATATGGTAAAAAGAGATTTTTGGCAAAGTTATAAATTTTTTTGTTATAACAATGCGAAATGCGTAAAAAATGGCTAAAAAATTAAAAAAATCAGAAAAAGCCAAAAAGATGGCGCTGTCAACGCGCTTGCCTTAAAATTTCGGGATCGTAAGGAAGCGCTCTTATGCTTTGACAGAGCCTGAGTTGATGCGGAATCCGGCCTTTTCGAGCGCTTTGTGCAGGCGTGCGATGTGGCTGTGGTCGGTGGTCTCGAGTTCGAGGTGCACTGTGCACGAATTGATCTGCTCCGACGGGGATATGCGGTCGTGGTTGACGGCCAGAACGTTGGCTCCCTGCTCGGCGATTACGGCGAGGAGTTTGAGCAGAGTGCCGGGTTTGTCGGTGACTTCCAGCTCGATGGTGCAGACGCGTCCGTTGGTGAGCAGACCCCGGTTGATGACGCGGTTGAGGATGTTCACGTCGATATTGCCACCCGACACCACGCAGACCACCTTCTTCCCTTCAATGGGGAGTTTGTCAAACATCACTGCGGCGACAGCTGCGGCGCCGGCACCCTCGGCGATGAGTTTCTGTTTTTCGATCAGCGCAAGGATTGCCGCGGCGATTTCGTCGTCGCTGACGGTGACGATTTCATCCACGTATTTCTGACATAGCTCGTAGGTGAGATCGCCCGGTTCTTTCACGGCGATGCCGTCGGCGATGGTCGAGACGGAGTCGAGGTGGATGCGCTCGGCTTTCTCCATCGACTTTGCCATAGAGGGGGCGCCGGCAGCCTGCACTCCGTAGACTTTTATGTCGGGGCGGAGAGTTTTAAGAGCGAATGCCACGCCTGAGATGAGACCGCCGCCACCAACCGGCACCACCACAGCGTCGATATGGGGCATTTCCTCGAGAATCTCCAGTCCGATGGTTCCCTGGCCTGCTATAACTTTGGGGTCGTTGAAGGGATGCACGAAGGTGTAGCCCATCTGATCGCGCAATTCGATGGCTTTGGCATAGGCGTCGTCGTATACGCCGGGCACGAGGCATACTTCGGCACCGAGGCGTTTGGTGGCTTCGATTTTGGAGATCGGAGCGCCTGCGGGGAGACAGATGATTGATTTTATGCCGTTGTGGGTGGCGGCAAGCGCCACACCCTGGGCATGATTGCCGGCCGAGCAGGCTATCACGCCGTGCGACTTCTCCTCCTCGGTGAGCTGTGAGATTTTATAGTAGGCTCCACGGAGCTTGAAAGCACCGGTGTGCTGCAGGTTTTCAGGTTTGAGAAATACCTCGCACTTGTCGGAGAGGTTGGTGGGGCCAATGATTTTAGGGTGGCGCGCCACATCGAGCAGCACCATCTGCGCGCGATATACTTCGCCGATAGTAAGTTCTTCGCTCATGATATTATGTTAATCAAACTCTTTATATGTTGTATCATGGCCGGGGGGCCGGCGGTTGGTTTTTGCTGAAAATTGATCAGATGTCGTGCTGTGACAGGGCACGGTCCATGGCCGCTGCGGCACGGCGGCCGTCGCCCATGGCGAGAATCACGGTGGCGCCGCCGCGCACTATGTCGCCGCCGGCGAATAGCATGGGCACGGTGGTCTCCAGAGTCGCTTCATCGGCCACAATGGTGCCGCGGCGGGTGGTCTCGAGTCCGGGAATGGTGCTGGGGATAAGCGGGTTGGGCGACACGCCCACGCTCACAATCACTTCATCGACCGGCACCTCCACGATGTCGCCCTCGACCGGTACGGGCGAGCGGCGGCCCGATGCATCGGGTTCGCCCAATTCCATGCGCTGCAGGCGCATGGCACGCACGCGGCCATTTTCGTCGGCCAGATATTCCACCGGGTTGTGGAGGGTGAGGAATGTGACGCCCTCCTGCTTGGCATGATGCACCTCCTCGACGCGGGCGGGCATTTCGGCCTCGCTGCGGCGATAGACGATATAAACCTCCTCGGCGCCCATTCGGCGGGCTGTGCGGCACGAGTCCATGGCGGTGTTGCCGCCGCCGATGACGGCCACGCGCTTCCCTTTTATCACGGGGGTCTTCCACCCCTGGCGTCCGGCGCCCATGAGGTTGACACGTGTGAGATACTCGTTGCTCGACATCACGCCGATATAGTTCTCGCCCGGGATGTCCATGAAACGGGGCAGACCTGCTCCCGAAGCCACGAAAATGCCGCGGAATCCCTGCTCTTTGAGGTCGTCGTAGCCCAGTGTCTTGCCCACGACAATATCGGGGGTGAATTCCACTCCGGCGCGGCGCAGCTGCTCTATTTCGTAATCCACAATATCGTTGGGGAGGCGGAACTCGGGAATGCCATATTTGAGTACGCCGCCGATTTCGTGAAGCGCCTCGAAGACGTGAACGCTATAGCCTTTGCGGACCATGTCGCCCGCAAATGAGAGCGACGCAGGTCCCGAGCCTACCACGGCAATCTTGATGCCGTTGGATGTTGCGACGGGGGTGTCGGCTGCGTTATTGTCGGAATTCTCGCGGGCGAAATCGGCCGCGAAACGTTCGAGATAGCCGATGGCCACAGGCTGTTTGCCGGTCTTGTTGTAGATGCATTTCGATTCGCACTGACGTTCCTGGGGACACACGCGTCCGCAGACAGCGGGGAGTGCCGATGTCTCTTTCAGCACTTTGGCTGCGTCGGTGAAATTGCCGCGCTCGATGTTTTTGATAAATCCGGGTATGTTGATGGCTACGGGGCAGCCGGTCATGCAAGTGGGGTTGGGACAGTCGAGGCAACGCGACGACTCGGTCAGCGCCTGCTCGCGGGTGAGACCGCGGTTTACCTCTTCATTGTTGGTGATGCGGTAATCGGGGTCGAGTTCGGCCATCTTTACACGGGGAATGGCCATGCGCTCCTTCACTGTGTGCGATTTGCGGAGCGTCTCGCGCCAGTCTGCTTCGCGCGGCGATATGGTGGTGTTTTTTTTGTCCATTGCGATGAATTATACAAGCTCTTAATATGAACGGAGGCGCATGAGCATCTCGTCGAAGTTAACTTTATGGGCGTCGAACTCGGGACCGTCGACGCACACGAATTTCATTTTGCCGTCGACAGTGACACGGCAGGCGCCACACATGCCTGTGCCGTCGACCATGATGGTGTTGAGCGAGCAGATGGTGGGCACGTCATATTTCTTGGTGAGCAGGCTCACGAATTTCATCATTATGGCCGGACCGATGGTTACCACCTTGTCGACTTTTTCGCGCTGAATCACCGATTCCACACCATCGGTGACGAGGCCTTTGTGGCCATAAGAACCGTCGTCGGTCATGATGATCACTTCGTCGGAGTGGGCGCGCACCTGATCCTCGAGAATGATGAGATCTTTGGTGCGGGCAGCCAGCACTGAAATCACTCTGTTGCCCGCTTCCTTCATGGCGGTGAGAATAGGGAGTAGTGGAGCTACGCCCACACCGCCGCCGCAGCAGACCACGGTGCCGAATTTCTCGATGTCGGTGGCCTGCCCGAGCGGGCCCACCACGTCGTGAAGGTATTCTCCAGGTTCTTTCGCGCAGATCTGGGCTGAGGACTCGCCCACAGCCTGCACCACCAGCGTGATGGTGCCGCGCACGGGGTCGGCTTCAGCAATAGTAAGGGGGATACGCTCTCCTTTAGGCTCGGGAATCACAATTACGAAGTGACCCGGACGCCTTGCCTTGGCAATCAGAGGCGCCTCCACCACCAGCTTCACTACCTTTTCCGAGAAATGCTCTTTCTCAAGTATCTTGTGCATAATGAATAAATTCGGAATGAAAATGTTCGGTTTTATTGGCAAAGGTACTACAATCGCCTCGAATACGCAAAAAAAACAGCTGCCCGCCGGGCCGCCGCGATGTCTGCCCCGTTCCGGATATCTGTGCGGAAAGAGATTTAGAACGATGTTCTCTTGTTGTCGAACCGTCTCTTACAGCGCTTCCTTAAAAAACAGATAACCCCTGCAACTTGTGAGTTACAGGGGTTATCGGGTGCGCAAGGGGGGACTCGAACCCCCACGACCGGAGTCACCAGATCCTAAGTCTGGCGCGGCTACCATTACGCCACTTGCGCATCGGCTATCTTTTTATTTGATGATGCCGTGTTTGCGGAATACTTTCTGGATTTTGTCGAGTGCGAATTCGACTTGCTCCTGAGTGTGGGTGGCCATGAGGCTGAAGCGGATGAGAGTGTCCTGCGGAGCCACGGCGGGCGTTACCACGGGGTTGACGAAGAGGCCTTCGTCGAAGAGGTCGCGGGTAACGTGGTATGTCTTGTAGTCGTCGCGGATAAACAGCGGGATGATGGGGGTGGTGGTGTGGCCGATTTCGCATCCCATTTCGCGGAAGCCTTTGAGGGCGAAGTCGGTGATTTTCCAGAGGTTTTCCTGACGTTCGGGTTCCTCGATCATGATGTCGATGGCCTTGAGGGCTGCCGCTGTGGAGGCGGGGGTAATCGAGGCGGTGAAGATATATGAACGGGAGTGGTGACGCAGGAAGTTTGTGATCTCCTTGTCGGTGGCGATGAAGCCGCCGAGCGAGGCAAACGATTTGGAGAATGTGCCCATCACGAGGTCTACATCTTTGGTTACGCCGAAGTGATCGCATGTGCCGCGGCCACCTTTGCCGAACACGCCGATGCCGTGGGCTTCGTCGACCATGACGGCAGCGTTGTATTTCTTGGCGAGACGCACGATTTCGGGGAGATTGGCCACGTCGCCCTCCATTGAGAACACACCGTCGGTGACGATGAGTTTCACTTTATCGGGCTCACACTTCTGGAGCTGCTTCTCGAGCGACTCCATGTCGTTGTGTTTGTATTTGAGGCATGTGGAGTAGCTCAGACGGCGTCCTTCGATGATGGAGGCATGGTCCTGCTCGTCGTAAATGACATAGTCCTCGCGGCCTGTGAGGCACGACACCACTCCGAGATTGACTTCAAAGCCGGTGGAATAGATCATCACATCTTCCTTGCCGATATATTCGGCGATGCGACGCTCGAGTTTCTTGTGGAGGTCGAGGGTGCCGTTGAGGAAGGGTGAGCCGGCGCATCCGGTGCCGTATTTGCGGGTTGCTTCGATTGCTGCTTCCTTGATGCGGGGGTCGCTGACCAGCCCGGAATAGCAGTTGGAGCCGAACATCAGCACCTTTTTGCCGTTGATGATGACTTCGGGTTCCTGTTCGCTTTCGATAGCGCGGAAATAGGGATAGACACCTGCGGCCTTGGCTTCCTGGGGCGCTGTGTATTTGGCAAGTTTAGCTTGAAGTAACTTCATAGCGGATGATAATATTTACTTTTTCCGGTGAGCCGGCCTTCCTTGTTCCGATGAGGAAGAGTGGTGCACAATCTGTATGGTTAAGTTATAAATTTGTAGCTGCCGGCATTTTCAGCCGACAAAGTTAGTTATTTTTTTCAGAATTTTCACCGTTTCAGCGCAAAAATGTCTAAAAATGCACATTTTATGCCTCAACGTGCACTCAATGTGCATGGCAGCGGTGCATGCCATGGGCGCTGCGGGTCAGTCGCGGTTGATGAGGGCGCCGGGTGCGTCGGGTTTCTTGATGCCGTCGCGGATGAGGAGAGCGTCGATGCCGGGATCCTGTCCGCGGAAGCGGCGGTAGATTACGTCGGGTGCCTCTGTTCCACCCTTTTCAAGGATGTTGTGGCGGAAAGAATCGGCTGTTTTGCGGTCGAAGATGCCGTTCTGCTTGAATAGGGCGAAAGCGTCGGCGTCGAGTACTTCGGCCCATTTGTAGGAATAATAGCCGGCTGCGTAGCCGCCCGAGAAGATGTGGCTGAACTGGGGCGATGTGAGCGAACCCTCAACGTCAGGGAAAATGCGCACGGGGTCCATGGCTTTGTGCTCGAAGGCCACGGGGTCGGACACGGCTGTGGAATCGGCGATGGTGTGCCATGCCATGTCGGTGTAGCCGAACCCGAGCTGACGCATGCAGGCGTAGGCGGCTCCGAACTGCGACGAGGCTATGATTTTGTCTACAAGATTCTGCGGGATGGGTTCGCCGGTGAGATAATTCTTTGCAAATGAGTCGAGGAATTCCTTTTCGGTGAGATAGTTCTCGTTGAACTGGGAGGGTAGCTCCACAAAGTCGCGGTAGACGTTAGTGCCCGAGAGGGAAGCATAGTTGCAGCGGGTGAGGAGGCCGTGAAGGGCATGGCCGAATTCGTGGAGGAAGGTCTCGACTTCGTAGGGGGTGAGCAGCGAGGGCTTGTCGGCGGTGGGTTTAGTGAAGTTCATCACGATCGATACCTGCGGGCGATGGTCTTTGCCTTCGGCGTCGATCCACTGGTCGGAGAATCCTGTCATCCAAGCACCGGGGCGCTTCGATTCGCGGGGGAAGAAATCGGTGTAGATCACGCCGATAAACTGCCCCTTGTCGTCGGTGACGTCGAATGCCTTTACGTCGGGATGGTAAACCTCGATAGTGTCGTTGGGGGTGAACTGCAGGCCGTAGAGCCTGGTGGCCAGGCCAAACACGCCTTTGATCACGTTGTCAAGCTCAAAATAGGGGCGGAGCTGCTCTTCATCGTAGGAATATCGCTCGTTTTTGAGTTTGTTGGCGTAGAACGAATAGTCCCACGGATTGATTTCCATATCCTTGCCTTCGGTTTTGGAAGCAAACTCGCGCAGCTCGTTCATTTCGCGGTCGAGCGCGGGGCGGTAGGCGTCGCGGAGCTGATCGAGCAGCTTGTAGACATTCTCGGGGTTGCGCGCCATGGTGCGTTTAAGCGAGTGTTCGGCATAAGTCTTGGAGCCGAGGAGATTGGCAATCTGCAGGCGGATGGTGGCGATTTTCTGCAGCACGGGCAGATTGTTGTATTCACCCTTGGTGTTGCGTCCGGTGTAGAGGCGGTAGAAACGTTCGCGGAGGTCGGGCCGTTCGGAATATTTCATGAACGCCATGTAGGTGGGCTGAGCCAGAGTGAACAGGAATTCGCCCTTGCGGCCCTTGGCTTCGGCCATCTGCGCAGCTTCCTCCACGATACCTGCGGGCAGACCGGCAAGGTCGTCGGAGGTAAGCCAGATTTCGTAGGTGTTCAGCTCTTTGAGCACGTTCTGCCCGAAAAGCGTGGTCAGTTCGGAAAGTTGTGACGACAGACGGCGGTATGCCTCACGGTCATCACCTTCAAGAGTGGCACCCGACTGGGCGAAACTTTCATAGCTCTGCTCCAGCAGCATCTTCTGCTCGGGCGTGAGTGTGAGCGAGCTGCGGTTGTCGTAAACTGTCTTGATGCGTTTCCACAGTTTTTCGTTGAGAACAATGGAGGTGGAGTAGTCGCTCAGTATGGGGGTGACTTTCATGGAAATCGCCATCAGCTCGTCGTCGGCATCGGCCGAGAGGAGGGGATAGAAGATGTTGAGCACCCTGTTGAGGTCGGCGCCCGACCGATCGAGAGCCACTATTGTGTTTTCGAATGTGGGAGGCTCGGGGTTGTCGGCAATTGCCTTGATTTCTTTGCGCGCCAGCTCGATGCCGCGCTCTATGGCAGGCTCAAAGTCGGCGTTGCTGATTTGCGAGAATGGGGCTGTGGAGTGTATGTTGCTGAACGGTTTTTCAAAAACCGCGCCCGGAGCTGCGGGGGAGGATTTAGGCGCCTTGGCGCCGGTGACTGCACTATTGGCCATAACAGGTGATAAAAACAGGCTAAAAGATATGACTATTGCGGTAATAGATTTCATCGTGTGATATTTTTTTACAAAGGTACAAATAAAATGCCTATCGGCAAAAAAATGAACCGGTGCGTCAATGCATGTTGTGAAAAAATCATTAACTTTGAAATCTGAAATCAAATCGGACTGAATGGAAGCTTCGCAGCAATCATATATTTATTGTCTGGAAATGAAAGTGCGCGACTATGAGATAGATTCGCAGGGGATAGTCAACAACGCCAACTATCTGCACTATCTCGAGCACACGCGCCATGAATTCTGTCAGGAGGCAGGCGTGTCGTTCCGCGACATGCAGGCCCGGGGTGTCGACCCGGTGGTGAGCCGCATAGAGATAGATTATGTGACGCCTCTGCGGCTGGCCGAGGAGTTTCGCAGCTTTCTGAATCTGGAACGCCGCGGTGCCCGGTTTATCTTCCGGCAGGATATATATAACATGGAGGGCAAACCGGTGGTGCGTGCCCTCGTGACCATTGTGGCGTTGGAAAATGGCAGACTCACACGCGGAGAACAGCTTGCCGAGGCCTTCGCACCGGTGTTAGACAACGTTGACTGATGACCTCAAACGACTCCGACATATTGCTCTATCGCATAGCCTTCTCTCTTGTGAAGGGTGTGAATGTCAGCACTGGCCGACGGTTGCTCGAGCTGATCGGCACGCCGCGTGATTTTTTTACGATGGACCTGCGGGAGTGCATCCGCGTGACCGGGATGAACGCCACGCATTTCACCGAAGCGTATCGCGCCGAACTGCTCGAAAAAGCCCGCAAGGAGATTGATTTTATCAGACAGCATGACATTGACACACTTTGGTTTGCCGACAGCCGGTATCCGCAGCGGCTGTCGGAGTGTGAGGATGCCCCGGTGCTGCTCTATGTGAAAGGGCAGTGCAATCTCAATCCCCGCCATGTGATAGGTATTGTCGGCACCCGCAACGCCACGCACTATGGTGCCAACTTCATCGGCAAACTTGTCGACGAACTCTCCTCAAAAATTTCCGATCTGCTCGTGGTGAGCGGTCTGGCGCTCGGCTGTGATGTCATTGCCCATCGCCGCGCAATGGCCGACGGAGTGCCCACGGCAGGTGTCGTGGCTCACGGTCTCGACACTATTTATCCGCCCGAAAACCGCAACGACGCTGCCCGAATGGCGAGCGGTGCGGGAGCCGTGATAACCGACTACACCACCGGAACACGACCTTATCGGGGCAACTTCCTGGCCCGCAACCGCATAGTGGCCGGTATGGCCGACTGCTTGATGGTTGTGGAGTCGGCTGCCGATCATGGCGGTGCGCTCCACACGGCCCGTCTTGCCCGCGAATACAACCGGGAGGTGTTCGCTCTGCCCGGACGCGCTACCGACCACTACAGCGGAGGATGCAACCGGCTCATACGCGACAATATCGCTCAGCTCTGCACCGGCGCCGACGATATAATCAGCACCATGGGCTGGGAGACGATCCCCTCCGAGGGTGTGCAGACTCAGCTCTTCCGGGAGCTTTCGCCCGAAGAGAAGCTTATTGTGGATCTACTTGAAAAGCTCGGCGATATGCAGATCAATGAGCTGACCATGAAGACGGGAATGCCCATCAGCCGTCTGTCGGCCTGCCTGATGACAATGGAGATGGACGGGCTTGTGCAGTCGATTCCGGGCGCCCGCTACCGCAAGGTCTGATGCGCCCCGGGTGAACAATTCTGCCTGTCGGAACCTTAGATATATACCAGCATAAACTACACGAGATATATACCAGAATAAACTACACGCATAAATCACACGCCATGAAGAATAAAGTCATACCCTCCTCGGAACTTATTATAAATGCCGACGGCTCCGTGTTTCATCTGCATCTGCATCCGCAACAGCTCACCGACCGCATAATCCTTGTGGGTGATCCGGGTCGGGTTGATATGGTGGCGGCCAATTTCGACACACGCGACTTCGAGGTGTCGTCGCGCGAGTTTCACACCATCGGCGGAACCTACAAGGGGAAACCGATAATGTGCCTGTCGCACGGCATCGGTCCCGACAATATCGACATCGTGGCGACCGAGCTTGACGCCCTGGCCAATGTGGACTTCTCCACGCGTCAGGTGCGCCCTGTCCACCGGCAGCTGACCATGGTGCGTATCGGCACCTCGGGCGCACTGCAGCCCGATCTGATTGTAGGCACTCCGGTAATCGCTGAAAAAGCTATCGGATTTGACGGTGTCCTCAATTACTATGCCGGACGAAACGAGGTCTCGGATCTCGATTTTGAAAAAGCATTCTGTGAACATACACAATGGAATCCGCTGTGGGCAAAACCCTATGTTGTTGACGCCGATGCTTCGCTTGTAGAGCAGATAGGCCGCGACGACATGGTGCGCGGCAACACTATTTCGGCCGTTGGTTTCTATGGGCCGCAAGGGCGCGAGGTGCGTCTGCCATTGGCCAATCCCGGCCTTAACCGAAGTATAGAGGAGTTCTGTTACAGCGGCCGCAGGGTCACCAACTACGAAATGGAATCGGCTCCGTTGCAGGGGTTGTCGCGCCTTCTGGGTCACCGGGCCATGACCGTATGCTCCATCATCGCAAACCGGGTAAGCCACAAGGCCACACCAAACTACAAGACCGCCATGGCCGATCTTATTGCCACTGTTCTCGACAGAATCTGACCTCTGCCATGATTTTTTTAACCGGCTTTCGAATTCCGTTCCGGCGGTAAAATCTGCATAGAATGTAGCGAGATTGTCTGCAAATTGTAAGTCTGATGCTACATTCGCTACAAATATTTAACCGTGCTTGTTGGTTTTCATTTTGAAATCAACAAAAGTTTTGTTATTTTTGCGTCAATAACACAGCCGGTAAACACATCTCACCAGGTCGGCAACCTGCAGGCGGATTACACCGGCCACCTCTGCTGCTGCGGTTTATGAATCTTCATTGCCGCTTTGTGGAGGAGTATAATATTACCAGTCAACGCGAGCCGCCCGGATGTCTGCGCGTTTTAGGCTACGATTCAAAAGTCCAGGAATTATGGAATCCGAGAACGAAGTAAAGGCCCGTCGTCCGCGACGCTCAAAGGCCGACATTGAAGACGCAATCCACAAAGCTGCAGTGTCGCAGATCAAGAAAAAGGGTTTTTCCCTGGCGCTTGTCACCGACATTGTGAAGCGTGCGAAAATCGAGCCTGTAGTTTTCTATAACCGATACAAGAATCTTGACGAATTCTACGACACATTTGTAAAAGATTATGATTACTGGCTCTCCGACCTTGTGCGCGACAGCATCGAGAACATCGACTCGGAGGAAGCCTACAGCAATGTGATCGAGAAGATACTCAACAACCTCCTTTCCGACGATATAATGACCGAACTGCTCCGCTGGGAGGTGGCCGAGGGGAACAATATCACCGAACGCACGGCCCGGCTGCGGACCATGCACGCTGTCGACATTTTCCGCAATTACGAGGAGAAACATACCGGCATCGGTATAGATGTCACAGCGGTTTCGGCACTTCTTGTGGCAGGAATCTATTACATGCTTCTCCACAAGGACCGTTCGAGCATGATAGGTATCGACATCAATCAGGCCGCCGGAAAGCGTCGCATCGTCAATGCCATTCGCGAAATATCGAGGCTGATTTTCCAGGAAAAGGAAAACCGGCAGACCGGCGTTGACGGCGAGGATGCCGACACAAGCCGACGCAGATTTGAATCATCGTGTCGTGAACGGGTGGCAAGCGACTATCGCGAGCAGGTGCAGGAACTCATTGAGGCAAGGCGGCTGGCCGACCGCAAGACCTATGCCGGACGGATGCGCGAGCAGGGTATTTCAGATGATGTAATCAAGCAGATACTATCATGAGAGCCGGCCAAAAAGGGGAGGCTGTTGAAAAGGTCAGTTGAATTCGCGTGCGAGCATGCGATGGCCAAACCGGCAATAGATGCATTTGTTTTTCTCGCAATATTCGCGGCGCAGCTGTATCAGAGCCTGTGAATCGAAAGCGTCGACCGCGCGGATGCCGGCCGAGCAGAACAGGCGCACATCACGATTGTCCTCGAGAGGGAATTCATGAAGCAATTCCGGAAGCGGACCCAGAGCGTCGTAATCGCCGGTGTAGTCGGCGCGTGCGATAAGTAGGGGTATGGCCACATTAATTATAATACGGTCGAGCGCGCTGGCCGAAAGCGCCTTCGGCGTGGCTCCTCCGCCGGTCGCGAATGTGAAGTGTGTGGCCCAGAAACCGGTGAGGCGTACATCGAAAACACCGCGGATGTCGGTGAGCGATGGGGCATAGCGCACTACAGGTGGCTCCAGAGCGCCGAATCCGGGCTGATCGCTCAGGGAATAATACAGAGCGGCCTCGCGTACCGACGATTCCCGGCTGTCGCGAAGGTCGTGCAGCAAATCGTCGAGCCGGCCGATGATGGCAAACCCGCGGTGGACCACCTCGGCAAGCATCGCCACCCTACGATATGGAAAATTCTGCGGGCGGATCCTCGACATTTTCCACTGCAGCGGTGGCGGCTCAAGTCTGAATTTATGAGCCATGAAGCGGTATTCGTCGCGCAGGCGTGTCACATATCCGTCTTCGTCGGGTCGCGGCGTGGGAATCATACCGGCCTGACCGAATAGAAGAGCCTCCACGGTGATAAGTTCGTCGCGATGACGGTTGAGGAATCTCAGTGGCAGGTTCTTGGCAAGAATCTCGAAAGGTTCGCCGTTGAGGCCGAAACCGAGCGCGCGGGCAAGTGTGATGTAGGCAGCTGCCTCCCAGTCGCCCTCGCAAAGTTTCACCATCGACAGGATTCGCTCGCTTTTGTTCTGCAGGCGCTCCACTGCGAGCGCCGTTAGCCATTCGCAATGGCTTACCGGTGGCAGTGACGCGATGGTCGACGCACATGGAAGCGATGCCGACGCGCTCATCATCATGGCATTGCACCGGCGGGCGGCTTCGGGCGAACATCGCACTGTCACCTGCGGAATTGCAGATCCGTCGGGGCGTCGCACCACGGCGTCGTCGACTTGCACCACATGTAGTATCACGGAGTCGTAGGCCCGATCATCCTGGTGGCCGTGGCGGAACCAGTCGGAGGCGCGTAGGTGCAGCTCCACATTGCCATACCACACCTGTCCGCCGATTTTCACGGCGGCGTTGAAGAAATCGGGGCCGGAATTGCGGTTGATCTGACCCTGGTTTATGATCTGCACTTTTTCGCCCGAGGCTGTGGTCAGAGGTGTGGAATTCCACAGGCCGTGCTGCCACACGAATTGCATCAGTTCTTCCATCGGCGCAATGTGTGAGGGTCGACGATGTCGGCCAGTAGCACGAATATTCTCGGAAGCAACGGTGTCGGCCCGTTGTTGTCGATTTCGTATAGGGGTACATCCACGTCGGTCCTGGCAGGAATGCGTTGCCGATCCATGCGGGCTGCGATGGCTTCGGGCTGGGCGTTGTCGCGGCTGCATGCGCGGGCGAGGCGCACTTCGCGCCGTGCGGTGACCACCCACACGCAGTCGACAAGTCGATGGAGATTGCTTTCAAGGAGTATGGCTGTCTCTATAAAAAGGACAGGATGATGGGCGTGGAGCGATTTCCAGCGTCTGATGTCGTCGCGGACGGCTCCATGGACTATGCTGTTGAGCTGTGAGAGTTTTTTCTGGTCGTTGAAAACGATTGCTGCCAGCCGCTTGCGGTCGATGCAGCCGTCGCTAATGACTTCGGGCGAAATCTCGTCGGCTATGCGGCGGTGGATTTCAAAATCGGCATCCATGATGGCGCGTGCACGGCTGTCGCAGTCGTAGACTGGCAGCCCCATGGCCGTCAGACATCGGCAGACGGCCGATTTGCCGCTGCCGATACCTCCGGTGATTGCCACAGTGCACGCCATGTCATTCCGATTTTTCGATTAGGAACTCCACTTCCGGTGCATTGAGCCTGACGCTCTTGTAATAGGAAGGGACACCGCGCAGACTCACCGGAAGCAGATTGCTGCCGGGGCGGATGTCGTTGTAGTTAACTGTGGCGGTGATGGCTGCTCCGGGAGCCGAATACAGACTCTGAGGGAGCAGATAGGTGACTTCGGTGACAGCGGGGAAGGGGATCAGACGGCTCCCGTGGGGCACATTGACGGCGGTGATGTTGACCCGGCGTGTTTTCAGCACAAGCGGCTCCACCGGGAATGTGACACGGATATGCGAGGGTATGGCCCGCATGCCGTCGGGCACCAGCAGCTGCACTTCCACAGTGGTGGTGTCGCTGAGCTGCGACAGCGATATGGGCGCTGTCGAAATCTCTTTAAGGTGGAGCCGCTGGCGCAGATTGGAGAATATCAGCACGGAATCGTGCGACATCACCGGGGGACCGAATGACTCATACTGCGGCTGAGTGGAGACTTCGGCATCAAGGGCTACCCTCACGGGCACGCCCGGATTGGTGGTGTAGAGGAGATGCAGCGAGTCGGGTTTCACGGCCACCACGGTGGCACTCGAACCGAACACGCCCCTGACGGCCGAATTGAGCTGCGACTGATTCAGTAGCAGGTAGTGCTCGTTCTGCCGTGAGAAATCGTCATAACGGAGTTTCAGCAAAGGCTGTGTGCCCCAGGCGAAACGGGCCAGGGCGGAGCCTTTGTCCGACACGGTGACATTGACTGTGGGCACATTGCCCGAGATAATAGTCATATCTTTGGGGAAATCTTCCAGTCGCACGGGCACACGGTAGTCCTGCTGGGTTTCGTCATTGAGGGCCATGAGCAGCCAGAAAAATGCCGAAATAACCAGAAACACCAGAAAAGTGAGTATGTTGCGCCCTTTGGTGGTGCGCAGCTCACTGCGGATGCGCCCGAGGATGTTCTTGATTTCCATGGTGCCGGAGTCCTGTGATGGATCCGAATCAGTTCTTGGTGGTTTTGTCGTCGGAGGCTGCGGCCTGCTGTGCGTCGGCTGCGGAGGGGTAGACCGAACCTTTGTCGATGCGGAGGGTGCAGTTGTCGGCTACGTTCACCAGGAAGCTGTTTTCGCATACTTCCTTGATTTTACCGTGGATGCCGCCGGCGGTGATCACGCTGTCGCCTTTCTTGAGGCCTTCGCGGAATTTGCGGATCTCCTTCTGCTTTTTCTGCTGGGGACGGATCATGAGGAAATAGAAGATGGCGATCATGGCCACAATCATGATGATTCCGGAGTAGTCGGCGCCTGCCGCGCCTGCCTGAAGGGCGATGAGATTGTAAATCATATTTTTAAAATGTAGGGTTACAGAGTTAGGTTATGTTTATGAAACGGACGGAATGGCCGGTTTATTTCAGCAACCGGTTTATTTCAGCAACTTGCCCTGCTCTTTGAGATAATTGACAATGGAATAGAGCACGCCGTTGATAAACTGGCCGCTGCGCGAGGTGGAATAGTAGTTGGCTATTTCGATATACTCGTTCAGGGTCACGGGCACCGGGATGGTGGGGCAGTGGAGCAGCTCGGTGATGGCAGCCAGGAGTATCACTATGTCGGTGAATGCGAGTCGCTCGGGATCCCATTGCTGGTCGTTGATGAAGCGGTCGATGTATCCGCGGTATTCGTCGCGGTTCTCGATGGCTCCGATAAAGAGCTGAGGACCGAAGTTGGCGTCATCTTCGTTCTTGTATGTGGGGAGCAACTCCACGCGGGGACTCTCGGTGTCGGCTGCGGCCATCTGCCTGATGGTCTTGAGCGTGAAGGTGCCCATCACGGCCAGATCGTCGTTCCAGTACACTGAATTGTTTTCGAGAGCCTCGGCCAGCGCGTCGCCGGGGAATATTACATTTTTAAGCACCTGACGCCAGAATTCGCAGTCGTCCTGGAAGGTGACAGCGTCGGCTTCCATATACTCTTTGTAGAGATCGCTGGCGAGCACTGCATCGAGCATATTCTTGAGCATGTAGTAGTTCTCTTCCCATGCGATGTTGCGCCCTTTTATATATTTCTGCACCGATTCATTTTCCTCGATGGCTTTGACAAACCGGTTGCGGACAAAGCGCATGTTGGGGTTGAGTTCCTCGTCGGTAGGGCAATATTTCTCTTTCGCGGCTTCGATGCGTTCGGCTTCGATGCGGGTGATGTAGCCGGGGAGGAGGAGCAGCGATACATACAGCTCGTAGGCTTTCTCCAGAGAATCGTTGAGCGCTTTTTTTGCGGCATTGAGCGATGTGCGCGAATCGGCGAAACTGTTGAGGGTGGCGGCGGCCATCTCAAAGGCCTTTGTGAATCCCTGCAAGGTGAAGTCGTCGGTTTTGCGTGCCGCCTCGCGCAGTCCGTTGTCCTTTGCGAGAACGGTCGACAGCAGCACTGTCCAGAGTTTTACGTCGTCGGCGAGGGTTTTGCGGCCCTTTTTGCGGCGATAGTCGGCGAGAATTTCAGAGTCGCATATGGCGGCGTGAAGTGCCGGGAGAATTTCTTCGTAATTGTCGAGGGTGGGGGAGCCTTTGCCGATAAGTTCGCGGATGTTGATGTCGGCCGACAGGGCGTTTGCCAGGGCGGTGCCGGAGAGGGGGTTGGAATCACCCGCAAACTCAATGCGCCCGCGTGTGTTGCCGGGTTTTACCTTGCAACCCGACAGCTGCAGAATCATCAATAGCAGGTCGAGATATAGCGTATATGCGAAGCGCGAGTCGCGGGTGTTTTTCGCGGGTGCGCTTTCGATATGAAATTCACTACGGGTCAGCAGGTAGGCATAGAGCATCTGCACTACCTTAATGCGTATTAAAATTCTGTTAATCATCGGTTTAAAATGTTCTGCGGGCGCCGGCGCCGTTGTCCGGCTGCTTAAATCGAGGCAAAGATACGAAAAAATCCGTTAACTCAGGGTGCCGCGGGGCTATTTTATTTATCTGCGGCGTCAGCGGTTTCGTCGATCGCGGCGGTGCGGGCCATCTGGTTGCGGGCTACCTGAAGCATAGCTTCGAGTTTGCGGCGTTCGGCGGCCAGACGCCGTGCGCCGGTGATGGCGCTGGAATAGGCGTAGGCGTCGGCGATGCCATTGACCTGTGCCGGTGTAAGTTTCACAGCTTTGCGGCTCTTGCCCCGGAATGTGAGGGTAAGCGCTTTGCCCCGGTTCTGCATGGCAAAGCTGCCGATGGTGTCGCTCTGCTGGGGGGAGAAAGTGATGACTTCGCCCGAGCCTACACGGTAGTTGCTCTCTCCGTCGTAGGGCACGGCAGGAGTAGCGGCCTCGGAGGTGCCTGCACTGAGCTCTACGGATGTGTGTCCCAGCTTCGGATTGGCCGATGAGACGATGTAGAATTCGCCGATTTCGCTCACGCGGGCCTGTATGCCGGTGCTGTTCATAAAATCGGGATTATAGGCAGCCGGCGAGATGTGGAACCCCTCGACCATGCGCGGTTCCTTGACCCAGCGGAGTGCTTTTTTTGTCTGTTCGGCCGTGACCTGGTCAAGAGCCATGAGAGAGTCGTTGGTGGAAATTTTAAGCAAGGTTGCCTGCTCGATGACTTTGGGCCGCAGTGCCAGCGCCTCGCGCTGTATGGCGATTTCGGCGGGGAATGTTTTCTGCAGCGAGTCGAGCAGCTGTGTGGCGAGCGTGTAGTCGCGGGCGTCGAAAGCCTGTGTGGCTCCGTCGAGCAGCCCGCGGGCACCGGCATCCTCGCTCTTGCCGCCGCAGGCGGTCAGCAACAGCAATCCTGACGAGAGCGCCACTGCGGCGCGGCAAATGGTCTGTTTTAGTGCAAGCATTGTTTTGACGGGTGTTTTGGCAGTGTGGGGCGTCAGAGTACGCGTGAGACATCCTTGACGCCTTTGACTGTCTTGATTTTTTTGATTATGGCATTTAGCGACTGAGTGTCGTTGACGGCCACCGAGAGGTGTCCCTGGAAAAGGCCGTCGTTGGAGTCGATGGCAATGCTCCGCAGCAACACATCTTTCTCTTTGGTGATGATGGATGTGATGTTGGTGACAATGCCCACATCGTCGATGCCGACCACGCGGAGTGTCACTGACATCTGGCTCCCCATTTTGCCCGACCAACGGGTGGGGATGACGCGGTAGGGGAAACGCTCGCGCAGATTTGCGGCGTTGGGGCAGTCGGCCCGGTGGATTTTTATCACACCCTCGGCCGAGATGAATCCGAACACGCTGTCGCCATAAATGGGGTTGCAGCATTTCGAGAAGCGGTAGTTGATGCCCTTGATGTCGTTGCCGATGACAAGGATGTCGGGTGCGGCCCCTGCATCTTCCTCCTCTTTGATCCGCAGGTCGAAGGTTTCGGCCGATACGCGCCCCGTTCCCGAAGCGGCATCCTGCTGCTCATGAAGCATTGCCATGTAGTTGTCGATCACCTCGTTGACATCGAGCCGCTCGTCGGCTATGCAACTGAAGAAGTCGGTCATGGTTTTATAGCCCATCTTCTTGACGATCTTGCTGACGATGGCTTCGTCGATGTCGATTTTGCGGTTTTTCATGCGCCGCTGCAGCAGTTCGCGTCCGAGTTCGGCCGATTTGTTTTCGCGCTCTTTGAGGGTCTGGCGAATTTTTGTGCGGGCTTTTGAGGTCACCACGATGTTCACCCAGTCGGCCTTGGGGGTCTGGTTGGGCGAAGTCTGTATCTCCACGGTGTCGCCGCTGCGGAGCTTGTAGGTGAGTTTCTCATTTTTGCCGTTGACGCGGCCTCCGGTGCACTGGCTGCCGATGCGGGTGTGGATGTTGAAAGCGAAGTCGAGCAGGGTGGCACCCGCCGGCAGACGGAAGAGGTCGCCACGCGGGGTGAAGACGAATACCTCCTTGTCGTATATATCCATCCTGAAGTTGCGCATCAGTTCCATGGGGCCCGATTCGGCGGTTTCGAGGATGTCGCGCACATTGTTCATCCATGAGTCGAGGTTGGCCTCGCTCTTGATTCCTTTGTAGCGCCAGTGGGCGGCAAGGCCTTTCTCGGCCACGAGGTCCATGCGGCGCGTGCGTATCTGCACCTCCACCCATCGGCCTTCGGGACCCGCCACGGTGATGTGCAGCGATTCGTAGCCGTTGCTTTTGGGGATGGAAATCCAGTCTTTCATGCGCGAGGGGTTGGGCTGATACATGTCGGTGACCACGGAATAGGCCATCCAGCAGTCGCTTTTCTCGCGCTCTCGGGGTGTGTCGATGATGATGCGTATGGCGAAGAGGTCATAGATGTGGTCGATGTCGCTCTTCTGTTTGCGGATTTTGTTCCAGATGGAGTATATCGACTTTGTGCGCCCTTTGATTTCAAATTTCAGTCCCTGTTTCTCGAGTTTCTCGCGCACGGGGGCTATGAATTCGCGGATGTATGTGTCGCGCTCGTTCTTGCGTTCGTTGAGCTGGCGGGCGATGCGGGTAAATGTCTCCCTGTCGGTATATTTCAGCGACATGTCCTCCAGCTCCGATTTTATGGCGTAGAGGCCAAGCCGGTGAGCCAGAGAGGCATACAGATAGTTCGACTCCACGGCCACTTCGTTGACCAGGCGTTCGGCGGGATGGTGGTTGATCATCTTCATGAGCACCAGTCGGTCGACTATCATCATGATTATCACACGGATGTCTTCGGCGAAGGTCATCAGCAGCCGGCGGAAGTTGTCGGAGTCGGTGGGGGTGCCGCGGCGGTATAGCTCGGTGACTTTGCGGAGACCGCGCACCATCTTGGCGATGTCGGCGCCCCATTCCTGCTCTATCTGCTCTACAGTTAGGGTGCCACCCTCAACCAGCGGGTGTATAAGAATGGCCACAACCACATTGTGGTCGGGGCTTACACTTTCACAGAATGCCGTGGCTGTGGAGATTGCGCGGATCAGTGAACTGTTGCCGAAACGGTCGCGCGGGTATACTCCGTCCACGGCGCCTTCGGCCAGGCATTTGCGCAGCCGTGCGGTCTGCTCCCGGGCGTCGGTTTCCCGGGTGAGGTCGCGAGCCGAGCGCAGCAGAGAGGCATAGAGCGAGGGGAGCGAAGCAAGCTCCTTTTTATTCAGGAGGTTGGCTTCGCTGTGCCGGGAGCCGGCAGGAACAGCTTGTGTGTCGGAGTTTCGGGTGTCCATGCTACGCTTGTTTATGAATCGCAAAAATAGTAATTCCCTGCGCAATCTGCAAGCGTGCAGCCGGAATTTTGCTATTTTTTAAATTCGGCGAAGCACACCTCTGATTATGACGGCGCTAATCAGGGTGATGAGGAGCATTACGGCGGTGAGTATGCCGATGGTGATCAGCAGCGACGCGCCTTCCGGTCCGATGCCTGCAAGTAGCGGGCGCCACAGGGTGCTGCACGCTGCCACTCCGGCGCAGGCCGACACGAGCACCGCGACATTCACTGTAGCCACAAGGCGGATATAATAGTTGCCGAGGCTGCTGCGGGTGTAGCCTAACTGTATGAGGTCGGCGAGCATTGCCCTGTTTTTCTGAAGGAGAAGGAACACGCTGAGCACAAGCATTCCCACGGCAAGGAGCGAGATGAGCAGACCGATGGAGGCGATGACGGCAGTGGTGATTTTTACAATGAAGTGCATGCGGGCAGCAGCGTCGTCGGTGTTGTTCTCCTCAAGATTGTGGTCGGTAAGGTAGTGGCTTATGGCGGGATTGCCTGCGTCGCTGACCTCCACTATCACCCGTCGTGTGGCCGGCCGATCAGTGGAATATCTTTGGTTGGCCCACTGCATGAAATCGGCGGGAACGGCGATGGTGTTGATCCGCGAGGAAAAGCCGACGATGCGACCGGGGAGCACCTCGGTGCGGCCGTTGCCGGTGACTGTCACCGACAGGGGTGCCATGCTCACGATTTTTTCGTCGAGACGCGGCAACGACCGGGCCGGCGCATATCCTAAATTGTAGAGTGTGAGATAGTCGCGCGGCAGTATGATTGCTACCGTAGGATCGGCGGGATCGAAATCCCACCCCTCGGGCAGATGCTCGAAATAACGGTCGGGCACACCTTCAAGAAACAGTTCTGTACCGAAACTGCGACCGGCGAAGTCGAGACTTACCGATACATTGAATCCTGCCGGGGTGAATGGGGCTGCCGACGCTGCCCATGGCTGGGCGGCAATTCCGGCAATGTCGGAATCGGTTATCTCACCGGCTGATGATGAGCCGAAAAGTGATGCGCGTGTCGGACGCGACACCAGCATGTAGTTGCGGGTGTCAAATATTTCGTCGTCGCGGTCACGGCCTGCATTGACATCGCGATAAAACTGCAGGCCGATCCCTACAATAAGGAGCCCCACCAGATTGGCCAGGGCGTAGGCTGCGATCTGCCAGGGATTTATGTTGCTCCTGAGGAGCCTGTTAAGCGTGGCGTGCATTGGTTGTGAAATTCGCTGTTAATCCCCACTTTTAAAGACTGATGGTCAGGGTGCAGGGGAGGGCAAGATCGTTGCCCACGGAGGTTATGATCACGGCTGCGTCGGCAGCCGAGGCTTCGCGGTCGATCAGACGGGCCACTGCCGCGTTGGCGTCGGCGTCGAGGTGGCTCACAGGCTCGTCGAGCAGGAGCAATCTGAATGGCTGACATAGCGCTCTGACCGCGGCTACGCGCTGCTGTTGACCGATCGACAGTATGCCGGCCTTGCGGTCGGCGAAATCTTCCATCCCGACCATGCGGAGCATCTCCAGGATTTCCCCGGTGGTCTTATGATGTGTCAGCGAGTTCTTCAGCTCAATGTTTTCAAGTGCGGTGAGCGATGGAAAAAGTTTCATGTTCTGGGGCAACCACGCCACTGTGTCGCGGCGCATGGTTATCCGCTCGGCAGACGACATGGAGGCCACATTGCGTCCGTCGACCTCCACCGAGCCTTCGTAATCGGTACGCACACCTGCGATGAATGCGCAGAGCGAGGTCTTTCCGCTGCCCGACTGGGCCCGGAGCATGGTGCGGCTTCCGGCTTCGAATGTAACTTCCGGGCGGAGCCACAGCGCCGATGCGGTGTGGCGTTGTCGTTCATCGGAAAACACTGCCGGCAGCAGGTTGCTGATTTTAAGTATCGGATTCATCAGTTGCCGGCGTTGATTAGATAGGGGAGGAGAGGCCGCAGCAGATCGATGGAGTTGAGGGTGGCAAGGAAAGGTTTCTGATTGCCGTAGAATGTCAGTTTGGCATGCAGTCGCGTGGATGTCAGACGCATGGCGAACGATGCGCCGCAAGGCAGCATTGCCGCGCGCTGCAGAGCCGATCCCTGCGGCACATCGACGAGCACCACCATGTGGGCGCCCTGGAAATCCTGGGTGTAGGGGTTGGAGTTGCCGTCGGTGACCGGCCCGTTGAGGCTCTCGGCGTAATACCCGCCGATATACCCGAAACTGAGCGAGAGATTGTCGATGTCTATGGTGCGCATCGGCGAATCCCCTTGGGAGGTGCCGTAATATGTTTCGATGGACTGAGTCACGCTGTCGGCCCGCACGGCATCCATCTGTGTGAGCGATGCCAGATTCCAGCTTGCCGCAGAGAAAAGGTCATCTTCTCCGGGATCGCTGAAGCAGCGGCCATACCAGGCGGTGGTTCCGGTTTCCGACAGACGTAGTTTGCCGGGATAATATTTGCTCATTAGCTGTTCGAGCCCGAATGCTTTCCCGTCTGTGCCCTGCACGCCTGTGGCTGCGGCGATATTGGCGTTCTGGGGGATGAAGCGGAGTATGTCGGGATCGATTCGCCCGGCTATGCGCGAGCCTATGGAGTCGAGTTTCCCGTCGGGGTGCATGAACATGATGTCGGCGATGGCCGATGTGTCGTTGAAACGCACTGCCACACACATCCACTCTCCTTTCATCTTGTCGCCATAGAGGTTCTCGGCGGGGAGGGCGGTGAGGATGGCGTTATCGGTGGAGAGAAACTGTCTGACCCCCTCCATCTTTGAGATGCGCCACTGGGGCGAGCGGCTTTCGGTTATTTCTTTTATGGTGGCTGCATCGGGAGCTATAACGCATATGTTGCCCCGCAAGGCGATTATTCCGCGGCCTGTGGTGTAGGTTTCACAATCTTCTATCTCTTCTGCGGGCTGCAGCTGTCGACTGAGCGTTTGTTCAACAGTTTCCGGGTCGTTGATTTTCAGTATCAGCCCCGTGTAGCCTTTGCGGGTAGTGAACATCACGGCGCGGGAGGTGTCGGAGGCTCCGGGGGCGGCTGTAATCATTGCATCCAGTGGTTTCATCAGCGATGCAGGGATGAACATTCCCGTCGATTCGGTTCCTTCGGGACTCATCTGGCCTGACGATGCGAGGATGGGGGCGCCGTTGGCTTTGGATATTTTGTTGAGATTCAGCACTGTCACTTTCCGTACATCGGAAGGTACGGCGGCCACAGGGTCGTCGACGGCTTCATTTGCCGTGCATGCGCCGAGAATCAGCAGCGCAATGGGAAAAACCCTGGCCATCAGACGGGTAGGACTGATAAAACTACAGATCATTGCAGTAAGATTTACACATCCGCGCTGTCGCGCGAAATCTGTCTGCAAAGTTACAACTCATTATTTTATATACCAACTTATAATGTCATTTATTCCAAAAACTTTTTGTGAACCATCCGCCTGCGTTGCGATTGGTATATGGCGTTTCTGAATTCGGATTTGTCGGCATCGAAATAAAAATGTAAATTTGCAACGAGGATAGGGGAGATGTCCCCGTTTTTTTCTTCATAGTTAAATTACCGGTTTTGTCATGACATTCATCAGAAAAGCACTCCCTGCCATCGTTTTGGTCGCGATAGCCTTTGCGGCTTCGGCTGCCGACCTTGTGATCCTGCATACCAACGACACTCACAGCCAGATTGACCCCACTGACAAAGGTTTTGGTGGTGTGCAGCGCCGAAAAGTGTTTGTTGATTCTGTGCGTGCCGCCTGTCCCAATGTGCTTCTGGTCGATGCCGGCGATGCCGTCCAGGGCACACTCTTCTTTACGCTATATGGTGGCGAGGTGGAGATGAAGGTGATGAATGGTCTCGGCTATGATCTACAGATTCTGGGCAATCACGATTTCGACAATGGCGTAGATTCCATGGCCCACAACGTGGCTCTCTCCGATGCTCAATGGATTTCCACGAATTACAAGTTCGCCGATCCGAAAGTGCAGCGTCTTTTTGCCCCATATAAGATATATGAAATGGATGGCCGGAAAATTGCTTTCATCGGGCTGAATGTGGAACCCAAGGGGTTGATAGCTGAAGGAAACTATGATGGTGTGGGGTATCTCGACCCGGTCGATGCTGCCGATGCTACGGGCTGGTGGCTTAAGAATCGGCTTGGTGCCGACTATGTTGTAGCGCTTACTCATCTGGGGTATGACAATCAGACAAATCCGTCGGATGTCGAGCTTGTCAAGTCGACCAAGAATGTTGACATCGTTCTGGGAGGCCATTCCCATACGGTCATACGCCCGGGTAGCGGCGATGAATGGGTGAAAAACGCCGTTGGCAAACCGGTGCTCGTTACTCAGAATGGTAAATCCGGACAATATATCACTGAAGTAACTGTCAATCTCGACTCGCTGCAGCTGCCTCCCCGCTATAGGCAGATTCTTCTCGACAGCAGTTATGACCGGTCGTATTCCGATTCGCTGGAAGCCGGCATCGCGCCGTATCGCACGGGTGTGGACAGCTTGATGTCGAAAGTTATAGGCAAATCAGCCGTGGATCTACCGGCAGACAGTCCCGGCCTTCTGAACTTCGTTTCCGATTTCTGCTACGATCTGGGTTGCCGACTCGCAGGCCGGCCTGTCGATCTTGCTCTAATGAATAGCGGTTCGCTGCGCCGGGGGCTCGGTAAAGGTAAAATAACGCAAGGACAGATCATCTCCATGCAGCCCTTTACAAATCATGTCCTTGTGATGGAAATAAAGGGCGGCGATTTGATCGACGCAATGAATGTATATGCCTCGCGCGATGGCGACGGGGTCAGTGATCAGGTCCGCGCCACTTTCGACCCCATCTCCCACAAAATGGTTGACCTCACAGTCGGAGGCAAACCCGTCGACCCTGACAAAACCTATCTCCTTGCCACAATCGACTATATGGCCCATGGCGGCGATTATATGGCGCCTCTCACCCGCGGCAAAATCATCGCCACATCCCCCGACATCGTATATAACGACCTCATCGCCTATATCAAACAGCTCCGCCATTCCATTAACCCCTCCTCCGCGTCCCGTTTCGTCCCGACTCGCTAACTCACTCTCCGCCAGTAAAAGCTTCGGTATCGCCAAAACGCAATTTTCGTTGCTTTAACCATAAAAGCATGTTCTCCGCATTCTTCACTTGCCGGTGCGTCAACAGAGAAAGTCTTTTGCAGCCTTCAGTGTATTATCTCCAAATTCAATCCAAATTCGATCCGATATTAAATCCGATATTATATCCAAGATTCAATCCAAAATTGCATAACGAAGCGCAAAAAAAAGGTTTTTCAAAAAAAATATTAGAAAAAAATTGCGAAAAATTTGGTGAATTGAAATATACGTTGTAATTTTGCACTCGCAAAACGGATAATAATCCACGGTTCGCTAGCTCAACTGAATAGAGCATCTGACTACGGATCAGAAGGTTACAGGTTTGAATCCTGTGCGAATCACCCGGCCTCGAAGCATCGCTCCGAGGCTTTTTTTATTCCTTACCATCCTCTTTTTTGGGGGGGCAGTCGCAAAAGGGACAATTCGCAACAGAGGCAGTTTGCAAAAGGCGGTTGAATTGTAATAACCTGTCCGAGTAAAAAAGATCAGAAGCAAAAGCCGGTTGAATTGTTAATCTTTTGCTTTATTATATTTAATCTCTTGCTTTATAATAAATATATGTGTACGTTGGAGTGTTTGCAAAAAAAGCTCGCTTTTCCGATTTGCAATGAACTCTCTTTTACTGTGCGCAAACCGGCAGGTTTGCGAATTTCTGAAATCGTGCCCTGAAATCGTGTAAAAAAATGAATCATTAAAAAAGTCAGAAGAAAACTTTGTAAATTCAAAGAAAGTCCTTACCTTTGCAGCATCAAAATAAACCAAATCATGGTTCGCTAGCTCAACTGAATAGAGCATCTGACTACGGATCAGAAGGTTACAGGTTTGAATCCTGTGCGAATCACCCGGCCTCGGAGCATCGCTTCGAGGCTTTTTTATGTCTTTTCATGCAAGTTTCATGCAAGTTGAAATTTTTCACGAAAAAATGAGAAAAATATTTGGTGGTTTCGGAGGAAAGCCGTAACTTTGCACTCGCTTTTCGGGACAGAGGTTCCGCGACGTACGGCGGCGATGCCGATGTGCCTTCCGGGCGCGGCGGCTGGACCGGATGAAAACCGGATGTAAGCCGGACGAAAAAACCGGATGAAAACGAAAAAAAAGTTTAAAAATGCGGCAAAAATTTTGGTAGTTCAAAAATTAGTCGTAACTTTGCAACACTTTTCGGCCAAAACGAAAAGCAACCGAGAACTTTGAAAGATTTACAATAGACGAAGTAGTACAGGAGCTAATTAAAGCTTTCTGTCGATTCCGAAAAACAACAGGTTTAAACCGGGTCGGAAATCATTCGCTTCGGTTTCGGTCAGGCTCCTCAGCGGGCCGGTCGGAACGAGATGTCGCGGCAGACCGCAAGGTCGCAACCGACACAACAACACCTTTTAGAAATAAAAGAAA
>DAAN01000019.1 GCA_001701135.1 Bacteroidales bacterium H3
AGGCGGCTGGAAAGCCGCCTCCCCACAACGCCGCCTCCCCACAACGCCGCCGCTCCATGCCTTTCCGACACAAAAAGTGTGAAAAGTCGGAGAGATTTTGTAACTTTGCGCCGCGAAAGCGCATCATAAGCGCAGCGAAAAGGAAACTATAGCGCCTCATAAAAATTACGGACATTATCAGACGCCACACATATATAATAATAGTGCTTCTGCTCGGCATGTTCGCCGCGGCGCCGGGGCAGGCCGACGCCAAGCCGTTTCTGAATCTCGACTCAATTGCGGCCTGGGGTAAGTTTCCGCGTTTCTGCATCAACACCTACCGCTGGGGCGACCGCTTTTTCAACGGCTACGACTCGACATATGTGCAGGGTTCGGGTCACCGCATGAACGTGAAGGTGAAACTGGATTCATGGGAGGATCTATATCAGTTCAAGTTCACCGACGGCTACCGCATCAACATGAGCATGCACCCATCGACTTCGGCGGGCGTGTGGCTGACATATATGGCGGTGTCGATCGGCTACGATATGAACATATCGAATTATTTCCACGCCACCGACGGCGCCCGAAAGCGTCTGGATTTCCAATTCAACTGCGCGCTGTTCGGCGCCGAGATCTACACCATCACCAACGACATGGAGATGCATATCTCGCGCGTGGGGTATCCTGGGAAGATGCGGAAACTGGAGACGAAGTTCAACGGGTTCCACTCCGAATCGTTCGGCCTTAACCTCTATTATTTCTTCAATCACAAGCATTACTCGCAGGCGGCGGCTTTCGCCTATTCGAAGATACAGCTGAAGAGCGCCGGCTCGCCGTTTGCGGGATTCGCCTACTGGCAGGACAAATACGACCTGGATTTCACCGGCGTGTTTGAGGATCTGGCCTACAATCTGCCCGAAAACTGGGATAACCACTACCGCGTGCGTGCCAAGAACTATGCGCTGAAGTTCGGCTACGGCTACAACTGGGTGTTTCACCGCGGATGGGTGGCGGGGATCTCGATAGCGCCCTGTGTGGGGGTGCGCGTGGGCTACATGCACAACGAGACGGAACGCGCCACGTCGTTCGCGCTGTCCAACCGGCTGCGTATGTCTCTGATATATAATGTGAACAAGCGCTGGTTTTTCGGTGCCATCGGCAATGCGGACACTAATCTGATATATGACGATGTGCACACGTTCCTGACCAATAATCTTTCGATAGAGTTTTCGGCGGGATTCAGATTCGACCTGTGGTAGATTTTCGGCGGCTGGAAAGCCGCCATCTCCACAATTCGGCGGCTGGAAAGCCGCCGCTCCACAATAGCCGCCGCTCCACAATAGCCGACGCTCCACAATAGCCGGCGGCATTTATGCTTTTCTGTCAGGGATGAAAAAAGCGGAGGGGATGTGCGGGAAATTCAGACGAAATTATTAAATTTGCAAAAATTTTATGTTATGAGATTCAAGAAAATCATCGGAACGCTGCTCTTTGCCATCGCAATCGCAGCCGCCACCCCCGCCGCTCAGGCCGCAGGCATCTTCCGCTTTGGCGTAAAGGCCGGTCTGACAGTCGACAAGCTCAAATTCAACACCGATCTTCTCGATTCCGACAACAAGACAGGATACACTTTCGGCGTGATGACGAAGTTCACCGTGCCCGTGGTAAACCTCGGTTTCGACGCCTCGCTGATGTACACCCACCGCGAATTTGACAGCGACGTGACGGTG
This sequence comes from Bacteroidales bacterium H3, assembly GCA_001701135.1. GTDB lineage: Bacteria > Bacteroidota > Bacteroidia > Bacteroidales > Muribaculaceae > UBA7173. Next base: position 1,713 of record DAAN01000019.1, read on the forward strand.
ATGGACGCCTACGGCAACCCCGTGTCGGGCACCACCACTTTCAAGAACAACTATATCGAGATTCCGGTGAATTTCCGCTATGACCTCGGTCTGCCCGGCATCGGCAAGGTAATCACTCCGTTCCTCACCACCGGTCCCGACTTCTCGTTCTTAGTGTCGAAACGTCACTACGACTTCTGGAACCAGAAGAAGTGCGACGTGGCATGGAACTTCGGTTTCGGCCTGGTATTCGTCGACCATCTGCAGCTGCACGCCAGCTACGGTCTGGGGCTCACCAACTCAGGCTCGGGCATCAACGACTCGCTCCACGGCAAAAGCCGCTTCTGGAACGTGACCGCCGCCTGGCTCTTCTGACATCACACAACATAATATAAAATAACCGACCGGCAAAACAGCGGCCGGTTATTTCGATATATTCACCATGACTAAAAAACAGATTTTCAACGCCGAAGTTGTAAGCAACATCGCCCTGACGGCGCGCTATTCCTATCTGTTGCTGCAGCTCCCCCATGAAACGGAGGAGATGGAGGTGCAGCCCGGCCAGTTTGTGGAGGTGAAGGTGGACAACAGCCCTTCAACCTATCTGCGCCGCCCCATCTCGATCTGCGACTACGACGAGCGCAACAACACCATGACGCTGCTGATACGCCGCGCCGGCGAAGGCACGGAGCATCTGTGCAATCTGCTGCCCGGCAGCCACATAAACCTTGTAGGCCCGCTTGGCAAGGGGTTCACCATCCCCGCCCCGGGGTCCGACGCGCTGCTCTGCGGCGGCGGCATAGGCGTGGCACCGCTGCTGCTGCTGGGCCGCAGGATGCGCGAGCACGGGGTGAACGTGAGCTTCCTGCTGGCGGCCCGCACCGCGGCTGAAATCCTTCTGGAGGATGAATTCCGCGCCATCGGCGCCGTGAACATCGCCACCGACGACGGCTCGGAGGGGGAAAAGGGTTTCGCCCACGAGCACTCGGCGCTGCAGCGTAGCTATCACCTTGTGTGTGTGTGCGGTCCCAAGCCGATGATGCAGGGTATAGCCCGCCAGGCGCGCCGCACGGGCAGCGCCTGCGAGGTGTCGCTTGAAAATCTAATGGCCTGCGGTGTTGGCGCATGTCTTTGCTGCGTGGAACCCACGCTGAAGGGGAATCTGCGCGCCTGTGTCAGCGGCCCGGTGTTCAACACCGCCATGCTATTGTGGAATCTCGACTGAACCGACTTATGGATAACTCTCAGAACACCAATACACCGGTAAAGATGGCCGTCAGCATCGGCGACCTGAGGATGAAGAACCCCATGCTGACCGCGTCGGGCACTTTCGGCTTCGGCGAGGAGTTTGCCGATTTCATCGACCTGGAGCGTCTCGGCGGCTTCATTGTGAAAGGTACCACACTGGAACCGCGCCAGGGCAACCCCTATCCCCGCATGGCCGAGACGCCTGCGGGCATGCTCAATGCCGTGGGGCTGCAGAACAAGGGCGTGGACCATTTTATTGCCGACACCTATCCGCACCTCAAGGATCTGAAAACCAACGTGCTGGTAAATGTCTCGGGCGCCAAGATCGAGGATTACGTGGCTGTGGCCGAAAAGCTCGCGCCGCTTGCATCGATTCCCGCCATCGAGGTGAACATATCGTGCCCCAACGTAAAGCAGGGCGGGATGGCTTTCGGCACTACCTGCGAGGGGGCTGCCCAGGTGACGGCCGCCATGCGCAAGGCCTGGCCCCGCACGCTGATAGTGAAACTTTCGCCCAACGTGACCTCGATAGCCGACATCGCCCGCGCCGTGGAGGCCGAGGGGGCCGACTCGGTGTCGCTGATCAACACCATTATGGGTATGGCCATCGACGTGGAACGCCGCCGCCCCTGCCTGTCGACCGTGACGGGAGGACTGTCGGGCGCCGCGGTGCGTCCTGTGGCCGTGAGGATGGTGTGGCAGACGGCCAAGGCGGTGAAGATACCCGTGATTGGTCTCGGCGGCATTTCGTCGGGACGCGACGCCATCGAGTTTATGCTCGCGGGCGCCCGCGCGGTGCAGATCGGCACCGCCAACTTCATCGACCCGCAGGTGACGGTGAAAGCCATCGACTGGATGGAGGATTGGTGCCGGCGCCAAGGCGTCAGGGACATCAACGACATCGTCGGCGAAATCTGATTTTTCAAAACGCTGCCGCACGCATCCCGGAGTACCACGTCTGACCCATTAAACTGCTGATTATGAAATTTTTCAATAACTTTTTCTCCAAAGAAAAGAAGGAAACCCTCGACAAGGGGCTCGACCGCACCAAGCAGGGACTTTTCTCGAAAATTACCCGCGCCGTGGCCGGCAAATCGAAGGTCGACGACGATGTGCTCGACAATCTCGAGGAGGTGTTTGTCACCTCTGACGTGGGGGTCGACACCACGCTCAAAATCATCGAACGCATTGAGCAGCGCGTGGCCCGCGACAAATATGTGGGTTCGGCAGAGCTTAACCGTCTGCTGCGCGAGGAAATATGCGAGCTGCTGGCCGAAAACAACAACGAATCGGCCGACGCGGATTTCACAGTGCCCGAGGGGCATCACCCCCATGTGATAATGGTGGTGGGCGTGAACGGCGTGGGCAAGACCACCACAATCGGAAAACTGGCGGCGCAATTCAAGGCCGCCGGCAACAAGGTGATGCTCGGCGCCGCCGACACGTTCCGCGCCGCCGCCACAGAGCAGCTCGACATCTGGGGCGAACGCGCCGGTGTGCCCGTGGTGAAGCAGAAACTGGGCGCCGACCCCGCCTCGGTGGCGTTTGACACGCTGCAATCGGCGGTGGCCAACGATGTGGATGTGGTGCTGATCGACACCGCCGGACGTCTGCACAACAAGAAGGGTCTGATGGACGAACTGACCAAGATCCGCAAGGTGATGCAGAAGGTGGTGCCCGACGCGCCCCACGAAGTGCTCTTAGTGCTCGACGGCTCGACCGGGCAGAATGCTTTCGAGCAGGCGCGCCAGTTTGTGGCCGCCACGGAGGTCAACGAACTGGCTATCACCAAACTCGACGGCACGGCCAAGGGGGGTGTGGTGATCGGCATTTCCGACCAGTTCAAGATTCCCGTGAAATATATCGGTCTCGGCGAGGGCATCAACGACCTGCAGGTGTTCCACAAGAAAGAATTCGTGGAATCGCTCTTCGGCGACGACACTCTGAAATCATAACCGGAGGTGGCAATGGCGAACAAACAGAATGGCGCGATTGCACGCAAAACAGTCAACCTGGTAACACTGGGCTGCTCGAAGAATCTCGTGGACTCGGAGCGCGTGCTGCGCATGCTCGACAAGGCGGGATTCGAGGCGTATCACGAAACCGACCGTCCCACTGACATTGTGATTGTCAACACCTGCGGCTTCATCGGCGACGCAAAGGAGGAATCGGTGAACACGATTCTGGAATTCTGCGGGGCCAAGCAGCGCGGCGAGGTGGAGGAACTATACGTAATGGGCTGTCTGTCGCAGCGTTACCGCGACGAGCTGCGCGCCGAGATTCCTGAAGTGGACCGCTGGTATGGCAAATTCGACTGGACTTCGCTGGCCGATGACCTTGCCCGGCGTCACCCGGCGCCGCACGCCTACGAGCGCCGCATCACCACCCCGGGACATCACGCTTATCTGAAAATTTCGGAGGGGTGCAACCGTTTCTGCGCATTCTGTGCCATTCCGCTCATCACGGGGCGCCATCATTCGCGCCCGATGGAGGAGATAGAGGCCGAGGTGCGCAGCCTCGTCGGCGAGGGTGTAAAGGAGTTCAATGTCATCGCACAGGATCTGTCGTCCTACGGTCTGGATATCTACGGAGAGCACCGTCTGGCGCAGCTCACCGAGCGCATCAGCGACATCGAGGGGGTGGAGATGATCCGCCTGCACTATGCCTATCCGGCTGATTTTCCGATGGATATACTGCCGGTGATGCGCGAGCGCCGCAATGTGGCGAAATATCTCGACATCGCCCTGCAACACATTTCCGACAATATGCTCCGTGCCATGCGCCGGCACATCACCGCCGACGAGACACGCCGGCTGCTCGATGAAATCCGCCGTCAGGTGCCCGGAATCCATATCCGCACCACCCTGATGGTGGGCTTTCCCGGCGAGACGGAGGAGGATTTCGAGCAGTTGCTCGATTTTGTGCGGGAGCAGCGTTTCGAACGCATGGGCGCATTCGCCTATTGCGAGGAGGAGGGCACCTACGCGGCCCTGAATCTCCCCGACAATGTTCCCGCCGAGGTGAAACAGCAGCGGCTCGACCGACTGATGGCTCTTCAGGAGGAGATTTCGCTGGAGATACAGCAGCAGAAGGTGGGGCAGACATTAGATGTGATTATCGACTCGCGCGACGACGAGTATTACACCGGCCGCACTCAGTATGATTCGCCCGAAGTGGATCCCGAAGTGCTGATTCCCGTGGATTCGGCAGAAGCGGAAATCGGCGGCATTTACCCCGTGACCATCACAGAGGCAATGCCTTTCGAGCTGATAGGGCGCATATCCGGACTATCGTAAAGATGATTTCCAAAGGGATGTCAATCGATCGGGAAAGCAGAGCCGCCGCGGTGCGGGCACTCCATGCCGGGGTGCCGTTCGCCCTGTATTGCCTGCCCGAGGAGGAGCATGCACGGTTCATCGCCGCCCGCGAGTACCGGCACGGGTCAGACAGCAGCCATGACCGTGAATATGGCCGCGACAAAAACTGCGACAGGTTCGACATCTCGCCATGGCTCGGACGTTTCGGCAGCCGCATCTCGATTCCGGCTGAGCTGACCGCGACCGATGTGCTGAAACTTCCGCAGCAACACACTGCGCAACAACCTCATACATTTTACCCCGGCATCTCCGAGGATGAATATTGCCGAAGGGTGGCACGAATAGCAGAACGATGCCGCCGGCGCGACGGCAAGACGGTCTATTCCCGCGTTTTGGCAGGTGTCAACCCGGATCTCGACATTGCCGCGGCCGCCGTGGAACTGTTTGACCGCTTCCCCGGCACATTCCGGTTTCTATACTACACGCCTGAGACCGGCTGCTGGCTGGGAGCCTCGCCCGAAACGTTGCTCGATGCCGACACCGACCGCGGCACTTTCGCCACAGTAGCATTCGCCGGCACACGCCCCGCCGATACCGCAAATCAACCCTGGGATGAGAAAAATCTGCGCGAGAACCGATTCGTGGCGGACTTTTTCGAAGAGAAATTCGCATCGCTCGGTCTCCCCTACTCCATATCCCGACCTGTTACTGTAGATTACGGACCGGTGCAGCACCTATGCCGCGACATCAGCGGCACTCTCGGCGCTCCGGTATCGCGCATCATCGACGCCATAAATCCCACGCCGGCGCTCTGCGGCACCCCGTCGGAGGAGGCTATCGCCGACATCAGCGAGTTTGAGCCGCAGCCGCGGCTATGCTACGGCGGATTCGTAGCGGTAGCCTCGGGATCGCGTTACCGCGCTTTCGTCAACCTCCGTTGCGCCCGCATAGCCCCCGACGGACATTTCAATCTATATGCGGGAGGGGGCATCACCTCTCTCTCCGACCCGCGTGCCGAATTCCGCGAGACCGCCGCAAAAGCCTCGGTGCTCCTCTCTATTCTCAAAAACGTGCATGGATTCCCGACGGGATTCCCGAAAACCCCGAAAACAGGAGGCGTTTAACAATTTTACACCCATCGGGTGCCGCATATTCCCCTCAAAAATCGTAACTTTGCAGTTATGACAGAAAACATCCTCGACAAAGCCACTGCGGAACAGCTTCGCGTACTTATAAACCGCACCCGCAGAGCCATCATCACATGCCACATTTCGCCCGACGGCGATGCCATGGGCTCCTCACTGGCGCTATGCCGCGTGCTCCGCAATGCAGGCAAGGAGGTGAAGGTGATAACGCCCGACACCCCTCCGCGCTATCTGATGTTTCTGCCCGGAGCCGACGACATCGTGGTGTATTCGCGCTTTGAAAGCTTCGCGAAGAAGATTCTCGCCGACACCGAACTGATTTTCTGTCTCGATTACAACGATGCAAAGCGTGTCGACCATGTGGCGCCCGCGCTACTGGAGTCTCCGGCAAAAAAAGTGATGATCGACCATCACCTTAACCCCGACTCATTCCCCGACATCACCATCTCGCATCCCGAAATTTCATCGACCTGCGCTCTGGTCTACAGGGTTGTCACCGGCTGCGGTTTCGGCCGGTTCATCGACAGGGAGACAGCCGAATGCATCTACACCGGCATGATGACCGACACGGGCAACTTCTCGTACAACTCAAACGATCCGGAGCTATACCGCATCGTGGCACGTCTGCTCGAGAAAGGTATCGACAAGGATGCCATCTACAAGAAGGTATATTTCAATAATTCGGTGAACCGGCTGAAACTCAACGGGTTTGCAATGAATGAGAAATTTGAGTATTTCCCCTCGCACCGCGCCGCACTGATCAAGCTCACCCGAAGCGAGCTTAACGAATATCACTATCAGAAGGGCGACACAGAGGATCTGGTAAACCGTCCGCTCACCTGTCCCGACATTCTCTACTCCGTGTTTCTGCGCGAGGAGACCGACTACATCAAGGTCTCGACCCGCAGCAAGGGCGATTTCCCGGTCAACAAGCTCTGCACCGAATATTTCAACGGCGGCGGCCACCTGAATGCCGCCGGTGGCGAATTCTACGGCACGCTCGAGGAGGCAGAGCAGCAGCTGATGAAGGCCATGCCGCTCTACGACCGCTATCTTCCCGGCCCCTGCGGCGACTCTCCTGCCGACGACTGCCCCGCCGACAACTGCCCCGCCGAAGATTAAGCGCCTGTATAATACGTAAATCTCCACACCATCATAATGATTACAACGAAGCTCACTCACAAGATAATGAAGCTCACTCACAGAATCTTTTTCCCGGCAATGGCACTCACGGCCATCCTCATCTCGGGCTGCAGCGACAAGAAAAGCTATGCCGACCTCCTCAAAGATGAATCCCAGGCCGTGAACATTTTCCTTTCCGACAACCGCGTGATTCTCGACATCCCCGCCGATTCGGTTTTTGAAGTTGGCGAAAACGCCCCTTACTATCGTCTGGAACCTGACGGGAATGTGTATATGCAGGTACTCGACAATGGCAACGGCGAGAAAGTTAAGGACAACGCGCAGGTTTTCTTCCGCTTTACCCGTTACAATCTCTATGATTACCAGAACACCGGCCAGTTAGGCAACGGCGCCGGCAACTCTATCGACACTTCGGCGGGCACGGCATCGTTCCGCTTCAACAACACCACACTCTCCTCCTCCACCCAATGGGGACAGGGGGTGCAGATGCCTCTGAAATTTCTATCCTACGACTGCCACGTGCGGATTCTTATCAAGTCGCAGTATGGCGTCTACAGCGAGATTTCCAACGTTATCCCCTATCTCTACGACGTCCGCTATTTCAAGTCGATCAGCGAGTAACGACTTTTAGAACAATCTATTACGGCACATAATCATGGCTCTGATCAAATCTATTTCAGGCATACGCGNNCCGGCGGCAAAGCCGCCGATGGTCTCAGCCCCGTCGACGTGGTGAAATTCACCGCAGCCTACGCAACTCTCATCCGTAAAACCACAACCCGTACATCGAACCTCATCGTTGTCGGCCGCGACGCCCGTCTGTCGGGCAAGATGGTCGACTCGCTCGTCACCGGCACGCTCTGCGCCATGGGCTTCGATGTGGTGAATATCGGGCTGGCATCCACCCCCACCACCGAAATCGCCGTTGTCGGCGAGGGCGCCTGCGGCGGCATTATCCTCACCGCATCGCACAACCCCGTGCAGTGGAACGCGCTGAAACTTCTCAACGAAAACGGCGAGTTCCTCACCGACGCCGAGGGGAAGGAGGTGCTCCGCATCGCCGAATCACAGGAATTCACCTTTGCAGAAGTTGACCGGCTGGGACACGAACTCCACGACGACACATGGAATATTCGCCACATCCGCAAGGTTCTTGATCTGAAACTGGTAGACACCGAGGCTATCCGCAAAGCCGGTTTCACCGTGGCAGTCGACGCCGTGAATTCGGTGGGCGGCATCGTGATTCCACAGCTGCTCAGAGCTTTAGGTGTGGAAAATATCATCGAACTAAATTGCGAAGCCACCGGACGTTTCGCCCATACTCCCGAACCTATCCCCGAAAATCTCACCCAGATCGCCGACCTGATGAAGCATGGACGCGCCGATGTAGGCTTCGTGGTCGACCCCGACGTTGACCGTCTGGCCATCGTGATGGAAAACGGCGAGATGTTTGTCGAGGAGTATACCCTCGTGGCTGTCGCCGACTATATTCTCGGGCATACACCCGGCGCCACTGTGAGCAACCTCAGCTCTTCGCGCGCTCTTCGCGATGTCACCGTGAAACATGGCTGCAACTACACTCCCGCCGCTGTAGGCGAAGTAAATGTAGTAACCAAGATGAAAGAGACAGGCGCCGTAATCGGCGGCGAGGGAAACGGCGGTGTGATCTATCCTGAAGCCCACTATGGCCGCGACGCGCTTGTTGGCGTGGCACTTTTCCTGACCCTCCTTGCCAAGAGCGGCAAGAAAGTATCGGAACTTAAAGCCACCTATCCGCAATATGCGATTGCCAAGAACAAGGTGCAGCTCACTCCCGAAATCGACGTCGATGCCATTCTCGAAGCGATGAAACAGCGTTACAGCAACGAAAAAATCACCGACATCGATGGCGTGAAAATCGACTTTCCCGAATCGTGGGTTCATCTGCGCAAATCCAACACCGAACCTATCATCCGCATCTACGCCGAAGCCCACACTATGGAGGAAGCCGAAAAACTGGCCGACGACATCAAAGGTGTGATTGCCGAAATCTCCAGATAATACCCGAAATCTCCAGATATCAAGGAGATTTATAAACAACTGAATATGCCCATATTCCGACGTCTCTCCCTATTAGCCTTGATTGCCGTTGCTGCCACTGTGGCAGCAACGGCAGCCGACTGGGCGCAGCCGCGCGTATCGGTGGCAATTCTGCGCTCCACCACCTCACATGCCGCCGAGCAGGTATCGCAGGTGGTGATGGGCACCCCGCTGCAGATCACCGAGCGCAAAGGTGAGTGGTGGCGTGTGGAAACGCCTGAAGGCTATTCGGGCTACGTGCGCTCCAACACCCTGGTCGCCGCCGACAATGACCGCATGACCCGTTGGCGCAAGAGCCGCAGAGCCATCGTGCATTCCGACCGCACGGAATATATTACCGCAACACCCGAAATATCAGGCGAGCGCGTCAGTGACGTGGTGCCGGGGTGCATTCTTGAGGTCGAAGGGGACGCTGTGGGTGAAATGATTCCTGTTCGTATTCCCGACGGGAGAAGCGGCTTTATATCTCCCGAAGTGCTGATGCCGCTCGAGGAGTGGGCCGCGCAGAGATTTGTGCCGGCAGAGATGCCCCTGTATGCAGCCCGAATGATGGGAGTACCCTACGTGTGGGGCGGCACATCGGTCAACGGCATGGATTGCTCGGGACTGACACAGATAGCGGCCTACCGGCAGGGCGTGATGATAAAACGCGACGCGGACGAGCAGGTTGCCGACGGCACAAAAATCAATAAATCAGACTATTCGCTCTTTCTTCCCGGCGACCTCCTGTTTTTCGGCAACACCCGCACCGGCCGGATCACACATGTGGCGATTTCCACCGGCGGCCCCTCATACATCCATCAGTCGGCCCGTGTGCGCCGTTCATCGCTCGACCCTGATGCCGCTGACTATGAGAACCCCGGGCTGATAGCCGTCCGTCGAATCGATCCTGAAACCGCAGAGCGTCTTGCGCTCCGCAACCATCCCTGGTATTTCTGACAAGTAAGTACCGTAGAATTCTATATTGAATATCGCCACGCGCAATCACGGTTCCCGTGAAAAACGCAGTGTTGCCGATTCTGCCGGGAAATGCAGTTCCATGATTGCGCCGGTGATCGACGCCCAGGCTCCCTCAAAACCGGCATCACCGTTGGCATCGGCCCAACGGAGTGTGTAATTATCCTGAAAGACAGTGGGTTCCACATGCCCTTTGCGCATACCCTCCCGCCAGTCGTCGGCATTGACCTCAGCACCGCCAAGGTAAATCAGATCGTAGCCTGTGCCGGCCTTCACCACTGCGATGCGATAATCCCCTCCTCGACGGGCGCGCCGGGTGTCAAGATCGCAATCCATGTAAGTGTACACCCCTTCCACCATATCGTAAGGTGCTTCGGCAAGATAGCGCTCCACATCGTCGGCGCATTGCCAGCGGGTGTCGCGCGCCTCGGGCAACGGTCGACTGTCAAGATTAACCGAAATCACTTCGGCGGGAAGCAACGCCTTGACTCTCACGGCTGCTACATTCGCTAAACCGGCAATCGTCCCCGCAGGGGTATATGAGTCATAGCCAAACCACGTTTCCCAATCGCTATTTCCCTCACTGGTGAGTTGTAAGGTGCAAGTGCCTACCGACGCCTCAACTTCGGTTTCAACCGGTGTACGATCACAACCGGGAAAAGTCAGAACAAAACGTCGTGAGTCATCATCATCGGCATTCCTTATTCTCCCCAACATAATCTCTACAGCCTGAAGTTCAACACTGTCGGCCGACAGCAACGATACTCTGCACAATGGTTGATCTGTTGCCGAACGACGCCATGCGTTGCCTACCGACATCACCAACTCCAGAGATTTCACAATGCCGTCGTCGTAGCCAACTTCAATGCACTCACCCCGACTAAGTTTCTTATTGTCGGCAACGAGCACCCCTGAAAGAGCCGAAGCCTCCACGGCAAGGGAAAACAGCAACAGGAATGCAAGGGAAAACAGCAACAGAAATGTAAGAGTTTGTTTCATGCGGCACTTTCGGAAACAGAAAATTAAACATGCTCCCGGTGTTGGCAACGGTAGATTTCCAACGCCTGGCGGGCAAACTCTTCACGCGGCAAGGCTCCCGAGAGCCAATGAATCCTGAAACCGCGTCGTTCCGAGCCGCGGAACCATGTCATCTGCCGCTTGGCAAACTGGTGGATCGCGATTTCAAGCTGTCGACGCATTTCGTCATATGAGGTTTTCCCAATCAGATACTCTGTGACAAATTTATATTCGAGTCCGTAATATATGAGGTTTTCCGGAGGTATGCCCTCGTCGAGCAGCCGGCGTACCTCGTCAACCATCCCCTCGCGGAGCCGCGCGTCAAGTCGCGCCGAAATGCGTTGCCGGCGCACTTCGCGGCTAACGTCAACACCTATTATGGTGGCTCGCCGAGGCACCCCGTCGCGGGCGGCACGGGCCTCGTCGGGATGGTCAATATAGTACTGTTCGATTTCAATGGCACGGATAGCCCGCTGGCAGGTGTCGACATCGGTGGTATTGTGCAACGTCTTCATCGCAGCGAGCATTTCGGTAAGCTGATCAAGCGACAACGGAGCCAGCCTGCTGCGCAGCGGGCGGTTTTCGGGCACCTCGGGCAGGCGGAGACCTTTAAGAAGCGACTCAACATACAGGCCACTGCCTCCACAGAGCACCGGCACACGCCCCCGGACATTGATTTCGTCAATGCACCGGCCCGCATCTCTGAGATACTGGAAAAGATTATACTTCTCCCCTGCTGCCGCCACATCAATCATGTGGAACGGCACATCGCCATATTCACAAAGATCTTTTCCGGTGCCGATGTCCATGCCGCGGTAGACCTGACGGGAGTCACCGCTGACAATCTCACCTCCGCAGAGTCGTGCAACTTCCACGGCAAAACCGGTCTTTCCGGAAGCCGTAGGACCCACGATGGCCAGTATCGGATTGTCAGTATTCATGGATGAATGGCGAAATCAATTGTAAGGCAGACGTATAGACTGAATCAACGGAATCAATATGTGAATAAATTCACCCGGCATCCCTGGCCGGAAATCATATCCTGCAACTTGTGGAAGAAGCGGCGGATGCGGAAGAAACGCTGATCTTCATTGTTATGCCCCACCCGTAGCCACAGAGGGTCGTTGTAGTCGACACTCCAGCTGCGGATGTCGCGCAGACGGAATGTGGGCTTATAATGTTTAAACCGATAGAGACGACGGCCCGACCGATCGTAAGTCTTCCATGCCATGGCCACGCGGTATATTCGCTTCAACTCCGAATTCAGATCGGCTGAAGTCAGATGCTGCGTCATCAGCTCCTGAATCATGGGCAAGGTCATCCACTCGCCCTGCAGCCGGCTGTCGACCATTTCATCAGGCGAATCGAGAAATGCGAAGAAATGGCAGATATTGCGGTAAGTGACCTTGTCGGGGCTGTCATATACAGGTCGGATCTCGGCATCGGAGATTCCTGAAATCTGCTGAAAAAGCTGCTGGGCCTGCATCTGTCCCACCTTATCCTGATAAGGGAGCACAATCCGGGCAGGAGTGTCGAACCGCTTCACCACCTGGCCGTTGTCGAAATTTCGGTCAGTGGCAGTGATGTCCATCAGCATCTTGTCGCCGCTGAGCACAAGGAATCTCACAGTGGTCGACGAGGGATTCTCGATCATATGAGTTGAATCCTGGTGACAATAGAAGACCCACAAGGAATAATAGCGCCAGCCGAGGTACACAAGCGAGAGCACAAACAGCGACACCGGCATCCAGATGAAAAAGAAGAAGTCGGCGTTGTTGAGGTTGACATTTACGTAATAAGTGAGGTAATATGCCCACGTAACAACAGCAATCACGCCGGAAAGAATCATCAGCAGGCGCGACTGATAGCGCCATTCCCTGCGGTATAACCTACCGATGAAACCGTTTTCCACCACATTGCCATAGCGGAGATGACACATCTGGCACACAAGAGGTTCATTGCGCTGCAGGAGGAAAAAAGCGGTGACGATGGCGGTCACGGGCGCACTGATTAATATGGCAATGATCGGATGCTGCATGTTCACGGGCTGACCGGTCAACTCGAAATCGTCAACATCCCCGCCCCAGAAATACCGTAGCGAACTCACACAGGCCACGGCAAGGAGAATCACCGACATTTCGGAATAAAGCCGGCTGCATCCGGGCACCCGCTGCGCTCTCTGGCGATTGCGTGCAATCTGGAGCAGAATATATGCGGTCAGACACACCGGAGGCATCCATTTTGCGCTGACATAAGGAGACAAAAGAACCAACATAGCCAGCAACCCCACGGCCACGGCCCAGTTCTGCCACAAACCGAAGATTGCAGCACTCATCCCATCGCGGCGGTCATTGGAATGGATCATAAGTAAACTTCTTATCGGAGATTCTTGTCAAAATAGTCAATCATGCGGCCATAGACCAAAGCCCGGGAATTGCAGCCGTTGATTGAATGATTCATATTAGGGAACAGCAGCATATCGCAAGTGAGATTGGCCTCCTCAAGGCGGCTCACAAACTCTATGGTGTTCGACAAGTGCACATTGTCATCGGCGGTGCCGTGCATAATCAGCAGGGGGCAGACGAGATTGCCGGCACGGTTGACAGGCGCCGACGCCTTGTAGCCATCCTCATTTTCCTGAGGCGTGAGCATAAAGCGCTCGGTGTATATCGTGTCGTAATAGCGCCAGGAGGTTACCGGAGCCACAGCCACTGCAGCCTTAAAGATCGAAGCGGGGTCAGTTGCCGCCATGAGAGTTTCGTAGCCCCCATAGCTCCACCCCGCAATGCCGATGCGGTCGGCATCGACAAAGGGCAGCTGTGCGGCATAGCGCGCCACATTCAGCTGATCAATAGTTTCGTAATGTCCGAGATTTTTGTAAACCACATCGCGGAATGCCGTGCCGCGGAAACCGGTGCCACGCGGATCGACACAGATTACCACGAACCCGCGTCGGGCGGCAGCGTAATAGTCCCAGTCCATGCGCCAGCGATTCACCACTTCCTGCGAACCGGGACCGCTGTATTGCCACACAATCACAGGGTATTTCCTCGAGGAGTCGAATCCTGTGGGTTTTATCATGTAGCCGTTGAGCATTGTGCCGTCGGAATTCATCTGGAAGAACTCTTTGACAGGAGCTGATGCATAGCGCGAAGCATACGTTGCATTATCCTCAAGCACACGCAGTTCCTTGGCCTTGCCGTTGTAGAGAGTGTGGCGCGGCGGAGTGGCTGCGTTGCTGTAGTTCAACACAAAATAATTCATGGCAGGCGCAAACTCGGCCGCTCCCCATCCTTCGGGAGCAGAGAGATTCTCGGTCTTTTTCCCCTGACGGTCGCGTCGCTGAACCACCCGGTTCACCGCACCCTTGTCGCCCTGTCCGAGAGCCTGACCTGTCACCTGGAAATAAGTGTAGCCCTGGGCATCCGTGCCATAATAAGCGGTGGCATCGAATTCACCGGAGGTAATCTGCCGCAGCATCTGGCCGTTATAGCTATACTCGTAGAAATGATTCCAGCCCGAGCGTTCCGACTGAACCACAAACGACTCCGCCCCCCAGTGAATATCCTCGTAGGCCGCCGAGTTGAGCCATGCCTTGGCCTCCTCCACCAGCACGGATTTAATCACCGTAGACTTCGGATTGACATTATAGATTTCCATACGGTTCTGAGCGCGGTTAAGAGTGACCGCCATCAGACGATCGCCCTGGTTGCCGCCGTAGGCGATGCGCGGAATATATTCGATTTTCGGGTCGGGAAGTGTTATATCCTTGATTTTGCGGGTGTCGACATCGTAGCTGTGAAGCGTAACCATGGAGTTGGGTTCACCGGCCACGGGATATTTGTAAGAGAAGGTGCCGGGATAGAGCGCATATTTGTCGGATGCGTTGCAATAGCCCTGATACAGCGGAAAAGAGAATTTGGGCACGCGTTGCTCGTCGTAGCGCAGATAGCAGAGTGTAGTGTTGTCGGGCGACCACGTCATTGAGCAGTCGGTGGCGAACTCCTCCTCATACGACCAGTCGGGGATACCGTTGATCACCTTGTCCACGGCACCGTCGCGCGTCACCTGCACCTCGGAATCATAGTCGATTTTTTTGATGTAAATGTTATTCTCCGCAACAAAGGCCACCATGCGTCCGTCGGGAGAGAATAGCGGCGCCTGCTGTCGGGCGAACTGCTTCGACAACGGACGCAGTATGTTGCGTTTGATTTCAAACACATACCAGTCTGCCAGAAAAGAGTGACGGTAGACAGGCTGCTTTTCTGTGTAGAGAGCGAGTTTGGTACCGTCGGGGCTGAGGCGGAAATCGGCCACCTGCGATATGGAATTCTCGCGGGTGTGAGTCACGTCGAGCACCGTCTCGAGGAGCTTGCCTGTGGCCGTTTCGTACCGGCCAATCTGACGGCCGTCGTCGCTCAGCAGCAGATAGCTCTCGCCGTCGGGCATATATGTGAAACTTTTAGGAGATTTCGCGATATTCTCGGGATAGACATACGGGGCAATGCCTTTCACGTCGACATTGGCACCGGAAGCAACTGCGGGAGCCATGGCGCAAAGCAGCGAGACTGCAATGGATATATTTTTAAGCAAACTCATTTTCAAATAGTTTGAAACGGTAATAACTGTGTCGGCAAATGGTTGTGATGATGTTATCAGGGGATGATGTGATCAGAACAGCGACATCTGAGCCGGATTGTCGGGATGTTCGGCTCGAGCGGGTTCCCGGTAACCGAAGTTGTCATCGGTGTTATCCGACGACTGGCTCTTTTTGGAACGCTTCTGACGGCGTTTAGGTTCGTCAGCATCCGACGAAATAAGCCAGTCGGTGGTGTCGAGAAGCATGAAATCATCATCGTCGTCGGTCGCTGCCGCGGCGCTTTTGCGCACCTCCTCGACTGTTGGGAACAGCGAATCATCGGTCTGCGACCCGGCTTCGAGAGCGGCTGCCTCTTCGGGAGTCTCGGGAATCGGACGGTCGGATTTACGGGGCCGTCCGCGTCGCGAGCGGGGTTTCTCAGGCTCAGCCTGTGAAGCCGCGGGTTCTGGAATTGATTCTTCGAACAAAAGCTCAACTTTCGGCTCGTCGGTCTGCGCGAAACTGTCGTTAGTTTCCTTCGCAACAGGCATTTCCTCAAATCTGTCTTCTGTCACGGCCGGTTCCTCGCGCACGGAGGTCGGTTGCGTCACGGCAGGGGTTGCGGCCGCAACGGCGGCTGCCGGAGCGAAACGGCTCAGCGACTTGAGCCGTTCGATTTCCTGACGCATGGCGCTTTCCTGTTCGGCCTTCTCATATTGGAGGGTCTCAATGGTCTGGCGCAGACGGTCGCTCTGGTCCTCAAGCCGACGGATGGTGTCATCCTTGATGCGGAGCGTGGTATTTTTCGAGAGAATGTCGGCTTCGCGGGCTTCGAGCATCTCTTTTTTTTCCATCAGTTCGTCGCGGGTTTTACGCAACTGTCCGTCAGACACCCGCTGCTGCTCTTCAAGCTTGACAATCTGCTCCTGAACGCTTTTCACCACCTTCAGGTCATCGAGAGCTTTGGCGAGCCGCGTCGCTGACGCCTGCGCACGAGCCTCGGTCTCGATCAATGCGTTATCTTTCTCAGCCAGGGCCTTTTGCGATTCGGCGAGAGCCTGTTTCGACTCGGCGAGTTCGCGCTGCGATGCCTCCAGGGCATTGGCGGCAGCGGTCGCTGCAGCCGTAGCGGCTGTTGCGGCAGCTTCCTTCTCCTCGACATCCTTGCGGGCGCGGGCAGCGCGGGCGTTGAGATCATTGACCATGGCCATCGAGATTTCATCCTTGGCCTTGCTCTGCTCCATGGCTTCGGACATGCGACGGTTTTCATCGTCGAGAGCTGCAATGCGGCTCTGCGCTTCCTCAAGTTGCAGCGCAAGCTGTTCCTTCTCTTTTACAGCCTCGCCGATAATGCTCTCGGCTTCGGCCTGCTTCCTTTCGGCTTCGGCCTGCTTCTTTTCGGCATCAGCAATGATGGCCGCCACCTCTTCCTGCTTTTGCCGGAGTTCCTCAGTCTTTGCAAGGGTGTCTTTCCGCAATTCCTCCGCATCGGCGTCGGTCATGCCGAGCAGGCGGATTTTGTTGGCCATAGTTTTGTTTTCGAGTATGTATTGCTCGTTTTCGGCCTCGATTTCCGATATGCGCTTCTCGAGATCATGCACCCGCTCGGAGAGTGCGCGTTTCTGCCTTTCGGCGCTGAGCTGTCGGGTCTTGGCATCGGAATTCACCTCCTCCTCTTTTTGCGCTTTGAGCCTGAGGGCATCGATCTGTTCCTGCAACCTCAAACGGTCGGCCTGGAAGCGGGCTTCGTGCCGCCGCTCCACCATGCGCTCGAGTTCTTCGAAATAGTTGCGGATCGAGGTATCGAGTGAGGAATATAACAGCTGGCGCTGCTTTTCAGGATCGACACTCTTCTGCAGAAATCCGGGCAGAGCTTCATTGAAAATCTCCACCACACGCGAAAATATCACTTCGGGCTGTGGGCGGGGCATGGCTTCGGCACGTGCCGCCGCTTCCTCGGCAGCAGTCGGGGCCGGGGCGACAGGGGTCGGGGCGACCTCGGGAGCGACTTCCGGCTCACCGGCGCGCTGCTGGCGTTCACGCAGAGGGGTGACGGTGGCGTCGATACCCTCCTCTATCTCCTCTTCGTCCATGGACGGGAACCCCATGGCACGTTTGAATTTATCAAAAAAGCTCATCTGCGAATAGTGGTGGCTTGGCTTAAGGTTGCACTGTGTTGGCGGCCGTGAATTCAACCGCATATTTCTTCACAAAAGTACGAAAAACAATTAACAAAACAGAGGAAACGGCACCGTTTTTTTGCCGTTTCCTCTGTTTTTATGCAGTTTTTAGCTGTAGCCCCAAAACTTGTTTGGAGCCGATTCGACAATATCTGGCTATGATTCGGCAGGGGCGGTAGCCACCACGCCGGGTCGGGTAACCACTCCGGTGCCTTTTTTGCCGTCTATGCCTATGGTAAGCGGCGATTCAAGACGCACCACGCGCACCGTCTCGCTCTCATATTCAGCCGGGAGCGAGTCAAGATACTCCACATCGTAGAGATCCTTGTCGGAGAAGGGATTTACAGTGAAATATCCCACGCCAAACGAGGTGAGATTCTGGAAGAAATGAGTGCCCTGCGAGGGTTCCACACGGTAATTGTGCAGCGACGATTCCACGATCAGACGCGCGCCGGCTATGTCGGCCCAGCGGACCGGAATCCCTAAGGCGGTGTCCGACGACCCCCATCGCCCGGGACCGATCAGCAGATAGCCTGTGCCCGACTCTACAAACTGACGGTTGATGCGCGCTATCTCCCCGGCAATTTCGGGGTTGTGGAATGACGAGAAATTCTCGGGACGCACATACACCACGGCGCTCACCGTGTCGCTGCCATGTCCAAGAGCAGTGTTGCTTCTCAGCACCAGTTTATCATCGGGGAGTGCCATCACATTTTCGTCGACATCATCCTTATGTTCGATGATGGGACGAATCTGGAGCCAGTAAACACGCCCCACGAGCTGGCCGTCGGGACCTATGTTGCCGGCAAACTCTATCTCCACCGGACGCTGCATAGCCTCCTGTCCGCGCGAAAGCATGAAATCGCACACCTCGGCCAATGGGAAAACATTGTCGCGCAGGATGTTGGCGAATGTAACCACCTTGCGCCCGGGACCTAAATGAGTGTCGCTGAGCATCTGGTCGTCGATGTTGAATGTCGAGACCATATAGCGCAGGGTGTCACCTTTGGCGAAATCCTGCACATTCTTGCTGACGAGGTTGAAACCGTCGTCGACACTGAAATGCCCGGGCACGGCATCCATCTTGAGAGCGTCGAGCTTACGCTGTGTGTCGCGCAACGCAAGGTCGAGGGTAGAGGTCTGGAGCACCTTGCCCGGGTGACGGGGCGAGAATCGGAGAGCCACGCCGCCATCCACGATATATTTGCCCAATCCCACGGCCACCTGCACAACACCCTCCTCGGTTTTCTCATCGTTGAGAGGATAATAGTTGAGCGAACGGCCCACACCCGAGAACGATGGGAAATAGAAACCGTCGTGATCCTTGCCCACAACCTCCTGTATGATCACGGCCATCTTTTCCTGGTCGATGACATTTGAGGTGGCCGACATATATGCCTTGGATTCGGAATAGAACACCGAGGCATATACACCCTTTATGGCGTCGGTCAGTACCCTCAGCATTTCGTTCGGGTCGGTAATATGCGGAATCATGTAGGTGGAGTAGACTCCGGCAAAGGGCTGATAATGCGAGTCCTCGAGCAGCGACGACGATCTGACTGCCAGCGGGCTGTCGACAACCTCGGTGATGGCCAGCAGATCCTCACGCACTCTATCCGGAAGTTTCGCAGCCAGAAAACGGTGCAGAATCTCCTCGTCGGGAATGTCGGACAACGCCACGGGATAGAGGTCGTTGAGCGCCATGAACTCGTCGAATATATCGGTGCAGAGCACCACGGTGCGTGGTATGGATATCGAGACACCGTGGAAATTGTCGCATTCGGGATTCTTCTTGATAATCGAATCTATAAACGCCAGGCCGCGCCCCTTTCCTCCGAGCGAGCCTTGACCTATGCGGGCAAAGTTGCTGTAGGAGTCGAAACGGTCCTTGCGGAACTCCGCCACCACGCCGCGGTTTTTCATCTTGCGATACTTCACGATCAGATCGAAGAAAAGCTGTTTTACCTCAGGAGCCTCCGAAATGTCGCGAAAGCGGTGCCGGGCGATGATATCGGCGATGGGGAACATCGCACGCGAATAGAGCCAGCGGGATATGTCGTTACGGCAGGCGTGATAGTGCAGAGTTTCGTCGGGAATCTGAAACAGTCGCTTCTGCATTTCGTTGAGCGAATGTATGCGCATGATTTCAGACCCGTCATGTGGGTTGCGCATCACGAAGTCGCCGAAACCGAAATTATGGGAGATCTGTTTGCCGAGATCCACCGGGAGCTTCTTGGATGTCTTGTCAAGAAAAATACCATTGAACTCTTTGACATACTCGGCGTTGGCCACTTCGGTAGACTCCACGATAATAGGCAGATAGGGATCACGCGAACGCACAAAGCGCGAGAATCGCAGACCTGCCTCCTTGTCCTTGACACCCTCGCGCATAAATGACACGTCGGTGACGATACCCAGGGTGCGGTGCTCGTATTTTTCGTAAAGCGCCAATGCCTCCTCGTAATTACGGGCCAGAAGCACCTTCGGACGGCCTCGCATGCGCAGCATCTTCTCATGTTCGTTAAGAGCCTCGGTTGAGAATTCGCGGCTTTGCTTAAGGAGGAACTTGTAGATATGGGGCAGAATAGATGAATAGAATCTCACGGAGTCCTCCACGAGGATAATGGTCTGCACTCCGATCTCGAGCACATCGTGCTCGGCGTTCATGCGGTCCTCGAGCAGCTTGATGATGGCAAGCAGAAGATCCACATTGCCAAGCCATGAAAATACATAGTCGATACCCGAAAAGTCCTCATGCTGCAGGCGCCGCGACACCTCTTTTGAGAAGGGTGTGAGCACCACGATAGGCACGTTGGGATGCACTGCCTTAATTGCTTTGGCGCCGATGAACGTCTCGCTGATATCCATGCCGGGCATGGCAATGACGAGATCGAAATTTTTCTGTTCCATGGCAGCCAACGCCTCGCTTATGTGTGCCACACGAGTGATACGCGGAGGAGAGGAGAGGTTCAGCGCCACATATTCGTTGTAGAGCTGTTCGTCGACACGGCCATCCTCCTCCATCATGAAAGCATCGTAGGGCGAGGCCACCAGAAGCACGTTGAAAATGCGCCGCTGCATCAGATCCTGAAAGGATGTGTCGCGGATATATAGCTGGCTGAGAGCTTCTTCGTTCATCGGTATCTTTAAAGGCAAGGGATTGCTTAATAACAAAAATCAGAGAGCTTTGAGGCCGCTGATGACTCCTTTGGGATCGCGGTTTCCGAAGACATAGCTGCCGGCGACGAGAACGTCGGCGCCGCCCTCGGCGAGCATATGCCCTGTGGTGTCGTTCACCCCGCCGTCGATCTCGATAAGAGCTTTCGAGCCGGTGCGGTCGAGCAGATCGCGCAGCCGGTAGAGCTTGTTGAGAGTGTTGGGGATGAATTTCTGGCCGCCGAATCCGGGGTTTACCGACATGAGCAGAACCATGTCAAGATCGGCAGCGACATCCTCGAGCATCGCCACGGGAGTGGAGGGATTGAGAGTGACGGCAGCTTTCATCCCTGCCTCGTGAATGGCGTGGATGGTGCGGTCGAGATGCACACACGCCTCCTGATGCACATTCATGTAGGCTGCACCGATACGGGCCAGCCGGTCGATCCATTTTTCAGGCTCCACAATCATCAGGTGCACATCGAGCGGCTTCTTGCAGATTTTGGCCACGGCCTCGATCACTGGGAAACCAAACGAAATGTTGGGAACGAACACACCGTCCATCACATCGAGATGGAGCATATCGGCATCACTGCCGTTGATCATGTCGATGTCGCGCGAAAGATTCGCAAAATCGGCGGAGAGAAGCGAGGGTGATACTATCATGGTCAGTTATTCTTTTTAGCAGACAGAGCCTTGTAGCATATAAACAGCAGACATACAAGGAGGAGGCAGAAACCACCGATTGTGAAATAGTGATTGTATTTCTCCACTGAAGCGAAGAGCTGTTCATAAGGCACTTTTGTGCCGAGCCAGTAGCCGAGGCCGGCCAGCACACAATTCCAGACCAGGGCACCGAGGGCCGTAAACACCACAAACACGCCGAGATTCATCCGGGCAAGTCCGGCAGGGATGGAAATGAGCTGACGGATGGCAGGGATCAGACGGCCAATGAATGTGGAAAGTGCGCCATGCCGGTCGAAATAGCGCTCGGCATTCTCCACTTTCGCTTGATCTATGAGGCAGGCGTGACCGAAACGGCTGTTGGCAAAGGCGTAAACAATAGGCCGACCGAGCCACATGGCCAGAAAATAGTTGATCAGGGCGCCGACGATGGCGCCGAGTGTGGCGAAGAGCACAATAAGGAATATGTTCATGTCACCGCGGGTAACGGCGATGTAGGCAGCCGGAGGCACCACCACCTCAGAGGGGAATGGCAGAAAGGAGCTTTCTATCACCATGAACAGAAACACAAGCATATAGCTGGCGTTATGGTAGAAATAATCGAGAAGAAACTGGGCGGAGAACCAGTCGCTGATCTCGCAGGCGATCAAGAGGTCTGTCATTGGAAATTAATTCTGTCCTTGGAAATTATTGGAATTGAATTCTGTCCCGGAAATTCATTGTTTGTCATTGTGAAGTCAGGCGATAGAATTCATCGCGCAGGCTCGGGTCGGTGGCAAAGACACCCGTATAATGGGTAGTGGCCGTAGATGCGAGCTGCTTCTCCACACCGCGCATCTGCATGCACAGGTGCGAGGCGCGGCAGCTGCACATCACCCCGAGAGGCGACAGAGCCTCGCCGATGGCGGCACAGATGTCGGCGGTGAGCCTTTCCTGCACCTGAAGGCGGCGGGCCACCGCGTTGACCACCCGGGCGACTTTGCTCAGTCCGGCTATCTTGCCGTCGGGTATATAGCCCACCGACACGGTGCCGAAAAAAGGAAGCACATGGTGCTCGCACAGAGAGTAGAACTCTATGTCGCGCACCACTACCATCTTCGAGCCTTCGTGAGTGAATATTGCCTGTCGCATTATGTCGGCGGGATTTCCGCCTCGGTGCCCCGAAGTCACATACCACAGGGCGCGGGCAGCCCGCAGAGGTGTCTTTCGCAGACCTTCGCGGGTGGTATCCTCCCCAATCAACTTGAGGATGGCATCGTAGTGGCCGGCTATCTCGCGGATGCGGGCGCGCTCGGCGTCGGTCGAGCCTTCGGGGAAATCGTCGGTTAAATTGTCGAGATCGTTCACTTCATCAAAAATTTAGCATGCAGCATGAGAAGTTGTTGTCCCACTGATTT
Organism: Bacteroidales bacterium H3; assembly: GCA_001701135.1. Taxonomy (GTDB): domain Bacteria; phylum Bacteroidota; class Bacteroidia; order Bacteroidales; family Muribaculaceae; genus UBA7173. Next base: position 24,594 of record DAAN01000019.1, read on the forward strand.
CATTAGTGTTCATCGCACATACACATGGTCGCGGACCACACGCACCTCACGGGCAAACGCGGGAAAAGCGGCTCGCAGCTCCTGCGCTGCACGCTGGGCCTCGGCCTGAGTGCGGAAATCACCCACACGAAGACGCCAGTAGGGCGACGAATAGGCCACATATGTGGCATAACGCGGAAAACGGGCGGCCACGGCACGCTCGCGGTGACGGGCTTCGCCCTTGGCCACGCGGGCATTGTTGTCGGCATAGACCTGCACGCGGAATCCCACCGTGCGCCGTTTGGGACCGGTGGTACGGTAGTCATCCTGCTGATCCTCACCGGCCTCTTCATCTTCGGCCAGACTGTCGGCTGTGGCTGAGGTTTCCTGCAACCGCTTTGCAAGGGCTTCAGGCTGCTCCACATGCACACTCGAATTGCCTGAATTAAGCGTCTGCACGATGTCGGCGGCAGCCCACATGGCAGCCATTGTCACTGCAAGAACTACAGAGAGAAAACGGGAGTAGTGTGTCATCTTACAGGAGATATAGATAAAAAATTGAAAAGGGAGGTGCACCCTTTGCAAAGATGCACCTCCGGTATGAATTTACGAACGTCGATGCTCGCTTTCGCCCGTCATAGGGGGCGTGTCAATCAGAAAGCGGTGACGATGCCCATGAAGTCGGCGCACTTGAGTGCGGCGCCGCCGATGAGACCGCCGTCCACGTCGGGCTTGCTGAAGATCTCCTTGGCGTTGGAGGGCTTGCAGCTGCCACCGTAGAGGATAGAGCAGTTTTCAGCTACTTCCTTGCCATATTTCTTCTCGATGACGCCGCGGATATGGGCGTGCATGTCCTCGGCCTGTTCAGCGGTAGCAGTCTTGCCGGTGCCGATGGCCCAGACGGGCTCGTAAGCGAGGATGAGTTTGCCGAAATCTTCGGGAGTGAGGTGGAAGAGAGCTTCCTCGATCTGCTTGGTGACTACCTCGTTATAAGTGCCGTTGTCACGCTCTTCGAGTTTCTCGCCGATGCAGAATATGGGGGTAAGACCCTCTGCGAGAGCCAGGTCGACTTTGGTTTTGAGGATTTCCGAAGTCTCGCCGTAGTACTGACGGCGCTCCGAGTGGCCGAGGATGACATATGTGGCACCGGTCGAAGCCACCATGGGAGCCGAAACCTCGCCGGTGTAGGCACCCTTGACATGGTCGGCGCAGTTTTCGGCACCAAGACCGAGCTTGTTCTGGTCGATAACGGCGGCTACGGAAGCCAGATGGGTGAAAGGAGTGCAGATGATCACGTCGCACTTCGCGTCGATGCCTTTGAGGGCCTCGTTAACTTCTTTTGCCAGAGCCACACCTTCGGGAAGGGTGGTGTTCATCTTCCAGTTACCTGCTACGATGTTCTTTCTCATGATTATTTTGAGTTTGTATTGGTTGTGTTTCAGTTTCAGAGTGCAAATTTACACTTTTTTTGCGATATTTTCGTCGTATTCCTGAATTAATCGCCAAAATCACGCTCTGGCACAGATACAGCGCCAGCAGAACCACCAGCAGCGAGCCGGTGGATGTGCCGAACCACCATCCGGGACGGGGAGCCATCCGTTCAGGCAGATCGCGGCCACGAGGTCCGAGTCCGAACTCCGCCGCGCCGACCGACGACAGCGTGTATTTGGCTTTCACCCTGCCGTTGTCGAGTTCGACCAGCGCCATGGTTCCCCGGACAAGTTCCTTCAATTTAGTATCGTCGGCCAAGTAGACCTCATAGCCTGCCATCGACACATCTTTCCAGAAGTCGACGCCGCGGCGGTCCGATGCGATCAGACACACCATGCCTACGCCTGAAGTGTCGCACCACTGTTTCAGCTCGTTGAGGAAATAGGTATAGGATATGTCGATGCGCCGTGGTTCGGGAATCACCAGCAGCAGTTCGCGGCCTGAGTCGTAGATCGCTTCCTCCGTGGCATCATTACCCTCGGCGTCATAGACGGTGAACGCGGCACCCGACCGGCCGACAGCGCTGTCGCCGGTGCGGTCGATGAAGGTCCAGGTGGAGTCGGGGAGATTATCGGCCGTGAACTCTCGCTGCTCCCCATCCTTTTCGTAGATAAACCGCATATCGTCGACCTCGTCTTCGGTATCCGGGTCGTTTTCAGAGTCATCATTGCCAGTCGTCAGCGCCGCTCCCACCGGATATGGACGAAAATCGAGCATGGGCTGCACATTGTAGCCGTAAAGGCCGACAAACACCACATAGGCCGACAGCACCGCGCCGACAATCCACTGGATAGCCGGTTTATACACTCCGGCGCTCAGCTTGCCATTCCACAGAATCAGCAATATCAGCGCCGCCGTGATCAGAATATTCTTTATGAATGTAACAGTGTTGGAAACCACCCAGAAATCGCCGAAACATCCGCAGTCGCTGATCGGATCGGCAATTGCAAGCCATGCCGACAGCGGCAGCATCACCGCCATGAGCAGGGTCAGCGCCCAGGGAGCCACACGTTTATAGCACCCTGCGAGCAGCAGGGCGCCGAACACAAACTCCCAGCCGCTGATTAGCATCGCGGCCATCAGCACCACCGAGCGTGGCTGCACAATGCCCCACACATTCAGATATTCCTCTATCTTGAACACGAAGCCCCAGAGATCGATCACCTTGACAAGGCCCGACATCACGAACAGGGCGCCCGTGACAATCCGCAATCCCCAGACCACCCAGAGGAAGGCTCTGCTGCTCTCAAATCTGCCCATTGGCCTCGGCGAGTTTTATCAGTGCGAATATCGAATAGACTATAATATCCTGATAGTTGGCACCTATACCTTCCGAAACCCGGGTCACACCTGCGTTGTCCTCGATCTCTTTGGTGCGCATCAATTTCATCAGTATCAGGTCGGTGTAGGAGCTTACACGCATCTTGCGCCATGCCTCGTTGTAGTCATGGTTTTTGGCATGCATCAGCTCGCGTGTGGCGGCCATGTGTCGGTCGTAGAGATCAAGAGCCTGTTCAGGCGTAATATCCTTTCGGTCGGCATAACCCATTGAGAGCTGTATCAGACCGATGATGCCATAATTCACCATGGCGAGAAAAGCGTCGTCGACCGGCTCGTCGACGCGGCTCTCCCCTTTTGTTTCGAGCGAACGTATGCGGTCGGCCTTGATAAGAATCTGGTCGGTCACGGCCGTGGGACGCATCAGGCGCCACGACGCTCCGTAATCCTTGAGTTTGGCGGCGAAGACCTTGCGGCAGTCGGCCATTACCTGTGCAAACTGCCTCTCTGTTTTCGGAAAATCGGGCTGCTGCCCGCCTATATTATCATTTTGCATAAGCCAGTCAAGCTATTTCATCGCAAAGTTACAAATTAATTGGTGAAATATGAGTAAATTTGCAGCACAAAGATGACCTGGAGCTTGTTTAATAATAAATGTTGCCGATAGGGTCGCATATCCTGAGCCTGATTTCGTCGTGTGACGATGGAGTGTTCGTGTGTACACGACTGAGGGACAGGACGAAAGCAGGCCGGGATATGCGAAACAAAGGTAACTTTTCATAAAAGATATTACTCAGAAACATGAAAATAAATTTTAATAGATGTGAATGTCATGAAAATAATACCATGTGTCGGTAACATTTATTATTAAACAAGCTCTTGATGACCTACTGCGTGAAAGAAACCGCGCTGATGCTTGTGCAGGCGCTCAAAGAGTATGGCGTGACCGATGTGTTTGCATCGCCCGGCTCACGGTGCGCGCCTCTGACTGTGGCGCTGGTGCGTGACGGCGAAATCAGAGTGCACCCCGTGATAGATGAACGCTCGAGCGCGTTCATCGCGATGGGTTTTGCGTCGGTCAGCCGCAGACCCGTTATGCTACTCTGCACCTCGGGCACGGCGCTGCTCAACTACAGCGCGGCAGTAGCCGAGGCTTTCTACCGCAACATACCCCTGCTGATTGTGTCGGCCGACCGTCCCGAAGAATGGATCGGGCAGGATGACAGCCAGACTATCCGCCAGCCCGGAGCATTCGGTCCCCATGTCAAGGCCTCTTACTCACTCCGCGGCGAAATCCCCGACAGCAATTACAAATGGGTGGTCAACCGCACTCTCAACGAGGCCATGCAGCTACTCCGCTCCGGGCGTCCCGGGCCGGTACATCTTAACATCTCATTCACGGAGCCGCTATTCTCCGACGACCCGACGCCCCGGACAGAGGCTTCGTTCCGCCGCATCGGGCTACTGGAGCCGCCGCATAGACTCGATGCCGGTGTTGCACGCACTCTTGCGGAAGAAATAGCCGGACACAACGTGCTTATCGTGGGCGGTTTCTGCCCGCCGTCGGCCGAGATGAACAAAGCGTTTGCAAAACTGGCCGCCCTCTCCAATGTGGTGGTACTGGCCGACGCGCTCGCCAACATCAACGCGCCCGGGATAATCGCACAGCCCGAAGCTACGCTCCGCGCCGGCACTGCCGACAGCACCGGCGCACCGCTGAAATCACCCGAGTCTCATCCTGACATACTCATCACTTTCGGCGGTTCTCTGCTGTCGCGCGACATGAAAGAGTGGCTGCGGGCTCTTGACGTAAAAGAGCACTGGCATGTCGGCAAAAACGGATGGGTCATAGACTCATATTTCTCGCTTACCCGACGGGTAGAAATTGCGTGCACAGATTTTTTCCCGCGATTGGCCAATGCGCTGGCATATCTGGCGCGACGTGACAAACCGGAGCACACCCGGTTCCGCACGCTGTGGGAGCAAGCCCGGGCCATAGCCGCCGACCTTCCCGCTACCGATGAATGGAGCGCCCGCACTGCCGTCAACCGTGTGCTTGGTTTCATGCCTAAAGAGTGGAATCTACAACTTTCCAACGGCCTGACACCCCGCTATGCCATGAATTCGGCTGCCGCATCGAAGTTTCACCGGCGCGACTGCAACCGCGGTGTCAGCGGCATCGACGGGTCTGTCTCCACCGCCGTCGGCGCATCGCTTGCCTACGGAGGCACCACACTGCTGATAACCGGCGACATGTCGATGCAATACGACCTCGCCGCGCTATCGTCAGGTTTACTTTCTCCATCATTCAAGGCAGTGGTAATCAACAACAACGGAGGAGGTATCTTCCGCAAAATCAGTGCCACCCGCCCGCTGCCCGAAACAGAGACATATCTGTCGTGCCGGCTACATCTTCCGTTGAAGCAGCTGTGCGACGGTTACGGCATCAGCTACTATCGCGCCGACTCACATGAGTCTCTGCGGGAGCAGCTGACTCTCTTCCGCGACAATCACCGTTCTCCCGCTATTTTAGAAATCATAGTTCCCGACTAATTCATACAAGTTTTTATGAAACGCGACTGGATAAAGATAAAAGATTACGAAGATATTCTCTTCGACCGTTTCGGCGCCATCGCCCGCATTACCATCAATCGTCCTGCCGTCTACAACGCTTTCCGCCCTCAGACCAATGCCGAGATGATGGACGCTTTCACCTTTTGCCGCAACAATCCCGAAATCGGTGTGATCATCCTCACCGGCACAGGCGACAAGGCATTCTGCTCAGGCGGCGACCAGCACTACAAGGGTCTGGGCGGCTATGTTGATGCCGACGGCACTCCACGCCTCAATGTGCTTGAGCTGCACAAAATGATCCGCTCGATCCCCAAACCTGTGATCGCCATGGTCAACGGCTACGCAATCGGCGGCGGCAATGTGCTCAATGTGGTCTGCGACCTCTCTATCGCATCGGAAAATGCCATCTTCGGCCAGACCGGCCCGAAAGTGGGCAGTTTCGATGCCGGTTTCGGTTCTTCATATCTCGCACGCTGCGTGGGTCAGAAGAAAGCTCGCGAAATATGGTACCTCTGTCGCCAGTATTCAGCAGCAGAGGCCCTCGAAATGGGCATGATCAATGCCGTTGTGCCTTTTGAGCAGCTCGAGGACACCACTGTGGAATGGTGCGAGACTATCCTTAAACGCTCGCCCATGGCAATACGCATGATCAAACGTGCCCTCAACGCCGAACTCGACGGACAGGCAGGCCTGATGGAGTTTGCCGGCGACGCCACTCTCCTCTATTATCTCATGCCCGAGGCTCAAGAGGGGAAAAACGCGTTTCTGGAGAAACGCGATCCCGATTTCGGTCAGTTCCCCAAATTTCCGGGCTGATGGTCAAGGTTTCATGGCGCCCGTATACCCTCCTGTTCAAAGAGAGGGCGGTGACTTCGCGCAACTCCATGACCGAGAAACCTACCTATATCGTCACCATTGAATCGGATGAACTCCCCGGCGGCCAAGCCGTGGGTGAGGCAGCCCTGTTTCCGGGACTGAGCGCCGAGGATTCACCGGAATATGAGTCTGTGCTCGATGCGGCATGTCGCGAGGCTTCGCGCTGCGCCACGCCGGCCGAAGCCATGCAATCGCTTCCGCCGGTGTCGTCGGTGCGGTTCGGCTTCGAATCGGCACTGATGCGGGCACTGGCGCGTCCCACAGCCAACACCTCGCGCCTCCGTTGGCTCGACGGTGAGGAGGGGATCCGCATCAACGGTCTGATATGGATGGGCGACAAGGCCACCATGCGTCGCCGCATCCGTGAAAAACTCAAAGCCGGTTTTCACTGCGTAAAGCTGAAAATCGGCGGTATCGACTTCAACGATGAACTGGATCTGCTATCCCTTATCCGCAAAGAATTCCCGCCGGAAATCATAGAACTGCGTCTCGACGCCAACGGCGGTTTCACCCCCGAGAACGCACTTGACCGTCTGGAGCGTCTTTCCCGCTTCGGCATTCACTCGATCGAGCAGCCAATAAAACCGGGCCGGTGGGAGAGCATGGCCCGCATCTGCCGGGAATCTCCCATCCCTATCGCTCTTGACGAAGAGCTGATCGGCTTCTCCTCCGACCGACAAAAAAGTGAACTGCTCGACGCTATCCGACCGCATTATATCATCCTAAAGCCCTCGCTTTGCGGCGGTTTCCGCGAAGCGGAGGAGTGGATCTCGCAGGCCGTAGCACGTGGCATAGGATGGTGGGGAACTTCGGCCCTCGAATCCAACATCGGGCTTGAAGCGCTGGGAATCTGGACCGCCGGACTGTCACCCGACATGCCGCAGGGGCTCGGCACAGGCGCCCTTTATGTCAATAATTTTCCGTCGCCGCTGTCTCTCGAAGGCGAACGATTATATTACCGCAACACGTGAGATGACGAAGATTGAGATATGCGGCACCGACAATGCAGAGTCACGGCACATCGGCGATTTTGAGCGGGAATGGTGCTCCGACCTGGAGTTTATCGTGGCTCATACATCAGGCTCCACTGGCCAGCCCAAAGAGATCAGGCTGCCCAAGGCCGACATGCGGGTATCGGCCCGCGCCACCAACAGCCGCTTCGGAATCGGGGAGCGGTCGGTGATGATTTGCCCTCTGTCAATCAATTATATAGCCGGGAAAATGATGATGGCAAGGGCGTTCGAAGCCGGGTGTCATCTGCTTTTCTGTCACCCGTCCAACCATTTTCTTTCCGATCCGAGCGTACGCGCTTTTATCAACAGTCACGGTGCTGTGGACCTGGTGCCGGTTGTGCCGTCGCAATTGTCGCAGATTATCGAAAATCCGCATCTGACCGAAGGCATACACAATATTATAATAGGAGGCGCGCCTATAGATTCCGAGCTGGAGACATCGCTGAAAAGCCAGCCGGGTACCACCCGATATTTCGCTACATACGGCATGACGGAAACCTGTTCACACGTAGCACTACGACCGATAGGCGAATCACACTTTTCGGCCATGCCCGGAATAACTTTCGACATCGACGCGCGTGGATGCCTGATTATCAACGCTCCGCAATATTCATTCCGTAGGCTCACGACCAATGATATTGTTGAACTTCTCGACTACCGCACGTTTATCTGGCGTGGACGGTTCGACAATGTAATCAATTCGGGCGGTATCAAAATTTTCCCTGAAGAACTCGAGCGACAGCTCGCACCGCACATCACCGTGCCTTTCTATACAATCGGCTTGCCCCACCCTAAATGGGGAGCCACTCCGGTGATAGTTGCGGAAGAGAGCAATACGCTATCCGACAGCGACATAGCAGCCATATGCAAATCGGTGCTTCCGTCGTGCCGGCGCCCGTCGGCAATATATCGGATAAAAACGATCCCGCTCACATCCACCGGCAAAATCAGGCGCATTCCGCCCTGCCAATTGCCGGAAATTTAAGAGCTTGTTTAAAATTTTTGACGATTTTATTAAGATAAATTTGGAAAAGATAGCCATTTAGGCTATTTTTGTAGATGTTTTTGTGCAGGCATGCGCCCGCGCAGAGGCATGGTGTGTGCAACACCAGCACCAACACATTTATTTTCAGCATTTTATATCGTCCATCCCAAGCCCGTATGCTTAAAAATTTCTTTATTTCGATGCTCGGCGCCATCGCCGGTTTCTGGATCTCGCTGATGCTTTTCATGGTGTCATGTATGATTCTGCTCGCCGGCTCTCTGGCCACTTCTTTAGTTAATTCAGAAGTCAACTCAGCTGAGATTAAGGACAATTCAATCCTCCGCATATCATTTGACGCCAACATCGAAGAGAGGGGCGGTTCCCTTTCCTTTGAGGAAGTTCTGCAGGATGTGCCCGCACCGATGACCCTCGAAAACATCCTCCGTGCCATCTCCGCCGCCAAGGAGGACAAACACATCGCAGGCATCTATCTCGATTGCAAGGGCGGTTCGGGTGGTATAGCCACAATGCAGGCCATCCAGAAAGCACTGGCCGACTTCCAGAAGTCAGGCAAATGGGTTTGCGCATATTCCGACAACTACACTCAGGGCAACTACTACATAGCATCCGGAGCCAAATATCTCTATCTCAACCCCGTAGGCTCAGTGGATGTGCGCGGTCTCGGCTCGCAGATTCCCTTCTTCAAGAATCTGCTTGACAAGCTCGGCGTGAAGATGCAGATTTTCAAGGTCGGCACATACAAGAGCGCCGTGGAGCCTTTCATCCTGACCGAGATGAGCCCCGCCAGCCGCGAGATGACCGACTATTTCCTGAAAAACATCTGGAACAACATGTCGACCACCATCGCACAGAACCGCAAGGTGTCGGTGGCCACAGTGAACCAGTGGGCCGACTCGCTTTCAGTCTTCAACGCCCCTGAGACTTACGTCAAGGCTAAGATGGTCGACAAACTGCTCTACGCCAACGAGCTGACCGACCATCTCAAAAAAATCACAAAAACCAAGAAGGACGACGATCTGAATTTCATCGACTATAACGTATATCTCGCCTCTGCCAAAGTGCCTCACGAGAAATCCAACAAGAACAAAATCGCCGTGCTCTATGCTTGCGGCGACATAGTCGACACCGGCGACAAAGGCATCTCGGCCGAGAAGATGGTGCCCGAGATTCTCGCCCTCGCCGAGGATGACGACATCAAGGCCATGGTGCTCCGCGTGAATTCGGGCGGCGGCTCGGCTTTCGCTTCCGAACAGATCTGGCACGCTCTCGAGGTGTTCAAGCAGAATGGCAAGACGCTGTATGTGTCGATGGGAGACTATGCGGCTTCGGGCGGCTATTACATCTCGTGCGGCGCCGACCGCATCTTTGCAGAGCCTTCCACCCTTACCGGCTCGATCGGCATCTTCGGCATGATTCCCGATATCCAGGGCTTGCTCAACGACAAAATCGGCATCAACCTCAGCACCGTAACCACCAACGCCAACGGCGACTTCCCCACAATCACAAAGGCCGTAACGCCCTATCAGACAGCCAAGATGCAGGAAACCATCGCCCGCGGATATGACCTCTTTACAAAGCGTTGCGCTCAGGGCAGAAACATTCCGCAGGATTCCATCAAGGCAATCGGCGAAGGCCGCGTATGGGATGGTGTGACAGCCAAACGCATCGGTCTGGTCGACAACCTCGGCGGCCTGCAGACTGCAATACGCTCCCTGGCCAAAAAGATGAAATACGACAATTATCAGGTTGTCACCTATCCCAATGTCGAGAAAAACTTCTGGGACATGCTGGCCGAAATGCCTATGCAGGCCAAGACGGCTGCCATGAAAGATGAGTTGGGAACATTCTACCCTGTATATCTTGAAATGAAACGTCTGGAAGGCTTTAATCCTATCCAGGCCCGCATGCTCCCCGTCACTATGCAGTAAACCTGCAAGATGAAGCAGACGCAAATCATAATCAGCTGACTTCCACACATCTTGGCAAAACGAAGCTTCATATCGAACCTGGTGACACTCCCCGCGTCGAAACTATATGGCGCCGGGGTGTGGGTGCGCAATCTCATGTTCAAGTGGGGCATTCTGCGCCAGCGCCGGTTCAATGTGCCTGTGGTGGTAGTCGGCAACCTTGCCGTCGGCGGCACCGGGAAAACACCCCATGTGGAGTATATTCTCGATCTGCTGAAATTCAAATACCGGATAGGCATGATTTCACGCGGCTACAAGCGCAAAACCAAAGGGTTTGTGCTGGCCACACGACGTTCATCCCCTCTCGACATCGGCGACGAACCATACCAGATTTACCAGAAATTCGGTCGCGACGTCACAGTGGCGGTATGCGAGGACCGGGTGCGGGGCATCGAGGAATTGCTGCGCATCGACCCGAAAATCAACCTCATAGTCCTTGACGACGCTTACCAGCACCGTTATGTGAAACCTACGGTGTCGATTCTCCTCACCGACTTCAACGCTCCCGTGTTTGACGACACGCTTCTGCCGCACGGACGCTTGCGCGAACCCATGAACGCCATCTACCGCGCCGACATGGTTGTGGTCACAAAGTGTCCCGAACGGCTCAAAGCCATCGAATACCGCATTTTCAAAAACAGTCTCAAACTCTTTCCCTATCAGGGACTGTTCTTCTCGTCGATCGAATATGAACAACTGGTGCCCCTGTTCCCCGACAAGGCACTCCAGCCTCCATATCTGAGCTGGCTCAGCGAGCATGACAGCATCCTCGCAGTAAGCGGCATAGCCAATCCGCGCCCGTTCATGCGCTATCTCCGCAGCTTCCACGCAAAAGTGAAAATCAAGCAGTTTCCCGATCATTACAACTTCACGCGCCGCGATCTCGAACTGCTTCTGCGGCGCTTCAACGAGATGGACGGCGAGCGCAAGCTGCTGATCACCACCGAGAAAGACGCCGTGCGCATGCTCAATAACCCCTACTTCCCCGAGCAGCTCAAGGAGTGCACCTACTATCTGCCTGTGAAAGTGCGTTTCGACCCGCACAATGTGGAGACTTTTGACGACGAGCTGCAGAAACTGCTGCTTAAGGCGGTGTTCTGACGACGGCGCCGATACAGCTCCCTTTTCCCTCTTCTCCTATGATTGATAATTTTTCCACTTACATAGCTCTAATAATTAACTGGCGACGATTATGTTAGAAAAAATCAAACAGACAGCCGACTTTCTCCGCGCGAAAGTGTCTCTGAAACCACATATCGGCATCATCCTCGGCACTGGTCTCGGCCCTTTGGCCGACATGATCGAGAATCCGCTCGTTATCCCCTATAAAGATATTCCCAACTTCCCGGTATCGACCGTCGAAGGCCACAGCGGCAACTTCATCTTCGGCACTCTTGCCGGGAAACCCGTGATGGCTATGCAAGGCCGTTTCCACTACTACGAAGGCTACGACATGAAAGCCGTCACCTTTCCGGTGCGTGTGATGCGTGCCCTTGGAGCCGAAACGCTCATTGTCTCAAACGCCGCCGGCGGCATGAACAAGGAATTCAAGGTGGGCGACGTGATGATTATCACCGACCACATCAATCTCTTCCCTGAGAATCCTCTGCGCGGGCGCAATTATCCCGAACTGGGTGTGCGTTTCCCCGCCATGACCGAGGCCTACTCCAAGCGCCTCGTCGCCGTGGCCGATGCCATTGGCCGCGAGAAGGGCATCAGACTGATGCACGGCGTTTATGTCGGCACGCCCGGTCCCACTTTCGAGACTCCCGCCGAATATGAGTATTTCCACATCATCGGGGGCGATGCCGTGGGCATGTCGACTGTGCCCGAGGTGATTGTGGCCCGCCACGCCGGCATGGAAGTGTTCGGTCTCTCGGTCATCACCGACTTAGGGGGCAAGGACGTGACGCAGGTGCCTACTCACGAGGAGGTGCAGCAGGCCGCCATAACAGCCGAACCTGTCACCAAGATGCTTGTCCACGAGCTCGTGGCACGTCTATGATTCCAGCCGGCACTCCGCTTTTGACGGATGGCCGCGACTCTCTTTTCATTCAGCTCAAATCTATGAATTCAGAACAACAGACTGAAATATCAACCTTAGGCGAGTTCGGTCTAATCGACCGTCTCACCCGCGATTTTCCCCTGGTCAACGTATCCTCCAAAAAAGGTGTCGGCGACGACTGCGCCGTGATGCACTACCCCGATACCGAAGTGCTTGTATCGACCGACCTTCTGGTTGAGGGCGTACACTTCGACCTCACTTATGTGCCCCTGAAACATCTGGGCTACAAGGCGGCAGTGGTAAACTTCTCCGATGTTTACGCCATGAACGGCCATCCCCGCCAGATCACAGTGTCGCTGGCCATTTCGAGCCGTTTCACTGTGGAGCACATGGAGCAGCTATATGAGGGCATCCGTCTGGCATGCCAGATCTACGGCGTGGACCTTGTCGGCGGCGACACCACCACGTCGCGTTCCGGACTCGTGATTTCCATCACGGCGATAGGCGACGCTCCCGCCGACCGCATTGTCACCCGTTCGGGCGCACACGACACCGATCTTATCTGCGTCTCCGGCGACCTCGGTTCTGCCTATATGGGTCTGCAGCTGCTCGAACGCGAGAAAGCCGCTTCGGGCGGCCGCTCCGATTTCGAACCTCAGTTCGGCGGCAAGGAATATCTTATCGAACGTCAGCTCAAACCCGAAGCCCGTCGCGACATCATCGAGAATCTTGCCCGCGAGGGCATCATACCCACCGCCATGATGGATATATCCGACGGTCTTTCGTCGGAACTGCTCCACATCTGCAAGGACTCGGGCGTAGGCTGCCGCGTATACGAAGACCGCATCCCCATCGACTACCAGACGGCCGTGATGGCTGAAGAACTTAACATGAATGTGGTGACCGCCGCCATGAATGGCGGCGAGGACTACGAACTGCTCTTCACCATCCCCCTTCATGCCCACGAAGCGATCAAGAAGATTCCCGGCGTGAAAGTGATAGGCCACATCACAAAGCCCTCTCTGGGCGCTTTCCTCATCACACGCGACGGCGTGGAGATGGAAATCAAAGCCCAGGGATGGAATCCGCTGGCCGCCGCTCAGGACGGCGCCACCGACGCATCACATTAATTTTAAAGCTACTGGTTATTTTTTTAGCAACTGGTCAATCTTTCTTATGCCTCAGCTATCTCAACGCGGCATTGAAATGCCCGCATCCCCTATCCGACGTCTCGGCCCGCTGGCCAAAGAAGCTATAAAACGAGGCGTCAAAGTCTACCGACTCAATATCGGTCAGCCCGATGTGCCCACCCCGAAAGAGGGGCTCGACGCGCTCAAAAATATCGACCGCAAGGTGCTCGAGTATTCTCCGTCCGACGGACTTGAATCACTCCGCCGCAAGCTGCGCGAATATTACCACCGCTACAACATCGAAGTCGACGTCGACGACATCATCGTCACCACCGGCGGCTCCGAGGCTGTGCTCTTCGCCTTCATGGCATGCCTCGACCCGGGCGACGAAATCATAGTGCCCGAGCCGGCCTACGCCAACTACATGGCTTTCGCAATATCGGCAGGCGCCAAAATCGTCACCATCCCCTCCTCGATCGACGAAGGTTTCGCCCTGCCGCCGCTCGAAAAATTCGAGGCTCTCATAACTCCCCGCACCAAGGGCATCCTTATCTGCAACCCCAACAACCCCACGGGCTATCTCTACACAATGAAAGAGATGCTGCAGCTGCGCGACATCGTGAAGAAGCACGACCTCTTCCTCTTCTCCGATGAGGTCTACCGTGAATTCTGCTACACGGGCGCGCCCTACATCTCTGCGTTCCACCTCCCCGGCATCGAGGAGCAGGTGGTGCTGATCGACTCCGTTTCGAAACGCTACAACGAATGCGGCATCCGCGTGGGCGCCCTGATCACAAAACACAAAGAGCTTAAGAAAAATGTGATGAAATTCTGCCAGGCACGCCTCAGCCCCCCTCTGCTCGGGCAGATTGTGGCGGAAGCTTCGATCGACACTCCTGCCGACTACATGCTCCAGACCTACAACGAATATGTGGAACGACGCAAATTCCTCATCGACGGCCTGAACAAAATTCCCGGAGTTTACTCCCCTATTCCCATGGGGGCGTTCTACACCGTGGCGCGACTGCCTGTCGACGACGCCGACAAATTCTGCGAATGGTGTCTGCGCGAATTCCAGCATGAGGGCGCCACAGTCTTCATGGCTCCAGCCTCGGGTTTCTACACCACTCCCGGAATGGGGCACAACGAGGTGCGAATAGCCTATGTGCTTGAGAAGGAGGAGCTGCGCAAGGCTCTGCGGACCCTCGCCAAAGCTCTCGAGGCATATCCCGGGCGCGTGCAGCCTCAGGCACCCGCACTCTGACATCCCACGACACGCCGCGACTGACATGTCATGTCAGACCCGGCTGTCACACCACCTACAACTATAAAGCGCTGTGTCAAAATGCCTGACACAGCGCTTTTTCCACGCCTGACACCCTCAAACCACTCCCTCCGGAACGATTCTCCGATAAATAACCGATGACACCAACCTTTTTGGCACAATGTTTGTTTCATTTATGAGACGAGAAATAAAAATATCCGGTCGCAACACACCGGCTCTTAAGAATCGAAAAATCAATAACAACAAAACTATAACAACTATGGGAAAAATAATAGGTATCGACTTAGGTACCACCAACTCATGCGTAGCTGTCCTTGAAGGAAAGGACCCCGTCGTAATCCCTAACTCCGAAGGTCGTAACACCACTCCCTCTGTCGTCGCTTTCGTCGACGGTGGCGAACGTAAGGTCGGTGACCCCGCCAAACGTCAGGCCATCACCAACCCCGGACGCACCATCTACTCCATCAAGCGTTTCATGGGCGAGACCTATGATCAGGTTCAGAAAGAAATCGAACGTGTGCCCTACAAAGTGGTACGCGCTGCCAACAATACTCCTCGCGTCGACATCGACGGCCGCGAATACACCCCCCAGGAGATCTCCGCAATGATTCTTCAGAAAATGAAGAAGACTGCCGAAGACTACCTCGGCCAGGCCGTGACCGAAGCCGTAATCACCGTCCCCGCATACTTCAACGACTCCCAGCGCCAGGCCACCAAGGAAGCAGGCGAAATCGCCGGCCTCACAGTCAAGCGTATCGTCAACGAACCCACCGCGGCCGCACTCGCCTACGGCCTCGACAAGAGCGACAAAGACCAGAAGATCGCCGTGTTTGACCTCGGCGGCGGCACATTCGATATCTCCATCCTCGAACTCGGCGACGGAGTGTTCGAAGTGAAATCGACCAACGGCGACACCCACCTCGGCGGCGATGACTTCGACCATGTAATCATCGACTGGCTCGCCGACGAATTCCTCAAAGACGAAGGCGTTGACCTCCGTCAGGATCCCATGGCTCTCCAGCGCCTGAAGGAAGCCGCCGAAAAAGCCAAAATCGAGCTGTCATCCTCGACTTCCACCGAAATCAACCTCCCCTACATCATGCCCGTCAACGGCGTGCCCAAGCACCTGGTAAAAACCCTCACCCGCGCCAAATTCGAGCAGCTTGCCGACCGTCTCATCAACGCCACCATCGCTCCCTGCGAGCAGGCACTCAAAGACGCCGGCCTTAAAGCCAGCGACATCGACGAAGTGATCCTCGTAGGCGGTTCCACCCGTATCCCCGCAATCCAGCAGATCGTAGAGAAAATCTTCGGCAAAGCCCCCTCCAAGGGCGTCAACCCCGACGAAGTCGTAGCCGTAGGCGCAGCCATCCAGGGCGGCGTGCTCTCAGGCGACGTAAAGGATGTGCTCCTGCTCGACGTAGTGCCCCTGTCGGTCGGCATCGAAACCCTCGGTGGCGTAATGACAAAACTCATCGAAGCCAACACCACAATCCCCACTCGCAAGAGCGAAACCTTCTCCACCGCAGCCGACAACCAGCCCTCGGTTGAAATCCACGTCCTCCAGGGCGAACGCCCCATGGCCAAGGATGACAAAACCCTCGGCAAATTCCACCTCGACGGCATCGCACCCGCTCCCCGCGGCATCCCCCAGATCGAAGTCACCTTCGAAATCGACGCCAACGGCATCCTCAACGTTTCCGCCAAAGATAAAGCCACCGGCAAACAGCAGAGCATCCGCATCGAAGCATCTTCGGGCCTCACCGACGAAGAAATAAAGCGAATGAAAGACGAAGCCGAAGCCAACGCCGCTGCCGACGCCAAAGAAAAAGAGCGCATCGACACCCTCAACAAAGCCGACGCAATCATCTTCCAGACCGAGAAACAGCTTCAGGAATTCGGCGACAAACTGCCCGCCGACAAGAAAGCGCCCATCGAAGCAGCCCTCACAAAGCTGAAAGAAGCCCACAAAGCACAGGACGCCCCCGCCTGCGAAGCCGCAATCAAAGAAATCGAAACCACCTTCGGCCAGGCACAGCAGGACATCCTCAACGCCCAGGCACAGGCGCAGCAGGCACAGCAAGGTGCCAACCCCGGTGCCGGTGCCCCCGGCGCAGGCCCCTCCGCCGGCCCCGATGACCACGTCACCGACGTCGACTTCGAGGAAGTGAAGTAATCTCCCAATTCAGATCCATCTAAATCCACATAAAGGCGCTGTGTCAAGCATTTTGACACAGCGCCTTTTCTATCCGGATGGGAGGTGCTGTCAGAATGGTTCAGATGGCAGGAGCTTGGAGGTGAGGCTGATGGGAGCAATCTGGAGATTGTGACCGAGGCCGAACCCTTCAAGCGACTACCCAGATGAGCCATTATGACACACCCTCATTCACACACCCTCATTCTGTTTACCACAACGAAAAAACATAGCCGGAGGCGCCATAAAATCAAAAATAATCCGTAACTTTGCTGCCGACTTACTATCTATCACCAAGAGATTACAGTCAGAGTCTTTAATGACTATCGTACCGACTTCCTATTCCCTCCGCCACGTCAGTGCCCACCGGTGTTGACGGCGCCGTAGGCATACCCTATTCCATCCGGCAAACCCAATTCGCTACCTTTCAACTTTCTTTCTCATAGGGAACACCGTTCATCACAACATCTATTTGCGAGTATTTTTACTCCCCACAAATTAAATTTTGGAAACGCGCTCGAAACGCATAGCAAAAAACACACTCTTTCTGTATATCCGAACTTTCATTTCAATGATAATAGGGATATACACTGGTCGAGTTATGTTGGAAGCATTAGGAATAGATAATTACGGCATCCAAAATGTTGTCGGTGGAATTGTTGCATTTTCTTCCTTAATTGTTGGCTCAATGTCTACGGCCAGTGGACGTTTTTTCACCTTTGCATTAGGGGAAGGAGATCTAACTAAACTTAAAAACGTTTTTGTAACATCGCTGCATGTTCATATCATCTTAGCTGTTATTGTTGTTTTATTATTGGAAATATGCGGTGTGTACTTTCTTAACAACATCGCAAACATCCCGGTTGGCAGAATACATGCAGCAAATTATGTTTTACAATTTTCCATTTTTTCAACATTTGTTTCCATAGCTTGTGTACCCTTTACATCGGCCATTATTGCACATGAAGAGATGGGTATATACGCATATATGAGTATCTTTGATGCGGTAGCAAAGCTTGCCATTTGCTATTTAATTATGGCATTTAGCGGCGACCGCCTGATTTTATACTCTATAATGTATATGTGTGTAAGCATAATATATTCAATGACCTATGTAATATATTGTTGGCGAAAATTTCAAGAAGTATGCTATAGATTCCAAATTGATAAAGCTCTCGTTAAGGAAATCACTAAATTTTCGGGGTGGAATTTGTTGCATTATCTATCCTGGATATTGAGCACCCAAGGAGTTAACTTCTTAATCAATATTTATTTTGGTGTCGCATTCAATGCAGCCAGAGGTATTGCAAATACCGTCGGAAGTTGTATAAAGAGCTTCGTTTACAACTTTACCACCGCCTTTACACCTCAGATAACAAAATCATTTGCCAATCAAGAATTCGAATATACATATAGGCTTGTAAACAACGGAACAAAATATTCATGGTTCATGATGTATCTGTTTATTGTTCCTGTATGTATGGAAGCCCACACAATTTTAAAGCTTTGGTTAGTGGAAGTTCCTCCAATGGCTCCTTTATTTTTAATATTTACTATGTTTGAATCCATAGCCTTACTTTCTGGAGATTCATTATATAAATTAATTCTAGCAGACGGCAGAGTAAAAACTTATTCTATCGCTATCACAATTTATCAAGGTATCATTTTTCCTCTTTCATGGCTTGCATATAAATTAGGAGCTCCAGTCTGGGCATCCTATCCAATTTTTATATTTGTATTCCTGACCATAAACATAATTCGACTGATAATTCTTCACAGACATTTATCATATCGTTGGAAATCATTTGTAAAAGAAGTAATATGGCCTTGCAGTCAAGTATCGGTAATCTCTTTTCTAATTCCGATAGTGTTATCTGTCTATTTAGACGCAGGGCTACAACGATTCTTCATTATGATACCTGTGAGTATCGTTAGCGTTATATTTTCAGTATATTTTTTTGGATTGACATCTAACGAACGAGTGGTTATGAGAAACAAAACTGTAAATTTTGTTCGTCATAGACTGAATCTTAAATTTATATAACCATACCAATGGAGCTTAACGACGGCAAAATAAAAGTAATCGCATATTATCTTCCACAATTCCATCCCACAAAAGAAAACGATAAATGGTGGGGGACAGGATTCACTGAATGGACCAACGTAGGAAAAGCCAAGCCGCTTTTCAAAGGGCATTATCAGCCTAAAGTTCCATCCGACTTAGGCTACTACGATTTAAGGATTGAAGATGTGGCCAATAAACAAGCTGAATTGGCTCAAAAGGCAGGTATATCAGGGTTTTGTTATTGGCATTACTGGTTTGGGAACGGACAGAAATTACTTGAGATGCCAGCTGAAAGGATGCTAAAAATCGGTCGACCAGATTTTCCATTCTGTTTCTCTTGGGCAAATCATGGATGGTGGAAGAAATCTTGGAGTCCCGATGGATCCAGTGAACTTTTGATGGAACAAACTTATCCAGGGATAAAAGATATAGATGAACATTTTTATTATTGCCTGCCGTTCTTCAAAGACGAAAGATATATGAGATATAATGGGAAACCAATATTTTTCATATACAAACATTTAGATTATCAAAATATCAACGAATTCATTACTCGATGGAATACCCTTGCTAAAAAAGAGAATTTGTCAGATGGCTTTTATTTCTATACAGGATTATTGTCATTCGACACATTTGCAGATGCTAAACAAAAAGGTCTTGACGGTGGAATAATTGATATTAATGCTCAAAAAAAACTCATTCCTTCATTATGGAAAAGAGGAATAGAGTTTTTGAAAAGGAAAACAAAAATTTCATTCGAAAAATATCCCCGAACGATCGACTATTATAACCTTATTAAACATGCCTGGTCTAACGACATGCTTAATCGAAATGATGTTATTCCTATGATACTTCCCAATTGGGATCACACACCTAGAAGTGGGAAATTCGGAACTGTTTATGTCAATACGTCTCCTTCGTCATTTGAAAAGATGCTTAAGAAAATACTTCCTTTAGTAAATCTTAAAGAAAACAAATTAATCGTTCTAAAATCATGGAACGAATGGGGAGAAGGGAATTACATGGAGCCAGATATACGGTATGGTCAAGGGTTTATAAAAACATTAGCGACTCAATTAAATCAATATTAAAGAATTACATCAGTTTAAGTTTATACAAATAATACAAAATATGAACGTAGTATTTTGCACAGACACTAATTATATCATGCCTTCCTCTGTACTTATAAAATCTATAAGTATGAACAACCAGTCGTCTGCGATAGATTTCTTTGCTATCGTGGATGAGAGCGTTACTGAGAGAGACAAATCTATGTTAGTCCGAGAACTTTCGGACAACGCCTCTCATAATATCACATTTCTTACTGTGAATGGACGCGATTATGAAAACATGCCCAATCTAGACGTATCCCATGAATATGCCGTAAAAAACAATATAACAGCAACACATACAACAAAAGCATGTTATTATCGCTTGTCAATGGCCAATCTCCTGCCTCTATCAGTTGACAAAGTCATTTATTTCGACTGCGATATTATTGTAACACAAGATCTTTCAGATCTTTGGGCTACGAACTTGGAGGGGAAAGCAGTCGCGGCAGTAGTAGATGAAGGAGAGTTTCAAATGAATTATCATCAGTTAGGCTTTCCTCCTGAATTTGGCTATTTTAATTCAGGTGCTATGATTATTGACGTATCATACTGGAGACAGCACAACATGTTTGACATCTTCCTGTCTATCATTCAAGAACATGCCGGTCGTATGCGTCAACACGATCAAGAAATCCTCAACATTGCGTTTTACAATAATGTAAAACGGCTCCCTCTTAAATACAATTTTCAAGAACACTTCTTCAGAAGGCCAGAATGTATTCCAGATTTTTACAACAAATATTCAAACGAGATTGAACAAGCGATTGCCGATATTGCGGTTGTGCATTACACAGCTGATAAACCTTGGTACAAAGAATGTAACCAGCCATACAGAGGCCAATTCCTTAAGTACTTAAAGGCAACTCAATGGAACGCATATCGTTTAAAATGGAAAAACAAGCAATTCGCTAATTCAATAACAATATACCGAATCCTTATCAAATTAGGGTTACGAAAGGGTCTCTATAGAAATTTGTTATAACATCAATATGAGACATTCAGGCATAGAATTATTGCGCGTAATTTCAATTTTTTTCATTTTAGTTGTTCATGTCATTAATTTAGTAATCGGAGCGCCTGACAGAACCGACCTGCTAACAAAACCATTATCTGCAATTACCACCATTTCTTTTGAATCAATAGCAGTAGTTTGCGTTGATGTATTTGTAATAATATCCGGTTGGTTCGGGATTAAATATTCTATAAAAGGATTGTTGAAACTGATATTTCAATGCGTTTTTTTCTATATAATCGAAATCATTATTGGAATTATCTTTTTCGAGTTCCCCACACATCACTATATTAAAGGCTTCATTTCATCATTCTTTATTGGCTGGTTTATTTCCGCTTATATAATGCTATTCATATTATCACCGATAATTAATGAATTCATAAGCTTGAGAAACAAGAAAAAATGTGATGCAATAATTATACCCACCATTATATTTCTTCTTGCATATGGCTGGTTGGTTCCATCATCTACAGGGAATATAAGCACCTTTTCTTCCGGTTATTCCGCACTATTTCTGTTGGTTCTTTATTTCCTTGTGAGATATTATAAAATTTTCTACTATCAACAGCTTAATTTGAAAGTAAACTGTCGTAACTATATATATATATATATAGTTACAACCGTCGTTAACATAATTTTATGGATTTTCTTTACCGAAATCAACATTCAATATATAAGTTCAATAATCTTTCTTTATACATCGCCAATCGTAATACTTCAATCTTACGCTTTGTTTAAGACATTCTCAACCTTCTCGTTCAAATCTAAGTTTATCAACAAAATTGGTGCATCAGCCTTATCAATTATGCTTTTTCATTTTTGTTGTGGGGGAATAATCTTTAAGCGAATTGTAAGTCAGATTTATTCGGAATATTCCAGTTTTTCCTGTTTAATCAGAATATTTGCTTTCTTAATTATAATCTCAATCGTTGCACTTATTTTAGATCAAATTCGAATCCTGATTTGGAATAATATCGAGAACAGATTCCACCTATTGGTTGATAAACAAAAATGATAAAACTATCATTCATAGTGCCAATTTATAACACCGAGAACTATCTTGATGAATGTATTTCATCTTTGTATAATCAAGGCTTAAACGAATATGAATTTGAGATATTATTAATCGATGACGGATCATTGGATTCAAGTCTCTCATTAGCAAACCAGTGGTCGCAAAAATATAATAATATAAGGGTATTTCATCAAGCGAATCAAGGACAGGCAGTTGCAAGAAACTATGGGATTGAGAATGCCAGGGGGAAATATTTGATGTTTGTTGATTCCGATGATTATTTATTGCCCCAAAAGCTCTACGATTTACTCAATATAATTGATAAACACAAATTGGATGCTCTCATATATAACATTAAGGCACAGAGTCAAGATGGAGGAACTATATTATTAAAAATTCCAAATGTCAAATATGACGTTATTTATGAAGGAGAAGAAATCGTATTAAAATATTTTGTCTTTGGGAGCATGTGTAGAGGGATTTATGCTCGGCATATTTTCAGTGATAATAATCTCAGATTTAAATCAGGCTTTACACATGAAGATTCGGAGCTATGCTTTAGGATATATCCTTTATTAAGACAGGTTATGTTTATAGATTCCGAGGTGTATTATTATCGTTATAATATTCAAAGCACAGATCGATCCAAAACACCTCAAAAAATAAAACAAAATATTGAATCGGACGCATTATTAGCGTCAGAAGTAATTAAAGAAATTAACAACAACAAATTTCCCTTTGCTGTTAAATACAGGTATTATAGAATTGTCAATTCAATTATGACAACTTTATTTCTAAGAGTTCGAAATAACCATATATGGAGAATAGATGAGTTTGATAATAAAATTAAATGGCTTCAAGAATTAAGCATTTACCCGGTAAAAGGGATGACATGCTCTTGGAAATCATTCTTACTTTCGAAAATATTTAATCAGAAATTATTGTTAAAACTATTTTTGTATCGTTAGCGATAGGTTTTGTCCAAATAATTTCACCGAATAAGTCTTCACTATCTTTACAACGCTAAATGACCGAACAAATCCATTTAAAACAATGATCTTAAAAAATGCCGTATTTCTGCAAAGATTTCACAGAAATGAATAATACAATCATTATAGCATATATTTTAAATAATAGCATTATATGTGGCTGTATCTGATCATATTTTTCATACCGGTGTGCGCCTATATGGCGGGGAAGCCTGAGAACCGCAGCAAGGCGTTTTTGGTGTGCTATATGGGTGCGCTTGCTCTTTTCGTGGGGTTCGGTGATATGCTTGGAGGATATGACCGATATATCTATGGTGAAGTGTTCGAAAGTATAGCCGGCGGGGTGAGCAATGGGTTTAATGCCCGGAATGCACATGCTCTGACATATTTCGAGCCGGGTTATACGGCTCTCAATTATGCGATCGGGTGCATTACGGCAAACCGATATATTTATATTCTTATCGTAACGCTGCTTATTTATTTCTGTATGTATAAGGCGTTTGCGAAGAATCTGCCGAATTATCCGCTGGCGATGATTCTGTTTCTCGGCATGGTGTTTTTCTTTACTTTCACCTATCTGAGGCAGGTGCTGGCGTTCTCAGTGGCATGGCTCGGCGTGACATATCTGATTGAAAAGAAACTGTGGAAATTCTTTTTGATAGTACTGTTGGTGGCTTTCCTGCACAAATCGGGTATAGTTTTTGCCGCTCTTTGCCTTATGCCCTTGAAGAAACTGAAGCCCGCGTTGGTGGTGATTGTTCTGCTGGTGTGCGCCGCAGTCGGCCTGTCGGGCGTAACCGGTGCGCTCTACGATGCTTTCACCAATGTGTCAAGTGACGTAAATTCGGGGACATATAATACAGCTTCAAGCGCACGAGTAGCTTACCTGCTCGAAGTGATATTTTTCGTGTGGATAATCCTTGCGAACTATAAGAAAATCGAGGATAACCGCCGCAATATCATATTCCTTAATATGGCGTGGTGCTTCTGTGCCATGCTTCTGCTGTTTATCCGCTCAAGCGATGGCGGACGCGTGGCTTGGTTCTTCACCTTAGGCATCATCTACACCGTAACGCTGATATGCACCACCGCCGAGAACCATCGCCGTGTAAAAAACGGCTTCGGGATGCTGATAATTGCAGTGATGCTTGCCCTATACGTAAGAGTTTACAATGCCTGGCAAATATACAACAATCTGTATCCGTACAAGACATTCCTGACCGACGGTCACCGTTATCCTGATTATTCATGGGAGCGTTATGAATATGACCACCGCTACGATCAGGACAAGTTCCACAGACCTGCATTCAGGCTTCCGAAATGAAACGCATCGCCCTGATTTCGCTGCATACACCCACTGCCACTAATTATCGCGGCGCGAGCGCTTTGCCATACCATCTGACGGCTTTCCGCCCCGATGATGTGGCATTGGAGGTGTGGTCGTTTAACCTCAACGGTTGCACGCCTGAGCAGATCAGGAAGTCTGAGACAGCGTTGGGCATAAAGATTCACCTAGTCGGCAGACCTTCCTGGTTCCGGTATCTGAGTCCGGCTCCGGTGCGACTGTTACTGTCCAGGCCGGTTCTCGGCTATCTGCCGTTGCCTGATAATGTTCGTACCGAAATCAGATCATACCTGAAAGGTTCGGATTCGGCTCTTTGGATTTATGGAGAAGATATTGCTCGGATGGCTAAACTATTCCCCGGGGTGCCGGTCGTAGTCAGCGGTCCCGACTGCGAGGCGATGTACTATCATCGCATGCTGGCAATGAACGGTGTACCGACAAGTATAAAATCCATATTCCGCTATGCTCTGATGTATCACCGATATGCCGCAATGGCCTCGCGTTTCCCTGCCGGACCAAAGATAAAATATCATCTGGTGGGAGATGAAGACGCCCGATTCCTCAGACAGCTAAATCCGGCAGCCGACGTGCGGTTTATCCGCCATCCTCACTACGACCTGTCGGAGCACCTTCGGTCGTCAGCTTCGGATAAAGATCCGTTGAAGATATTGGTGGCTGGGCGCTACGATGTCACAATGGCTCATGCCGCCGACGAAGCTTTCGAAGCCATGAAATCGTTGCCCCTCAGCACTAAGGAGCGCTATAAGATAACTTTCCTGGGCAAAGGGTGGGGCGATATGGCCAACATGCTGAAAACCGCCGGCTATGATATTGAAATCAAAGGATACGTCGACGACTATGCCGCCGAAATATCCTCGCACCATATACAGCTGACACCGGTGGCTGTAGGAACCGGTACAAAAGGGAAGGTGCTTGACGCTTTTGCCAACGGTCTGATGGTGATAGGCACCCCGCTGGCATTGGAAAACATCGCCGTGAAAAGCGGTAAAGAATGTGTTGTATATCGCGACGGCGTCGAACTGGCCGGTTGGCTCAACCGCCTTGCTCATGAGCCATCGACCATTGAGGAAATAGCCCGGGCCGGCAAAGAAGCCGTGCTCCGCGAACATGGCCGCGAGAAAATCGCCCGCGAATTTTTCAGCCTTTTCGAGTGACACGGAATTCATCATTTGAACTGCTGCGCATCATCCTGATTATCATGATCCTTGTCGAGCATGGCAATATGTGGTTTGTAGGCAGCAGCTTCGCTTCCGAATCGGAGCACTTCGCCAAATGCGTTGTCGAGTCGCTGTGCATCGGTTCGGTCAACGCTTTCGTACTGATGTCCGGATGGTTCGGCATCAACAGCGGGCTACGGAAAATCCCGGCTCTGGCTTTTATGCTCTTGTTCTGTACTGTCCCGATTCTGATTGTCGGTCTTATTGCCGGCTGGGTTCCCGTAGACGCACTGAAATCGACAGGCGGCATATTTGAATACATTTTCGGAGGGAACGCATACTGGTTTGTCATTGATTATATAGGCCTTGTCATAATAGCGCCGATTCTCAACCACGGTATTAAGGCGATAGACCGCAAAAAGCTCGGCACGTTGATTTTGTCGGCATATGCCCTTATCCTTTTATACGATTTCATCTTCCGTGCTCCCGTGCTCGGCACTGAGGGAGGCTACAGCGTAATCTGGTTCGGATTCTTATATCTGTTGGCACGATACATGCGTCTTTACGGATCGGAACTTCTTGACCAACACTGCGTGCTACTGCTTATAGCATCGGTTACAGCACAGGCAGCACTGTTCTATTGCGGATTTATCGGTCTACGCTACACCAATCCGCTGATTCTTGCCGAAGCCATAAGCCTGATATTCATCTTCAGGAAGTGGAATTTCCACAGCCGCGCAATCAACTATGCAGCCACCGGATGCCTTATGGCATATCTTCTGCACATGCAGCCTGTGCTGATTCCATACATAAGGAGCTTTCTCATAACGGAATATACCACGCATGGTTACTGGCTTTATATCACCGAAGTCTTAGGCTTATCTATCGGAGTATTCCTGATAGCGGTAATGCTCGACAAAATGCAGTCTTCATTAAGGAAACAGATAGTGAAATGCTGGTCACGATAGCCACACCCACATACAACCGGGCAGCGCTGTTGCCCCGACTTTATCAAAGCCTTTGCAGACAAAACTGCAAGGACTTTGAATGGCTGGTTGTCGATGACGGTTCAACCGACAGCACAGAGTCGGTGGTAAACGGATTCATCAGTGACGGCATTCTCCCTATCCGCTATCTGCGCAAATCCAATGGCGGAAAACACACCGCTGTGAACCTTGCTGCCCGGGAAGCCCGCGGCGAACTATTTTTTATCGCCGACAGCGACGACTGGCTGCCGGAAACGGCTGTCGCCGATGTGATCGAGGCATTCACCGCTATTAAAGATAAGGACAGTTTCGCAGGGGTCTGCGGCCTTGACCAATATGCCGACGGCTCGATCGTTGGCAGCGGCCTGCCCTGCGCCTCCATCGATGCCGCTCCCTATGAAATAAGCACAAAATGGAAAGTGCATGGAGACCTTAAGGAAGTCTTTCTTACAGAAATCATTCGCCAATTCCCATTTCCAGAAATCATTGGTGAAAAGTTTTGTCCTGAAGTATTAATTTGGAATAGAATTGGACTGAGACACAAATTACTATACTTCAACAGGCCGATTTACACTGTGGAATACCAGCCCGATGGCCTCTCCAACAGGCTAACACTCGCACGCATGAAAAGCCCATTGGCTTCGATGATGACATATGCTGAATGGTTTACCATTGCAGATTCTTTCAAAGCAAAATTGCGCATTGCCATAAATTACTGGCGATTCTCATTTTGCGCGTCCCCGAAGAATCGCGTTAGAATAACTGGATGGGGGAATCTTCTTCTCCCCTTTGGTTGGATATACCATATAAAAGATCTTATGAATAGTATAAAATAAAATATTATAAATTTCATCTCTGTTTTTTCGTAATGAATAATCTTCACATTGCTATTTCTACTGACAGCAACTATTTGATGCAGTCAACTATTTTTGCAAAATCTGTGGCAGAGAATAATTTGGCTGATTTTGAAAGTGTAACTATTCATCTGCTGGCAAGAAACATCACATCTGAGAAGAAAAATTTATTACAAAACGAAATCGAATCATTCGGTCTAAAAATTATAATATATGACTTGAACAATATTCGAAAAATGCTTGGAGTTGAAATACCTAATACTATTTCTATAAGCTCATATGCGCGTTTATTCTTATCTTCTATAATCAATACAGATATTGACAAAATTATATACGCAGACACTGACGCACTGGTTTTAAAATCATTAAAAAATTTATGGTTGACAGATTTAACTTATTTTTCCGTTGCTGGTGTATTGGATGTAGTTTCAAACAAAGCCAAAACAAATATTGGGCTAAACATTGATTCCCCCTATATAAATGCTGGCTTTTTGCTTATAAATTTAAGATTTTGGAGAGATAACAATCTTGAGCAAAAATTCATAGAATTTCTTCATCATTATAATGGGAATGTTTATCATCATGATCAAGGAATAATAAATGCAGTATGTAACAATTCCATTAAAATCTTACCACCAAAATATAATATTGTTAGCAATTTTTATATGAATTATGATGAAATCTGTAAACGGAAACCATTTTATTCCAAAGAAGACATTGAGAATGGCACAACGAATGCTGTATTTGTTCACTTCACACCAGGGATAGTAAATAGGCCTTGGGTAAAAAATTGTAGACATCCTCTTAAAAATCAATATTTAAGTTACAAATCAAAAACTTCGTTTAATAACGTCAATTTACCATACGACAACCGTCCTTATAGACTACGACTATTGTCGACACTCTATTTTTATTGTAGGCCACTATATTATTTAATATTAAAAGTAAGAAGCAGAGTTTCCGTCAAACTATGAGAATACTCCACGTCATAACATCTTTGAGGACAGGCGGGGCAGAGAAACTGATGGTTGATCTGCTGCCTCGGCTGAAGGGCAAGGATCTTGACGTAGATCTTTTGCTCTTTGACGGAACTGATACGCCTTTCCGGCGCGAAGTCGAAGCCGCCGGAATAAAGGTGTTTGACCTCGGCATCGGAGGCTCAGTTTATTCTCCTTTGCGTCTGATCCGCCTATTGCCGTTCATGCGCAAATACGATGTGGTGCACACCCACAACACTGCTCCGCAGATATTCGCTGCCCTATGCAGCATATTCTCCAAAACAAAACTGGTTACCACAGAGCACAACACCTCCAATCGCCGACGGGACTGGAAATGGTATGCCTCTATCGACCGCTGGATGTATGGCAGATACCGCAAGGTGATCTGCATTTCAAAGAAAGCGGAAGACAATCTGCGCAGCTTTATCCAAGATCAAAGCACTAAAATTCTCACAATCAACAACGGCGTTGATGTCGGCAAATATGCCGGAGCAAAGCCTTCCCCAGAGTTGGAACAGCTGGCGGCGGGGAGCCGGAAACTGATAATGGTGGCCGGATTCCGTCCTCAAAAGGATCAGGACACACTTATCCGCGCCCTCAGCTTAGTGCCCGACAAATTTCACCTCTTTCTCGTAGGCGACGGCGTCCGTCGTCCCGAACTCGAAGCACAGACAAAAGAGCTGGCACTTGATGCCCGCGTCCACTTTCTCGGCCTTCGCACCGATGTTGCCGAGCTGCTTCATGCCGCCGACTACGTGGTTATGTCATCCCACTTCGAGGGGCTGTCGCTCTCATCGGTCGAAGGCATGACCGTCGGCAAACCTATGCTCGCCTCGGATGTCGACGGACTCCGCGAAGTAGTCGGCGGCGCCGGCATCCTCGTCCCCCACGGCGACTCCAACGCCCTCGCCGCCCGGATCCTCGACCTCGACACAAACGTCGAAAAATATCGGACAATAGCTTCGGCTTGCGGTCATCGCGCCGCCCAATTCGACATCTCCGCAATGGCCGAAAAATATTCACAACTATATAGCACTCTTTAATCCTGTCATGGTCAAGATAATACGAACATCGACGGTGCCGGGGTCGTTGGCCGCGTTTTGCCGGGGGCTGTTGCGGGAACTGCAGGAGCAGGAGGGCTATGAGGTTGTGGCAGTAAGCTCGCCCGGAGTCGAGCTTGACGAACTCGGCAGCCGCGAGGGCGTAAGAACGGCAGCCGTTGCCATGGAGCGGCACATATCGCCTTGGCGCGATGTGAAGAGCCTATGGCGACTTGTAAAAGTGTTCCGTCGCGAACGGCCTGCCATGGTTCACTCAATGACCCCCAAAGCCGGACTGCTGTCGATGATAGCGGCGTGGATCTGCCGGGTGCCTGTGCGCGTCCACACTTTCACCGGTCTTGTTTTCCCCACAGCAACCGGGCTCACGCAGCGGATACTCATTCTCACCGACCGCGTCACATGTGCCTGCGCCACGCACGTAATCCCCGAAGGGGAAGGCGTGAAAAATGATCTTATCAACTACAATATCACCCGAAAGCCATTGAAAGTGCTCGGTCACGGCAACGTGCGCGGCATCGACCTCGATCATTACAATCCCGGATTGCCCGAGGTACAGGCCGAAGCCGCCAAGCTGCGCCGTCCCGACGCGTTCACTTTCGTGTTCGTCGGTCGGCTCGTCCGCGACAAAGGGATCAACGAACTCGTCGAAGCCTTTCATCGCCTTCACTCCGAATATCCCCATACCCGCCTGCTGCTCGTGGGAGAAATGGAACAGGACCTCGATCCATTAAAACCGGAAACCCTCAACGAAATCAAGCATAACGACTTCATCGAGGCAGTCGGCAGGCAGTCGGATGTCCGACCCTGGCTCGCCGCCGCCGACGCGCTCGTCTTCCCGAGCTATCGGGAGGGGTTCCCCAACGTAGTCATCGAGGCTGGTGCCATGGGGCTTCCATCCATCGTCACAGACATAAACGGCAGTCGCGAGATCATCATAGAGGGCCGTAATGGCGTAATCATCCCGCCCCGCGACATCGAGGCTCTCTACAACGCAATGAAACGCATGGCCGTCACCCCCACCGAAGCCATCGCGATGGGCGCCGCAGCCCGTCCACTCATCGCCTCACGCTACGAACAGACCTACGTGCGCCGTTGCCTCAAAGAATTTTACAACGAGACATTGTGTTCAGCCCATTGACAACGTATCGCGGCAATCTTCTAAATAATTGATATAGAGACATGTCGTTGCGAAATCAGAACACCCCATCGCGTCGCATCTCCATCCTCTCCGACAGATTCGTTGACGCCACCAACATCCATCTGAGCCGGCCGAAAAGCTACTACGTAAAAGCCGACCTGCACAATAACACATTCTCACTCTCCAGTTCCCGGAAAGAGTTGACCGGTGACAGCGAAGAATAAACCGCCCTGCCAATAATATATCCGACATCAGAAACGTTACAACAGAGATGAAACTGTACAGGGATGTTTTCAAGCGAGCCATTGATATTGCCGCATCAGCCGGAGCGCTGTTGGTGCTGTCATTTCCCCTTGCGGCTGTTACCGTGTGGCTTCACTTCGCCAATCGCGGAGCCGGTGCGTTCTTCTTTCAGGAGCGACCGGGCAAGAATGGCAAAATCTTCAAAGTGGTCAAATTCAAGACTATGACCGACCAGCGGGATGCCGACGGCAATCTGCTGCCCGATGGCGAACGCCTGACTAAAGTAGGACGATTCGTCCGTTCCACATCCATCGACGAACTACCACAACTTTGGAACGTGCTACGTGGCGACATGTCGCTCATCGGCCCTCGTCCCCTACTCGTTCAATATTTGCCACTTTATTCACCCATGCAGGCGCGCCGCCACGAAGTGCGCCCCGGCATCACCGGTTGGGCCCAGTGCCACGGCCGCAACGCCATATCATGGCAAAAGAAATTTGAACTCGACGTCTGGTATGTCGACCATATCTCTTTCGTCACAGACTGCAAAATCGTCTGGACAACTTTGATGAAAGTCATTAAACGATCCGACATCAATTCTCAGACCGATGCCACCATGGAAGCTTTTAATGGACATAATTAACGAATTATGAAAGACAAAATCTTTATTTCGCATAGTAGCGCATGGAAAGAATCTGTGGTCAAACCTCTTGTCGAGTTATTAGGACGCGACTTGACAGTTGTAGACCTATATAATTTTGAGTGTGGCGAGGAAATATGGGCTGAGATCAGAAAAGCGATAACCGATTGCCGATATTTCTTGTTTTTAATCTCGAAAGAAGCTCTTCGTGAAGGTGGATGGGTTGAACGGGAAATCAACTTTGTCCGCGATCTTGTTGACGAGGGCAAAGTCCTATTTTGGCCTGTAATCATAGATAATGAGATTGAATGGAGCGATTCTCGCATCAAACCTTGGATTCAAAAAGAGTATATAACAGACCATTATACTACAATTCCATTGCTCGCCCATTTAGTGCAAAACAAGGTAAGGAAAGATTTATATGCCCGAGACGAGAAACTAAAAGCTCGTCGCACTCTTTTTATGGGGCGAGATGCCGACTTGAGTGCGCTAAAAGGCATACTCAGCGACAGGAGAACGGATAGTGACATCCCGAATCCGAATACACTGATCATTTCGGGGCTTCGTCATCTTGGCCGAAAGAGGTTTCTAAAGGAATTTTTAAGCAGAGAGGTCAAAACAAATACTACACCAGAAGACATATTTACCATTTCGCTGGATGCTTCGGATGATGAATGGGCTTTCCTGCAGAAGCTCAACAACATTGTCAGCAAATATCAGCCTTGGGAAATAACGGAGATATATGATCATCGGGAAAAGGTTCTTCCTCTGATTAAAGATCTCTACAAAGTTCTCCGAGATAATAAGGGCACCGTAGTTATTCTTGACGACGGTGCTATTGTAAAGCGTAACGGACATCTGGCTAATTGGGTTGTTGGTCTCATCAGAGTTCCGGAATTTAACGGTGAACTGATGTTCAATATAGTCAGCCGTTTTCGTCCGGCCTATAATACCTCAACCAATTTCCCTACGGTAATAACAATGTCAATCAGAGAAATAGAGAAAGCGTGGCTCATACGTCTCTTTAAAGAATATGCTCTGATTTGCAATATCCCCGTATCGGAAACTCTTGTAGAGGAATGTGTGGAAGAATCTAATGGATACCCCTTGCCGGTATACAAGGCTGTGGAAGCTCTGGCTACGGGAGGGCAACAAAAGGGCAGAATACGCAATGCTTTGAACACGGCAAAAGCAGTAATTGAATCTGATTTCAGGGTTATTTTGGAAGAGTTGCAATATGAGTGTCCCGGAGCAATTGATGTCCTTACGGTTCTCTCAAGAGTTCCGTTGATGTCTGACCGCGATCTTGCCACAGTAATAGGGTCCGAGCTGTATGACTATCTTGATGTCCTTGACAATTACAGCGTTTTGCTGTTTAGCGGTATCGACAACTCGCTGATTTCCGCAAACCCGGGCATTGCCAATTATATCCGACGCCGCCCATCCAAGCTCCCGGATGAAATGGAACAGCGATATAATGAACTGGTTTTCGAAAACATTAAGAATTTTCGGATGGAAGGCATGGATATTGCAGGATACATGCTCGCAGCCCGTGAAAGCATTAAAAACAATCCGTCTGCAATTCCTGACGACCTGTGCATTCCATCATTAGTACTTCGTTTAATGATGGAATACTATTATCAAGGGAACAATGATCTCGTAATAAGCATGGCGGACCAGGTTCTTAAAGGATACTCGAGGTTGACCAAAGAGATGGAAAGATCCATCAGATATTGGCTTTGCAGCGCATTGTGTCGCAAAGGAGATACTCGAGCACCTAAAGAGATTAAATTTTTTGACACGAACTCTTACAGTCACAACTTCCTGATGGGGTTTTATTACCGTCATAAGATCGGGGATCACGAACGCTCATATTGCATAGCTCGTGATTATTATATGAGCGCTTACGAGCTGACTTTTGCAAACAATGACTCCGAGTTTGACGATGCAAAACTTCTGCATGAATTATGGATTGTCAAATTTTCACTTCGAGAATCTGACGCTCTTGATTTTGCGAAAAAGTGCTATGAACGTCGTCCAACAAATTTCTATCATGTCGAAGCCTACTTCCGTAGTCTGGTTCGTTCCAAATCTGCCGACACCAAAGAGCTTAACAACCTCGTCAAGGCGATGAGAAGTTCTGATGACTCTCATAAATTGATAATCGCCAATACGATGGAAGCCGAGATCAAATATTTCAAAGGGAACAATATCGCAGAATTCGTAAAAAGCATTGAGAATATTATTAGCAACAATATAGAATCTGACTATATAAAATATCCTTTCAGAGTTCTTCGTGAAATCTGCGAGTTGAATGACTCTTTACAGATTTACAATGGAATAAAAAAGAAATATTCCGATTTTGCCGAAGATTTCGACTATCCACACATCCCCGACTGACACCGTATGACCCATTACCAAGAACTTCATTCCCCATGCTTCATCTTTGACGAAGCGGAGTTCAAACGGGGTATTTGCGGCTTCAGAGACTCATTAAAAAAGCGCTTTCAGCAGGTCGATATCGGTTATTCTGTAAAGACCAATTCGCTGCCTTATGCACTTCGCATGGCTAGATATAACGGATGTATGGCCGAAGTTGTCAGCCATGACGAGTATGAACTTGCACTACTTTGCGGTTTCTCCCCCGACAAAATAATCTATAACGGGCCATTAAAACCCCAAACCACTGCAATTCAAGCAATTATGAGGGGGGGGGATTATGAATATAGAAACCAAGAGAGAGCTTGAATGGCTTAAGGAATTACCTCGGAATAGAAATTTCAGTGTTGGCATCAGACTGAATATTAATATTTCTCACATATCGCCTGAGGATGCAGATGGCGATGATGATAACAGCCGATTCGGATTCAGCGATGAAAGCGGAGAATTCGCCGATGCACTTAATTATATAGAATCTTTACCCAACGTATCTCTCGCCGGGCTACACATCCACCGCACCGCCCACTCCCGCTCGCCGCGATTTTATCGCCGCTCTGTTGAATATGCTGCATCTGTTATCAAAAAATATAATCTCTCGCTTGACTATCTTGATGTCGGAGGTGGCTATTTCGGCATTTTCCCTAATAAACCGACATTCTGCGACTATGCCGAGGCGTTATATACTCCACTCGTTCAGCATGGGCTTGAACATCTGCGGATAATCATAGAGCCGGGGAACGCGCTGACTGCAAGTTCGTTCTCTTTTCTTTCATCTGTCATCGATGTCAAGAAAGTCGATACACATACCCGGTTTGTAACTACCGACGGTTCACGCAATGACATAGATCCATTTTTTCATAAGAGCGACTATATCAAGGAGATTCTTCCAAGATCGGAAAACCGCCCTATTGAGCCACTCCAGATAGTGGCCGGATGCACCTGCCTCGAATACGACCGGATGTTCACGCTAATTGACAAACCTCGTCTCGAAACAGGCGACCGCATTCTCTATCAGAATGTAGGGGCCTACACGATGACACTCTCGCCGCAGTTCATTCGCCTCTGGCCGAGGGTTTATTCAAGAAATGAGGAAGGGGTCTGTCGCGAAGTGCGCCGCCCGTCATGTGCCGCTGATATAATTGCTCTTGACAAATTATAATTACACAACTCAGTCAACAATGAACAACTTGCTGTTTTGCAGCGTTGGACGCCGCGGGCGCCTTCTGCGCGATGTTAAGGAAACTATTGGAAAGACCGGACATATAGTGGGTACCGATCATCAATCCACTGCGCCTGCGCTACAGTTCTGTGACCGCCAGTACGTGGTGCCACGGATTACAGAACCGGGATATGTCGATATTCTTCTCGACATATGCCGCGAGAATGACATAAAGGCTGTCACAACACTTATCGACCCTGAAATAGAACTGATTGCAGCCAACTCAGACCGTTTCAAGGAAGCCGGTGTGATACCCTTGTGTCCGGCTCCCCAAAGCGCCATCTACTGTTTCAACAAATATGAGCTGTTCAAATATCTTACCCGGAAAGGCATCAGGACACCCCTGACGTTTCACGACTGGGCAGATTTCAAAGAAGTTCTGGCAGCCGGACGAATCTCATTCCCGGTGTTCATGAAACCTGTCTGTGGCAGCGGCAGCGTGGGAGCGCACAAGGTTCACACACTCGAACAGGCCGAGGCTGACTGGAACAGCGGAGAGCATGATTATATCATTCAGGAGCTGATGACAGGTGGCGACTGCGATGCAGACGTATATGTCGATACAATATCCCACAAAGCCGTGGCGGCCTTCTCCAAACGCAAGATTGAGACTCGTATCGGAGGGGCGAGCAAAACCATTTCTTTCAAGGATCCAAAACTTTTCGCTTTTATCGAAGAAGTATGCTCGGCATTCGAATTCAACGGTCCGCTCGACATGGACTTCTTCATTAAGGACGGCGAGTATTACCTGTCGGAGATCAATCCGCGTTTTGGTGGCGCATACCTCCACGCCTATGGAGCCGGAGTTGATTTCATCAAACTGATAGTAAACAACATCAACGGAGTCGAGAACCCGGTGAATATCGGAGATTACGATGAGGATGTACTGATGCTTATGTACGACGATGTCGTGATAGCTCACACCTCGGATCTCGTCGACCGCAACTTCACAATATTGTAATGGAACGGATACTGCTATGCCTGGCGCATATGAGCGGCAGGGAGATGGATTTTATAAAGGAGGCGTTTGCAGATAACTGGGTGGTGCCTCTGGGACCGAATGTCAATGGCTTCGAGAAGGATCTTGAGGCGTTTGTAAACCATTGTGAAGGTTCCGAAGAGCCGCTCGACAAGAAGGTGGTGGCGCTGTCGGCCGGTACGGCTGCGGTGCATCTGGCGCTGATTGCCTGCGGCGTTGGTCCCGGCGACGAGGTGCTGGTGCAGTCGTTTACGTTCTGTGCGTCGAGCCATCCTGTAACGTATCTGGGCGCTACTCCGGTGTTTGTCGATTCTGAAGCCGAAACGTGGAATATAGATCCCGACCTGCTCGAAACGGCTATTAAAGACCGCATCGCTAAAACCGGAAAGAAGCCCAAGGCCATAATTCCTGTGGCTCTTTATGGCATGCCATACCGTATTGACCGCATAATGGAGATTGCCGACCATTACGGCATTCCGGTAATCGAGGACGCCGCCGAGGGCTTCGGCTCACGTTTCCGCGGTCAGGTGCTCGGCACTTTCGGCCGCTATGGCGTGCTGTCGTTCAACGGCAACAAGATGATCACAACCTCAGGCGGAGGCGCACTGATCTGCCCCGACGCCGACTCGGCCCGCGAGATTCTATGGTATGCCACACAGGCCCGCGAAAGCTATCCTTATTACCAGCATGAGGCCATAGGCTACAACTACCGAATGTCGAACATCTGCGCAGGCATCGGCCGCGGCCAGATGACTATTGTCGACGAGCATATCGCCCACCACCGCCACGTGCAGGCTCTATATGAAGATCTTCTCGCCGACGTCGAGGGAATAACGGTGCACAAAGCTCCCTCGCCCGAGTTCGACTCCAACTTCTGGCTATGCACCGCCACGCTCGACCCCGCGCTGCGGATCAAAGGGCAGGAGAATGCCTACAAGCAAGTTATCACCGGTGCCGTAGGTGGCGCCGCCGGAGTCACCCACTCCACATCATCGGCCGTGACCGACTGTCAGCCCAACGACAATGTGGAGGCTCTCCGCATGGCGCTCGACGCAGCCAATATCGAATCGCGCCCCTTGTGGAAACCGATGCACCGGCAGCCGGTGTATCGCAACAATCCGGCCTACACCAACGGCGTCAGCGAATCGCTCTTCAAAGTCGGAATCTGCCTCCCCTCGGGTCCATGGGTGACAGACGAAAATGTCCGTTATATAGTCGACAACATCAAGGCATCCATCGAAAAATAAAAGTCTTCCTGAGCGGTTACAAACTATGATGATGAAAGAGAGATATAACATAGCTGTTGCCGGCACCGGATATGTCGGGCTTAGCATCGCCACTCTTCTGGCGCAGCACAATCATGTCACGGCTGTCGACGTGATTCCCGAAAAGGTGGAGAAAATCAACAGCCGCCTGTCGCCCATTCAGGACGAGTATATCGAAAAGTATCTGGCGGAAAAAGATCTTGACCTGACGGCGACACTCGACGGAGCGGCAGCCTATAAAGATGCTGATTTCGTGGTCATTGCGGCCCCCACAAACTATGATCCCGTCAAGAATTTCTTTGACACACACTGCATCGAGGATGTAATCGATCTGGTGCTGGACGTGAATCCCGACGCTGTTATGGTCATAAAATCGACCATACCTGTAGGATACTGTCGCAGTCTGTATGCTAAATACGCCGCAAAGGGCGTCGGGCGGTTCAACCTACTGTTTTTCCCCGAATTTCTCCGCGAAAGCAAGGCTCTCTACGACAACCTATATCCTTCGCGCATCATCGCCGGCATACCCAAAATCATTGAAAAGGACGGGCTGGATGACGAGAACAAGGCAATTAGCAAGGTTACCGACATTGCCATGCTTGACCGGGCGGCTCACATCTTTGTAGGCCTGCTGCAGCAGGGTGCGATAAAAGAGGATATACCCGTGCTTTATATGGGCATGAAAGAAGCCGAGGCTGTAAAACTATTTGCGAACACCTATCTTGCACTCCGCGTAAGCTACTTCAACGAACTCGACACCTACGCCGAGGTCAAGGGTCTTGATTCACGCGCCATAATCGAGGGAGTCGGCCTGGATCCCCGTATCGGCTCGCACTACAACAACCCTTCGTTCGGATATGGAGGCTATTGTCTGCCCAAGGACACCAAACAGCTGTTGGTCAACTATACCGCGGTTCCTCAGAACATGATGAGCGCCATCGTGGAATCGAACCGCACCCGCAAGGATTTCATTGCCGACCAGATACTCAATCTTGCCGGCTATTACACCTACTCGGCCAACAACCAGTATAACGCAGGCCACGAAACGCCATGCATCATTGGCGTATACCGCCTGACGATGAAGTCAAACTCCGACAACTTCCGCCAGTCGTCGATCCAGGGAGTGATGAAGCGCATCAAAGCCAAGGGCGCACAGGTCATTATTTACGAGCCGACACTCGAAGATGGCACCACATTCTTCGGAAGCCTCGTCGTGAACAACCTCGCCAGATTCAAAGAAATGTCGAAAGCCATAGTGGCAAACCGCTATGACTCATGCCTCGACGATGTGGAATCCAAGGTATATACCCGCGACATTTTCCGTCGTGACTGACCGCCTGCGAGGGCAATAGACTGAACAGGCCACCCCCGGGAGCGCGCTCCCGGGGGTGGCCTGTTTTTATGCCCATATCTCCGCCGCGATTTGTATAACACAATTTGAATAGTTAATTTTGCATCAGATTGGACAAGAAGAATATGAGAAAAATCAATATAGCCATCTTTGTCAGTGGAGAAGGGACAAACTGCGAAAACCTTATCAGGCATTTTCAGGGCAATGAAAATGTCGGCGTTTCCGTGGTCGTCAGCAGCAAGCCTGAGGCCCGCGCCATTGAGCGCGCACAGCGGCTTGGAGTACCGGCCAAAGTGATCACCCGACGCGAATTCAGCGAAGATCCCCGGCTCGTCCTTAAGACCGTCGAGGGGTGCGACCTTATAGTCTTAGCTGGCTTCCTGCTGTTTATACCCGATTATCTGCTCGAAAGATTCCACCACCGCATCATCAACATCCACCCATCCCTACTGCCAAAATATGGAGGGAAAGGGATGTGGGGGCACCATGTGCACGAAGCTGTCAAGACTGCCGGTGAAACCGAAACCGGCATCACAATCCACTATGTAGACGCGCGGATCGACGCCGGCGAGTGCATCGCCCAATACCGCACCGCCCTGTCGCCCCACGACACTCCCGACGACATCGCCGCCAAAGTACATGCCCTTGAGAAGCAATACTTCCCCAAGGTCGTCGAAGATATTGCCATGGGGCTGAAAGAGCGGCAGGGCTGACAGTCAGGCGCTGAATCCCACCCTGCGGCGCGACGAAGTGTTAACGGATGATTGCCGGGCGGGTATATCGCAAGCCTGAATTTCAGTCAGCCGGGTCTTGTCGATTTCGCCACCTTCGATCACACGCTCGGCCATCGCCGGCACTATGTCGGTCAGTATCATGTTTATCACATGACGCGCGTTGCCGAACGACGAATCGCGATGACTGTAATCCGCTCTGAGCCGCTGTGCAAGCGCATCGCGGGCATCGGCCGAGAGCGAGAAACCGTTGCGTTCGAAATAGCGCTCGGCAATCTCCATCAGTTCGGATTCGGTGAAATCCTCAAACTCATAGATGTTTGAATCGGGGATGCGCGATTTAAGTCCGGGATTCATTTCGAACATACGGCGCATCCGGTCGGGATAACCCGCGAGAATAAGCATCCAGTCGCGCCGCGATTCATCGGCCAACACCGTCAGAAGCGACTCGATTACAAATTTGCCTGGGTCGCGCGGATCGTTGGGCTGGAACAGCTGATACGCCTCATCGATCAGAAGTATACCCCCCTGCGCCTCCTCGATGGCCTTGAGGGTGTTTTCCGATTCGCTGCTGTAGTTCTGTCCGAGAAGCGTGGCGCGCTCGCGCACCACTACATGCCCTTTCGACAGAACTCCTGCACGACGGAGCATCAGGCCTACACGTCGGGCCACTGTGGTTTTGCCGGTGCCCGGAGACCCGAGAAACATGGCATGCAGGGGCACATTCCCCACAGGCAAACCGTTTTCAGCCCGCATCTTGTTGAATGTGACCAACTTTTCATACTTCCCGAGTTTGTTTTTCACCGATGTCAGTCCCGTCAGCATCGAAAGGGAGTCGACAATAGAGCGATGCTCTCCCGAGGCGGCCTGAGGCTCCTCCTTCAGCTCCTCTGCCTCCCCGTCTTCATCCGCATTCTCCTCGACGTCAGGCACATCGGCAAGAGCAGCCTGCTCGTTACGGATAAAACTGTCGAGAAGCTCGTCAAAATCCTCCGTCTCGAGCTCCTTTTCAGAATCCTCCACGCTTTCGGCAAACTTGCGAAAGCGTTCCACAGCTGCATCAGTCGAGTATTCGTCAAAAGGAACGATATTGGCCCCATAGCTCTCCCCTTTCACTTCGGGGCCACGGGTGCTGAACACAAACCCGGCGATGGGATATTGCATGCAGAGCAGTTCGGCGTAATAGGGGCCGCGGTAGAGAGAGCTCGAGAAGAACGGCATCTCCACATACATTGACCCCTCCCGGCATTCGACAAATTTCGGCTCGATGAAGCGTACTAAAGTCGGCTCACCCTCGGGATTATAGAGGCGCACTTCCAGCTCAGGAAGTATTGCCGGCACATTGACACCAAAGTTATGCGTGAGATTGAAACGCACATTAAGTTCCTTGCCCGACTCCACTTTCATAGACCTGTAGATGCTGAAAGGCTCCCAATCTGGGCGGATACCGCCTCCGGTCACATCAAACCAAAGGCAGGGGTGCTCCAGTACTTCGGTGCTGAAAGTGTGGATAACCGATTCTTCGAGCAAAGTGCCCGCAGTGTCATCGCGCACTACCACCCGATAGGTATGGCCATGCTGAAATTCAGCCTCGGCCATGCTTAAAACCACATATTTAGCCTGATGCGACTCAGTGGCCGACATCGCCACCCTGATGGATTTCTGCGTCACCGGCACACGCTCCGTGGCATCAACCAGCATTACGCTGACCTGGCGACGCACTCCGCGCATATCGTCGCTGAAATATCGTTTGCTGGCAAATTCAAGCTGCAATGCGATTCCGCCGAACTCGGCATCAATCAGAAAGTCGTGGCGGGCATCAAAGCCCAATCGCGCAAGTTGATTGTCGTTAAGAGAAATTTCATTTTCCGAGGCTGCGACAAACATCATAGCCTCTACTATAATTGGAGATTCAATTTTCATATCATACAGTTTTTAAGTGGGAATGAAGACTAAGCAATCTTAAATCCACATCCCCGGGTTAATTATTCATTTTCTTTTCTGATGTCGGAGGCCCTCCTCCTGACATCCCAACATGTCAAAGATCTCGCTGCGCCCGGCAGACGCGACACGACGCTACAAAGCGTACCACACCCGGCCTGCCGGAATGCGACAAAGCGCACCACGGGCTGACGGGGCATCAATTGCGGCTTAAAATGTTGGAGTGGGACACTATGCGCATCACATCCTCGCGCCGCATGGAGGTGCGGCACCGCATTGCTTGCTGTTGAAAAGATGTTGACGCTTCATAGCAGAAAATGAAGTAATTAAAA
This sequence comes from Bacteroidales bacterium H3, assembly GCA_001701135.1. Classification (GTDB taxonomy): domain Bacteria; phylum Bacteroidota; class Bacteroidia; order Bacteroidales; family Muribaculaceae; genus UBA7173. The sequence goes on from DAAN01000019.1 coordinate 66,285, forward strand.
CTGAAAAAGCCGTTTCTGATACTTAAAAAGCCATTTCAGAAAAACTGTATGATATGGGGCTTTCATCCCATTATGCCGCAAATTTAATAACTATTCGCCAATTCTCCAAAAAAATCAGCAGAATCTGATGAATATGGGCAGTGAAATCAGGGAGATCAGCACAATCCACATAATCACCTTTTGAAACATCTCGGATTTAATGGTCTTACCTATGAAGTAGGCTGCGTATGTCGCCAAAGCCCACAGACCGGTAATCACGTTTATTCCGTGGAATGATTCGGTGAAAATTTCATAAATTATGTCACCAATAGCGACAACAAGTCCGACTGCCATCAGACATTTAAAGAACGTGCTTGAATAAAAACTGATTGAACCTTTTGACATAATGATTGTATTGAGATTGTTTAATACTGAATGTTTCCTATTGAGTGAGACAGCCTGCCTCGGCCGTCGGTTGGTGACAAGGAGAAATACATCGCAAAAATAACGAATTTCTGTCAGTTCAAACAGAAATATACAACAAAAATTAGTGAAATATTGTTTGTATGCGGCATATATCGGATGGTTACGAAAAGGCGGCGGGGCGCTCTCGGTAAGGAGGGCGCCCCGCGTATTGGGGATTAATCGCGTGATGGAGATTAATGTGATGTCAAAGTCAGCCGGCGATTAGAGCCTGAGGATCGGCGACGGCGAGAATGCTGTCGTAGAAATAGCTTACAATGCCGAGGGCGATGATGCCTAATACGGTAATCCAGAGGCCGACGCGCTCGGGGCAGGTAGAACGGAAACCGGCAATCTGAGGTTCATCGGGCGAAATGTACATGGCTTTCACCACGAGCAGATAATAGTAGAGCGACACGATGGTGTTGATCAACGCCACAAGCACCAGGATATAGATGGGATAGGGGTTGAGATCGGGGAACGCAACGGTCTGATTGATTGCCGAGGTGAAGATGAAGAATTTGCTGAAGAATCCGGCAAAGGGGGGAATACCTGCGAGGGAGAACATGGCCAGAGTCATCGAGAAAGCCAGCCAGGGGTTGGTTTTGGAGAGACCGCTGTAGTCATCCATCGAAACCTTTCCGGTCTTGTTCTCTATCGCTCCGATCACACCGAATGCGGCGAGGTTGGAGAAGATGTAAACAAGGATGTAATACATCATTGCCGAGAGTCCCATGGCATTGTTGCCAATCACGCCGAGCATGATGTAACCGGCCTGCGAAATCGACGAGAAAGCGAGGAAACGCTTGAGATTGCGCTGACGGATGGCAAAAAGGTTACCTACCGTGATAGTGGCGATGATGAGAGCATAGAGCATCCACTCCCACACGCTCTTGTAGAATGTGCCGAACACCTGCGCCAGAATCACCAGGAACGCAAAGGCTGCAGCACCTTTGGAGATCACCGACAGGTAGGAAGTGACCGAGGTGGGCGCTCCCTGATATACATCGGCGGTCCAGAGATGGAACGGAACAAGCGAGAGTTTGAATCCTACGCCGGCCACCACAAAGGCCATGGCCACAATCAGCAGCGCCGAAGGCTGCGATGTAAGATTCAGAGCTATGGTGTCGAAGTAGAGCGTGCCTGCGAGACCGTAAACAAGCGACAGACCCATCATGAAGATGGCCGACGAGAACACTGCGGTGAGTAGATATTTCACAGCAGCCTCATGGCTCTCGTAACGGTTCTTGTCGAAAGCGACCATGGCAGCCAGAGGAAGCGAGGCCGACTCCAGACCGATGAGGAAGAGCAGGAAATGACGTGCCGAAATCATCAGGTACATGCCGAAGAGTGTCAGCAACAGCAGCTCGTAATATTCGCCGCGGCGGGGTGCCTGCGCATCGGAGTTGGTCCAGCTCATCGACTGGATGAGCACGATGAGCACACCCACATTAAGGATATTTTTGATCATGCCGCAGACCGGAGTGGTGACATACATCCGGGAGAATGCTTCGGCATCACCTGCGGGCCAGATGAAACAGCAGGCCGTGAAGATGGCGAACAGCGCGATTGTCACCGAGGCTATGGCGCCGGTGGCCTTGCGGGGCATGAATGTATCATAGAGGAATACAAGCAGGAAAACCACAAGCAGGGCTATTTCCTGTTTCATTGCCAAAAATTGCGAGTAATCCATGTGAATAACAGATTGATCCGTGCCCTGGCTTAGTTAAGCCCGATGGCCTGGAATATTTCGGGGCTGAAGGTGAAACGAATAAGGCTTTCGAAGAAATTGGGGAAGCAACCGATGGCGGCCACACACACAATAAGTGTGATTACCGAGAAGCGTTCCCACCAAACGGCATCGGTAAGAGCCAGATGGTGCTCGTCCTGAACGGGACCGAACAGCAGCTTGCCCACAACGCGGAGGATGTATACCGCGGTGATGACGATGGAGCAGCAGGCTATGATGGTGAAGGTGCGGTGGAACATGTCGGCATGCTCAAACGAGCCTACGAAGATCGTCATCTCGGCTACGAAACCAGAGAGACCGGGCAGACCCAGCGAGGCCATACCGGCAATCACATATGCCACACCGAGGAATGGCATTATCTTCATCAGACCACCCATCAACCGGATGTCGCGGGTGTGGGTGCGGCCGTAGATCATACCGATCAGCGCGAAGAAGAGAGCCGTCATCAGACCGTGGGAGAGCATCTGCATAATGGCACCGGTCATGGCCGTGGTGTTGATCATCAGAATGGCGAAGAGCACCATGCCGCAGTGTGACACCGAGGAGTAGGCGTTGATATATTTCAGGTCAGTCTGAACGCAGGCCGAGAAGGCGCCGTAGACCACCGAGATGCCTGTGAGGATAAGGAAAATCCATGCCAGATCATTGGCGGCCTGAGGCATCAGATACATGGCCACGCGGAAACAGCCATAGCCGCCGAGCTTCATGAGCACGCCTGCGTGGAGCATCGACACCGCTGTAGGGGCGCATGCATGACCGTCGGGGCTCCATGTGTGGAAGGGGAACATGGCGCCGAGAACGCCGAAGCCCACAAAGCACATCGGGAACAGGAAATATTGCCAGTCGTGGGGAATAGAAGCGTTTTTGGCTATGTCAAGAATGTTCCATGTGAGGGTCTGCCCTTCGGGAGCCGAGTGGTAGTAGATGCCGATGAGGCTGAGCATCAGGAATGCCGAGCCGCCCATAAGCATCAGTGTAAGCTTCATGGCCGAATATTCCTTGCGGCCTGTGCCCCACACGCCGATGAGCAGATACATGGGGATGAGCGCTACCTCATAGAACATGAACATGGTGAAGAGGTCGATGCTGATGAAGAAGCCGAACACACCGGTCGACAGCAGGATCAGCCACATGAAGAAGTGGCGTGCATCGTCCATTTTCCACGATGCGAACGATCCGGCGAACACAATTATCGATGAAAGGATAAGCATGGCCACCGATATGCCGTCGACACCGACCGCCAGGTTGATGTGGAGAGGCTTGAACCAGCACCACGATCCCTGGAACAGCATCTCGGCGGTGGCACCGGCGTTGCGCTGGGCGATATAATCGACCAGCAGCCAGATGCTCAGCCCGAGCAGCGCGGTGGAGCCTGTCACGGCCACGGCGCGTACCTGCTTTATATTCTTGCAGATGGCAAAGCCCGCAAGCATCAGCAGGGGTATTACCACGAAGTAAATGAGAAGGTTGGAAAACATCTCTGTTTCTATATTTCTGTAATACTATATTTTCACTTTAGAGGGAATCACATCCAGCAGATGGCCACAATGGCACCGAGCAGCAGCACTCCGATGAGGTAAAACCATACATAGAACTGCACATTGCCCGACTGGAGGCCGCGGATGGCATATGATATGCGGTTGGTCACCCAGGCCATACCGTCCATCGAACCGTCGATAACATGACGGTCGAACCATGCGATGGGACGGCTAATGCAGCCGAAGATGATTTTATGCGTGATGAACTGATAGAGTTCGTCCCAGTAGAAGCGATGGTGGCACCATGTCCAGAGCGCGGGCAGAGCCTTGCGCATACGCGAGGGGATGGCGTTCTCTTTGCGATACATCACTGTGGCCAGAACGATAGCTACGACGGCGACGCCGAGGCTGATGCCGGCAACGCCCCAGTTCAGAGCCTCTAGGTTGCTCCAGAATGTGGGGTGCTCGAAATGATGCATAGGAGCGCCGTTCCAGGTGACGAGATTACCCATGGGCACGAAACCGGCCACACACGAAACTACGGAGAGAATCACCAGAGGCAGAGTCATGGTCCAGGGCTGGTCGTGAGGATCATGATGGCCTTGGGGCGTCTTGTACTCCTTCCACCAGAAGATGAGGTAGTAGAGACGGAACATATAGAAGGCGGTCAGACCGGCCACGGCCGACATCCAGATATAGTAGAAGGTGTTGTTCAGAGCGCAGGCGGTCAGAATCTCGTCTTTCGAGAAGAAACCGGCAAACGGGATGATACCGGCGATGGCGAGACACCCGATAAGGAAAGCAGCGTGGGTCACAGGCATGCGCTTGCGCAGGCCGCCCATGGCGGTGTAGTCGTTGCTGCCGATGGCATGAATCAAGGCGCCGGCGCAAAGGAAGAGCAGAGCCTTGAACATCGCATGGGTGAACAGGTGGAACATCGAAGCCATGTAGCCCACGGCATCATGAAGCTCCGGACGGGCCACGCCGAGCGAAACCATCATGAACGCAATCTGCGAGATGGTTGAGAAGGCGAGCACGCGCTTGATGTCGATCTGCGTGCATGCCACCATTGCTGCATAGAGCGCGGTGAGCATGCCCACTATGGTGATGATTTCGAGCGCCGAATTCTCCATCAGGTAGAGCGGGAAGAGACGTGCTACCAGATAGACACCTGCCACAACCATGGTGGCGGCGTGGATGAGGGCCGACACAGGGGTAGGACCTTCCATGGCGTCGGGGAGCCAGATGTGAAGAGGCATCATGGCCGATTTGCCCATGCCGCCCATAAAAATCAGCACGAGCGCCCAGGTGAGCACCGATGCGCCCATAAACATGGGGGCGGGATGGTTGGCGATGAATGCGCGAACCGATTCGGCAGTTCCGGCGCTGATGCGGTATACGTCGGTCACACCCTCAACCTGCACCTCGGTGGAGGTGAAGTTGAAGAAGTCGAAAGTCTGAGTGTAATAGCTCAGTACCAGAATACCGATCAGGAAGCCGAGGTCGGCGAAGCGAGTCACGATGAATGCCTTCTTCGATGCCGACACGGCCGACGGTTTGGTATAATAGAAACCGATCAGCAGATAGGAGGAGGCACCCACAAGCTCCCAGAAGATATACATCTGGAAAATGTTGGTGGCCACCACCAGACCGAGCATCGAGAAGCTGAAGAGCGACAGGAAAGCGTAGAAACGCTGGAAGCCGGTCTCCCACACACCGTGATGGTCACGCATGTAGCCGTTGCTGTAGAGGTGCACCATAAACGAGATGGTGGTCACCACCACCAACAGCAGAGCCGCGATGGGGTCAATGAGAAAGCCCAGATGGATTACGAGGGTATCGGTGAATGCCAACCACTCCCAGTCGAAAAGGAAATGCTGCAGGCGGACGCCCTCGGCGGATATAAACTCAGGCTGCCCCGAGAAGAAATAGGTGAAGGCTACGATATAGGCCAGCACCATGGTCACGCCCATGTTGCAGGTGCCCAGAATACCGGCCCATTTGTGCGACATCTTGTGGCCGCACAGACCCAGCAGCAGGAACATCAGCAGTGGCAGTGCCAGAATAAGAACAGGAATTACTTGTCCCATGTCGTTGCTTAGAATTTCATTTTGGAAACTTCGTCAATATCAGTTGTCTTCGTCGCGCGGAAAACATTGATGATAATGGCGATTGCCAGAGCGGTCTCGGCGGCGGCCAGCGCTATGGCGAATAAGGTGAAGAACATGCCTTCGAGGGCTCCGGGCCAGAGGAAGCGGTTGAAGACCACGAAATTGATGTCGACCGCGTTGAGCATCAGCTCGAGCGAGATGAGCATCGCGATCATGTTGCGGCGGGTGATGAAACCGTAAACACCGCAGCAGAACATCACGAGGCTCGGAATGAGATACCAGAGAATTGTGTCCATGTAAGATATATATTGCTGCGGTTTGAATTACTGTTTGTCTTTGCGGGCAACGACCACACCGCCGATAATGCACGCCAGAAGCAGCACACTGATTGCCTCGAAGGGGAGCAGATAGCCGTCGGTGCCGGTGGAGAGCAGGCGGGTGCCTATTTCCTGCATCGGAGGATTAGCGCCCGAAGCCGTGGCCGACCAGAGGTCGCAGCGGCTTACAAGTGCGTAGCCCGATACAATCAACATCAGCAGCGCCCCTGTCAGACCGAGGACGCGCTTTCTGGAGGTGAGTTTGGCGCTGTTGTCGCCGGGGTGGCTCGTCAGAAGAATGGAAAAGACGAACAACACCACGATGCCGCCTGCGTATACCGCAATCTGCACCGCACCAAGAAACTCATAATCGAGCTGGAAATAGAGTCCGGCGGTGGCGAAGAGGGCAAACAGCAGATATGTGGCGGCGCGCAGAATCTTGCGCGTGGTGACAGCAAGCACCGAGCAGATGACAATCGCCAGGGCGATTACCACGTAGACGATGATACTTCCTACTGAATCCATATTTTAGTTTACTTTTTTCTATTGGTTGAAATGCGCTCCGCTTGATTGCGGATGTGGATGCTTATGCGTTCCCCTGTGAGCGAGGGAAGCTTATGCATTCCCTTTGGCAGCTTTTAGGGCTGCAGCTTTCTCGAGGGCGGCTTTCACCTTGGCAATCTTCTCGGGATCGCCTGTGGCCTCGGCGGCGGCAAGCGCCTTCTTGGCCTTTTCATCAAGCTCGACCGCGGGAGCGGCTTTAGCTGCGGCATTCGCCTCGGCGGGAGCTGCAGCGGCAGCAGCGGCTTTAGCTTCGGCAGCCTTGCGGGCAGCCTCGGCCTTGGCCTTCTTCTCGGCCTCGAACTTGGCACGCTGCTCGGGTGTAGGCTCCGGCTCGGGCTTTTCGGGCAGATAGTTGAGTTTCTTCACCAGCTGGTCGCGGGTGAACACAGCCTGCTCGAAATCGTTGCTGAAGTCAAGAGCATGTGTGGGACAGTTCTGCACGCACAGCTGGCAGAAAGTGCAGCTGCCAAGGTCGTAAATGTATTTTTCGAGTTTCTTTTTCTTCTTGCCGTCCCAGGTCTCCGTCATCTTGGTTTCAAGAGTGATGGTGCCGTTGGGGCAGACGCGCTCGCAGGTGCCGCATGCAATGCACTTGTGGTTGCCATCCTTGTCGTAGACAAGTTCCAGGCGTGCACGGAAACGCTGCGAGATGTTCATGTTTTCGCGGTTGTCGGGATATTTCTCGGTGATTTTAGGGGTGACGAATTCCTTTCCGGTCACAGATAGACCTTTGAAGAGGCTTGTCACGCCCTGTCCCAATCCTTTGAAATAATCTTTGATACTACCCATGTCGGTTATTAAGATCAGTATATATTTTTCGTTGTTAGCGTTTTGGAAGAAACAGGCCGGAGGGTTTCCGACCGGAATCTTATCTCACCTGGCCGCCGAGAATATCGAGCAGTTCGGTGGTGATGGCCTGCTGACGCAGCTTGTTGAATTCAAGCTGCAGCTGGTCGAGGAGCTTCTTGGCATTGTCGTTGGCCGACTGCATGGCCATCACGCGGGCGGCCTGCTCGCTTGCGCGGTTTTCGGTGAACACATCCTGCATCACCGCGAGGAGATACATCGGAAGCACCTTAGAGAAAATCGCTTCGGCCGAAGGCTCGAACAGATAGGGCTTCGAGCTCTCTTTCCCCGCGAAGGAGCTGAACGCTTCCTCGGTGACGGGGAGCAGTTCCTTGCTCTCGATGCGCTGCCGGCTCACCGACTTATACGACATATAGAGCAGATCAACGCGGTCGAAACGTCCGCTCAGAAAATCATCGCGGAGGCTCCAGGTGAAATCGCGCACGTCAGTGGTCTTGGAGTCGACATCGCGGGGAAGGTCGATTTCCACTCCGGGGAGCTGGATTTTGCGCGCTGCCGCAGCAATCTTGCGCCCCACAGGCACAACGGTTATGCGGCAGCCGGCGCCGAGCTGCTGACGGAGTGTGGCCAGCCGTGCCAGAAGATCCTTGAAAATATTTATGTTGTAGGCGCCGCAGAGGCCGTCGTCAGAACCCCAGACCACCACAGCAGCATTGCTGACAGTTGTGTGCGGTGTCATCAGGGGCGACGAAAAGGCAGCGTCGGAACCAATGATGTTGGCAATAATGGTCTCCACCTGATCCCTGTAAGGACGCAGCTGGCGCAGGGCACCCTCGGCCTTGTGCATCTTGGCCGAGGAAATCATCTTCATGGCACCGGTGATCTTCTCCGAAGAAGCCACCGAGCCGATTCTGCCTTTAAGTTCTCTTAATGTTGCCATTGACTGTTGTTTACGGGAATCAGATTAGAAATCAGGCATAGCGCTGAGCCACCTCGGCAGCAGCGGCCGTGAGCTTTTCAGCCACTTCGTCTGTTAGTTTTCCGGCTTTGATCACATCAAGCACATCGGCCTGGTGACGGGCATGGAGCAACTGAAGCAGAAGCTGCTGGAACTCCCCTACCTTGTCCAGAGGCACGGAGGAAAGCAGACCCTTGGTGCCGCAGAAAATCACTGCCACCTGGTCCTCGACCGGCCACGGTTTATATTGGGGCTGAATCAGCAACTGCTCGTTCTTGCGGCCGCGGTCGATGACGCGTGCGGTCACAGGGTCGATGTCGCCGCCGAATTTGGTGAACGATTCAAGTTCGCGGAACTGCGCCTGGTCGATTTTCAACGTACCAGCCACTTTCTTCATCGACTTGATCTGGGCATTACCGCCTACACGCGACACCGAGATACCCACGTTGATGGCCGGGCGGATGCCTCGGTTAAACAGCGCTGTCTCAAGATAGATCTGGCCGTCGGTGATCGAAATCACATTGGTAGGAATATATGCCGACACGTCGCCGGCCTGAGTCTCGATGATAGGAAGTGCGGTGAGCGAACCGCCACCTTTCACCAGAGGTCTGAGCACTTCGGGGAGGTCGTTCATCTGCGATGCCACCTCCTGGTTGTCGATAATGCGGGCGGCACGTTCGAGCAGACGCGAGTGGAGGTAGAAAATATCGCCGGGATAAGCCTCGCGGCCCGAGGGACGTTTCAGAATCAGCGAAATCTCGCGGTAGGCCACGGCCTGCTTCGAGAGGTCGTCGTAGACGATAAGGGCGTCGCGACCGGTGTCGCGGATAAATTCACCGATGGCCACACCGGCAAAGGGAGCGTAATAGCGCATGGCCGCCGAGTCGGCTGCCGTGGCTGCCACCACGCAGGTATAATCCATGGCGCCATGCTGGCGGAGTGTCTCCACAAGAGCGGCTACCGACGATGCCTTCTGGCCGATGGCCACATAGATGCAATAAACAGGCTTGCCCTGCTCGAAATTCTGGCGCTGGTTGATGATTGTGTCGACTGCCACGGCGGTCTTGCCGATCTGACGGTCGCCGATAATCAGCTCGCGCTGTCCGCGGCCGATGGGCACCATGGAGTCGACGGCTTTCAGACCGGTCTGCAGAGGTGTCTTGACCGACTGACGGAAAATCACACCGGGAGCCTTGCGCTCCAGAGGCATGTTATAGAGTTTTCCCTCCACGGGTCCCTTGCCGTCGATGGGCTCGCCGAGGATATTGATTACACGTCCGAAAAGACCTTCGCCCACAGGAATCGAGGCGATTTCGCCGGTGCGGCGCACGGTCATGTTCTCGGTCACTTTGTTGACACTGTTGAGCAGAATCACGCCCACGTTGCTTTCCTCGAGGTTGAGGGCCACGCCACGCACCCCGTTCTCAAACTCAACAAGCTCGTTGGCACACACGTTGTCGAGTCCGTAGACATGGGCAACGCCGTCGCCGACGTCGAGCACAGTGCCGACTTCTTCGAAAGCAACCGATTTGTTAACGTTTTCAAGCTGCTGCTTCAAAACTTCCGATATCTCGCTGGGATTAATCATTGGTCCAGTAATTGTTTTAAGTAACTGTCAGTGGCCGCTTCAGACGCGGCTCAAAAGCTTCAGTCGCAATTGTTTAAGTTCGTTCTTTACCGAGGCGTCGAGACGCTCGTTGTCAATGTCGACCGTGAACCCGCCGATAATGTCGGGATCGGTGGCAAACGTCATTTCCGAAGTGCCGCCATCGAGATGGGCGGTGATAAACTTGGTGAGGCGCTGCTGTTCCTGCTTGTCGAGGGGCTTGGCCGACACAACTTTCACTCTGTAGATGCTGTTCTCCTTGCGGTAGATGTCGCAGTAGGCGCGGCTCGCAGCCCATGCCAGAGGCAGGCGGCGGTTCTCCACCAGAAGTTTCAGGAAGTCGGCAAAGACCTCGGCGTCGACCTCCGACACAGCCTTCATGGCAGTGGCGGGCACATTCTCGTCGACATGGGCAGCCGTCTTCAGCAGCTCCACTTTTTTGGCATCCTCGACAAACGGATTGTCGATGGTGCGGTTCAGAGCGGGATTGTCGGCAAAACTGTGGCTGAGGTTGCCCATCAGACGGTAAAGCCCGGCGTCGGCTCCCCGTTCTACAGCGAACTTGTAGAGAGCCTTGGCATATCGTTTGGGAATTAAACCTTCATTCATTGCGATCGGAGAATTACAAAAGGGTCCTCAGTTAATCAGTTCTTGCTTTCAATTTCGTCAAGGTATGTGTTGACAAGTTTCTTCTGGGCGTCATCGCTCTTGAGCTGATTGCGGGTGACTTTCCCGGCAATCTCGATGGCCATGTCACTCACCTGATCGCGAAGGCTCTGCTCGGCCTCGCGACGGCTCTGTTCGATGGAAAGCTTTGCGGCGTCCTTCTCTTTCTGCGCTTCCTTGCGGGCGTCCTCGCGGGCGCTTTCGATAATCTGGGTGCGCATCTTGTTGGCGTCGGCGATGATGTCGGCCTCACGCTTGTGGGCTGCCTGAATCTGGCGGTCGGCCTCGGCGTTGGCGTTGTCGAGTTTTTCCTTGGCGCTTTGAGCATACTCAACACCCTTATCTATAAGGTCGGCACGCCCGTCTATACCCTTCATGATGTAGGGCCAGGCGAACTTCCACAGGATGAAAAACAGTATGGCGAATGCCACAAACATCCAGATGGTCAAGCCAAAATCAACTTTGAAAAGTTCCATAGTGAAGATAACCTCAGTGTTAAGGGTTTGAAGTTTGAGAAATAAGTTCATTCCGGCGGGGCGCGCCGCCCTGAACGGGGCGGCACGCTCCGGGTCGGAAGTCAGCGGTTAGACGAACAGCGCGAGGATGCAGACGATGACCGCGAAAAGGGCCACACCTTCGATAAGGGCGGCGATCACAATCATGTTGGAGCGGATGTCGCCGGCGGCTTCGGGCTGACGGGCGATGGCTTCCATGGCGGCGCCGCCGATTTTACCAATACCGATACCGGCTGCGATAGCTGCGATACCTGCGCCGATTGATGCACCGAGACCAAGAAGAGCCTCAACTGCTGCTAAAATCATTGCTAACATAGCGAAGAGTTTTTGATTAGGGGTTTTATATTTTTTTGTTATTTATCTGTATATTATGCTTTGGATGGAGTTTTATCTTCATGGCCATGTTCCTTTTCCTGGGCAAGACCGATGAAGATGGTCGACAGCATGGTGAACACATAGGCCTGGATGAAGCTCACAAGCACATCGATCAGCAGCATGAACACGGAGAACAGGATTGAAATCACTGCCGTACCCGATGCTACCGCTACGCCCATGGCGGCGAAAATGAAGATGAGCATCGTAAGGATAAGCACTATCATGTGACCGCCCATCATGTTGGCGAACAGACGCACTGTCAGTGCCGCAGGCTTGGTGAAGATTCCGAAAATCTCAATCACCTGCATGATGGGGAGCGGACATTTCAGCCAGATGGGAACATCGGGCCAGAAAATATCTTTCCAGTAAATCTTGGTGGCGAATACGTTGGTGATGAAGAATGTGAAGAGCGCGAGCACCAGCGTCACGGCGATGTTGCCGGTGACATTGGCACCGCCCGGGAACACCACAATCAGTCCCAGCAGATTCATGAAGAAGATGAAGTAGAACACTGTGAGCAGATAGGGCGCGAAACGCGAGCTATCCTCTTTGAGTGTGGGCTTTACCACTCCTTTGTATATGAATTCTGTGAGGGCATCGATGGCGCCGGTCATGCGGCGGGGTGCCTTGAACGGGTTTTTCTTGTACCAACGGGCGAGTTTCAGCACCAGAATAAGCACCACTATGCAGGCGATGAACAGAGCTGCCACATTCTTGGTGATGGAGATGTCCCACGGTTTGTAGATTTCTGTCACTTTGCCGGTGGCTTCATCCTTGCTCACCACCTCCACGAGTTTGCCTTTGTATTGCCCGTCGGGAGCAATCATCAGCTCGGTATCCCCTTTGCGGAAAATCTCACCAGGCTCATGGGGAATATCGGACGACCAGAAGAAGTGAACGCCGGCACGGCATATCAGGATGCAGGGCAAAGGGATGCGCTTATGGTGGTTGAAGGGCATCTCCCAGCCATAGGCATCACCGAGATGATCGAAGATGATCTCCTTGATGTCGAGCTTCTCTTCCTGAGCTTCGGCCCGGGTAGCTTCTTCGGCCTCATGAAGTTTTTCGGAGGTGGAAGACGCCACAGAAGCCAGAGCTGCCGAGAAGCAGCCTGTCAGGAGTGCCATTATTATAAATAACTTCTTCATTGGAAGATTCAGGGTTGACGTTGTTGGAAAGTGACTGAATCAGTAGATGCAGACCGACACCACATCGTGATCGATGTCGGCGATGCCTCCCTCTACCTCAATTTCATGGCGCCCGGAAGCCTCGGCATATTTGATTTTGCCTTTTACGAGGGTTGAAATCAGCGAGGCGTGGTGCGGCAGCACGGTGAACTGCCCCATTTCGCCGGGAAGGGTCACCATTGAGGCTTCACCTTCGAAAAGCACTTTTTCAGCTGAGATTATCTTGAGTACCATTCAGTAGCGGTTTGACATTATATGTTGAATGTGTCTGCAGCGACTCCGAGCCGGAATTACTGAACCTCGGCAAGCAGTTTCTTGCCCTTCTCGATAGCCTCGTCGATGGTGCCGACGTTGAGGAAAGCCTGTTCGGGATATTGGTCCATCTCGCCTGACAGAATCATCTTGAAGCCACGGATGGTCTCGCTCAGAGGCACCATCACACCGGGCAGACCTGTGAACTGCTCGGCCACATGGAACGGCTGCGACAGGAATCGCTGGGCACGGCGGGCGCGGGCAACAACCAGTTTGTCCTCGTCGGAGAGTTCGTCCACACCGAGGATGGCGATGATGTCCTGCAACTCGTTGTATTTCTGCAGCAACTGCTTCACGGCCTGAGCCGTGTTGTAGTGGTCTTCACCTATGATATTGGGATCGAGAATACGCGAGGTGGATTCAAGGGGATCCACGGCGGGATAGATACCAAGCTCGGCGATTTTACGCGAGAGCACCGTGGTGGCGTCGAGGAAGCTGAAAGTGGTGGCGGGAGCGGGGTCGGTAAGGTCGTCGGCAGGCACGTAGATTGCCTGCACCGAGGTAATCGAACCATTCTTTGTCGAAGTGATTCGTTCCTGCAGGGCACCCATTTCCGATGCCAGTGTAGGCTGGTAACCCACGGCCGAAGGCATGCGGCCAAGGAGAGCCGAAACCTCGGAACCGGCCTGAGTGAAACGGAAAATGTTGTCGATAAAGAGAAGAATATCTTTACCGCCGCCATCCTGGTCACGGAACTGCTCAGCTACCGTCAGACCGGTAAGAGCCACGCGCAGACGTGCGCCCGGGGGTTCGTTCATCTGACCGAACACCAGTGCGGCCTGCGACTGCTGCACCTGCTCCATGTCTACGTCGGCAAGGTTCCAGTCGCCTTTCTCCATCGACTCCTCGAACTTCTTGCCGTAGCGGATTACGCCGCTCTCGATCATTTCGTGAAGGAGGTCGTTGCCCTCGCGTGTGCGTTCGCCCACGCCGGTGAACACCGAGAAACCGTTATGCCCCTTGGCGATATTGTTGATAAGCTCCATGATGAGCACGGTCTTGCCCACACCGGCGCCACCGAACAGACCGATCTTGCCACCTTTACTGTAAGGTTCCAGCAGGTCGATGACCTTGATGCCAGTGTAGAGAATCTCGGTGCTTATGGTAAGGTCCTCAAACGAGGGAGCGGGCTGGTGAATCGAGCGGAGTGATTCGCGGTTGAGGGCGGGCAGATGGTCGATGGCATCGCCGATTACGTTGAGCAGACGGCCCTTGACCTGATCGCCGGTAGGCACGGCGATCGGACGGCCCATAGATTCGGCACGCAGACCGCGCTGAAGGCCGTCGGTGCTGTCCATGGCCACGCAGCGGGCGGTGTCTTCACCGATATGCTGCTCCACCTCGAGAATAAGGTCGGAACCGTCGGGACGCTTCACCTTGAGTGCGGTGAAAATCGGCGGCAGAATGTTCTGGTCGCCCTCGAAGGTAACATCGACCACTGGGCCGATCACCTGGGCTATTTTTCCGTAATTGTCGCTCATCTTGTTGCGAGTTTATGCGTTTTGTTTTAAATCAGAAGTAGAGGCCTTCGGCCACGATCCACACCATCAGGGCGAGGTTGACCAGATTGATGGGGAGGAGATATTTCCATTCGAGGCTCAGCAGCTGGTCGATGCGCAGACGGGGGTAGGTCCACTTGAACCAGATGATGATGAATGAAATCACGAAACACTTGAGCAGGAACCACACAATCGAGGGGCAATAGCTCATGACGGTGTTGAACCCGTCCCAACCGCTGATCTGGAAGGGCATCCAGCCGCCGAAGAAGAGCAGCGTGGCCACGCCCGACACAATGAACAGATTGAGGTATTCTGCCAGATAAAAGAATCCGAAATGAATACCGGAATATTCGGTATGATAGCCGGCGGTAAGTTCCGACTCGGCTTCGGGAAGGTCAAAGGGGCCGCGGTTGGTCTCGGCAGTGCCGGCAATCATATATATGATAAAAGCGATGATAGCCGGGATGTGGGCCGAGAAGATAAACCAGTGGTCTTTCTGAGCCATCACTATCTCCTCTACGCTCATGGTGCCGGCGAAGACAACCATGGTGAGAATCGACAAGCCAACAGACAGTTCATAGCTCACCATCTGCGAACCCGAGCGGAGAGCGCCGATGAGGGTGAACTTATTGTTTGACGACCAGCCGGCCAGCAGAATGCCGAGCACACCGATCGACGAACATGCCAGCAGAAAGAAGATGCCGATGTTGAAGTCTATGATCTGCAGTCCGTTGCCCCAGGGTAGCACAGCGAAACAGAGCATGGAGGCAATGATCACCAGATAGGGTGCCAGGGCAAAAAGGAACTGATCGACATGATTCAGATGGATAAGCTCCTTGATAAGAATCTTGAACATGTCGGCCACCGACTGGAGCAGACCCCAGGGACCGACACGGTTGGGACCGACACGGCACTGGAAATAGGCACAGATTTTACGTTCGTAAAGGATGTAGAACAGCGCCAGCACCGAATAGGCCAGCAGCAGCCCCACGCCCACGAGGAGACACTCGATGGTGGTTGCCAGCCAGGAGGGCATATAGTTGTTGAGCATAGTGTCGAACCATGTCGACAGGCTGCTGAAGTTATCGATTGTGATATTACTCATGACAAGTAATGTGATTTCTTATATCGTTGTTAATGATTGGTTATCGGTCAATATCGGGAACGATGTAGTCCATTGAGCCGCCGATGGTGATGAGGTCGGCAATTTTTTGTCCGCGGGTGATATGGTCGACCACCATAGCCGACGGGAGGCCGGGCGTGGCGAGCTTCAGACGGTAGGGACGCGACGAACCGTCACTCTCGATGTAGACACCGAAGACACCTCGGCAACCTTCCACCACCTGGAACCAATGACCCACAGGCAGTTTGACCACCTTGGGCACTTTGGCGCAGATTTCACCCTCGGGGAGCATTTCGAGCAGTTGCTCGATAATGCCCTTCGACTGGATGATTTCGTCAACGCGGTTGCAGAAGCGGGCCATTGAATCGCCTTCTGTGCGGATTACCTGCTCGAACTTCAGTTCGGGATATACGGAATAAGGATGAACCTTACGCACGTCGCAGGCCCAGCCCGATGCACGACCCGAAGGGCCGGTGACGCCCGACGAGATTGCATCCTCGCGGGTGATCACGCCCACTCCGGTCATACGGTTTTTGGTTATTACGTTGCCGGTGAAGAGTTTGTTATATTCAGCCACGTTGCGGTCGAGAGTGGCCAGCAGCTCGCGGGTGTCCTTCACGAAATTCTCGTCGAGATCGGCCATGACGCCGCCGATGACATCGTAGTTGAATGTCATGCGTGCGCCGCAGGTGCGCTCCATTATGTCGAGAATCTGCTCGCGCACGCGCAGACTGTAGAACAGCATCGTGGTGGCGCCGAGGTCCATACAGAAAGTGCCGATGAAAAGGCAGTGCGAGGCTATACGCGACAACTCGTCCATGAGCACGCGGATGATCTGGGCGCGGCGCGGCACTTCGATACCAAGCGCTTTCTCGATGCAGAGGCAAAGACCGTGGTGATAATTGTGGGCCGAGAAATAGTCCAGACGGTCCATGAAATGAAGCGTCTGCGGATAGTTTAGGTTTTCGCAGAGCTTCTCCACGCCGCGGTGGATATAGCCTAAATATACGTCGATTTTCTTAATGGTCTCGCCGTCGACAGCCGTGCGGAAACGGAGCACACCGTGGGTGGCGGGATGCTGGGGACCGATGTTGACAACGAAGTCATCAGGCTCGAACACACGGGGACGAGTGTGCTTTATCGAACCGTCGGGCTGCTCGGCCCAGCAGTCGGTATGGTCGGTCTGTCGCTCGCTCTCGATCGACACGGGATTGATGCTGGGATCGGCATCATAATCCTTGCGCAGGGGATAACCCACCCAGTCGATGTTGAGAAACAGACGGCGCATATCGGGATTGTTGATGAAGCGAATGCCGTAGAAGTCGAAGACTTCGCGCTCGTAGGTGCATGCGATGCGGTAGAGGTCGGCAATGGAGTGGAGCATCGGGTTGTCGCGATCAGTTGTCTGGGTTTTCACGGAGACAAACTGCTGCATGTCGGAGGATGCGAGATAATAGATGCATCCGAGCGATGACACCCAGTCCATGCCCACTATGGTGACGAGATAGTCGAATTTAAGCTCGTCGCGGAGAGTCTTCACCAGTTCGTGAAGCTTCGCGTCGGGAATGTTTACCAGCAAAATCTCACCATCCTCGAATGTTGCTTCGGGGAATTTCTTTGAGATTGTTTCCTGCAAGTTAGCCATGTATGGTGTTGGTAATATAATGGTTTCGGAAATAGATGCGCGGGATCAGTCGATTCTCGACTGCGGGTTCTCGCAGGCGGGATGCTCTTGGAGGAACTGTTTGCGGCTCTCCTGACGGTTCACGCCGCCGAAGAAGCGCTCCACCTTGATTTTTCGCGAAAGCTGCATGATGGCGTAGATCATGGCTTCGGGACGGGGAGGACAGCCGGGGCAATATACGTCGACTGGAACGATGTCGTCGATGCCGCGCGCCACATGGTAGCTGTTGCGGAAAGGACCGCCCGAGATGGCACATGAACCGCAGGCTATCACATACTTCGGCTCGGCCAGCTGGTCATAAAGGCGGCGGAACACGGGCACCATGCGGTGCACGATGGTGCCGGCCACCATCATGAAGTCGGCCTGACGGGGCGACGAACGGGCAACTTCCCATCCAAACCGCGCCATGTCGAAGCGGGCAGCCCCGAGCGACACGAATTCGATGCCGCAGCAACTGGTGGCGAAGGTGAGGGGCCAGATGGAGTTGGAACGCCCCCAGTTGATAAGTTTGTCCATCGAGCCTACCAGCACGTTGGTGCCCGAGGCCTGAAGCTGCGCTACCAGCTTCTCGATATATTCATTGTCTTTCCAGGCTTCGTAGGGAACTCCCTGGGCGGTAACTTTTGTCATTTCCATTCAAGCGCTCCTTTCCGCCAGGCGTAGGCCAGACCCAGCACTAAGATTCCGAAAAAAACTGCGACGCAGAGAACGCCTTCACCGCCAAGGGCACGCATTTTCACTGCCCAGGGAAACAGAAGAACCGTTTCTACGTCGAACATCAGAAAGAGGATGGCAAAAAGATAATACCCGACATGCAGGCGTGCCATGGATTCACCTCGGGTGGGGATGCCGCATTCATAGGCCTCACCTTTCTGCGGGTTGAATGAGCGGGGAGAAATAAGGCTTGCAATCCACATGGCCAGCCACACCAACCCTGCTCCGGTGAGCAGAGCCACAATGGCGAAAACCACGGCATCGATGCCGAAAATTCCTAAAGATATCATGAACTATGTTGTTGTGATTCCTGGTAGGGTTAATTCTGATAAGTTGCCACATTGCGTTATAAATCAGAGATATACGCGCAAAAAGGCACTATACCGTGCCGCAAGGCATGGTTTTACGACCACAAAGATAGCAATTTTTCACCAACTAACAGAAAAAAATAACAATTAAAAATTCTGTCGGGCATCATAAAAAGTTAACGGCGGGTTATAAAAGTGAAGCGTCCGAGGTGCCGGATGTCGAAGCTCCGGGGAGCGGATTGGCTCTGATCCAACCGCAATGTCACCCCGGGGATGAGGGGTGCCGGATGGGTTCCCGAGGAGCCGAGTTCCACGGGCGCGGTCTCTATTCTGATGGCATCCCAGAGATCAGCGGCAATGAGCGCCGAGAGATAGCGCGGTCCGGCTTCGACGAGCACAGAGGTAATGCCGTAACGGTCATACATGGCGTGAAAAGGAGCGGCAGGGTCGGACAGGTCGATATCGGAAGTATGTGGCGAAAATATCACCGGTGATGGGGTGCGCCGGGGATCAAGCAGATGGAACCGACAGGCTGCATCGGCGCAGCTGTCGTCGACAGCGTCGCGAAGACGCCCCGACCTGTCGATGATGAATGGCCGGGGATCGCGCCCCGAAAACCCGCGGAGGTTGAGCCGCGGATTGTCGGCAAGGAGCGTGGTTGCGGTGGTGAGTATTCCCTCGTGTTGCGCACGCAACTGCATGGTTGCGAGGCGTGCAAGAGGTGTGGAGAAACTATAGGCCGGTTCACCCGGCTGGCGGCGCGCATCCATGAATCCGTCGGCCGACTGCGCCCATTTCAGAGTGATGAACGGACGGTGGAGTGTCTGCGATCTGAAGAATATATGGTTGAGCCGACGCGATTCATCGGCGAGCACGCCCGTAATCACCTCTGCACCGGCCTCACGGAGCATTGCGATGCCGCGCCCGTTGACTTTGGGATTAGGATCGCCGGTTCCCACCACAACACGGGGTATCCCTGTTTCAATCAGCAATCTGGCGCAGGGAGGTGTCTTTCCGAAATGCGAACATGGCTCCAGAGTCACATATATGGTCGACTGTCTCAGCAACGGCCGGTCGGCTTCTCTTACCGATGCCACAGCATTGACTTCGGCATGCCCCTCTCCGCATCGACGGTGCCACCCCTCCCCTATCACTCTGCCGTCGGGAGCCACAATCACGGCGCCGACCATGGGATTGGGCACGGTGAATCCGCGTCCGTTGGCGGCGAGCTGCAGGGCACGCCTCATATATTTTTCGTTAAAATTCATCGGTTTTGCTTACATATATAAACGATGCGACTATAAAGTGAGGGCGCACACCGATCAGAACTTCGGAGCGCCAATGGTAATCGGCTCCCCTTCATTTCCGTAGCGGTCGTAAGGGGCGACAGCATACCAGTAGTTCTTGAGAAACCGCAGAGGTATGTCGAAATGGTTCTCGTAAGAGACGCCCATGATATATTCAGGTGAGAAACCGTTGCTCGCGGGGTCGAGAGCGTCAATGGGGGTTACATCGCGAGGGATAGCATAGCAAACCCACCGGCCATCCTGAGGCGAATACCAGCTCAGGGTATTGTTCTTGCGGACAAGGTCGCGAGCCTGTTGCTGCGCGGGCGCCTCTTTCCAGGTCATGGCGGGGAGCAGCGCCGGCGTGCGGTATTCGTGGGTGGCAAGTTCGGCACCCAACCCGCTTGCTTTCTTGCCGTTGAAGTGCGCTGCGGAGTAGAAAATCTGCCCCGGAACGGTGTGCTCGCGCCGGGAGTCGGCTCGAGTGGCGTTCACCTCGGCACGCTGTTCGAGCCACGCGTCGCTTCCGGCCGGAAGAGAGGATACACTCTGGCTCACGTACATATCGCGTTTGAAATAGCGTGCCACCCCGGCCCACCACGATGCAAGAGGCTCAAACGGATTTGTGGCATGATCGCGGGGCCAATAGATCTGAGGCGAGACATAGTCTACGGTGCCGTCGGCCAGCCATCGCAATGGATCGCAATAAATATCCTCGTACATCCAGTCCTCGCCAACCGCGGGCGGTTCCAGCCCGTCATAGGGCACAGTAGCCTTACCGTTGCCGCCTGCCACACCGGCGGGGGACACGCCGAAGCGCACATAAGGCTTTTCGCTCTGAATCATCTCATAGATTTCACGGATGGCGACAGCCACATTGTCACGACGACGGTTACCCTCCTCTTCGGGATCGAGACCGTCGGCCACAGGAAACTTGTCGGGATAGAAATAATCGTCGAATATCAGACCATCGATATCATAGTTGCGCACAATCTCGCGGCACACCTCAACTACATGGGCGCGGGCTTCGGGATTCCCGGGGTCGAAGATCGACACTCCGTTGACCACGGTGGTCTTGCCCGGCACGGTGATGGTACGCTTGCGTCCTTTGCGCCCTTTCACCACCTTTTTGCGTGTGGGCGTCTTCACCGTCTTTTTGTTTGTCAGAATCCACCCTTTCGATATGACCTTGCGGTCGGTGGATGTGTCGGGTAGCCCCGATGCCGAGAATCTGAAAGGATTGACCCAGGCATGCAGCTCGAGACCGCGCTTGTGCGACTCCTCGACAGCGAATTTCAGCGGATCCCACCCGGTGACGGGTGCCTGCCCGCGTGCGCCGGTGAGATAGGCGCTCCATGGTTCGAACGATGAACGGTAGAATGCGTCGCCCATGGGACGCACCTGCAGCATGATTGAGTTGAAACCTGATTCGCGGGCCATGTCGAGCAGCGCTATCAGTTCCTTTTTCTGAGCGGCGGCATCGGCGGCGGTGCTGCCGACGCGCGATGGCCAGTCGATGCCATAGACTGTGGCAACCCACAGTCCGCGCATTTCATGTTTGGGAGCAACGGCCGTGGCCGTGATGCTCCCGAGCAGGAGCGCCGCGGCCACGACAAGGCGGGATATGCGTGAAAGCATTGTCACTTGATTATTACAGGAGCCGACGCAGAGTGCGCGGCCACGATTGGATTATATTGACTCTGTAAACGGGCTGCGCCCGACGAGAAAGTGCCTGCCTGCGAGGCATAAAGCTCATAAGCCAGACGATAGGTGCCGCGGGGCAGACGGTCAATGAATATGTTGGTCTGCGAATCGCGGTTCTCGCGGTAGAAGCAGAGACCCTCGGCCCAAACAGGGGCAGGCAACTGCTCCACAGGTTCGAGACCGGCGGCGCGTAGATCCTCTATTACAATATATGAGAGGTCATCCTCTACTTTGAGGATAAGTTCCACCCGCACTTTATCGCCGACATTAAAGGTTTCGGAGGGCACCCACTGACCGTCGCGCATTATGCAGAGGCTTTTGCTTATCGAGGCTTCGGCACAACCTGCGCCCTTAATGGATGCCATGGGCAATGTGCGCATGGTCACCACACCCACCACCGAAGGATAGTCGGCCTGACGGTCGACCGTCAGCATGGCAGGCTTGGAAAGCATCGGGGTGATATTCTGCGTGAATGCGCCGGTGGCATATTCCTGTCGGTCGGGGACTATCAGTTCATCTCCCACACGCACTGCTGTACCGCGGGTGTTGACCTTCAGCTGTGAACCGGAGTTGAGAATCGAGGAGATTACCTGGGTGGTTATGGTCGCCGAACCCCAGTCGTTGTTCATCTTGTTGAGGAACAGCCATTGGCGGATGGCGTCGACGCACTCCGAGGAGGGATCGACGGCATTGAAAGCATCGAGAATCATCGAGGTCTGGCCAATGCGGTCGTAGCACCAGAACGAAGTGTGGTCGAGCTGCTGCCACCACATCCCTTTCCCGGGCGTGCGGGTCGCCATCTCGGTGAGCGAAGCTATGAGCTGACGTGCCGTGGCATTATAGCCGTGGGAATTGAGAATCTGAGCATAAACAGCCCGCAGTGCCACACCTGCATCGCGCCACTTGGCCAGACATTTCTGCACCTGAGCCTCGATAACACGCGAGGCGGCAGTGGAAGGTTTGTGGTCGGGGAACTTGTCACGGATAACAGTATAGAGCCAGAAATCCGAAGCAGGGTATTCCCTGTAGCTCTCCACGGCTTCGCGGTCGAGATAGGCGCAGGTCTCGCCGATCCAGCCTTTCAGACGTTTGTCGGCGGGAAGCCAGCCAAGCGATTGCAGATCGCCCAGCATCTCCATCACCGAGTAGGAGGCCCACTCCGATACCCGGGGATAGTTGGCAGTCCATGCCCATCCACCGTCGGCGCGTGTCTTGGCAAGTATGTCGAGCGCATTGTCAATCACGCCCTGCACCTGACGGTGGTCGAAAATGAGAGCCAGACGCTGCATGCGCTGCGTGTCGCTCAGAGCTTCGGAGACCCAGGGGGTGGCCGAGAGGAGCATCGATTTTAGCTCCTGATTCTTCTGCAGATTCGACACCAATGCGGAATCTTCGGGATTAGCCACCCACTGGCGCACCACCTTGGCGATTTCGAGATTGGAACGCATGATGCCGCGGGCCACGCAGGCCGAGAAGAGCGCCGCCGCTGCCTCGACGGATGAGTTTATACTGTTTTCGCGCAATCCGGGAAGCGCCGATACCACCATCCAGGAGGGATTCTCGGTGAAATTGAGATATGCGCGGTCACCTGTGCCGAGGGCCGGCAACTGCATCTCGAAATGCGGATTGCCGGGAGCGATATAGCGGATCTCCGATTCGGTGACATCCTGTTCGGAGGGGAGCACCGGCATGAGCGTGCGTTCGCCGTCGGTGAAATCGTCGGAGGAGGCAAACACCACATATTCTATGCCGCATTCATCACCCGAAACTTTAACAGGCAGACGCACCACCGCCGAAGCCATGGAGTCGAGTTTAACTTCGGTCTCGTCAGAGAACAGAACCTTATCGCTGCCTGAGAGCATGGCACGGGAAGCGACCTTTATAGTGCGGGATTCACCGGTGTTGTTCATCACCGAAGCTGCAAGAGTGAGCGAGTCGCCGCCACGCACAAAGCGCGGAGCATTGAGCGACACCATCACCGGCTTCGACGACACTATATTGACCTCGGCGGCGTCAGACAGCAGCGATTTGTTATATGCGAGCGCGCGGAGCACCCAGGTGGTGTTGGCGTCAGGAACGTCGTAGGTGATTTCGAGCGAACCGTCGGGGGCGGTGTTGAGCATCGGACGGAAGAATGCCAGCGGAATTTCCGACGGGCGGCACTCGGGCTGCTTCTCCCGGGCGGCATCGTCATTGCCGATGCTTCCGGCACCGGCATCGTTGGTCGAAGCACCCGCGGTAAGAGCTACCTTGTCTTCGGCCGCAGCCTCTTCCTCTACACTCTCCACAGCGTTGGCGGTATCGGCCATCTTGAGACTGGCGCTTCTGTATGACGATTTGGCCAGCCCCGGCATCGCCATAGTCTTATAAAGCACAGTGGGGAACATAGACTGCCCGTAGAAATTGAAAACGGGTGATTCGATGTTGCGCACCCGCGAACGGCGGTAATCGTGGGAAACATATACCGAGGATTCGTCAAACATGGGGGCGCCGACTCTCAGACGCGCGGAAGGCAACTGGAATGCCGGCATCGACAGCGGATTGTTCTGCAGCTGATCGATGGCGAGATTCGACATGTCGAGTATAACAGCACTTAGAGCCTGAGTATCGCCCTGCGGCACCACTTTGATTGTGATTTTCTCCCGGTCGTTAGGAGTCACACGGTCGCGGAAGGTGGTGATGTGGGTTTTGATCGATTTCAGCGAGGATGCCCTGCGGATGGTTACAGTGCTGCTATAAGATTTGAAATTGCGGATGCACGAAAGCTCTACGGTGGCTTTGTCAACCCCCTCGGGAAGCGTCACCGTCAGATCCTGCATACCGGCGGCGGTTCTTATCCATTTCTGTTCGAACATCTGAGAGGGATATGCTGCCGCGAGGACACGCACCCAGGCATCGGCCGCATCGCTGCCGAAGGGGATAGTCGCCGAACCTTTGCTGTCGGCCTCGACCTCGCTGCGGGGCACCCATAGCGGACGAGCCACCGGGCAGGGAGTGCCGGCAAAGCCGTAGATAATGACATTTTCAGCTGACACGGCATCGGCCAGCGCAGAGTCGACCGCACAGAATTCAAAGTTGTAGGTTCCGGGGGCAAGCCGGCTGATTAACGAATCGACTTTACCCGATGTGACATTTCCGGAGGAGACCTCCACGCTGTCTTTCAATACCTTATACCGTAGTGGGATGGATTGCGCGACACCATTGACATCGGCGGCCTCTACAGAAGCCTTGACAGGGGCGCCAAGGAAAACGATGTTGGGTATGTCGGATTTGAGAATCAACGGTTTACCCATATTGAAGGTAGCGGTGACGGCATGACTCTCGCCATCGGCCGATGTCACCTGGATATTGCAGGTAAACAGTCCGTCAGGTGCGGGAGCCGAAGCAATGGCCTCGGCGGGAATGTCGACGGCAAACCTACCCGAGGCATCGGTCGTAGTCTCCGTAGTGAAGAATTCAGGCGACTGACGCGCCCACCACCAGCGGCCCACCTGCACCTGCAGAGTGGCCTTGACCTGCGCGTCGGCCACAGGGAATCCGCTGTAGGTCTGCGCTTTGCCTTCGACCGAGGCGCCGCTTGCAAGCGATGTGGGGCGGTTGACCGCTACGGTCTCTACCGTAAACGTGGGGAGTTTGTAATCGCTCACCTCGAATGTAGCCAGACCGATGCGCCCCTTGCGGCCTCCTGTCTGATAAGCCTCCAAGGTGAACAGACCCGTAAGACCGGCGGAGGGGAGCAAGAACTCACCTTCGGCACGCCCCCATGAGTCGGTGGTCACCATCACGGTGTCGACCGGCTGATAATTGACGTCGTGAAGCACCATGCGCAACTGGCGTGAATCGGCGAGTGTGCGTTCGGTGGCACTCTGGTCATAAGCCACAACCGAGAATTTCATTGTGTCGCCGGGACGATAGAGCCTCAACGAAGTGAAAATCTGCGCATGCGGGGCAACCTCATTGTCAAATGAACGTCCGGGATAATAATATTGCAACGGAGAATACAAGTCGTCACCTTTGCGGGCGCCCAGTTTGCCGTTACCGATTTTTCCCAGAGGGAGCGAACCGTTGGCTGAAGTGGTGCCGGGCAGACGTGTAAAATCGGCTTTCCGGCTCCAAGGGAGATACCACACCTGAGCACTCTCTACAGGCTCGCCGGTGACGGGGTCCATCACCCATGCGGCGTTGTCGTCGACAACTCCGCCTACTCCGAGTGACAGACGCGAGCAATTGAGCAGCTGATAATTATTGCGGCTGTTTTTGCCGTCGGCAGTGACACGATAGGTATACATGCCCGGAGTGTCAAACTGAATCTCAAATGTCTTTGTTGCTTCAAATGGCACTTCGGAGTCGAAGGTAACGCTTCTTGAGAGTGTCACCGGCGGCAGCTTGGTCAGTCTTACGGTGTTGTCGTCGGAGGGGAGCATTGACGGCAACCGGTAGAAATCCACCTTAACTGTAGTGCAGCTGAGCGAGCGTACCTGCACTTTGAAGGGCACGCCGGGAGCCATGCTCCGTGGCAGAGACACATCGGCCTGAGGATTGGTGAGATACTTTATGCGGTTGTTCACCTCCTCGATAGCATAGAAAGAGGGATGGTTGGCGGCAAACTCGCGGAGCATCTCCACTGTCTCGCGGGCACCGGTACCGGGCTCGCAATTCTCGGTGGCAGCCAGCAGACAGACGCCTGAGTATTCGTTGGCTCGATTGGCCTTGTAGATATTGAGCAGTTCGTCGCGGAGCCGTTTCTGAGCCTCTTCATAACTGATTCCGAACAGATCGGGGGCTATGAATTGGCGCACGTTCACCGCATTCATGAAGTAGGGGGCGGAGTCTTCGGCATGAGACTCAAGCAATGTGCGGTATATCTCAAGAATATCGGCAAGCGGAGGGCACTGACCCGGGAAGAGCGAGGCATCGGTGGGATGGCTGAGCAACGCAGGGTTGAGCACCGACAGATTTGACGAGAACTGCCGGAGGTTTTCAATCCCTTGTGAACCCACGAAATCGAGCATCGTGGGATAGAATTGCCGCGAGGCCCGGTTGATGTCGACAACTCCTTTCCAATTCTCAACCGGCACTGCGGCGAGAGCCGGGGCATCGGCGAGCGATGCACGGGTAAGTGCAATCACACGGTCGAGAAACTGGCTTCTGCTCCAGAGAGTGTAATCCTCGCCCGCCGAAGCCAGCGCAGGACGGCGGTTGATCACCCACTCTTCGTTTTCATAGATTCTGCAATATATATTTGCGCTTAGAGCATTGAGCACAGCTTTGGTTACGGGATCCTTCTCCCGTGCCGTCAGCGTGTTGATTCTCTCGAGCACCACAGGGAGGGAATCGGTGTTTACGATAGCCTTTGCAATTCCGAGACGGATCATGGCATCAACAGCCGCACGGCCGTCGCCCTTACTGAGCGCACGCTCAAGGTCGGCGGAGGCTGTTTTCTCCACCTTCTCGGGAAATGCAAAATCGGGTTGCTGCGGTTTTCGCGGGGCACCATGGGAGAGGTCGGCACACATAAATGCGAGAAACAAAATAAAGGATCTGATCAGAGAGTTCATAACGCGTCAGGGGATAAATGAGCCTTCTGCAGTGTAACGCACGGCAAGGGGGCAAGGTTCCTGAAACAGGCCGGGGACACGCAGAAAAAATTTACTTTCGGCATGCCCCCGGCATATATTTTAAGATATCTTATGCGTATATTTTACAATATCCGTTTATGGATGTATCAGCGCTCGGCGGGAATGTTACGCTGATGCAGCCGGCGGTGCTGCTTCATCAGCTCGCGGTTGAACTGGCGCTCCACGGCTTTGATTTTGAAAATCTGCTTGCGCGAGAGTATCGACTGGAATTTCTCCACATATTCGCGCTCGATCTCAGCCTGTCGCACCTGCCCGTCGTAGATGGCTTCGGTCGCCTTCTGGTATTCGAGATCCGAGGCGTTTTTCAGTTCGGCCACACGTCGCTCCATCTGGCGGGTTTCGCCGTCGATTCTCTGCACCTGGTCCTCCATCTCCTCGTAGAGAGGGAAAAACCTGTTCTGCTGCTGAGTGGTAAGGTCTAGTTCCTTTGTGAAATATGAGCGTTTGAAACGGCGCATCTCATCCATCCACTTCGCACGGTCGTCATTGCGTGCGCCATAAGCCTGGAACGCGCCCAAAAGCACCATCCATATCATGGAAATCAGAGCGATGTTTCTTTTCATAGGGGGGGGGAGATAGAAATAGTTGAATGAATCAGAGAACGCCTTCCGGAAGGGTATCCGACGAGAAACTGATATCATCGACATCGATGCTGTCTTCATACATCTGGTCGAGCACCTCGCGGTCGTTGACGTCGTCGCGGATATAATCGAATATGAAGTTGTCGTCGCGCAATGCATTGGACAGCACTTCGTTATTGTCAATCGAAAGGTCTACGCCCCGTGCGCCGGGCATGGTGAATATGTGGACCATGCACCAGATGCCGGCAAACATGGCGGCAAGATACACAAACGGGCGCACGCGATCCCACATGGTGCGTGGTGCGCGCAACTTGCGCGGCTCTTCGGCCTGAGGATTGGCTGGGAGCGAGGCCGCCATCTTCGCCGCAAAGTCGTCGAAATATCCTGCGGGGACAGTCATTCCGTCGCGCCGGCCGACTTTTTCGAGTATGTTGGCATTTTCCGTTTTCATTGTAGTCGTTTTTGAAGCAACTGGAGAGTAATTCATCCGCCCGGAATTTTGCTGCCGTGAACCTCCGGTGGATGTCGAAGCAAAATTATGACTTCCGCGTTTGACAAAGGTTTAAATTTATGTCAAAAAAAATAGTCATAATGTCGGTTTTTCGAGAAAACGATGGTTAAAGTCTATGATAATGAATGGCACCGGGATAATGAATGGCGCCGGCCTGTGATAAAGAATCATTCCTTGCCGCTGAAATATTGTTCTATCTTCTTAACGGCGAGATGATACGACGCTTTCAGGGCGCCGACCGAGGTGCCGAGTATTTCCGACATCCGCTCATATTTCATATCGTCGTAATATTTCATATTGAACACTATGCGCTGCTTTTCAGGGAGCATGGCCACGGCCTTGCGCAGCTCGCGGGCGAGATCGTCGCCGTCGACATATTCGTCGCTCTCAATGAGATTGACCAGATGGCTCTCCTCATCGTCGAGACTGAGGCTCAGACGCTTGCGCTCACGCGCCAGATGCGATATTGATTCGTTGAGCGCGATTTTGTAAAGCCATGTAGAGAGTTTGGCATCGCCGCGAAATCCGTCAACCGACTGCCATGCTTTCAGAAACGTATTCTGGAGGATGTCATTTGCATCGTCGTGAATCTCGACCATGCGGCGTATCTGCCAGTACAATGGCTCGGAATATAGACGAATAACCTCGTTGAACGCCTCACGGCAGCTCTCGGGCTGACGCAGACGCTCAATCAGGCGGGTATCTTCGCTTGGTAATCCTTTAGCCATTGTAATAGATCGACGCGGTGATATGAGGGTTGGTTTCAGGTTAGTTTCTGCGGGCCGCAATCGGGCACCGTTTCATGTTCGCGGCTCAAATTTAACGAATAAAATCCACGCGTACAAATCCGCGCCTGTTTTTTATGGTTTATTTACACATGCATGTCGCATGGAAAGCATCGGCTCGCACCAATCACACACATAATTATAAAAGAGTTTAAATAAACGCCACTTTTGCTGAATTTCGGAATTATTTTAGTAAATTTGCACCGCAACCGGCTAAAGCTATCGGCCGGCATTCTGAAATGATACGTATCTTTATAGCTCTCACTATATTATGTTTCCATGCCCGGGTGGCTGCCGCCCCCGCGGGCCACAACGCCGACTCGGTGCCGGCGCCCCGCAGTGTGGCTCTGGGCGAAGTATCGGTGACAGCTATCAAAGGGGGCAATCACCCCAATGCCGACGAGGCGGTGACATATATCGGTAGCCGCACGGTCGCCGATTACGATCTCGTGAACATGCGCCAGGCCTCGGCTCTCGCCCCTAACTTCTACATGCCGGCCTATGGTTCACGCATGACTTCGTCGGTCTACGTCAGAGGATTAGGCACGCGCATCGACCAGCCCGCCGTGGGGCTGAACATTGACAATATCCCCATCATCAACAAGGACAATTACGACTTCGACCTCGCCGACATCGACCGAGTGGAAATTCTCCGCGGGCCGCAGAACATCCTCTACGGGCGCAACACCATGGCCGGACTGATGAACATCTACACTGTTTCGCCACTGAGTTTCCAAGGCATGAAAGCGCGCGTTTCCTACGGCTCCCGCGATTCCTACCGGGTGTCGGCAGGCTTCTACGGCAAAATCAAGCCCACGCTCGGAATGAGTGTCACAGGCGAAGTGTCGGGCATCGACGGCTGGCACCACAACAGCTACAACGGCTCGGCCGTCGGACGCGAGCATCTCGGATCGCTACGCTGGAAGACGGCATTCCGCCCCGCCGCGAACGTTGTGGTGGAAAATGTGGCGATGGCCACACGCGCACGTCAGAGCGGCTATCCTTACGAAAATCTCGCCGAAGGCCGGATCGCCTATAACGACACATGCTACTACAGCCGATGGTCGTTTATCGACGGTCTCACGGTAAAACACCAGTTCCGCGACATCACCTTCTCGTCGATCCTCAGCATGCAGTATCTCAACGACGACATGGTGCTGGATCAGGATTTCACCACCGACCCATATTTCACCCTCAGGCAGAAACGCCGCGAATGGGCATTCACGGGCGATTTCGTGGCCCGCGGACCACAGACGGGAAAATACAGCTGGCTGGCCGGCCTTTTCGGTTTCTGGCGCCACAGCCGCATGAATGCTCCGGTCACATTTTACTCCACAGGCATCGACCGTCTGATAGTGAGCAACCGCAACAACGCCAATCCCCACTACCCTATCGGGTGGGATTCCGACAATTTCGTGCTCGGCAGCGAATTCAGGCTCCCGTCGGGCGGCATGTCGGTCTATCACGAAAGCACCCTGAAACTTGGCGACTTCACTTTCGGGGTGGGTCTGCGGTTCGACTGGGAACGCACGCAGCTCCACTACCGCAGTTTCTGCAACACCGGGTTCACCACCTACGACAACTCGTCGCTGGCCGGCGGCATCCTCCCTGTCTACAGCCACACACCGCTCGACATCGACGACCGCGGATTCATCTCCAAGGACTACACCCAGCTGCTTCCTAAATTCTCTCTGACCTATGCGCTGCCCGAAACCATGGGCAATCTTTACGCCACAGTCACCAAAGGTTACAAATCCGGGGGCTACAACACCCAGATGTTCTCCGACTTCCTGCAGCAGCGAATAATGTCGGAAATGGGCATGGCAATGCTCTACGACGCCGAAGCGACCGTGAGCTATCGCCCCGAGACCGACTGGAACTACGAACTGGGCGCCCATCTCAGCCTGCTCGACGGCCGCATTTCGGCCGATCTTGCGGCATTCTGGCTCGAAATCGACAACCAGCAGGTGACCATGTTTCCCGAAGGAAGCATCACAGGCCGCATCATGGCCAATGCCGGACGGTCGCGCTCGCGCGGCGTGGAGGTCTCGGCCTCTTACCACGCTCCCGCCGGATGGTTCGCCCGAGGCTCATGGGGCTTCACCGACGCCCGTTTCATCCGCTTCAACAACGGCCGCGCCGACTATTCGGGCAAACGCGTGCCCTACGCCCCCCGCAACACACTCTTTCTCGGCACCGGATGGCGCCGCGGGTTCAACGGGTTCATCGACCGGCTCGAACTTGAAGCCGACCTCACAGGCACAGGCCGAATACAGTGGAACGAAGCCAACACTGTCAGCCAGCCTTTCTATGCCCTGCTCAACGCTTCGGCAGCTGTGTCGCACCGCGATTTCACCCTGCGTCTGTGGGGAAGAAACCTCACCGGCACACGCTACAGCACATTCTATTTCGTATCCATAGGCAATGCCTTCACGCAGCGCGGCGACGGTTGCGCCGTGGGGCTTTCGCTTCTTTATAACACTGAATTCTAAGAGCTTGTTTAATAATAAACAAGCTCTAACAACAAACCCATTAATATTACCGACATGAAATTTCTCCGTTACCTCCCCCTGATGCTCCTGACCGTACTCTCCACAGCAATCACTGCCTGTGGCGACGACGATGACAAAGACGAACCCCAGACCGAACCCTCGGCCAACATCAATACCCTCACATTCACCGGCACCACAGTGTCATTCCCTGTGACCGGCGACGACGATAATCCCGACTTCTCCACTACAGAATCGGTTTACACCGTCCGTCTCGACCGTCAGACCCGCACATGTGTCATCGAAATCGAGCATCCCCGCTTCCTCGCCACCATGCCGGCCAACCTCGGCACCATGGTGTTTCCCGGCGTGCCATTTACCTTCACCGACGACAACGGCTATGAGTTCAAGATGGCCAAGCTGATTCCACAGATTGCCAACACCCCCTATCCCGCATTCCAGGTTTCGGCGATCGAAGGAGAATATGACGGCGACACCAACACTTTCGAGCTGGAATTCACATGCGACCGCTTCAGCCGCTCTGTTGAATTCCATGGCGCCCCTCGCCGCTGATGCTCAGAGGCATAGCAGCCGATTTTAATCCTACAACGACTTATTGTACCTAACCCAAATAAACCATTCCAGATGAAATTCAAGAACATTCTCTCTCTGATTGCAATCGCTGCCGTAACATTGCCCGGCTTCACCTCATGCCTGGGCGACAACAAGGATGACGATCCCAACTCGCAGCACAGCATCTCATCGCTCTATATCGAACAGAGCAAAAATATGGTAGTCGCCGCTCCCGTCAGCGGTTCAGGCGAAGTGCAGACACTCCCCGGATGCCGTATTCTGCTCAGAGTGGACAACAACGACCGCACGCTGGCGATGTCGGTGGCCGATTTCCAGTATGATGCCCAGTCACGCGCCGAGGCTTTTGACTATCCCGCTATTCCCGTCACAGTCAACAACAACGGCTTCACCGCCAACAATGCAACGTCAGTTTCCTGCCGCGGCTTATATTCCACTCTCGAGATCAGCAACTTCCACGCCGAATTCAAAACCCGCGAAAACGGCATGCAGAATCTTGTGGCCCTCAACTTTGTGGTCAACAACAAAAACCGCATAAGCATTGAGTTTGTCAACAACGAATACAAGGGCATCACATCGTCGAGCCAGCTGCAGCAGTCCTCGTCTGTCACTTTCTCCACCCGTGAACCCAACTATCTGATCACTTTCGACCGTGCATCGAAGACTCTCACCATCACCATCGACAAGCCCATCTTCACCGCCTCATCGCCGCTCAACGGCGCCATGGTGATTGCCGGCGTGCCCTACCGATTCACCCCCACCGGTTATGAATTTGCAATCGAAGAAGTAGTGCCCAAAATCGGAGGTCAAACCGCCGACAACATGCGCATCTCCTCGCTCACCGGCACCGGCGTCTACGGTAGCTCTCTCAACCTGAGTTTCGATTGCTACGGCATCAACTCAAGAGTCACTTTCAGCGGCAACATCTATTAATTCATTCATGTGCGGCCCGGCGCCGGGCCGCACTCTCCTCAACTGTTCATCTCCCGATCTTCCCACGCTTTTTAAGAGTTTGCTTAATAATAAATGACTGTCAATCGTCGTAAAATCTGCATCGTCACCAGCACCCGCGCCGACTGGGGTCTTCTCAGCGGCGTGGCACGCACGCTCAGGGATTGCCCCGAGGTGCAGCTGCAGATTATCGCCACGAACATGCACCTTGACCCGCGATACGGCATGACGGTCAACGAAATCATCAACGACGGATTCCACGTCGACGAACGTGTAGCCATGAACGCCCGATCCGATTCGCCCCTCGACACCGCCCTGGCATCAGGCCGATGCCTCCAGGGGGTGGCGAGGGCGCTCGGAAGGCTAAAGCCACACATTCTGGTGATTCTCGGCGACCGATACGAGATGCTTGCCGTGGCTACCGCCGCCACCATCATGCATGTGCCGATCGCACATATCGCCGGCGGCGAGATTTCGGAGGGTGCTTTCGACGACAACATCCGACACGCCCTCACCAAGCTTTCAAACATCCATTTCACTGCCACCGAAGCCTACCGCAACCGCGTGATTTCGATGGGAGAGAACCCAAAAAATGTGTGGAACACCGGCGCCCTCGGCGTCAACAACATCGTCACCGAGAAAACCCTCACCAAAGCCCAGCTTGAGGATTTTTTAGGTATCGAGATCAACAGCCAGACTCTGCTTGTGACCCTCCACCCGGCCACGCTCGACCCGGCTCCGGTGGAGGAGCGATGCGGCGCGTTGCTCGAGGCACTCGATTCCTTCCCCGCGTCAAACATCATCTTCACATATCCCAACAACGACCCCCGCAGTCAGGTGATCATCTCCATGATCGAAGATTACGGGCGCCGCAATCCGGCCCGCTGCGCCGTGGTGCCATCGCTTGGCCGCCGGCGCTACATCTCGGCGCTTCATTTCGTAGCCGCCGTAGTCGGCAACTCGTCAAGCGGTATCGTGGAGGTGCCGTCGATCAAGATTCCCACCGTCGACATCGGCATCAGGCAGCAGGGACGCATCGCCGCCTCGTCGGTTATCCATTGCGAACCCGATGTCGATTCGATCCACTCCGCCATCTCATTCGCTCTTTCTCCCGTGGGGAAGCGGATGGCACTCGACACCGTCAACCCCTACGCCAAGCCCGACACCATCGACCGCATCACCGAACGCCTGATCAACATTCCGTTGGAAACTATCGCCACCAAGCGCTTTGTCGACCCCTACCCCATTCTGAACGTTCCTACCTTCATTCCCGACAACGGCGAGAACAATCCGGGAGATGGCGACGACCGCAATTTCAGGCCTTCGGACTACAAACTTTAACGCGTGGTTCATTATGAAACCCATCTTCGTGATTCCCGCCCGCGGCGGCAGCAAGGGTATTCCCCACAAAAATATCGCAGACCTTGCAGGTCGTCCGCTGATTGCCTACACCATCGACGCTGCCCGGCAGGCGCTCGCTGCCATCTGTACGGATGACGCCGGCAAACGAATAATCCTTTCTACCGATGATGCCGAAATCGCCGCATGCGCCGAAGCCGAAGGGCTTAAGGTGCCTTTTATGCGACCGGCCCGTCTCTCGACCGACACCGCCGGCTCACGCGAGGTAATACTCCACGCAATGGACTACGCCGACGCAGCGGGTATCGCCTACGACTGCGTGGTGCTTCTGCAACCCACCTCACCTTTCCGCACAGGTTCGCACATCGTCGAGGCCATGCGGCTCTACGACCCTGACAGCACTGACATGGTGGTTTCAGTCAAGGAAGCCACATCCAATCCTTATTACAACTGTTTCGAGACCGACCCCGCAACCGGCTACCTCCACATTTCGAAAGGCGACGGGCTCTACACCCGCCGTCAGGATGTTCCTCCCGCGTGGGAATACAATGGCGCTATCTATCTGATCAATCCGGCGTCGCTCCGGGCAATGCCCATGGGCGCTTTCCCCCGCCGCATCCCATTCCCTATGCCGGCCGAAGCGTCGCTCGACATCGACACGCCCCTCGACCTCGCCATTGCCCGTTCGCTCATGGCGGCAAGATAATTACCCCCCTGCAAGTGTAAAATCCGGCTCACGCAGGGTAATAAATGGGGACAACGCCCTACGGTAGCTTTCAAAGCCCGTGAGGGCAACTTTTTTTATGTAATTTTACGGCCCATTCATCTCACATAATATTATATGGACCGCATCTTTACTCAACTACACCTTGCAAAAATCGCAAAACATTCGCTTCCTATGATGCTCGCAGCAGCAGCCACATTTAATTGTAATGCTGCCATCGTCGACCACTGGGGAATGAATTTCGAAACAAACACCACTCGCAAAACGGCAACCTTTACCGGCTTGATCAACCGCACACGTCCCCAATGGGCCGAAGCGGTGAACATCCCCGCAACTTTCTCCGACAATGGTGTCACCTACACCGTCACGGCCATCGGCCAGACTGCGCTCGCACGCCTAGAAACAAAATCGGTGACAATCCCCTCTACCGTTACCGAAATCGGCACCTCGGCTTTCTACCTCTGCACCATCAAGGAAATCACCCTTCCCGAAGGGCTGAAACGCATCCAGAAACAGGCTTTTATGGAATCGAATATCGAAAGCATCTCGATTCCGTCGTCAGTCACTTATATCGGTGACGCGGCATTCGCCAACAAAACTCTTACTTCGGTGACATTCGCAACCTGCGAAAGCAGCCTGATACTCGGCCAAAGCGTCTTCGAAAGTTGTCACCGCCTGCAGGAAGCCATACTCCCCGAAGGTCTTACATCTATAGGCAAGAAGTGCTTCAGAGACTGCGGCATACGCAAACTTTCCATTCCGTCAACCCTGACATCTATCCCTACGGATGCATTCATACTCTGTTCGCAACTCACCGAGGTGCAATTCACGCCCGGAGCGCTCGGCCTCATAGGCAATTCTGCATTCTCCAACACCGCCATAGAGAATATTGAATTGCCTGAGGGGCTATACAGCATCGGATTCCGGGCATTTGACTGCGCGTATGCACTCGAAACCGTCAAGCTCCCCGCATCGGTCAACACCATCAGCGAACGTAGCTTCGAGCGTTGCGACAATATCAGGGAAATCACAATCCTCAACCCGGAGACTCCCACCGTTAACGAAAACTCGTTCACGGAAGCCACATTCAACAACGCCACACTCTTTGTGCCCGACGCCGCAGTGGAAACCTACCGCAACGCCGACGTATGGAAACTCTTCAAAACCATCCGTCCCCTCAGCAGCAGCGGCATCCACGACATCATCTCCGACCGGCCTGCCGAAGACACTCTCCCCAACAGTTCCAGCGCTGCCAACGCCTTACCCGAAGAGATTTACACCCTCTCCGGCATGCGTGTCAACCCCACCGCCACCCTCCCCGCCGGTGTCTACATCGTCCGCCGCGGCACCACCGCCACCAAAACCGTAATCCGCTAACACCCGACACCGGCAGAAACGTCATAACCCGACATTTCTAATTATGCGCAAAACAATTGGCATAACATTAATAATTGTGGGATTACTCATTCCCGCAATAACAATTTTATTCAAATTGTTCGATTTAAAAATTGCCGAATATCCTGTATTAGGCTGGCCGGGCGTGATAGGTTCGGCAATCTTCACAACGGGCGTAATTGTATATCGAAAAGGAATAAGATTCCCTTAATCCCACACAACACTCCCAAACAACCAAGCAAGCGCTCCCTCGCGCACTATTACATCTGTCAGATGTAACATTTAACATACACTGAAATACGCTTTACCGGTGCATTTCAGTGTTTTTCTTAAATGGCGGATTGAGGTCAGAGATTTTTTTGAGGGAAAAATGTGGTGGATTGCGCGGAAAGTGTTAATTTTGTTGCATAATGCGGAGTGTGCGCCCAACCGACCGGGCGACACTGCGCAGACCAGCCACTATGAAACCCGATTCACCGCATATCATTTCCGACTCGGCGACCTTGATGGAAGCCCTGCGCCGGCTCAACAGTCTCACCGATGGCGTGATGACGCTCATAGCCACCGACGGTCAGGGACGTGTCACCGGCACTCTCACCGACGGCGACATACGCCGCGCGCTGCTCGCAGGCGCTCCCCTCGAATCCCCCGTCAGCCGCGCCGCCCGTCACGACTTCACCTCGGTAACGGAAAAATCGCCCGTTGAGGAGATTCGCGACGCGCGTCGCAAGGGTATCCGGCTCCTTCCCGTGGTCGATGCCCTGGGCTGCCTCACCGACACCCTCGACCTCACACGCGTAGAGACCCGTCTGCCCCTCTCTGCTATCCTCATGGCCGGCGGCAAAGGGGAAAGGCTGCGCCCCCTCACCCTCACCACTCCCAAGCCGTTGCTCGAAATCGACGGCATGCCGATCATCGACTACAACATCCGCAACCTCGCCCGCGCAGGCATCACCGACGTCACCGTCACCACCCGCTATCTGGCCGAGCAGGTTGCCGCCCATTTCGCCACGCCCCGTTTCGGCATCAGCGTGAAATGCGTGGAGGAAACAGCCCCGCTCGGCACCATCGGCGCCGCCTCGCTGGTGGATCATCCCGCCGGAGGTCACACCCTGGTGATGAATTCCGACCTGCTCACAACTCTTTCGCTCGAAGAAATGTTTATCTTCCATAAAGCGGAGCAAGCCGACGTCACCGTGGCCGCCATCCCCTACTCGGTGTCGGTGCCTTATGCCATCCTCGCCACCGAGGGGCACCGGATAACAGCTCTGGAGGAGAAACCCACATATTCATATTACGCCAACGCGGGCATCTACATCTTCTCCAACCGGCTCCTCTCCACCATGAGCCGCGGCGAGCATCTCGACGCCCCCGAGCTGGTGGAACGCTGCATAGCCGACGGAGGCAAAGCGGTCTGCTTCCCTATCAACGGCACATGGATCGACATCGGCTCGCCCGCCGACTTCGCTCATGCCAAAGAACTGCTGCGCCATCACCGCGCACTAAAACAACTCTGAAAACCACCCGATTATGGCCGAAAGCAACTTTATAGACTATGTAAAAATCCTCTGCCGCAGCGGCCGGGGAGGCGCCGGCTCGCGCCACTTCCACCGTGCCAAATATGTCCCCAAAGGGGGACCCGACGGCGGCGACGGCGGCCGTGGAGGTCATGTGATTCTCCGCGGCAACCGCAACATGTGGACCCTGCTCCCGCTGAAATACCGCCGCCATGTGTTTGCCGGCAACGGCGGCAGCGGTTCGGCCGGCCGCAGTTTCGGCAAGGATGGCGAGGATCAGATCATCGAGGTGCCCTGCGGCACCGTGGTCTTCGACGCCGACACCGGCGAATTTCTCTGCGAGGTCACCGACGACGGCCAGGAGGTAAAGCTGCTGCGCGGCGGTCGCGGCGGTCTGGGCAACTGGCACTTCAAATCAGCCACCAACCGCACTCCCCGCTATGCCCAGCCCGGCGAACCGGCCATAGAGAAATCAATCATCCTCGAGCTTAAACTGCTGGCCGACGTAGGTCTCGTGGGGTTCCCCAACGCAGGCAAATCCACACTGCTGTCGGCAGTTTCGGCCGCCCGCCCCAAAATCGCGGATTACCCCTTCACCACCATGGAGCCGCAGCTCGGCATCGTGGAGTATCGCGGCAACCGCTCCTTTGTCATGGCCGACATTCCGGGCATCATCGAAGGTGCCAGCGAAGGCAAAGGTCTGGGGCTGAGGTTCCTGCGTCATATCGAACGTAACGCCGTGCTCCTGTTCATGGTTCCGGCCGACGCCATCGACATCACCCGCGAATACAACATCCTGCTCGAAGAACTGCGCCGGTTCAACCCTCAGCTGGTCGACAAACAGCGCGTGCTCGCCATCTCCAAGAGCGACATGCTCGACCAGGAGCTGAAAGACGCCATCGAACCTACCCTCCCCGCCGACATCCCTCATGTGTTCATATCCTCCGTCACCGGCGAAGGTATCACCCAACTTAAAGATATGCTCTGGCGCGCTATCAACGACAGCGCCAACCTCATCGAGGCCATTCCCATCACCCATCGCCCGCTCGACGGCAACCATCGCGTGTCGGAGGAAGATGACTTCATATTCTCACCCCACCACGACACCGACGACGAAGATGGAGATGCACCCGACGCCGGCGGCCATATGGTCGACGACTGGGAATATGACGATGAAGACCCTGAGGATGAATTCCCCGAAGATTACGCCGACGATCTCGACCCCGACGGAGAATACCCCCTTATTTAAACCAATCATGTCGATTTAAACCAATCATGTCGGTAAACAGAGTCATACTTGTGGGCAATGTGGGCAAGAATCCCGAAATCAGATATATAGGCGACCGTCCCTGCGCCACATTCTCGCTGGCCACCACCGAGCGCGCTTACCGCTCGGCAGCCGGCACCGATGTGCCCGAACGGACGGAGTGGCACAACATCGTGATGTGGGACCGCAACGCCGAAGCTGCCGAA
Organism: Bacteroidales bacterium H3; assembly: GCA_001701135.1. Lineage (GTDB taxonomy): Bacteria > Bacteroidota > Bacteroidia > Bacteroidales > Muribaculaceae > UBA7173. Next base: position 105,705 of record DAAN01000019.1, read on the forward strand.
AGGTATATCACCAAAGGCACCAAACTTTATATCGAAGGGAAGCTGCGCACACGCGACTGGCAGGACCGCAACGCCATAGCGCGGCGGACCACCGAAATCTACGTCGACACCTTCGACATCCTCTCCCGTCCCACCTCAACCGAATAACCATCCCTCACTTTTCCAATGAAAAAAGATTTTACTCCACCCGCCGACCCTGAGCTGTCGCCCGAGGCCGACCCCGTAGAACTTCCCGAGAACGCGTTCCGCGAGCTTGCAGCCGACGAGAACTACCGTCCGCTGATGCACCCCGACCGCACTTATCCCGAGGTGACGGCCTACTCCGTAATCATGGGCCTTGTGCTCTGCATAGTCTTCAGCGCCGCCGCCGCATATCTTGGTCTGAAAGTAGGCCAGGTTTTCGAGGCCGCCATCCCCATCGCCATCATCGCCGTAGGCCTTTCGGGTGCGCTCGGCAAGAAGAATGCACTGGGGCAGAATGTCATCATCCAGTCGATCGGCGCCTGCTCGGGTGTGATAGTGGCCGGCGCAATTTTCACCCTTCCGGCGCTCTACATCCTGCAGGCCAAGTATCCCGAAATCTCTGTAAACTTCTTCCAGATTTTCTGCAGCTCGCTGCTTGGAGGCATACTCGGCATACTCTTCTTCATCCCCTTCCGCAAATATTTCGTGAAGGACATGCACGGCAAATATCCCTTCCCTGAAGCCACAGCCACCACTCAGGTACTCGCCTCGGGGCAGACAGCCGGCACCGACGGGAGCAAACAGGCCCGCACGCTGGTTATAGCCTCGCTCATCGGCGGCATCTACGACTATGTGGTCGAGACCTTCGGCTTCTGGGCAGGCACGCTCAACACCACCGTGGCCCACTGGGGCGAAACAATCGCGGCCAAGACCAAACTTGTGCTCACCTGCAACACCGGAGCCGCCGTGCTCGGCCTGGGCTACATAATCGGTCTGAAATACGCATTTATCATCACCGCCGGCTCGCTGCTGGCATGGTGGGTGATCGTGCCTCTGCTCGGCACATACGGCAACGCCGAAATCGCCGCAATGACTCCCGACGCCATTTTCGGCAACTACGTGCGCATGATCGGCATCGGCGGCATAGCCATGGCCGGCGTCATCGGCATCATCAAATCGTGGCCCATCATCCGCCAGGCCGTAGGGCTGGCCGGACGTGAATTCCGCGGAGGCGCCGCCCGCGGCGAAAGGCCTGTGCGCTGGCAGACCGACATCTCCATGAAGCATATCGTGTTCTTCATCGCCATCGCCCTTGTGGCCGTGCTCATCTTCTTCTGGTTCGGCGTGATCCACAACTGGTGGCAGGCACTGGTGGCATGGGTAGTCGTCACCGTCATCGCATTCCTCTTCACCACCGTAGCCGCCAATGCCATAGCCATCGTGGGGTCCAACCCCGTGTCGGGCATGACGTTGATGACCCTTATCATCGCTTCGGCAATCTTCGTGGCCATCGGTCTGAGCGGCACCTCGGGCATCGTTGCCTCAATGGTAATCGGCGGCGTGGTCTGCACTGCCCTCTCCATGGCCGGCGGCTTCGTCACCGACCTCAAGGTAGGCTACTGGCTCGGCACCACACCCAAGAAACAGGAACAGTGGAAATTTCTCGGCACACTTGTGTCGGCAGCCACTGTCGGCGGTGTGATCCTCGTGCTCAATCAGGTCTACGGCTTCGACCCCGACGCCCCCGGATCGCTTGTGGCACCCCAGGCCAACGCTATGGCCAAAGTCATCGAACCGCTCATGATGGGCGGCGACACCCCCTGGATTCTATACATGACAGGCGTGATACTGGCACTGCTGCTCAACTGGCTGGGCGTGCCAGTGCTGGCCTTCTGCCTGGGCATGTTCATACCCCTTTCGCTCAACACTCCGCTCCTCATCGGCGGCGCAGTGGCACACTTCGTCAGCCACAGTTCGAAAGACTCACGCCTCAACGACGCCCGCCGCGACCGCGGCACCCTCATCGCCTCGGGTCTCATCGCCGGCGGCGCGCTCTTCGGTGTCTTCGCAGCCCTCACTCGCTTCTGCGGCTTCGAGTACAGCTGTCCGCTTGATGCAGGCACCCTGCAGATACTCGGCATCGTGGCCTATGCGCTCATCATCGCATATCTCTGGATCGACTCGGTGAGCGTAAAGAAACTGAAATCCTGACCGTTTGAACCGCAAGATACTCAGGCTGGCGATACCGTCAATCGCCGCCAACATCACCACTCCCCTGCTGGCCCTGGTCGACACCGCGATCACCGGCCACATGGGGAGTGCCCGTTTTCTGGCCGCGATAGCCCTCGGCGGGGTGATGTTCAACATGCTTTACTGGATCTTTTCATTTCTCCGCGGAGGCACCTCGGGGCTTTCGTCGCAGGCCTACGGCGCCGGCGACATGCGCGCCGTGGCGCTGGTGCTCAAGCGCTCGCTCACCGTGGCGCTGGCCGCCGGAGCGGTGATGATACTGCTGCAGAGACCGCTGCTCACCGTCATGGGGCGATTCCTCGATCCCGACGACCCGGCGGTGCTGTCGCTTGCGTCACTCTACTTCACCATCCTGATATGGGGCGCGCCGGCGGTGCTCGGCAACTATGCCATGTCGGGCTGGTTTCTGGGCATGCAGAATTCGCGCATGCTGCTCTGGGTGTCGCTGATCATCAACATCACCAACATAGCCCTGAGCCTGATACTTGTCTACATCTTCCACATGGGACTGACCGGTGTGGCCACCGGCACCCTTGTGGCCCAGTGGGTGGGATTCGGCGCCGGATTCCTGTTTATGCACGGCTACCGCATACCCTCCACCACCCTTCGCGAAGTGATGCGCTGGAGCGAGCTGAAGCGCTTTTTCAAAGTTAATCTGGAAGTGATGCTCCGCACCATATGCCTCGTGGCCGTCACCGTGTGGTTCACCCGCACCGGCGCACAGCAGGGAGCCGTGATTCTGGCGGTCAACACACTGCTGATGCAGCTGTTTCTGCTCTTCTCCTATATGATGGATGGCTTCGCCTTTGCGGGCGAGGCGCTGGTGGGCCGATTCGTCGGTGCCCGCGACTGGCAGCAAATGCGCCTGTGCGTGCATCGGCTGTTTATGTGGGGAGCCGCCTGGGCCTCGGTATTCACACTTGTATATCTGCTTTGCGGCGAATCGTTTCTGAACCTGCTCAGCGACGACCCTGCGGTGGTCCGCGCCTCAGGCGAATACTATCTGTGGGCTGTGAGCATCCCTCTGGTCAGCTTCGCCGCTTTCGCATGGGACGGCGTCTACATCGGCGCCACCCTCACCCGCCAGCTGCTGATCTCAATGGCCGGAGCCATGGCCGTCTTCTTCATCACCCTCCACTTCCTCTACTCATCCCTCGGGAACCACGCCCTTTGGCTCGCTTTCGTCCTCTATCTCGGCGCCCGGGGTCTTTTCCAGACAATCCTCTACCGTTTCCACAAATTCGGCTGACAAAGAGCGACTCCACAGAACAACAAAAGGAAATGCGCCGCGACGCATTTCCTTTTGTTGTTAAATGAGACTGTAAAAAACGGTTTATTTGGGAGCAGAGGGGTCAAGGGCCGCACGAACCGCAGCCTTGAGTTCCTCGCCCTGGAGGTCACGGGTGAGAATGGTGCCGTCGGGGCCGATGAGCATTATACACGGAATTCCCGAGATGCCGTAGAGGTCGGTGGGAACCGACTGTGCGTTGATGATCTGAGGCCAGGGGAGCTGATGAGCCTTGATGGCGCGGAGAGTCTTTTCCGGTTCATCCCACACGGCCACGCCGAGCACCTCGAAATTCTTGTCTTTGTTCTCCTCGAGTATCTCCTTGATCACCTTGGTTTCGCGGATACAGGGCCCGCACCAGCTTGCCCAGAAGTCAACGAGAGTGTATTTGCCACGGCCCACATAGTCGGAGAAGCGCTGCACGGTGGAATCGTTTTTCACCTCGAAGTCGATGAATTTGTTTCCCGGCATGGTTTTCTGCTTCTGTTCGAGCGCCTGGAGAAGTTTGGTGGTGCGGGCATATCGCTTCATCTGCGGACGGCGGTCGAGCTGCTGGCGCAGAGTGGGCAGATCGAGTCCGTAGGCCTCCTCTACAAAAAAGAGGTAACCGATGGGATTCTCCACATTGGCTGTGATGACCGAATCCATATAGGCGTCGTAGCGAGCCTTGATGGGAGCCATGCGCTGCTCAAAAGTAGAGTCCTGCGGCAGTTTGGCAGCCTCGGCCTGAAGGGCCTGGATGCCGCGCATGCAGTTGGCAAGCTCGGCATTGAGTTTGCCGCCGTCGACAGCGCCTCCACGGTTGACCACGATGGGGGCATTCTCAAGAATCAGTGAGCCGAAACGGTCGCCGCCGACCATGATGCGTGCCATCACAGGCGCCGCCACAGCTCCTTTGAACACAGCTTTACCCGACTCCACTTTCACAGAGTCGATTTTGTCGCCATTGTCGTAGTTTACCAGAAATGCCTGCTGGCCGTTGGCCTTGGGAGGCATAGGCACGGTGACAGTGTAGGCGTCGTCGGCCGAGGCAGCCGAGCAGGCGGCCATCAGCACCACGCCTATAAGTGGAAGATATTTGAGTTTCATAAATTTGGAGATTATATTGAAAACCATTAATTTTGTTTTTTGTAGAAAAAATCTCTTTCAAGCCACAAAAATAGGCAAAAAAATTGTTACTATTGTATCCGGTCTGAAATATTTTGAGCAGACACTTATATATAGATAACGAAAAACAACGCAAAAAGATGTCAGAGAACCTCATCGCAGCCATCGGCAACAGTATAAAATCGAACTGGGACATACCCTCGCTGGCCGACTACAACGGTAAATCTTTCACCTACGGAGAGGTGGCACGGCGCATCGCCCACATCCATCTCCTTTTCGAAGCCGCCGGAGTGAAACCGGGCGACAAAGTGGCTCTCTGCGCTAAGAATTCCGCCGAATGGGCATGCACATTTCTGGCAGGCATCACATTCGGCGCCATCGTGGTGCCCCTGCTGCATGAGTTCCACGTCGAAAATGTGGCACACCTTGTCACCCACAGCGAGGCCCGCCTCCTTTTCACCGACCAGCAGATTGCCGTAAATCTCGACATGGAAAAGATGCCTCTGGTGAAAGCCGTGATCACACTCGACAACTTCAAGACGGTGCACTCCAACGACAAGGCCATCGACGAAGCTGCCGCTTCGCTCGACTGCCTGTTCCAGCAGCGTTATCCTAAAGAATTCACATCCGCCGACCTGCACTATATCACACCCGCGCAGGATCAGACCGCTCTGATCAACTACACGTCAGGTTCGGCCGGATACTCCAAGGGCGTGATCCTCACCTACGGCAACCTGTGGGCCAACATCGATTTCGCCCTCAGGCAGATACCATTCCTGCGCCACGGCGACGGCATGCTCTCCATGCTGCCTCTTGCCCATATGTACGGGCTGGCGTTTGAGTTCCTATTCCCCTTCTGCAAGGGGTGTCATATCACTTTCTTAGGACGAGTACCCTCGCCTAAAGTAGTGCTTGAAGCTTTCGCGCAGGTGCGTCCGCAGCTTGTGATCACCGTGCCGCTGGTGATCGAAAAGATAGTAAAGACACGCGTGTTCCCCGAAATCAGGAAACCGGGCATACGTGTGCTCACCGGCCTCCCCGGCATTCGCCATATCATATTCGGCAAGGTGCGCAAACAGCTGCTCCAGGCATTCGGCGGCGAGCTTAAAGAGTTGGTGATGGGAGGCGCCGCCCTCCCCGCCGAGGTTGAGGATTTCCTACGGCTTATCAAATTCCCCTTCACCATCGGCTACGGCATGACCGAATGCGCGCCCCTGATCACCTATGAATGGTGGCGCACACAGAAGCCCCGTTCGGTGGGCCGTCTGGTCGACGGTATGGAGGCCCGCATCGACTCTCCCGACCCGCGGAGGGTGCCCGGCGTGCTCTATATCAAGGGACCCAACGTGATGAAAGGATATTTCAAAAACGAGCAGGCCACACGCGACGCCCTCACCGACGACGGCTGGCTCAACACCGGCGACATCTGCACCATCGACTCCGAGGGCTATCTCTACATCCGCGGCCGCGAAAAGAGCATGATTCTCGGATCCTCGGGCCAGAACATATACCCCGAGGAAATCGAGGTGATTCTCAACGACCTGCCGCTGGTGAGCGAGAGTATCGTGGTGGACCGCAAGGGGAAACTCGTGGCAATCGTGCACCCCGACTACGACGAAGCGCGTCGTCAGGGATTCGACGAAGCCCAGACCGACCGGAAGGTGCGTCAGCTGCTCCCCGTCCTCAACCAGAAACTGCCCGGCTACTCCCGCGTATCGGAAATCGAGATAAAACCCGACGAATTCGAGCACACACCCAAGCATTCCATCCGCCGCTTCATCTACAAGTGACACCCAGGCCGGGGATCAGACGGCAGGAGCAAACAGTTGCTGCGCCCGCAGCTTGTCATATTCCATGCGGAGGTAGCGGAAATATAGAATTTTTAGGTGATTTGAGAAATATTCATTAATTTTGTGCCGGATTTGCGCCATGCCGCTTTCCGCTTCAAATTTCGCCAAAAATGACTGACAGAAAAGTTAGAGTACGTTTTGCCCCCTCTCCCACAGGCCCCCTCCATATCGGAGGCGTGCGTACAGCCCTCTATAACTACCTCTTCGCCCGCCAGAACGGCGGCGACATGATTCTCCGCATCGAGGACACCGACTCCCACCGCTTCGTGCCCGGAGCCGAGGAGTATATCAACGAGTCGCTCAGCTGGCTCGGCATCGGCATCGATGAAGGCGTGCGCGAAGGCGGCAATTACGGTCCCTACAAGCAGAGCGAGCGCCGCGACATCTACCGCCACTATGTGAAGCAGCTCCTCGACAACGGCAAGGCATACATCGCTTTCGACACTCCGGAGGAACTGGAAAAAGCGCGCTCGGAAAAACCCAACTTCCAGTACGACGCATCAACCCGCATGTCGATGCGCAATTCCCTGTCAATGCCCAAGGAGGAGGTGGATCGTCTTGTGGCCGACGGCACACCCTACGTGGTGCGCTTCCTAATTCAGCCCGGCATCGACGTCACCGTCGACGACCTCATCCGCGGCAAAGTGACCATCAACTCATCGATTCTCGACGACAAAGTGCTCTACAAGAGCGCCGACGACCTTCCCACATACCATCTGGCCAACATAGTCGATGATCATCTCATGGAGATCACCCACGTGATCCGCGGCGAGGAATGGCTCCCCTCGGCTCCCCTGCATGTGCTTCTTTACGACGCTTTCGGCTGGAGCGACACAGCACCCCGATTCGTGCATCTGCCCCTGCTGCTCAAACCCGACGGCAAAGGCAAACTATCCAAGCGCGACGGCGATCGCCTCGGCTTCCCCGTGTTCCCGCTGGAATGGCACGACCCCGTCAGCGGCGCCGTGTCGGCCGGTTTCCGCGAGAAAGGCTATCTGCCTGAAGCCCTTGTCAACTTCCTTGCGCTCCTGGGATGGAACCCCGGCGACGACACCGAGGTAATGGACATCGATCAGCTGATTCAGAAGTTCTCATTCTCCCATTGCTCGAAATCGGGCGCACGATTCGCCTTCGAGAAAGGCCGCTGGTTCAACCACGAATACCTGATGAACACCCCCGGCGAGAAACTCGCCGAAATGTTCGCCCCCTATATGAAGCAGAATGGCGTAAATCCCGCCGATTTCCGCATTGACTATACCGCACGCGCCCTCGACCTTGTGAAAGGCCGCGCCGAACTGCTGCCCGACCTCTGGACGCAGGCCGACTTCTTTTTCAAAGCTCCTGAATCATACGCCGAAAAGGATGTGCGCAAGCGCTGGAAAGAGGACACCCCGCAGATCATGGAGCAGCTCATAGGCGTGCTCGAGAGCCTCGAGGATTTCTCAAGCGCCGCAGCGGAGCCTGTAGTACTCGGATGGATCACCGACAACGGCTATCACATGGGAAATGTGATGAACGCTTTCCGTCTTGCCGTGGTGGGTCGCTGCACCGGTCCCCACATGTTCGACATCACCGAGCTGATCGGTCGCCCCGAAACCATCAGGCGTCTGCGCCGTGCAATAGACAGCATAAAGTTGCCCGAGGCATAATTTCCCCGGATTTTCATGCATCAAAATTAATCGCCGAGCAGTGAATTTTCTCTACAACACGGCCATCAGGCTTTACGGAGCCGCCGCACAGGTGGTGTCGCTCCGGAGCAAGAAGGTCAGAAAAATGCTTCGCGGACAGCATCACACCAACGACACACTGCGCCGCAAACTCGCCGACAAGCCCGGAGCCATCTGGTTCCATGCCTCGTCGCTTGGCGAATTCGAACAGGGACGTCCGCTCATAGAGCGTCTCAAACGCGAACATCCCGAAAAGCCCGTGCTACTGTCGTTCTTCTCCCCCTCGGGCTATGAGGTGAGGAAAAACTACCATCTGGCCGACTGCGTGGTCTATCTCCCCTTCGATGCGCCCCACCGCGTACGCAAATTCATCGAGCTGGCCCGCCCCTCCATGGCCATCTTCATAAAATATGAATTCTGGGGCAATTATCTCGAGGAACTGCACCGCCGTGGCATCCCCACATATATCATATCCACGATTTTCCGCCCCGGACAGCGCTTTTTCCGACGCGGCGGCGAGATGTTTCGCCGCATGCTTCACTGCTTCACTCACCTTTACGTGCAGGACGAACGCTCGCGTCGCCTGCTGAAAATCATCGGAATAGAAAACGTGACCGTGGCGGGCGACACCCGCTTCGACCGTGTGACCGACGTGATGCGTTCCACAGTCGACATCCCCGGCTTCCCCGGTTTCGCCCCCGACGCCCGCATGCGACTCATAGTCGGCTCGTCGTGGGAGGCAGATGAAGACATCTATGTGCCCTGGCTCAACCTCCATCCCGAAGTGGCTTTCATCATCGCCCCCCACGAATTCAACGAGACTCGTCTGGAGGCGCTACGCAACCGGTTCAGCAGCAAAGTAATGCTTCTGTCGGAATGGATCAACGTAATCAAAAAGTCACGCGCCGCCGGCACTCCCGTGCCCGTGTGGATGAAAGACATACGCGGCATCATCGTCGATTCGTTCGGCAAACTGTCGTCGCTCTACCGCTTCGCCGACATCGCATATATCGGCGGCGGGTTCGGAGCCGGAATCCATAATCTCAACGAAGCCGCAGTATATGGCATACCTGTGGTTTTCGGCCCCAACCATCAGAAATTCAAGGAAGCCGGCGACCTCATCCAGTGCGGTGGCGGCTTCTCGGTCACCGATGCCGGCAGCCTCTCGCAGACGCTCGATTCCCTGCTGCTGTCGCCGGTTCTCCTGAAAAATGCCGGCGAAAGCGCCGGTGCCTACATCCGCGCCAACCTCGGCGCCACCGACCGCATCTTTGCCGACCTTTTCCCCTCGACCGACACACCGAAGTAAACCGGAATACACCGCAGTAAACCTGGAGGCTTTCAACAGCCCTGTCTGATTTTCTGAAATAAACCCGGATCGGATATATCCGCTCCGTTGGCCTCGCGCACGCGCGGGCGCGTAGACGTGCGCGCAAAAAAGGATGTGAAAAGTTTGCGGCAATCAGTTTTTTTTCGTAATTTTGTATCGAAAACCAAAAGGCCGCCCATGAGGCGCCACTTCGCCATAACGCGTTGTAACGCAATTGATTAAACCAACTTTATGTCAGATAATATTTTTGACCCCAATTCCACTGACGACACCGTGAATGCTCAGACCGAGCGCGAGTATTCAGCCAGCAACATCCAGGTACTGGAAGGCCTCGAAGCTGTGCGCAAGCGCCCGGCCATGTACATCGGCGACATCAGTGAAAAAGGTCTCCACCACCTCGTCTACGAAGTTGTCGACAACTCCATCGACGAAGCCCTTGCCGGCTTCTGCACCCATATCGAAGTCACCGTCAATGAGGACAATTCAATCACCGTGGTCGACAATGGCCGCGGCATACCCGTGGACATGCATGAGAAAGAGCACAAAAGCGCTCTTGAAGTGGTGCTCACGGTGCTTCATGCCGGCGGCAAGTTCGACAAAGGCTCCTACAAGGTATCGGGCGGTCTGCACGGCGTAGGCGTCAGCTGCGTCAACGCCCTGTCGAAATATCTCCGCGCCGAAGTGCGCCGCCAGGGCAAGATCTACCGGCAGGAATATGCCTTTGGCAAACCCACCACAGAACTTACCATTGTAGGCGAAACCGACGAACACGGCACAGCCGTCACCTTCCTCCCCGACGACTCAATCTTCACCGTCAGCGTCTACGACTACAACACCCTGGCCAAGCGTCTTCGCGATCTGGCATTCCTCAACGCCGGCATCACGCTGACTCTGACCGACCGCCGCGAACTCGACGCCGAAGGCAACCCCCGCCGCGAGGTGTTCCACTCCGACGACGGCCTCAGCGAGTTCGTGCGCTACATCGACTCCTCCAAGGAACCGCTCATCCCCCACGTAATTCACCTCAACACCGAGCGGCAGGGCATCCCCGTGGAAGTGGCCATGACCTACAACACCACTTTCAACGAGAATGTCTATTCCTACGTCAACAACATCAACACCATAGAGGGAGGCACACACCTCACCGGCTTCCGCCGCGGCCTCACCCAGACCCTCAAGAAATACGCCGACGACAACAAGCTCCTCGAAAAGAGCAAAGTGGAGATTTCGGCCGAGGACTTCCGCGAAGGCCTCACAGCCGTGGTTTCCGTGAAAGTGATGGAGCCGCAGTTCGAAGGACAGACAAAAACCAAACTGGGCAACACCGAGGTGATCGGCGCCGTGCAGACCGCCGTTTCCGAAACCCTCCGCAACTACCTCGAGGAACATCCCGCCGAAGCCAAGACTATTGTAAGCAAGGTGATTGTGGCCGCCCAGGCACGAAAAGCCGCTTACGACGCCCGCACCAAAATCCAGCGCAAGTCGCCACTGTGCGGCGGCGGACTCCCCGGCAAACTCGCCGACTGCTCAAGCCGCACCGCCGAGGATTGCGAGATATTCCTTGTCGAGGGTGACTCGGCCGGCGGCACTGCCAAGAGCGGCCGCGACCGCCGTTACCAGGCCATCCTGCCGCTGCGAGGCAAAGTGCTCAACGTGGAGAAAGCCATGGAGCACAAGGTGTTTGACTCCGAGCAGATCACCAACATCTTCCGCGCTCTGCGCGTCACCATCGGCACCGAGAACGACGAGAAGGAGGTAAACCTCTCGAAACTCGCCTATCACAAGGTGATCATCATGACCGATGCCGACGTCGACGGCTCGCACATCGCCACCCTGTTGATGACCCTCTTCTTCCGTCGCATGCGCCCCATCATCGAAAACGGCTATCTCTATCTGGCCACTCCCCCGCTCTACAAGTGCGTAAAGGGAAAGGTCGAGGAATATTGCTGGACCGAGCAGCAGCGCCAGGCCTTTATCGAGAAATATGGCCCGCAGACACGCGTGCAGCGCTATAAAGGTCTCGGCGAGATGAGCGACAAGGAGCTGCGCGACACCACCATGTCGCCCGAGCACCGCATGCTCAAACAGGTGCAGATCTCCGATGCCGCCGAGGCCGACCACATTTTCTCCATGCTCATGGGCGAGGATGTAGGCCCGCGCCGCGACTTCATCGAGGCCAACGCCAACTACGCCAACATCGACGCCTGACACTCTCAGACTAACACCTCTGACGCCGGCTGCACGAAAGCACCGGCGCCGGAGGCTTCAACTTTCCGGCCTTACCGGATGTTGTATAAGAAATATACATTAATAAAAGGGAAAACATGCCCCGAAAAGGTTCCAACTCAGCTATCCATGAGCTTCGCAAAAAGGTGGAAGACTTCATCTGGAAGCAGGACAAAAACACGTTCAACTACAAAATAGTCTCGGCTGCCGTAGGCGCTAAAACTCCTGCGGCACAGCGCTCAGTGGCGCTACTTCTGGCCGAACTCGCCTTCGACGGTGACATCCTGGAGGTGGAAACCGGAAAGTATAAAGCGCCCGAACGCACCGCAATCGCCACCGGCACATTCGTGCGTCGCTCAAACGGCAAAAACTCTGTAATCACCGACGAGGATTCCGAAGCCATCTTTGTGGCCGAGCGTAACTCGCTGCACGCCCTCAACGGCGACCGCGTGAAGGTACATGTGGCCGCCCGTCGCCGCGGGCAGGAGCCTGAGGCCGAAGTGATCGAAATCATCGAGAAGAAAGAGCAGACATTTATCGGAGTGCTCGAGGTGGAGCGCAATGTGGCTTTCCTCAAAACCGACTCAAAATTCCTTGCCTGCGACATCTTCATTCCAAGATCGAAACTCAAAGGTGGCAAAACAGGCGACAAAGCCATTGTGAAAATCACCGAATGGCCCGAGGATTCCAAGAATCCCCGCGGTGAGGTGATCGACATTCTCGGCAAGAACGGCGACAACACCACCGAGATGCACGCCATCCTCGCCGAGTTTGGCCTCCCCTACAAATATCCCAAGAATGTGGAGGATGCCGCCGACAAAATCGGCGCGGGCATCACACCTGAAGAGATAGGCCGTCGCGAAGATTTCCGCGGTGTCACCACTTTCACCATCGACCCCAAGGATGCCAAAGACTTTGACGACGCACTCTCCATCCGCCGGCTTCCCAATGGCAATACCGAGGTGGGAGTGCACATTGCCGACGTGACCCACTACGTGACTCCCAACTCGATAATCGACCGCGAGGCCAAGCAACGCGCCACATCGGTCTATCTGGTCGACCGCACCATCCCAATGCTCCCCGAGCACCTCTGCAACGGCATCTGCTCGCTGCGGCCCAACGAGGAAAAACTGGCATTCTCATGCATCTTCGAACTTGACGACGAAGCCGAAATCAAGGCTGCCCGCATTGCCCGCACAGTCATCGAGTCGGACCGTCGTTTCACCTACGAAGAGGCTCAGGAGCGCATCGAAACAGGCGAGGGTGACCTTCAGAAGGAGATCAACGCCCTCGACAAGCTTGCCAAGAAACTCCGCGCCCGCCGTTTCGAAAACGGCTCGGTCGACTTTGACCGCGAGGAGGTGAAATTCGACATCGACGAGGAGGGACACCCCACCGGCGTATACTTCAAGGTGTCGAAGGATGCCAACAAACTTGTCGAGGAATTCATGCTCCTCGCCAACCGCACCGTGGCAGCCACCATCGGCCGTCCCGCAGGGCGCCGCAAGGCCAAACCCTTTGTATACCGCATCCACGACGTTCCCGACGAGACCCGCCTGCACGATCTGGCACTGGTAGCCGCCACATTCGGATATAAAATCAAAACCTCCGGCTCCTCAGCCGAAATCAACCGCTCGCTCAACAAGATGCTCGCCGATGTCAAAGGCAAAGGGGAAGAAAACTTCCTCTCGGTCCTTGCCATCCGCACCATGGCCAAAGCGGTGTATTCCACTGAAAACGTAGGTCATTATGGTCTCGGTTTCGAATATTACACCCACTTCACATCGCCCATCCGCCGCTATCCCGACATGATGGTGCACCGCCTGCTCGAGCGCTATCTCCACGGAGGCCGCAGTGTCGACGCCGTCAAACTCGAGGATGAATGCAAACACTCGTCCGACATGGAGCAGCTCGCCGTCAACGCCGAGCGCGCCTCCATCAAGTACAAGCAGGTGGAATACATGATGGATCACATCGGCGAGGAATTCTACGGCATGATCTCGGGCGTCACCGAGTGGGGCATCTATGTGGAACTTGAAGAGAACCATTGCGAGGGACTTGTGCCCATGCGCGACCTCGCCGACGATTATTACGACTACGACGAAAAGAACTATTGCATCCGCGGCCGCCGTCGAGGCACCGTCTATCGTCTCGGCGATCAGGTGAGGGTGCGTGTGGCAAACGCCAACCTCGAGAAAAAGCAGCTCGATTTCCTTCTTGTCGACCCGCGCCTCTGCACTCCCGGCCAGGATGATCTCGGCTGCACTGTCACAGTGCGTCAGGCTCTTGCCAACTCTGCCGCAAAGAAAGCCGCCCGCGCCATTCCACATACCGAGGGTGAGCCTTCGGGTAAGAAACATGGTAAAGCCATGACCCGTGGAGAAAAAGCCACCGCTGCCGCCCGCGCCGCCCGGCGCCGTAAAGCCGCCCGACAGGGGGCATCGAAGAAGGAAGCGCCTAAATCGCGCCGCCGCAACCGCAAGGGCTGACCCCGGTCACTTTCAGCCATCGGGTAGCCCGGGAAAATGACAGAATAATCTCTTGAAACCTGTGGATAAAGGTCTCAGTCTTCAACAGCAGACAAAGCTGCAGCAACGGCTCACGCCGATGCAGGTGCGCTATGTGAGAATGCTTGAGATGTCAGGACCCGAATTCGAAGATGAAATCCGCAAAGCCGTCGACGAAATGCCTGCCCTTGAGGCCACATCGACCGATAACGACGCCGAGAGTGCCGGAAGTATCGAAAACACCGATTACCCCGACAACACACACGACGAACATTTCTCGGAATCGGCAGCAGATCTCCAGCGCGCCGACTACGCTTCGGACGATGACGTGCCCGACTACCTTTCCCGCCACATGTATGCCACCTCGCAAGGCTCGCCGGCCGACTATATCGAGCCGGTTGCTCCTTCGGCGGGCGAATCGCTCATCGATGCGCTCATGCAGCAGCTCGACCAGCAGTCGGTCACACCCGACGAGCGACTGGCCGCACAATATATCATAGGAAATCTCGACGACAACGGCTATCTGGTGCGCGATCTGCCGCAGATAGCCGATGACATCGCATTCAAGGAGGGGCGCGAATTCTCCGGTGAATTTCTCCGCTCGGTGTGGAAGCGCGTGCGCGACCTCGAGCCGGCCGGCATAGGAGCCGTGGATCTGCGCGACTGCCTGCTGCTGCAGTTGCGCCATCTGCCTCGCACGGTGCCGACCATCACCGCCACCGAGATGATACGCGATTACTTCGATCTTTTCGCCAAGAAACATTTCGACCGCATAGCCTCGTCGATGGGCATATCCGTGACGGCCTTGCAGAATGCCATAGCCGTGGTGTCGCGCCTCAACCCCAAACCGGCCGGCGCCATAGACCACAGCGCCGCCACCGCGGCACGCCCCGTGATTCCCGACTTCTTCGTAGATTGCGACGACGAAGGCAACCTGCAGCTGAAACTGCTCAACCGCATCCCCGAACTCTCCATCGAGCAGACGTTTGCCTCCGAGGCCCCATTGAGTGGCTCGTCGGAAAAATCCATGGCCGACGCCCGCGTGTTTCTGCGTCAGAAACGCGACGAGGCCACCGACTTCATCCGCATCGTGGGCATGCGCCAGCGCACTCTGTTCACCGTGATGTCGGCTATATTACGCATCCAGCGGCCATTTTTTCTCACTGAGGAGGAATCGCAGATCCGTCCGATGGTGCTCCGCGAACTGGCCGAGGTCACCGGTCTTGACCTTTCAGTGGTGTCGCGTGCCGCGCAAGGCAAATATGTGATGACGCGCCACGGTGTCTATCCGCTGAAAATGTTTTTCAACGAACGCCGGCGCCCCGCCGACGACTCTCAGGCCGACGACAGCAACACTGCTCCGCGCATTTCGGCGGCAATCCGCAGTGTGATTGCGGCCGAAGACAAACGCCACCCTCTGAGCGACGAGCAGATCACCGCCCGACTCAGGGAAGATGGGTTTGACATCGCCCGCCGCACCGTGGCAAAATACCGCGAGAAGCTCGGATACCCCGTGGGTCGGCTACGCAAATCAATGTAACAAAACTGCTCGTACTCCTAATATTTTTAACCATAAACCGCAATGAAATTTCTCAGTCGCGCCGCTACCGTTCTCTCAGCAATCTTTTCGCCATTGCTGATGGCCACCTATGGCGTCGCACTCGCCATGGTGCTCTCATTTCTATGTTTCATCCCCACGGCAACGAAACTGACCGTGATTTTCGAGACATTGCTTGCCACCGTGGCAATCCCGGTCATCGGCATTTTCGTGCTCTATAAAGTTAAGGTTATCACCGATCCAAAGCTCAACAACCGCACCGACCGCACCTGGCCCTACATAATCGCCACCGCCTGCTTCATCGGCGAATCGGCCTACCTGTATATGATCAACGCCCCTACATGGCTGTCGCTCTTCCTCATCGGGGGCGCCATGGCGCTGATAGTGCTCACCGTGGTCAACCGCTGGTGGAAAATTTCGGGTCATGCCACAGGTGTCGGGGGTCTCTGCGCCATGATATTCTACCTTATGCTCAGCGGCAACAGCATCTATAACCTCGAGTGGTGCTTTCTTATTGCCGTGCTGGTGGCCGGGGCGGTTTGCTCCTCGCGTCTCATCCTCGGCCGGCACACCCTCGGTCAGGTGGCCGCAGGCTGTCTCAACGGGTTTGTGTGCGTTTTCATTCCCGCCATCATTTTCCAGAGCACGCCTGTGGTATCATCCGCTGCGTAATTGATTATAAACATTTTTTGCAATATAAACCATGACACCCAAAGTCAGTATTATAATGGGAAGCACATCAGACCTTCCCGTAATGAAAAAAGCAGCCGATTTCCTCAACTCCATGCAGGTGCCCTTCGAGATGCTCGCCCTGTCGGCTCACCGCACACCCGAGGAGGTGGCCAATTTCGCCCGTAACGCCCAGAACCGCGGAGTGGAAGTCATCATAGCAGGCGCCGGCATGGCGGCAGCACTCCCCGGCGTCATCGCAGCCATCACGCAGGTACCCGTAATCGGCGTGCCCCTGTCGGCGACGCTGCAAGGCACCGACGCCCTCTATTCCATCGTGCAGATGCCCCCATCGATTCCCGTAGCCACTGTAGGCATCGACGGCGCCATGAACGCCGCTGTGCTGGCCGTGCGCATCCTCGCCCTCGGCGACAAGGAGCTGGCAGCCCGCTACAGCGCATGGACATCGGAGCTTAGCGCAAAAATCGTCAAAGCCAACAACGAGCTGAAAGAGATCTCCTACGATTTCAAAACCAACTGATCGCACTCGCGATTTCAAAAAAAATTGCTGATTGAATGAGTGTATTTGACTATCGCCGCCGTCCCACGTCGGTGACACGCGTCGGCCGGGTGCTCATCGGAGGCGACAACCCGGTGCGCCTGCAGTCGATGAACAACACCTCCACCATGGACACCACCGGTTCGGTGGCGCAGGCTCTGAAAATTGCCGCGGCGGGCGCCGACATCGACCGCCTCACAGCCCAGGGCGTTCGCGAGGCCGCCAACCTCGGAGAGATTCGTCGCGCACTGCGCGAAGCCGGGTGCGACATGCCCCTTGTAGCCGACATCCATTTCAACCCCAAAGCAGCCTTCGAGGCCGCCACACAGGTTGAGAAGGTGCGCATCAATCCCGGCAACTTCGTCGACCCCGGCCGCACATTCCGCAAAATTGAATTTACCGACGAGGAATATGCACGTGAACTGCAGAAAATCGCCGACACATTCGTGCCGTTTCTGCGTCTGTGCCGCGAGCATGGCACCGCCGTGCGCATCGGCGTGAACCATGGCTCGCTCTCCGACCGCATCATGAGCCGCTACGGCGATACGCCCGCCGGCATGGTTGAGAGCGCCATGGAGTTTCTGCGCGTGGCAGTCAAAGAGCACTTCACCGACATCGTCATCTCCATCAAAGCATCCAACACCGTGATAATGGTGGAAACGGTGCGTCGGCTTGTGCGCGCCATGGATGCCGAGGATATGCACTTCCCGCTCCATCTCGGCGTCACCGAGGCAGGCGACGGCGAGGATGGACGCATCCGTTCGGCCGTGGGCATAGGCACCCTGCTTGCCGAGGGGATAGGCGACACCATCCGCGTGTCGCTCAGCGAGCCTCCCGAGGATGAAGTGCCGGTGGCCCGCGAGCTTGCCGATTATTGTGCGTCAAGAGCCGCCGCGCCCGCCGTCGATGGGGAATACGCGCCCGAATTCAATCCCGTTGAACCACAACGGCGCCCCACCGTGACTGTCGGGGCTGTCGGTGGAGGGCAAGTGCCGGTTGTGATCGGCTACGACGCCATCGACAGCAGCCGTGAATTCCGCATCAGCGCCAACTCGCTGCGCAGGCTTCTCGACGATCCCCGCGAATACAACCGTCTCGATGGCCGGTTCATAGTGCTGACCTCGCACCACCCGAACCCGGTGGCCGACCTCCGCAGCGCCATCCACAAACTCTGGAGCCGTGGACTCGAAAATCCGGTGGTGGTTTCGCTCGACTATGGCGACACACCCGCCGAAACAACAGTCATCAGAGCATCGGCCGACTTTGGCGCCCTGCTGCTCGACCGCATCGCCGACGGCATTGAAATAAAATCCGCCACGCTCAATGCCGACGAGCGGAACCGGCTGGCATTAGGCATCCTCCAGGCCACCCGCACCCGCATCACGGCTACAGAATTTGTGTCGTGTCCAGGCTGCGGACGCACCATGTTTGACCTTCAGGAGACTGTGGCACGCGTCAAAAGCGCCACAGCATGCTATCCGGGGCTGAAAATCGCCGTGATGGGATGCATTGTCAACGGTCCAGGCGAAATGGCCGATGCCGACTACGGATATGTGGGTGCCGGCGTGGGCCGCGTGAGCCTCTACCGGGGCAAACAGCTCATGGAGAAAAACATACCGTCGGACGAGGCCGTGGAACGTCTGATTGCCCTGATGAAAGCCGACGGCCGCATCAGCTGACCTCTCGACATCATGATCAGTAAAAACGAAAAAAACACTCCACGGGTGTTCTCCCTCTCGTCGGGCATGCGTCTGGTATGCTGTCGCGCAGCGGTCGCAGCTGAATATTTCGGCGTCGCTGTCAATGCCGGCAGCCGCGACGAGGCGCCCGGCCGCTTCGGGCTGGCACACTTCGTGGAACACACCATATTCAAAGGCACCGGCCGCCGCCGGGCCTGCCACATCATCAACCGCATGGAGGCTGTCGGCGGCGACCTCAACGCGTTCACATCCAAAGAGGAGACCAACGTCTATTCCGTGTTTCCGCGTGGAAACCTCACCCGCGCCATCGATCTCATAGCCGACCTCGTGATGAATTCGCGGTTCCCTGATGCCGAACTCGACCGCGAGCGCGAGGTGGTGCGCGATGAAATCGACAGTTATCTCGACATACCATCGGAAGCCGTTTTTGATGATTTCGAGGATCTGTTTTTCAAGAACAGTCAGCTGGGGCACAACATATTGGGCACCGACAGCGCGCTCGACGGCTTCACCTCGGAAGTGTGCCGAAATTACCTTGAGGCGAGTTTCTGCGCCGACCGCATGGTCGCCTACTACCTCGGCACCGAAGCCCCCGAAAAAGTCTGTGCCAAAGTGGAGCGCGGATTTGCAGAAATCAGGGCCAAAGGTGAACCTCTGCGGCGATTCCTGCCCCCTGTCAATGCTCCGTTCTCACTCCGCCGCGCCACCGACACCCATCAGTCGCACACTGTGGCCGGCGCCCGGCTGCCCGGTCTTGATTACGCAAAACTCGACGCCGTGGCACTGGTGACCAACATCTTAGGCGGTCCGGGGATGAATTCGCGGCTCAACGTGGCGCTCCGCGAGCGGCGCGGGCTGGTCTATTCCGTGGAGGCCTCCACCACATTTTTCAGCGATTGCGGAGAATTCAACATATATTTCGGCTGCGACCCGTGTGACCGTGACCGCTGTCTGGAGCTGGTTTTCCGCGAGCTGTCGCAGATGGCCGACCATCCCCTCACCCCCCGCGCCCTGACTGCCGCACGCAAGCAATTGCTCGGTCAACTGATCGTGGCCTCGGAATCGCTTGAGCAGACGGCTCTGTCGATGGGGCGCCGGCTGCTGCTTAAAGGCGATGTACGCACCCCGCGGGAGGTCAGGGATTCAATAGCGTCCATCACAGCCGACGACCTTCTGGAAGTTGCGGCCATGCTCCGCCCGGAGCTTTGCTCGGTGCTTTCTATCGGCTGACATGCCTTCGACCGGCTTTCCCATTGGCCTAAAACGGTAATTTACTGGTTTCAAAGGCATCCACTTTTGGTTGTTAAAATTTAAAATCGTAACTTTACATCCTACTATGAAGATAGGAAATGTCGATTTAGGTGACCGCCCGGTGATGCTCGCTCCCATGGAGGATGTCACCGACGAGTCTTTCCGCCTGATTTGCAAAGAATTGGGCGCCGATATGACATATTCCGAATTCGTCTCGGCCGACGCACTGGTGCGCAACATCGCCGCCACCACCCGCAAACTCACCATCCATGAAGGTGAACGCCCCACAGCCATCCAGATATATGGCCGCGAAGTAGGGCCGATGGTCGAAGCCGCCCGCATCGTGGAGGAAGCCCGACCCGACATTCTCGACATAAATTTCGGCTGCCCCGTGAAAAAAGTGGCGGGGAAAGGTGCCGGCGCGGGCATGCTGCGCGATATCCCCAAGATGCTTGAAATCACAAGCGAAGTGGTAAAGGCCGTGAAAATACCTGTCACGGTGAAAACCCGGCTGGGATGGGACCACGAATCGCGCATCATCGTCGACCTTGCAGAGCGATTGCAGGACTGCGGCATCAGCGCTCTCACCGTGCATGGCCGCACCCGCTCGCAGATGTATACCGGCGAGGCCGACTGGACCATGATCGCCCGGGTGAAAGAAAACCCGCGGCTCACAATTCCCGTAATCGGCAACGGCGACATCACCTCCCCCGAAAAACTGGTGGAGGCGTTTGACCGCTACGGCGTCGACGGCGTGATGGTGGGCCGTGCCGCCATCGGTAACCCGTGGATTTTCAACGATATGAAGCAGACGCTGCTGCATGGCAGCGTGGTGCGGCCGCTCACTCTGGCCGAAAAATTCGCCATTCTGCGCCGCCAGATCGACGAAAGCATCAGCCGCATCGACGAATACCGCGGAATCCTCCACATCCGACGCCACCTGGCCGTGTGCCGCCTGTTCAAGTCGATACCCAACTTCCGGGAAACGCGCATACGCATGCTCCGGGCCGACACCCGGGCCGAACTGGCATCCATTCTCGACTATGTAGAGAACTTACTCAACTGAAGACCCATCTTTTCCCTTATGAAGTCAGTGAAAAAACAGATTGCATCTCTCGCCTGTGTGCTCGCTGCTATCGCAGCGTTTGCAAGCTACGCCGCCGAAATCAAGCATTACGAACTGAAAGTGGGCGATTTCAGCCACCTATCGGTGGAGGACGGCATCAATGTCGAATACTATTGCAGCCCTGATTCGGCCGGCATGGCACTGTTCGACGCCCCGAAAGCCATCGCAGACCACATCATCTTCGATTCATCCAAAGAAGGCAAGCTACTGATTCAAAAAGCATTTCACGGAAAAGACGAGCTGTCGCACAATCTCCCGACAGTGAAAGTCTATTCCCGATTCCTCTCCCGCGTGCAAAACAGCGGCGACTCCACGGTGCGCGTGATGACCGTGGCACCAACCGACGAATTCAAGGCAACGGTAATAGGCAACGGCCGCCTTGTGATCAAAGGGCTGGAATGCACCAAGTTCGACGGCGCCATCAAGACCGGCAACGGAAATCTTGTGGTGAACGGACGATGCGACCGCGCCACCCTCAGCAACACCGGCGTTGGCAATATTCAGGCCGACAACCTCACGGCCCGCAACGCTTCGTGCCGCTTCTTCGGCACCGGCACCACCGGCGTGAATGCCATCGAACAGCTGGTGATCAAGGGGATGTTTCCAGGCAAGCTCTATTACCGCGGAAAACCTGCCAAAATGAAAAACTACAGCATGGGGGTGAAAATCTACTCCATCGACCATCCTGAAGAAGCCGAGGACGCCGACTAACTCTCCAAACCGATCAGCATTGAGTCAGGGTCTAAAATCGCTCACCGCAGGTTCCATAAAGTGGAACATTATCGACAAAGTGTCGTCGCAGCTACTCTATGCTGTGACCGGCATAGTACTTGCGCGCCTGCTCTCGCAGGAAGATTTCGGACTGGTGGGCGCCGTGGCCGTGTTTCAGGCATTTGCCTCGCTCTTTGTCGACAGCGGATTCTCCTATGCCCTGATCCAGCGCAAGCATCCCACTCATCTCGACTATTCCACAGTGCTGTGGTTCAATCTGATAATGTCGGGAGCGCTCTATGTGGTGCTGTTTTTCGGGGCACCACTCATCGCCGACTGCTTCCAGGGCGACCAACGCATCATCCCCATCAGTCGGGTTATGTTTGTCAGCTTCATCCTCAACGCGTCGGCCATAGTGCAGACCAACCGCCTGATGAAGCAGATGAAAGTGAAGATGGTGGCAGTATCGAATTCGGCGGGTCTCTTTGCCGGAGCAATAGTCGGCATATACCTTGCCGTGGCAGGCTACGGAGCCTGGGCCATCGTGTGGCAGACACTCACACTCAACTTCACCAAGAGTCTGGTGCTCTGGCTCACCTCGGGCTGGACACCGCTGTGGCGGTTCTCCATGCAATCGCTCCGCAGCTTTTTCAGTGTGGGCAGCGGCATGATGTTTTCGTCGTTTCTCAACGTGCTGTTTCAGAACATCTATTCATTCTTCATCGGAAACCGCGCGGGGCTCAGGCAATTAGGATATTACACCCAGGGCGACAAATGGAGCAAGATGGGCATATCGTCGATTTCGCAGGTACTCACATCCTCATTTCTGCCCGCGCTCTCCCAAGTGCAGGACGATCCGGAGCGCTTCGCTCGCGTCACCTCCAAGATGAACCGCTTCACCTCCTATCTGCTCTTTCCGGCCATGGGATTCCTGACCATTATGGCCGAACCGATATTTCATTTCCTTTTCGGGACGAAATGGGATCCATCCATTATTCTTTTCCAGCTGCTGCTCCTCAGGGGAGTATTCACAGTGCTCACGTCGCTGTATAACAACTATGTGATAGCGCTTGCCCGTACCCGTCTGGTAGTGGCCATGGAGACCCTGCGCGACGGCGCCGCCCTGCTCTTTCTCCTCTGCGCACTCCCGTTCGTAGCCGACACCCGTCCCGGCGATCCTGTCTGGGGCATACGTCTGCTGCTATGGGGACAGATTGCCGCATCGTTCATCGCCTGGCTTGTAATGGTAATCAAAACCGCCCCGGTGTGTGGCCGTCGTGTCGTAGATTTTCTGCGCGACTCGGCACCCTATCTTGCCGAGACAGTGGCAATCATGGCGCTGCTTTGGCTCGAAAGCCTGTTTGTCGCCGATGTGCTCCTGCTCCTCATAGTGCAGGCACTTACGGCGCTCGGAGCTTACACAGCCATCAACACAATCTTCGGTTCGGTGATACAGCGCGAGGTGCTCTGTTTCCTCCGAGGCAAAAAAATCGACTGAAAATAATCAAAATATTCACTGACTTACCTCCAATTATTTAACTATGAAAAAGTTACTAATGGCATGTGCCACCGTCATCATCACATTGGCCGCCGTCGCCGACGAGCGCCTTTACGTGGAACTGCTCGACCGGGCCGACCGGGCCGTAGCCCGTCAGGACTGGACCGAGGCCGAAAAGTATCTCCGCGAAGCCATGCAGACCGAGCCGTCAAACCCCGCAAATGTCACTCTGCTCTCCAACTGCGGCATGTTTCAGTTTTATCGCGGCGAGGATTCTCTTGCCCTCCACACCCTCTCCGAAGCGCGTGCCATCGCCCCGACGTCACCTGTGATTCTGCGCAACCGCGCAAAAGTGCTCCGCCACATGTGTCGCACTGCCGACGCTCTCAAGGATTATGATCTGCTGGTGAAAATGGACTCGACAAGCTACGACACATACTTCGACCGCGGTTCCATGCTGTTGCTCTCGGGCGACACCGTGGCTGCCGCTTCGGATTTCGCCGTCATGGAGCGTCTGCGCCCCGATGATCCCAACACACTCATGTCGCTCGGCGTGCTCTACGCCAACACCGGCCGACTCGATGACGCCCTGACCTACTACAACCGGCTGATCAAGACAACCGACACTCCCGACACTAAAATTCCCGCCGAAAAACGTGCGAAATATTACACCGCACGCGCCATGGTGCGTCTGGTAAAGGAAGATATGACCGAAGCGTCGACCGACATTGCCCGCGGTCTGGAACTCGACCCGGAGTCGGGTGAACTGTATTTCTGCCGCGCCAATCTCAAGTTGCTGCAATATCAGGACGCCGACGCCAACGCCGATGCCGAGAAAGCCCGATCGTTAGGTGTGCCGCAGGAGCGCATCAACGAACTGTTTCAAAGCGTCAGCTCGAAATAAGAACCGGCCTTAGAGCGCGTTCCTTTCGCTTCTCTGACATATCATTCAGCGGGATTTGCGGTGCAGCAACAGCACTGACAGATGCGGCGACACGAGCGCAGCAACCACCGTGCCGGCCACATCGGCAAGGAAATCGAAGGTGTCGCCTCCCCGGCCTGCATCCATCAAATCCTGAAGCACCTCGGTGAGGGCACCTGTCAGCGCCACGGCCACGGCGCCGAGCACCAGCACCATATTACGGCAACGGGGCAGGCGCCCGGTCTGTTCATAACGGCGCTGATACCACAAGTCGCGGTCGATGACCAGGCAGAACATCAGGCCGCCGAACATAAGGAAGTGCGCGACCTTGTCGGCATAAGGGATGAACATGTCGGCTGTCACCGGCACAGGCCTGGGCGCCAGCGTAAGCCACAGTATCGCCAGCAGGCAGATGGCCGAGAGGAGTCCGGGATAGAATTTGCTTAGTAACGTTCCGTGCATAAATATCCTGTCTGAATGGAGATAAAAGAATGGAGATAAAAGAATGGGGATACAAAATTACTCATATTCGCCCATTCCGCAAAACCGTACACTGCCTCAGCAAGTTAAATACGTCAAAAACATAACTCCCTGTATAATAACAAAAGCAAAAACGCGCTCAACGGCACAAAAAAGCGACTCCCCGACGCATTTTTGCAGAATTATTAGTATATTTGCCAAAAATTAAAAACCGAACTCAAATTCTACCGCATAATGACTGACACCGCTATCGACTGGTCAAACATCGGCTTCGGCTATATGCCCACCGACTACAATGTCCGCTGCTACTACCGCGACGGCAAATGGGGTGACATTGAAGTGTCAACCTCCGACAAAATCGAAATGCACATCGCCGCCACCGCACTTCACTACGGTCAGGAAATTTTCGAAGGCCTCAAGGCTTTCCGCGGGAAAGATGGCAAAATCCGTATCTTTCGCCCCTGGGAAAACGCACGCCGCATCCGCGAATCGGCACGCGGCATCCTCATGGCTGAGATTCCCGAAGATAAATTCATCGAAATGGTCACTAAGGTGGTCGAGCTGAACGAACGCTTTGTGCCCCCCTACGGCTCCGGCGCCTCGCTCTATATCCGCCCCCTCGAAATCGGCATGAGCGCCCGCGTAGGCGTCAAACCTGCCGACGAATATTGCTTTATGGTGCTCGTCACACCCGTAGGACCATACTTCAAGGGTGGATTCAAACCCACCAACATCTGCATCATGCGCCAGTATGACCGCGTGGCTCCCTGCGGCACAGGCCGTTGGAAAGTCGGCGGCAACTATGCCGCATCGCTCACCGCCGGCGAACACGCCCACGAACTCGGCTACTCCGCAGTGCTCTACCTCGACCCCAAAGAGAAGAAATATCTCGACGAATGCGGCCCCGCCAATTTCTATGCCATCAAGGACGGTAAATATATCACTCCCAAGAGCGACTCTATCCTCCCGTCGATCACCAACGACACCCTGATGCAGCTTGCCCGCGATTTCGGCATGGAAGTGGAGCAGCGCCACATCACCGTCGACGAGATTCCCGATTTCCAGGAAGCAGCCGCCTGCGGCACCGCCGCCGTGACATCGCCCGTAGGCGAGATCGACGACCTCGACACAGGCAAGAAATATGTCATCGCCAAGGATGGCAAACCCGGACCGATCACCACCCGCTTTTACGACACACTCGAGGCTATCCGTCTCGGCGAGGCCGAAGACCCCCACGGATGGAATCTCGTGCTTGACATCTGATTCATCGCCCGGCACTTCGCCGGCATCATGATCCTCATGTACGACTATCAACGTATCATAGATAAATATTATCCCGAAGGTTCTCCCCTTCGGGATATATATTTGACCCATTGCCGGTCGGTGGCCGACAAGGCACTCGACATTGCCGACAGCTGCCGCCTTCCCGTCGACCGGGGAGACGTGGAAGCCGCTGCCATGCTCCATGACATCGGCATCTTTCTCTGCAACGCACCGTCGATCCACTGCCACGGCACAGAGCACTATATGTGCCACGGATTTCTGGGCGCCGACCTGTTGCGTCGCGAAGGCGCGCCCGAAGAGTTGGCCCGCGTGGCCGAACGCCACACCGGCGCCGGCATCACACGCGAAGAGATCATTGCCGACGGCATGCCGCTGCCTCTCGACCGCACATTCACACCCGAAACACTCCTCGAACGGCTGATCTGCTATGCCGACAAATTCTACTCCAAATCAGGCTCGCTCGACGAAAAACCGCTTCCCAAAGTGATGGTGCAGATGGCCCGATTCGGTCCCGAATCCTATGCCCGGTTCCAGGCTCTTCACCGTGAATTCTCGCAATGCGCCGAGGGTTAAAGATTGTTAATAAAATATAAAACTTATAATATGGCCGTTTCAGAACTTTCTGGCGGCCATTTTTCATGCGGTTTTCTCATTTATATTGCGTAAATTTGCAGTGTGGAGCAGTAGTGCCTCAGCAGTCGAGAGCGTTGCTTTCACTCTCCCTCTCCTGTCAAACAACAGGGAAATGCAGCCGATAAGTTAACCCGGCTGACACAACACCATGATACTCACCCTGTAAGAGGGGTAGGCCGCGCCGTAAGAGCAAACGTCCGGGCGCAGCCATGCATGAGCGCTGTTTCCCTGCAGAAGCCGCACTGCGGCTTCATTAGCACCATGCTAATAAAAAAACAACATAAATGACAGGTAAATGGAATTATTTACCCCTGACACAAAAAGAACAGCTGATCGAGACGGAGCTGGCAAAGCGCTTCGCCTCGGTCCCCCCTGTGAGCCAATTGCTGGTGGAGCGAGGGGTTACTTCAGAGGAAGAAGCTGACCGCTTCCTCCATCCTCAGCTGAAGAACCTCCACGACCCGTTCCTTTTGCCCGACATGGATAAGGCTGTCGAAAGGCTCAACAGAGCCATGGGGTCCAAGGAGAAGATAATGGTATACGGCGACTACGACGTCGACGGCACCACTGCCGTCGCGCTTGTCTACAAGTATCTCCAGAATTTCTACTCCAACATCGACTATTTCATCCCCACCCGCTACGAGGAGGGATATGGCATTTCGTCGGAAACCATCGACGATTTCGCACGTCAGGGTGTTAAACTCGTCATCATTCTCGACTGTGGCATAAAGGCCAACGTCGAAATCGCCCATGCGCGCGAGCATGGAATCGACTTCATCATCTGCGACCATCACGTCCCCGACGACGAGCTGCCGCAGGCTGTGGCTATCCTCAATCCGAAGATGCCCGGCTCAACCTATCCTTGCCCGCACCTGTCGGGGTGTGGCGTGGGATATAAACTGATGCAGGCGTTCTCCATCAGCAACGGCATCCCGCAGGCCGACCTCGAAGGGATGCTCGACCTGGTGGCCGTGTCGATCGCAGCTGACATCGTTCCGATGGTCGATGAAAACCGCGTTATGACTTTCTACGGGCTGCGGCGTCTCAACTCCAATCCCAACATGGGGCTGAGAGCCATAATCCGCATCTGCGGCCTCACCGGCAAAGAGATCACCATCTCCGACGTAATATTCAAAATCGGCCCGCGCATCAACGCTTCGGGCCGCATGCAGAGCGGCCGCGAGGCTGTGGACCTGCTGGTAAGCCGCGACATCACCGACGCATACCAGAAAGCCCGCAACATCGACCAGTATAACAAGGACCGCAAGGAACTTGACCGGCGCATCACCGAGGAGGCCAACGCAATCCTCTCGCAGCGGATCGAGGCCGGCAGCAACAAGAAGTCGATTGTGATCTTCAACAAAGACTGGCACAAAGGCATCATAGGCATCGTGGCATCGCGCCTTACCGAGCTTTATTATAAGCCGTCGGTGGTGCTGACACTTTCCAACGGACTTGCCACCGGCTCGTCGCGATCGGTGCAGGGCTTCGACATCTATGCCGCCGTTGATTCCACACGCGATCTGCTCGAGAATTTCGGCGGTCACACCTATGCCGTGGGGCTGTCGCTCAAAGAGGAGAATATCCCCGAATTCACACGTCGCTTTGAAGAATATGTGTCGGCCAACATCCTCCCCTCGCAGCTCAAACCCACCTACGAAATCGACGCCTATCTCACTTTCAGTGAAATCACTCCCGAACTGATCGCCACTCTCAGGCGTTTCAATCCTTTCGGGCCGGGCAACAACAAACCGGTGTTCTGCACCCGCAATGTGATCGATTTCGGCACCTCCAAACTTGTAGGGCGCCAGCTTGAGCATATCAAACTCGAACTTGTCGACGACACATCAGGCAAAGTGTTCAACGGCATCGCTTTCAACAAAGCCGAGCTGTTTCCCGCCATCCATGCCGGGAAACGCATGAACATATGCTACACCATCGAGGACAATAAACACCATTCCGCCCAAAACGCCATCCAGCTCCAGATCAAGGAGATACAGATTTTGCCTTGAGGCCCCATCCCACAAAAAATGCCAACGCAGGGGTCTGGGAATCACGCGCCGGCGGTGTGATATGCTACCAGCCCCTCCATCGGCACACGCACTATGCGCGGGGCGTCGAATCCCATGCGCGTGCAGCATAGTGTCAGTGCCGCCGAGAAATAGTGGGCCACACTCCCCACAAACCCGAGAGGCAACGGAGTTCCCTCTTCGTTCAGCGGGTTATACTGCATCAGGTTGCGCGAGATGAACCGGGTGAACTCACCTATCACCAGTGCCGCTATATCGGGATGGTCGAGATGAGCCGACAGGAATGGGCAGAACGATGCCAGAAAGCGGTTGGCAGCCGGTCGGCGATACACATTCTCGATGATGTCGGCTTTCGACAGGCCGTAGACACGGTCAAACTCGGCCACAATCTCCTCGGCCATCAATCCTTTGTAGACATCGCTCACAAGGCGCGCGCCGAGCGCTGCGCCCGACCCTTCATCGCCGAGAATGAAGCCCAACGGAGGTGTGTTGGCCACGATGCTGTGCCCGTCCCACAGCCCGGTGTTGGAACCTGTACCCAATATGCACGCAATTCCTTCGGAGTTGCCCAACAACGCACGTGCGGCACCGACCAGGTCGGAGGATATCTCACATCGGTCGTGAGGGATGTTGTCGCGCAGCAGCTGCTGTAGCCGGCGGTCGGTGTCGCCCCCTATACATCCCGCGCCATAGAAACGCAGATTGTCGATATTGTAGGGAGCCAGCTTCGGCGCCACCTCCGAGGCAAGTGTCGCGGCGATTTCACCCGGAGGAGTCAAAACGGCATTGAAACCGGTGGTGGTGAAATCGGCATATATGTCGCCCGACTCGTCGTCGAGGAGCACCCATTGCACTTTAGTTGAGCCGCAGTCGGCTATGAGTGTGAGCATGATCGCTTATTGCTTAATTACTTATAATTGCTTGATTACTTATATAATGTGTTGATCACTTATATAAGTGATACTTGGCTTTCTCCCGGGAGAATGATTCGGCGTCGCGGTTCCAGAGCGGCAGCAGGTCGGCGGTGCGGTAGCGCCGGGAGAAAAGCGAGCGCACCCGCGGCGAACCTGTCACCTTGTCAAACATCTTCTGCCTGGCTGCGGACGCTGCGGCAAATGCCTTGTGGGACGGATACATCTCGGCAAGCGCCTCCATCACATAGAATTGAACCAATGTAAGCGGTGCTTTTTCAAAATCGGTGATGTAAAGTTCCACACCACCCATCTGCACCCCTTTGCCGAAGCCATAATATGGTTTGTAATTGACCGGACGGAACCGCACGCCGGGAATCTCCATGGCGTTGAGTCGTGCGGCAAGTTTCCCTGCATTGATCCACGGGGCGGCAAAGGTGCGGAACGGCATGGTGTAGCCAACGCCTATCGACAGATAATCCAGCTCGCCGACGATGCCGGTGGCCGGATAGAAAAGTGCGGTCTCGGGCGTAGGCATATGTGGCGACGGTAGTACCCACGGCATCCCTGTGTCGGCGAAAAGCATGTCGCGGCTCCACCCTTCCATGGGTATCACCGTGAGTTTCAGATTTTCAGCGCCCTTAATCA
This sequence comes from Bacteroidales bacterium H3, assembly GCA_001701135.1. Classification (GTDB taxonomy): domain Bacteria; phylum Bacteroidota; class Bacteroidia; order Bacteroidales; family Muribaculaceae; genus UBA7173. The sequence goes on from DAAN01000019.1 coordinate 135,874, forward strand.
TCTTCTCCCCCACGATCATGCGGGCCAGTTCGCCCGGTGTGAGTCCATAGATATAGGGTATAGGGAGTGCGCCAACAAATGATTCGCATCCGGGGTCCACCTTGTTGCCCTCCACTTTCGTGCCTCCCAACGGGTCGGGACGGTCAAGAACCACAAATTCCTTGCCTTGGGCGGCGCATGCCTCCATAGCGTTGGCCATCGTGGAGATGAAAGTGTAAGAGCGACAGCCGTTGTCCTGAATGTCGTAGACAACAGCATCGACATCGCGCAGCATGGCTGCGGTGGGCCGGCGTGTGGCGCCATAGAGCGAATAGACCTTTACCCCCGTCGACGGATCGGTGGTGTCGGCGACCTTTGCGCCGGCGGTGACATCGCCGCGCACTCCATGCTCGGGAGCGAAAAGCGCCACAAGTTCCACATCGGGAGCGTCATTTAGGATATCCACAGTGGCCCGGAGTGCGTTGTCGACTCCGGTAGGGTTGGTTATCAGCCCCACGCGCTTGCCGCGCAGAGCCTCGAAACCGCCGTCGCGCAGCACCTCCACACCCGGTTTCACCACCGGAGTCACGGCCTGCGCCACCAATGCCGAAGCAATCGCCACGGCTCCCAGTATACGTCTGATTTTCATACTTGTTTTTCTTTGGTTTTACGGCCGAATTCAGGCGACACCTTCACCAGACAACACACACCCACAGTGCAGACGCAGCAGGCGATTGTCAGCAGGAAGAATCCGAGGTAGCCCATCTGGTCGGCCAGCCATCCGGCAATCATGCCGGGCAACATCATGCCCAGGGCCATGAAACCGGTACATATGGAATAATGCGCCGTTTTGTAGCGGCCTATCGAGAAATATATCAGATAGAGCATATAGGCTGTGAAACCGAAGCCGTAGCCAAACTGCTCCACAAACACGCACAGACCTATCTGCCACAGCGATTCGGGCATCGCCCATGCCAGATACACGAATGTGAGACATGTGAGCGACATCGACCATGCCATCGGGTGCAGCCATTTTCTCAGTCCTCCTACCGAAGCGACTATGCCGCCGAGGATGCCGCCGATAACCAGTCCGGCGACTCCTACGGTGCCGTAGACCATGCCGACGCTTTCGGTGCTCAGCCCAAGGCCTCCGACCCCGCGGTCGGCGAGCAAGAACGGATTTATCATCTTCACAAGGAGAGCCTCGGGAAGACGGTAGAGAAGCATGAACAGTATGGCAAGAATCACACCCGGCTTGCGGAAGAAATCCACAAATGTTTCGATAAACTCATTCATCACCGAGCCGGCATTGCGGGGCATGCGGTTGGCATCGCCTGCGGGGCGGGGAAGAATGAATCCGTGGTAACAGCCAAGAATCAGGAAGAAAGCCGACATGATGGCAAAAATCCATATCCAGCCTCCGGTGGCAGTGTGTCGCGTGGTGTTGATATAACCGGCGAGCACCACCAGGGCACCCTGTCCCACAATCATCGAGCAACGATAGAACAGTGAACGGATACCCACGAAAAACGACTGCTGATGCTCCGTCAGGCCAAGCATATAGAAGCCGTCGGCAGCTATGTCGTGCGTGGCCGAGGCAAAGGCCATGAGCCAGAACACTGCAAGGGTGAGCTGAAAGAAAGCCGATGCGGGGATGGTGAACGCTATCAGAGCCATTGCCACCGCTATGGTCAGCTGCATTGTCACCACCCACCAGCGTTTGGTGCGCACGATGTCGACAAACGGGCTCCAGAAGGGTTTGATCACCCATGGCAGATAGAGCCACGACGTGTAAAACGCCATAGTGGTGTTGTCGATACCCAACTGGGTGTACATGATTGTGGTAATGGTCATTACGGCCATATATGGCAAGCCTTCGGCAAAATAGAGCGTCGGCACCCACCACCAGGGCGAACGGCTTCGGTCAGTTATAGATGCGGGTGATTTCTGCATCGGAGAAATAGTGTTTTAAAATTGATTCACAGGTGTGTCCTTCGGCCGCCATGGCGGCAGCGCCGATCTGACACATGCCCACACCGTGGCCCCAGCCGCATCCGTCAATGACGAAACGCTCTGGCACCCGCTCCCCTTCGGAAGTGACCATAACACCTTCGGCGGTGACGGTGAAAGCCGACGATTTCAGATGCGTCGGCGAGAGCAATCGACGGATCTCAAGTTCCTTGCCCACAACAATGGAATCGCGGGTGCCGCGGATGAGCAGACGGGTTATGCGCCCCGACTTGCCGCGGGCGAGCGGTTCAAGCGTCAGGATATAACCGAGATCCACGCCCCCTTTTTCTGCAAGCAGCTGTCGCAACAGATGCTGCCCGAGTCTCTCCTGCCAGCGAAAAAATGAGGGTGAGGAGAGATCGTAGTCATTGAGCACGGAGGAGAGCAGCGCGCGATCGGTCGTGGCGCAGTAGACATGTCCGTCGGGAGCAGCGTCGCTGACCGAACGGAGGCAGGGCACATCGGCATCCTCCCACGCGGCGGAGAATTCCTCCGTGACGCCGCCGCAGCATTTGGAAAAGCGGGCGTCGCACACATCGCAGTCGGCGGTGACAAGCACCAGACCTCGGGTGGCTTTTATAGCATCGAGCACCGCCGGCGCTGCCGTGCGGGCAATTCCCTGATAGCGCTGGCAATGATCGTCGGCACAGACATCGAAACGGTTGTGCGCCTCGCGGTCGTACCACCGCACAATCTCTCGGCATCCGTGCTCCGGGTCGTGCCTAAGCCGGGTGTGGCAGCCGGTGGCAGGAGCTTCGGTTCGGGCCTGTTCGCGCCGGAGCATGGCCACAAGCCACGAACGCGACACTATGGCGTGGGCTTTGAGAAATTCAACCGGCGCATCGGCATTCATCTCCGATGAAATCACGCTGGCGAGATACTCCTCCAGAGGCACTATGTTGATGATCAGATTGTCGGGAGCAATCACAAGCGCACCGCGAAACGACTGCGGCATGTGTCTCTGCCAATGGAATCCGATTCCGATTTTCACATCCGGCAGGGTAAAGTAAGCCTCGGGCTGCCCGGGAGTGAACAGCCGCGAACCATCGGACATCACATCCGACGCAAATGGGCCGTGGAGAGTGTACCTGCCATCCTCCGCGCCCAGAATTCCTACTTTTATTACCGGTTGCTCTGTCACTGTCGTGATGAATTTAGTCACTGTGGCAATTAATTAGTCGCGGTCGCGCAGACGGTAACAGGTGTCACTGAGGATTTTGAGCAGCGAGTCGCTGTCGAGTGCGCAGAAGTCGCATTCGCGGGCGCAGATAAAGCACCCCGCCACGTCGATGGCGCCGGGCGAAATAAGCATCTGTCCGGGATCTGTGCCGTAGCAGGCCGGCCGGTGTGCCCGGCGGGGTATTACCAGCACATCCACGGTGCGGTCGTCGCGGCGCATCATATAGAGGTTCATGCGTGGTTCGGCCTCCCCCTTGTTTTCGGGAAGCATGGCCAGCACATGTACGATTTCGTGCATGCGGCTCATCAGCTGCTCCCGGGTGGCAACCGAGAAGAAGATGTGCCGGTAAGGGAAAGCGCGCGCCGCAGCCGACTCGAAGATGGGGAGGTCGGCAGAGCGCACCGCCTGGAAATGCATATGGTCGGGAGCCGACGCACCGCACTTTGCACCATTGTAGAACACCACCATGCCGGGTAGACGTCCCGACAGCTCCATCATGTCGGCCACGCGGCGCAGATCGCCGGGGCTGTCGGAAAGCGACTGCGGAGTGTGGGCTACAGCCGCGATTGTGAGATGTCGCGGAAACACCGGATAAGGATTCACGAGACCTTCATACCCTTCCATCACCGGATAGACCTCCTGAGAGTCGGGGCGGTTGTCGGCGCAGAGGAAACAAGGGCGGGCGGCGATGGATGCGGCATCTACTTTAGCGCCCGACGAGACGGCACGCGCGGGGTTAAAGATGGCCCGAAAGTCGAATTCGTCAGCCTCGATGTGGCGTGTCTCCACGTTGGCGAGCGCCTCGGTGTTGGTGCGGGCAAGCGGCCACTCCCTGAGCTGGTTGTCGACAAATTCGGTGATGCGGCGCGATTCCTTGCGCGAGGTCTGGAAATACTCTTTGGCGGCAAGACGTTTGCGGGCCTCGATCTCAATGCTGCGGAGCAGATCCTTATAGATGTTGTTGGCGTTGACGCGTTCCTGCGGGAGCGCGGCATCGGAATTGCCGCTCCAGCGGCGGCAGAGATACAGCGAGTCGAAAATGCGCCCTATACGGTGGCGCCGCGATATGCGCAGCCCCAGCGCGTAATCCTCGCCGTAGCTGACATTGGGCACCCCTATCTGGCGCAGCAGTGGAGTGAAGAACGCACGCGGAGCGCCCAGACCGTTGATACGCAGGGCGTTGTTGTGACCGTTGTCGTCGGTCCACTCCTTGTGGTCGATCAGACCGGGAGGCAGAGGATTGCCGTCGAAATCGGTAAGCTCGTATGAACCGATGACCATGCCGGCGCCGGTGGCGCGGAAGCAATCGACAATGCGGCTGAGCACGTTGCTGTCCTTATATTGGTCGTCGCTGTCGAGCTGCACTGCAAACCGGCCGCAGGCGGCATTGCGCACGCCATATTCCCAGCAGCCGCCGATACCAAGGGTGGTCTCCTCAGGGATCAGATGCACCACCCGGGAATCGGAGGCGGCAAGCGCGGCAAGCGTTTCGGTGGTGCCATCGGTTGAATGGTTGTCAACGACGATGACGTTGAATGAAAATGGAGCCGTCTGACTCAGAGCCGATTTCACGGCGTCGGCAACGGTGGCCACGCGGTTGCGCACCGGTATTATCACCGATGCCTCAACGGGAAATTCCCCTTCATCGAAGCTGAGGGTGAATGTGCGCTCGTCGAGCCATGCGCCGATGCGGCGCAGATAGTCGGTGAACACCTCCTCGCGCTCGCGCTGCACGGCAGCGTTGCGGGGATCCACGTAGTCAAACTGTTGCTCGCCCGAGGTGCGGCGGTCGGCCACGGATGCCGTGTAGAGATATTCGGGCACATGCACTATGGCGGCAGGGCTGTGCTGGGCAAACCAGAGGCGAAGGGCATAGAGTCCGCTGTGCTCCGACTCCACGGGCGCGGTCTCGGTGCCGAAAAGATGCATCGACACCACCAACAGAGGGCCAAAATCGAAATCGTCGCGCACCGACCCGGGCTGGTATGGCGCAAGGGGGTGCGGCCCGTCGGGCGTACGGTAATCGCAATAGAGGAGCAGGGCGCCGGTGTCTTCGGCGAGCTGAAACAGACGTTGTCTCGACGATTCCGACAGCTCAATGTCATAACCGTCGAGAGCCACAAGCTGCCACTCGGCGCCGCAGTCGCGTCGGCTGGTGAGTTCGTCGACAAGCTGCCTGGTACCTATTGTGGGGGATACCCTCAGTATATTGGCAGGAGAGCCGGCGGCAGCGCTTGCACGCGTGCCGGTCTGATTGGTCAGAGTATTATCCATGGCATTTACATGGTAAAGGTGTTATGTTTTCTCAGAAGGCAGAATCGGCAAATCATTTTTTCTGCTTTTTCTGCTTCTTGGCTTTCTTCTTTTTATTTTTCTTGTTCTTCTTGTTTTTATCCGCATTATCCTTAGTGGACACAGGCATCGGCTGGGCTTTCACCTCCGGAAGATCGTCACCGATAAGATATTGCATGGCGTCGGCCACAAAGATATTTCGCGAGGCGGCATCTTTCATGCTTTCGATGGGGAAAGAGGCCACTACAACCCTGCCGGGATATTCCAGGCCCTGGTGTGAGCGGCGTTTTCCATCCACGGCTATCGCGGCGGGATATTTGGTATCGGAATAGCGACCGATGATGAGGCCACGGTTGTCGACCGGAGCGATAGCCTGCGGATTTCCGGCTCCGACCCAGCTGCCGTTGGCCAGCGATGCAATTTCGGAACTGCCGAGCACCGGCACACCGCTCATGCGGGCGCCGTTCTCGACCCTGAAGGTGCGGGTGGCCCGGGGCACTACGCTATCGTTGGCACCATCGGGCAGATAAGGCTTGTAGCCGAGCATATCCGAGGCAAACAGCGCCATAGTATCGCGGGTAAGCGAGTCGGCTTCAATGATTTCGCTGCTGAGATAGGAACCTGAGACAAGCAACGCACCTCCGCGGCGGCGGAACTGCTCGATGCGCTGACGCAGCGCCTTGGGGAAGGTCTGATAGAAACGGCCGCGATGAGCGGCTTTGCGGGTGGTTTTCTGCTGTCCGAGAATAAGGTCGACAGCCTTCGGAGCCGATGTGCTCTTCTCGAAAGCAGCCAACGATGACGACACGAATCCGCGGCCTGCATTGCGGAGAGCCACGCCGTGGATGTAGGTGTAGTCGCGGGTGTTGCCCGTGCGGATGTTGCCCTCTTCATCGGAACCGGAGGAACCGAACGACGGATTAGTGCTGGTGAGCGTGGACGATGGATCCATGTCATACTGATTACCTATGAAATGAACATCGGCTCCGTCGGGCACGCCATAGGCGGAATCAAACTCGAATCCGGCATACGAGGGTCCGTCGGTCCATGCCGGGCCGGCAACACGGGTATAGCCGTTGACGATTTCCACCGACGGCATGCGGTTGTCCTTGTCATAAAGACTCAGTACCTCCGAGGGGAACGACACACCACCGTCGTTGGCGGCCACTATATAATATGAGTGTATTTTGTCATCACTGATTTTCACCGACCACGACGACACCGGGGTGGTGGCCACTGGACGGAACGCAAGCCCGTCGACGGCTTCGTAGACGATGTAGAAGGTGGGAGTGGCACTCTTTTCAAGCGGATCGATGGTGGGTTCCCACGAAAGTGTGTAGTAGCCGTTGGAGTCGGCGTGGATGCCGAATGTGTTCACCGGCAGGGGCTGCACCACGAAATTGAGATCATAGCGCCTGGCCAGGAACCGGCCTATCCCCTTATAGACGGCACGTCCTACCAGAAACCGGAACTCGGGATCCCAGGCCCGCTTCATATCCTCGAAGCTCTGATGCGAGAGCAGTTCGAGTATCATTGCGGGCACTTTGGTCTCGCGCACTTCATAATATTTGCGGTCGCGGTAGCTTCGGTCGGCCCAGTCGGGGTCATAGGCCGCGCGGATGTCACCCACCACCTGACGGGTGATGTCGTCGGTGAGGTCGCGGTTGGCATAGCGCGATGTGCCGTTTCCGAGGGGGTTGCCGTCGTCGGTGGAATATAGGCCGAGTGTGCCTACAGTTGTGGAATCGGTGTGGAAGCCGGCGTCGGTGTGGAATGCCAGAGCCATGTCGACCGGGATGCCGAGACCGATGGTGTCGGGAAACATTTCAGAGCCTCCGGCCATATGGTTGACCCAGAGGGCGCGTGATTTGTAATCGTCAATGTAGTCATCGCCGTCGGGGGTATCGTAGACCCATGTGGGGAATCCGGCTCCCTGCAGATAATAGCGCGAGCCTTCAAGATAGGCGGGGTAGCCCGAGACAGCATATTCGCCCGAACCGCCGCGGGCCACAAAACCCATGCCGCCGCCCACTTTCACGGCGTCGGCCGACACCACGGCATCATCATCTTCCGACATATTCGTCAGTGTCACCAGCGGCTTTTCCTGAAGGCCGGCAGCAAAAGGATAGGTGCCGATATAGACCCATGTGCCGCCACCCATGCGCTGGTTCACAACCACCTGCGAAGAACCGCCGAGGTGGTTCACCGTGTAGGTGGCGTCGGGGGCACTGTTGGGATATGACTGATACGAAACATACACGGCGCGACGGCCGGCCTCGGTCACGGAGCCATACCAGTTGGCGGTGGAGCAATGGGCTGAATCGCCGATGCTGACAGTTTTCACCTTGCCGGAGCGCCCCATGGTGAAGGGGTTCTCACCATTCTCTATGTAGTTTCGTCGAAGACCGTAGCCCGTGTTTTCAAGTTCCCAGCGATGACGGCCTGCCGTGGTGGAGAATCGCTTGTCGCCCTGATTTACGTCATAGTCAACGATTGTGGCGGTTTTCGAGAAATCGCGTTCACGCGGCAGCATCACATATGCGCCGGCATTTTCAAGCATCGGCACAAGATAAGGGTCGACAAACGAGCGGGAAAGCAGATCCTCCACGGTGCCGAAAAGGCGCGGGCGCTGCCATTTCCAGCCGTTGTCGTAATATTTTCCATGGCTGGGCCAAATTGCCAGCGTGCGTCCCTGCATGCCGTCGGGTGCCTCGGCCACCGAGGGGAGAGTGACGAATGATTCAGGCGCTTCGATAGGATCGTTGGAGCCTTGCACCACTAATGGCTCTTTGGGTGCTGAGGACTTTTTGGCCGCTTTGCGGCTGCGCTTGTTGCGTTTCCTTTTCCCGGAAGATTTTTTACGACGTTTTTTCTTCTTTTTAGCGCCTGCCGAAGCCTGCGATGTGCTTTGCCCGGCATAAGCCTCGAAACCGACGCCGTCGGGCAGGACTACAGTGAGCGACACCAGGGCTATTACACATATTCTTAAAAGGGAGGATATTTTTCGGTACATCAGGAATTCTAATCGGGTTATTTGCAGTCAGGTTTGCGGTTGCGGGCAGCGTTATTATTTCACAGGCGCGCCTCGCCATGTGTAGTTTCGCCGGACGGGTCTTCCGCTGCGATAGCGGCTCTTGAGATTCGGGTACCAACGCCAGAGCATCTGCCACCACAGCAGAGCCGGAGCCAGCCTTACCTCAAGTGCACGGCCGCTGCGGCACCAGTTCACCGTCAGCGGTATCCACAACGCAGGGATAGTGGCGGCGAAAAGACATGCCGGCCACCAGTTGGGCAGCGAGAAGACGCATCCGACGGTAACAGCCGCCAGCCACACCCACATGGCGCATGTGCCGGCACCCATGGTCAGACGAGGCCAAAGCGGCAGACGACGCTCGGTGAAGCGATGACGCAGACGCAGCTCGCTGTAAGCCCGGCGGGGATGCTGGAAACGCACATTCACCAGCGCGTCGTCCGATAAAACAACCGCCGTGTTGCTTCGGTTCGTGATCTGGTTCACAAATATATCATCGTCGCCATGATGCAGATTCAGCGATCGGGAGAACCCTTTGGCCTTGAAAAAGAGGTCGCGCCTGTATGCCAGGTTGAAACCGGTGCCGCGATAGGGATGCCCGTGCATGGCGGGCTGCAGCCAGGTGACGGCACGCGCCACCTCGTCGAACCTGTTCCATGAGCGGCCAAGCCCGTGGATACGCGCCCATCCGAGCACCACTTGCCGGTGTCCCCCTTCGGCTGTGAAGGGGAATGCCATGCGGCGCACCCACAGTGGCGACTTCACGCGACAACGCGCCGTGGTAAGCAAAACCACATCGTGGCGGGCAGCTTTGATGCCAAGAGAGATGGAGAGTTTTTTGCGCGAAAGATTCCGGGCCTCCTCGGGCACGTAAGTTATATAAAGATTCTTGAACTCGTTGCTAAAATAATTCACCACATCGGTGATCTCCTCGGCGCAGCCGTCGTTGACCACCACCACCTCGAACTTGTCCGCGGGATAACCCTGAGTGAGTATGTCGGGGAGCATCTTGCGCAGATCGGCCGCATTGTCGCGCGCATACACCACCACCGACACCGTAGGCAGCGCCTCATCGGGCACTTCGGGCTGCGGAGCGGTGACGCGCACCCGCGTACGCATTCTGTAAAACGTCAACAAAAAAATCATGGCGGCGAGTGCCACACCAAGGCACACCCACACCACAGGCAATATATCGTGAAAAGAGAAATACATTTCTTAATATCAGAATATCTCAACTCTTAATATCAGAATATCTCAACAAAGTTAACACTTTTCTTTGAATTTTCCTTTTGAGGGAGGGAAAATAAGGGATAAAATTGCTAACTTTGTGCATTGTATATGCTCAAAGGATACGTTGAAATTGAGAAACTGAGGCTTTTCAGTCACCACGGAGTGTTTCCGCAGGAACGCACCGTGGGGAATGTTTTTGAATTCACCATAACTCTCTGTTACGATATGGAGCGCGCCGCCTCCACTGATTGTGTTGAGCACGCGCTGAACTATGCATCGGTTATCGAGACAGTGAAAGAGGTGTCGGAAATCCATTCTGCATTGCTCGAGAATCTGGCTCTGAGGATAAAAGATGCCATTATCGAACGGTTTCCCCAGGTACTGTCAGGCTCGGTGTGCGTGGCCAAGCCCACGCCCCCTGTCGGCGAGCAGCTGAACAGGGTGGCTGTGACGCTGCAATGGTGAATTACTCAGTTTGCTATTCAACGGAATGTATTTAGAGCTTGTTTAATAATAAATGTTGCCGATAGGGTCGCATATCCTGAGCCTGATTTCGTCGTGTGACGAAGGATTGTACGTGTGTACACGACTGAGGAACAGGGCGAAAGCAGGCCGGGATATGCGAAACAAAGGTAACTTTTCATAAAAGATATTTCTAAGAAACATGAAAAAAAGTTTTAGCAGATGTGAAGTTCTTGAAAATATTACCTTTTGTCGGTAACATTTATTATTAAACAAGCTCTTAAACTCTACAGGAAAAATGACGATTGACAAAGATGCCGTAAAGGCAGAATTCATTGATATGCTGCGCTCCACGGGGCGCGAAGGTGTCGATTATGTAATCGAGGAGATAGAGCGGCTCGGTTTCTTCGAGGCTCCCGCATCGGCCAACCACCACCTGAATGTGGAAGGTGGTCTCACACAGCATTCGCTCAATGTGGCCAAGGCCGCCCTGAGCGTGTGGGAGGCGCTCAAACCGCTGGAACCCACCCTCGGGAAAGAGGTTACACGCGACTCTATTATCATCTCGGCACTCCTGCATGATGTGTGCAAGGCCGACATCTATCGCCGCACCACAAAAAAACGCAAAAACGCACTCGGCATTTGGGAAGACTCCGAGGGCTACCGCCTCTCCTATAAAGGCTTCCCGATGGGTCACGGCGAGAAATCGCTCGTAGTGGTGCTCTGCAGCGGCATAGAGCTGAGCGACGCCGAGATGCTGGCCATCCGCTGGCATATGGGAGCCTGGGGCGTGAACCAGCACAGCCTCGAGGATTGCAAAAGCTACGATGCCGCCCGCAAACTCTATCCTTTAGTGTCGATCGTGCAGGCCGGAGACTCGCTGGCCGCCTCGATTCTCGAACGCGAGGCAGCCGAGCTTGACGAGCTTTGAAACCTGAGAGCGCATCACCATCCCTCACCCCCTATTTCTGAAAATTCATCAAGTCACATAATTCAAAATGAAAGAACAGCGCAAACGCTTTTTCCTCGACGAAGAGGATATCCCCCGCCAATGGTATAACATCCAGGCCGACATGCCCAACAAGCCGCAGCCACCGCTGCATCCCGCCACAAAGAAACCCCTTAAAGCCGAAGATCTTTTCCCGATCTTCGCCAAGGAGTGCTCAAAGCAGGAACTCAACACCACTGACCCCTGGATCGAAATTCCGGAGGAGGTCCGCGAAAAATATAAATATTATCGCACCACCCCCCTTGTGCGCGCCTACGGCCTTGAAAAGGCACTCGGCACTCCCGCCCATATCTATTTCAAGAACGAGAGCGTGTCGCCCATGGGGTCTCACAAACTCAACAGTGCCATTCCCCAGGCTTACTACTGCAAGCAGGAGGGCGTGACCAACATCACCACCGAGACCGGCGCCGGCCAGTGGGGCGCGTCGCTGGCCTACGCCGCAAGCATGTTCGGCATCGAGTCGGCTGTATATCAGGTAAAAATCTCATACGAGCAGAAGCCCTACCGCCGCAGCATCATGCAGACTTTCGGCGCACAGGTCACTCCGTCCCCCTCGATGTCGACCCGCGCCGGCAAAGACATTCTCACCGCACACCCCAACCATCAGGGATCGCTCGGCACCGCCATCTCTGAAGCCGTAGAGCTGGCCCAGACCACTCCCAACTGCAAATATTGCCTCGGTTCGGTGCTCAACCACGTAGCCCTCCACCAGACCGTGATAGGTCTCGAAGCTGAAAAACAGATGGAGATGGCCGGCGAATACCCCGACGTAGTGATAGCCTGCTTCGGCGGCGGCAGCAATTTCGGCGGCATCGCCTTCCCCTTCATGCGCCACCGCATCAAGGGTGAAGAGGGAAAGAATCACACACGCTTTGTAGCAGCCGAACCCGCCAGCTGTCCCAAGCTCACCCGCGGCCAGTTCCGCTACGACTTCGGTGACGAAGCCGGCTACACTCCCCTCCTCCCCATGTACACCTTAGGCCACAACTTCGCCCCCGCCAACATCCACGCAGGCGGTCTGCGCTACCACGGCGCAGGTGTGATAGTATCGCAACTTCTAAAAGACGGTCTGATGGAGGCTGTCGACATCGATCAGCTCGAAAGCTTCAAGGCCGGCACCCTCTTTGCCCGCACCGAAGGCATAATCCCCGCTCCCGAATCGTGCCACGCCATCGCAGCCACCATCCGCGAGGCTAACCGCTGCAAGGAGACAGGCGAGGAGAAGGTAATCCTCTTCAACCTCTCGGGCCACGGGCTCGTCGACATGGCCTCCTACGACAAGTATCTCGCCGGCGACCTCCAGAACTACTCGATTTCCGAAGAGGAACTCACCGCCAACATCAAGGAAACAGACCCCCTGCAGCCCTGATCCCCTCCCCTGCGATGCAATTCTATGCCTGTAACGGCATAATTCATTGATAAAAACATTGAAAAGAAAGCGGGAAATCGGAATTGCTCCGGTTTCCCGCTTCTTTTATTCACATCTATTCGTCAGTCAACTAACTATTAGTTATTCAACCAATTATCAGTTATTCAACTAACGAAAATGGGGTTTAAGCCGTCACTTGCGGCGGCGCACCGACTTGGTGGCTGACGAAGATGATTTTGCAGCTTTAGGTTTCGACGCCTTGGCTTTCTTTTTCTTGGTAGATGATTTGGACGACGCCTTGGCACGTGAACTGCGCGAACGTGAGGATTTCACCTGCTCCTGTGTCTCGCCGTCGCGCGAAGCGATGTTCTCGCCACGCTCTGCGGCTGCGGCGGCCTCCTCGGCGGCTGCTTCGGCGGCTTCACGAGCCTCACGGGCTGCTATGATTTCCTCGCGCGAGGGCACCCACAGACCTTTGTCGAACTGCTCCAGACGGTTCTGGATGCTGTCCTGGGCGCGCTGGCGGTCATCGGGATCGGGATAGAGCTGCATCATCGACTTGTTGGCGAGATTACGCGTCTTGTATATGTCGCCGTCATACATGTTGCGCGAGAAATAATCGGCATAGGTGTAGCGCGGCAGATTGTTGTTATCGTCGACGAAAATATACTGCTGGGCGAGATAGGGACGGAGCTGATCCATGCGCACCCAGAACATGGGGTAGCGCACCGGCTCACCGCCAAAGTCATCGCTGCGGTGCAGCACGGGGCAGATAGCCTCCACCGTGCGGTGAGTCTTGTTGCTGCGCGAGTCAAACTCCCATTTCTCTATGATATAATATGAAAGCACCTCGTTGGCAGGCACATCGCTCTCCTCGATCGTGAATTTGGGATTCTTCTCGGTGGAGCCTTTGGCAGGTGTGTTTAGCACGTGGAAGCGGCTGAGCATGTCGGCAACCTTCACGCGGTATTCATCAGTGAAAACCTCCTTGCCGTCGAGATATTCATAGACAGGAATCTGATTGGCTGCGACCAGACGCATGATGATGCGGAAAAGATTCTCCTGCCCGTCGACAACCTCCTCAGGATAATATAGAGGCATGTTCTTGTTGTTGTCGAGCTTGAGGTCGCGGTAAATCACGCGCATCCACTGCTTGTCGGCATCGGCCGTTTCCTGAGTGGCGTAGCGTTGCTGCATGCGGTCGGTCACTCCCGGGGTCTCAGTCTTCTCGCGGTCGCGGGCCGAGCCGCCGCGACGAACCACCGACGAGCTGGAAGAGTTGCCGGCAGCGTTCTGCGCCAGTGCGGGGAGCACGCCTGCGGCGAAGACGAGTGCGGCTATGGTGATTTTTGCAAATGCTTTCATGTATATTGTATCGTATATCTGTTCTAAAATAGGGTTATGCGCCTTGTCTCAGCATCAGTTGACTATCACTTCTATCGGCGAGAGGTCGCGGGTGATACCGTCGGGGCCGATTGCCTTCACGCGTGTGATGTAGAAGCGTTTGCCGCGCGACAGACGCCGGAACGAATCTTTCTGTCGCTGCGAGAACTGCGCCCCGGCCGAAACCTCAGGAATGGCGTTGCCCATCGAATCGAAGAACACGGTCTCGAAGCTTAGCACCTTGAACTGGATGTTGAGCAGATCGTCGTCGATGGCGGCCTCGATGCCCGGGGCATTGAGCAGAGTGGTCTTGGCCAGTCCGCGTCCGCCCCCTTTGTAGTGGCTTGTGTTGCCGTTGGCGTCGCGGAATGCGATATATGGCGTGGGATCGGGGAGCTTGCGCACACGGAATTTGGTGGAGGCCACAGTCATGGGGCGGCCATCCATCTGTGCCGTCACGGAAATCACAGCTTCTTCGCCGACCTTACCGGGGTGAGCCACCCAATGGTCGCCGCTACGGGTCAGGGTGCCGTTCGACATAGTGGCCGACACATTGTTCATGGCCACACCGGGCACTGAGATCGAAATGGGATTGTCGATGCCGGCATAGAGCACATTCATCATGGTGGCCGATACAGTGGCCGTGGGTTCAATCACGGTGTAGGAGCTTTCGAATGGGTGGCGGCTGACAGTGCCGTCGCCATGAGGCACTTCCAGGTAGCCCTTGTAGTCGAAGGTGCCGGTAGCGCCGGGCGAGAATTCATAAAGGCCGCGGTCGTTGCCGAGCTGTTTGCCGTTGACAAACACCACGGGACGGGCAGTGGTGTCGACAGCCGCGAGCACTATATTTGCCGAATATTTGCCGCCGCGCATCACGAAACGGCTCTGCGGAATCACGAAAGCGTTTAGCTCGTTGACACGCACGTCGCCTGCGTCGACATTGGCAAGGAGTGCCTGCAGAGCCTCTCCCTCGGCATATTTCACATCGTTCTGGAGCTTGGTGAGCAGCGTCACGGCAGCCACCACAGGCTGGTTGTCGAATTTCGACTCCTCCCAGCTCTGCTTGCCCAGCGTGCCCTTTCGTGTCACGGGGTCGGTGGAGAGAGCCTTGAGGATATTGTCGCGTTTGGCGGGGTCAGTCATCAGCGAGGCCACATAGTCGCGGTATTTCTCGACCGAGTTGCGCAACCCTTTTCCGCGGGGACGTTTTCCTGTGAGCATCACCACTGAGGCCGCCTCGAGGTTGTCGCGGTTCTGAATGTCGGTGACCTTGCCGTCGCTGCCGTCGGCCTCGATCACGATCAGAGTCTTCAGAGAATCGATTGTGCGGTAGACGCTGTCGGTGGCGCGGCGCACCTCGAGCGCTTTCTCATACCACTGGCGCCCCTTGCCGGGGTTCTGCTGTGCGAAAGCGTCGAGAGTGTTGAGGATAGCGCCATTGCGCTGCTCCACATTATTGTTGGTGCGTGTGAGACCCTCCTCCACCTGGGTGAAGCCGTTGAGCACATCGCTCGAGACATTCAGAGCCAGCATGGCGGTCAGAACGATGTACATAAGGTTGATCATCTTCTGACGCGGCGAGAGCCTGTTATTACTGGTACCCAATGGTAAAGAGTTTTAGAGGTTAATCAAATATTCGTTGAGGCGCTGTTGGCGGGTGCGTCGGGCTGCTCGGGTACGGGCGGAGGAGCCACGGGGGCACCTTGCGCGGCGGCAGCGGCGGCCATGGGGTTGGCGCCATACATGTTCACGGTCATGGCGTGGATCATGCGCTCGTAGACCTGGTTGAGCTGGTGCATGTAGAGAGCCATCTTCTCGGTCTCCTCGCAGTAGCGTGCGCTCTGCGACGAGCTGCGCTCATACATGTCGCGGATCTCCTTGATGCCGTGGTTGACACGGTCGATGGCATCGAGCTGCGAACTTACACTCTTGAGCTGGATCTCATAGATGGTGTTCAGGCCCTGGATATTGCGGTTGAGAGCCTGCATCTGCTCGACATATCCGCCCGACGAGCGGGTGATGTTTTCGGAATTCTCGGTGATTGCGCGATACGATTCAAGCAGAGTGTCGCTCACGGAATTGAGCGAACGGGTGGTCTCCTGGAGGTGACGCAACTCCTCGGCCATACCGGCCACCTGATCGAGATAGGTCTGGGTGGCCGAAACCATCGAGGTCACCACCTCGGCCGGCGTGGAGTCGCCCGAAAGCACCGGAGCCACGATAGGCCCCTGCGGCACGGCGCCACGGCCACCATTCTCCACGTGCGCATCGGCCGACATCTGATTGCCGGAAACCGCGGCACCGGTGCTGACAGTGCCGCCGGTGACAATCACCGGAGCGCTTGCCGGCTCGGCGCCCTCCTCATCTGTCTCCTCCTTGTCGAGGTTGGGGAACACATTCTCCCATTTGTAGGAGCGCGGAGGATGGTCGAAGGCGGTGAGGGTGAACATCAGCACCTCAGTGCCCATACCGAGCGACAGCAGGAAGTTGCCGCCGGGAAGATGGAGGATTTTGAAAAGCGCACCCCAGATGACGATGGCGGCACCGATGGAGTAGGCGAAGTTGAAGAAACGCTGGCCGGCGTCGGAGGAGATCCAGGCCGATATGCCGCGCTTGTACTGTTTATATTTTCCCATGGAATATTAGCTGAGAAATGGATAATCGAGTGAGGGAAGGGGACAATGGGCTGATGTGGACTTACTTACCCGTCTTTTGCCCCTTGGCGAAGCCTATCTGGGAGCGGACGCAACGGAATCCGATATAGGAGCGCTGCTCGTTCTGGAATTCCCACATGCGGATGTCGGAGCGAATATTGTGGGCCACATCCTTCCATGAACCGCCGCGCACAATCTTGCGCTTCATGCGGTAGGGATCCTCCATTGCCGCATCGTAGCGGTATTCGGGGTTGATGTCGGCGGTAAGGTCCTGCACGGTTTCGTTAAAGGCTGTCGAGGTCCATTCGCTCACGTTGCCTGCCATGTCGTAGAGGCCGAAATCGTTGGGTGAATAGGTGCCCACGCGCGAGGTGATCAGGTGGCCGTCCTTCACATAGTTGCCGTCGTTAGGCTTGAAGTTGGCATAGAAACAGCCCTTGTCCTCGCTCATGGTGATGTCGCCCTCCCAGGGATATTTGTTGGCATCCTCGCCGGCGCGGGCGGCATACTCCCATTCAGCCTCCGTGGGCAGACGGAACGGCTCCACATACACGCCCTCCTTGCCCAGCGAACGTTTCAGATAGTCGGTGCGCCAGTTGCAGAAGGCATTTGCCTGCTCCCAGCTCACACCCACCACGGGATACTCGCTGTAGCCTCCGTGGCTGAAATACATGCGCACGTAGGGCTCGTTGTAGGCATTCTCGAAGTCGTTGACCCAACATGTGGTGTCGGGGTATACATTGACAATATAGGTGTTGAGAAAATCGTAGTCGCCGGTGAGATTGCGTGAAATGGTCTGACGCACAATTTCGCCCTCGTCGTTGATAAACGCGGTGTCTTTCGAGATCATGGGCATGTCGGTCGGCACGGGCAGATCGGTGTTGTAGACACGCTTGCGGGGATCGAGACGATTGCGGCGCTTGGCGGCCTCGGTGTGGTTGTAGACCTCGTAGCGGTAGTTGAGCTGAGTGGGATCGAGCTCTCGCTTGCCGGTGATGGGATTTGTGCGGTAAAGGCTCTCGATAGCGCGTTCGGCATCCTCGTCGGGGTTACGCCAGGGAATGGGCTTGTTCCAGTTGAGATGAGGTTTCACGGGATTACCCTCGCGGTCCTCCTCGATTTTATAAGCCTCGTTGCCTCCGTAGGCGGGATCGGCCAGACGTTCGCGGATGATGGAGTCGCGCACCCAGAACACAAACTGCTTGTATTTCGAGTTTGTAACCTCGGTTTCATCCATCCAGAATGCGTCGACCGACATACCCTTGGTGTCGGCTTCGAGATTCCACGCGCTGTCGGCTTCGGCCGGACCCATGTGCAGGGCGCCACGGTCAACGAGCACCATGCCGTAGGGTGTAGGCTCGGCCCAGGATGTGCCTCCCACGCCGGTGACTTCACCGCCGTTGCTGCCGCCTCTGCGTCCCGAGGCGCAGCTTGCCGCCAGGAGAAGCATCAGCAGTGACGGGAGGATGTATAACGAAAGTCTTTTCATATCGGATTTCAGTGTGTATGCTTTATATAAGGTATGCTGTGTAATCTGTCGAGGTTTATGGCCGGGCAAAAGCGCCGTGGCGTCACATTATGCGCACCGCGCGGTGGCGGTTGCGGTTCTTCTCCGAGAAATCAAGCTTCAGGCTGTAGCCGGCGAAGATTTCGAGGCTGCCCGAAGATGCTTTTGAAATGGCCGAGACGGGATAGTCGTAGGCGGCACCCAGATAGAAGCCCTTGATTTCGGCCGACACGATGCCGTAGACGGCATCTTTCCAGCGGTAGCCCACACCAAGGGTGAGGAACTTGTTGTAGCGGCCGCGCAGCGTGGCTTCCCATGTAGTAAAGGTGAAATCGGTCTTGACCAATGCGGAGGGCAACACTTCAAATAACGTATTATTTAACTTTATATTGCTCCCTGCCATGAAATATAGCGTGCGACCGATCTGAAATTCATAATTTTTCTCCTCGGAGTTCTCGCCCGATTCTGAGTTGAGTTTCACCGCGGGATTGTTGAGATGAGTGCCTGATACGCCGGCCCAGAATTTGGGATGAACATAGAAGACACCCGCACCGATGTCAAACGCATTGCCGTTGAGATCCTGCTTGGGAATGGCCTCGTCGGTCGACTGGTGATAGTCGTCGTTGTCGGGGATATAAACCTCGGAACCTTTGAACCCCTGGTTCATGAAACCTAACTGTGCGCCCACGGTGAGCGTGCCTTTGAACAGGCGGATCTTATAGCCAAGCTGTGCGCCGATATTGAGATTGCTGTAGAGACCGATTTTTTCCTGCTGCATCACCAGACCCGCGCCGAACTTCTTTTTAAGGAATTTGAAAGGCATGTCGGCGGTAATGAGGAAGGTGTTGGGCGCTCCGTGGATGCCCATCCACTGCAGACGGGCGCCGCCGCGGATTTTCAGCAGGTCGGTGTTGCCGATGGCTCCGGCGTTGTAGTAGTTAGGCACCTCGAAATATTGCGAGAACTGGGCGTCGTATTGCGCGGCAGCTCTCTGCGGCAGCAAAGCAGCCACAGCGGCAAGCATTGCGACGGCCATGATCCGCAGCATTCCGCGGCTGAGTATGTTTATAGATTTCATTTAGAGCTTGTTTAATAAAAAATGCTCTTATTCGAAATAGAATGAGAGCACCACCATCTGCGTCGTGGCTCTTTTGAGAGAGGCGTTGACAGCCGTGCGGAGCGGGTCATCGACAAGGTCGGGACGGTCGTGGCGGATGCAGTCGGTGAGACCGAAGCAGAATTTGAGTTCGGGAATAAGTTTGAAATAAGGAAGATAGAAGTCGCATCCGAAACCTATCGAAACCATGAACTCCGAGCCCTTGATTTTCAGGAAGTCGCTGCTTTTCTTGCCTACGTCATAGGCCGGGATTACACCACCTATTATGTAGGGTCGCAGATTGCGCATGCGCATCGACGCGAATTTCACTTCGACGGGGAGCACCAGATAGGCCGATTTGATGTTCTGGTCATGACGGGTGCCGGTGGAAGTGTCGAGAAAATTAACCACGCGGTTGCCAAACCACAGGCCCGGCTGCGCGCGCAGCGAGAAATAGTTGTTGAGCCGCACTTCTGCCAGACCGTTGACACAGAAGCCGGGGCTGTAGGATGGCTGCGACATAAACCATGTCTGACCGTCGTTGGTGACAAAGCCGTTGTGGTGAAAGCTGAGACCCAGGGTGTTGACGCCCACCGAGAATCCCAGATGAAAGCGGCGCATGTCGGCATAGGGCCTGTTGAGCAGCTTGTCGTTGAGCGTCTGGGCGCCCGCGGGGAGAGCAGCCACAGCCATGGCTACGGCAGCGGCGGCTGTCATGATGGCCGCGCGCACAATGCGGGATATTTGCGATTTTGCACTCATTGATTTATTAACGGCGCCTTTTTTTCTTTATTGCGCCCGGACGGGCATTTAAGAAATGTCGCCGCAATCCGGTGTTAATTATTGTTAATTGCGCAACCGAACCGCTGCTTAAAGACGTTAAATATTTAACTTTGCTTAATCAATTGAAAAATGAAACGACTCCACCTTAATATTCTGCTGTTGCTGAGCGTTATCTCGATGGGTGCGCTGATGCAGTCGTGCGACGACGATTTTTACGACGACCCTGATGCACGATGGTATCTCAGCGGCACATGGCAGTGCATGCAGTATCCCGACGAGACTCTCACCTTCTACACCTCGGGGTCAGGCGAATGGGACGACAACTACACAGGCGACTACCTCCCTTTCAACTATTATTGCGACGGCAACCGGCTTTGGTTCGAGTGGTTCCCCGCCAACGGACCCTCCTACACCGAGAACTGCACCATCTACGTCACCAACGACAATGCAATGCAGATCACCTATCCCCCGCGTGCCGGCTACGGCCCCACAACGCTCTACTACAGCCGCATATATTAGACCAGTTCAACAGCGTGTCGTATCGCCGACAGACTGTTAATGCAACCGAGTGCTTGCAACCTCGTAAAAAACAAGAAAAATGGAAAAACGTAATTTTCGACCGACATTCACACTCCCATTTGTGTGCCTGACAGTGCTCTTTGTGGTCTGTCTTATCGTATCCAATCTTATTGAAATCAAAACCGTAAGTCTGGGATTCATCACCGTCACCGCCGGGCTGGCCGTTTTTCCGATTTCCTACATCATCAACGACTGCATAGTGGAAGTCTACGGCTTCCGCCGCGCCCGTTTCGTGATATGGCTGGGATTCGGCATGAGTCTGCTTGTGGCACTGCTGCTCAACATGGCCATCAGCCTACCCGGCTCGGCCGACTGGCAAGGGCAGGAGGCACTCGAGACAGTCTATGGCGCCGTGCCCCGCATCATGGCCGCCAGCTTCGCCGCGTTTATCTGTGGTTCGATGGTCAACGCCTGGGTGATGAGCCGGCTAAAGCGCAGCGCCCCGTCCGACAGCGTCAACTCATGGAGCCGGTTTTCGCTCCGCGCAATTGTGTCGACACTCTTCGGCGAGGGTGTCGATTCGCTCATTTTCTTCCCCGTGGCTTTCGGAGGCGTGCTGCCGTGGAGCACAGTGCTGCAGCTGATTATAGCGCAGATGCTACTGAAAACAGCCTATGAAATCATAATCCTGCCGGTCACCATCAAGGTGGTCAGAGCGCTCAAGCGCGTCGAAGGCATCGACACGGTCGATTCCGCCGCTACCGACTACTCGTGGTGGCGCCTCACCGACATCTGATTCCACCACCCCCACAAAGCGGTGAAATCGTAATTTCTACTGATTGTGTGAATTTTATGCAAAATTTTTTCAGGTAAATAGCTGCTGTTTCAGAAAAAATGCCGATATTTGCACTTGGATTTTGAGCCGCGGCACCCAAGCTTAAGCTAAAGTGCTACGCCTCAATCATTTGCGCTGTCACAATCTAAAACAACATATCAAGCTATACACCGCTATGACAAAAGCAGAAATTGTAAACGAGATTTCAAAAACCACCGGCATCGAACGCGCCGCAGTTCTCGAAACCATCGAAAAGTTCATGGAAGTAGTCAAGGATTCACTCGCCCACGGCGAACCCGTCTACCTGCGCGGTTTCGGCAGCTTCATCATCAAGACCCGCTCGCAGAAGACCGCCCGTAACATTTCCAAGAACACCACCATCATCATCCCCGAGCACCAGATCCCCGCTTTCAAGCCCGCCAAGGTGTTCATGGAAGACCTCAAGAAGTAATTCAGGCTTCGGCAACAGGTCAACTCTCTCCCCATTCCACAATCCAGACAATTAACCCGATAGTCAACCACTAAAATTTTCTTACTATGCCCAGCGGAAAGAAAAGAAAAGGCCACAAGATGGCCACCCACAAGCGTAAAAAACGCCTGAGAAAGAACCGTCATAAGAAGAAGTAAATTCTTACGGCACGTGAAGACAGCCGACAAGGCTCTGCCGCCACCCGCGGCGACAATCTTCACCTGGTTTTATCAAACGCGATAAAGAACACAGAACAGACTTTTTCTCCGACGGATGCCGACGACGGCCTCGCGCCGAGAAAAAAGTTTGTTCTCGCGTTTTTTCTCACCGGTCAATTCCCGGCCCCGAAAAGGCCTTGCCCCCCTTAAATCTCTCCAGCGGCCGCCTGGCAGAGGCCGCTCTCAAAGCATCCAATCACAATTAATGAAATGAAAAGCGAACTTATCGTCGACGTACAGCCACATGAGGCATCAATTGCCCTCACTGAGGACGGCCGTCTGGTATCGCTCCAGAAAGAGAGCAGAAACCTGGCCTACGCCGTCGGTGACATCTATGCGGCCAAAGTGAAGAAGCTCATGCCGGGCCTCAACGCCGCATTTGTCAACGTCGGCTACGAAAAGGACGCCTTCCTTCATTACCTCGACCTTGGACCGCATTTCTCTTCCTATTCCACCTTCATCAAAGAGCTGCTGGCCGCCCCCTCGGGATCGCTGCCAAAGCTCCAGAAAATGAAGCTGCTCCCCGACATCGACAAGCACGGCACCATCACCGACCAACTCACCGTCGGACAGGAACTGCTGGTGCAGATCGTCAAAGAGCCAATCTCTTCCAAAGGCCCCAGGCTTACCACCGAGATAGCCTTCACAGGCCGATACATGGTCCTCATACCATTCTCGAGCAAAATCTCCATCTCGCAGAAAATCAAAACCACTGCCGAAAAGTTGCGCCTGCGCCACCTTGTGGAAAGCATCAGGCCTAAAAATTTCGGCGTCATCATCCGCACTTCGGCCGAAGGCAAATCCGTGGCCGAGCTCAACCGCGAGATCCAGACATTGCTGCAATGCTGGGAGGAAACCATCGCCAAAGCCCGACATGCCGAAATTCCCTCGCTGATCTTCGAGGAGGAGAGCCGCATCGTAGGCGTCCTGCGCGACGTGTTCTCCCCTGATTTCGAGGCAATCCATGTCAATCAGGCAGAGGCTTTCGCCCAGATCCAGAAATATGTGAGCCTCATCGCCCCCGAAAAGAAAGACATAGTACAACTCTACACGAAGGACACGCCGATTTTCGACCACTTCAACATCACCAGGCAGATAAAATCATCCTTCGGCAAAACCGTCTCCTTCAAATCGGGCGCATACATCATCATCGAACACACCGAAGCCCTACACGTCATCGACGTCAACTCGGGCAACCGTGCGAAAGCAGGCAACGACCAGGAAGCCAACGCGCTCGACGTGAATCTGCGCGCCGCCGACGAAATCGCCCGTCAGCTGCGCCTGCGCGATATGGGCGGCATCATCGTCATCGACTTCATCGACATGAACAAGGCCGAACACCGGCAGGCGCTCTACGACCATATGCGTCAGGTGATGGCCAACGACCGCGCGCGTCACAATATCCTGCCTCTCAGCAAATTCGGGCTTATGCAGATCACCCGTCAGAGAGTGCGTCCCGCCCTCGACATAGCCACTACCGAGACCTGTCCCTCATGCTTCGGCAAAGGCGAAGTGCAGCCCTCGCTGCTCTTCACCGACATGCTCCACGACAAGCTTTCATATCTCATCGGCGATCTTAAAGTGCGCGACTTCATCCTCTATGTGCACCCCTTTGTAGAGGCATATCTCAAGAAAGGCCTCCTGTCGCTCTATCGCCGATGGAAGCTCGAACTTGGCGGACGCTTCAAAATCGTGGCCGACCAGTCGCTGGCCTATCTGCAATACAAGGTTCTCGACTCGGCACGCAACGAAATAGACCTCAAGGAAGAAAAAGATCTCAACAAAACATCTTCAGAGAAATCCAAATCCAAGGTACGCAACCGAGGCGCCCAATCGGCCTCCGACGACTCATCTGACTCCGGAGCCGCCGACTGATCCTCGCCCAACAAGGAACGCGTCAACAAAACCATCCCACACATAAGATTATGCAGGAAAAAATCATAATCCTCGACTTCGGTTCGCAGACCACACAGCTTATAGGCCGCCGTGTGCGCGAGCTGAACACTTATTGCGAGATTATCCCCTACAACAAGTTTCCCCACGACGATCCCTCGGTCATCGGCGTCATCCTTTCAGGTTCGCCATTCTCGGTCTACGACCGGAATGCCTTCAAAGCAGACCTGTCGAAAATCCGTCGCCGTCTGCCCGTGCTCGGCATCTGCTACGGCGCCCAGTTCATGGCATGGACCGACGGAGGAACCGTCGAGCCGGCAGGCTCGCGTGAATATGGCCGCGCACTGCTCGCCAAGGTCGACGAATCAGAGCCGATATTCAAAGATATCAGACCCGGCAGCCAGGTGTGGATGAGCCACGGCGACACCATCACCTCGATTCCCGCCGGATTCCGCACCATCGCCTCCACCGACAAGGTGAAAATCGCCGCCTATCGCATCGAAGGCGAGCAGACCTGGGGAGTGCAGTTCCACCCCGAAGTATACCACTCGCTCGACGGCACACAACTGCTGCGCAACTTCGTGGTCGGCGTCTGCGGCTCGCGTCAGGACTGGAGCGCCGCCTCGTTCATCGAGACCACCGTGGCTCAGCTCCGGGAGCAGCTCGGCGATGACAAAGTGGTGCTCGGCCTCTCGGGGGGCGTAGACTCATCGGTAACAGCCGCCCTCCTTAACAAAGCCATCGGCAAAAACCTGACCTGCATATTCGTGGATCACGGCATGCTCCGCAAAAACGAATTCGAGGATGTGATGCGCGACTATCAGGGCCTCGGCCTCAACGTCATCGGCGTCGACGCCTCCGAAAAATTCTTCAGCGAACTCGCCGGCGTCACCGAGCCTGAACGCAAACGCAAAATCATAGGCAAAGGCTTCATCGACGTCTTCGACGAAGAAGCCCACAAGCTCAAGGATGTGAAGTGGCTTGCCCAGGGCACCATATACCCCGACTGCATAGAGTCGCTGTCGATCACCGGCACCACCATCAAGAGCCACCACAACGTGGGCGGTCTCCCCGAAAAGATGAACCTGAAGCTGTGCGAGCCCCTGCGGCTTCTCTTTAAAGACGAAGTGCGTGCCGTAGGTCGCGAACTCGGCATGCCCGAACACCTGATCACACGTCATCCCTTCCCCGGCCCGGGTCTGGCAGTGCGCATCCTCGGCGACATCACCCGCGAAAAAGTGGAGATTCTCCAGAATGCCGACAAAATCTTCATCGACGGATTGCGCCAGTGGGGCCTTTACGACAAAGTATGGCAGGCCGGCGTGATTCTGCTTCCCGTGCAGAGCGTGGGCGTGATGGGCGACGAACGCACCTATGAACGCGCCGTAGCCCTTCGCGCCGTCACCTCCACCGACGCCATGACCGCCGACTGGGCGCATCTCCCCTACGACTTCCTGGCCGAAGTCTCCAACAAGATCATCAATCACGTTCGCGGCGTAAACCGCGTCGCCTACGACATCTCCTCCAAACCGCCAGCCACCATCGAGTGGGAGTGAGATCAGATCGTGAAGTATCTGAGCAAGAAAGGTGACGGATCGCAGGCGATGCCGCGGGGATTCTTCGCGGCATTGGCTGCCGTTTCCGCAGCGCTACTCGTGTGGCAGCTTGTGGAGTACGGTGGCGCGTCGCAGGCATTCTACGACACCCCATCATATTTCCACGCCTGGGACTACATCAAAACCATTCATTCGCATCAGGCACGCCCGCCGGTCTACCCGTTTTTTGCCGGGGGATTGCGCGACATTGTTGGCGTTCCCGCCATGCGGGTGATTGTGGCGTTGGTGCAATGGGCCATGTTTGTGGCCGTGCTTCCGCTTGCGTGGCAGCTGTGCCGTCGTCTCGGAGCCGGCGTGAGACTGACGGGTGCGGCTGTATCGCTCTTTCTGCTTGTGCCTGGGTTCTGGGTGCTCAACAATGTAGTGTTGCCCGAATCAATGTGCGGCAGCCTGCTGGTGCTGCTGATGTGGCTCGTAATGGTCACGACTGACAGCGGCAGCCGCCGTGCCATGCTCTGGAGTGCGGTAACCATTGTGATGCTGACGATGTCGAAGCCCGTGTTTGTCTATCTCGTGGCGGTGATACCGGTGGTGTGGTTTACGTCGGCACGAAAGCATGGACTGAGAATGCGTCTCACCGCCACGCTCACCGCAGGGATGGCAGCCGTGATATGCCTTTATTGTATGGCCATGCAACACACTCATCTGGTGTTTTCGCCATGCATCGCCGCCGACTATAACCGATACATCCAATTGCGTGAGGAGGGGCTGATGCGTCCTCAGGATATCGAGCGCGAAGATCTGCGGGAAATAATCGCCGGATATTACGCCCGCGACCCAGGCACATGGCATCCATTCATCCCCGACCCGCTGTGGCATGAGATGGGCTGTATAAATTGGCCCGATCTTCATTGGCTCAACAACAACGCCATGGCGCACCATCCGCGGGAAACCGCCGTGATGTATCTCAAAAATTTCCCCCGCTCGGCCGACTACGACCTCTTCTACAACCCGCTTTATCCTCCGGGAGCACCGCAACATTGGCTTCATGCCTGGAATGACACCGATGGCAGCGACCCCGTGCTGATGATATACCCCTGTTACCGTCAGATACGCCCACAAGTGTGGGTCGGCTGGGTGATAGGATTGTGGTTTGTGGCGCTATGGCTGTGGCGATGGTGGCGCAGCGGACGATTCCCTGCCGTGGCCTATGCCGTCGGAGCATCCATGATCGGCTGCTACGTAGTTTCTATCGTTGGCGCGCCTGACGACTGGGGACGTCTGCTTTCGCCCGTCAACATGCTGCTGCCCATAATGCTGGCATCCTCCGGAGCTGCCTTGTGGGATGTCATGCATCGGCCAAAGAAATCAGCGAGACGAAAAAAAAATTCCCTTTCCTTAAGCAAAAAAGGGGGACGAATTTGTTAAGTTAGTGAAAGTTGTTTAAATTTGCCGAAATATCGGCAAATAATAATCATCGCGAAAACCGGGAAAATTCCGGTTTTAAGTGTACCTCAAAATATTGAAGCGACAGTTATGGATAATAAATTCGACAATAACTCACAAGGCAACTATCCCGGACAGCCCGGCGCCCCCGGCATAGTAACGCCCCGCCCGCAGCAACCATCGCAGCAACCGCAACAGGAACGCCCTTTGCAGCAACCGCAGCAACCTCAACTACGACCACAACCGTCTGATCCTCAGGCGGCGCCGATATATTCTCCCGAATATGTTCCGGCAAAACGCAGCAACGCCGCTGCGCTATGGATTATCTTCGGCATCGTGGCAGCGTTGCTTATAGCAGCCGGCGCATGGTGGTATTTCAGCACATACGCTCCCGACAAGGAGAAAGAGTTAACTCCCGACGCAACAGAGACACAGACTCTAGCCGCCACACCATCGAATCCCAAGGGCATTGACCTTATCCACCGCGAGGGTTCGCCCTTGGCACACTCAGCCATGGCAACCGACGGACTCTCTGAGACCGAGGATTCGGATGTGGCAGCCGCCTACGACGAATCGCAGATTATCGACCGGGTGCTCTCTTATTCCGGCATCATCTACCCCGGCGGCAAAGCCTCGCTGAGTCTGACTCTTTTCCGCAACAGCCGCATCGAAGGCACACTGGTAAAAAAAGATGGCAAGACCTTCGAACTTTCGGGGAGCTATGAAATCACCGACGAGGAGAATCCCCGCATCACCCTGAGCTTCCTCGCCCTTCCCGCCGACGGCTCAGGCTCGCATGACTATTCCGAAAGCTGGAAAGGCACATCATCGGCCATTGCCGACGATCTGAGTCACTCGCTCAATTTCAAGGAGATATACACCTCGAAGGGCGACGCCTACACCGCCAATTTCAGCTACAGCAAATAACATCCGATGCCGCGCCGCATCTCTGCCCACACACCCCACAACGCCGTCCGCACAGCCCGCATCCCACGCCGGCTGCTGTGGACGGTGTGTTTTCTGTCGGCGGCGCTTTGCATCTGGCAGCTGGCCGTTTATAAAGGAGCCTGCATGAATATGGGCGACGCCTACAGCTATTACGGAGCCTACGACCATCTGAGACATCTTCAGCTCGATGACATCCGTCCACCTGTGTATCCGCTGTTCTACGGCATTATGTACGCGATCTTCGGGCACACATTCTGCGCCATCGGTCTCTGCGCCACACAATGGGCAATCTATGCAGGCACAATGCTGCTGGTGTGGGACATATGCATGTCGCTGCGTCTGTCCCGCATGATCGGATCGGCTGTGGTTCTCGCCTATTTTCTGTTTCCATGCTTCTGGTGCTATAACAACGTGTGCCTGCCCGAAAGTCTGTCGGGATGCCTGCTTGTGGCGCTTATATGGAGCTGTGCCCGCTACCACGAAACGCACCGCAAGGCATATCTGTGGGGCGGAGCCGCACTGCTGCTCATACTCATATTCACCAAACCGATGTTTGTGAGCCTGATACCTGTGATGGCTCTATGGTGGGCTGCAGTTGCCGCAGAAGCTCCGCGACATCATCGTCGGCGAGCCATTCTCACTGCTGCAATGCTTGTCGCGGCTACTTCCCTTCCGGTCATGGTCTACGCCATGGCCTTGAGAGAGAAAACCGGCGTGACCATGCTGGCCAAATCCACGCTTCTAAACCGCTACGCCACACTCCGCATGGCCGGAATCATCTCACCGCAGGGTGAGACACAGCGCCCTGACATAACCGGGGTATGGCAGGAACTCAGCGCGCAGACGCCGGCACAGATCAGTGCCGCGATAGACTCGGCATCGGCCGGGCGCACCGGAGAAGTAGGCCGTGCATACCTCCGACAATTCATGACAGCGGCACACAGCCCGCATTTCGAAGTTTTGTGCGACCGCGACGGCACTCCTCTCGACCCTCGGGAGTATCCCGGCTGGACCGAGACATTACCCGGGTGGTATCTCTATCCCTTTCACGGCGCATTCGCCCGTTTTCCCGTATGGGCCGGTCTTGCGCTCGGCGCCATCTTCATAATTTTATGGGGTCTGCGCGGTCCGAAGCCGCTTCGCCGCAATCTCATGGCTCCCCTTACAGCCCTCGCCTATTTCACCCTGACATTCTGCGCCATGGCGGGGGCACCCAACGACTGGGGGCGCATCCTCATCCCCGTGTCGTCACTGCTGCCGATAATGGCGGGAGCCTCGGTGGCATATCTGACAACGCCCCGGAAACCACGGCACCATGCCAACGGCTGAAACCATTTCTTATGTTAAAAAATCATTAACGCAAAGCACTATAGTAGCCCTGGGGGTTGCTCAGTTGGGCTATTTTCAGTAAATTTGCGCCTGTGAACCAACCTACGGACATTTCAGCCGTCGACAGGCATCGTCATACATCAGTATTTCAGTTCGTGGCATCGCTGACGCCGCACATCGTCATTACTCTGGCGGTGCTTTTCGTCGTTGTTGCATCTCCGGCCTCTTCGGCACAGAACGCCGTGCACCACTCACCCGTGCCGGCTGTGGCAACCGCTGCCGCCGACTCCGCCATGGCTGCGCTCCCCGACTCAATTCCAGTCGGGAACTACACCGACCGGCATGCAGTGGAGGTTATCGAGGATGAATTCTCCACCGGCAGCGACGGTAATCTGATATTCTCGCCCGTCGACACTCTGGGAGTGCTCACCGTCGGTGAGGCTCTCGAAGCCAACGACGCCAACAACCGCGCCCGCTCGGCATCGGTGATGAAACGCCTCAGCCGCGTTCCCGAAGAGGAATGGATTCCCACCGAGAAGGAGTTCAACCCCGATCCCACGCGCGCCGTGTGGCTGTCGGCACTATTCCCCGGCCTGGGACAGATCTACAACCGCCGCTACTGGAAACTCCCCATCGTGGTCGGCGGCTACCTCGGTCTTGGTTATGCCACATCGTGGAACAACCAGATGCTCAAGGATTATACACGCGCCTACGCCGACCTTATCGACAACGATCCGTCGTCAAACAGTTATATGGACTTTTTCGCGCCCAATGTCAACGAATCGGATCTCGACAAAGAGTGGCTCAAGAATGTGCTCCGCTCAAAAAAGAACTTTTTCCGACGCAACCGCGACCTCTGCATAATATCCATGGTGGGCGTGTATCTGCTGGCCATGGTCGACGCATATGTCGATGCCTCTCTGGCGCATTTCGACATAGCCCCGCACCTCTCGATGGATGTAGGCCCCGCTGTGATGCAGGATGGCCGCACCCGCTACCCCTCACTCGGCCTTGCATGGGCCCTGAATTTCTGAACTCGAACAATCTGACACATGAAGCTCCCTTTCCTCCTGAAATCACTGCTGATCACATCCGCCATAGCCTCCGCATCAATGCTCAGCGCAGCGCCCACCGTGCTTGACCTGCGGCATACCGACTGCGACACCACCATCGTGCTCCCCGAAAGTTTCGAGACCGACACCCGCAAGATGATGGAGAACTGGTATCTGGCGAACTACACGGCGCTCGACGCCGATGTGGACCGCACACCCGACGCCGACGCCACCGACGAAGAAATCATACAGCGCCTCGCCGCCATCCCCACCACAATCGAGCTGCCTTACAACTCGATTGTGCGCGCATATATCGACGCATACACCAAACGCAACCGCCGTCTGGTGGAGAACATGCTCGGCATGAGCCTCTACTATATGCCCATCTTCGAGCAGGCGCTCGAAAATGAAGGGTTGCCTCAGGAACTTAAATATCTCCCCATCATCGAATCGGCCATGAACCCCGACGCCGTGTCGCGCGCCGGCGCCACCGGCCTGTGGCAACTGATGCTCCCCACCGCCCGTGGGCTGGGCATGGAGGTGAACACCCTTGTCGACGAGCGCCGCGACCCCGTGGTGTCGTCGCGCGAAGCCGCCCGCTATCTGCGCCAGCTTTATGAAATCTACAACGACTGGTCGCTGGCCATCGCGGCCTACAACTGCGGCCCCGGCAACGTGAACAAAGCCTTGCGGCGCTGCACCGCCGACAAAAAGGATTTCTGGTCGGTCTACCCCTATCTGCCTAAAGAGACACGCGGCTATCTGCCCGGCTTCATCGCAGCCACCTATGTGATGAACAACTATAAGCATCACAACATATCGCCCGCCCTGGCCAAACGTCCTATAATCACCGATTCGGTCCACGTCAATCGCCGCATCTATTTCCAGCAGATTGCCGACGTGCTGCAGATGCCCGTCGAGGAGATCAAGGTGCTCAACCCGCAGTATCGTCAGGGGTGCATTCCAGGCGACATCCGCCCCTATTCGCTCGTTCTCCCATCCAATCAGATTTATTCATATATCCTCTCGGAGGATGCTATCAGCAACCACAACGCCGACCTCTATGCGCGCCGCTACACCGTGGAGCCGGCCTCGGCCGCCACTGCAGCCGAAAACGCCGAGGGTGAATGGGTAACCACCGAAAAGGTGATATACCACAAGGTGAAACGCAACGAGTCGATGTCGAAAATCGCGAAGCATTACGGCGTATCGCTCAGCAGCCTGCGGAGAGCCAACGGAAATATCAGATCGCCCAAACGCGGACAGAAACTCAAGGTGGTCACCACTCAGCGCGTGTTCCGCCCCGCGCCCAAAGAGGAGACACCCGAGGAAACGCCGCAGCAGATGCCTGAAACCAACGATGTGCAGCTGG
Organism: Bacteroidales bacterium H3; assembly: GCA_001701135.1. GTDB lineage: Bacteria > Bacteroidota > Bacteroidia > Bacteroidales > Muribaculaceae > UBA7173. Next base: position 167,496 of record DAAN01000019.1, read on the forward strand.
CCGACGCATCAACCGGTGCCGACGGATCCGATGCGACAGAGGCCGCCGACACCAAGGATGTGGAGGCTATAGCCTCCGATGCAGCCGCTGCGTCGACCTCCACCGATGCCGGCACCGTCACCACCGAAGCATCGTCAGAAGCCACCTCGGCTCATGTAAGCTCGGCATTCAGCAAAAGCAAAGAGAATGCACAAAAAGCTGAAAAAACTGCACAAAAAGCTGAAAAGAGTGCTAAAAGCAAGAAAAACAAAGAGGCATCAGCCAAGAAATCGAAAAAGACAGTGACCGTGCGCAAGGGCGACTCGCTCGACCGCATAGCCCGCAAAAACGGCACCACAGTGGCTCAGCTCAAGAAACTCAACGGTCTCTCGGGCCGCAACCCCAAAATACAGCCCGGACAGAAACTCCGCGTGAAATAACGCCACCTCTCCATCACGCCATTACGAGCTTTTTAACATTAAACAAGCTCTAAGCAACCCAACACACGCCCGCCGCATCGAAGCAAATCTCGAAATGGAGCACAAAGACATAGAACTAATTCTCATCAACATATCGGGTCAGGACAAACCCGGCGTCACCGCCGCGCTCACATCGATCCTCGCCCGCTACAACGCCATGGTGCTTGACATCGGTCAGGCCGACATCCATCACACCCTATCGCTCGGCATCCTGTTCCGCACCACACCCCAGATGTCGGGCGACATCATGAAGGATCTGCTGTTCAAAGCCTACGACATGGGGGTCAAGATCCGGTTCAGCCCCATCTCGATCGAGGAATATGAGAGCTGGGTAAGCCGTCAGGGGAAAAACCGATGGATCATCACCATCCTCGGCCGCCAGCTCACAGCCCGTCACATCGCCCTGGTATCGGAGGTAATCGCCGACCAGGGACTCAACATCGACGCCATCCAGCGACTCACCGGCCGTCAGCCCCTTAACGAAGCCGAGTTGCCACGCACCAAAGCCTGCATAGAGTTTTCGGTACGCGGCACACCCGCCAACCGCCAGGAACTGCAGAGCCGCATCATCGAAATCTCCTCACGCGAGGGTTTCGACATCTCGCTTCAGGAGGATACCATGTATCGCCGTTGCCGCCGTCTGATCTGCTTCGATATGGATTCCACGCTCATCCAGACCGAGTGCATCGACCAGCTGGCCGAGCGTGCCGGCGTCGGCGACAAGGTACGCGCCATCACCGAGCGCGCCATGCGTGGCGAGATCGACTTCCGCGAGAGTTTCACCGAGCGGGTGGCGCTTCTCAAAGGTCTCGACGTCAGCGTCATGGAGGATATAGCCCGCAACCTCCCCATCACCGAGGGAGTGGAGCGCATGATGGAGGTGCTGAAACGCGCCGGATTCAAGACGGCCATCCTCTCGGGCGGTTTCACATTCTTTGGCGAATATCTCAAACGGCGCTTCGGATTCGACTATGTTTATGCCAACGAGCTTGAGGTCGACTCCGACGGACGTCTCACAGGCCGCTATGTGGGCGACATTGTCGACGGAAAACGCAAGGCCGAGCTGTTGCGCCTGATTTCGCAGGTGGAAAACGTGAACCTCGCCCAGACCATTGCCGTAGGCGACGGCGCCAACGACCTGCCCATGCTTTCAGCCGCCGGTTTAGGCATCGCTTTCCACGCCAAACCCAAGGTAAAGGAGACCGCAAAACAGTCTATTTCCACTATAGGCATCGACGGCGTGCTCTATTTCTTAGGGTTCAAGGACTCCTATATCGGCTCGTCGCCGTCGTCAGCACAATAAAAGATTTTAGAGCCTGCCTAATAAAAAGAGCCTGTTCAACAATAAGAGCTTGTTTAATCATAAATGCCAAAGGCACTGTATCACACATTCGGCTGCAAGCTGAATTTCGCAGAAACCTCTTCGGTGGCCTCCCGCTGGGAGAGCCGGGGCGTGACGCGCGCCCTCCGCGGCGAGGTGCCCGACATCATTTTCATCAACACCTGCTCCGTCACCGGCGAGGCCGACAAAAAATGCCGTCAGGCCGTCCGTTCCTATCATCGGAAATATCCTCAGGCAGCCATAGTGCTCACCGGCTGCTATGCGCAGTTGCGCAGCCGCGAGGCAGCGTCGCTGCCCGGAGTGGCAGTGGTGGCGGGCAATGACCGCAAGGATCGTCTCGAGCAGTTTCTCGACTCATTTTTAGCCGACCCGGCACATGTAACCCGCCATGAGGTGACGCCGGCCAAGGATATACGCTCATTCACTCCCTCATGCTCGCGCGGCGACCGCACCCGCTATTTCCTCAAAGTGCAGGACGGATGCGACTGCTGGTGCACCTACTGCACAATCCCCGCAGCCCGCGGCCGCAGCCGTTCGGGCACTGTGGCGCAGATGGTTGCGCAGGCACAGCAGGCAGCCGACAGCGGGGCACGCGAAATTGTGATAACAGGGGTAAACATAGGCGACTTCGGCCGCAGGCAGCCCGACGCCCTCGCCGGCGCCCCCTGCGAAACGTTTCTCGACCTGATCAAGGCGCTCGACACCGTGGAGGGCATAGCCCGTTACCGCATCTCATCGATCGAACCCGACCTGCTCACCGACGAGATAATCGAGTATTGTGCCCGGTCGCGTGCGTTCATGCCGCATTTCCACATACCGCTGCAATGCGGTTCCGATGCCGTGCTCAAGCTTATGCGCCGCCGCTACGACACAGCGCTTTTCCGCGACAAAATACTGAAAATAAACAGCCTGATACCCGATGCTTTCATAGGCATCGACCTTATCTGCGGCGCACGAGGCGAGACCGCAGAGGAATTCATCCGCTCGCGGCAATTCATTGAGTCGTTGCCGATTACGCGCCTCCATATCTTCCCTTACTCCGAACGTCCCGGCACCCGCGCCCTTGAAATCGCCCATGTGGTGCCGCAGGAGGAGAAGCACCGGCGGGTGGAGGAGATGATCGGGGTGTCGGACCGTCGTTTTCTGGAGTTTGCCCGGAGATTCACCGGCACGGTGCGCCCCGTATTGCTCGAACACACCCGCGCCGGGCAACCAATGGCCGGTTTCACCGACAACTATCTGAAAGTGAGGATTCCCGATGCACCGCAATCGCTCGACAACCATATCGCCGACGTGCGTCTTACCGAGATTCTCCCCTTCCGGTCCAACACCGAGGTGGAGTTTCTCGGCGAAATAGTCAACCCCGAACATAAGAGTCTGAACAAATGACTGATAACTGGAAATATCGCCCGCTGGGATGGATGGTAAAAGCACTTGCCCGCCTCCCGTTCAGCGTGCTGTATCTGCTCTCCGATCTCAGTTTCCCGATTGTTTACTACATAGCCCGCTACCGCCTGAAAACCGTGCGGGGCAACCTCGCTTCATGCTATCCCGACAAATCGCAGAGTCAGCTGCGAGCCATAGAGCGGAAGTTTTACCACAACTTCTGCGACTATGTGGTTGAAACGCTGAAACTGCTGCACATCACCGACGAGCAGATGCTCGCCCGCATGACATTCTCCAACGTTGAGATTATCGACGACGCCCTTGCCCAAGGGCGCTCCGTAGTGTGCTATTTCGCCCATATCGGCAATTGGGAATATGCACCTTCGATAATCCTGCACAGCCGCTTCAAACCGCACCAGGGGGTGGAATTCTGCCAGATTTACCGCCCGCTGAAAAATGAATGGTTCGACCGGCTCATGCTCCGCATCCGCGGACGCTTCGGCGCCGTGTCGCTGCAGAAACGGCTTGCATTCCTCGATCTGCTGCGCTACCGCAAACAGCATGTGGCCACCGTCACAGGCTTCATGAGCGACCAGAAGCCGAGCCACGGCGATCCGGTGCACGTAGTGAAATTTCTCAACCACCCCACAGCCATGATTACCGGCACCGAGACCGTATGCCGCCGCATGGACTCTCTCCCCGTCTACTGGTATGCCACCAAGCCCTCGCGCGGCCATTACCATATCGACGTGATGCCTATGACGCCCGATGCAGAGGACTCGCTTACCGCAAACGGCGACAAATCGCCCTACCCGCTCACCGACCTCTACGTACGCATGCTCCAGCGCAACATCGACGCCGATCCGTCGCTCTGGCTCTGGAGCCACAAACGCTGGAAAAATCCGGTATCGTTTCCCCAAGACACAGAGCCTGATAAAAAATAGCCGAACATGAAACCTGTAGCTGTAATTATCCTCAACTGGAACGGCGAGAAACTGCTGCGCGAATTTCTCCCCTCGGTCATCGACAACACCGACGCAGCCATTGCCGACGTGATTGTGGCCGACAACGGGTCGACCGACAGCTCGACGGCTCTCCTTGCACGTGAATTCCCGCAGGTGAAGGTGCTCGCGTTCAAGGAAAATCTGGGATTCGCGGGGGGCTATAACCGTGCGCTGCGCGACACCGGCTACCGCTACACCGTGCTGCTCAACTCCGATGTGGAGACACCCGCCGGATGGCTGCGGCCGCTCCACGATTTCATGGAGGCGCATCCCGAGGCCGGAGGCTGCCAGCCCAAGATATTGGCTTACACCGACAAAAGCCGTTTTGAATATGCCGGAGCCGCCGGCGGATATATCGACCGCAACGGTTACCCCTACTGCCGCGGGCGTATTTTTGCCACCGTGGAAGAGGATTGCGGACAATATGACACCCCCGCCGAAGTGTTCTGGGCCACGGGCGCGGCGCTGATGGTGCGCACCGACCTCTACAATCGGCTCGGAGGCCTCGACGAGCGTTTTTTCGCCCATATGGAGGAGATAGATCTTTGCTGGCGCATGCAGCTTGCCGGGTGGCAGCTGTGGTGCGTGCCCGCCAGCCACGTGTATCATCTCGGCGGCGGGTCGCTCCCGGCGGATAATCCGCGCAAAACCTATCTGAACTTCCGCAACAATCTGTTGTTACTCCATAAGAATCTGCCCGAAGCCGATCTGCGCGCCGCCCTGCTGCGCCGCCGGCTGCTCGACACTGTGGCGTGGGCCAGATTCATCGTCACCGGCGATTTCGCCAATGCCCGCGCCATCTTAAAGGCTCACCGCGATTTCCGCCTGATGAGACGCAACTACACCTCGCATCCGTCAAAAAATCTGCTGCGGGCCGGACGCCCCGACATCCTTACCGCATACTATCTCCGCGGCAAACACAAATATTCAGAACTCTGACCATCATGCTGCTACTCAACGCCTCCCCCAATTTCGACAGTCTGATTTCCGATCTGGCGTTTATCCTGCTCCTGGGCGCAGTGGTGACTCTGCTCTTCAAGTGGATCAAGCAACCGGTGGTGCTCGGCTACATAGTCGCCGGCTTCCTCGCCAGCCCCCATTTCGAACCGCTGCCGTCGGTCACCACTGAGGTCAACATCGAATTCTGGGCGCAGATAGGCATCATTGTGCTGCTCTTTTCGTTAGGTCTGGAGTTCAGCTTCAAGAAACTGGTCAACACGGGCGGTTCGGCAGTGGTCACAGCCCTGGTGATAGTCTCAGGCATGATGCTTACGGGCTATCTTATAGGACGTTTACTCGGTTTCACCACCATCAACTGCCTCTTTCTCGGCGGCATGCTGTCGATGTCGTCCACCACAATCATCATCAAGGCATTCACCGACCTTGGCCTGCGACAGCGCAAATTCGCCTCGCTGGTGTTTGCCGTGCTTATCATCGAGGATCTTTTTGCGGTGGTGATGATGGTGATTCTAAGCTCCATAGCCATCAACAACACCGTGGAGGGGGGCGAAATGCTCATGTCGGTGACCAAGCTGCTCTTCTTCCTTGTCATCTGGTTTCTTGTCGGCGTGTATGTGCTCCCCTCGTTTCTCAACCGATGCCGCCGGTTTCTCAATAACGAAACCCTGCTGGTGGTGTCGATGGGTCTGTGCCTCTCCATGGCGGTATTCTCGGTGATGTGCGGATTCTCACTGGCGCTGGGAGCGTTCGTTATGGGTTCGATACTCGCCGGCACAAGCTATGCCGAGCGCATCGAATCGGTGACCATGCCGGTAAAAGATCTTTTCGGATCGGTGTTTTTCATATCGGTGGGCATGATGGTGCAGCCCGACATACTTGTGCGCTACTGGTGGCCGATACTGCTGCTTTCGGTGGTGGTCATCGCCGGCATGATACTGTTCGGCACATTCGGCATGCTCGTCACCGGGCAGCCGCTTAAGACAGCCATGGAATCAGGCTTCTCGCTGACCCAGATCGGCGAATTCGCCTTCATCATCGCCACTCTCGGCATGAGCCTGGGTGTGCTCAATCCCGAGATTTACCCTATTGTTGTTGCAGTGTCGGTAATCACCACATTCACAACTCCCTACTTCATCAAGATGGCCGACCCGGCCTATGCCCTGGTCGAGCGGCATCTCCCCGCAAAATATCACTTCCTGCTGCGGCGCTACACCACCGAGGCATCGCAGAGCGCCGGCAACGAAAACCGCCGCGAATGGGCTGCAATGCTCAAACGCCATCTTTGGCGCATATTGCTCTACTCTGTGGTTTTAGTGGCGATCTCGCTGGTAAATTCCACCTATCTGCGCCCCATGCTCGAGGAAATCATGCCCTCGTGGAGCCGTCTGCTCACCACCGTGATCACATTGACCGTGATGTCGCCATTCCTGCTGGCGCTGCTGCTCCCCCCGACGGCCGACGGGCATAGCCAATCCAAGGCAAACACACGTTCAAGGGTTCCCCGGGTGGTGCTTGCAGTGCTCCGCATGATCATTGCGCTGGGCTTCATCGTGCATGTGATTTCCGCAAGCTATTCGCTGCGCTCCGCCGCCCTCATTGGTCTGGGAGTGTTCATCTTACTGATACTTCTGCTCAACCGCCGCCTCAACCGCTCGCTACGCCATATCGAGACGAAATTTCTTGACAACCTCAACGAGCGGGAACTGCGCCGTTCGGGCAAGAACAACAACATTGTCAGCGACCTGCACCTTGCCTACATGCATGTTGGCTATGCCTGTCCGTTTGTCGGCGAAAGGCTGAAAGAGAGCAATCTGCGCGGCAACTATGGGGTGGATCTCGTCTCCATCCAGCGCGGCGGCTCAACCATCACCATCCCGTCGGGCGACACCCGCCTGTTCCCCGGCGACACCGTGGGCGTGATCGGCACCGACGAGCAGATAGAGGCCATCCTCCCTCTGGTCGAAGCCGAGCCGCAGACCACCGAACATGATTCGGGCAACTCCGACATCCGCCTGACATCAATACAGTTAAGCGAAACCTCTCCGCTTGTCGGCCGCACCCTCGCTTCGGCCAACGTGCGGCGCACCTACAACACCCATGTGGTGGCTCTGCGCCGCGGCGACCGGTTTATCGACCGCCCGGGGTCGCTCCCGCTCCGCGCCGGCGACCGCCTGTGGATTGTTGCGCCCGACACCGAGACCACCACTCTCCTCGCCGGCAAAGCCTGAGGATAATTCTACAGGCGCTGATTCATTAAAAAATAATCGCACTCAATAGGTGCGCAACGGAGGGAGGAAAGCATTTTTGTGATATTCAATCCGCCTGTTATGCGCATCGCCAATCACCGCCACCACATCAAAACGGGGTGTGAGCGCAATGCGGTTCATACGGATATAAGCCTCGGCGGCACGGCTCAGAAGCGCCACTTTGCGCGGAGTCATGGCTTCGAGAGGGTCCCGGCGGTCGTCGGTGCGTGTTTTCACCTCCACAAATGCTATTTCATCTCCACGGGTGGCTATGATGTCGATTTCCAGATGGTTCATGCGCCAGTTGCGCTCCACCACGTTATAACCCTCGGCCACGAGATGGTCCACCACCTCCTGTTCGCCGAATTTACCAAGGTCGTTGTGCTCTGCCATATATAGTTGTTTTCAGCAAAATTACCGATTTTTCACCAAACTTTCTCATTAAAATCGGTTTTAATGGCAGTAATATGCGGGAATTTTACTATTTTTGCTTGTTAATAATGTAACTGAACCGATGGACGCAGAAAACCAGTTTTCCCGACACGCCGCCGAAGAGTTTGAAATCTCTGTGAAAGAGGCCCTTGACCGAGAGGTGAAAGTCAAAATCATCAATCGCTCGCACCACCCCCTGCCTGCCTATGCCACACCGGGCGCCGCAGGCATGGATGTAAGGGCATATCTGCCCGACGGACCTGTGGTGCTCGGAAGCCTCGAACGCGCCCTGATTCCCACCGGGCTGTTCATGCAGCTCCCCAGGGGATATGAATGTCAGATACGTCCACGCAGCGGTCTGGCTCTGAAAAAGGGCATCTCGCTGGCAAACACCCCCGGCACTGTCGACTGCGACTACCGCGGAGAAATCGGCGTGATACTGATCAACCTCTCAAAAGAGCCTTTCACCGTCAACGACGGCGAGCGCATCTGCCAGATGGTGATTTCGCGCTATACCCGCGTGGCATGGGAGCAGGTCCGGGAAATCGACGATACGGTCCGCGGCGATGGCGGTTTCGGCCATACAGGCACCAACTGATCCGTCACTCTCTACAAAACGATTTGACAGACAATGAATCATGCATTTTTCCATAACCCTCCCCGACGAGGAAACGTGGTGTCCCCCAAAGAGGACAGAGCCTCGCGCAAAGGGCTGATATTACCTGTGTTGCTGCTGGCACTCATGATTGCGGGCCTGCCCGTAGCCGCCCTCGGGCGCAAGGAGGGGGCTCAGGCCCGGCTGGCCGAGCAACAGCGCAAAGCCGACTACATATTCATGGAAGCCGGTGCACGCAATGCTCTGAACGAGTCCGACTCATATCTGGAGCTGCTGCGTGCCGCCTACGACCTCGACACCACGCAATCGTCGGTGGGCCAGACCATCGGCTACTACCTGATGGCGCTGGCGCAGGAGGATTCCGTCATTGCCCTCAAAGGGTTCAGGATGATGCAGCGCCATTTCGACCTCCATCCCGAGGATTATTACAGCAACATATTCTACGGCATGATCAACAACACGCTGGGCAACACCGACGAGGCTATCCGCGTGTGGTCGGTCACCGATTCGCTGAACCCCGACAAACCCGATGTGGCCATAAAACTGGTGGAAGCCCTGCAACAGAAAGGGGATTCCGCCTCGCTGGTGCGTTCGCTCGGAGTGCTCGACCGCGTGGAACGCGCCGAGGGCAACGATCTGGGCATCACATCGCACAAAATCAGGGCGTTGTTGCAGCTGCGCGACACCGTCGGCACCATCGCCGAGGTACACTCGCTGCTACGTTCCGCTCCGAAAAATGTGGCCGCACAGATCTTTGCCGGTGACATTTTCGAGCTGCTCGGGCAGCCCGATTCGGCTCTGACATATTTCAACATGGCGTGCGCCACCGACCCCGACGACGGTACGGCGGTGTATAAACGCGCCCAATATTATCTCAGCCGGGGCGACTCCACCGCCTACGACCGCGAGATTTCGCATGCCATCGATATGGAGAATCTCGATATCCAGCCCAAGATGGCTATAATGCGCGAATATGTCTACAAAGTTCACGCCGACTCGCTCAAGGCGCCGCAGATACGCGGCATGTTCGAGAGCCTTATCAGCCAACAGCCCCATGAGCCGCAGATACGCGACCTCTACGCCTCGTATCTGGTGGTGAAGAACGATCTCCGCGGCGCACTTGAGCAGATGGAATATGCCGTGGACGGCGACTTGCACAATCCCGAACGCTGGCGCTCGATCATGAGCGTGGCATCGCAGCTCGACCGGCCCGACGAGGCGCTCCGCGAAGGCCGGCGCGCACTGGAATTCATTCCCGACGATCCGGTGGTGAATGTGCTCATGGGTGCGAATATCATGCAGGCCGAAAAGTTTACCGAGGCCATGCCCTATCTTCGCAAGGCGCTCAGGGTCACCGACCAGGAGGATCACACCGCCCGGTCGCAGATTCTCGCCTCGATAGGCGACGTGTACTATCGCCTCGAGCAGCCCGACTCAGCTTTCACTTATTACCGCGAAGCTGTGGCGCTCGACCCCGACAATCTGCTGGCGCTGAACAATTTCGCATACTACCTGGCTGAAAAGGAGACAGACCTCGACACAGCCGAACAGTACAGCGCGATCTGCGTGCGTGCCAATCCCTCCAACGACACGGCAATCGACACCTACGCGTGGATCTACTACAAAAAGAAGGATTACGAGAAAGCGCGCCAGTGGATCGACCGCGCTCTCGAAATCGAAGCCGACAAACCGCAGGCCGACGTGCTCGACCATGCCGGCGACATATATTTCATGAACAGGGAAGTGCAGAAAGCTGTGGAATTCTGGCAACGCGCCCTGAAGCTCGACCCCGACAACGAATTATTACCTAAAAAAATAAAGCAGCGCACTCCGTTTGTCGACTGAACGCCTTTTTAGGCTCAACGCTTACGCTCTGCCCTGTCCATCAACTGTAATCTATGTTTAAATCATTCAGCACAATATTCCTTGCCGCAGCGGCGTTGCTCCTCCTGTCGCCTCTGTCGGGATGCCGTTCGCAGAAAAAAGCCGCTGAGGGCGCCGCAGGCGGCTCCACCATCGTAATCGGCGAAAACACCGTGCCGACCTATGCCGACCTCCCGACCCGCTACAACATGCTCACCTCCTCATGGACGGCATGGAACGACATGGAAATGTCGATAAAGCTTAGCATCAAATCGCCCAAGAAGCTAAATGCCGCCGGCAAAGTGTATATGAAACGCGGCGAATGGATTTCAATATCCATGCGCATGCTCGGATTTGAGGTAGCGACGCTCTGGGTCGACGCCGACTCGGTGGTTGCCGTCGACAAATTCCACAAAAGATATATCAGTGAGCCGACCGCGACGCTGCTCGACGGAGCCGGCGTCACCATCACCGACATCCAGGACCTGCTGCTGGGCCGCGCGTTTTCTGTAGGCAAAGGCACGGCACGCCCCGGCAACAGCTCACTTTTCGAGTTGGCCGAAGCAGACAACGGATGGTACATACTCCCGAAAAATCAGCCTGCCGACTACTCCTACGGATTTCTTGCTTCGTCGACCATCAATGGCCTGCGCGGCGCAGTGGTCGAGGTCAACGCCAAGACCACCGTACAGGTCTACTACGACGGCATTGCTGAAAGTCGTAACGCCGGATGGTTCGCACGCAAGGTAACGGTGGAGAATTCCGGGAAGAAGAAGATCGCCGCAACCATCGAGTGGGATCTTAACAATTCCAAGTTCAACACCAATCTAAACCGCCGCTGCCGCATCCCCGACGATTACGAGCGCATCCCCGCATCCGCTCTGTCAGGCCTGTTAAAACAACTCTAATCCAAGACATCACACTGCCGTGCAAAGAATAGTCATCATTCTGCTTGCAACGCTTCTGCTGCTTATATCACCCTCGGACGCCGTCTCACAGAAGAAACGGCAAAGTTCGGCACGCACCGAGCAGACAGCCGACCGGGGGAAGAAAAAGTCGTCGAAGAAATCATCCGGAACATCATCCCGGAAAAAATCCACAAAAAAGAATTCATCTAAAAATCAATCCTCTTCCAAAGGGAAAAAGGTGACCTCCGACCGCTCGGAAAAAGCCGTGCGCACCGACCGTCGCCAGACCGAAAAAGAGATTCAGGAGACCCGACAGAAAATAAGGCTTAATACCCGCGAGACCAACCAGAAGCTCAATCAGCTCAATCTCGTAGAGGGCGAGATAGACAAATGCAACGGCCGAATCGCAGTGATTTCAAGCCGCCTTGATTCCATCAATGGCCGCATGAAGAATGTGAGCGACTCTATCGACGCCCTCGACAGTAATCTCAAACGCATATCATCAAGCTACGTCAAGGCGGTGCGCCGGCAGCAGGGACGCCGGCAGCAGACCGGCGCGTTGGCATTCATCTTCTCCTCCGATTCATTTCAGCAGGCATGGCGCCGCGCACGCTATCTGCACCAGTTCAACAAATGGCGCGAAAAACGCACGCGCGAGATAGAGGTTGCCCGCAAGGCTCTCGATGAAAAGAAACAGAGGTTGCAGGAGCTTGGCGCCGTGGCCGCTTCATCCAAAAATCAGCTCGCACAAGAGCGTTCAGGTCTGGTAAAACGCCAGGCCCAGACTAAAGCGCTTGTTGCAGAACTGCAATCGCAAGGTTCGGAACTCCAGCAAATTATGGCCGATCAGAAAGCACGCGCCGCGGCTCTGGAGCGCGAGCTTGATGCCGTGATCGCCCGGGAGACCGCCCGCCGTGAGGCCGAGCAGCGCGCACGAGCCGAGGCCGAGCGAAAGAAAGCCGAAGCTGAAGCCGAAGCCCGTAGGATTCGCGAGGAAGAGGCTGCACGCGCTGCCGCCGAGAAGGCCGCGGCTGAGGAAGCCGCACGCAAAGCCGAGGAAGCCGCACGCGCCGAGCAGGCCCGCAAGGAAGCTGAGGATCTTGCCAAAAAGAAGGCTGCCGAAGCCGCCTGGAAAGAGAAAGAGGCAGCAAAAGCACGCAAGGAAGCCAAAAAACAGGCCGAACGCGAAGAAGCCCAACGAAAAGCGGCCGAGGCCGAGGCTGCCAAGAAAGCCGCACGCGAGGCTGAAAAAGCACGCAAAGAGGCTGAAGCCCAGGCAAAGAAAGCCGCCAAGGAGCAGAAAGCTGCCGAAGAGCGCAAAACACGCGAGGAAGCCCGCAGGAAAGCCCATGCCGTTAAGCGCCAGCGCAAACCCTCCACAGCTCCGGCACCATCCGAATCCGAAGGGAGCGGCTCGGCAGGCACACTCCACACTCCGGCCGCCTCATCGAAGGCCGGTACATCGTCGGCCTCGGTTGAGACCGGTTCCCAATTCGCCGATATGCGCGGACGCCTGTCGTTCCCGGTCGCAGGGTCGTATACCATCGTGCGCCGTTTCGGCCGTCAGACCCACCCCTCGCTCCCCCATGTGCAGACCGACAATGCCGGCGTGGACATCCAGACGACCCGCAATGCCGGGGTGCGCGCAGTGTTCGACGGCGAAGTGTCGGCTGTGTTCCGTCCCGACGGCTACAACTCGGTGGTAGTTGTCCGCCACGGCCAATACCTGACCGTCTACGCCAACCTCGACCATGTCAGCGTCTCCACCGGGCAGAAAGTTAAGGCCGGTCAGAACTTAGGCACAGTATTCTCCGATCCCAACGACGACGGCCGCAGTGTGCTGCACTTCGAAGTGCGCAACGGCCGCGCCAAAGAGAATCCCGAGTCATGGCTGAAATGACCCGGGCGCCACGCCACGGAAGTCTGTCGCGCCGTGTGCTCAAAGTGATGAGCATATTCAGCGGAGTGCAGATCATCAACATATTGTGCTCCATCGCGCGAGCAAAGCTGGTGGCTGTGTGGCTCGGACCTGCCGGCATAGGACTGTTCGGCATCTACAACTCGGTGCTTGAAACCGCCTCCTCCATCTCTCAACTCGGCACCGGCACCGGCATGGTCCGCGCCGTGGCCCGGGCGCCGCGCCGGCTGCTGCCGCGGCTTGTGGCCGCATCGCGCCGGTGGGGCATGGCTCTCGGTCTGACCGCCGCCATAGTCATGATGTGCCTGTCGCCATGGCTCAGCCGCATCACCTTCGGCGACGAATCCCATATACTCCCGTTTGTCATCCTCAGCGTAGGTGTGCTGCTGATCACGATAAGCAACACCGAGAGTGCCCTGTTTCAGGGACTCAGGCTCTACTCGCCGCTGGCCCGGCGCAACGTTGCAGCATCGTTGGTCGGACTGGCTGTAACAGCGCCTATGTTCTGGCTCTGGGGTCTCGACAGCATCATTCCGGCACTGCTCGCGTTCGTCATTGTCCGATGGGTGTGCATGGGTCTTTACCGCGCCCGCGTAGAAAAGCCACAGCCATCTCTCACTGTGCGCGACACATTCACCACAGGCAAGGAATTCGCCGTGCTGGGCATCTTCATTACCATCACAACATTCGCCACCAACGCCGTAAGCTACATATTCATGTCGTATCTCAACCGCAAGACAGGCATGGATACAGCCGGATACTATCAGGCGGGGTTCACGCTCGTCAACCGATATGCCGGCATCATACTCGCCGCCATCGGAATGGAGTATCTGCCGCGCCTGTCGCAGGTAAGCACCCACCCGCGCCGCACCGCACTGTTTCTTTCACACGAAGTGTTGCTGATCACGCTGGTGCTCTTCCCCGCCGTCACCATCTTTGTGTGCGCCGACACCCTGATTGTCAGGCTTCTATACGACAACACATTTCTGACCATACTCCCGTTTATCACCTGGGCAGCCGTAGGCACTCTGCTGCGCGCATGGTCGTGGTGCCTGGGGTACGTGATACTCTCACGCGGCGACGGTGTGGCCTATCTCCTTACCGAACTGATCTCGGCTCTCACAGCCATCGGTCTGAACATTCTCTGCTACGATGCCATGGGTATTGCCGGACTCGGCGTGGCTTATATCGCCTGGTATGCCATCTACATGCTCGAGGTGTGGATTGTGTGTCGCGTGCGCTATGCCATAACTATGAGTACCGGAGCCTTTGCGATGCCGTTGGTCGCTTTCGGCGTGGCGGGGGTTACGGCGCTATGCCGCAGCCTGTGGGGCTGGGAGGCCGCAGTGCCGTGGGCGCTGCTTTCGGTAATCGTCTCTTATTCAGGAATGCGCCGTCTCACAGGCATATCTCCGCTCCAACTTATAAAAAAATTTGCCGATAAGCGGGAAAAAAGGTAACTTTGCATTCTATGAGAATACGACCTAAGAAAGCTCTCGGACAGCATTTCCTCACCGATCTGTCGGTGGCACAACGGATAGCCGCAACCCTCGACGACTACAAGGGGCTGCCCGTGGTGGAAGTGGGACCCGGCATGGGCGTCCTGACCCGTTTTCTGCTTGACGAGGGACACGACGTGAAAGTGGTGGAACTCGACACGGAAAGCGTGGACTATCTCAACGCCAATTTTCCCGACCTTAAAGGGAGGATTGTCGAGGCTGATTTTCTGCGGGTCGATCTGGACGAACTGGTTCCCGGCAACGGTCCATTCTGCCTCATAGGCAATTACCCCTACAACATTTCGTCGCAGATTTTCTTCCATGCACTCGACTGGAAAGACCGCATCGTATGCTGCTCGGGGATGCTTCAGAAGGAAGTGGCCGAGCGACTTGCCGCCCCCGCCGGAACTAAAGCCCGCGGCATACTGAGCGTGCTGCTTCAGGCATGGTACACAGTGGAATATCTCTTCACGGTCGACGAGCATGTGTTCAATCCCCCTCCCAAAGTAAAATCGGGAGTGATAAAGATGGTGCGCAACGATGTCACCGACCTCGGCTGCGACCAGACGCTGTTCCGCACAGTGGTTAAAACCACATTCGGCCAGCGCCGCAAAACCATCCGCAACTCAGTGAAGCCCCTTTTCCCGGGGGGAGCGCCGCTGCCCGATTCGCCGCTGCTGGCTCTGCGCCCCGAGCAGCTCTCAGTGGCTCAATTCGTGGAACTGACCAATCTGGTGGCAGCCGCAAAACAAGCGCTTGTTTAATAATAAACAGGTCTGAGACCCTCTAATTCATCCCTACGGCAATGAAAGAGTTTGACGAGGAATTTCTTGACAGAATCAAAGGCATCATCGCCAACCGCGATGACGCTGCCGCACGCCGCGAGCTCGACGAGATGCACCCCGCCGACATTGCCGAGCTATATCAGGACCTTGACCTCAATCAGGCCGAATATCTCTATAAACTGCTCGACGAGGACACCGCGGCCGAGGTGCTGATGCAACTCGACGAGGATGACCGCCGCAAGCTCCTCTCCGACATGGAGCCGGAGGAGATCGCCTCGAAATATATCGACCACCTCGACACCGACGATGCCGTGGACCTTATCCAGGATCTCGACAAAGAAGATCAGGAGGAGGTGCTCTCTCACATCGACAACGTGGATCAGGCCGGCGACATCATCGACCTGCTCAAATATGACGAGGACACCGCCGGCGGCCTGATGGGCACCGAGATGCTTGTGGTGAACGAGAACTGGTCCATGCCCGAATGCATCAAGCAGCTCAGGATGCAGGCCGAGGACATGGACGAGGTCTATTACGTCTATGTGGTCGACAATGACGACCGCCTGCGCGGCACCCTGCCGCTGAAAGAACTAATCACCCACCCCTCGGTCTCCAAGATCAAGAATGTTATGGAGACCGACCCCGCAGCCGTGAAGACCGACACGCCACTCGACGAGGTGGCAATCGACTTCGAGAAATACGACCTTGTGGCCATGCCGGTAATCGACTCCATCGGACGTCTGGTGGGACATATCACGGTCGACGACGTCATGGATCGCGTGCGCGAATCGCAGGAACGCGACTATCAGCTGGCATCAGGTCTGTCGCAGGATGTGGAATCCGACGACACCATCTGGCAGCAGACCCGCGCCCGTCTGCCCTGGCTTCTCATCGGCATCATGGGCGGCATAGGCAATTCACTGATTCTCGGCAACTTCGAACAGGGATTCGCCACCAATCCCGCCATGGCGCTCTTTATCCCCATGATCGGCGGCACCGGCGGCAACGTCGGCATCCAGTCGTCGGCTATTGTGGTGCAGGGTCTTGCCAACGGTTCGCTGGAACTTAAGGACACCGCCCGGCAGCTTGGCAAGGAAGTGGGCGTAGGCCTCATCAACGGCCTGCTCATTTCGCTTATCGTATTCATCTACAACTGCTTCCGACTCGACCCGCTCAATCCCACCACTATCGCCGTGTCGCTCTCGCTGATGGCCGTGGTGCTCTTCGCGTCGATATTCGGCACCTTCGTGCCGCTGACTCTCGAGCGTTTTAAAATCGACCCCGCCCTTGCCACCGGCCCGTTCATATCCATCACCAACGACATTATAGGCATGCTCATCTACATGCTCATATCCTCGGCGCTCCTTTCGGCATTCGCAGCGTAAAGAAACATGCAGTTCATCGGCACAGTTGAGTTTTATGTCACGCTATTGCTGGCGGCAGCCATAATAGCCGGCATCATCGCCATGCCTTCGGGTCACGGTCCTGTTGAGACCGACTTCTCGGAAGCATTCCTCACTTTCGATCCGGAACTTACCGACCTCACTCCACGGATGGAGCTTGAATGCCTGCCCGACGGTTCAGTGAAACTCACCCGCATCGGCCTGCCCGACGACATCGACAGTGCCGCCACCGTGGCGCTCTCAATCACCCGCAAAGGGTTCGACCTCAGCGCCGAGGAGCGCATCACCCCGGGCGCACGCCCCTATCTGCGCACTGAATCGCAACCTGTCAACAAGGCCACATTCATCCTTGCCGGTCTCGCTCAGGAGCGGTATCACATGCGCTACAACTCCGAACCGACCACCAGTTTCACCACCCTCTCGTTTGTCAACCGTCCGGGTCTGCGTTCCACCCGTCTTTTCCGACATGCCTGACACGCCATGCCTGACCCGGATAAAATAAGAGCTTGTGTCGGTAACATATATTATTAAACAAGCTCTTAAATTTGCAAAAGCCGAAAAAACTCGCTAACTTTGCAATCGCTTTAGGGAGTCACACGCCCTGAGCGCCAAGGATTGTCTTATGGTGTAATGGTAGCACTGCAGTTTTTGGTTCTGCCTGTCCAGGTTCGAATCCTGGTAAGACAACATCCCCCATCAGAGCCGGGTAGCATCCGCCCGGCTCTTTTCTTTTACAGAAATTGCGCGGGTCGACCCCCGCAAGCATCTCTGTAAAAAAACAGCGCTCACGTGTATCCATCACGGACTACGGGAGCGCTGGCCTATACAACTTGAATCAAGGTTGGTTAAAATCTATCCTTCTTGCTTTTATTTGAATTGATTGTCTTGCTTACTTCGAAAAATTCACATTCTGTATTCTTTATCTTATTTTTGTCTTTCCTTATTCTATAATCTCTTATTTCGTCATCGGCTCGAAACGGATGGCGAAACCACCGCCGCGGGCCATCATCCCGCTTAGCGACATTGTGCTGTCGACCTCGCGAGTCGAGATCTGATAGGTTTCGGGGTTGGAGTATCCGTCGGAGTCGTTTCTGTCTGCGTAAATGGTAGCCCGGTATTTCATTCCGGGTGTGAGGAAACTGAGGGGCAGTCTGTAAGAACGCGCATAGTTGGCCACACCGCCGGCATACCAGTCGTCGCTGTTCTTATCCTTGCGGACAACGATAATGAACTCACCCGGCTCGGCGTCGATATAGCGGCTCTCGCTCCAGTCAACAGGCACATCCTTGATGAACTGGAAGGCATCCATCTTTTCGGCATAGTGCTCGGGCATATCGGCAGCCATCTGCAGAGGCGAGTACATCGTCAGATAGAGCGCAAGCTGGTTTGCGATGGTGGCGTGCTTGCGGTTGCCGTTGCCGGGGGCGAACGAACTCATGTCCATGCGGAAGATACCGGGAGTGAAATCCATAGGGCCTCCCTTGAGACGTGTGAACGGGAGAATCGTCACATGCTGTGTCGACATACCCTGAAATTCCTGCCCCATGGCCGATTCATTGCCGATGAGATTGGGATATGTACGGGCCAGACCGGTGGGACGCACAGCCTCGTGGGCGTCAACCATAATCTGCTTGTCGGCGGCTTTCTTCACTGCGTCGAGATAGTGCCGCACCGATGTCTGATTGTAGTGATAGTTGCCCTTGGGGAGTATATTGCCCACATAACCGCTCTTGACGGCGTCGTAGCCATACTGCTTCATCAGATCATAGGCCCGGTCCATATACTTCTCGTAGTTGGGGATAGAGCCTGACGTCTCGTGGTGCATCATCAGTTTTATACCCTTTGAGCGGGCATAGTCGTTGAGCGCCTTAATATCGAAGTCGGGATAAGGGGTGAGGAAATCGAACACGAATTCTTTCTCTTTTCCGATCCAGTCTTCCCAGCCTACATTCCAACCCTCCACAAGCAGCTGGTCGAAACCGTTGGCGGCGGCAAAGTCGATATAACGGCGTACATTCTCGTTGTTGGCGCCATGCTTGCCGTGGGGTTTGGCTTTTGTATAGTCGAAAGTCGCGAGATCGAAATCGGAGGCATCGGTGTAGCTCCACTGGCTTTTGCCGGTGATCATCTCCCACCAAACGCCCATGAATTTCACAGGTTTGATCCAGGAAGTATCCTCGAGCTTACACGGCTCGTTGAGATTGTAGATGATATTCGAGGCGAGGATGTCGGTGGCCTTGTCGCCGAGCATCACCACGCGCCATGGAGTGGGAAACGGGGTCTTCACGGTGGCCATGGTGCCGTCGGGCATAGGGGTCAGCCATGAGGTGAATGTCATCGAGGGGATATCCAGATTGAGATGCATGGCCGGATAGTCGATCAAAGCAGCCTCGTGGATGTTGACATATTTGCCCGAAGGGGTTTTCATCTGCAGCGCGGTCTGCACGCCGGTGTTGGCGAATCGGGTAGTGGAGGCGTTGTCGAAACGCAGATTGGCGGCACGCGACGGAATCTCATGGAGTTTGGAAATGAAATATTCATATTCCTGGGTATCGTAATCGCCGGGAATCCACCAGGCCTTGTAATCGCCACCCATTGCAAACTGTGTTAGCTCGTCGGCGATGACAAACTCCTTTTTTTTCTGCTCAGGGAAGATATAGCGGAAACCGACACCGTCGTCAAACACGCGAAACTCCACATCCATCTTCACCTTGTCGCGGCCAGTGCCCTGCTCCATCGACACAATCATGCTGTTGTAGTGATTGCGGATTTCGCTGTTTTCACCCCACACAGGTTTCCATGTCTCGTCGAATCTATCATGTTCCACGCCGGTTACTTCGAAACCGTCGGTGATCATGCCGTCATCTTTCAGTTCAAAACCGAGGTGTGAGGGGCGTATAATCTTTTCGCCGAGGAAGTCGACAGTATATATAGGAGTACCCTTGTCGTCAAGATAAAATTCTACATTTATGCGGCCATCGGGCGACAATACCCTCTCGGCGGCGGAGGTTGCAGGCGTTGTCACGAAGATCAGCGCCGCAACCCCAAAAACTAATTTCATGGTTTTGATCATGGTGAAAAATCATTAATTTCGACGCAAAATTAACACTTCAACTTCGCGGTGTCAATAGCAGGTAGTGCGCGGGGAGCGTTCAGAAATGCAAACATCTGGGAACTAAACATCTGAAAAAACAATCCATAAAAATCAGGTAGCGCTTGCGCCATTGAAATATAATGTTTAACTTTGCACAATCCGAGTTTTAACAGCCAAAAACAACCGGAAAAATCACATTTCGCGATGCGTAAACTTGTCACTCTGTTCCTAATTGTTTTTGCCGCTGCCGCAGCAGTGGCAAAAACCGACGACGCACTCCGTCAGCTCGACGAAGTGCTCGGGCAACGCACCGCATTCATGGAGCAGAAACAGCTGCGTATCGACAGCATCCGCAGCTCGATGGAACGAACATCGACAACAGCCGAGAAACTGCAGGTGCTCAACAGCCTATTCGACGAATATCACACATTCCGGTTCGACTCCACACTCGCCGTGGCCGACCGGGCCGAAAAACTCGCACTCGCCTCGGGCGACTCTCTCGAACTGGCCCGTGTAAAGATCCACAAAGCCCTGTCGCTGGCCACCGCCGGGCATTTCAGCCAGGCCACCGAGATCCTCACCCACATGAATTCGGCACAGCTCACCCCGGGCCTGAAACAAGAATATTTCGACGCTCTCAGCTGGACCTACAGCGCATGGGGCGAATACTCCCGATCCGACGCTTTCGCGCCGCACTTCTACGGCAAACAGCGCGAATACCTCGACTCGCTGCTTGCGGTCACGCCGCGGGGCACCGTCGACTATTATTATAGTCTGGCAGAACAGAAGCTGAACAAAGGAGAATCCGACAAAGCACTGTCGCTCTACAGCCAGGCGCTGCAGCTTACCCCGCCCGACAGCCGCCGCCACGCCCAGATATGTTTCTCCATAGCGATGATCTATCGGGGACGGCACGACACCGAACGCTACATGCAATGGCTCGTAAAGTCGGCCATCGCCGACCAGCGGCTTGCATCCAAGGAGCATCTTGCCCTCCAGGAACTCGCGCTTTTCCTTAAGCACAACAACGCCGACGCCGAACGTGCCAACCACTATCTTCAGGTGTCGCTCGACGACGCGCTTTTCTTCAATAACCGACTGCGCATGCTCGAAATCGCCGAACTGATTCCCGAGATCTCCACAAGCTATCAGCAGACCATCGAGTCGCAGAACAGGCGACTGAAATCCTACATCATCGCGGTGGCGATAGCCCTGCTGTCGATGGCCGCCGCCATCTACGTCGCATTCGCACAGGTCAGGAAGAAACATGAGGCGTTGAGCGCCGTCAGCGGCCTCAACGCCCGCCTCGAGCATATCAACCGACAGCTCGAACAGAGCAACCGACGCATGGAGGAGACCAACCGGTCGCACGAGCGCTATGTGAGCCTCTTTATGGACCTTTGCGCCGCATATATCGACAAACTCAACCGTTTTCCGCTGATTCTCAAACTGAAAGTACGCAACATGGCCGAGCTGAACCCCGTCGCCGAGCGTTATATCCGCCCCACGGAGTCGGAAATCAGGGAGATGTTTCTCAACTTCGACACCACATTCCTGCGGCTCTATCCCGACTTCGTGGAGCAATTCAACAGTCTCCTCCGCCCCGACTGCCGCATTGCCCAGAAAGACCCGCGGCGCCTCAACACCGACCTCCGCATCTATGCATTAGTGCGCATGGGCGTCACCGACAGCAACAAAATCGCATCGCTGCTCTTTTATTCCCCGCAGACCATCTTCAACCACCGCACCGCCGTGCGCAACCGCGCCATCCGCCGCGACACGTTCGAGGCCGACGTCGCGACCCTCTGCTCGGCTGAATTCGGCGAAAAACAGCCTTGAGGTCACAAAATTTCGCGCAAAAGATTTTGTCATGTGGAAAAAACTGTGTAATTTTGCCCCGCAAAACAAGTTAGGTCTGGCCGACAGCCTCGCCAGGCCGAGTTTTCAACAGCAAACAACAAAAACTAAAGAATAAGAATCTCAAAAAATGATCATCGTACAAGTTAAAGAAGGCGACAACATCGAAAAAGCTCTCAAGAAATTCAAACGTAAATACGAGAAAACCGGCATCGTGAAGGAACTTCGCAGCCGTCAGGCTTTTGAAAAGCCCTCTGTAGCAAACCGCAAGAAGATGATGAAAGCGGTTTACGTGCAGAAGCTCCGTCTTGCCGAGGATTAATTTCTCCGCTTTTTCTTTGTGAAATATTTGCATTTCACAAAAGAATGATGTAACTTCGCTACTGAGCCGACGGGATAGCCGCAAGGCGCACCCCGAGGATGCCTCAAAAGCATATAATCATGCTCGACGGCACTCCGCAATCAGCGGCCGCGAAGTAGATGCTGACCAAATCATTTTTGACATATATCCGGTGTGAGCTGAACCTCTCGGCTCATACCGTTTTGTCGTATGCCTGCGACATCGGTCAGTTCCGCCAATTCATCACCGGGCAACCCCTGACCGGACTTCGCGACACCTACGGCGTGCCTGTCGACATTCCCGACGACGGTTTCGACCCTTTGGGCGTGGCGCCGACCGACATCCGCGCATGGCTCATGGAGCGGGCTGAAGCCGGCGACTCACCCGCCACACTGCGCCGAAAACTCACCGCCCTGTCGTCGTTCTACCGCTATCTGCTGCGCATCGGCAAAATTACCGCCAACCCCGCCGCAACCGTGGAGATGGCGAAAATGCCCCGACCGCTCCCGGTGACCGTGCGCTCCGAGGAGATCAACGCCGTCGTCGAAGATCAGCTGCCGGCCCTCGGTTGTGTTGACGCGGCGACCTCCGGCAGCAAGAATCCGGGAGCAGATTCAGCCTCATTCACCGAAGTCCGCGACGCCCTGATATTCCTGATGTTATACACCACAGGCATGCGCCGCGCCGAGCTTATAGGGCTTCTCGACCGCGACGTAGACACCACAAAGGGCGAACTAAAAGTGCATGGAAAACGTAATAAGGATAGACTCATCCCTTTCGGCCGCGAACTTGCCGAGGCCATCGGCCATTATCGCCGGGTGCGCCGGCAGACCGTGGGCGGGGAGGCGCCGGAGCACTTTTTTGTGCGGTCCGACGGACGGCAGCTCTATCCCATGCTCGTGGAGCGGGTGGTGAAAGCCGCCATGGAAGGCCGGGTGCACGCCGGCAGGCTGTCGCCCCACGTGCTGCGCCATTCATTCGCCTCCGACATGCTCAACAACGGCGCCGACCTTGTGGCAGTGCAAAAACTGTTGGGGCATGAATCATTAGCAACAACACAGATATATACACATATCACCTACCGAGAACTACAACACAATTATCAACTGGCCCATCCCCGCGGCGCAGCCCGCAGCGGCACACATGCAGGGAAAAGCCCCAAAAACTAAAAAGGAGGAACATAATTATGGACGTTCGCATTCAGGCAATCCACTTCGACGCTACCGAAAAACTCGTGGCCTTCATCAACAAGAAAGCCGAACGCCTCCAGCGTCACTACGCCGGCATCACCACCGTCGACGTGAAACTGTCGGTCGTAAAACCCGAAACAGCAATGAACAAGGAAGCAGTGGTGAAAATCAACATGCCACACGATGAATTCGTGGCCACCAAGGTCGCCGACTCTTTCGAGGAAGCCATCGACCTCTGCAACGAAGCTATCGAGCGCATGCTCGCCAAATCCAAAGACAAGAAATAACCCACTGTCGGAGGCCGGCGGCTGCTTCTGAAGCGATCGCCGACACCACAGAACATACCCTGTTCGCACCGGAAACATACGACAGATTATAAAATAAGGCGCTGTGTCAAGCATTTTGACACAGCGCCTTTATCATATTATATCACGGATTTTCAACAAGGCAGAAAACCCTTCAATAATTGAACCTTAAACCAATAATAAATATGGTAAGTAACTGGTCGAAATTATTTTAATGTTTATTCGAGGAAAATTTTTAGAAGATTTTACTCGATGAAGAAGGAGTGTAGCAAGCTACACGACTGATGAAGAGAGAAAAAGATTCAAAAATTTTTCCGAAGAAACATTGAAATAAATTGACCGGTTAGTATAAAATAATTTTGAACAGTTACTTATTATTTTCCGGAGGAGTAGCGGCGGGCCTGGTCGGCGATAAGGGCGGCGTCGTCGAAATAGTTGATTTTCATGGCGGCGCGCACTTTGTCGAGGGTGTCGGCGGCTTCAAGGCGGGCTGCCTCCGAACCCTTGCGCAGGATGTCGTAGACCGCGGGGATGTGCTGCTCCCAGTAGTGCCGGCGCTCGCGGATGGGCGCCAAGTATTCTTCGAGCACGCTGATGAGCAGTTTCTTCACTGTGCCGTCGCCCACACCTCCACGGGTGTAGTGATCCTTAAGCTCCTGGAGATTCTTGTAATCGGGAAGATATTTGGCGAAATGGCCGTCGTTGGCGAAGGCGTCGAGATAGTAGAAGGGGCAGTTTCCCTCGAGATGTCCCGGGGAATCGACGGTGAGATGCTCGGGGTCGGTGTACATGCTCTTCACCTTCTTCGCCACCTCCTTGGGGGTGTCGCTCAGATAGACGCAGTTACCCAGCGACTTGCTCATCTTGGCCTTGCCGTCGGTGCCCGGAAGACGCATGCAGGCGGCATTTTCGGGCAGGAGGATTTCGGGAGTTACGAGCGTGTCGCCGTAAGTGTTGTTGAAACGGTCCACAATCTCGCGTGTCAGCTCAATCATGGGCGCCTGATCCTCGCCTACGGGCACTGTGGTGGCCTTGAAAGCGGTGATGTCCGAGGCCTGGCTCACGGGGTAGCAGAAGAATCCCACGGGGATGCTCTGCTCGAAGTTGCGCATCTTTATTTCGGTCTTCACCGTGGGGTTGCGCTGCACGCGCGACACCGTCACGAGATTCATATAATAGAATGCCAGCTCGGTAAGCTCGGGCACATGAGTCTGCACGAAGATGGTGGATTTTTCGGGGTCGAGACCGGCCGAGAGATAGTCCAGGGCAACCTCAATCACATTCTGACGGATCTTCTCGGGGTTGTCGGCATTGTCGGTGAGCGCCTGGGCGTCGGCGATCATGATGAAAATCTTGTCGAACTCGCCGGAATCCTGCAACTCCACGCGGCGGCGCAGCGAACCCACGTAATGCCCTAAATGGAGGCGGCCGGTGGGACGGTCGCCCGTAAGTATCACTTTCTGCTTATTCTGCATATATTCTGTGTTTAGAGAGGGCAAAGTTAGGCATTTTTTACTAAATTTATAAGGCGGGATAAAGAAAATTTCGTAAATTTGCCCCCAGAAACCCCAACAAAATCAAACCGGTTTATTTATTATGGTAAACTACAAAGACTTAGGTCTGGTCAACACCCGCGAGATGTTCGCCAAGGCCGTCCATGGCGGTTACGCTATCCCCGCCTTCAACTTCAACAACATGGAGCAGCTCCAGGCCATCATCAAGGCCGCTGCCGAGGAGAAATCGCCCGTAATCCTTCAGGTATCGAAGGGTGCCCGCAACTATGCCAACAGCACACTGCTGCGCTACATGGCCCAGGGCGCTGTGGCCTACGCCAAGGAACTTGGCTGGGAGAATCCCCAGATCGTGCTGCACCTCGACCACGGCGACAGCTTCGAGCTTTGCAAAGACTGCGTTGACAACGGCTTCTCATCCGTGATGATCGACGGCAGCCACCTCCCCTACGAGGAGAACGTGGCTCTGACCAAGAAAGTTGTCGACTACGCACACAAATACGACGTTACCGTTGAGGGTGAGTTAGGCGTGCTCGCAGGCGTAGAGGACGAAGTTTCCTCCGACCACCACACCTACACCGACCCCAACGAGGTTATCGACTTCGTCACCCGCACCGGCTGCGACTCGCTGGCCATCTCGATCGGCACATCGCACGGCGCCTACAAGTTCACCCCCGAGCAGTGCACCCGCGACCCGAAGACCGGCCGCCTCGTTCCTCCCCCCCTGGCATTCGACGTGCTCGAGGGCGTAGAGGCCAAGCTGCCCGACTTCCCCATCGTGCTCCACGGTTCATCCTCCGTGCCCCAGGAATATGTCGACATGATCAACGAACATGGCGGCAAACTCCCCGACGCAATCGGTATCCCCGAAGAGGAACTCCGCAAGGCTGCCAAGATGGATGTCTGCAAGATCAACATCGACTCTGACTCCCGTCTGGCCATGACCGCCACCGTCCGTCGCATCTTCGACGAAAAGCCCGCCGAATTTGACCCCCGCAAATACCTCGGTCCGGCCCGCGACGAAATGGAGAAACTCTACAAGCACAAAATCATCAACGTGCTCGGCTCCAACGGCAAAGCCTAAGCCCCAACGTTTCAGACATAAAAAGAGCTGCACCCTTTCGTGGGGTTGCAGCTCTTTTTGTTTTGTTTAAGGTTTAGGGGCTTGTAGCATAAGGTTTAGGGGTTAGGGTTGAAAGTTTAAAGTTTAGATAATACATTCTTAATAGACCATTATTCAATCGTTCATATCCCGGCGGTTAGAAAACCGCCGCCCCACACAGCCTCCCTCCGCCCGCCTACTGGTGCTACCGCAAACGTATAGACTTGTGGAAAGGCGGCTTTCTTGCCGCCTTTATATAACCGACTATAAATGATTAAGGTTCTACTGTTTATTAAACGGCGGTTAGAAAACCGCCGCCCCATACAGCCTCCTCACAATTATACATATTGGTATCGTTTATCACAATTATACATTTTGGTATCTTTTATAATTTATCATCCCGGCCATTGATACCGTGGCAATGGGCTTTCCCCGTGGGTGGGAGAACGAGCCCCTGTAACGATAGGCACAATTATACAAGGCGGCCGAGGATGGAAATTGTGTACATTCTCGCCCTTCTTTTGAAAAAAATGTCTTTCATTTAAATCTTTTTCGGACTTTTAGAGTCTTTATGTCAGATGCATCTCAAAAACGTAAAGATAAAGATCATGAATACAAAAACGACGTCAAAATGAAAGAACTCGCTGAACACTTTCAACAGGAACAACCGCACTTGATGAGGTATGCCTGCTACCGTCTTGGTGATACAGACGATGCGAAAGATGCGCTGCAAGATACCTTCCTTAAAATCAGCTCAAAATTCTCTGATGAGAAGAGCGTTGAAGTGAGAGACTGGCGCAACTATATCTTTCGTGTACTCTCTAACTTGTGTTCCTCACGACTTACTGCATTGGGAAAACTCAGGACAATACCCTTGGACGCTTGCCTTGACATAGCAGATCTCCCAACGGAAAACGACGAATCGGACTACCAACGAATTGCCAAGCTACTTGTGGAAATCCCAGAGGAACAGGCCGAGGTCATACGTCTTCGAATCTATGGAAACAACAGCTTTGCTAATGTAGCCGAGATTCTTTCTCTACCCCTGCCCACGGTGAAATCTCGTTTTCTCTACGGACTGGAGAAAATCCGCAAGGCAATGAAACAAACGAATCATTAACATTAAAAAGTACCTTGACTATGAATTGCAAGGAATTTAAAGATAAGGTGGTTGACCTTTTTGATACCACAATCGACATGCAGACGCAGGCAGAATGTAAGGCACACATGGCTGAGTGTCCCGAATGTAAGGCCTATTATGAAGAACTGGCCGAAGCGTTTAATGCCTTACAACCACATGAGACATCTGCCCAACCAACTATCAGCAGACCAGTCTGCAAGCAGCACCATCTCTGGCGCCCCATCGCTGCCGCCGCAGTGTTCCTCCTGGGATTCTTTCTCGGTTGGAGCCACCTTTTCTCCACATCCGCTGTGGCCAAGACTCCACGCGGCCAACTCTTTGAGCAGTGGATTAAAAGTGTGCAGAATGTGGGCAGTTTCCAAATGGCAGTCTATGCCCGCACAACGTCCAATGAAAACTTTGCTTATTTCGACCCAAAAGCCGACTTCGCGAGAATAGACATCGGACTCCTGAGACAGAATGACAGCGTGTTCTATCGTGTAGAGAAACAGAATGGGCGTGTTATCGTATTCGACGGCCAGAATCAATATATGTGGGTTCCTAACGCGCACTACGTAAAAGGGCCTCGTGCTGCCAATTTCCTAGAATACTTTATCAACCTGCTCTACCCCGAGCGTCTGCTGACTATGCAGAAATCTGCCATCGATTTTTCCAAGAAGAACGAAGTGATACGCACCGAAAGTGATTCAACCATCACCTTGACATTCAAGGGAACAGAGAAAAACAGCGACCTGCAACAACTGCTTGAGACTGGCAAGATGGGGGATTGTGAGGTGGAAGTGGAGAATGTATTCACAAAAAACGACGGGCTGCTGCGCTTTGTCAAGCTCTGGGTTGTCAATGATGTCCAGAAGACCCTCCTGCTTTATATCGATAATATCCAATATAACGTCATGATGAATCGTGTCAATCTCATTCAAATCCCAGACACTCAATGGACGGATGTAACAGAAATGACATCTTCGACAGCCGATGACAGACTCAGCAAACTCCAAAATGAGACTGCTACCCAAGCCGCCCGGCGCATACTCCAAGCCATCATCAGCGCCGACAACAGCCAAGCCAGTGAAGCACTTGTAAATTACAAGAACGTACTCCCCGCGCTGAGCGAGAATATGAAAGGATGTAAAGTCTCAGAATTCAAAGAACGTCGCGATGGCGATTATGTTGGCACCTATGTGTTCTACACCTTGTCGCATCCCGATGGGAGACAAGAGCAGAAGCACATCGCTATCAGAAACGACAACGAAAAGCATATCTGGGTAGCTGATGGTGGGCTATAGTTAATTGCACCAGTACCAATAAGCATACCTCTCCGTTTGCTTGCTACTGCAAGTAACGGGGAGGGTCTTTGTGACATTTGTTTATTAAACGGCGGTTAGAAAACCGCCGCCCCATACAGCCTCCCTCCGTCCGCCTACTGCACGAAAACGTATAAGGCCTGTGTGGGGAGGCGGCTTTCCAGCCGCCTGCATATAAAAGATTCAGGTACCTATTATTCATATACGGCGGCAGGAAAGCCGCCGCCCCACAACTGCCGCCTGTATATATTTTTTTAGGGTCGGATGCGACGGCGGGCGGCGGGGTAGACCGTGAGGGAGCGGGCACGGATGGCGGGAACGTCGAGGCGCAGACGGTCGAGGCGGAACGCGTGCTTTGAGCGCGCCTTGCGATCGTTGACAAATCCGCGTTCGCGCACTCGCGGCGCAGGGGGCGTGGCGATCGCAGCGGGCACGGAATCGAGGGTGACAGCATGCACCTCCGAGAGGGGCGGAAACCCAACCACGCTCCACATGATCATAGTCTCGGCTGGATTCTCACCCGGCAGCGGTCCCTCGACCACCACCGACGCGCACGAACTCCAGCGGGGTATCACATCGCCGTTGTCGGGCCGGCGGATGGCCGTGCCGTCGAGCAGATCTACACCTTTTTCAGGCAGATAGAACGAGCGCGACAGCGTCTCGATGAAATCCTCGGCAGCTACCTCGCCGGGGCTTGCCCAGGGGCGTCGGGTCGCCGTCACCGAATCGAGCAGATGCGTCTCGGCGCAATGGCGCGACACGCCAAGACGCCCTTTGCGGCCGCCCGAGAGGGAATAGTTGGTGCGCGTGAGCAGCCCCTCGTCATCGCCACCGGCCCACTCCTCACCGAGCGCCACCGCCGAGAGGGAATCGACCGGAAAGACGCGCAGCGCACTGCGGTCCGAAATCTCGAAATATGCGCCGTGCCCCTCCGCATCGAAAGCCCCGAAATTGGCCTGCACGCCCAGCCGGTCGCCGTTGTCGCGCAGCATCCGTTGGAAATCGGCCAGAGTGGCGCAGCGTCGCAGCGCCGCCGACATCACGAACCCCTCGCGGTCCTGCCGGTCGGGCGCCGGGGCCGGTATATTGTATGTGGCGGTGTTCATCACCGCGAACCCGGCATCGTTAAACCCTATCCAGGCCTCGCGGGCGGCAGTGTCGGAGGCGTTGAACAGCGCCACATAGGCACGCGTGGAGTCGGTGGCGGCAAAGCGGCGCACAAAATTGTCGGCGTGACCCGAATCGCGGTGCTTCCACAGCAGCCAGCGTCCGCCGGCGCCGCGCGCGGCACCCGCCATTGCCGACGTGCACGCCTCCGTGGCGGCGGGGAAGAGGAACGCCGAGGCCAAAACGGCCATAGTCAGCAGCAGATTTTTCATTTTCATCCTCAAAATTAACAATATTAATCCGAAAATAGCTAACTTTGGAGGTGAATTAACCTTAACAGCTTGCAATGAGCATGTTTAACGCTTGTTTAAGAGCCTGTTTAACGCTATATAATAACCATGTCGAAAGCAAAAATATTTAATGTCTGCGCAGTTGCGGCAGCCCTCCTCGGGGGCACCCTCGTCGGTCAGGCGGCTGCACCCCTGTGGCTCCGCGATGTCAAAATCTCACCCAAAGGCGACCTCATAGCCTTCACCTACAAAGGCGACATTTTCACCGTGCCCGTCACCGGCGGCGAGGCGCGCCGCATCACCGTGCGCGACTCCTACGAATCCACCCCCCTGTGGAGCCCCGACGGCTCGCAGATAGCCTTCGCCTCCGACCGCAACGGCAGCACCGACATCTACATCGTCGACGCGCGCGGCGGCCAGCCGCGGCGCCTCACCGGCAACTCAGCCGCCGAGATTCCCGAAGCGTTCTCGCCCGACGGCAAGGAGGTATATTATTCAGCCGCCATCCAGGCGCCCGCCGCCTCCGCCATGTTCCCCTCCTCGCGCATGACGCAGCTCTATGCCGTCGACATCGCCTCGGGCCGCACCCGTCAGGTGCTCGGCACCCCGGCGCAGATGCTCTCATTTTCGCCCGACGGCGCCACCATGCTCTATCAGGATGTGAAAGGCTTCGAGGATGAATGGCGCAAGCACCACACCTCCTCAGTCACCCGCGACATCTGGAAATACGAACCGGCCACCGGGCGCCACACCAACCTCACCAACCGCGCCGGCGAGGACCGCAACCCCGTGCTCGACGCCACCCAGGGCGCCGTCTATCTCCTCTCCGAGCGCAACGGCGGCACATTCAACGTCTACACCTTCCCGCTCGACGCCCCCGACAAAGCCGAGCAGATCACCTTCTTCGACACCCACCCCGTGCGCTTCCTCTCCCGCGCCGCCGACGGCACCATGGCCTTCACCTACGACGGCGAGATCTACACCATGCGCAACGGCGGCAAGCCCGCCAAGGTCGACATCACCATCCTCTCCGACGACGAGGAGCGCCCGCAACGCGCCAATGTGCGTCCCGCAGGGAGCGTGGCATCGCCCGACGGCAAGATGATCGCCTTCGTCAGCCGCGGCGACGTGTTTGTCACCTCCGCCGAATATCCCACCACCGTGCAGGTCACCCGCACCCCGCAGACCGAGGGGCATCTCTCGTGGGGAAGCGACAACCGCACATTATATTATATGTCGGAACGCTCAGGCCACAAGAACATCTACAAGGCCACCATCACCCGCAAGGATGACCCCGATTTCCCCAACGCCGTGGAGTTCTCCGAAACCGCCATCTTCCCCGAAAAGAGCGGCAAGGGCGCGGCTGTGGAGTATTCCCATCCCGCCATCTCGCCCGACGGCAAGCAGATGGCCTACGTGAAGGACCGCAACCAGCTCTGGATCCGCGACCTCGCCACCGGCGCCGACCGGCAGATCACCCGCGGCGAGACCGACCCGGGCCGCGGCGACCGCATGTCGTTTGAGTGGAGCCCCGACTCGCGCTGGCTCACCATGGAGATCATCCCCGAGATGCGCGACCCCTATGCCGACATCGCCCTGGTCAATGCCGCCACCGGCGAGATCACCAACCTCACCCGCACCGGCTATTCCGAATCGTCGCCCCACTTCGTGCTCGACGGCAATGCTATAATCTATTTCACAGAGAAGTATGGCCTGCGCGCCCAGGCATCGTGGGGCTCGCAGGACGACATCATGATCGTATTCCTCAACCGCGAGGCCCGCGATCGCTTCAACCTCTCGAAAGAGGACTACGCCCTGCTCAAAGAGGCTGAAAAGAAATCAAAAGCCGACAAGCCCGATGCCGGAAAGGAAAAATCCAACAAGAAAAAAGATGACAGCAAAAAAGCGGGCAAGGATGACGGAAAGGATGACGGCAAAGCCGACGCCGCCGACAAAAAGAAGAAAGAGATCACAGTGGAACTCGACGGCATCGAGGATCGCGTGATGCGCCTCACCCCCTTCAGCTCAAGCCTCTCCGACGCATTCATCACCGCCGACGGCGAGGATCTCTACTTCCTCTCCTCATTCGACAAGGGCTACGACCTCTGGAAGATGCCCCTGCGCGACGGCAATCCCTCGCTCGCGTCGAAACTCGGCGCCTCCCCCTCGTGGTTCACCGCGAGCGCCGACGGCAAAGAGGTGTTCATTGCCGGCGGAGGCTCCGTCAAAAAGCTCGGCAAGGGGGACAAACTCACCCCCGTGAAGATCTCCTTTACTCAGGAAATCGACCATGCCCGCGAGCGCGAGGCCATGTTCGACAATATGGCCGTGGAGGTGGGCGCCCGCTTCTACAACACCGACATGCACGGCATCGACTGGCCGGCCATGACGGCCCACTACCGCCGCTTCCTCCCCCATATCACCAATAACTACGACTACGCCGAAATGCTCTCCGAACTGCTCGGCGAACTCAACGTGTCGCACACCGGCGGGCGCTACCACGGAGGCAAGCCCGACGGCGACCGCACCGCCTCGCTCGGTCTCCTCTACGACATGACCTACACCGGCCGGGGCCTGAAAGTGCAGGAAGTGCTCACCGACGGCCCCTTTGACCGCGCTTCGTCAAAAATCACCCCCGGAGCCGTCATCACGGCTGTCGACGGCGACACCATCGGCGTCGGCACCGATCTCGGCACCATCTTCAACAACATCGCCGGCAAGAAAGTGCTGGTGGCATTCACCCTCCCCTCAGGCGAGAAAGTAGCAGAAGTGGTCACTCCCTGCGGTCAGGGGCGCATCTCCGACATCCTCTACCGCCGCTGGGTGAAGCAGCGCGCCGCCGACGTAGACCGCTGGTCCAACGGCCGTCTGGGCTATGTGCACATCCCCTCGATGGACGATGAATCGTTCCGCCCGATGTATGCCGACCTCCTTGGCAAATACAACAACCGCGAGGGTGTGGTCATCGACATCCGCTGGAATGGCGGAGGCCGCATGCACGAGGACATAGAGCAGCTCTTCTCGGGCCACAAATATCTCACGCAGGTGATCCGTGGCCGCGAAGCGTGCGACATGCCCTCGCGCCGCTGGAACAAACCCTCCATAATGCTCGTGGCCGAACCTTGCTACTCCAACGCCCACGGCACTCCCTGGGTCTATCAGCACATGAAACTCGGCAAAGTGGTGGGCATGCCCGTACCCGGCACCATGACATCGGTCAACTGGGTGACCATGCAGGATCCCTCGCTGGTCTACGGCATCCCCGTCATCGGCTACCGCACCGCCGAGGGCAACTATCTCGAAAATACCCAGCTCGAGCCCGACGTGAAAGTGGCCAACGCCCCCGAAACCATCGTCACCGGCGAGGACACCCAGCTCCGCACCGCCGTCGAAACCCTCCTCCGCGATATCGACAACCAGCCCGCTAATTAAGGCATCTTTGGTTAATAATAACGGCGGCAGGAAAGCCGC
>DAAN01000009.1 GCA_001701135.1 Bacteroidales bacterium H3
CACCGCGGATACGGGTGTCGTCGGTGATGTTACCGTTTTCGTCCAGGGGCACATTGAAGTCAACGCGTACGATGGCTTTCTTGCCGGCAAACTTGTAATCGTCTATTTTCATTTTTAAATCTATAAAATGAGTAGTTTGAGTTTTAAAGCTTGTGTTGGGATTGCAAAAATAGCATTTTTTCGGGTGACTGTCAAAGAATCACAGGTTAAATTTTGCTATAGGTGTCAAGAAATCCCGCCATATCGGAGGCTACGGCTTTGGCGGAGGCGCCTGCAGCCTCGGCGAAGTCGGCCTCTTTGGAGGCATAGATGATGGCACGCGACGAATTCACCAGCAGACCGCAGTCGTCGGTCATGCCATAGCGGCAAACTTCCTCGAGCGAACCACCCTGAGCGCCCACACCGGGGACGAGCAGGAAACTTTCGGGAGCTGCAACGCGTATATCCTTGAACATTTCGCCGCGTGTGGCGCCGACCACATACATCATCTCTTCGGGAGTTGCCCAGCGGCCCGATTCGGCGATTACTTTCTCGAACAGACGGCGGCACTGACGGTCCTCGGTGAGCTGGAAATCCATTGAACCTGGATTGGATGTGAGAGCCAGCAGTATCACCCATTTGCCGTCGAAACCGAGGAACGGTTTCACGCTGTCGCTACCCATATAGGGCGCAACGGTGATGGCGTCGAAATTCATATCCTCGAAGAATGCACGCGCATACATTGCAGAGGTATTGCCGATATCGCCGCGTTTGGCGTCGGCAATCACGAAATGACGGGGATAGCGGCTGCGGATATACGCGCAAGTGTCGGCGAGCGCGCGCCAGCCCTCCACTCCGTGAGCCTCATAGAAGGCGGTGTTGGGTTTGAAAGCCACGCAATAGGGCGCGGTGGCATCGATTATGGCTTTGTTGAAAGTCATCAGCGCATCGTAGACATTTTCAGCAGAGTCGGTGATGCACTTGGGGAGTTTTTTGATGTCGGTGTCGAGGCCCACGCAGAGAAACGAGCGTTTCTCTCTGATGTGGTCGATGATTTCCTTACGTTTCATATATTGTCGTAAAAAGTGATATTCAGTAAATACAACATATTCAGGCCGGAAACGGACTATAATTCCGCTTCCTTAAGTTTTTCAGCGTTCTCGGCGATAATGAGGTGGTCGATGCAATCCTGTATATCGCCGTTGAGAAATGCCGGCAGATTATATATGGTGTAGTTTATGCGATGATCGGTGATGCGTCCCTGAGGGAAGTTGTATGTGCGGATTTTGGCCGAACGGTCGCCGGTTGATACGAGGGTGCGGCGTCGCGACGCAATGTCGTCGACATATTTCTGATGTTCGCGGTCATAAATATAAGTGCGCAGACGGCTGAGTGCGCGCTCCTTGTTTTTCGGCTGGTCGCGCGTTTCGGTGCATTCTATCAGTATTTCATCGGTCTGGCCTGTCACGGGATTATGCCACATGTAGCGCAGGCGCACGCCCGATTCCACCTTGTTGACATTCTGGCCGCCGGCGCCGCCGCTTCGGAAAGTTTCCCACTTGATTTCGCCTTCGTTGATCTCCACATCGAAAGCCTCTGCCTCGGGAAGCACCGCGACGGTGGCTGCCGAGGTGTGCACCCTACCCTGGGTCTCGGTTGCCGGCACACGCTGCACACGGTGCACGCCGCTTTCATATTTCAGTGTGCCGTAGACACTTTCACCGGAGACAGCAAAGACTATTTCCTTGAAACCGCCTGCCGCTCCCTCCGAGAAACTGGTAACCGATACCTGCCATCCCTTCGACTCGCAATAGCGGGTGTACATTTTAAACAGGTCGCCGGCAAAAAGAGCCGCTTCATCTCCACCTGTACCTCCGCGTATTTCCACAATCGCATTGCGGGCATCCTCGGGATCGGCGGGAATCAGCATGATCTTGATCTCCTCTTCAAGGGCGGGAAGCGCTTCCTGCGCCTGAGAAAGCTGTTCGCGGGCCATAGCTCGCATCTCCTCGTCATTCTCGTTTTCAAGCAACTCCTTTGATTCGGCAATGTTGCCGAGCAGGTCGCGGTAGCGGCGTGTGGCGGCTGTGAGTCGCTCGAGATCGCGATACTCTTTATTGAGGCGCACATAGCGCTTCATGTCGGCTATCACAGCCGGATCGGTGATCAGTGTGGAAACCTCCTGGAAACGAGCCTCGATACCGTCGAGGCGGTCGAGCAATGTGTTTTCGGCCATATACAGGGCGTGTCGTAATTTTATCGCAAAGTTAAGAAATTTTTTGCAGAAAATTAGCTACTTTTGCATCAGCAACCTATGGAAAAAATCAAATCTCAAGATATAGAGCGTCTGCTGTCGCTCTCGCATGGCGATTTCACGGCAACCGACATCTGCCGCATGGCCGGTGCAGGATCAGACCGGCGGTATTACCGTATCGACTCCCGCAACGGCCTTCTGGCGGGCACATGCGGCGACGATCTCCCTGAAAACCGTGCATTTGTTTATCTTTCCGGGCATTTCGCTGAAAAAGGCATACCTGTTCCACGTGTGCTTGCCCATACGCCGGGATTCGAGGCATATATCCAGACATATGCCGGCGACGAATCGGTTTTCGAACGGCTTGCGTGTTCACGTGAATCGCGGCACTATACGCCCTCCGACAGGCTGATACTCGAAAATTGCATGCGCATACTTTCACGGCTGCAACACCAAGGAGCCGAAAGCCTTGACTTCTCGCGCTGCTATCCCGATGCATCGCTAAGCCCCCGTCTGGTCCTGTGGGATCTCAATTATTTCAAATATTGTTTTCTGAAACCGTCGGGCATTGGCTTCGACGAGAACAAACTACAGGATGATTTCGACGCGCTCGCGGCGGAGATTCTCCGCGACAGCGACCGTTGGGACACCTTTATGGTTCGCGATTTTCAGAGCCGCAATGTAATGGTCGACAAGGATAACAACCTCACAGTAATCGACTTTCAGGGTGGACGCAGAGGCCCGGGTGCCTACGATGTGGCTTCATTTGTATGGCAGGCCCGCGCCGCCTATCCACAGGAATTAAAGGATGCGCTCATCGAGGCATATATATCGGAAACGCTGAATATAAACCCGGCGTTCGATGCCGCGGATTTCCGTCGGCGACTCCCCTGCTTTGTTCTGTTCAGGGTGCTCCAGACACTTGGAGCATACGGTTTCCGCGGCTGGCTGGAGCATAAGCCGCACTTCCTGAAATCCCTGCCGGCAGGAGCCGACAATTTGCTGCATGTTTGTCAGTTGTCAGAAATATCAAGTCGATTCCCGTATATAACCCGGTTGGCCGATAAGATTCACGCCAAATGGGGCACCGAAGCTAAATCAATAGCGGAAAAGCCGCTGCGTCATGACATTCCGGTTAAGGACAACGCCCTCACGGTTGCCGTGACGAGTTTCTCGTATAAGAAAGGTCTCCCGGTCGACAATTCAGGCAACGGAGGCGGCTTTATATTCGACTGCCGGGCGCCACACAACCCCGGCCGATATGAACCATTCAAACATCTCACCGGTCTCGACAAACCGGTGCGCGATTTCCTCGAAACCGACGGCGAGATCGCTCCGTTCATCGAGAATGTCGAGCGGATTGTCGACGCCTCGGTCGAGCGCTATCTGCAACGCGGATTCACCAATCTGTCGGTGAATTTCGGCTGTACTGGCGGCCAGCACCGCTCGGTGTATGCGGCCGATGCAGTTGCCCGGCATCTGAATAAAAAATATGGTGTCAGGGTGCAACTGTTGCACCGTGAGCAGAATATCGCTCAGACACTCGAGCCGCACGACGTTGACGTTATCTTCGATTCATTTCTTCGATATCCCCAGAAAAGCTACAAAAGCGATAAATGAAAGCTATGATATTCGCCGCCGGACTGGGCACACGGCTGAGACCGTTCACACTCCGGCATCCGAAAGCGCTCGTGCCTGTCGATGGTGTTCCGATGCTCCAACGCGTCATCGAGCGCATTGCCGCTGCCGGAATCACCGATATAGTAGTGAATATTCATCACTTCGGACAGCAGATTGTCGATTTTCTTCAGGCAAACCGCAATTTCGGACTCAACATTGCTGTCAGCGACGAAACGGATCAACTGCTCGACACCGGCGGCGGCCTGCTGAAAGCTCTCACTCTTCTCGGCGAAAATGAACCGGTGCTGATTCACAATGCCGACATCCTCACCGATCTTCCGCTTTCGCTGATGATAGATTTCCACAAGGCAACCAAAGCCGACGCAACTCTGCTCTGCTCGCAGCGCAGTTCCTCCCGTCAACTCTGGTTCAACGGCTATAACAACCGTCTCGTCGGGTGGGAGAACTGCAAGACCGGAGAAACTCGCCCTGCAGATTTTGCTCCCGGCACAGCTGACGAGGCGTCGCCATTCGACGGCGTGCACATTGTCAACCCCGCATTGTTGCCACTGCTTCGGCAATACCATGAAGAGTTGGCCGACCATGAGCGCACTCCCGGAGCAATCGTGCCATTTTCAATCATTCCATTTTATCTGTCGGCGGCAGCTGAATCCAACATTGTCAGATTTATGCTCCCGACTGATTATCAGTGGTTCGACGTAGGCTCGGCCGACAAACTTGAAATAGCAAGGCAGGCATTCCCCTCACTACGACTCTGAACTCAACTCAGTATATAAATAACTAAATTTTCAAATATGCACACCCCCACAGACAATCCCGGCACACATGTCGAGCTGAAAGAGACACCCTACAAAGGATGGTATCTCTCCGGATTCATGATGCTGCTTGTAGTATTGATCATTATTCCCGCCCTTATGGTTTTCGCCATGTCGAATATCGAAGAACACACCGCATGGGCAGCCCCGCTGTCGGTGCTGCTGGTTGTCCTTTTCATATTCTGCTGCGTCGGCTATGTGGTTCAG
Organism: Bacteroidales bacterium H3; assembly: GCA_001701135.1. Lineage (GTDB taxonomy): Bacteria > Bacteroidota > Bacteroidia > Bacteroidales > Muribaculaceae > UBA7173. Next base: position 4,897 of record DAAN01000009.1, read on the forward strand.
GAGCCTAACGAAACCCGCGTGATGATTTTCTTCGGAAAATATATGGGCACATTTTCCAAAGTCGGTTACTACTGGGTCAACCCGCTCATGTCCAAACGCAAAATATCGCTTCGCGTGCGCAACATGGACATCGACCCAATAAAGGTAAACGACAAACAGGGCAACCCCGTGCTTATAGGCATGGTATTGGTGTGGAAAATCCGCGACACCTATCGTGTTGTCTTCGACATTGATGTTCCGGGCAATGCCGCTCTCGGTTCAGCCGCCAATATGAATGCTCTCGAAAGCTTCGTACGCATTCAGAGCGACGCAGCACTCCGCGAAGTCACCGGGCGATTCGCCTATGACAACAACGACCCGACGTCAAACGAACTGACACTGCGATCAGGCGGCGAGGAAATAAACGAACTTCTCGAACACAAAATCAACGAACGCCTCAGCATCGCCGGCATGGAAGTGGTGGAGGCTCGTCTCAACTATCTCGCTTACGCACCCGAAATCGCCGCTGTGATGCTGCGACGCCAGCAGGCCGACGCCATAATCTCGGCACGCGAGAAGATTGTCGAGGGAGCCGTGAGCATGGTGCAGATGGCTCTGAATCAGATCGATGAACGTAAAGTAGCCGATTTTACACCTGCGCAGAAAGCTTCACTTGTGAGCAACCTGCTGGTGGTACTCAGCTCCGACGAACCGGCCACGCCCATCATCAACACTGACGCCAGAGGCTCTTTTGATTGACCCGTTATCAGTTTCCGGCAACCTGAAAACTATTGCACAGTAGGCGGATATTCCGTAACTTTGCACTCACGCAGCATCTCTCCCAATCCCACATTTCCGTAAATTCATATATCAGACAATGGCAAAAATAGGTTCTGTAATGACACCCTCGGGCCGTAAAGCCCTCCTTTTAGGAAGCGGCGAACTCGGCAAGGAAGTAGCCATCGAACTCCAGCGCTATGGCGTAGAGGTAGTGGCCTGTGACAAATATCCCAACGCACCCGCAATGCAGGTGGCTCACCGCTGCCACGTGTTCAACATGCTCAATCCCGAGGCATTGCGAAAAGTGATCGAAGAGGAGAAACCCGACCACATCATCCCCGAAGTGGAGGCTATCGCCACCCCGGTACTCGTCGAACTTGAAAAAGAGGGCTACCATGTGACTCCTACCGCCCGCGCAGCATGGCTCACCATGAACCGTGAGGGAATCCGTCGACTGGCTGCCGAGGAGCTCGGCCTGCCCACCTCGCCCTATCGCTTTGCATCCTCAAAAGAGGAATTTGAAAAAGCAGTTGCTGAAATCGGCATCCCTTGCGTGGTGAAGCCCGTGATGAGTTCTTCGGGTCACGGTCAGTCAACCATCAAGTCTCCCGCCGACATCGAAGCTGCATGGAAAGAAGCCCAGGAGGGAGGTCGCGCCGGTGCAGGCCGTGTCATTGTTGAAGGATTCGTGAAATTCGACTACGAAATCACACTGCTCACAGTGCGTTCGATCAGCGGCACCACTTTCTGCGAGCCGATCGGCCATATTCAGGTCAATGGCGACTACCGCGAATCATGGCAGCCCCAACCCATGAGCGCACAGGCACTCGATGAGGCCCGCGACATCGCACGCAAAATCACCGATGCTCTCGGCGGTTACGGCATTTTCGGCGTTGAGTTGTTTATAAAGGATGATCACGCCATTTTCAGCGAGGTTTCTCCCCGCCCCCACGACACCGGTATGGTTACTATGATTTCGCAGGATCTGAGCGAGTTCGGCCTGCACGCCCGCGCATTGCTCGGTCTGCCTGTGCCCGGCATCCGCTTCTACGGTCCTTCATGCTCCCGTGCCGTTGTGGTCGAGGGCAACACAACAGAGATCGAATTCGACAATCTTGAGAAAGTGCTTGAAGAGCCCGGCACACAGATCCGCATTTTCGGCAAACCCGAAATCAAAGGACACCGCCGCATGGGCGTGATTCTCGCCACTGCCGACACCGTCGAAGAAGCCCGTGCCAAAGCAACCCGCGCATCCGAGGCTCTCAAAGTCACCGTAAAATAATCTCCGATTCTCATACCACATAAAACCGACAGCCGGTAAGCAAATTTGCTTACCGGCTGTCGGTTTTATGCACTCGGATAATAGTGGGTTATTTGCGTTCGATGGTCTGGGTGCGGTCAGGACCTACCGATACAATCTTAATCGGGGTCTGCAGCTCTTTTTCAAGGAACGCGATATAATCGGAGAACTCTTTGGGGAACTTATCCTCGGATGTGATCGATGTCATGGGTTTGTTCCATCCCTTGATGTCGACATAGACAGGTTCCACGGTTCCGGTCTCGATCGAGAAGGGGAAATCGCGGGTCTCCTTGCCGTTGATCTTATAGGCAACGCAGGCACGGATGGTGTCGAAGTCGTCGAGGACGTCGCTTTTCATCATGATCAGCTGTGTAACACCATTGATCATGATGGCATAGCGGAGAGCAACAAGGTCGACCCAGCCACAGCGGCGTTCGCGACCTGTCACTGCGCCATATTCATGGCCGAGATCGCGGATTTTCTTACCGGTCTCGTCGAAAAGCTCGGTAGGGAAAGGACCTGATCCAACTCGTGTACAGTAGGCTTTGAAGATACCGTAAACCTCGCCGATTTTGTTGGGGGCGATACCTAAACCGGTGCAGGCACCGGCGCAGACTGTGTTGGATGACGTTACGAAAGGATATGAGCCGAAGTCAACATCGAGCATAGTGCCCTGTGCACCTTCGCAGAGCACTTTCTTGCCGTCGGCAAGGAGCCGGTTCACGAGAAATTCGGAATCGACAATCTCAAACTGGCGGAGATAGTCGATAGCGCTGAGCCATTTCTCCTCCATTTCGGCCAGAGTTGCGGCATCGGGAGTAGCATCGAGGGTGGCAAGGCGCTGCAGATGGGCGTTTCGGTGAGCTTCATATTTAGCTTTGGCTGTGGCGGGATCCTCCACGTCGCCGAGACGGAGACCATTGCGCGAAGTCTTGTCGGTGTAGGTGGGCCCGATACCTTTGCCCGTTGTGCCGATTTTGGCATCACCTTTGGCTTTTTCGCCGGCGGCGTCGAGCAGACGGTGTGTGGGAAGAATCAGATGGGCCTTGCGCGAAAGCTTGAGCACCTTCTTAAGGTCAACGCCCGATTTCTCAAGCGCCTCGGCTTCCTCGCGGAATAGCACGGGGTCGAGCACCACGCCATTACCAATGATATTGGTCTGGCCGTTCTGGAAAATGCCCGAAGGAATCGAACGGAGCACATATTTCTTACCGTCGAACTCGAGAGTGTGACCGGCATTGGGGCCACCCTGGAAGCGGGCCACGGCATCGTAACGCGGTGTGAGCACGTCGACAACCTTACCTTTACCTTCGTCGCCCCACTGGAGGCCGAGCAAAACGTCAACTTTCATTGTTTTTTCTGATTTATAGCTTTACCAAGCAGATGGTTTTTGATGAATTATCATTATTGTTGCCGCGCGGTATCTTTGCGGCGCTGACATCTTCGGCAGATGCCGTAGACGTAGACGGCACACGACTGCGGCCGGAAATTGACATAGGGACGCGTCTGCACTGACTCCATCAGAGCCTGATCACGTACCTCGCGTACACGCCCGCAAACGGTGCATAGCAGATGCAGATGGCTTCGCGTGTCGCCGGGAACCGCACGTTCGTACTGCGCAGGCTGATTGCCGAACTGATGCCGGCGCACAAGACCGGCGTCGAAAAAGAGCTGCATGGTGGCATAGACCGTGGAACGGCTCACATGATACCCTTCAAGCTCCATGGCTTCGCACAGCACATCCACATAGAAGTGGTCGCCGGTAGAGAAAACTCTTTCAAGCAGGGCAAATCGCTCGGGAGTACGCCGCAGACCATGATCTTTGAGGTAACGCTCGAGAATACCGCGTGCTGCCGTGAGGAGTTTTTCGTCTTTCATTGCCGACGGTGTGTTCGGTTCACGACCGCAAAGTTACTCCAAATTTCCCTAAAAAGGAAATATATAAAGATTTTTTGTTCACCCGTGATTTTTAGAGATTGAAATGTGATGGAAATTCCTTAACTTTGCAATGAAGTCATAATATGATATCTTCACCAATTCATCAGACACAAAATCCGCTATGGACACATATAACACCCCACCCAACGGCATAGATTACGATCCCGACCTCCTATATGGGGGCGAAGCCATGCTCCGTCCCCAGCAGCGGCAGCGTGCAGCTGTGCGCCGTGACTCCCGCGACGACGACATGCAGCCGGCTGCGCAACCCCGCACGCGTCGTCGCCGCGACACCGCCGATTCCTCCGCAACCCGCGAGGAGATCCAGCGCCGCGACCGACAGCGCCGCCAACGTGAAACAAACGAACGGCTCGAAGAGGCGCGCCGCATAGAAGCGGCTGAAAAAGCCCGCCGCGACGAACTGATGGCCGAGCGCGAAGCCGAGCGCCAGATACGCCGCTCGGAACGTGCCGCCGACAAGGCGCGCCGTCAGGCCGAGAGAGCCGCTCAGCGCAAAGAACGCAAACCGTTGAGCGAAACGGCATTTGTCAGATTTTTCATGCACCGGCGCACACATGCGTTTTTCGGCACCGTGCTGATTGCAGTGGCCGTTTATATTCTCATAGCCGCCATATCTTTTCTACGTGCAGGCACCCCTGACCAAAGTGCGGTGGCCGCACACTCGGTGGATCAACTCGCCTCGGGCGCCACACCCGTTGAAAACACATCGGGAGTGATAGGCGCAGTGGTTGCGCAATATGTTTTCGCACAAGGTCTTGGATTAGGATCATTTGTGAGCATTATCTACCTTGTGATGCTCGGTCTCGGGCTGATGGGCGTTCGAAAAATCAACTTCTGGTCATCAACTTTCAAGGCTCTGCTCGTGGCGATAGTGATTTCAGTCGTTGGCGGTTTTTTTGCACTCTGGACCGACTCGGAATTTCTTATAGGAGGTGTTCATGGACGGTATGTCAATGAATTCCTCATACGTCATATCCAGTGGGTCGGTGCCGCGCTTGTGTCGCTTGTGCTTATTTCTGCCGTAATATTCCTGTATCTCAACGATTTTATTGAAATATACCGTCGCTACCGCGACATGAAAAAAGCCCGCCACGAACGAGCCGAGCAGATACGCATGGAACGCGAGGAGGAACAGGCCCGCGTGGTTGCGGCAATGAAGAATTCATCGCTTGAAGGTGATGCCGAAGATGAACAAAAACCGGTACATCAGACCGAATCTGTGACACCGGTAGCCTTTGGATTCGACGACAGCATCCCCGAGACCGATGAATACGCCATCACCCCCGGCGAACAGCCAGCGACACCCGCCGCAGCGCTCACTGCCGAGACACCTGCTGAGATTCCCCCTGCCGAACCCGCCATTGAGGCCCCTGCAACCGAGGCTAAAACAGCTTCTGTTACAGAATATGTTGAGCCGGCCACAGATATAACAACCGAAGCTCCTGCTGAAAAAGCAACCGTTTCCTCTGCTGAAAAGGCCCCCGTTGCGCCTGCAGAAGCCGAACTTACTGTCGTAGCCAATAAAATAGAGGCAGTGGAGCATGTCGGCCCCGAAACACTTTTCGATCCGACAGCCGAGCTTTCGCATTATACCCGTCCGGGACTTGATCTCCTTAATATATTGCCGCAGAAAGAGAGTATTGTCGACATACGGGAACTTGAGAACAAGAAGACCAGCATCATCGAGGCGCTGGCTAAGTTCAACATCACCATCGACAAACTTGAAGCAACCGTAGGCCCTACTGTCACCCTCTATGAATTTGTGCCGGGCGACGGCGTGAAAATCGCATCCATCAAGCAGCGCAATGTCGATTTAGCCCTGAAACTCAAAGCCATAGGCATACGCATCATCGCGCCAATGCCCGGCAAAGGAACGGTCGGCATAGAAGTGCCTAACCGCGATCCGCAGACAGTGTCGATTCATTCCGTCCTGTCATCAAAGGCATTCCAGGAGTGCGACTATGAGCTGCCGATGGCTATGGGCGCCACTATTTCCAATAAAATCTACATCGCCGACCTCACCAAGATGCCTCACCTGCTCATAGCCGGTGCCACCGGTCAAGGTAAATCGGTCGGTCTGAACACCATTATTGCCTCGCTGATCTACAAGAAGCATCCGGCAGAGCTAAAATTTGTGCTCATTGACCCCAAGATGGTGGAGTTCAGCAACTACGCCTGCCTGGAGAACCACTTTTTAGCGCAACTTCCCGACGAGGAGGAAGCGGTGGTAACAAATCCCGAAAACGCATTACGCACCCTCAATTCGCTCTGCGTTGAGATGGATCAGCGCTACGACCTGCTCAAAAGCGCCGGCGAAGTAAAAGTGACCAACTACAACAAACTCTTCATCAACAAGAAACTCAATCCCGAGAAAGGTCACCGCTATCTCCCCTACATCGTGGTGATTATCGACGAGTTCGCCGACCTTATCATGACCCAGGGCAAAGCCATCGAGACCCCCATCGCACGTATCGCCCAGAAAGCACGTGCCGTAGGCATCCACATGATCATCGCCACACAGCGTCCGTCTACCAATGTAATCACCGGTCTTATAAAGGCCAACTTCCCGGGCCGCATCGCCTTCCGTGTCACTCAGATGGTCGACTCGCGCACCATTCTTGACTGCAACGGCGCCAACGAACTGATAGGCCGCGGTGACATGATATTCTCGCGCGACGGCATCATGGATCGTGTGCAGTGTGCGTTCATCGACACTCCCGAAGTGAAGCGGATGTGTGCTTTCATATCCAATCAGCCCGGTTTCGAGCATCCCTATTTTCTCCCGATTCCTGACCAGACCGACAACGACGCATCGCAGGGTGCACGTTCGGGCAGCCTGACCGACCGCGATCCGCTGTTCAACGAGGCGGCGGAAATTGTGGTGTCGACAGGCAAGGCATCCACCTCGTGGATTCAGCGTCGACTGAGTGTAGGCTACGTGCGCGCAGGCAAGATCATGGATCAGCTCGAATGTGCCGGCATCGTTGGACCCGGCAAGGGAAGCGCCCCTCGCGACATTTTGGTTGATTCGCTGCAACTCGGCTCGATTATCAATGAGCGCGACTGAGAGGCTGCAAACAATCGGGGTTCTGAAGTCGTTTTAAACGATGTATAAGACAGATAATAATATGTGTAAATCATTATATTCAATAATTACGGTTCTTGCGATATGGCTGACGGCACTTACGGCGGCGTCACCCTGTGCCTGTGCCGACAATGCCGGCGATGCTGTCGTAAAACGCATGGTTTCGGCTCTGAAAAGCCATAAATGCATCGAAGCCGTGTTCACTATCCGCCAAAACAACACTTCGTCAACCGGGTCGGTCACCATGGCCGGGAAGAATTTTCATCTGTCCACACCTCAAATGAAAGTATGGTTTGACGGACGCACCCAGTGGGCCTATGCACCGTCGGCAGGCGAAGTGAACATCACCGAGCCAACTGCCGATGAACTCGCGCAGATCAATCCGCTCGTAATCATTTCGTCTCTCTCCGGGAGCTTCAAGACCCAGAGCATGAAAGCGGCTGCAGGCACCGAGAAGGTGAAACTCACGCCACGCGGCAAAACCGATATAGCAGAAGTGGTGATTACCATCAAAAAAGCAACCAATCTCCCCTCTGCGCTGACCGTAAAAGACCGCAACGGCCATATCACCGGCATCAATATCTCCAGTATCAAGCCACAGGCCAAAGTGCCACCTGCTACCGCTTTCAGATTCCCGTCGAAACAATACCCCAAAGTCGAGGTTGTCGATCTTCGATGATATTTTTGATCTTTGATCAAATGAATTCAAAAATAAAACAATCTGACGAAACCATCCAAACCAAGCATACACAATGAATGAAATAACCACACGATGCGCCATAATCGGCGGAGGCCCCGCCGGTTACACGGCAGCCATATACGCGTCACGCGCCAATCTCTCACCGGTTCTGATCGAGGGCATGCAGCCTGGCGGTCAGCTTATCACCACCACACTTGTAGAGAATTACCCCGGCTATGCCGAAGGCATTCAGGGTGGCGATCTTGTTGCAGCCATGAGATCACAGGCTGAAAATCTCGGCACCAAACTGATCTCGGGGACTGTAACCTCGGTCGACTTCTCGCATCGTCCTTTCACTCTCACTTTGGGCCCCGACAACGAAATCAAAGCCGATGCAGTGATTATCGCCACCGGCGCCTCCGCCCGCTACCTCGGATTGCCCGATGAACAGAAATATATGGGCATGGGCGTGTCGGCTTGCGCCACATGCGACGGTTTCTTCTACCGCAAAAAACGCGTGGCCGTGGTCGGCGGCGGTGACACTGCCTGCGAGGAGGCCATCTACCTCTCAGGCATTGCATCTAAAGTATATATGATTGTCCGCAAGGATTATCTTCGCGCATCGCAGGCAATGCAGCAGCGTCTGCGTGAACGCGCCAACATAGAGATCCTTTTCAACACCAATACCGCAGGACTTTTCGGCAACGATGTGCTTGAAGGCGCCCACCTTGTGGAGCACAAAGGCACAGACCGCGAACGCCACTTCGACATTGACATCGACGGTTTCTTCCTCGCAATTGGCCACACACCCAACACAACCATTTTCCGCGACAAACTGGAGCTGAATCCTGAAGGCTTTATCATCGTGGAGTCACCCACAACACGCACCTCGGTCGACGGCGTTTTCGCTGCCGGCGACGTGTCGGATCCCATATACATGCAGGCCATAAACGCTGCTGCCTCGGGATGTCGCGCCGCACTCGACGCCGACAATTATCTGGCATCGCTTCCCGGCTGATTCCGTCACCGCCGAGCCGACTCCCCATATGACATTTCGTAAAAATGGCAACAAATTCTGTTGCCATTTTGTCTTAATATTGGAATTGTTGCCAAATTTTCTGCATTTTTACCAAAATGAACGTCTTGAAATTTGTTTTTTGTATAAAAATTTGGTAATTTCGCCAACAGGACCGACAGTCACAGACTACCGCCGACCAATAAGTAATATTACTAAGTCAAAATTATGGATATGGAAATGCCCGATCTGGACTCCTCGCTCTTCAAGATCAACCTGCCCACAGGCACTCCCGCAGTAGGTTCGATTCTTGTCGCCGAACCTTTTCTGCGAGAGGAATATTTCAACCATGGCGTCATCTCGCTCGTTGAATACGAACCGGGCAAATCAGCCATGGGGCTTGTCCTGAACAAACCCACCGGCTACACTCTCGGCGAGGCTATCGAAGGCATCGACGACGATGTTGATCTTCCAATTTACTGCGGAGGGCCGCTGTCGTGCGACCGCCTTTTTTATCTTCACACTCTGGGAAACACCTTCCCGGGGGCGCGGCAGATTGCCGACGATCTTTTCATCGGCGGTGATTTCGAAGATGTCAGGAAATACGTGAACATGGGTCTTGACACCGACGGCAAAATGCGGTTTTTCGTGGGATACAGCGGCTGGGGTGCCGGTCAGCTCGAATCTGAAATCGAGCAGCATGTGTGGGCTGTGGCTCCCAAACCGGCCAACAAACAGATTTTCACCGAAGACGGAGACTCATTCTGGCATCGCATTGTGCGGCTGCTCGGCAAACCCTACCGCAATTGGCTTTATCATCCCGTAAATCCCCAATACAACTGATTTTCAACGCCGCCCACAAGGTGGCGTTTTCAGTATTAAGGAACGGCTCTAAACAAGATCAATACAGCTGGCGTTTATTTTGAGAAACAGTCGGCTTTATTATTGTGGAATAGCTGAAAGTTACTTAACTTTGCATTAGAAAACATACAAACCCGATTATAACTAACCTTAGATGTCATGCTGACCACTGAAGATAATGCCTTGCTTGAAAAACGAGGCATCGACCCTGAAACTGTTATCCGGCAGGTGGAACGTTTCCGCACCGGTTTCCCCTATCTCCGCATATTCGACTCCGCCCGCCCCGGCGAAGGTATCACGATATTGACGCCCGAACAGCAGACCCAAGCTGTTGCCGCCTGGGACGCTTACCTTGCATCGGGGGGTGAGGTCACAAAATTTGTACCAGCCTCCGGAGCAGCTTCCCGAATGTTCAAAGCTCTGTTTGCATTTGTCGACGGCAAGGATGAGAAGGCTCAGGAAGGGAGCGAAGTCGACCTTCTGCTACGCGACATCCACCACGTAGCTTTCTTCGACGAACTGGATGCCGTGCTTCGCCGTAATCTCGGCAAAGGTGTCGACGAGCTCCTTGCCGAAGGAGGGCAGAAAGATGTGATCCGGGGAATTATCGGCCCGGAAGGGCTCAACTACGGCAACTTGCCGAAAGCACTCCTCACATTCCACCACAGCGCCGATGGCACACGCACCCCATTGGAAGAGCAGTTGATGGAGGGGGCACAGTCGGCACGGATGGCCGACGGAAGCGTGAAAATGCACCTGACCGCCTCGCCCGACCACCACGAGGCAATCTTAAACAAGCTCTCGGCAACAGTGCCCTCTATCGAGGAGAAAATGGGTGTGAAAATCAATGTCACCATGTCGGAACAGCACCCTTCCACCGACACTGTGGCTGTGAATGAAGATAACACGCTCTTCCGCGAGAACGGACAGGTCGTTTTCCGTCCCGGCGGTCACGGCGCTCTGATCCGCAATCTCAATGATCTCGACGCCACCGTGGTATTCATCAAGAATATCGACAACGTGGTGCCTGACTCGCGTCGCCGGCCGACTCTCTTATATAAAAAAGTCATCGCCGGGTATCTGATTGAACTTCATCGTAAAGTCACCGACTACATACGGCTGATCGATTCGCGCACTTATACCGACGGAATGCTTCGTGAGATCTGCGACTTCCTCCGCACCCGTTTCAGTTTCGACGCTCCCGAGCTTTCGAAGCTCCACGGCGAGGACCTCGCCACATATCTGCGTGCGAAACTCGACCGCCCGATGCGCGTATGCGGCATGGTGCGTAACGAAGGCGAACCCGGAGGAGGGCCCTATATCGCATATAACACCGACGGCTCGCGTTCGCTTCAGATTCTCGAAAGCACCCAGATCGACATGTCGGATCCCGGCAACCGCAGCATGATGGAACGTGCCACACACTTCAATCCCGTGGATCTTGTTTGCTACATTCGCGATGCCGAAGGTAAGAAATACGATCTTCTCCGGCGAGTAGATCCCGAGACCGGGTTCATCTCATCGAAATCGCTTCACGGACGCACACTCAAAGCTCTTGAACTTCCCGGATTATGGAACGGCGCCATGAGCGACTGGCTCACGGCGTTTGTTGAGGTGCCGGTGGAAACGTTCAACCCCGTTAAGACTGTCAACGACCTCCTGCGTCCGCAGCATCAGTTCTGATTTCTTTATTGCACATGATCGGGCTTATCGACTGCAACAACTTCTTTGTCTCCTGCGAGAGGGTGTTTCGCCCGGAGCTTGCAGGCAAGCCCGTAATTGTCACCACGAGCCAGAACGACGGCTGTGCCGTGGCCATGTCAAACGAAGCCAAAGCCCTTGGAATCAAACGCGGTGTGCCGGTGTTTCAGATCCGCGACCTGATCCGCCGGCACAACGTTTTCACAATCAAAGGCAATCATTCGCGCTACGGCGACATTTCCACCCGCGTGGTTTCTGTTATAGAAGGGGTGGTGCCGGATATTGAAGTCTACTCAATAGACGAAGCATTCATCCATTTTCCGGAAAACGACATCGACACCACCGAGCAACTCGCCCGTGAAATTGTGCGTCGGGTGCGCCGCTGGGTGGGGATCCCCACAGCACTTGGAATAGCGCCCACGAAAACACTGGCCAAAATCGCCGCCCGATTTGCCAAGAAATATCCCGGCTATCGGGCTGTGTGTATCATCGATAATGACGAAAAACGACGCAAGGCGCTCCGGCTCACAGAAATAGGAGATGTGTGGGGGATCGGCCGGCGGCTGGCTGCGCGTCTCAACAAGGCGGGCATCACACGTGCTATTGATTTTGCCGATCTCACGAAAATCGAGGTGGAGCAGTTGCTTAATGTGGTCGGACAGCGCACATGGCGCGAGTTAAATGGCGAACCATGCATCGAACGCGACGCCATCGATGCAGATCACAAACAGATAGGCACATCGCGCACGCTTACGCCATCCGTTACCGAACTCTCCCAACTTGAGGAAGCTGTCTCATCATTTGTCACCACCGCATCACGAAAACTTAGAAAACAGAAATCCGCAGCATGCTCCCTGTCGGTGTTTCTTCACACCAACCCTTTCCGCACCGATCTGCCTCAATACTACAACAGCTCATCGCGCACATTTGAAGAACCCACCGGCGACCTCATGACGCTGACGGCGCAGGCGCTCGATGCTCTGCGACAAATCTATCGCAAAGGATTGCTGTATCGCAGAGCCGGGGTTCTGTTCACTGACATAGTACCGGTTGAGCACATTCAGCCGAGTCTGTTCCATCCGGCTGATGATCGTGAGCGGCGCCGCAAACTTAACGAACTTGTCGACAGGATGAACGCCGACCCGCTCCTCTTCAATAAAATCGCCGTGGCCAGCGCTCCACTAAATACCTCCCCGCACCACAACGACTCCTCTCTTTTCGACGACGGCGACGGCTTCATATCTGTAGAATAAGTAATCATCTAATCTTGATCAACAGGGTCATATTTCATTGGTCTATATTTCCTAAAATTGGTATTTATATCAATATTTCCGAGGAAAATTAAGTTTTTTATGTTAATTTTGGCTCGATATGTTAAAACAGAGCCAACCTCCCTGTCATCATCAACAATGCAGCATGCATGAGTGTTGAAAATATAGGGATGTCTGTAATATCTATCTCATAATGAAGAAATCAACTATATGGCTGCTTACGGTGCTGATGGCACTGACCTTTTTAGGCGCACTCTACATTCAGATCATATATATGGAGAGCATGATACGCATGCGCAACGATCAGTTTGTGGAAGGTGTGCGCCGAAGCCTGTATGCGGTCTCATCGTTACTCGAGCAGGACGAAACAAAATATTTCCTTGAAGAGGATGTAGCCGAAGTGGAAGCGTCGAGCGTCTATTCGCAATATGGCGGTTCGCACCATCTCGGCGGTTTAAAATACTCATTCACAACCCACAGCGGCATTGTGGGCGACGTGACTGTCAGAGCTGATGTTGACAAAATCTATAAACTGCAGAACGAGCAGAACAACGTGGCGTCGAGCTACAACTCCATGCGAGAGGAACTGCAGGGACAGTATCTCTACCAGAAAGGGATTATCGACGACGTGATCATCAACATCATGAACAAAGCCGCCGACCGCCCCATCGATGAACGAGCCGATTCAGTGGCTGTGCGCCGGTATCTCGAACGCGAGCTGGAGAACAACGGACTGAACCTGCCGTTTGAATTCGCTGTGGTCAACCGCAATGGCCGTGTGTTTTACAGTTCTCCCGGTTTTGACAATATCAATCCCGCAACGGCCGCCGACAACTCCATATTTGTGCAATCGTTGTTCCACAACGACCCTGCCACTAAAAAGAATTATCTTAAGGTCTACTTCCCCTCCAAGAACAATTATATTCTGAGCTCGCTTAAGTTCATGATACCGTCATTCATCTTCACGATGATTCTGATGGTCGTTTTCCTATACACAATTGTGATAGCCTTCCGCCAGAAGAAACTCACAGAGATGAAAAACGACTTTATCAACAACATGACCCACGAGTTCAAGACCCCGATCTCCACCATCTCGCTGGCTGCGCAGATGCTCAACGACCCGTCGGTGAGAAAGTCGCCCACCATGCTCCAGCATATATCGGGCGTAATCAACGACGAAACCAAGCGGCTTCGCTTTCAGGTGGAGAAAGTGCTCCAGATGTCGATGTTCGACAAAAAGAAAGGCACTCTTCGCCTCGAGGATGTGGATGCCAACTCCGTCATCTCCAACGTGGTGAATACATTCCGTCTGAAAGTAGAGAAATATGGCGGCCACATCACCGCCGATTTCGATGCCGAGGACGCCATTGTCAATATCGACGAAATGCACTTTACCAATGTGATTTTCAACCTCCTTGACAATGCAGTGAAATACCGCAAAGAGGATGTGCCCCTTGAGCTGTCGGTCACTACCCGCGACATACCCGGTTCCAAACTCCTGATCACTATCGCCGACAACGGCATAGGCATCAAAAAGGAGGATCTGAAAAAGATATTCGACAAATTCTACCGTGTATCCACCGGCAACCGCCATGACGTGAAGGGGTTCGGTCTCGGCCTGGCCTACGTCTACAAGATGATCAACCTCATGGGTGGAACCATAGTAGCGGAGAGCGAATTCTCGCGCGGCACAAAATTCATAATCACGCTGCCTCTGCTCTCCAACGACGAAAAAGAGGAATAACCGCTGTTTAGAGATTGTTTAATAATAAACAATCTCTTATTCCTCGTTTTTAACAAATATGTTCGCTCCGGTGAACAAAACACAATAGTTAAATATTATATAAATATAATAAAACTTTAAGACTATGGACGACCGTATGCGCATCCTCCTTTGCGAGGATGATGAAAATCTGGGCATGCTTCTTCGCGAATACCTCCAGGCCAAGGGGTTCAACGCCGACCTTTACGCCGACGGCGAGGCAGGCTACCGGGCCTTTCTGAAAGGCAAATACGACATCTGCGTGCTCGACGTGATGATGCCCAAGAAAGACGGATTCACACTGGCTCAGGAAATCAGGGCCGTGAACTCCGAAGTTCCCATTATCTTCCTCACCGCAAAAACCATTAAGGAAGATATCCTTGAAGGATTCAAAATCGGTGCCGACGACTATATCACAAAGCCTTTCTCGATGGAGGAACTGGTGTTCCGCATCGAGGCAATTCTGCGTCGTGTCAGAGGCAAGAAGGGCAAGGAAGTGACAATGTACAAGATTGGCAAATTCACATTCGACACCCAGAAGCAGGTGCTCATGATCGGCGACAAGGTGACCAAACTCACCACCAAGGAGTCGGAACTGCTGAGCCTTCTCTGCGCGCACGTCAACGAAATTCTCGAGCGCAACTACGCTCTGAAGACAATCTGGATCGACGACAACTACTTCAACGCCCGCTCCATGGATGTTTACATCACCAAGCTGCGCAAGCACCTCAAGGAGGATCCCTCCATCGAGATCATCAACATTCACGGCAAAGGTTACAAGCTCATTGCTCCCGACGTGAAAGAGAACGACTGAGCCGACAAGCGCTATTTCTGGTGATTTATAACCATTTTGAGAATAAGTAAGAAAATTTCCGGCGATGACATTTTCATCGCCGGAATTTTATTCGTATTTTTGCGATGCAGTTTGGACAGACCACTGCAGTTTGTGATTCAATACATAATTAACCAAGCTTTTAACAGCGTTTCCCTCACTACAATCATGAAAAAACTCACCCTCGTCCTTGCAGCCGCATCGTTGCTGGCGGCAACTCCTGCCGGAGCCAAGGATCGCATCACTCACAATCCCGACGCCACCAACACTGAAACCATCCTCCATGCGTGGAGCTGGAACTTCCCCACAATCGCCGAAAACATGGCACGGATTGCCGACGCAGGCTACACCATGGTGCAGACCTCGCCCGTGCAGCATTGCTACGATCCCCACGGCACTACCCGCAAACTCTTCGACGACAAAGGCACCGAAGGTAACTGGTACTACTACTACCAGCCTACCGACTGGAAAATCGGCAACTCCATCGTCGGCACACGCGAGCAGATGAAAGCCATGCTCGACTCCGCCGCCAAATATAATGTGAAAGTTATCGTCGATGTGCTCCCTAATCACACGGCATTCGACATCGATCAGGTTTCGCCCGAATTCTATGCCGCCGTCGGCGGACGCGACAAAATGTATCATTCGTCGGGTTTGAACCCAATTCGCGACTACAACGACCGTTTCCAGTGCACACTTGAAGGCACCGGCGGTCTGCCCGATGTCAACACCGAGAACCCCGCATTCCAGAAATATTATATGGAATTTATCAATGACCTCATCAACATGGGCGTCCGCGGCTTCCGCTACGACACGGCAAAACATATCGGTGTACATTCCGATCCGGTCGACACCGCTTCCGGCGTGAAAGAGAATGATTTCTGGGATGTGGCCACAGGCCGCAAAGCTGTAAAGGGCGTAAAACTTGTCATCCCCGAAGATTCCCTTTTCATCTACGGCGAAGTCCTCCAGGACAAGAACGTTCCCGAAAAAGAGTATGCCGACTACATGGGTCAGACAGCTTCCTCCTACGGACATGTGCTCCGCGAGGCTCTCGAAAAGAAAAATGCGGCCGGCATGGACCTCAAAGACTGGCGTCACGACGCAGCACCCGAATATCTCACATCATGGGTTGAAAGCCACGACACCTACTGCAACGCCCACGAAAGCGCATCGCTCACCGACGATCAGATCCGCACCGGCTGGGTATTCCTTACCGCCCGCCAGAACAGTGTCCCCCTCTTCTTCAGCCGTCCGATGAACTCCACCCGCGAAAACTACTGGGGCGACAATCTCCTCGGCAAACGCGGAAACGATGAATTCTTCCATCCCGAAGTAGCCGCCGTAAATAAGTTCCGTCAGGCCATGAAGGGTCAGAAAGAGGACATTCAGACCACAGAGAATGGCGACGTACTCGTTGTTAACCGTGGCAAGAAAGGCGCAGCAATCGTCAATATCGCCGACTTCGCAAGCTTCGTGGATGTACCCACCGGTCTCCCCGCCGGCACATATCGCGATGTGGTCTATGGCCATGAGTTCAAGGTTAAAGGTGGCCGTCTGCACGGGCTCACCGCTCCCCACCGCACTTACATACTCCAGAAGAAGTAATCTATAATTTGAAAAAATTTTGCGCCCCGGTGTGATTTTTCCCACCGGGGCGTGTCATATAGAATATATGTCACCTGTTCAGGCTCAATACTCCGAATTTACCACCATGCTGCGCAATCATGAGGCGCTCATTTACAAGGTGTGCTATGCCTACGCCACCGACGGTGAGCATCTCCGCGACCTTTATCAGGAAGTGGTGGCCAACGTGTGGGCCGGATGGGACAAATTTTCCGGGAAATCGAAAGTATCGACATGGATATGGCGCATAGCCATCAATACATGCATCACTTTCTACAAGCGTCACGGCAAGCACAACGATGCCGACCGGCTCGACGACAAGGCATTCGCAATACCCGTCGATGACGAACACGCCCGCATGCTCCGCGACATGTATGAGCTTATCGGACGTCTCGATCCGATCGACAAAGCGCTTGTGATGCTATGGCTCGACGAGCATTCCTACGAGGAAATTGCGTCGGTGCTCGGCCTGACACCGACCAATGTCGGTTCGCGTCTCAGCCGCATACGACGCAAACTATCCGATATGGCCCGCGAATAGAACCTTTTACTTCAGAAATCCTTCTCACCATGCATTCAGATCTCGACTCTCTAAAGAAACAGTGGCGCAGTCTCGACTTGATGAGGCTCCCCGACGACATATCTTCAAGCCATCCCGCAGTACCCCGGCTGAGAAAGGCTGCCTATGTATATGTGTGTCTGGTCGGAGGTCTGGCTCCGGCCGGAGGCATCCTGCTGGCACTTCTATCCCCTCTCTACACTCCGATGATCAAAGTGCTCATAATAGCTTACTTCGCACTTATCGCACTGGTCTCGATAGGAATATTTCTGAAAAGCCGGAAAATTGATTTAGGAGCACTGAGCGTCACAGAAGCAATCGACGTCACCACCCGTATTCGGCGTGCACGCAACATGCTATCGGCAATTGCGGCTCTGTCGCTTGCGCTGCTTATAATAGCCGATGCTCTTGGCCGCGACTATTTCAACGGAGCCTTTATGTCGGGACTGATTACAGGATTGATTCCCGCCCTGATCATAATCGTGATGTTTGCCATATATACCCGCAAGAAATCAGGGAAAACCGAATGAACCATAATCATCCGCAGTTGTTTTTCTTTATAGAACTAAACGAAAACAACTCCTATGAAAAAATTCGGCATATTCTACGGCTCCTCCACGGGAACCACTGAACAGATTGCTAAACGTATCGGTCAACTCCTCGGAGTGGACGAGGCTGACATACACGACGTTGCCAACACCGCGCCCGACAAAGTCAATGACTACGACGTGCTTATTCTCGGCACATCCACATGGGGATCGGGTGATCTCGAAGATGACTGGTATGACTTCCTCGACGGTCTGCAGGCTCTTGATCTGAAAGGCAAGAAGGCTGCTTTGTTCGGCTGCGGTGACGAAACGATGAGCGACACTTTCTGCTCGGGCGTAGGCGAACTTTACGAACGTCTCAAACCCACCGGTATCGAGTTCATCGCTCCCTACGACACTATCGGTTATACATTCTCCGAATCCAAAGCCAAACCCGAGGGATCGCTTGAGGCCTACGGCCTTCTGCTTGATGAAGTCAATCATCCCGAACTCACCGAAACCCGCCTACGAGGCTGGCTCGAACTGGTAAAGAAACAGGCCTGACGCATCAGGCGTTTTCCATCCCCCACTTAGCCATAATTACATAATATTTCGTAAAATAGCATAATCAAATCCCGTATCCGGCTTGCGGATATGGGATTTTTTCGTAACTTTGCGCAGACTGAATCAGTCCGCATTCAATCATGCCAAAGCACAAAGCCCAAAGGCTTATCACTTATCAGAATTCATTTACTAATATCTACTTATAGTCAACACATGAAAAAGCACTACCTGCTACTTCTGTCAATGCTTCTTCTTGCTGTCGCATCTGTGCAGGCCGCGATGTTTTCCACATCGCCCAATCCCCTGCAGCAATCGAGCAAGGATGTAAAGATTTATTTTGACCCTGCGCAGTGCGATGTCGCCGCACTAAAGACCGCATCCGAAATCTACGCCCACATCGGAGTCACTCTCCCCTCCGCACCAAGTTCGTGGGTTTATGTGGTCGGCGACTGGGCCGACAAACAGGCTAAGAAGAAATTCGTAAAGCAGTCCGACGGCCGCTGGATGCTCAATATCGGTGAAATCGACACCTATTTCAATCTTCCCGCAGGCACTAAAGTCGCAAAAATCGCCATCATCGCGCTCAATGCCGCCGGCTCGTCACAGACCGGCGACGTTTACCTTGATGTCGCTGAAGAGGGCTACGCCATGTCCCTGACCTCCAACCCTGAGGATCTTGTGATCAGCAAAGCCACTAACTTCACCTTCACAGTCGGTGTCACCGAGCCTTCGACCATCACCATCAAGGTCGGCGATCAGGTGATCGGCACCGCATCCAACGCCACAACGCTCACAAAGAGCCACAACTTCGCCACTCAGGGCACATTCAACGAAGTGACCGCAACGGCAACCAACGGCAAGGAAACTCTCACGAAGTCGCTCACTGTGGCTTACCCCTCGGCATCAACTGCCATGAACTATCCCGGCGGTGTCCCCAAGCAGGGTGCCATCCGTCAGGCCGACGGTTCTGTGCTGTTCTGCATCGCCGCACCCTCTAAAACCAGCGCCATCCTTGTCGGTTCATGGGACGACTTCAAGACCCTCGACAAAAATGTGATGAAATACCAGGATTACAACGGCTACCGTTACTTCTGGACACGCGTCGAAGGTCTGGCCGACCGTCAGTATCACTCATACTATTATCTGCTCGACGGCGTCACCAAAGTCGCCGACCCCTATGCCAAGCTGATTCTTGATCCTTACAGCGACAAATGGCTCCCCTCCGGCATATGGAACGAACCCATGCCCCAGTATCCCTATGAAAAAATCGACGGCGTGATGCTCGCTGTTTACCGCAGTGATCTCGACGACTACAAGTGGGACAGCGCCACAACCAACTTTAAGGTTCCCGATCACAACTCGATGGTGATCTACGAACTTCTTTTCCGCGACTTCACCGGCGACGGCTCGGATCAGGACGGCAAGCACTTCGGTACCATCAGCGAAGCCCGTGAAAAAATTTCCTACCTTAAAGAACTCGGTATCAACTGCGTGGAACTGATGCCCGTGATGGAATTCAACGGCAACAACTCCTGGGGCTACAACACCAATGCCTACATGGCTCTTGACAAAGCCTACGGCTCGCCCAAGGATCTCCGCGACTTCGTGGCCGAATGCCACCGCAACGGCATCGCAGTGGTGCTCGACATCGTGTTCAACCAGACCGACGGCCTGCACCCCTGGTATCAGATGTATCCCATCGCATCCAATCCTTTCTATAACGAGAAAGCGCCCCATGCCTACAACGTACTCAATGATGTCCGTCAGGACTATCCCCTCGTGGAACAGCACTGGGCCGACGTGCTCCGCTACTGGATGGAGGCATACAAGGTAGACGGATTCCGTTTTGACCTCGTCAAGGGTCTCGGCGACAACAGTTCCTATACAAGCAACAACACCGACAGCCGCAACCAGAGCCGCATCAACCGCATGAAGCGTCTCAACGACGTGATCACAAGCGTGAAAGCCGACGGCATCCACATCAACGAGCTTCTCGGACAGAACACCGAAGAGAACGACAACTTCAAGAACGGCGCACAGATGGGCTGGCAGAATCTTAACTACACCTCCTATCAGAATGCCATGGGCTTCGCAGCCGGCAGTGCCGATGTCAAAAATTTCAATCCCGGCAATGGAGGCCGCACATTCGGTGCAGCTGTCGGTTATGCCGAAAGCCACGATGAAGTGCGCATCGCCTACCAGATGAAGACCTACGGCGCCAACGCCAACATCAAATATTCAGGCGCACACCCCGGTGTGACCGGTGTGCAGCGTCTCGGCTCCGTTGCAGCCTACATGCTCATGGCTCCCGGCGCAAAGATGATCTGGCAGTTCGGTGAAATCGGCGCCGACGACAAATTAGGTTCCGATCTTGAAAAGCTCCGCGCCATCGCCCCCAAGTGGGATCAGTTTGAGAATGAAAACCGCAAGGCCCTTTTCGAAAACTATCAGGCTCTCTGCTACCTCCGTCTGAAAAACCCCGAGCTTTTCGACGGCTCTGCCGACTACGTGACCAGCACTTTCTCCAACAGCCTCACCTCGGTACGCTGGATTAAAGTCCGTAAAGGCGAAAAAGAAGTGGTAGCAGTGATCAACCCCCAGATCACCGGCAAAACCACTCAGCGCATCAACGGCATCCAGAAACTCAATGCCAACAACTATCATGTTGTCACCAAAGGTTATAAGTCGGAACCCACCGTTACTTTCTCCGACGGTGCAGTTTCGGTACAGATTCCCAGCAATTCCTTTATCGTTATCGCAACCAATTCGGTTGCATCGACCGAAGAAGTCAGCGCCGACATGACAGCACCCGCAGTGAATGTCTACGGCTCCAACGGCGAGATCGTAATCGAAGGTGACTACGAAACTGCTGAAGTATACGACCTTCAGGGTCGCATGAGCAAATCGCTTCAGGTTCCTGCCGGTGTCTATGTTGTCCGTGTCGACGGCAACGCCTACAAGGTAGCTGTGAAATAACATCCGATTCAAAAATGGAATGAAATAACAGTTTCGTTCAACAACTTTTTTCGAAACGGGCTTGCGTAAGCGGGCCCGTTTTGTTAATTTTGTATTGATTTAAATAAGCTCTTTAACTAACCGCATGAAAATCGCAGCTCTGATTTCGGGTGGCGTAGACTCAGCCGTCGCAGTTCACAAACTTGTGGAGCAGGGTCATGACATCACTCTTTTCTATATACGCATCGGTCTTGACACAGGCGAGGGCGATTGCTCAGCCGAAGAGGATATTGAGATGTGCCGGGCAATTGCTCACCGTTATAGTCTTCCTTTCGAGGTGGTGTCGCTGCATCAGGAATACTGGGACAACGTGATGGAATATGCTCTCAACACCGTGCGTGCCGGCCTGACACCCAACCCCGACATCATGTGCAACCGCATGATCAAGTTCGGATTTTTTGAACAGCGCTGGGGACATGAGTTCGACCTCACTGCCACCGGCCACTATGCCACCACTGTCATCGGAGAGGATGGCCTTAAATATCTTGCCACGGCAGTTGATCCGGTAAAGGATCAGACCGATTTCCTCGCACGTATCACTTATGACCAGCTGCGTCACCTCACCTTCCCTATCGGCGATATGCCGAAGTCTCAGGTACGGGAAATCGCCGTGCGCGAGCATCTGCCCAACGCATTCCGCAAAGATTCACAAGGCATCTGTTTTCTCGGGAAGATTAATTACAATGACTTCCTGCGCCGCCATTTAGGTGAACGTCGCGGTCCGATTATCGAAATTGAAACCGGGCGAAAGATCGGTGTGCACAATGGCTACTGGTTCCACACCATCGGTCAGCGAAAGGGTCTGGGATTGAGCGGCGGTCCGTGGTATGTGGTGAAGAAAAACATCAGAGACAACGCCATTTATGTTTCGCGCGGCTATGACACCGAAAAGCAGTATGGACGTTCGCTCCTTCTCAAGGAACCGCTGTTCATCACACGCGACCCGTGGGAAGGACAAGAATGCGACCATCAGCTTATTAAATTCAAAAACCGCCACTCTCCCGAATTTTTCGACGCAACCATCACCCGCATCCAGGATCCCAAAGATGATGCTGACACCTATCTCATCGAAACGGCCAAACCGGTGCAGGGTATAGCACCCGGTCAGTTTGGTGTGATTTATGATAATGACGCGCGAATCTGTCACGGGTCAGGGATTATTACACCCGACATCCAATAAATCACACCAAATATCTGTTATATAGGAAACGACCTATCTGCTATATAGAATACAACCTATCTGTTATATAGATTACGACCTGAAATAATTTAGAACGGTTACTACAAAACTATGTTCGACGATAACTTTCCAAAAGGTTTCGGAAACCGGCGCGGCAACCGTGTGGAACTCCGAGTCATGGGCGTCAGCTACAGTCAGATCCAGTCGGGCGCCTATGCTCTCATTCTTGCGGAGGTGGGAGGTCCGATGCGTCTGCCGGTGGTGGTCGGAGGCATGGAAGCCCAGTCAATAGCCATAAAGCTCGAAGGAATCACTCCGCCCCGCCCAATGACCCACGACCTTTTTGTGTCGCTGATGCAGGCTTATAACTTTCAGCTTGTCGACGCATTCATCTATAAATTCGAAGATGGTATCTTCTCTTCTGAACTGACCTTTATTGACAGTGCAGGGAAAGAGGTGCAACTCGATGCACGCACATCCGACGCCATTGCCATTGCCATGCGTTGCAATGTGCCAATTTTCACTACCCGGAAAATTATCAACGAAACGGGATTCACCATGGAGACGGCCATGGATGCCGCTGATGCCGACAGGGCTGACGGTGCCGACAAAAACGACTCTCCAGACACTCACAACCGCAACGCACTGATAAAGAAACTGAAATCTCTCCGTGACGCTCTTGCCAAAGCCATCGCCGACGAAGCTTACGAGGAAGCATCGCGTCTCACCCGCGAAATCAAAGATATGGAGGCACGCATAGCATCCATGCCGGAAGATAACAACACAGACAACAATGGATAAACAAGCTATCATTGACCGGGCCGTAGCATATAAAGCGTCCGGAAATTTTAATTGTGCCCAGGCGGTTGCCTGCGCCTTCGCCGACCGGCTTCAAGTCGATGCCGACACTCTTTACAACAGCGGAAACGCTTTCGGACGCGGTATGGGCTGCATGCAAGCTACCTGTGGCGCTCTTGTAGGCGCAGGCATAGCGCTCGGATATGCTACCCACGACCGTCAGGCCGCAATGAAAGCGATGGCGGAAATCCACACACGTTTTCAGCAACAGAACGGCGCCACCATCTGCAGAGAACTCAAAGGGATAGGCACCGGAAAACCACTTCGCTCATGTCCCGGCTGCGTTGCCGATGCCGCTTCATTCCTTGCCGACATTCTGGAAAACCGGGATAACATCACAAAAGAGCAGCCACCTATTGTCTAAGCAATCAGCTCACAAACATAGTGTCAAAGCTTCGCAAAGCATGAATTCCATTATAAAGAGAAAAGCGTCACCTCGCGGCGACGCTTTTCTCTTTATAGAACTTATTGATGGAGGAGCCGGGGTTAAGGCCCGGCGGAGAAGAAGTGCAAAGTTTGTACTGAGTGATTACTCCTCGGTGTGCTTCTCGGCGTACTCTTTGAGCAGTTTCTCCTGGACATCGCCGGGGGTCAGCTCATAACCCGAGAATTTCATAGTGAACGACGAGCGGCCACCGGTGATGGAACTGAGGGCGGTGGAGTAGCTGGCCATCTCTTTGAGAGGCACTTTGGCCGAGATCTTCTCAAACCCGTTTTCCGACGACATGCCCATGATGATGGCACGACGTCCCTGCAGATCGCTCATGACATCGCCCATTACATCGGATGGAACCATCACGTCTACATCGTAGACAGGTTCGAGCACCTTGGGCGCCGCATTGCGGAATGCTTCTGAGAAAGCATTGCGGGCAGCCAGACGGAACGAGATTTCGTTGGAATCAACCGGGTGCATCTTGCCGTCGTAGATGCAGACACGCACGTCGCGGGCATAGGAACCTGTGAGAGGACCCTGCTCCATGCGATCCATCAGGCCTTTCACAATTGCCGGGATAAAGCGTGCGTCGATCGCACCGCCGACAATGCAGTTGTGTACCACCAGCTTGCCTCCCCACGACAGCGGAATTTCCTGCGTGTCGCGGATACTCATCTTGTATTCCTGATTACCAAAACGATAAGTATCGGGGAGAGGCGAGCCTTCGGTGTACGGTTCGATAATTAGATGGACTTCGCCAAACTGTCCGGCACCGCCCGACTGCTTCTTGTGGCGATAGTCGGCGCGGGCAGCCTTTGTGATAGTCTCGCGGTAAGGAATCTTTGGTTCCTCGAAGATGATGGGAAGTTTGTCGTTGTTCTCCACACGCCATTTGAGGGTACGCAGGTGGAATTCACCCTGTCCTTTGAGAAGAACCTGTTTCAGTTCTTTCGACTGCTCGATAACCCATGTGGGGTCCTCCTCGTGCATACGGGTAAGAATGCCGGAGAGCTTCTCGGCATCGCTTTCAGTAACGGGACGGACGGCGCGGATATATTTAGGTTCGGGATAGCGGATGAAGTTGAATGCGATGTCACACCCCTTTTCGTCAAGGGTGTTGCCGGTGCGCACATCTTTCAGTTTGACAGTTGCGCCGATGTCGCCTGCACAGAGTTTGTCGACAGGGGTCTTGATCTGACCGCAGACACAGAAAATCTGGGCCAAGCGTTCTTTGCCGCCACGGGTAATGTTGTCGAGGTCGACGCCCGGGGTGAGGGTGCCGGACATTACTTTGAAATACTGAACCTCGCCAATGTGCGGCTCCACAGTGGTCTTGAACATATAGATGCTGAGCGGACCGGCGCTGTCGGGGGCGACAGCATCGCCTGCGGTATCGACCGGCGCGGGCATATCCTCAACGAAAGGCACCACATTGCCCAGGAATTCCATCATGCGGCGCACACCCATATCCTTGAGTGCGGAAACACAGAATACGGGGTAAATCGACCGGTCGATCAGGCCTTTGCGGATACCCTCGCGCATTTCATCTTCGGTGAGATGCCCCTGATCGAAGAATTTTTCCATCAGAGTCTCGTCGTTTTCAGCGGCTGCTTCCACGAGAGCCTGATGCAGTTCCTGTGCTCGTTCGGCTTCTTCGGCGGGAATCTCCTCGATTGTAGGCACACCACCTTCGGGTCCCCATGAATATTTCTTCATGAGAAGCACGTCGATCATGGCGTTGAATCCGGGTCCGCACTGCAGAGGGTACTGAATGGGCACAACTCTGGGACCGAAAATCTCTTTCATCTGCTCGATGACATTCTCGTAGTCGGCTTTTTCGCCGTCGAGCTGGTTCATCGCGAAGATGACAGGTTTTTTCAGACTCTGGGTGGTGCGGAAAATGTTCTGGGTGCCCACTTCCACGCCATACTGGGCGTCGATGACGATAACACCAGTGTCGGTGACGTTGAGAGCGGTGACTGCGTTACCAACAAAGTCATCGGCTCCGGGGCAGTCAATCACGTTGAGTTTCTTGTTGAGGAATTCTGCGTAGAAGATAGTGGAGAAAACCGAATAGCCATACTCCTTTTCTACGGGGAAATAGTCCGATACGGTGTTTTTGGCCTCTACGGTGCCGCGGCGTTTTATCACTCCACACTCGTAGAGCATAGCTTCAGCGAGTGTGGTTTTTCCCGAGCCCTTGCTTCCGAGCAAGGAGATGTTTTTGATTTCGTTAGTTTGGTAAACCTTCATGGTAATCAGGTGTTATGTGAGGTGTTGTTTTTTTGTCGCCCTAAATTTAGAAATTAAATTCCCTACTGTCAACATACAATCGTATGTTACACAACATATTTCGTTAAAAAACATCAATCGGAGGCGAGATTTTGACATAAGGCGGAAATTTAGTAACTTTGCACCCGCTTTTGCATAACCGGCTCCCGAGGCCTTTGAATTATGGATAAAGAACCTCAGATAATTTCCATGGGGCGTATCGACATCAGCGAATCAGGGAAATTCGCTGCGCCCCGTCTCGACTCCCTGCCAATATTGGCCACCCGCAATCTCGTGCTTTTCCCCGAAGTCGCCATCCCGGTGGCTCTGGTGCGCGAATCGGCGCTGGCGGTTGCCACCATGGCGCGTGACACCAAAACAACCATAGGGCTTTGCTGTCAGACTGATCCCGACAAAGAAAACCCGCATTGCGCCGCCGATGTGGCTCAGCATGGTGTGTTCGTGCAGGTTCTGGACATTTTCGACCTGCCCGACGGATCGAAATCTGCCTTTATCCGTTCCACAGGCAAATTCCGTGTCAAAGGCGACGCTGCAGCTCCCTTAGCTGCGACGCCCTATTTCTCGCTCATAGTAGCGCGTTCATCTGAAAAAAAAGAATCGGATCCTGATTCCAACAAGGTCTTGAAGGATCTTATAATGAGCGTTCTTAAGGAGTTCTGCGAGACAGCAAATGTTCCCCACCTTAAATATGAGCTGTTCTCATCAATCGATTCATTCTCATTACTGGTGAACACGCTCTGCACCCAGCTTCCTTTCGAACTCTCCGACAAAATGGAATTCTTGCGGGCTTCGTCGATTGAGACACGCGCCAACAGGCTATTTCACAACCTGCAGATCGAGCTTGCCAAACTCAACGTAATTCGCAAAATCATGGAGACTACCAACGCCGAGCTTAGTCAGGATCAGCGGGAGGCTTTCATGCGCCGGCAGATTGATGTGATGCAGCGTGAACTCTATGGCGATGTCGACGATGTGGAACAGCTAAATGCCCGGGCAGCCGAAATTGAGCTTCCCGACTATGTCAGCGCAGCCTTTGAAAAGGGGTTGTCACAGATGCGTAGAATCAACCCGTCGGTTCCCGACTATTCGGTAATCTACAATTATCTGACCACTATCCTTGATCTCCCCTGGAACACGGCCTCTCCCCTCTCGACATCTTTCCCTGAGGCCAAGGAAATACTTGATTCGGGGCACTACGGCATGGAGAAAGTGAAGCAGCGCGTCATCGAACAGGTAGCGGTTACAATGTCCCGCCCCGACAACAAAGCTCCCATCCTTTGTCTGGTCGGTGCTCCCGGCGTGGGCAAGACTTCACTCGGCGAGTCGGTAGCCAAAGCTCTCGGTCGCAATTATCAGCGCATCTCGCTTGGCGGCGTCTCCGACGAAGCGGAAATCCGAGGCCACCGGCGCACTTATATAGGAGCTATGCCCGGCCGCTTTATCGATGCAATCCGCAAAGCCGGCACTTCCAATCCAGTCATTCTCCTCGATGAAATTGACAAGCTTTCGAAAGATATAAAAGGTGACCCGGGCGCGGCTCTGCTCGAAGTGCTTGACCCGGAGCAAAACTGCCATTTTCATGACAACTTCATAGATCTGGATTTCGATCTCTCAAAGGTGCTGTTCATCGCCACCGCAAACTCACTCGACACAGTGCCGCGTCCTTTGCTCGACCGCATGGAGGTGGTCGAGGTGCCGGGATACCTTCTTGAGGAGAAAATCGAAATTGCACAACGTCACCTTACCAACCGGGTTGAGCAAGCAGCAGGTCTGCCCGAGCATTCCCTGTCATTCTCCCCCGAGGCTATCACACATATAATAGAAGGATACACCAGCGAAAGCGGCGTACGCCAGCTTGAAAAACAGATGGCATCCATCGCCCGCAAACTCCTTGTTAAAAAAATGACAGGCGAGAATCCCACACTTGCGGTAACGACCAAAGAACAGGTCGAGGAGCTGCTGGGTGTGGTCAGATTCACACCTCAGCGCTATGAGACTCTCTCGGTGCCCGGTGTTGTCACCGGATTGGCCTGGACACAGCACGGAGGCGAAATACTTTTTATCGAGTCATCGCTTTCAGAAGGCAAGGGAGAAAAACTCACGCTGACCGGCAATCTTGGAGATGTGATGAAGGAATCCGCCACGATAGCCTTACAGTATGTTAAGGCTCATGCGGCTGAAATTGGCATCGAACACTCAAAATTCACAGAAAACAATCTTCACATCCACGTACCCGAAGGTGCCGTGCCCAAAGATGGACCATCGGCAGGTATCACCATGGCCGTTTCGATAGCATCGACATTTACAGGTAGAATGGTGCGTCCGCGTCTGGCCATGACAGGCGAGATTACACTCCGCGGCAAAGTGATGCCCGTGGGTGGAATCAAAGAGAAAATCCTCGCAGCACGCCGTGCCGGCATTACCGATATCATAATTTGCGAAGAGAACCGCAAGGATATTGCTGAGATCGAACAGCGATACATCAGCGGCATTGCATTCCACTACGTCACAACCGTGGATCAGGTTCTCGCTATAGCCTTACAGTAATATTACCAGGACTCTGCAAAAATAATAAGGTATCGCAGATATAATCAGGAGTCTGCGAATGTAATCAGGAGTCTGCGGTAGCGGTCGCTGTGGATGCTTCGGCAGCCTTGCTTGCTTCGTTGGCGCGGGAATCGAATTTTTTGCGGTAGAAAATGAAGCTGCGTCCGAGATATTTCTCCCGAACCACGGGATTCTCGGCAAGTTCCTCCGACGTGCCCTGAAACAGTATCTTTCCTTCAAACAGAAGATATGCGCGGTCGGTGATGCGAAGCGTCTCCTGGGCGTTGTGATCAGTGATGAGAATGCCTATATTCTTCTCTTTCAGGTGGTATACCACCTCCTGGATATCCTCGACAGCGATGGGGTCTACGCCGGCAAAAGGCTCGTCGAGCATGATGAACTTAGGGTTGATGGCCAGACAGCGGGCTATCTCGGTGCGTCGGCGTTCTCCTCCCGAAAGCTGGTCTCCGAGATTTTTGCGCACTTTGTGAAGATTGAACTCGCTGATAAGGGTCTCAAGTTTTTCGCGTTGCTCCTCTTTAGTCATGCCGGTCATCTCGAGGATTGACCTGATATTGTTTTCAACCGACATCTTGCGGAAGACCGACGCCTCCTGCGCAAGATAGCCGATGCCGTTCTGGGCGCGTTTGTAAACCGGATATTTCGTAATATCCTTGTCGTTGAGAAAAATGCGACCCTCGTTGGGAGTGACCAGACCGGTAGTCATATAGAAAGTTGTGGTTTTGCCGGCTCCGTTTGGACCGAGAAGACCTACGATTTCGCCCTGCGTCACGTCGATCGACACGTGGTTGGCCACAGTGCGGCTGCCATATTTCTTGACTAAGTTTTCGGTGCGAAGCACCATTTTGTCTTGCTCCATTTAGATTACTTGTTACACTTACATTCACGGGCCTTTCGCAGACGCCCTTCGATGTAGTCGGTCAGCAGCCCTATGGCCACGGAATTGGTGCCACCCTGAGGTATAATCAGGTCGGCATAATGCTTGCATGGCTCGATATAGCGGTTGTGCATAGGTTTGAGCACTTCCTCGTAACGGTCGATTACCATCTGTGGCGTGCGGCCGCGCTCAATGCAGTCGCGTGCGATGACACGGATCAGGCGGTCGTCGGCATCGGCGTCGACAAAGCACTTGACATCCATCATTTGTCGCATCACAGGATCGGCAAGCACAAGAATACCCTCTACTATCACCACGTCGGTTGGCCTTACCGTCACGGTCTCTTTCTGGCGGGTACAGGTGAGATAGCTGTAGGTGGGCATCTCAATGGTCTGGCCAGCCTTGAGCAGACGCAGATGCTCGGCAAGCAACGACCATTCGATGGCTGCCGGTTCGTCGAAATTGATTTTGCTGCGCTCCTCGGGAGGCACATGCGACGAGTCCTTGTAATAGGAATCCTGCGGAATCACTACCACCTCCCCTTTCGGGAAACTGGCCATAATTTTATTGACAACAGTAGTTTTGCCTGAGCCGGTGCCTCCGGCAATACCTATGATGAGCATCGGGTGTTAGTATAAAGGGTATATTTTGATGGCGAAATTACGAAATTTTTGTGGGATATTCACTCCGGAGACCTATTTTTGTGGAAATTTTCTTAACTTTGTAGTTCAAAATCTGCATTCCAATGTTCGACATCATCGAAAAATCGCTCGCACAGTTCGGGCGCTACTGCCGCTTCATAGCAAAGGGATTCGCAGTTCCCGACAAATGGAATGTCTTTGGCAAGCGCACCTTTCAGGAAGTGTCAAAGCTCGGCGTAGACTCCATACCTCTGGTTATCATCATCTCGCTTTTCATCGGTGCCGTCTGCACCATCCAGATGAAGCTGAACACATCCAACCCGCTGATGCCCGCCTACTCCGTGGGACTGGCTACCCGCGACATTGTGCTGCTCGAATTCTCCAATTCAATCCTCTGTCTCATCCTTGCGGGTAAGGCAGGCTCCAATATAGCATCGGAAATAGGCACCATGCGCGTCACAGAGCAGATAGATGCTCTAGATATCATGGGCGTAAACTCTGTCAACTATCTTGTAATGCCCAAGATCACGGCGTTTGTGTGCTTTATGCCTGTGCTCGACATACTCTGCATATTCTTCTCGATCCTCGGCGGATATTTCGTCGCCCTCTTCACTGACATGATTTCGGTGTCGCGCTACACCTATGGCATCCAGGCGCTTTTCAACGAATGGTATGTGTGGTACGGTCTGATCAAATGCGTGGTCTTCGCCTACATTATCGCTTCGGTCGCCTCCTATTTCGGCTATTATGTCAAGGGGGGCGCATTGCAGGTGGGCAAGGCATCGACCAACGCCGTTGTTTCCTCGTCGATTCTCATACTGCTTTTCGACGTAATCCTCACAAAAGTGCTGCTCCAATGATAGAAGTAAAGAACATCACAAAATCATTCGACGGCAAAACCATCCTACACGATGTTTCCGCCAAATTCTATACAGGCAAGACCAACCTGATTATCGGTCAGTCGGGCTCGGGCAAGACAGTGCTCATGAAATCGATCGTAGGGCTGGTGACACCCGAAGAGGGGGAGATCCTTTACGACGGGCGAGACTTCATGAAGATGAACACACGCCAGGTGAAACAGCTCCGCACCGAAATAGGCATGCTATTCCAAGGCTCGGCGCTCTTTGACTCGGAAACAGTGCTCGGGAATGTGATGTTTCCCCTGACAATGTTCACCAGCATGACCAGTGGCGAGATACTCGACCGCGCACGCTTCTGTCTTGAACGCGTCAACCTGCAGGGAGCCGAAAACAAGTATCCCTCGGAAATCTCGGGCGGCATGCAGAAACGCGTGGCAATCGCCCGCGCAATTGCCCTGAATCCCAAATATCTTTTCTGCGACGAACCTAATTCGGGTCTTGACCCCCGCACGTCGATTCTTATCGACGAACTTCTCCACGACATCACCCACGAATACGGAATCACCACCATCATCAACACCCACGATATGAACTCGGTGCTTGGCATCGGTGAAAACATTGTATTCATCAACAAGGGCTACCGCGAATGGGTGGGCGACATGCACCGCATATTCACAACCACCAACACAGCACTCAACGAATTTGTATTCGCCACGCGTCTGTTCCAGAAAGTGAAATCCTATATCATCTCAGAGGGACATAAAGGCCTGGCCGCTGCCGAAAAAGCAGCCGCCACCGACCCCGCCAATCCCATGAACCACCCGGCATCCAAATCCTGATTTTCGCCGCCATACATCTGTAACCATCTGAAATAGCCTATTTCGGATGGCTACGAACTTTTCCCTGTCACATCTACATGCCACAAAATAGAGCAGCCGCCAGGCTCCCGAGGGAACCGGCGGCTGCAGAGGCATTGCTTATTTATACTTAAGCGTTTTTCACTTTGTCAACAACGGCCTTGAAAGCGGCGGGATTGTTGAGGGCGAGGTCGGCGAGAACTTTGCGGTTGATCTCGATGCCGGCCTTGTGGATGAGGCCCATAAGCTTGGAGTAAGAAAGATCCTCAAGACGGGCTGCAGCGTTGATACGCTGGATCCAGAGAGCGCGGAAATTGCGCTTTTTGTTCTTGCGGTCGCGGTATGCGTAGGTGAGACCCTTTTCCCAGGTGTTCTTGGCAACGGTCCACACATTGCGGCGGCAACCGAAGTAACCGCGGGTGAGTTTGAGGATTTTCTTACGACGTGCGCGTGATGCTACGTGGTTTACTGATCTTGGCATTTTTTTGACAAGTTTTGAATGTCAGCGGCCGGGAGCAAGTTGATTCATTAACTCCACAGAGCACTTGAAAGCTCAACATTCGGTTAATATTGGTCGGACCACTTGGGGTTTCACAGGCCGGTCCGTTTGCCTTCGCCGTTCTGTTAGTCTGTGTCAAGAGTTACAGCGTCAGACGGAATTGGAGGGAGATGGTCGACTCTCCGTTCGGGGGAGTTTGCAAGGGCTTTACTTGAGGCCAAGGAGAGCCTTTACACTGCCTTCGTTAGCGGGGTTAACGATGCCGAAGTGGGTGAGGTTTCTTTTCTGCTTCTTAGTCTTCTTGGTCAGAATGTGACTTTTGAAAGCATGTTTTCTCTTGATCTTTCCTGTTCCGGTAAGAGCGAATCTTTTTTTGGCACCGGAATTAGTCTTAATCTTTGGCATTTTTTTAATTGATTATTGATTTGATTAAGCGTTGCCGCTTGATATTTAACGTAGGCAAAGGCGGTTTATTGTCTTTGCCGTCGGTTTTTCTGTGAGTTGCCGGTCAAGCCTTTTTCTTAGGCGAAATCATGATTGTCATGCGCTTGCCTTCGAGCACGGGCATCTGTTCAACCTTGCCGAGTTCCTCCAGATCGTTGGCGAAGCGGAGGAGAAGCACTTCGCCCTGCTCCTTGAAGAGGATTGAACGGCCTTTGAAGAATACGTAGGCCTTGACTTTCGACCCTTCCTGGAGGAAGCTCTGCGCGTGCTTGAGTTTGAAGTTGTAATCGTGGTCATCGGTCTGAGGACCGAATCTGATCTCCTTTACAACCACTTTGGTCGACTTTGCCTTCTGCTCCTTTGCGCGTTTTTTCTGCTGATACAGGAACTTAGAATAGTCGAGTATGCGGCACACGGGAGGCTGGGCGGTGGGAGAGATTTCCACAAGGTCGAGCTCCTTCTCGTCGGCGAGTTTGAGAGCCTGCTGGATGGGCATTACGCCGCCTTCACCTTCTTCAAGGTTATCGCCGACTACGCGGACTTCCTTGGCGCGGATATATTCGTTGATATTGTAGGGTTCTTCCTTGCGGGGAGGACGGGGACCGCCGGGACGCAGGCCTCCGGGGCGGGGTCCGGAGAATCCTCCGGGACGAGGTCCTGAAAAGCCACCGGGTCGGGGACCCGAGAAGCCGCCGGGACGAGGGCCGGATCCGGCGGGACGGGGACCGCTGTGGCCTCCCTGTCCTGGTGCCGATGAATGCTGGCCACTGCCGGCCGGGCGGGGTGCTCCTGTATTGTGGCCGGAGTTGCCGTGGAAGGAGGGACGGGAGCCTCCGGAGTTCATGGGTTTCTTATCCATTCAGTGTGATGGGGGTGATTATTTAAGTTCTTTGACAAGGCGGTTGATTTCAGCTGCGAAATCGTCGACGCTCATCACGCCTTTGTCGCCTTCGCCCTGCTTACGCACCGACACCTGATTTTCAGCAGCCTCTTTCTCACCTACGATAAGCATGTAGGGAATGCGCTTGAGTTCGTTGTCGCGGATTTTGCGGCCGATTTTTTCATTGCGGTCATCGACGGTCACGCGCACGTCGAGCTCATTGAGGCGGTCGGCCACCTGATGGGCATAGTCGTTGAATTTTTCAGAAATAGGCAGAATGATCGCCTGTTCGGGGGAGAGCCAGAGGGGGAATTTTCCGGCGGTGTGCTCGAGCAGCACGGCCACGAAACGTTCGAGCGAGCCGAAGGGCGCGCGGTGAATCATCACAGGACGGTGCTTCTGGTTGTCGGCGCCGGTATATTCCAGCTGGAAACGCTCGGGCAGGTTGTAATCCACCTGAATGGTACCGAGCTGCCAGCGGCGGCCGATGGCATCCTTGACCATAAAGTCGAGTTTGGGGCCATAGAAAGCGGCTTCGCCGAGTTCCTTGCGTGCTTTGATACCTTTTTCCTCGCAAGCTTCGATGATGGCCTGCTCGGCAAGATGCCAGTTTTCGTCGGAACCGATATATTTTTCTTTGTTTTTGGGATCGCGGAGCGAAATCTGAGCCTCGTAGTTGTCAAAGTTGAGCGCACCGAAAATGTAAAGGATAATATCCATCACCTTCAGGAATTCCTCCTTGATCTGCTCGGGAGCGCAGAAAAGATGTGCATCGTCCTGAGTAAAACCACGCACACGTGTCAGACCGTGAAGCTCACCGGTCTGCTCATAGCGATAAACCGTGCCGAATTCGGCCAGACGCATGGGCAGATCGCGATAGGAACGGGGAGCGGCCTTGAAAATCTCACAGTGGTGAGGACAATTCATGGGTTTGAGCATATACTCCTCGCCCTCCTGAGGGGTATGTATCGGCTGGAAAGAGTCTTTGCCATATTTGGCATAGTGACCTGAAGTCACATAGAGCTGCTTGTTGCCGATATGCGGTGTGATTACCTGAAGGTAACCATATTTCTTCTGGATTTTGCGGAGGAACTGCTCGAGGCGGTCGCGAAGCGCGGCACCTTTGGGGAGCCACAAAGGCAGACCGGCACCCACATTCTGCGAGAATGCGAAAAGCTCCATCTCCTTGCCGAGTTTGCGGTGGTCACGCTTTTTGGCTTCCTCGAGAAGCACAAGATACTCGTCGAGCATCTTTTTCTTGGGGAAAGTGATGCCGTAGACGCGCACCAGCTGGTTGCGTTTCTCATCGCCGCGCCAGTAGGCGCCTGCCAGCGAAAGCACCTTGCATGCTTTGATAACGCCGGTGGAGGGGATATGCGGACCGCGACAAAGATCGGTGAAACTACCCTGAGTATATGTGGTGATGTGGCCATCCTCGAGTTCCGAGATCAGCTCGCATTTATAGTTCTCGTCGCGGTCGCCGAACAGCTTAAGTGCATCGGCCTTGGAGATGTCACTGCGCACAATCTGCTCGTCGCGGCGGGCGAGTTCAAGCATCTTGGCTTCGATCTTGGGGAAAT
This sequence comes from Bacteroidales bacterium H3, assembly GCA_001701135.1. Taxonomy (GTDB): domain Bacteria; phylum Bacteroidota; class Bacteroidia; order Bacteroidales; family Muribaculaceae; genus UBA7173. Next base: position 40,381 of record DAAN01000009.1, read on the forward strand.
CGGCGGCAGTGATATTGTGCCCGTTAGGGTCGATATCGTAGTAGAAACCGTTTTCGATAGCGGGACCGATACCGAATTTCACACCGGGATAAAGTTCCTGAAGTGCTTCGGCAAGGAGGTGGGCCGAAGAGTGCCAGAAAGCATGCTTCCCTTCGGGAGAATCCCACTTGAAGAGCTGGAGGGTTGCATCCTCGTTTACGGGACGAGTAAGATCCCAGTCCTGCTCGTTGACTGTGGCGGCAAGCACTTCGCGTGCAAGCTGCGGAGAAAGAGAGTGTGCGATTTCAAGAGGGGTCACACCGGCCTCAAACTGTTTTACCGACTTATCGGGAAAAGTAATGTTAATCATGTTTATTTATTTGTTTCTCAATCAATTGCCACCAACAACGTGGCAACCAAACAATAACATATTCACGCTGAAAGCCCGCTGATTCTCCTCAAAAACAACAAGGGAGGGGGATTTCAGAGGGTTAAAGCGCAAAAACCGCCACAAAGTTAACACTTTTTTCTTAATCCGCAACTCTCCATCACAACTTTTTTTACTACCTTTGTAACATAATTGAAAGAACTTGCAAATGTCGGTAAATCCATTCCTGTCAGTCATTATCCCCGTACACAACTCAGCCGCCACATTGATGAAATCGGTAAGGTCGGTGATCGGGCAGGATTTTGACCGTCCCATAGAAATAATTCTTGTCGAAAACGGAAGCACCGATGCCTCGCCCGAGTTGTGCCGGCAGATTGCTGCGGAAAACAAATCTGTGAGTTGGGTGAGTCACTCCCCTGCCGGTCTGTCGGAAGCGCGCAACCGTGGCATCAGGGAATCGAGGGGGGAATGGATTGCATTTCTCGATTCCGACGACTATCTTTCGCCCGATTTCTTCTCTGCCCTATTTGCCGCACAGGAGGCGCATGACGCCGATATGGTCTATTGCAATTTTGTGGAGGAATGGGATGACGGGCGCACTCTGAGCGATTTCCCGAATTCCGGCCAGACTATATTTAAAACAACCCCGGATGCCGTAACCGACATTCTGCTCGACAAAGCAACCTCCGCCGCATGGAACAGAATCTACCCCAGGAGATTTTTCGGCAGCCACGCATTTCCCGAAGGGGTGATATTCGAAGACCACACGCTGATGTTCAAATGGGTTAGCGATTGCCACAGGGTGGCATATGTCGACCGTCCCCTGTATCATTACTGTCATGCGGGCAACGGAACTATAACATCCGACGCTTTCACCTCCAACGCTCCGAAGATGCGACAGTTCATCGAGGCAAATCTGAGTCGGCTGAAATTTGCAGACACCTACAGAGCGCTGTCGACCGACGAACGGAAGGCTGTGCTCAGGCATAACCTGAACAACATCATTCACTTTTTTAAACGCTACGAATCTATCCTGCACAGCGGCAGCTCTTACGCCACAGCGTCAGAGATTGTTCGCGCCGGGGAGTTGCGCTCCACTCTTCTCTCTTATCTGTCCTCACACTACATTGCGAAAATCGGATTGAAAAACCTCACCCGTCTCTGCCAGATCAGATGGTTCATGAAAAGACCCGTCTGCTCAGATATTGCAACACAACCGATGGGAGATGGCGCCGGTAAGCCTTGATGTTACGGGCTTTGGCAACATACTGTCTGACAAGATGCCATGCCATGGATTTCGCATAATCTTTTCTACATATGGCCTTGACAGTAAAAGCGTAATCACATTTCTCCCCTATTTTCCCTGCATCGAACGGTTCTGAATCATCTGTTGCAAACACAGGCAGTGTGCTCCACTTTCCCTCGGTAAGCGCCATAGTGGCCTTGTACCACTCCTGCTCCATCACACCGTTGGAATAATGGCAGATTTCAGCACCGAAATAAACATAATTCCTATATTCGGGCAATAGACTGAGACAAAAATCCACGTCATAGCCGTGAAATCCGGTGATTGCCTCTTCATCAAAGTGATGCGATGCCCACAATTCCCTGCGCACCAGCATACCGAATCCATCTACAGCAACCGCCTGACGGAACAGCTGACCCGCTTTCATGCCGTTGTGGATAATTTTGCGATAGCCATCCTCATAGTAATAAACATGACCGAGGAGATGCGTCCAGCTTTGATTCCATGTTGAATAGGCATTGACATGAATCTGCGAACCGAGAAAACCTATCACGCCGGTATCAGGCTCACCGAGTTTCTCCAACAGCGACGCCGCCCATCCCTCACGCTCGAATTCAATATCTTCGTGTGCGAAAAACAGCACCGGCGACGTTGCCTTTGAAGCCCCGTGATTATACGCCCGGGCGATTGACCAGCCGGTCGCGCGATTGTCAACGACAATAAACTCACATTCGACTCCTGCCGTCAGCGCAATGTTGTCGCAGACTGCATGTGCCTTGTCAGGATGGATGCTACAGATAACGACCGAAATGAGAGGTTCTGAATGGACCGGCGCCATAATTAACTGAAATGGAATTTCGAAAAATAATTAAACAATCTCTAAGACTCGAACAATGATGTGAGTTTTGCGAGCGTGGTCTCTTTGGAAAACATTTTCAGGCGTCGTTCGCCATCCGCTATATATCGTTCCCGAAGTGCGGCATCGTCAATCATCCGCTTTATTCCCTGATAGATAGATTCATCATCCTGTTCCACAAGGAGACCGAAGTCGCTGTCGCCGAGAATCTCTGCAGATCCCTCGTTGCGGGTCGCCACAACAGGCACCCCCACAGCCATAGCCTCACAGAAAACCAGCGGAGCGGCTTCCGAGCGGGAGGTGCTGACAAACAGATCGGAATTCTTAATCACATGATACGGCGGCTTCACAAACCCCAGGAATTGAAACGAATCACCAAGATTGAAACTGTCGCGGAGCGCTTCAAGTTCATTCCGCAGTTTGCCATCACCGGCCACGCGGAAGCAAAGATCGTATCCCCCTTCGCGCAACCTGGCTGCCGCGCGGATAAGCCGGTCATAGCATTTGACATCCGACAGACTCCCCACGGAGGAAATCGTAAACAATCTGTCGCTTTTTACAAATGTTCCTGATTCTGCCGGTGATTCCAATTCTGTCGCTGGTTCCGGTTCAGCCTGTGGTTCCGGTTCAGCCAGCTCCCTGATTTTCCCTGCATCAATTATATTCGGAATCACGCAGCCGGGAAGAGGAAGATGATAGAGCCCGTAGAAACTGTCGAGCGCGCACTGAGAGCACCCCACAACCACATCCATCTCGCTGTACGCCCTCTTTTCAAGTTCATCATCAGGGAAAAGCTTGCGGGTCCAGTGAAAACTGGCAAGATTGCAGTGCAGCCAGGTGATATTGCGTTTCGCACGGTCTGTGACCATGGAATGTAACAGCAGGGAATCACCTTCAAGAAACGAAACAATGGCATCGTAATTGCCTTTCACACGACTTCTTACACGCCAACGGAAAAGAAACTCAAGACCATGTTTTCTATAAAGACGAAGGGCATGGTGATGCGCTCCGTGTCCCTCCGAATTATACAGATGAAACATTTTGACCTGCCGGGGCACATCATTGAGGTAGACTCCTATATTGAACACCACGCACAATTCCACGTCATATCTCTCGTAGTCGAAATTCCTGAGCAGTTCGATCAAAGCTTTTTCAGCTCCACCGCCCGCAAGGGAATTAACCATGAATAAAATTCGCTTTTTTGCACCCATTCGGTTCATCATGATCACATTACAATTTCAACGTCGTGAAAATCAGGCCAAAGATCAACCTTCTTCGTCGACTGCTTTCTTTACTTCCTCAAGATATTGTCTCCCCCATTTCAGATCTGGTTCGAGATGATTGCCTTCGGCCCACTCGTTCCATGCATTGATGAAAACAAAATTTTCCTGAGGAGAATAAGGCTTGAACCGGCGCATCACCTCCCTGAGCCAATGTCCGAACTTCGCAGGTGTGGAATTGCGAAGTATAAACATGCGGCTGCGGCGCCGTGATGTGTTATCCCACGACGGGGTGACGCATGGATATATCTTATAATCGGGTTGCGGCTCGGCCAGTGTCTTTTCAACAAGCTCGCCATAGTCAAACAGGCGCATGCGCCTTTTGTCGCCACAGGCGATCCGGAATATATATGCCAACCGTTTTGGCAATGAGCGCTTATGCCACATGCGGTCGCACACCTTGGTCATCGGCGGGAATTCAATGGCGGCATCAAAACCGGCATCAAGCAGCTCTGTACCGGTTTCGCGGAAACTCTCCACGCGGCAAAGATACAGTTTCTTGCTTGCTTTGGCCGCTTCCTCGCGCCAGATTTCGATAGTGCGCCGCATATCGGGAAGCAGCGTCGACCGATACACGGCAAAAACCGGTTTGCCGTCAACGGTTATATACCGGGGATCGCTGAAAACATGCTCGAGGAGATAGCGCATGTGGACACGGTCGTCATCCTCGGAGTAATTTTGCTTGATGAGTATTTCCTTTTCTCCACCATCCCAGGCGCGGGTCCAGTTCTCATTGGCCCAGCAAAGCATGAATGGGAAATCAGGCTCCCCCGATTTAAGAATCTCATCCACGGGGCGCTCCATCAGCCGGTGACCGTTGAACCAATAATGATAATAACAGAAACCGTAAATGCCATATTCTTTCGCCATCTCGGCCTGCTGGGCACGCACTTCGGGCAGGCGCAAATCGTAGAATCCGAGATCGGCGGGAATGTGAGGCTGATAATGCCCGCGGAAAAGCGGCTTTGCCTTGGCCACGTTGCGCCACTCGGTGAACCCTTTGCCCCACCATGCGTCATTTTCGGCAAAGGGATGAAACTGTGGCAGATGGAAGGCAATGACCCTTTTTGCGGTTTTATTCATGACGGTTACTCGAGATTGTCCCAGACACGGGGAGCTTTAGGATTCTTGAAAAAACGAATGAAATTTTTCAGCGAGCAGCGTATGCGCTCCTTGCGCAGTGTGGCGCGGTTGAATGCAGGCTTTTCTCTCCATGGCTGGTCGTAGTGAAGAATCTGCTGTCCGAACGCCCTGACCGTCAGCCCCCACTTGCGCAGGAACTGTCCGGGACCGTCATTTTTGACAATGCGGTTGACCGACACACTCTTGAAATGATACACCAGACTGCGTCCAACACCCTTGAAAATTCTCACCCCCGCCATCCAGAGTTTTGCATTGAAATCAGGATCCGAAGCCATACCCGGTGAGAACTCCACACTGTAGCCTCCCACAAGATCCCAGATGTCGCGATGTACCACCGTGGGTGGATTCCACACTCCCGACCAGTCCTCAGGCCTGAAGTTCTTATAAGTTTCAAGCAACTCCTTTTCGCGGAATGTTTCGGGAGTACGTCCGAAATCACAGTCGATATAATGACGTATGCGAGGCTGCGACTCTATAAGAGTGCAGCCGAAGTACCAGAGTTTCCCCGGCACTTTCTGAATCTCCTCATAGAGCGCGGTGTCCCAGCCCGGGAGGAGATACATGTCGTCGTTGACATAGACCAGATAATGCGTCGACATCAATGGCCGCAGGCTGTTCATGGCCCAGCAGACGCCGATATTCTCTTTCGACCAGATGTGCTTATACCCCTTGTCGCGCACCCATTCTAAAGTTCCGTCGCTTCCGTCATTGACATGGATAAGAATCTCATGAGGAAATTTAGAGTTCTTTTCAATACTCTCTATGCATAGTTTAAGAAAGCCGAGGTTATTCCAAGTAGGGATAAGAATGGAAAATCGTGGCGCCGGAGCTTCGGTCATTGATTCAGAGCTTTTTTAGACCTATTTAATACAGAAAAAATCCCGACCGGAAAAGTTCATTCCGGCCGGGACAGGATGTTTAGCAAGTTCTGTGCCGGAGAATATTATTCGGCAGCGGGTGCCTCGGCAGCGGGAGCATCTTCGGCTGCTGCTTCAGCAGCGGGAGCGGCTTCGGCATTCTTGGCAGCCTCTTCGGCAGCCTTGGCAGCTTCTTCAGCAGCTTTGGCAGCAGCGATTTCGGCTTTCTTCTTAGCCACTTCCTCAGCCTTTGCGGCGTTCTGGGCAGTCTCCTGTGCGAGACGAGCCTTTTCAGCCTCCTGCTTCTTCTGAGCGGCTGTGTTCACGATTGCCTCGGTTGCTTTGGCCTTGTTGGCACGCCAGGTTTCAAAACGACGCTGAGCCTCAGCTTCGTCGAAAGCGCCCTTGCGGACGCCACCCTGGAGGTGCTTCATCAGCAGCACGCCCTCGTTGGAGAGAATGTTGCGGACAGTGTCGGTGGGTTCAGCACCGTTGTTGACCCAATACAAAGCTCGCTCAAAGTTGAGTGTTACAGTAGCAGGATTAGTGTTGGGATTGTAGGAACCAATCCGCTCAATAAACCTACCATCACGTGGTGCCCTGCTATCGGCGATTACAATAGGATAGAACGCATAGTTCTTGCGACCATGACGTTGCAGTCTGATTTTTGTTGCCATTAAATAAAATGAATAAAAGAGTTTGTATTGCGTCTCCCCGTCAACCCGTGGCGGGGAAATGCGACTGCAAAGTTACTCACTTTTTCGGAATCTGCAAACAATCAGCATGTTTTTATCGCAAATTTCTTTTTTCAGTCAGCTCAGCCAGCTTTTAATTCTACTTTTAAGTCAGCTATTTAAGATTTACAAGTGAATACCGGTGAACAAAGCAATAAGTAACTGGTCGAAATTATTTTAATGTTTATTCGAGGAAAATTTTTAGAAGATTTTACTCGATGAAGAAGGAGTGTAGCGAGCTACACGACTGATGAAGAGAGAAAAAGATTCAAAAATTTTTCCGAAGAAACATTGAAATAAATTGACCGGTTAGTATAAAATAATTTTGAACAGTTACTTAAAATTATAACTTTGAAAGAGAACGGATAAACGCGATGGCGCAGGGGATGGCGCCGAGCAGCAGCCCGGCCAGAAGACCCATAACTACGGTGGTGCAGATTTCTGTTGTCATGATTTGCCGGGGGTTATTTGGTGAGTAGTTCCGCCACTTCGGCGGGGGTGAAACCGAGGAATTGCATCTGCTCCTTGAATTCAGGGAGAGTTTTGCGCAGAAATTCCGCGCGACGTTCCTCCATGATAAGATTGGAGGCATCGGGGGCGACGAAGTATCCCATGCCGCGTTTCTGGTATATTACCCCTGCATCGGCCATATCATCGAAAGCCTTAAGGACGGTGCGGTTGTTGACACCCATCTCGATGCATAGATCCTTGGTCGACGGTATACGCCCGTCGGCAGGCCAATCGCCCGAGGCGATGCGGTCGTAGCAGTAGTCGGTGATTTGCCTGTAGATGGGCTTCCCTTCAGTAAAGTCCATATTCTATCAGATAGGTTTGCGGGACAATGCCCGGTAAATTAGTCGCAGGAAGACAATCAGCGCTATTACAAGCACTGGCAACATCACATACATTCCTATGTTTATTATCGAACCGACAACCGTACCCATCATTTCAGGATCGGCATCGGAGACCTCTTCAAAATTAGAAATGGCGACAGCGGCACCGAATATGCCCCACGACAGCCCTGTGATGAAATAGCCGATGACCAGTGCCAGTAGCGGTTTCCCGACGGGGTTGTTTTTGGCAGACACTACTCCCCAGAGGCATATGACTGTTGCCACGACATAGGTGAGTATGGAATAGATGGCCAAGACTACGAAATTAAATTCCAGGCCGAGTTGCTCGCTTTCAGCAAATGCTATTTTATAGAATTTTTCCGAAGTGAGGTTAACGCCGCAGCAATAAGCAAACAGTTCGGAGAGCGACGACACCACCAATGGTATTATCACAAGGCTGACAATGAGCAGGAAAACGTAGAGTTCCGAGGTCTTCACCGGGAGGGTTGCACGGATTTCAGGTGCGCGGCGGCCGGCGAACACCAGCGGGCCGAGGATTATGGCATAATACGCCATGGAGAGAATGGTGACACCCTCGGGCGAGTTTTCCTGCAACGAGAAACAGAGACTGAGCAGGCCGCAGGCGAGTACCACCACCGGAAAAATCCAGATGCGGTAATCAAAACGGGGAAACCAGTAGCGGAACAGCATGCCCACCCGGCGCCATGAAAAGTTATCGGAGATTATAGCTGATTCGTTCATTTTGTTTCAGTGAGAAGGTTAAGAATTGCTTCGCCCTGGGGGCAATGCAGTGCTGTATAGAGCAGTTCGAAATCCACATCGGATTCAGTGTCGGCATCGTCTGCCGATATGATCGAATGCCACTGGCCACCGGAAAGAGCCGAGAAGATTGCGGTTTCGGGACGGCGCCCCGAAACTGTAAACGCCACTCTGGAAAGAATATCGTCGAGGGTGGCAATTAGCTGCAGACGGCCATGGTTGAGGATGATGACCCCGTCGTATACTTTTTCGAAATCGGAGATGGTGTGCGTTGATACGATAATTGTGCGTTCGGGCGAGGATGCGTCGATTAGCATGCGCCTGAGACTGGAACGCGCCTCTATGTCGAGTCCGTTGGCCGGTTCGTCGAGTAGCACCAGAGGAGTGTTGAGAGCAAGCATATATGCCACCTGAGCTTTATGTCGGTTGCCCAGCGAAAGGCTTTTCAGTTTTTCGGAGCCCTCGAGTCCGAACGCCGAAAGATTGGCATAAAGACTTGCGCGGGAGAAAAAAGGATAAAACTGGGCGTGGCATCCGATCATTTCATTTACAGTACGGGCGGGAAATGCCATATTGTCGCCTAAAAAGGTCAACATGCTCTCTATCGAGGGGCAGCGGTGCGATGCGGGGATGCCGTCGATGGTGCATGTACCCTCTGTAGGCTGAAGCAGGCCGGCGATGGTGTGAAGCAATGTAGTCTTGCCGGCACCGTTCTCTCCAAGGAGAAGCCAGGTGCCGGGGCCGATGAGCGCACTGACATCGGAGAGCGCCTGTGTGCGTGCTCCTTTGTATTGCAGTGTGAGGTGGTCGAGTTTGATTTCCATTATCAGTTGATTAATTTGGTGCGGTGGTGTACATAACTACATTACCACAGCGCAAAGGTACAACCAATTTTCAAAACAGCAAACTTTTTCAGCAAAAAATGCAACAAAAGCAACAAAAAAATCGGAGCGCGGCCATGAAACAGGCTGCGCTCCGCTGTAAGATGCCACATCAAAGGATGCGATGAAACTCCGAAAGACAGGATTTGAGTTCTTGCTTTCCTTTGTAATCCGCCTGGCAGCGCCCTCGGAAGGGATATGGCTGCTTCACCGTCGCCGGTGAATGGGGCCCGCCATCAGAAAGCAAGATGGTCTCGGCATTTCATAAAAAATTGATGAGTTTCCCAATCAACTTTGGTGTGGCAATATTTTTCGGTATGGAAGGCTCTCGCGCCCTCCTGCGTGTATTTTATAACGCAAAATTACTTCAAAACGTTTAAATTCGCAAGAGATTCTCAAAAAAAATTCCGGGTGTTGCAACGAATCATGCCTCCTGCGCGTCTAATGCAATGAATGCCTATCGTAAGGCAATGGAAAAATGATCACATTAAAAGAAATAAACAAGACTTACCCGGGGGCTGTGCCCCTGCATGTGCTTAAAGGTATAAATCTCGAGGTAGAGAAAGGTGAACTGGTCTCTATCATGGGCGCTTCGGGATCCGGAAAATCCACACTCCTTAATATATTAGGGATTCTCGACAATTACGATTCGGGCGAATACTATCTCAACAACACCCTCATCCGCAATCTTTCGGAGAACAAAGCGGCCGAATACCGCAACCGCATGATCGGTTTCGTGTTTCAGTCGTTCAATCTCATCAGCTATAAAAACGCTGTGGAGAATGTGGCACTCCCTTTGTTCTATCAGGGTATTTCGCGCCGCAAACGCAATCTTCTGGCCATGGAGCAGCTCGAAAAGATGGGCCTTGCCGATCGCTCGCACCATCTTCCCGGAGAACTCTCGGGCGGTCAGAAGCAGCGCGTGGCAATCGCACGTGCCATGATCACCAATCCTGCCATTATTCTGGCCGACGAACCCACCGGCGCCCTCGACAGCAAAACATCGAAAGATGTGATGGCTCTCTTTCGTCAGCTCAATGCCGACGAGGGACGCACTATAGTGATCGTTACCCACGACCCCGGCGTTGGTGAGCAGTGCAACCGCATCATACGAATCTCCGACGGCCTGATCGTGCCCTCGACAAATCCATCACCCCGTGTTTGACCTTACCAGCGAAATACTCCAGACTATCCGCAACAACAAGTTGCGCACCTCGCTGACCGGATTGTCGGTGGCGTGGGGTATCTTCATGCTCATTACGCTTGTGGCCATCGCCAACGGAGTTGTAAAGGATTTCAGCGACGATATGATGACACCCGAAAACCAGAAGATGAACATCTACAGCGGCGTCACCACCAAGCCCTACAAAGGATACCGCGACGGACGCACCGTCAACCTGAAAAATCAGGATATGGCGACCCTCAGATCGCGTTTCTCATCAGAGGTTACCGATGTCACTTCTGAAATAGCCGGACCGTCGACAACTATGTCCTACGGCACGAAATCGGTGTCAATCTCCTATTCTGGTGTCTCGCCGATAAAGGAAAAATCGAGCAAAATCGATATGTGGGAAGGCCGGTTCATCAATGAGAAGGATATGACCGACAAAAACAAAAGCGTTGTCATCCCGCAGAAATATGCTAAAGAGCTCTTTCCGCCGGATGGAGAAGACGCCATAGGCAAGCATGTCAATATCGGCGGTCTTGCTTATGTGGTGGTGGGAGTATACGCCGACCGATGGCGCCGCGACGTGTATATCCCCTACTCCACGGCCCAGATGTTTACCGAAGACAAGAGCAACATCAACTCCATGACCGTGCAGGTGGCCGATGTCACATCGTCGGAACAGGCCGAGAGTCTTGAAAAGGGATTCAGAGCCACTCTTGCCGGGATACATGATTTCGACCCGTCCGACCAGTCGGGCGTGTTTATATGGAATTCGATTGCGCAGCTGCTCACCGTCAACAAGGGCATGGGCATCCTAAGCGTAAGTGTCTGGGTGCTGGGACTGCTCACTCTGCTCAGCGGCATCATCGGCATAAGCAACATAATGTTTGTATCGGTTAAAGAGCGAACTCACGAAATCGGCATCCGCCGTGCCATCGGAGCCAAACCCCGCAAAATCCTCACCCAGATTCTGGCCGAATCCGTTGCCATCACCACCATCTTCGGATATATCGGCATCGTTCTCGGGATGGTGCTCACGGGCATTCTCTCAAGTCTGCTGAGCGACATGTTTGGCAGATCGCGCGTTGACATCGCCATTGCCGTGGAGGTGACCGTGGTACTTATTATCGCAGGTGCTCTCGCCGGACTCTTCCCGGCTCTGAAAGCACTGAAAATCAAACCTGTGGAGGCGCTCCGCGACGAATAACACTTACAGCAATGAAAATCCCCTTTTTCGACATAGAGAACTGGAAGGAAATCGGTGCCACCCTTGCCCGCAACAAGACGCGCACCTTCCTCACGGCCTTCGGCATCTTCTGGGGCGTGTTTATGCTCGCATCTCTTTTAGGGGGCGCCCGTGGCGCCGAGGATCTGCTTCGCCGCAACTTTGAAGGGTTTGCCACCAACGCCGCCATCGTCGCCCCATCCACCACCTCAATCCCCTACAAAGGATACTCCAAGGGACGCCAGGTTGAGTTCAATCTCAAGGATGTGAATTCGCTGCGGGTGCAAGTGCCTGAGCTGTCGGTGGTCACTCCCATGGTGTCCGCTTACGGTATCAGTCTCAAGAATGGCAAATACTCCTATACCGGTGGCGTACAGGGTCTGGAAGGTAACTATACCAAGGTGATGACACCCAACATCGATCATGGCAGGTTTATCAACGACGCCGATGTATCAGGCATGCGCAAAGTCGCCGTGATAGGTTCGAAAGTGACCAACGAAATCTTCCCCGGCGACCCCGATCCGGTAGGAAAAGATGTTGAAATCAACGGCATCATATACAAGGTTGTTGGTGTAGCGTCGCAAAAATCGGAAATCTCGATGGGATCGCGGATCGACGACATTGCCATCATTCCGCTTACAACATTCCAGCGGGCTTTCAACCGAGGTGACAAGGTGGAGATGATAATGATGGTCGGACGTCGCAACGCCAATCTCACCGAACTCGAGAACCGCATACGCCACGTATTCTACAGCAACCACTATATCTCTCCGCTCGATGAGAATGCACTCTGGTACATGAACATTGCCGAGCAATTCGAGAAAGTCGACTCAATGTTCACCGCAATCAGTTTTCTTGCAGGCTTCATCGGATTCTCTACGCTGATTGCAGGAGTGATAGGCATCGGTAACATAATGTGGGTGATAGTGAAGGAGCGCACTCAGGAGATCGGCATCCGGCGCGCAATCGGCGCACGCCCGCTCGACATCACCGCGCAAATCCTCTCCGAAGGAATCACGCTCACAGCCATCGCCGGCATGGCGGGAATATCGCTTGCCACAGTGGTGCTCGCCATCGCCACCCTGATCACGTCGACACCCACATCCGTACCTCATTTCGAGATGACACTCGGACAGGCAGGTGTGATATTCGGCACCTTCATATTGCTCGGCACTCTCGCGGGCATCATTCCTGCGCTCAAAGCCATGCGCATCAAGCCCATCGAAGCTCTCAACGACAAATAATAGCCTGTTTAATAATAAACAAGTTCTAACACAATAAATATAAACCGCTCCAACAGCTGCATATAGATTACAGATTCATGAAAAAGTTTGCAAAAATTCTGATGTGGATAATCGTGGGTGTGCTCTTCTTAGGCACGTTTGTTTATCTCATCGCGAATTCAAGGCCCAAAAAGGACACCTACCAACTGGTGAATCCATCCAACGAGACCATCGAACGCACCACGGTGCTCACAGGGAAAATCGAACCCCGCGACGAAATTGAAATCAAACCGCAGATTTCCGGTATCATCAGCGAGATTCTCGTTGAACCGGGCGACCAGGTCACCAATGGTCAGATTATCGCCAAAATCAAGGTGATTCCCGACGCTACCCAGCTGTCATCGGCCGAAAACCGCATCCGTGTCGCACAGATTTCGCTCGAACAGAGCCGCCTCACTTTCGAACGTACCAAGGCGCTTTACGAGAAAAAATATGAGAGCCGCGAGAAATACGAGACCGATCTTGCTGCCTATAACCGCGCAAAGGAGGAGGTTGACCAGGCCAAAGACCAGTTGCGCATCGTTCGCGAAGGTGTGTCGGCATTTGACACCCAAGGCTCCAACACTCTTATCCGGTCAACTGTGACCGGTCTGGTGCTCGAGGTTCCCGTCAAAGTAGGTTCCTCGGTGATTCAGTCCAACACATTCAACGACGGCACTACCATAGCCAAGATCGCCGACATGACCGACCTTATCTTTAAGGGAAAAATCGACGAAACGGAGGTTGACAAACTCTCCGAGGGGATGCCGGTGACCATTTCAGTCGGCGCTATCCAGGGTTCCTCCTATCCCGCCGTGATAGAAAAGATCGCGCCGATCGCAACCGACGAGAACGGCACCAACACATTCGAGGTGAAGGCCGCTCTGTCGGGCGAGGATGTGCGCAATCTCCGTGCAGGCTACAGCGCCAACGCTACCGTGACTCTCGAGCGTGTCGAGAATGTGCTCTCCGTGCCTGAGAATGTGATTGAATACCAGGCTGATTCCACTTTTGTCTATGTTCTGAAATCGGCAGAGGGAGAGGATCAGGATTTCCGGCGCGTGAAAGTGGTGACCGGTCTTTCCGACGGTATGAAGGTGGAGCTGAAAGAAGCAGGCGACATCACCGTCAAAACCAAACTTCGCGGCATGAAAGCCGATGCGGGTAAACAGAACAATCCCCCCATGTAATTGATTCACGCACTTCCCGAAACAGAATAAAATGAAAAGATTGATTTTTACAGCCATAATCATGGCGGCTGGGGCTTTTGTTGCCGGTGCCGGCGAGCCGTGGACTCTCGCGCAGTGCGTGGATTATGCTGTTGCCAACAACCTCACGCTGAAATCGAGCCGGCTGCAGGTGCGCGACGGCGAACTCTCGGTCACCGCAGCAAAGGATGCTTTCCTGCCTACTTTGAGCGGCAATGCATCCGAAGGTTTCAATTTCGGCCGTGGTCTGACTGCATACAACACTTATGCCGACCGCAACACATCTTCATTCCAGTGGGGCGTGGGACTTAATCTGCCCTTATTCCAGGGGCTGCAAAACGTGCGTCAGCTGAAAGTGGCCCGTGCGCAGCTGAGCAAATACCTGCTCGACTGCGATGCAGCCAAGGATGATCTTACGCTCAACATCATATCGGAATATCTCCAGGTACTTTACAATAAAGAGCTGGTCAATACTGCCAAGTCGCAGCTCGATTACTCCACCTATGAAGTGGAGCGCCAGAAGGCCCTGATCGAACTGGGCAAAGTGGCCGAAGCAGATCTCTACGACATTGAGTCGCAACAGGCACAGGACCGCCTGCAGGTGATCAGCGCTGAGAACGATGTGCGTGTGGCGCTGGTCAATCTGGCCAATCTGCTGCAGTTGCCGTCGGCCGACGGATTCGATGTGGCACTCCTCAACGAGGATGATCCGGAGATTCCCGGACCTGACGTGATCTACAGTCGCGCCCTCGAGCATAACAGCGGCGTGCTGTCGGCCCGGCAGAGCATCGAGGTGGCCAAAGCCAACGTCTCACTCGCAAAATCGGGTTATATGCCCAAACTTTCGTTCAGCGCCTCGGTCGGGTCGAGCTACTACACCCTGTCAGGGTCGGACAACGATGCGTTCTCCACACAGATGCGCAACAACTTCTCGACATATCTCGGGTTCTCGCTACAGGTGCCTATCTTCGACGCATTCAGCTCACGCAACAATGTGCGCCGCGCACGCCTGCAGCAGGAATCTGCCGCTCTCGAACTCGACCGCCGCGAAAGCGACCTCTATAAAGCCATCCAGCTGGCCTACACACAGGCCACCGGTGCACGCGACAAGCATCTAACCTCGGCCGTGACACTCGAGAAAACGCAGAAATCATTTGATGCCGTGCGCGAGAAATACAGCATGGGGCGCACCGATTCCAACGACTTCGAAACAGCCAAAAACAACCTGTTTAAAGTTGAAGTGTCGCGAATCACCGCCCACTACGAGTATCTGCTCCGTTACCGCATCCTCCGCTATTACGAGACCAACCGCCTCTGACTCACCAACCGCCTCTGACACTAAAGATTTGAGAGAATATAAAACTGACGGCGCTGTGTCAAAATGCTTGACACAGCGCCTTTTCTATCCGGATGGGAGGGTGTTGTCAGAATGGTTCAGATGGTAGGAGCTTGGAGGTGAGGCCGATGAGAGCAATCTGGAGATTGTGACCGAGGCCGTTATCGACCTTTGGTCGCTTTGCTCTGCAAAGAATCCTTCAAGCGACGACCCAGATGAGCCATTGGTGCGGCCATTCCACGCCGACAGCGACACCGCCGTTGATGCCGATTGAGTGAACAGGTCGGGGTTGGCACGGCGTATGTTTATTAACTCGGCATAGGTATCATGCAATCCTTTGCGATCGGCGTTATCGAGATAGCTCCACACCAAAAAGTTAGCGGAGACGCGCAGAACTTTTCCACGCGTCTCCGCTCAGAGCTTTGACTGTATCGCTAAATATTTTTAATGTATCGCTGTTATATAGCCTGTATCGCTACTATTTGGTGATAATTGCGGCATACCCGCCATTGCGAACCATTTTTACAGGAAGCTTGCGGGAATCGAATTTGACGTTACGCACTACTGCATCCTTTGCCTGAATATCGGAGTTGGGGCCGTCGGCATGATATGTTATGTTTTTGTATTCGGGACCGATGAAGCTGAGATCGAGGTTGAGATCTACTGGAGCATCGGTGCCGTTCATGGCGCCGATATACCATTTGTCGCCATGACGGCGCGCAACGGCCACATATTCACCGAGCTTGCCTTCGAGAGGCACGGTCTCATCCCATGTGGTGGGGATAACGGCGATGAAATCGCGGCTGACGGGATTCTGTTCGTAATTGTTGGGTGAATCGCACATCATCTGCAGTGGAGAATCGTAGAGCACATACATGGCCACCTGATGCGAGCGTGTGCCTTTTACCATCGGCTCCTCATTGACCATGCGGAAGCGTTCGGGCTGGGTGTTGAGCATGCCGCCGGGAGTGTAGTCCATAGGTCCGGCGAACTGACGTATGTAGGCCAGATTCAGATTATGCTTGGGCATGATATCGTTCGACCACTTGTTGTATTCGTTGCCACGGACACCTTCGCGGGTCATGATGTTGGGATAGCGGCGGCGCATGCCGTCGGGGGGATATGCGCCGTGATAGTTGAGCAGGAGATGGCGGCGGGCGCATTCATCTGCCACAAGTTCGTAGAAATCAACCATTTCGGCATCGTTGCGATCCATAAAGTCCATTTTCACGCCCTTGGCACCCCACTTTTCAATCTGGTCGAGGTAGCCGGTGGTGTTACGGAGCATATTGGCGTAGCTGACCCACAGGATGATGCCGACACCCTTTTCGTTGGCGTAGCGGCAGATTTCGGCGATGTCGCAGCCGGGGGTGGTGTCGAGCAGGTCTTCTTTGGATGACCAGCCTTCGTCAATGAGCATATACTCTACACCAAGTTTCTTGGCGTAATCGACCATCCATTTGTAATAGTCGGTGTTCACGCCTGATCTGAAAGGCACATCCTGGCCGTAGAGGTTCCACGCGTTCCACCACTCCCAGAGCACTTTGCCGGGCTTAACCCACGAATAGTCGCCTTCAGCATCGGTATCGTTGCCGAGTATGTAGACAAGGTCGTTGCCCATGAGGTCGCGGTCATTGTCGAAAACGGCAGTGATGCGCCAAGGGAATTTGCGCCGACCGGCCTTTTCGATCATGAAATCCTTGCGGGTATCAATTATATATTGCAGATGGTTGAAGGCATAGTGACGGTCGGCGGGATAGTTGGCGAACGCGCTGCGCAGCTTGCCGTTCTCTCCTTTGAGGAAGATGCCGGGATAATCGTAAACACCGGCCTCGCAGAGAACCACTTTATATTTTCCCTGATCAGCTACGAGGGGGAGGAAAGCAACCGAGTCGGCGGGCATCGAGCTGACAGGGCGGACATCGAACAGACCTTCAAACGACGTGTCCATGCGGTCTGTGACCTGCACATGCAGATTGGGGTCGCCGGCAAGGTTATATCCTACTACCTCGTCGGTTACGTGGTCGGCCTTGGGAGAATCAGATATGAAACGGTAAGCCACGCCATCGTCGTAGGCACGGAACTCGATGCTGTAGGGTCCGTAGGAAAGTGTCAGCGCATTGTACTTGTCTTTGAGGGTGCTGTGTCGGCGGGGAACCACCAGATTGAGGGTTTTGTCAGCCGAGGATTTCTTTGCCTTGCGGCATTTGGCGTTGGTGCCCCATTGCTTGCCGTCGACAGTGAGACTCACGGGGCTGTCGTCGAGAATCGGATTTCCGTCGCGGGTGAGGGAGTAGCTGACATTATTGTCGGCATTAACGGTCACCAGATTTCGGCCGTCAGGCGATTGCAGCTCATAAGTTTTGGCCTGCACTGTCAGTGCTGCCATCACAGCTGTCGAAATCAGAATTAGTTTTTTCATGATTAGGATACTTGTGTTATAGAATTTTGGTTGAAATAATCAGTTTATTGGTTAAGGATGCACAAAGTTAAACATTTTTATTCATTCCCGAAAACAAAACGCGCCATACAGCTCAAAAAAACAGCAAACACGAATTCAAGTTTTAAATAATTTTTTGATATATTAAATAAAAGTAGTATTTTTTTGCGCAAACTGATTAAATAACCCTAATTTCACGCATCAGCATTAAATTGAGAAGTTGATAAGCATTGTAGCATAAACCCGCTCATTTTACGACAGTTACATAAGATCACATATTGATATTATTACTTATCTGGAAATCTGTGCGTGAAAAATTTTAACATTTCTATTTTATGAAACATTCTGTTTTATGTTATGCAGTCGCCACAGCTGTCGCGATCTTTGTGACTTCATGTGTCGACGATGACTATGATTTAACCGACATTGACAGCACGGTAAGGCTTCAGGTCAAAGAACTGACAATTCCTGTAACTCTGGACCCGATCGAAATGTCGACAGTGCTCTCGGAATCCGACAACATCAAAATTGTAAATGGCGCTTACGCAGTGTCCGAAACAGGAAGATTCACATCCTCGCCGGTGAAAATCAACTCGATCAATCTCTCGTTCAACACCTCCGGCTCTGTCACGAACAATATCGAACTTCCCTGGAACTCCGGCACACAGCAACCCACGGACAATGAGGTTTTCCTGCCTGTATCTTCCGACAACATCAGCTTCAATCTTCAAAGCAACGACGTTCCGTCAGAAATTCAGAGTATCGAAGAAATCAAAGGTGATTTCACCCTTACTTTCGATATCGCGTTTTCGTCTCAATCTGTCCGTAACCTTAAAAACGGCAAGATACAGCTTCCTAAAGGGCTTATCACCGAGAATGCCAACTACAATCCCTCGACCGGTGTTTTCACAATCTCCAGCAAGAAACTTGTTAACGGCAAGCTTACCATTGTTCTCAATTGCACAGGAATCAATTATGCACAGTCGGGCGCTTCTTTCGACCCCATGAACCACACGGCGATTCTCTCCGGCAATGTCAGAATCATCAGCGGTGATATCAGCATCGACAACTCGACCGGCAATCTGCCCAACTCGCTGTCGCTCACCACTTCCTACCACATGTCGCCCATCTCGGTCAAAAAATTCACCGGGCGCATCAAATACGACATCAAGGGTGTAAATATTTCGGATGTAGACCTCAGCGATCTGCCTGATCTTCTCAATCAGGAAGGGACACAGATCTCGCTTTCCAATCCGCAGATTTATCTCAATGTGGAGAATCCGCTTTACACCTACGGTCTTGGCGCAACTGCGTCACTCAGCATCACCAAGCATTTCGCACCCGAGCAGGGATCGCCCGAGCAGACCTACTCGAGCGACCTGATCAACGTCAGCAATGCCGCCTCAAGCGCATATGTTCTCGCCCCCCGCAAGCCCGATCAGATTGCGGAAGGTTTCTCAAATCCTACATTTGTCAGATTCGCAGATCTCTCCGAAGTGCTGTTGGGCAACGGGCTGCCCAAGACTTTAAGCATCGATCTTATTGACCCACAGGTTTACGAACAAAGAGTGGAGGATCTGGTACTGGGAGAGGAACTCGGCATCGTCAACGGAACTTACGATTTCGTTGCTCCACTCCAGCTCAATGCCAACTCCCAGTTCGTCTACACAACCACCGAGGACGGATGGAATGACGACGATGTGGACAAAATCACTGTCCAGACACTCATTGTCAAGGCAATTGCCACTTCCACAGCGCCGTTTGCTCTCCACGTAGAGGCCTATCCGATCGATGTGAACGGAAACAAGATCAATAACGTGGAAATCGTCGGAGCCGACCTCGGTGCCAACTGCAAAAATCAGGAACTTGTGATCAGAATCACCGGAGAGGTGACTCATCTCGACGGCATACACATCGTGGCCAAGGGATACACTTCCGACAACATGACCAAGCCAATTTCGCCCGACCAGTCTTTGACTCTCAACAATCTGAAAGCCACAGTCAGCGGCTACTACGACACAGAACTGTAATGGGCATTAAGCAAACCAATCACAAGAGAAATTCCATGTTACACATCATAAAGAAAACAGCACTGACAATTGTGGCTGCCGCCATATCCGTGGCAACCATGGCTCAGGACATGCAGACAGGCTACTTCAACGACGAGTACACCTACCGCTTCCTCATGAATCCCGCCATGTCTAACTCAGACAACTTCGTGGCCATGCCCGCACTCGGCAATCTCAACATCGAGATGAACAGCAACATCGGGCTGAAGTCGATATTCTACAATGTGAACGGCAAGACCACTACGTTCATGCACCCCGACATCAAGGCTTCGGAAGTGATGGGCAACCTCAAGGATATGAACCGCATTTCTGAAAACAACCGCATAAACATTCTCGGCGGCGGCTTCAAAGCCTTCGGTGGCTATAATACAATCAATATTTCGGCCCGTACAGACCTCAACGTCAGAGTGCCCAAAGCAATTTTCTCTTTCCTGAAGGAAGGCGTGGCAAATCAGTCCTACGATCTATCAGGATTCGGCGCAAACGGAATAGGCTATGGCGAGATTTCGCTCGGCCACAGCCGCGACATCACCCCCGAGATCCGAGTGGGCGGCAATCTCAAATTCCTTGTGGGTATCGCTTCGGTCGACGCTAACCTCAGCGAGGCATATCTCCAGCTCCACGACGATTCCTGGAACATCCGCGCAAAAGCCGATCTCCACGCATCGCTCAAAGGCATGCACTTCGGAACCAAAATAAGCAAATCCACCGGAAAGCCCTACGTCGATGACCTCGACGGCGACTTCAAACCACTCAACGGTTTCGGCATGGCCATTGACCTTGGTGCCGTTTATGCGCCAAAAGCTCTGCCCGATTTCAAATTTTCACTCGCTGTAGTCGACCTCGGCTTCATCAACTGGAGCGAAGATCTCTACGCCACCACTGATGGAGAGGAATTCCAGTCGAGCGTACTGAATTTCAACGTAGACAAGGACTCGCCCAACAGTTTCGACAACCAGTGGGAAAAAGTCAAGGACGATCTGGCGCAAATCTACGAACTTCGTTCCGATGGCAACGTCGGCAATCGCACTCAGGCTCTACACGCCACAATCAATGCAGGCGTGCAATACATTTTCCCCCTCTACCGCAAGCTCAACTTCGGTCTTCTCAACACCACAAGAATAGCCGGCAAATACACCATTACGGATTTCCGCCTTTCGGCCAACGTAGCACCTTGCAAGCTGTTCTCGGCAACCGTCAGCGGTGTCGCCGGCACCAACGGCTGGGGTTTCGGCTGGCTTGCGAACCTGCACACCAAAGGCTTCAACTTCTTCTTGGGTCAGGACCACACATTCTTCAAGCTCGCAAAGCCCGGCATTCCCACCAATTCAAGCTGGGGAGCAACTCTCGGCATGAATTTCCTCTTCTGAAATTTGGTGAAACGACAAAAAAGCAGTAACTTTGCGGCGGTTTTAGCGGATCGAATACCCTGTGTGTGTGTCCGGGAGAGAAACTTCCAAGTCTGCTGAACCTCCCCTGGGAAGCTGAAAGCGCCTCCCGTGTGATGGGAAATTAATTCATTTAATTTTTAGTAACACATTCATTTTTAAGTTCATGAAAACTTACGAACTGAAAGCTACCCCCCGCGTTGATCTCGGCAAGAAAGCTGCCGCCGCACTCCGCGCAGAAGGTCTCATCCCCGCCGTTATCAACGGTGGTGAAATTGTTGAACTTCCCTACAAAGGCACTCTCAAAGATGGCCAGAAACTCATCGAAATCGAAAATGGCCGTGGCATAATCACCACCGACATTACCGTTTCCAACGATGCTGTCCGCAAGCTCATCTACACTCCCGACATCTTCACCATCGAACTCGACATCAACGGAGAGAAGAAGCACGCAGTGCTCCGCGAGGTGCAGTTCCACCCTGTAAAAGACAATATCCTCCACATCGACCTCCTCGAGGTTAAGGAGAACAAGCCCGTCGTTATGTCGGTGCCTGTTAAACTCGAAGGCCACGCCGAAGGTGTGAAAGCCGGTGGTAAACTCACCCTGGCCATGAAGAAAATCAAAGTCAAGGCCGTCTACACCAATATCCCCGAGCGTCTGGTGATCAACATCGACAGCCTCGGTCTCGGCAAGTCGCTTCAGGTTGGCGACCTCCACTTCGAAGGCCTCGAAATGGTTACTCCCAAGGAAGCCGTAGTCTGCTCCGTACAGCTCACCCGCGCCGCCCGTGGTGCCGCTGCTGCCGAAGCTGCCGCTGCCAAGAAGTAATTTCCCGAGCGGAACAATCATATCGAGAGGGTGCTTGCGGCTTAGCCGCCTGAAAGCACTCTCTCGTTTTTTTCACTGAATAATTCGTGTTAAATTCAAACACTCTCTAATCTTTCAGTTTAAACGAACTAACTCAATGAAATTTCTTATCGTCGGACTGGGAAACATAGGCCCGGAGTATGTTGGCACCCGCCATAACATCGGCTTCCGCATTGCCGACGCACTGGCCGACTCGCTCTCGCTTTCCTTCTCCACCGGTCGTTATGGCGACATTGCCGAAGGGCGCGTCAAGAATCAGCAGATCGTGATACTGAAGCCCTCGACCTATATGAATCTGTCGGGCAACGCTGTCCGATATTGGAAAGACAAGGAGAAAATTGACATCGACCACATCCTTGTGCTCGTCGATGATATCGCCCTCCCTTTCGGAGCCATCCGCATAAAGCCGTCGGGCAGCGACGCAGGCCATAACGGACTGAAAAACATTGCCCAGATGCTCGGCACACAGGCCTATCCACGTCTGCGTTTCGGAGTAGGCAACGATTTCCCCCGCGGATGCCAGATTGACTATGTGCTCGGTCATTTCACTCTCGACCAGCGTCAGCAGCTCCCGGTGAGAGTCGACATTGCCGTCGATGCCGTCAAAGAATATGTACTCGCAGGGCTTCAGAAAGCCATGTGCGATTTCAATAATAAATAAGAGCCGGTTCAATAGTAAAAACCGGTTCTGAAATAGAGCTTTCATTCTCCCCTACCCATGAAATCTGAAGTGCGAATCGACAAATGGCTCTGGGCCATGCGTATTTTCAAGACAAGAACCGTCGCCACCGACTCCTGCAAAAAGGGGCGTGTGATGTTGCGCACTCCCGGCGGAGAGGTAATTGCAAAACCCTCACGGATGATTCATGTGGGCGACGAAATCCTGGTGCGCAAACCGCCCATAACCTATGCGTTCCGTGTGCTGGCTCTCACCGAGAACCGTCTCGGTGCCAAACTCGTACCCGATTATATGGAAAACATCACGCCGAAAGAACAGTATGACCTGCTCGATGTGATCCGCATATCGGGCTTCATCGACCGCAGGAAAGGACTTGGACGCCCCACAAAACGCGAGGCACGCGACCTGGCTCGTTTCACCGAGGATGTCTACACCGGTCCGTCCGCCGCTTCATGGCAATCGGAGGATGGATGGGATTTCGACTTCGACGAATCGGACTTCGACGATGAATAATCACCGCAAAATTTCGCATTCACGCGGAATTGAACTACCTTTGCACCAAACCCGAAATATCCACTATAACCAATGAGCGACGTTATCCAGCTTCTTCCCGACTCAGTTGCCAACCAGATTGCCGCAGGCGAGGTGATCCAACGTCCCGCGTCGGTAATCAAGGAGCTGGTGGAAAACTCGATAGACGCCGGCGCCTCGCAGATCAAAATAATTCTGCGCGATGCCGGCAAGACGCTCATACAGGTTGTTGACAATGGCTCCGGAATGTCGGACACCGACGCCCGACTGGCGTTCGAACGTCACGCCACATCGAAAATCCGTCAGGCCGCCGACCTCTTTGAACTGCACACCATGGGATTCCGTGGCGAAGCTCTCCCTTCAATCGCCGCCGTGGCGCAGATCGACCTTCTGACCATGCGCCGTGACTGCCAGATAGGATCACACCTGCAGATCGAGGGGTCAAAATTCATATCGCAGACACCCGAAGCCTGTCAGCCCGGCACTAACCTGGCTGTCAAAAATCTCTTCTTCAATTTCCCCGCCCGTCGCAAATTTCTGAAAAAAGATGTGATCGAGCTGGGGCACATCACACGTGAATTCGAGCGGCTTGCCCTCGTTAATCCGCAGGTTGAATTCGAGCTGTGGCACAACGATGTCACACTATATCAGCTGCTGCCGGGCACACTTCGCGAGCGCATAAAGGGTCTTTTCGGCAAAGCGATCGACAAGACAATCATTCCTGTAGCCACCGAGACACCGCTTGTGAAGATTTCGGGGTTCGTCAGTCTGCCGGAACATGCACGCAAACGCAATCCGCAGCAATTTTTCTTCGTCAACGGGCGCAACATGCGTCACCCCTATTTCCACAAGGCGGTAGTTTCATGCTATGAATCGCTCATCTCTCCTGAGCATCAGCCCAACTATTTCCTCAACTTCGAAGTTGATCCGCAGTCGATCGACGTGAACATACATCCCACCAAAAGCGAGATAAAGTTTGAAAACGAACAGCCTATATGGCAGATTCTCGCAGCGGCGGTTCGCGAAGCGTTAGGAAAGTTCAATGCTGCCCCGACCATTGATTTTGATACCGAAGATGCGCCCGAAATTCCGGTATTCAATCCCGAAGCGGTGATGAATCCGGGGCTGGAAATCGACAGCGACTACAATCCGTTTGACGTCGGCACTCCATCCCCGCACGGCCCGGCAAAAAGCAAAAATGACGGCCAGAGCACATTGGGCGCATCGGCCATGAATTCAGCGTTTGCCGGCACCAATATCCGCGCCGGTCATCTCAACGACTGGGACAGGCTGTATAACGATTTCCAAACCGTATCATCCAAACCATCTGCGGCTCCTTCGCCTGAATCATTTCTTACCGACGAGACCGATCTCCCGGCATCGATTAACGCAAGCGCCATGAATTCGTTTACCGAAATTGACGCCATGCCCCACTCGGGCGGATTGCAGCAACTGGCCAACCGCTATCTTGTCACACCGGGCAACGATACTCTTATCATCATCGACCGCTATCGCGCTCAGGTAAAGGTGCTGTTTGAACGTTTCATCAAACTGTCGGGCAACTCTCTCGGCGAATCGCAGCAGGTGATGTTCGGCGATGTGCTCGAACTGTCTCCCGCCCGTCATGCCATCCTCGAACAGATTTCAGAAGATGTGCGCACCCTCGGCTATGATCTTGAAATCACCCGTCAGGATGAGCAATCCAACAGTTTCACATGCGAAATCAAGGCGATTCCTGCCGTGCTCGGCAATGCCGACCCGAGCGAGGCTCTTTTAAAGATCATCGATGATGCGGAGGATGGCACCGGCGACACACACGCACAGATGCGTCGCCGACTGGCGCTTTCTCTGGCCAAATCGGCTGCTCTGAAAGCCGGGCAGGTGATGCCGGCAGCCGAGGCAGAGCAACTTCTTGCCGATCTGTTCGCGCTGCCCGACCCTAATTATACCCCCGATAACAATCTTATTATCACGACAATTACAGTCGCCGAGTTAAACCGGCGGTTCTGATCACTTATTCCCCTTGTGCGCGAATCCGGCTGCCAATGTCAGCAGATGCCGGTAAAGTGCATGCAGAGGCAGACCCATCACATTGTAATAGTCGCCACGGATTCCCGAAATACCGATATATCCGATCCACTCCTGAATACCATAGGCGCCGGCTTTGTCTGTGGGTCGGAAATTCTGCACATAATATTCAATTTCCTCAGGAGTCAGTTCGGCGAAATCCACCTCCGTACGTTCGCTGAAAGTGATAGTGCGCCGATCGGTCGCAAGTGTAACTCCCGTAATAACCTCATGGGTGTGACCCGAAAGATGCCGCAACATGGTGGCCGCATCGCCGAGATCTGACGGTTTACCAAGCACCTCTCCCCGGTTGACAACCACGGTGTCGGCCGTTAGCAATATCTCGCCGCTCTTTATATCGGCCATATAGGGATGAGCCTTTTTCCGGGAAATATAGGGCGCCACCTCCTGGGGGCGCATGCTGGCTGGATAGGCCTCATTGACCTCTTTCAAAGGTAATATCTCGATTTCGGCGTCGAGGTGCGAAAGCAGTTCACGTCTGCGGGGCGAATGCGACGCCAGCAATATCTTGCAATTTTTCAGAGGAGGAAAGATTTTATGAGTCTGTTCCATAGTACACTTCTATATTACTGAAGGGTTTCTGAATCCTTGTAAATTCTTCAATCCGAATATATTCTTCAATCCGTGTATATTCTTCAATCCGTGTATATTCTTCAATCCGTGGTAAAAATCGTCACCATCCAAATGCTTTGTCCGAGAGCGCCCAGCACTCCTGAGCACGAAGAATCTCCTCAAGAAGATCACGCGCCACGCCATTACCACCTGTAACCGGTGAGATATAATCCGCGATACGCATTATATCGGCGGCACAGTCGGAGGGAGCTACCGCCAGACCGGCCAACTTCATGCATTCATAGTCGGGCACATCATCGCCGACATATGCGACTTCCGATGGGGAGAAACCGTTTCTCTCCATCCATTGCATGAAAATTGTCAGTTTCATGCCTGCCCCGCAATGGATGTCGGTGATTCCCAGATTTCGGTAGCGCTCCTCGATGCCGGGGGAAACCGCTCCGGTGATTATGGCAAGCTTCAGTCCGCGTTTTACAGCCAACTGCATGGCGAATCCATCCTTGGTATTGACAGTGCGGCGGGGCACACCGTTGTCACCCAACGGAATGGTAGAGGTCGACAGAACTCCGTCGACATCAAACACCACAGCTTTAATCTGCTTAAGATCGTAGGGAATTTTACTCATGATGGCACGAATAGAGTTTTCGGATATTATCTGTCAGCATCTCGTAGACAGGTTTCAGATCGGCGGGCAGCGACTTGAGATGGCGTTGGATAACTTTGATATCGCCGCGACGGGCAGGACCAGTCATCGCATCGACCGGCGAAGCCGCTTCAAGTTTGTCGAGAGTGGCTTGCAGGAGAGGGTGCATAAGGCTCAGATCAAGCCCGGCATCGCGCAGAAGCCTGTCGGCGTCGGCCCACATAAGATTGGCGAAATTGCATGCGAAGACAGCAGCCACATGTATCGCTTCCCGTTTGGCCGAATCGACGGTACGCGTTTCACCGGCAATCTGTCGGGCGAGCGAAGTCAGAAAGTGCGAGGTGGCCTGGTCGCTCCCTTCTATCAGCATCGGCACATGGCGAAAATCCACCGGTACACCGCGAGTGAAAGTCTGGAGAGGATAAAACACTCCACGGCGACTTTTACCGGCCAATGCATCAAGCGACACACTGCCCGAGGTGTGCGCCCACACTCCGGAGAAATCGGGAGTATTGTCGGCCACAGCGGCTACAGCATCATCGCGCACAGCAATCAGATAGAGATCGCAATCGGGAAACAAACCTGAGAGACCGTCGGCGGCACTACAGATTTCGCTGCCGTTGAACCGGTTCAGTTCATCGGCCAAAGGTTGTGCCGAATCAAGGGAAGTAGCAGCAATCTGAACTACATCAGCCACAGCCGACAACGCGCGCGACATGTGCCACGCCACGTTTCCGGCACCGATTATAGCAATTCTCGGCCGATCCTGTTTCACCATTTTCCCACGTGAACCTTCTCCCAAAGGAGTTTCTCGGTGTTGATGGGTCTGCGTTCTTCGGCCTTGTGGCCGAATGTAATAACACAGGGCACGGCAAAATTTTCAGGAATGCCGAGCACTTCGCGCACATAATCCTCGGCTGGCTCGCCGTCGCCACGAAAACGTTCGCGCACCTCCACCCAACAGCTACCAAGGCCGAAATCGGCGGCCTGGAGTTGCATCAGAATGGCAGCAATCGACGCATCCTCAACCCACACGTCGCTGAGCGTTGTGTCGGCGGTGACCACCACGGCAAGAGGAGCAGTGGCTATAGATGTAGCATAGTTGGGTTTGAGTTCGCTGAGCTGGCGCATGGTCTCCTTGTCCTCGACGACCACAAATTGCCATGGTCTGAGATTTTTGGATGTGGGACCCATGAGAGCGGCCTCGAGTATCTGCTTCACCTGCTCGGGATCGATGGGCTGGTCGGTGTATTTGCGGATACTGCGACGGTTGATAAGAAGTTCGTGGAAATTTTCCATAACGATAATTCCTTGACGATATTATTGTGAATCAGCGACGGCAGATCCACGCATCGGAGGAGCCTGTGCGACTCTTTGCGGCCTCAGCTTCGGCATAAGTGGCGCCGGTGGCTGCATACACGCGATACTTGCCGTCACGATTTAAAACGCCTAAGTGGCGCCCTGAGTTCTCGGCAACATAGCGGCGAGCCTGTTCCTCTTCGGGAAACGACGCTATAATCACACAGTATTTATCGTTGTCGCTGATATGGATTGCGGCTTCTGTTGATTTCCGGGCTGCGGCTTCTGATGATTCCCGAACTGAGGTGAAGAATGTTGTCACCTCTACCGGTGTTTCAATATCTGACACTACGGAAGATGCTGATATTGCTGAAGATGCTGACATTTCCGACATTGCAGCGTCTGACTCATCTGCCGGCGAAACCTCATCTGAATTCGGGCTGACAGTCTCTGAAGATTCAACTACCGATTCCGAAGGAGCAAGCGATGCCTTAACCGGTTCGTTGCTCACTTTTATCGGATTAATAAAGAAAAGAGCAAGAGTGACTATCACCGCAAGCGACGCGGCAACTCCAAGAAGTGCCCGGCCCACACGTGAACGGGTTTCCACGGGTTCTTCTTCCTGCCACGTCTGCGGAGCCGACAGTACATTCATCCGGGAAGTTGCAGTGGGCGCCGTGTGCTGCGCGGCTGTCTCTGCTAATACGGCAAGGCTGACCGGACGAAGACCATAATAGTAATTGTCCCAGTCCGAGATCACCCCGGGAGCAAAACTGATAGTTCCGTGAGGAGTAACGGACAGCTCCCCTATCCGTCCTATTGTCAGGGATGAAAATTCGCGGAGCTGGTGAAAAAGGCTCTCGGCCTCTTCTGCCACGAGTCTGCGGGCTGCCTCGAAAGAGACACCGTTGCGACGTCCCACCGAACGTTCCAGCAAGCCGTCGGAATCACGCAGTTCACCGTTGAACACCACCTCGCGCGACGGGGGGAGCAGCAGCATGGGGTCGGCGGCATCGAAATGTGCGGGACGATAGCGCACAAGAAAAGAGCCGATGCCGGGCAATGTCACACAGTCGTGACGCTGCAACAGATATTCGATATGTTCGGCGAGGATGTTCATAGACTTAATTACTGCAAAGTTAATAAAACCTGTCGACCTGCCAAAAAAATCCGCAAACAAATTTCAGAATTCCGGATCGTAAACAACACGCAAACCAAACCGCAAACAGGGCTGCACGCACAATAATGTTACATTAGCATCAACAATTACATCATCAGTTTGTAACACCAAATCCGCTTACAGAATGATGCGGCAACAAATAGCAACAAAACAACACAAACTGCTCAATATTTAATTACTGCAGTTTGATTCCATAATATGGAATTATATTTCAGTCATTTATACTCAACACAGCAATTACTTAACCATATTTAACACAATTTTCTTTGTTTAATTTTGGAGATTGAAGATTTGTGTGTAATTTTGCAGAGGAGTTACAATGATGTTACATATACATCACATCAATTCAACTTAACAACACACAAACTATCATGAGTTCGAAGAATTTCAAGACGAAGCTTTTGGACCTGCAGAGTAACATGCTCAACTTCGCCTATCTCCTTACATCGAACAGGGATGATGCTTACGACCTCCTGCAGGACACTACGCTTAAGGCGCTCGACAACGAAGACAAGTATGTCGACAACACCAACTTTAAGGGATGGGTGTTCACCATCATGCGCAACATTTTTATCAATAACTACCGCAAGGTAGTTAGGACGGCCACCGTGGTTGACCGTACGGATGACCTCTACCATCTTAATATATCTCAGGAGTCGGGTCTGGCCACACCGGAGGGTACAGTCTCGGCAATCGAGATCTCAGCCGCAATCAACTCATTTTCCGACGACTATCGCATACCTTTCACCATGCATGTGTCAGGGTACAAATACCACGAGATCGCCAAGGAAATGAATCTCCCCCTCGGCACCGTCAAGAGCCGTATCTTTTTCGCCCGTCAGCGGCTGCAGAAGATGCTGCAAGAGTACCGTTAAACTCTCCCGGTACTTTAAAGTGCCACAATTCACTTTGTTTACTTTGCTCTAATTTACTTTGCTGAACACACACAATTAAAGGCGACTTGCGGTCATTCGCAAGTCGCCTTTAAAGTATAATGGTATATCGCAAGAATTGCCAGTGGATGTCAATTGCGAATAACAAGCATTGATCAGTATGTCAGCGATAACGCTCGGGGAGCGCGGAACGGATAGCCTCCTGCGACTCTTCCGCCACTCGCCGGCGGTCGGCTTCGTCGACCGGCGCCGCAACAGGTTTGTGGATGGTCAGGGTGATTTTTCCCCAGTGTGGCAACCACGAACCGCGCGGAAGCACGGAATAGGCCCCGTCGATCGTCAGCGGCACAACAGGCATACCGAATTCAAGAGCCAGACGGAAAGCGCCCGTGTGAAAGCGTCCCATGCGACCCGTGCGTGAACGCGAACCTTCGGGAAACACCGCCACCGACATACCGCCACGGAGAGTCTTTTCGGCCTTCTCCATGGTGCGGCGGATAGCGGCCGGCGAAGAATTGTCAACGAAAATCTGTCCGGCTGCCGCGCAGCTCACCCCTATTACCGGGAACTTACGCAGCCCCTCTTTCATCATCCACTTGAAATTATGGTTAAGGAAACCATAAAGTGTGAAGATGTCATAGGCGCCCTGATGATTGGCTACGAACACATACGAGGTATCGGTGTCGATATTTTCGCGTCCGCGCACCTCAACCCGCGCCATTGAAAGCCACATACAGAGTTTTGCCCATATATGAGGAGGCCAATAACCCCAGAAACGGCTGCCGCCGAGCAACGAGCCGATCACAGTGACCAGACCGGTGATGATGGTGAGAACCCCCACCACCGGAAACATGATCACAAACTGATATATGCGGTAAAGGCCGAGCAGGATGATTTTCATAAACTGCTATGCTGATTACCAGGCGAACATCGGACGTTCCGCCATCATGGTGTTGACCTTCTCGCGGACAGCCTTGATGTTGGCCTCGCTCTCGGGATTGGAGAGCACGGTGTCGATCAGTTCCACAATGCCGCCCATCTCCTCGGGCTTCAGGCCGCGGGTGGTGATGGCGGGAGTGCCCAGACGGATGCCGGAGGTCTGGAAAGGCGAACGGGAATCGAAGGGCACCATATTCTTGTTGGCGGTGATATCGGCGTCAACGAGAACGCGCTCAGCCACCTTGCCGGTGAGGTCGGGGAATTTGGAACGGAGGTCGAGAAGGATGCAGTGGTTGTCGGTACCGCCGGAAACCACATTGTAGCCCAGGTCGATAAGAGCCTGCGCCATGGCTGCGGCGTTATCCTTAACCTGCTGCTGGTAAACCTTGTATTCGGGCTGGAGAGCTTCGCCGAAAGCAACTGCCTTTGCAGCGATAACATGCTCCAGAGGGCCACCCTGCACGCCGGGGAAAACAGCGCTGTCGATGAGCGACGACATCATGCGCACCTCGCCCTTCTTGGTAGTCTTGCCCCAGGGATTTTCGAAATCCTTGCCAAGCATGATCACACCGCCACGGGGGCCGCGGAGGGTCTTGTGAGTGGTGGTGGTGACGATGTGGGCGTATTTCAGAGGATTGTCGAGCAGACCGGCGGCGATAAGACCGGCGGGATGTGCCATGTCGACCATAAAGATAGCGCCGATCTTGTCGGCAATAGCGCGCATGCGGGCATAATCCCATTCGCGGGAATAAGCGCTGCCGCCGCCGATAATCAGGCGGGGCTTGTGCTCCATGGCCATCTGCTCCATCTGATCATAGTCAACGCGGCCGGTGTCTTTGTTCACATTATAACCGACGGCGTTGAACACCAGACCGGAGAAATTTACGGGGCTGCCGTGTGAAAGATGGCCGCCGTGATCGAGGTTCATGCCCATGAAAGTGTCGCCGGGCTTGAGGCATGCCATGAAGACAGCCATATTGGCCTGGGCACCCGAGTGGGGCTGCACATTGGCATACTCGGCTCCGAAAAGTTGTTTCAGACGGTTCTGAGCAAGTGTTTCAGCCTCATCAACCACCTGGCAGCCGCCATAGTAGCGGTGACCGGGGTATCCTTCGGCATACTTGTTGGTCAGACAGGAGCCCATGGCCTCCATCACCTGGGGCGAAACGAAGTTCTCGCTGGCGATGAGTTCAATGCCCTTCTGCTGACGCTGATGTTCACGGTTGATAATGTCGAAAATGACGTTGTCGCGTTGCATATTGGAAATTATACTATTGGTGATTATTTCTTTTTAACTGAAAATCCGAAATTGCCTATGAGGCGTCCCTGCTCAAAATACTGGCCGTGGGAATAATTTATCAGACCGGCGGCACCGAGATCGAAACGGTCTGTGACGGGATCGATGAAACGTTCGTCGGCGATAACATTCACAACCTTGGCCATAAACATGTCGTGAGAGCCGAGAGGGAGGATGGATGTGACCTTGCATTCGATGGAGAGCGGTGATTCATCGATATAGGGGCATGCCACCATCTGACCGGCCACAGGTGTGAGACCTGTCTCCTTCCACTTATCGTAGTCGCGACCCGAACGCACACCCGCCCAGTCGGTCGCGCGGGCCATCTGGGCAGTGGTAAGGTTGATAGTGAACTCCATCTGCCGCTTTATGATTTCGTAGGAGTGACGCTCGGGACGCACCGAAATATAGCACATAGCCGGGTCGGTGCAGATGGTACCGGTCCACCCTACCGTGAGCATGTTGCTGTGTTCCACAGAATCGCCGCATGTGACAAGCACCGCAGGCAGCGGATAAATCATGGTGCCCGGTTTCCAGGAGCGTTTACTGTTCATAAAGTTCAGACGGTTAATAAATTATATTGCACACCGGGGATCCGGCTACTGCCGGACACGCCCGCTGAGTCAGAATTCCACTTTGTGATGAAAAATTTCCTCCCAAAGGGCATCGTTGGCCTTTACATCCTCCAGAGTGTAGCCCAAAGCACGGATAATCAGAGCCTGACGGGCAAAGAGACCGTTGTGCGCCTGTTCGAAATAGTATGCCTTGGGGTTTTCATCGAGATCCTCGTTGATCTCCTTGAGGCGGGGCAGCGGATGCAGCACGCGCAGATTGGGGCGGGAATCGCGGAGCATAGCGTCGTTGATGCTGTAGAGATCCTTTACCCGTTCATAGGTGTCGAGATCCTTGAAGCGTTCGCGCTGCACTCGGGTCATATAAAGAATGTCGGTGTTGTTCAGAACCTCGGGTGTCAGTTCCGTGTGGATTTCGTAAGGGATACCATGTTCGTCGCAGAATTTTATGTACTGATCAGGCATTGCCAGTTCGGGACATGAGACGAAGCGGAAGCGGGGATTGAAATATTTCATGGCCTGGAGCAGCGAGTGCACCGTGCGGCCATATTTCAGATCACCCACCATGGTGATTTCGAGATTGTCGAGACGACCCTGCGTCTTAAGAATGGAATAGAGGTCGAGCATCGTCTGCGACGGGTGCTGGTTGCTGCCGTCGCCTGCGTTGATCACCGGGATATCGGTGACAGAGGTGGCATAGCGGGCGGCTCCCTCCTGATAGTGGCGCATAATGATGAGATCGACATAATTGGCCACCATCTTTATGGTATCCTTTAGCGACTCCCCTTTCGATGACGAGGAGGTGCTGGCGTCGGAAAAACCTATCACCTTACCGCCTAAGCGGTTTACAGCGGTTTCAAAACTCAGGCGCGTGCGCGTCGATGGCTCGAAAAACAGAGTGGCGCACACCTTGCCGTCAAGAATCTTGTGATTGGGATGCTGTTCGAAATAACGGGCATCGTCGAGAATCGACAGAATATCATCCTTGCTGAGTTCGTCGATTGATACGAGTGAATGGGGATTCATCAGTTGCTCCGGATATGGTTTATTCTGTCCGCAAAGTTACGAATTTTTTTTGCTCCTCCGTAGAATAATTCAAAATTCTTTGTATAAAAAAACGGAGATTCCGACATGACAGACTTATAGCGAGGCCTTGACGAAACATGCATTGCAAAAGAGGACGATTTAAATATTTTTAACAATTATAACAATCGTATATGATTCAAATTTCAGTAAGTTTGCATTAAAATGCATAAAAATCTATCCGATAGAGATTAATCAGGGAGATCATTCGCTCCCGTCACTTACTACAGGATCATACAGTGCAGATTCATTAATAAGATCAAGTGCGTATACCGTAGGGTATATATCACAATATTCTTACTTACAATTTTTAATATCTTTCTTTTTTATGAAGAAATATTTCCTCGCTTTAGGTGCGTTACTCCTCACTCTGGGGCAGGCCGCTTGGGCTTCCAACGGGAAACCCGATGCGATTCAGCAAGGCAACATCCTGCATTGCTTCAACTGGCCTATCAATGATGTGAAGAACGCACTTCAGTCGATTTCCGACGCCGGTTTCGGAGCCGTACAGCTTTCGCCCCTTCAGCGTGCCGACGTCAATGTCGGTTCGCCCTGGCACGACCTCTACCGTCCCTACGACCTCGCGTTCAAATCAAGCGGCATGGGTTCGGAATCCGACCTGCAGTCGCTCTGCTCCGAAGCCGAAAAATACGGCATCAAGGTGATTGTCGACGTCGTGGCCAACCATGTCGACAAAACCGCCGGCTACCACGACCCATGGTGGGACAGCAATAATCGAGTACGTTGGGAGGGCGGCATCAACTATGGTGACCGCAGATCAATCACCCACGGCCAGCTCGGCGACTACGGCGACGTAAACTCCGAACTCAGCGAAGTTGCCGCCCGCGGCAAGGCCTACGTGCAGAAACTCGCCGGCCTCGGCGTGAAAGGCATCCGCTGGGATGCCGCCAAGCATATCGGCCTCCCCTCCGAGGGTTGCCAGTTCTGGGCTGAAGTTACATCTGTGCCCGGTGTATGGCACTATGGCGAAATCCTCGACAAACCGGGTCCCAACGCCTCCATCATCACCGAGTACGGTAAATACATGTCGGTAACCGACAATGAATACTGCAACTATGCAGCCCGCGACAACGGCGGCATCCCCGGCGGTTACGGCGGCTCATGGGCTGTGGACTACAAACTCGGCAACAAATGCGTCTACTGGGCTGAAAGCCACGACACATACGCCAACGACGACTGGTCGTGCAACCGCGACCAGGCCACCATCGACCGCGCATATGCCGCATACGCCTGCCGCAACGATGC
Source organism: Bacteroidales bacterium H3 (assembly GCA_001701135.1). Taxonomy (GTDB): domain Bacteria; phylum Bacteroidota; class Bacteroidia; order Bacteroidales; family Muribaculaceae; genus UBA7173. Next base: position 75,365 of record DAAN01000009.1, read on the forward strand.
ATCATGCCTCTATCTTTCACGTCCCAACGCCAAAGGCTTCAACAACATCAAGGTAGGCAAAGGCTCCACAGCCTTCACCGCCAAGCACATTGCCGAGGTCAACAAGTTCCGCAACGCCATGGTGGGCAAGGCAGACTACTTCTCCAAAGCCGATAACGGCAACGCCTGCTCGATCACCCGGCAGAACGGCGGCGCCGTGATTGTGATGAAAGGCAGCGGCAACATCACTATCACCAACGGCGGCGGCTACTGCCCCGCAGGCACCTACACCGACCGTGTCAGCGGCGGCACTTTCACCGTTACAGCCTCCACCATCTCGGGTAACGTAGGTTCGAGCGGCATCGCCGTGATCTACAACGGCGGCGACAACCCCAATCCCAACCCCAACCCCAATCCCGACCCCGATCCCGACGGCTTCACCATTTACTACGACAACTCCGCCACCAACTGGAACAACGTGAACATCCATTACTGGAACTCACCCAAAACCGACTGGCCCGGCACTGCCATGACCAAGGTCAAGGACAATGTATGGCAGTACACATTCTCAGCCGATCCCTCGGGTCTTGATGGATTCCTCTTCTCCGACGGCAGTGGCTCAGGCGACAACAACCAGACCGCCGACTACAAGCAGGCTCCCGTAAAGAACCACATCTACAAAGGCGCCGGCGGCAACAAGGGCGCTGTCAGCGACGAAGGCGAATACCGCGATGCTCCCAACCCCACCAAGCCTGTTGTGAAAGCCACTCCCGGCTCTACCTCTTTCTCGGAATCCGTGACAGTCACGCTCACCGCAACTCCTGCCGGCAGCACCATCTACTACACCGACAACGGTCAGAACCCCACCACCTCCTCGACCAAGTATGTGACCGACTTCACACTCACCGCTACCACCACTATCAAGGCATTCGCAGTGGGTGCCGACGGCACACAGGGCGATGTGGCTACATTCACCTACACCAAGAGCAGCAACCCCGGTCCCGACCCCGTGCCCGGCAACAACCTCATCACCGACTATTATAAGGTCAACCATATCGGTTACGGCACAGAACGCACCGTAAACGTCAGCGGTCATCCCGCATCCAACGCACTGAGCAACTGGAGCGCCAACGACATGATCGCCCAGGGTGTCGCCCGCGACGTCTGCCAGGCATTCAAGGGTCTGCACGAGCGTCCCATCGTCGACAGCTACGCTATCTACGCTTCATACGACAACGACAACCTCTACCTCGGTGTACAGTTCGTATACATGGTATGGGATGCCGGCGGCGAAAAACAGCAGCCCGAAGAGTCCAAGCCCTACAACATGGACGGACACATGTTCTGGGCTTTCGACATCGACCCCGACAAGAGCTTCGACGGCTATATCAACGGCACAGGCCCCATCTGGAATGAAAAGCAGAAAGGTGCCAAGTTCAACAACGGCGTAGACGCCGTGCTGATGTGCTCTACCAAACCCGGCGTCGGAACTCCCGGACTCTTCTTCCCCACGCCCGACGGTCATGCAAGCTACGACGCCGCATACTGCAAATCTCTTCCGAAAGGCTTCTACGGATATACCGACGGCCTCCTCTCTTCCATCGACCATATCTGGGGTCTTCCCTTCGGATCAGAGCCAGAGGCTCTGAAAGGAAATGACGGCTTCGTAGACCTCAAGGGCGAGATTGCAGAATCGGCCCACACCTTCTATGAATTCAAGATTCCTCTGAGCACCCTCGGCGTCACCAAGGACTACATCAAGAACAACGGTATCGGCGTGATTTACATCGACAAATACGGCACAAGCCCTGTCGGCGGTACTCCCTACGATCCCTCATACTTCGACAATGCGAAGGATGAATATTCCTACGGCGACAACACATCGAAGGAGAAGGAAGATGAGGATATCATCACCTACAAACCCGCACGTGTCGGCAAAGCCAGCTCCGCTGTGGAGAACATCTTCACCGAAAGCTCCGCCGACGCTGACGCCCCCGTTGAATACTACAACATCCAGGGTATGCGTGTAATCAACCCCGCTGCCGGCATCTACATCAAGAAGCAGGGCAATAAGGTTTCCAAAGTCTACATCCGATAAGACCGCTCTTTAATCCTTAATAACGAGGGGCTGTGCCGCACAAGTCGACGCAGCTCCTCTTTTATTTATCCACAAAAAAGCCGCTCCGAAACTCTCCGGAACGGCTGATTTATGTTAAAGCTGTATACTTTATTCCGCCGAGAAAGTGAAACGGATAGTGCGGCGGAAAGGCACTTCGGGTGTTACGAGCGTAGAGGGGAAATTGGGATGATTGGGAGCATCGGGGAAAGCCTGACACTCGATGGCAACTGCGGCATAATCGGGATAATCATAGCCATCTTTGCCTGTGGGGCAGCCCGAAAGCCAGTTGCCGCAATAGACCTGTGCTGCAGACTGGTTGCTTTCGATGGTAACCATGCGACCCGATTCCGGGTCGGAAAGCCATGCCACGGGACGCACCTGCGAGTCGGCATTGTCCACCACCCAGCAGTTGTCATATCCCTTGCCGAAACGCACGGCATCGAAATCGGCAATAAGAGTTTCCGTAGCGGGCACTGCATCGGCGGGGAAGATGTCGCGGCCGACAGCATGAGCCTCGGTGAAGTCCATAGGCGTGCCGGCCACCGGGGCTATCTGGCCTGTGGGTATGAGTTCATCGTCGGTGACAAGCCAGCGCGAGCATGCCATGCGAAGCACCTGGTTCATGGCACGACGGGCGCCGCTGTCATGGCCGCCGAGATTGAAGTAGGTGTGATTTGTAAGGTTTGCCACCGTGGGAGCGTCGGTGTGCGCCTCTATGTCGAGATTGAGCGAGTCGTTGTCATCCCATGTGTATGTGGCGGTGACATCGAGATTACCGGGATAGCCCATCTCGCCGTCGGACGAATGAAGCGAGAAACGCACCTGCCCGGGAGCTGTCTGCTCGGCTTTCCACACCTTGTTCTGGAAACCGTCGGGACCTCCGTGGAGATGATGACGGCCCTGATTGGCCGGAAGCTGATACTCCTTGCCGTCGATGCTGAAACGGCCGAAAGCGATACGGTTGGCGTAGCGGCCCGGAATCTTGCCGGCGCATGGGCCGTCGGCCATGTAAGAAGCAACATAGGGATAGCCGATGACCACATCGGCCAGACGGCCATTGCGGTCGGGCACCTTGATTTCCATGACGCAGGCACCGAGTCCCGAGAGTTTCACAGAGTGGCCGTGGGAGTTGGTGAGCGTGATCACCTCGGCGTCGCCGACGGGAGTGGCGACAGTTTCTTTAGTTGATTTCATGGGTTAATGTGTTTTATGGTTTGGTTATTCTAAGAGCTTATTTAGATCTTGTTTCCGGATTATTCAAAAAGTCTTTGCTGAAGCGCACGGAGCGCCGGCACCTTGTCCTCGCTGCTGACAAGGAATGAGATATTGTAATTGCTGCCGCCATAAGAGATCATTCTCACAGGGAAATCGCGAAGTGCATCGAGAGCGTCGGCCTCGAAGCCGCGGTTGTGCCATTCGAGATCACCGACCACACAGATAATCACCATGTCGCGGTCGACCGTCACGGTGCCGATTTCCTTCAGGTCATCTATGATATATTCCAGATTCAGCGGAGAGTCGACTGTAACGGATACACCGACCTCACTGGTGGCGATCATGTCGACCGGCCGGTTGTAATTGTCGAAAATCTCGAAAACCCTTCGCATGAACTGCGAGGCACGCATCATACGCGACGATTTGATCTTGATTGCGATTATATTGTCCTTGGCGGCGACAGCCTTGATGGTGTGAGCCGACTCGGTATTGTAGATCAGTGTACCGGGCTTGTCAGGCTCCATGGTGTTGAGCAGCCTGACGGGGATGTTGTTGACCTTGGCGGGAAGCACACAGGTGGGGTGGAGAATCTTGGCGCCGAAATAGGCCAGTTCGGCCGCCTCGTCAAACAACAGCTCGGCCACGGGCGCCGTACCCTCCACAAAGCGGGGGTCGTTGTTGTGCATCCCGTCGATGTCGGTCCAGATTTCAATCTCCTTGGCGCCGACGGCCGCACCGATAAGCGAAGCCGTGAGGTCGGAGCCGCCGCGCTGCAGATTGTCTATCTCGCCGTAGGCGTTGCGGCAGATAAAGCCCTGTGTGATGTAGAGCGGGGCATCGGGCTGTTCGGTGAGCAGATCGTTGAGATGACGACGGATATATTCCATGTCGGCCTCGCCGTTTTTGTTGATGCGCATAAACTCCATAGCAGGGAGAAACGCGGCATCCACACCGGCCTGCCTGAGATATATGTGCATGAGTTTTGAGGATAGCAACTCGCCCTGGGCCACAATCTCACGCTCCTCGAATTCCGAGAAGCGGTCGCGGGCAAGCGACCTGATGAATGCGAAGATGGCCTCCACTTCCAGATCAGCCTCCATGCGGCACTCCACACTGGTAAAAAGGATTGCCACCGTGCGCCTGTAGCTCCGCTCGAGATCGTTGATGACCTCTTTGGCGGCATTGATGTTGTGTTTATAGAGATATCCGGCAATCTCTATCAGGGTGTTGGTAGTGCCGGCCATGGCCGACAGCACCACGATGTTACGGCCGCGGCCCGCGATGAGCCGCGCCACATTCCCGATACGTTCGGGCGAGCCTACCGACGTGCCGCCGAATTTCAGTACTTTCATATCATTCCGAAATGAGCTGCTTGTTGTCGCAACGGAGCACCCGTGCGGGATATTGCTCCACGATCTGGGTGTTATGGGTGGCCATGAGCACGGCTGTGCCCATGCGGGCAATCTCGCGCAGATGGTCCACGATCTGCTGGCCGGTCTCGGGATCGAGGTTACCGGTAGGTTCGTCGGCCAGAATCAGCTTGGGACGGTTGAGCAGGGCACGCGCGATAACAATGCGCTGCTGCTCGCCACCCGAGAGTTCATGAGGCATCTTGTAGCTCTTGTTCTGCATGCCCACCTGGTGGAGCACCTGGTCGATGCGGTCGTCGATTTCCACACGGTCGCGCCAGCCGGTGGCGTCGAGCACAAACCGCAGATTGTCGTAGACGCTGCGGTCGGTCAGCAGCTGGAAATCCTGGAAGACGATGCCTATGTTGCGGCGAAGCAGGGGAATCTGCTTGCGGCGGATGCCCACGAGCGACGTGCCCATCACTTCGGCCTCGCCCGTCGATATCGGGATTTCGGCGTATATCGATTTCATCAGTGAGGATTTGCCGCTGCCGACACGCCCCATGAGGTAGGCGAACTCGCCCTCTTCCAGAGAGAATGTCACATGCTTGAGGACCACAAGTTCCTTGCGGAGAATCTCCACATCGTTATATCTAAGTATATTCATCTATCTTAAGCTTTGTTGCAAAATCGGTGTTAAGCTTTGTTGCAAAATTACAACTTATTTCTATAGCGGCAAACAAATTTTACCATACAAAACACCAGAGAGAAGAACGGAAAAGCGATTGCAGCAAAATTAACACACTTTTAACACTTTTGAGACCCTTGCGCTTGTAAAGTAAAATATTTCGCAGTAATTTTGCAGCTTGAAACGTTGAAACTAAACGAAATTACTACATAACCCATACACAACATGCAAGTCACACTCGAAAAGAACAACGACCTCGACGCCATCATCAAGGTGCAGGTGGTTGAAGCAGACTACGCAGAGAAGGTCGACAAAGACCTTCGCGAACTTGGCCGCACTCGCCAGATTCCCGGCTTCAGAAAGGGACACGTATCAATCGAGCATCTCCGCCGCCTTTTCGGCCGCGACGTCAAAGCCCATGTACTCAACGACGAAGTGTTCAAGGCTGTACTGGATTATCTCCGCGACAACAAAATCGATATCCTCGGCGAACCTCTCCCCAAGGCTGTGGAGGAAATCAACCTCACTCAGAAAGATTACACCTTTGAATACGAGGTGGGCATCGCTCCCAAACTCGACATCGAGGTGAACAAAGAGATCAAGGTGCCCTACGACATCATCGAAGTTGACAGCAAGATGCTCGAAGAGCAGGACAGGGCTCTGCGTGCACGCTTCGGCTCGCAGGAACCCGGCGAAGAGGCCGATGCCACCGCTCTTGTCAAGGGCGCCATCATGCAGCTCGACGCCGACGGCAACGTAATGACATCGGAAGATGCCATCCAGGTGGTTGCAGGCATTGTCTCGCCCCAGCACTTCGCATCGAAGGAGGAGGCCGACAAGTTCCTCGGCAAGAAAGTCGGCGACAAAGTTGTCTTCAACCCCGCCAAAGCCGAAGGTGACAACAAGGTCGCTCTCGCATCCATGCTCAATGTCGACAAAGAGAAAGTGGAAGGCCTCACCTCCGACTTCGAGATGGCAATCTCCGAAATTATCGTGCTCAAACCCGCCGAACACAACGAGGAGTTCTTCAAGGCTGTCTTCAATCAGGACGACATCAAGACCGAAGAGCAGTATAACGACGCCCTGAAGGCTCTCATCGCCCGCGAACTCGCCCCCAACAGCGACTACAAGTTCAACCACGACGTGCAGAAAGCCCTCATCGAGAAATTCGGCAACTTCGAGCTTCCCGGCGAATTCCTCAAGAAATGGCTCCAGGCCCGCAACAGCGAAATCACCGCCGAGGATGCAGCCAAGGAATACGACACTATGCTCCCCTCGATCAAGTGGGAACTTATCAAAGGTGAAATCGCCCGCAAACAGGACATCAAAGTCGACAACGACGACCTGCTCAACTTCGCCAAAGGCGTGGCCGCACGCCAGTTTGCCCAGTACGGCATGATGAACATGAGCGACGACGTGATCGCCGACTATGCAAAGCGCATGCTCGAAGACCAGAAGTTCGCCCGTCAGATTCATGAGCAGGCTTCCGACATGAAGCTGTTCAACGCGCTGCGTGCACTGGTCGATGTAGAGGAAAAGACCGTGACACTCGACGAATTCAAGAAACTCGTCGGCGCTGAATAATCCTCAGTCAGGCTCCCGGCAAAGGGAGCATCACTCTGAAAATTCACAACCGCGATCAGGCAACAGCCGGGTCGCGGTTGATTTTGGAGTGCTCATTCAGCCACAAAAAAATAAAAATCTCGCCGAAAAACATAATTTTTCGTCTACTATCGTTGTAGTTATTGAAAAATTTCGTATCTTTGAATTACAAAATCTCGGAGAATACTGACCCCGCCTCCGACGTGATTCACGGGCGACCCTCTACGCCCCGCATTTTTGATAATTTACACAACTATATCTTATGAATAACGATTTCCGCAACTATGCCCACAAGCATCTCGGAATGAATTCCCTGGCGCTCGACCAATATGTCTCGGCATCGAACCAAGCCATCCGCTCGAGCTACATCTCGCCTACCATCATCGAGGAGCGTCAGCTCAACGTGGCCCAGATGGATGTGTTCTCACGTCTGATGATGGACCGCATTATCTTCCTCGGCACCGAAGTCAACGACTATACCGCCAACGTGATCCAGGCCCAGCTGCTCTATCTCGACTCGTCTGACCCCGGCAAGGATGTATCGATCTACATCAACTCGCCCGGCGGCTCGGTTTATGCAGGCCTCGGCATCTACGACACCATGCAGTATATATCGTCGGACGTGGCGACTATCTGCACCGGCATCGCAGCCTCCATGGCCGCCGTGCTGCTCGTCAGCGGCACCGCCGGCAAGCGTTTCGCCCTTAACCATTCGCGCGTAATGATCCACCAGCCTTTAGGCGGCGCTCAGGGCCAGGCTTCCGACATTGAAATCACTGCCCGCGAGATTCTTAAACTCAAGAAGGAACTTTACCAGATTATCGCCGATCACTCGGGCCAGCCGTTTGAAAAGGTTGAGCGCGACAGCGACCGCGACTACTGGATGACAGCCCAGGAAGCCAAGGACTATGGCATGATCGACCAGGTGCTCACCAAAGCCAAGCACTAACAGGATCTTATACTCCAACGTCAATTTCTAAAATGGCAAAAAGAACTAAAGAGGAAGTCACATGCTCGTTTTGCGGCCGCCCCGGCTCCCGTTCCGAAGTGATGATACCTTCGGGCATGGAGAACGGCGTGTTTCTCTGTGCCGAATGTGCCGACGAGATATCCAAACTTCTCGGCGAATATCGTCACGGAGTGGCGGGCGGAGGTTCTACCGCCTCCATTCCCGGAGACAAGGCTCCCGACCTGAAGAAGCTCCCCAAGCCTAAGGAGATATGCGAATTCCTCGATCAATATGTAATCGGACAGGACAGCGCCAAACGCTATCTGTCAGTGGCCGTATACAACCACTACAAACGTCTGGCCCAGAAAGAGTCTGCGAAGACCGAGGGAATGGATGACGTAGACATCGAGAAGAGCAACATCATTCTCGTTGGCCCTACCGGCACCGGCAAGACTCTGCTGGCCAAAACCATTGCACGCATGCTCGACGTGCCCTTCACCATCGTCGACGCCACCGTCCTCACTCAGGCCGGATATGTGGGAGAGGATATCGAAAGCCTGCTCACACGCCTGCTCCAGGTGGCCGACTACGACGTGGCGAAAGCACAGCGGGGCATTGTCTTCATCGACGAGATCGACAAGATTGCGCGCAAAGGCGATAACCCCTCCATCACCCGCGATGTGTCGGGCGAAGGCGTGCAGCAGGGTCTGCTGAAACTGCTCGAGGGGTCGATTGTCAACGTGCCCCCGCAGGGTGGCCGCAAGCATCCCGAACAGAAGATGATTCCTGTAGATACCAAGGATATCCTCTTCATCTGCGGCGGCGCTTTCGACGGCATCGAGCGCAAGATAGCACAGCGACTCAACACCCATGTGGTCGGCTATTCCACCGACGGCAAACGCCATCGCATCGACGCCGACAACTATCTCGCCTACGTGGCTCCGCAGGATCTCAAATCGTTTGGCCTGATTCCCGAAATCATCGGCCGACTGCCCATCCTCACCCATCTCGACCCGCTCGACCGCGCAGCCCTGCGCCGTGTGCTCACCGAGCCTCGCAACGCCATCACCCGCCAATATGAGAAGCTGTTCGCCATGGACGGCGTGGCTCTCACATTCGCACCCGAAGCCCTCGACATGATTGTCGACAAGGCTATCGAGTACAAACTCGGCGCTCGCGGTCTCCGCGCCATCGTCGAGACGGTGATGATCGACGCCATGTTTGAGCTCCCCTCCACACGCACCCGCAAGTTTGAGGTGACAGCCGACTATGTGGTAAACAAGCTGCAGCAGTCGCACTTCGAACTTAACAAAGATGTTGTGAAGGAGGCATGAACCTGACGCGGCTTTCTCTCCCGAACTCTTTCTCCACTTCTCTCTAACCTTAAGGATCCCTTTCCATGACTACAAAACAACAGCTTGCCAAGGCTCTCAAACAGCACTTCGGCTTCGACAATTTCAAAGGCAACCAGGAGGCGATAATGCTATCGCTTCTGGAGGGCAACGACGTGTTTGTGCTCATGCCCACCGGCGGCGGCAAATCGCTATGCTACCAGTTGCCGGCGCTGATCAGCGAGGGCACCGCCATAGTGATCTCGCCACTGATAGCCCTTATGAAAAACCAGGTCGACGCCCTGCGCAATTTTTCGGCCGACGACGGCGTGGCCCACTTTCTCAACTCGTCGCTCAACCGCGCCGCAGTGGAGCAGGTGAAAGCCGATGTCCTCGCCGGCAAGACCAAACTGCTGTATGTAGCTCCGGAATCTCTCACCAAGGAGGAAAATATTGATTTTTTAAAGACAGTTCCCATTTCATTCTACGCTGTCGACGAGGCTCACTGCATCTCGGAGTGGGGTCATGATTTCCGGCCAGAATACCGGCGTATCCGTCCGATCATCAACGAAATCAACTCCCGACCGGTTATAGCCCTAACGGCCACAGCCACTCCAAAGGTGCAGCACGACATTCAGAAAAACCTCGGCATGAACGATGCCGTGGTGTTCAAATCGTCGTTCAACCGCCCCAACCTTTATTATGAGGTGCGGGCCAAGAATGCCAACATCGACAAGGATATAATCCGCTACATAAAGGCCCGTGAAGGCAAATCGGGCATCATATACTGCCTCAGCCGCAAGAAAGTGGAGGAGCTTGCCGAACTGCTCAAGGTAAACAACATCCGTGCCCTGCCATATCACGCAGGCATGGATTCTGTGACCCGCAGCGCCAACCAGGACGCCTTCCTGCTCGAACAGGTCGACGTGATTGTGGCCACCATAGCGTTCGGCATGGGCATCGACAAACCCGACGTGAGGTATGTCATCCACTACGACATGCCGAAGTCGCTCGAAGGCTACTATCAGGAAACCGGCCGTGCCGGACGCGACGGCGGCGAAGGCTCATGCCTAACATTCTACTCCGCAAAGGATCTGAAAAAGCTCGAGAAATTCACTCAGGGCAAACCGATGTCGGAGCAGGAAATCGGCAAACATCTGCTGCAGGAGACTGCCGGCTATGCCGAGTCATCGGTGTGCCGGCGCAAGACTCTGCTGCATTACTTCGGCGAAGAATATCCCAAGGAGAATTGCGGGAACTGCGACAACTGTCTAAATCCCAAGAAAAAAGTGGACGCTCAAGAAGATTTTTTAGCCGTGATAGAAACCATCATGGCCCTCAAAGAAAAATTTAAAGCAGAACACATAATAGATGTCCTCGTCGGCAGGGAAACCAACGACGTCAAGACTTACAAGCACAACGAGCTTGAAGTGTTTGGATGCTGCCAGAGCACCGACCGGAAATTTCTCAACTCGGTTATCCGTCAGGCCATTCTCTCGGGCTATCTCGAGCAGGACATCGAGAATCTCGGACAAATACGTCTCACCGACAAGGGTAAGAAATATTTCAAAAAGCCTACCCCCTTCAAGATTGTCGAGGACAACGACTTCGCCGACACCGAAGAGGAAGTGGTGGTAAAGAGCGGTGCCTCGTGCGCTGTCGATCCCGAGCTTTACACCATTCTCAAGGATCTGCGCAAGAAACTCGCCAAACAGCTCAATCTCCCCCCCTACGTCATCTTCCAGGATCCCTCGCTCGAAGCCATGGCCACCACTTACCCCATCAGCATCGACGAGCTGGCCAACATCACGGGCGTGGGCGCAGGCAAAGCCAAACGCTATGGTGAGGAATTTGTAAAGGTCATCAAGCGCCACGTAGAGGAAAATGAAATCGAGCGTCCCGAAGATCTTCGCGTACGTTCTGTGGCCAACAAGAGCCGCATCAAGATTTCAATCATCCAGGCCATCGACCGGAAAATCGACCTCGACGAGCTGGCAAACTCGAAATGCATGGAGTTCAGCGAACTGCTCGATGAAATCGAGGCCATCGTCTATGCCGGCACAAAAATCAACATCGACTACTTCGTCAACGAGGTAATCGACGATGACCACCAGGAGGACATCTACGAGTATTTCAAAGAATCGGATACCGACTCGCTTGCCGCAGCCATCAAGGAACTCGGCAGCGAATATCCCGAAGAGGAGATCCGCCTCATGCGCATCAAATTCCTCTCCGAGCTGGGTAACTGATACTAAGGGCGCGCACCTAAAAATTTCGGGGCCGTATGGGCGGCTCTAAACGACAAGCAATAAAAAGCGAACTGCATCGGTCGCGGAGGAGGCAACTCCTTTCGGCCGATGCAGTGCTTTTCCCCGGGGAGGGATTTGAAGATGTGTGGAAATGAAAATTAGTGGTTCAGTCGCGACGCGGAGCCTTGGTGAATCCGCAGGCATGCTGGAATTCAGCGAAGAAATCGTGACTGAGAGCTACTGAAATACGGCACAGCAACTCTGTGTCGATTGAACCTTTCCGCAGAATCTTGTATACATTCGTGCGGTCGCAGCAGATTTCCTGTGCGAGCCAGGCAGCCGGGCGCCGCTGGCGGCGGAGCTCTTCGCCAATAAGGGAACCGACGTGGACCTTAATGCCACAATCTTCGGTCAGAGTAGAAACATTGGTACTGTCCATGTTTTTAACAAATAATGATGTTGTGGTAAAAAAGTATTTCGATTGCAAATTTACAATATTTTTCAGCCAAATAAAATAATACCATATCATCTGTTTATCTTTAACTTATGTGAATAAGGGTTAAGTCAAATCGCTTGTTCTTACAGTTTTTAAACATTGTAGAACAATTGTCTTTAAAAAGTTGACCAATACTCCACAACACCCCGTCAGCTGTTTATAAAACGCTGTAGCGAAATTATCTACAACCACCACTCCCTTCAATTACATTTCTGTTTCAACCTCGAAACGCCCGGGTTTCTTCACCTGACCGCCTATGCCCCTCCCCGTTTTAAACAATACGCTATGTATATAATTTCCCCGCATCTGTCTAAAAACTTTTTTCAATTCTAACCCCTCTATTCGACGCATCAATCCCTCCTATTCCACTCCGCGTTTAAAATGCAAAAAGCGGTGCACCGGTTGTCGGCGCACCGCTTTTATTGATGGAGATCTGATCCTGATGTATTATGGTTCAGATCTTAGTTGTATTGTGGTTAGGATCCTGTTGTTCGGTGTGGAAGATTCCTTGTTATTTTAGACCGCGCTGACGCAGGAGTGCGTCGGCCGAAGGTTTGCGTCCCGAGAAATTCTCGTAGAGTTTCATCGGATCCTCGCTGTTGCCGCTGCTGAGGATAGTCTTGATGCGGCCTGCCAGTTCGGGATTAAAAGCGCCCTGACGGGCGAACAGATCGTAAGCATCAGCGTCGAACACCTCGGCCCAGAGATATGTGTAGTAGCCCGACGCATAACCTTCATCGCCGAAGATATGCTTGAAGTAGGGCGAACGGTAGCGGTAGGTCAGTTCGCGGGGCATTCCGAGTTTTTTGGAAACGGAAGCTTCGAATGCATCTACGTCGATGCTGTCGGCCGAGGTCACTTTGCCCCAGTTGAGGTCGAGCAGCGCGGCACCTGCAAGTTCGGTAGTCATGAAGCCCATGTTGTGCTTGCCTGCGGCGGAGATTTTAGTCACAAGTGAATCGGGGATAACCTCGCCGGTTTTGTAGTGACGGGCGTAAACCTGCAGCATTTCGGGATTGAAAGCCCAGTGTTCGTGGAACTGCGAGGGAAACTCCACGAAATCGCGGTCGACCTTGGTGCCGCTCTGGCTTTTCAGGCGCACCTGAGAGAGCATGCCGTGAAGAGCGTGGCCGAATTCGTGGAACATGGTCTGCACGTCGTCGATGGTGAGCAGAGCAGGAGCATCGGCCGTGGGAGGTGCGAAGTTGCCGACATTGTAGATGATGGGACGTTCAACCGAACCGTCGGGGTTGACCCATGATGTCTTAAGTTCCTCCATCCACGCGCCCTGACGCTTTGACGGACGGGTGAAATAGTCGGTCATGAACACTGCAAGATGTTTGCCCTCGGAATCCTTGACATCGTAGACTTTAACGTCGGGATGATATTTGGGGGCATCGGGCATCTCCTCGAAAGTGAGTCCGTAGAGACGGTTTGCCATGGCGAAAATACCTTTACGCACCGAATCCACAGCGAAATAAGGACGGATTTCCGACTCGTTGAGCGAGAAATCGCGCTGACGCACTTTCTCGGCGAAATAGTAATAGTCCCACGGTTCGATTGTGAAGGTGTTGCCCATATCGTTGCTGAGTTTCTGCATCGTGGCAACTTCCTGAGCGACCTTAGCTTTGGCAGGCTCGAAAATCTTCATGAGCAGTTCCTCGGCGGCTTCGGGTGTCTTGGCCATCTTGTCGGCAGTCATAAGCGCGGCAAAAGTGGGGAACCCGAGCAGACGGGCCTTTTCGGCACGGTTGGCTACAATCTCTTTGATGACCGGATGGTTGTCGTAGTCGGCCGCAGTGGCATTTGTGGTATATCCTTTCCACATCTTCTCGCGCAGCTCGCGGTTGTCGGCATGCTGCAGCACAGCCAGACGGCTGGGAGCGTGGAGAGTGAAAACCCATTTGCCCTCCTTGCCGCGCGACTTGGCCTCGGCGGCGGCATTGTCGATGGTGCTCTTGGGCAGTCCTGCCAGATCCTCCTTCTTGTCAACAACAATTTCAAAAGTGTTGTTGGCCTTAAGAAGATTCTTGTTGAACTTGAGATAAAGTTCGGTCAGACGATTGTTGACAGTCTTGAGCTGAGCCTTCTTGTCATCGAAGAGAAGGGCGCCGCGAAGCACAAACTGGTTGTAGGCGTCGGTGATAGCGCGGCGCTCGTCAAGAGGCTGTGCCGCGGTGTCGATATTGTTATAAAGAGTTTCGATGCGTTTGAACAGTTTGTCGTTCATCATCATCTCGTCGGAGAATGCGGAGTAGCGGGGGAGCAGCTTTTCGGAAACCTCGGTAAGTTCGGGCGAGGAATCAGCCTCGGTGAGGGCGAAAAGCACCGAGCTTACACGCTCGAGAGTGGGGCTGAGACAGTCGAGAGGCAAAATAGTGTTCTCGAATGTAGGAGCCTCGGGATTAGACACGATTGAGTCGATTGAAGCCTGCGCTTCCTTGATTCCGGCATCAAAAGCAGGTTCGTAGTCCGAAATCTGAATCTCCTCAAAGGGCGGAATGCCGTAGGGAGTGTCGAAAGGTTTCATAAAGGGATTTTCCCTGTCGGCATGGCCGCACCCCGAGAGGGCGACTGCGCCGACGGCTGCCATGCAGCAGAAACCGCAGATGATTGATTTCATGTGATAATATATTAAAGGTTAAGAGCTTGTTTAATAATAAATGTTGCCGATAGGGTCGCATATCCTGAGACTGATTTCGTCGTGTGACGAAGGAGTGTACGTGTGTACACGACTGAGGAACACGGCGAAAGCAGGCCGGGATATGCGAAACAAAGGTAACTTTTCACAAAAGATATTTCTCAGAGACATGAAAATAAGTTTTAATATATGTGAAGGTCATGAAAATAATACATTGTGTCGGCCACTGTCCGGCATCTTTCTGTTTGCGCATCGGTCGTTATGGAACCCCATAACTCCCTCAACGCAAACAGGAATCTGCTCGAACAGTGACCGCCCTATCGGTAACATTTATTATTAAACAAGCTCTAAATTACTTGGTTTGACGGTTGATCAGGTCGATTCCTTTCCGGTTGCGGTCGACCTTCTCGGCGATCGGGCTCCACAGGAACCGCGCCATAATAGGATAATGGTCAGAGCGGTTGAAACTGAATCGTTTGAAGTCGATGGCATTCATCTCGCCCCGGTATACGATATGGTCGATATGGAAGTAGAACCTGCTGCCGTGATATGTAATGGTGGGCCACGTGCCGGCCTGAGTGAACGCGTTCATGAAATCATCCTTCGAAAGCACGCGGAGAGCGGCGCAGCCTGGAATGTCGTTGAAATCGCCCGCCACAATCACATTCTCGATGCCGATGGAGTCAATCTGGTGCCTCAGCACACGGGCCTGGTGCACACGGGCGAGGAAAGCGTTGGAGAGTTTGTCGTAGAGCTTGGTCTTGGCCTCGCGCAGAGTCTTGCGGTTACCGTCGCCGCTGGTGATTTCGCGATAAAGCTCCTTGTCGGAGGCATTAAGCCCTATTGACTGCATATGCACGCTCACAAGAAGCGTGCGGTGTCCCTGGATTTCGGCAATAGCGGCGTTGAACATGCCCGGAAGATTGTCGGGCTGCCAAAGTTTCACAGGATATAGAGGGAATTTCGACAGAATCCAGTTGCCATACTGCGGTATGCGGTAGGGATACTGCGTGCAGAGCGAATCGTAGGATGGGCGGGTGAACACTCTGTACTCCCATCCGGGATCAATATACATCTCCTGAGCATAGACAATGTCGGCATCCTGCTCCATAATCCACCGCAACGTGGGATTGGCTTCATTTCTGTTTTTTTCCTCGACGAGATACTCGTTGCCAAAATCGCCATTGTTACTGTTATAGTCACACAACCCGAAGACATTGAAACTAAGCAATGTGAATGTGCGTGCCTCCTCCGCGGGGGTGAGCGTGGGGCGGTGAAAATTCATCGGGAAATTGGCAAAGATGGGGCTGAGACAGAAAACGAGCGTCAGCCCCTGCAATATGGCTTTGCGGCGGCTCACAAACAGATTGAACAGCAGCACAGCCACAGTGAGAATCACCCAAAGCGGAAAAGTCATTGCCAGCATTGACGGAAATGCCGACTTAGCCGGTTCGACCATTCCGCCATAGCCGGCAGCTATGGTGACGAGGGCTAACAGCGAACATGCGATCCAGCCGATGATGCTGAAAGTTTTATGAATCTGTTGTCTGTTCAAGATATATCAGTTTTATTTATTCAGATTGAATAATTCAAGACGCTCGCTGTCGCTGAGCGACGCGAATCCCGAAACAGCGGCTTTGTCGAGAAGCAGACGGCGGCGTGCCGACGATATGGCACATTGCAGCGAACGCCGGGCGGCACGCCGCGAACGCAGCCTGTCGGCACGGCGCATCGCACCGCCGAGACACACACCCGCGAGGAAACCGCCGAGGTGAGCCGCCGTTGCGCCGGAAAAAGCGCCCAGACCGGTAAAGAGAGTCATCAGAGCCACCGGCGCGATCCATTTCAGTTTTACGCGATGCCCGGGGAGCAGTTGCACTCTGCGTTCCGGAGTGATTATCACCGTTGCGGTCACAATGGCGATGACTGCCGACGAAGCTCCGGCAAGAGTGGCGCCGGTATCACCTGTCAGGTTGGAGTAACCCACAAAAAACAGTGCGCCCGCCACGGCCCCCGATAGATACACCGCCAATGCCTGCTTCCAAGTGCCGCGCAGCATAGCGCCGATGCCCGCAAGCCAGAGCATATTGACCGTAAGGTGCACAAAACTCAGGTGTGTGAACGAATATGTGATGACACTGAGGGGGTGCGAAGCCAGCGACGACGCTTCGGCGGGGAGCACAAGCGCGTGGGCGACAGTGTCGGCAAGCGCCGGCACCACAGGCCGCAGCAGCCAGCAAGCGAGCACGACGAAATAGACCGCCGCATTGGCGCCCGCGAGAATGAGTATGGTGCGTGCTGTCCTGGTCATACCGCTAAAGTCTCAGTGGAAAGTCGTTACAGATTGTCAATATATGCGCCGCACGGTGCCTGTCTTACGCCACCACAGCAGAATAAGAAGCCCCACAAGCATGCCGCCGAGATGCGCGAAATGAGCCACAGTGTCAGCCTGACTGTTATAGACACCGAGCAGAAGCTCGATTGCGGCGAAAACAATAACCGCCGTGGCAGCTTTCATCGGAATCGGAGGGAAGAGCAGATATATGCGCATCTGCGGATAGAGGAATCCGAATGCCAGCAGAATGCCGTAAATGGCGCCGGAGGCACCCACAGTGGATACATGATACAGACCGATCAGATTGATTACCGCAGGGTCGCTCATGTTCACCCCGAGCATATAGGCCGTGTCGGTGTTGTAGTATGAATGACGGAGCATCTCGCACACAGCCGACGGGTCGGCGAAAAGCGATGCGTAGTGGTTGATCATCAGCGCGAAAATGCCCTCCTGGATCAGTGCCGCGCCAAGGCCGCAACCGATGTAATATCCCAGAAAGCGGGGCGAGCCCATAGTGCGCTCGATCAGGGCGCCAAACATCCACAGCGAGAACATGTTGAAAAACAGATGCCAGAAATTGGCGTGGATGAACATATAGGTCACCAGCTGCCAGGGGAAGAACTGATCGCTTGTGAAATAATACAGTCCGCCGTAGCTCTGGAGGGTAACGCCCAGACTGGGCACAAGCCACATAGCCATAAAAATCAGCGTATTGATTATCAGCAGATTTTTGGTAACGGGAGGTATGCTTAGAAATCTATCTCGGAAACTCATAATCGTATATTTTACTGAGGCAGCCGGTGCAGCCGGCCGCTATTTACGGCAAAGTTACAAATATTTTCCAAAACTTTCGTAACTTTGCAGCATGGAATTCAAACTTGAGGCTACCCAAAGCGGCTCTGCTGCACGCGCAGGCAGAATCTCGACCGATCACGGCGAGATTCTGACCCCCATTTTCATGCCCGTGGGCACCGTAGGCTCGGTAAAGGGGGTTCATGCCCGCGAACTCCGCGACGACATCAAGGCACAGATTATCCTCGGCAACACTTATCACCTCTATCTCCGCCCCGGCACCGGCATCCTCCGTCAGGCCGGGGGTCTGCACAAGTTTGAAAGCTGGGACCGCCCTATCCTCACCGACTCGGGCGGATTTCAGGTATTCTCCCTGGCCGAAAACCGCAAACTCACCGAGGAGGGGGCATGGTTCCGCAGCCACATCGACGGCTCAAAGCACCTTTTCACCCCTGAAAAGGTGGTTGACATCCAGCGCGAGATCGGCTCCGACATCATGATGGCTCTCGACGAGTGCCCTCCCGGCATGTCGGAGAAAAGCTACGCAAGCAAGTCGCTCGACCTCACTCTGCGCTGGCTGGAACGGGGATGGAAGCATTTCAACGCCACCTCTCCCCTCTACGGCCACTCACAGGCATTCTTCCCTATCGTCCAGGGATGTACATTCCCCGACCTGCGCGCCAGGTCGGCCGAATTCGTAGCAGGCCTCGGCGCCGAGGGCAACGCCATAGGCGGTCTTGCCGTCGGCGAGCCTGCCGAAGTGATGTACGAGATGATCGAAGTGGTCAACGACATTCTTCCCGCCGACCGCCCGCGCTATCTGATGGGGGTGGGCACACCCGCCAACATCCTCGAGGCGATTGACCGCGGCGTGGATATGTTTGACTGCGTGATGCCCACCCGCAACGGCCGCAACGGCATGCTGTTCACCCGCAACGGCATCATGAACATGCGCAACCGCAAATGGGCCGACGATTTCTCCCCTCTCGACCCCGAAAGCGACTGTTTCGTAGACCAGACCTATTCAAAGGCCTATCTGCGCCACCTGTTCATTTCGCAGGAACTGCTGGCCATGCAGATAGCCTCGATCCACAACCTCGCATTTTATCTGTGGCTGGTGTCGGAGGCGCGCCGCCATATCCTCGCCGGCGACTTCGATACATGGAAACCCATGATGATAGAAAATGTCACCCGCCGTCTCTGACACGATGAAGCTCTTCAAGAAAAAATCCGGAACACAGGCGCCCGACGCGGCTGCCCCGCGCAGCTGGCACACCGGCCTGCGCCTGTCGATTCTCGACCTCTATATAATCAAAAAGTTTCTCGGCACCTACATATTCGCCATCATGCTCATCCTGGCGATCACCATCGTGTTCGACATCAACGAGAAACTCGACGCCTTTATGGCCGCGCCGCTCAAGGCCACCATTTTCGATTATTTCCTGAACTTCCTCCCCTACTTCGCCAATCAGTTCAGCCCACTGTTTGTGTTTATCGCGGTGATTTTCTTCACCTCGAAACTCGCCGACAACTCCGAAATCATCGCCATGCTCTCGTCGGGCATGAGCTTCCGTCGGCTCCTGCGCCCCTATCTCGTTTCGGCCTGCGTCATCGCCTGCGCCACATATCTGCTGTCGGCCTATGTGATTCCCCCGGCCAACGTGAAACGCATCGCCTACACCAACACCTACGTCAAAAACAAACGCGTGGACTACGGCGACAACATAATGATGCAGGTGGCTCCCGGCGAAATCGCCTACATGAGCCGCTACGACAACACCACCAAAATCGGCTACCGGTTCTCGCTCGAAAAATTCAAGGACAAGAGACTCGTGTCGCGACTGCAGGCGCAGACCGTGAGATGGGACACTCTCTACCGCTGGACCGTGCGCGACTACACCATACGCGACTTTAAGGAGAACCGCGAGGAAATCACCCGCGGCCAGAAGCTCGACACCATCATCCCGTTCGAGCCGCGCGATTTCCTCATATCGCGCAACGACCAGGAGATGCTCACCACACCGCAGCTCAGCCAGTATATCGACAGGCAGAAACAGCGCGGCATGGCCAACATCCAGGCTTTTGAAATCGAATATGAAAAACGATTCGCCATGTGTGCCGCCGCATTCATCCTCACTGTCATCGGCATGTCGCTATCGTCGCGTAAAGTCAAGGGAGGCATGGGTGTGAACATCGGCATCGGCCTGCTGCTGAGTTTCTCCTATATCCTGTTCATGACAGTAACATCGTCATTCGCCGTGTCGGGCCTCACATCCCCCATGGTGGCCATGTGGATTCCCAATGTCATCTACACATTCATCGCCATCATCCTCTATCTCAAAGCCTCCCGCTGATAAACAACCGGTCGGATTATTCCAGACTGATTCAGTTCCTCTTTATGACATACTCTTGTTTTTGAACGGCGGCAGGAAAGCCGCCGCCCCGTACATGCCTCTCCACAACTCCCATACGTCTGCACAGGCGGGTTATGGGGAGGCGGCTTTCCTGCCGCCGTGTGGGACGCAGTGGGGAAACTGTGTGGGGAGGCGGCTTTCCTGCCGCCTGTCTTTAAAGATTTTGTTATTCTTAAAAGGTGGAAAAACAACGAGGCTGCGCCAGACTCTACTGAACCCCTTTACGAGAATTAACAATGAATTGCCGCAATTACACGATTAGGCAATGCCAATTCTGCTGATGCTTGGACAAATGATGACATATCAATAAAACAAGCTCTTAGTTTCTCTGCCATTAACCCATTGATGCAGACTCAACTGAATATAAAAAGCAGACTACCTTTAAAATAGTGATTATTAAAGGTAGTCTGCGTGTCGGGGTGACAGGATTCGAACCTGCGACCACCTGGTCCCAAACCAGGTGCGCTACCGGACTGCGCTACGCCCCGAAATGCTTTAGCCATGGTGGCAATGAGGCCGTGCCCTGACTTTAGCGGTGCAAAGTTACCTATTTTTTGGTGAAATCGCAATATTTTAGATTCTATTTGCAGAAAAAAGTGTATTTTTGCAGGAGATGTGGAGTATCGTCGATTATATTAACACTACATGGCTGTGGTGGTCGGTGACTATCGTCTACGCCCTGATTATTTTCGGAATTATCGCCGTGGTGATTTCCGAGAACCGCAACCCTGTGAAGTCGCTGGCCTGGGTGACGGTGCTCCTTGTGGTACCGGCCGTGGGGCTGGTGCTCTATGTGGTTTTCGGCAGAAACATTCAGAGCAAACGCATCATATCGCGCCGCAACCGTCGGCGTCTGAAGCGGCTGCAACAGGAACAGACCCGCGAGACGCCTAGGCTCAGACGGTCACAATCGCAGTTGCAGTTTATCCGGCTGGCCAATTCTCTGCAGGGGTCGGTGTGCTACGAGGGGAACGACGTAACGATTTTTGACGACGGCCGCTCGAAGTTCGAGGCTCTTCTACGCGACATCGCATCGGCCCGCAGTTATATCAATCTCGAGTATTACATTTTCGCTGACGACAAGATCGGCACCATGGTGGCCGAAGCGCTTGAAGAGCGCGCCCGCGCCGGGGTGAAAGTGCGCGTGATTTACGATTCTGTAGGTTCATTCAAAACCTCGTCGCGCTTTTTCAAACGATTGAAAAAAGCGGGCGCCGAAGCCTATCCGTTTTTCAAAGTGGCGTTTCCGTTTTTGGGCACACGCGTCAACTGGCGCAACCACCGCAAAATTGTAGTAATCGACGGTTTGATAGGTTATATCGGCGGCATGAACATCGCAGACCGGTATGTCGACGGCGGAAAGTCGTTTGACTGCTGGCGCGACCTGCATCTGCGAATCACAGGCCCCGGAGTAGCCGCATTGCAGCAGTCATTTGCCGTGGACTGGAATTTCATGGGGCAGCCCCTGATCGAAGAGGAGGCCGGCGATGTGCCGCCTTCTGAATCGCCTTCGGCGGCAGGAGTGCAGCTGCTCACTGGCGGCCCCGTGAACCAGTGGATGAATCTCACGCTGATGTTTGAACGCGCCATCGCCACCGCCAGGAAATCAGTGTGGCTCCAGACCCCATATTTTCTCCCTACCGAGGGTCTGGTGCATGCCCTCCAGGTGGCTGCGCTATCGAAAGTCGATGTCCGCATCATGCTTCCGCGCCGCAGCGACAGCGACATGCTGCGCTGGGCATCGTTCAGCTATGTTCAGGAGTGCCTGCGCGCAGGCATCAAGATATATCTCTACGACAAGGGGATGCTCCACAGCAAAGCGGTAATCGTTGATGACGATTTCTCGACTGTGGGCTCCACAAATTTTGACTTCCGCAGCTTCGAGCACAACTTTGAGGCCAACCTGCTGATATATTCCCGGGATGTGAATGCCCGGCTGCGCGCCCGTTTCCTCGAGGACCAGAAGGAGTGCATCCGCGTTGTGCCCTCGGTATGGCGCGAGCGACCCTATATCGAAAAAGCACTCGAATCGGTGATGCGACTGTTCGCACCCATACTCTGAGCATCATGACATCAGCCGAAATATCAGCCAAGGCACATGCCATTCTGAAAAAGCACTGGGGGTATGACTCATTCCGCCCCATGCAGCTTGACATCATCGAATCGGTGATGCAGGGCAACGACACTCTGGGGCTGCTCCCTACCGGCGGAGGCAAATCGATCACGTTTCAGGTGCCGGCTCTGGCTTCTGAGGGCCTCACGATAGTTGTGACTCCGCTGATTTCGCTGATGAAGGACCAGGTCGACAATCTGCGACGGCAGGGAGTGATGGCCGGACAGCTCAACCATGCCATGCGTCATGCCGAGTCGGAGCTTGTGCTGAAACGTTGTCAGTTAGGCAAAATAAAGATACTCTATCTCTCACCCGAAAAATTGCGCTCAACTTCGCTCGACGCATGGTGGAATGTTCTCGACGTTACCATGATCGTGGTCGACGAGGCCCACTGCATATCGCAATGGGGCTATGATTTCCGCCCGTCGTATCTTTTGATTCACAAGTTGCGCGAGCGCTATCCGCAGGCGCTCGTGCTGGCGCTGACAGCTTCGGCCACACCCGAGGTGGTGACGGACATCATGGACAAACTGGCATTCCGCAACCGGGAGCATGTCTATCGCCTGAGTTTCACCCGCCGCAACATCTCGTATGTGGTGCGACGGTGCGATTTCAAGGACACTGAACTGGAGCATATACTCAGCCGGGTGGAAGGGTGCGGCATCGTCTACACCCGTTCGCGAAAACGCACACGCGAGCTGGCCGAGTTTCTCAACAAAAACGGCATTTCAGCCGACTACTACCATGCCGGCCTATCCGCCGAGGAGAAAAACGAAAAGCAAAACCGCTGGAAGCAAGGAGAAACGCGTATAATGGTGGCTACCAACGCCTTCGGCATGGGCATTGACAAACCCGACGTGAGAATCGTGGTGCATCACGATCTGCCCTCGTCGCTCGAGGAGTATTATCAGGAAGCCGGACGCGCCGGTCGTGACGGACTCCCCTCCTGGGCCGTGGTTCTCGCCACCCGCAGCGACAAAGGCGTGCTGTCGCGACGCCTTGCCGAGTCGTTTCCCGAAAAAGAATTCATACGCGACCTCTATCAGAAGGTGTGCGTGTTTCTCGACATCGCCATGGGCGAGGGATATGACCGCAATTATGAATTCAACTTCGGCGCATTCTGTGAGCGATATTCCCTGCCACCCGTCATGGCCGACAGCGCATTGAGAATACTCTCGCAGTCGGGATATTTCGACTATACGGAGGAACTCAACACCCGCGCGCGGCTTATGATGAAAGTGACTCGCAGGGCGCTCTACGACATCAGTTTCGCACCCGAGACCGAGCGCGTGCTACAGTTTGTACTCCGAAACTACACCGGAATTTTCGCCGACTATGAATATATCAGGGAATCATTCATCGCCTCGTCGCTCGATCTGACCGAACGCACCGTGTATGAAGCTTTGATAAAGTTGCGCAAGATGGGAGTTATAGACTTTGTGCCCCGTCGCCGTTCACCTTATATATATATGGTCAGTTCGCGACAGCCGGTGCAGGATATCCTGCTGCCGAAGACTGTCTATGAGCAGCGGCGCGAGCAGATGAGCCAACGCATCGAAGCAATGAAGCGGTTTGTGTTTGACGACACACGATGCCGCGTGATGACCATGCTTGAATATTTCGGCGAAGAGGCACATCCTTGCGGCACATGCGATGTTTGTCGGGCAGAAAAAGCGCGAAAGGAAGCGCACTCGCGCGACAACGCCCGCAAGGCAGCCGCAAACGCCGCAATGGTGGAGCAGGCCGTGGAATATGTAACCCGCGGATGCACCGACGGCATCGCCATCCGCGATCTTGCCGCCCGACTCGACATTCCCTTAGAGACCATTTTGCCGGCCGTACGCTCCCTGGTCGACAAATGTCGTCTGCGCTACAGCGACGGTTTCGTCTACCCATTTACCTGAGTTCTGCCGATTCGTCAGCCGACAATACAACAAACAAAGGCGACACGCCCGCAAGGGATTGTCGCCTTTGTTTTGTATATAACGGAGATTATAACAGTTCTGCTTCGGAGGAATTACCGGGAACAGTGTCGGCCTCGGCTACAACAGCTGCCGGAGTGAGAGTGCCGGCGGCCTTTAAGGCCTCATAGCGTGTGGCCAGAGCTTTCTGGATCTCAGCTGAGAGCGCTTCAATCTCGGCTTTCTGAGAGTCGTTTAACTTTACGCCCGTCTGGTCGAAAGCGTTGGCTTTCGCGGTGAGCGAGTCGAGGTAGTTGGCATACGACACGCCCGACGAGATGGTGTCGATTACCTGAGGCTGGGCTTTGAGGGTGTCGACATAGGCGTCATACTCCTCTGTGCCCTGACATGAGCTGAATGCTACGGCGGCTACGCCGGCCAGTGTGATATATATGAGTTTTTTCATCAGAATCGAAATTACGGTTTATGCTTTTGCGGCGTCGGCTGAAGCGTCGGCGGCGGGGTTATGCTCTTTGATGAAGACCACGGCGATGGCACCGAGAACAAGCGAGATGCCGGCAATAATCATCATCATATACTGCGGAGCGAGTTCATGCGGGTTACCGATCCATGAAAGGATCACACCGCCAAGAAGCGCGCCCACAATCTGCGGGATGCAGATCGAGCAGTTGAAGAGGCCGAGATATGCACCGATGTTGCCACCTTTGAGCGAGTTGGTGAGGATGGTGAACGGCCAGGCGAGCATCGCTGCCCATGCACAACCGATGAGAACAAACGACACGAAGAGCATATACTGGTTGTCGAATATACCGGCGGTGATGAAGCCGGCGGCACCGAGAAGCAGCGACAGCGAGTAGGAGAACTTGCGGCTGCGGAACTGAGGCAGCACGATGGCCCAGAGCACCGAACCGATGGCCTGAACGGCGAAGAGGATGCCCACCCAGTTGCCAGCGTCGTTATACTGAGGCGACTCGGTGTTGAGCACGATGGAGGTGTCGTAGGAAGCTTCGGCCGGATTCTGCAGTGTCACGTCGGATGTGCCGTCGAGGAAAAGCTCGCCGGTCTTGGGATCGTGGGTGTAGATGTCGGCGAGAATGAGGGGTGTGGGGCCTTCCATGCGCGACAGATAGTCGACCAGAGTGAAACTTGCCGTGCTGACGCGCCGGCCGTCGACGAGCAGGTCGAGACCCTGAGTTTCAATCGCCTCATTGAGTTTGAAGGATGCCACGCCGTCCACAGAGGCTATGATGCCGTCGGTTGCGACCGGCGATTTGATTTCGATACCGCCGGTAGGAGCAGCCACGTTAAGACCTCCGCGCGAGATGATCACCTGCTCGATCTGTGTGTCGGCAAGCACTATGTTACGGCCCGAGATGAAATTGCCGTCGGCATCGGTGATACCGGCCACGCAGATTTTACCGTGATCGACGATTACCTGTTTGTCGGCGTTGAGGATGTATTTGGCGCTGTAAGTATCGACTGTGTTACCGGCATCATCGAGCTGCGAAATACCGCTCACGGTGGTGGTTTCAGGGCAGTTGAATGCGTTCTGTGCGATTGTACCGTTGGTGTAGGTCCACATAAAAAGGAATGCGAACCAGCAGAAGAACTGCACCAGACCTACAGTCCAGAAAGTGCTGGGAGCGTTGATAAGCAGTTTGAGCAGGTTGGTTTTCTCCTTCTTTCCGTCGGCCTGAGCGGCACCGCCGTTATATTCCTCATATTCCTGCGGAGGCCATTCCTTGATTTTGGCCAGAGAATAGACCACGCAGAGGAGCAGGATGGCGGCGCCGAAGTAGAACGAGAACACCACCGTCTGCGGTATCACACCTGCCGCCGCCGTGTTGCGGAACCCGAGCCAGGTGAGCAGGAAGGGGAACACATAGCCCACGATGGAGCCGGCGTTGCAGAGGAAACTCTGTATTGAGTAGGCCAGACCTTTCTGCTTCTCATTGACCATATCGCCCACGAGCATTTTGAATGGCTGCATGGCCATATTGATCGAGGTATCGAGAAGCATCAGCGCGAACAGGCCGATAAGGATGGCCGATGAAACAGCCAGACCGAAGCTGCCGGCGTTGGGGAGCAGACACATTACCAGAACGGCAACCAGCGCGCCGACGATGAGGTAAGGGAGACGGCGACCGAAACGATTCCATGTCTTGTCGGATGCGGTACCCACTATGGGCTGCACCACCAGACCCATCAGAGGGGGGAGTATCCAGAAATAACTGAGGTCGTGGGGGTCGGCGCCGAGTGTGGCGAAAATGCGGCTTACGTTGGCGCTTTGCAGTGCATAGGCAATCTGCACGCCAAAGAACCCAAAGCTGAGATTCCAAAGTTTCCAGAAACTTAGGTCGGGTTTAGTCTTCATGATAAGCTAATTTCGATTAATGTAAATAAGAATTGGCTTTTTGCCCGGCAGGAGAGTCAAATATAAGAAATCCGGGATTAAATTGAATATTGTGAATTACCGGTCAGCCTTGGATCGTTGCTTGCCGGGGAGGGATCAGACTGTAGAGCCACTCGATTTCCTCGGGCCATAGAGATTCATCGGGTGTCTCAAGTATCAGCGGTATACCGTCGATGCGGGAATCGGCCATGAGCAGACGGAAGAAATCTCTGCCGAGCGCGCCCTGACCTATGGGAGCGTGGCGGTCGACATGCGAGCTGACACCTTTTTTCGAATCATTGATATGCATGCCGCGCAGATTGCCGAAACCGATAGTTTCGTCAAACCGGCGCCATGATGCCTCGTAAGCCTCGGGAGATGTAAAATCATACCCGGCAGCAAGCGCATGGCAAGTGTCGATACACACACCTACCCTACTCTTGTCCTCCACCTTGTCAATAATCTGCGCAATCTGTTCAAAAGTAAAGCCAAGGTTGGAGCCTTGACCCGCCGTATTCTCGATGACAGCCGTTACGCCCGATGTCTGGTCAAGCGCCCAATTGATTGAATCGGCAATGAGTGCCAGACATGCAGCCTCATCCATCAGGTTGAGATGCGAGCCGGGGTGGAAATTCAGCATCGTCAGACCTAACTGCTCACACCGGCGGAATTCATCGAGAAACGCCTGTCGCGACATCTGCAATTTCTCGGGATCAGGCGAACCGAGATTGATCAGGAAACTGTCGTGAGGCAGAATCACATCGGGTGTGTAGCCCAGTTCGGCGCAGTTGTCGCGGAAGCGCTGTGCCTCTTTGTCGGAAATCGGTGCTGATTTCCAGCGCGAAGGATTGCGTGTGAACAGGGCGAAAGCCTTTGCTCCGATACGGGACGCATTGACCGGCGCCGTAGACACACCGCCTGCCACAGCCACATGTGCTCCGATGTACTTCATTCTTTGTGAAAAATGGTCTGAAAAAGTAAGCAATTTTAGATCTCTGATGCAAGGATTGCAGACCGGCAGCCGTAAACGTCAGCCCGCATAGGGATGCCGGAATCCTACAACGGCCTACAAAGTTACAAATTATTTTTGTAACTCCAACGTCAGAACCTCCAAAAAAAAATCAGAGCCTGCTTAATAAACAAATTCATTTATCAAGCAAGCTCTGATTTTATCGGCGGAAAGGTCGCGGTATGCAGCCGCAAATTTCCGCGGATTGACAGCTGAGGTTATTTGTCTGTACGGGACAGAAGCACGGCGTTGATCATGTAGACGCTCGCTCCGCTCTCGGGATTGAGCCAGCGGAAATCAAATTTGTGCTTTCCCTGAGGCAGATCGAAATTCCAGTAAATGTCGAGACTACGGAGCTGATATGATGCTGGCATATCCATCACGCCGGCATCGCGTCCGTCGATGGTAATGCCGATCTTGGCCACATAATCCTTGTTGCCGCTGCGCACCTCGCCACGGAATACTATGCCGGCGCAATCACTCTCGATGGTCTGCGAACCTTGCATGTCGCGGTCGAAGGTCAGTCGTTCCACAGGTTTCAGCCCGGGGAAACTCTGCTCGAAACGCACGGCACGGGGTTTCTGACACTTGATGGTCACCTTGTCACCGACTATTTTCCCACCGTTGCGCTCTATTAAGTCAAGGGCCTGTTCGAAACTCATTCGATAAGTATCGTTAAGAGAGCTGACGGTATACTCAAACTTCAGATCCTCGGCGCGTTTGAGCGGTTCGAGCCAGTAGGCGGGTATATTGTCGTAGCCTACGGCAGTGCCGAGGATACCGGCGGCGGAGGCGGGGTTACAGTCGGAATCCTGACCGCAACGGGTGGATATGTCGATAGTACGACCGAAATCACCGTTACCGTAGAGCAGGCCGATGACTACGTAGGCACTGTTCATCACAGCGTCGATATTGAGAGGGGCAAGCGCGCCTTCGTCGCAGGCCACATCGTCGTTATAACGGTCGAAGCACATCTGCCAGGCAACTTCCCAGTCGTCGGGATGAGCATGATATGTGGCGATAACATCTGAAATACAACGGTGGAATTTACTCTTGGCCGGGATGCATTTCAGCGCTTCAGTGACAATGAATTCGATATCGCTGCTGACAAATGCGATGGAGTACATCGCGCCCATATAGACGCCTCCATACCAGCCGTCGCCGTAATTCATGATATGACCTATGCGATCCGAAATTTCAGAGGCAGTGTTTGGCATTCCTGGCGACATAAGGCCGGCATAGTCAGCCTCGATCTGAGAATCGATGTCATCGGCATGAGGATTGTGCTTCCAGTGACCCGACTCGGGAGGATTGATGCCACGGAGAATATTGTAACGCGCGGCCTGATTGGCATGCCAGAGCGAATAGCCGGCGTGGGCGAAGGCATGTGCCAGCGAGTCAGTCGGGGCGTCGATGCCAAGACGGTCGAAAACCTCGACAAACGTCAGATCCATGTATATATCATCGTAGAGATAGGGATTATCGGTCATGGTTTTGGCGATATAGTCCGGATCACCCCACGGGATCTGCACTTCATCGCCGATCTTGACTCCCTGATATTTGAATTCGGTAGGTCCGCCATAGGTCACACCTATTGTCTGACCGGCCCAGCCTCCCTTAATTCTGTTCAAAAGTTCAGCCTTTGTCATCGTGACGGTCCGAGGCATCTTGACTGTTGTTTCATTACCGGCTGCTGCATTAGCGTTGACAGCAGAGATTGTGAAGGTTGCGGTGCATACCAGAGTTGCGGCAGCTACGATGCCCCTCAGATAATGTTTCATGCTAATCTAATTAGGTTATGTACTTGAATGATGATTCTTAATTCCGTACAAATTTAATGAAAAATCCTGATTCAGGCACCTATCAGCCCTAAAAAAGCTGCCATTTGTAGTATTAATTCCCAAAAATTCAATTTCATCCTGCTCTTTAACCTGCTCTTATCCGTAAAACGCATATTGTTGTAGGGAAAAGTTTGCAGATTCGGCGAAAAAATGGTACTTTTGCAAGCTAATTTAAAGAATCCCGCAACAGGATAATGGAACATCTTAACAAGCAGGATCTGCTCGACCGCAGATACCTCAGAATGGCCGCGATATGGGCCGAGAATTCTTACTGCAAAAGGCGCAAAGTAGGCGCTATAATTGTGAAGGATTCAATGATTATCTCAGATGGATTCAACGGCACTCCGTCGGGGTTCGAGAACGTGTGCGAAGATGAGTCGGGCGTGACCAAACCTTATGTGCTACATGCCGAGGCCAACGCCATCACCAAGGTATCACGAAGCAACAATTCAAGCGACGGTGCCACGCTCTACATCACCGCATCGCCCTGCGTTGAATGCTCTAAACTGATTATCCAGGCCGGCATCCGGCGTGTGGTGTTCAATGAAATATACCGCATAACCGATGGTCTCGACCTGCTGAAGCGTGCCGGTGTGGAATGCGTTCACATCCCCGACACATCCTCTTCCGAGGCATGACACGCCGACCGGAAACGTATCAAGCCTCCGGGTCGCCTAAAATTTTATCAAGCAAACGACTTCAATGTCACAATTCAAAAAAATATCGGTCTGGGTTCCGGTGATTGCCGCCGGCATGTTTGTTTTAGGTTTTCTTGCCGGCGACATGGTGAACCGCCACAACGGTCCGACAGCCGCCCAAAAGAAATTTCAGACCATTCTCAACCTCATCCGCAACGAATATGTCGACGAGGTGGATCTCGACAGCCTTATCGAGAAGACTATCCCGAGTCTGCTCACCAATCTCGACCCCCACTCGGCATATATTCCTGCCTCCGACCTGCAGGAAGTAAATGACGATCTGGAGGGATTCAGCGGTGTGGGCATTCAGTTCATGCTCGACAACGATACCATCAAAGTGGTGGAGGTCATATCGGGCGGACCCGCCGAAAAGGTCGGTATCATGGCAGGTGACCGCATTATCAAGGTAAATGATAAAAATGTGGCGGGAGCAGGCATCGACGACAAGGATATACGCGCCATGCTCCGCGGTCCCAAGGATACCAAAGTGACCGTAAAGATCAAACGCAATAACTCACGTAAGCTCCTCACCTACGAAATCACCCGCGGCGATATCCCTATGAACACTGTCGACGCGGCCCACATCGTGTCGCCCGGAATCGGATATGTGCGTGTCAACAAATTCGGCCGCACCACCTACGACGAATTTTTCCAGGCACTCGAGAAGCTGCGTCGCGAGGGTGCGCAGGATTATGTGATCGACCTGCGAGGCAACACAGGCGGATATATGGAAATCGCCCTAATGATGGCCAACGAATTCCTTGAACGTGGCCAGCTGATTGTGAGCCAGAAAGGACGCGACTTCAATTCCAACCACACATATCCTGCCGACGGCAACGGCGCGTTCCGCGAAAGTCAGGTGGTGGTGCTCCTCAACGAGTTCTCCGCCTCATCTTCTGAGATCTTCGCCGGGGCGCTCCAGGACAACGACCGTGCCCTGGTCATCGGTCGCCGCTCATTCGGCAAAGGTCTGATTCAGCGCCAGTCAGAGCTGCCCGACAGTTCGGCCATACGTCTCACAATCGGCCGATATTACACCCCATCGGGCCGCTGCATCCAGAAAGACTACTCCAATCTCACACAATATGAGCACGACATCCTCGACCGCTACACCTCGGGCGAAATGTTCTCGGCCGATTCGGTGAAAATCAACAAGGATCTCAAATTTCACACCGCTCACGGCCGCACGGTCTATGGCGGAGGAGGCATCATGCCCGACATATTCGTGCCCAACGACACCTCGGGTCTCAGCTCCTATTATATTAATGTGGCAAATGCCGGTCTGCTCCAGCGTTTCGCTTTCGATTATGTCGACGACAACCGCGACGTGCTCTCTCAGGCTACCGACGTAGAGCAACTCGAAAAACTCCTCCCCAACGACGAGGCGCTGCTGCGCCAGTTTGTGCTCTTCGCCTCGCGCAACGGCTTCCCCGCCCGCTGGTACTATATCAACATTTCGCATGATTTGATTGTTAATCAACTGAAAGCACTCATTGCACGCGACGCTCTCGGATACGATGCGTTCTATCGCATCGCCAACACCATGGATCCCGATGTAAAGCGCGCTGTGGAAGAGTTGCTCAACGGTTCGGCCGCCTTCCCGATACTTCCGGAAAAGGGACCGGTGCCGGTCAACAATTAATAATCACTAATCATGGACAAGGAACAGATACGCAATAACATAAAGGCCCGCAAAAGCCTCCTTTCGGCAATAGAAAAAGCCAAAGCCGCCATGGCGGTATTCAGCAGCCTCGAACAGTCGGCTGCCTTCGCCCTTGCCGACAACATTCTGCTTTATCATTCCTTGCCCGACGAGCTTTCCACACGCGAGTTTCTCGACCGCTGGCACGGCAGGAAACATTTCTTTCTCCCACGCGTCAACGGTCTGAACCTTGAGATACTCCCCTACGACAGTTCGCGCATGGCTCTCGGAGCCTTCCACATTGAAGAACCGCAGGGCACCGACACATGCGACATCTCGCAGATCGAGATGATAGTGGTGCCGGCTGTGGCATACGACCGGCGGGGCAACCGCGTAGGGCGCGGCAAGGGGTATTACGACCGTCTGCTCGCCGACAGCCATGCCACAAAAGTGGGCGTCGGATATGATTTCCAGCTTCTCGACGACGAGATACCCGCCGAAGCGCACGATGTGGCCGTAGACATGGTGATCACCGACCGCCGGCGCATTGTCATTCATCACCTCAAAAAGAAAAAGTAATTGATTTCCGTTCAGAACCTTTCTGTAGAATTCAGCGCAAAATCTCTCTTCGACAACGTCAGCTATGTTATAAACCGACGCGACCGCATCGCCCTTGTGGGCAAGAATGGCGCCGGCAAGTCAACCATGCTCAAAATCATAGCCGGGCTTCAGAAACCTACCTCGGGTCAGGTGGCTGTGCCTCAGGACACCACCATCGGCTATCTGCCGCAGCAGATGAAGCTCTCCGACACCCGCACTGTAATCGAGGAGGTGCGTGAGGCTTTTTCACATATCGACCTCATGACGCTAAAGCTCGACAGGATGAATGCCGAACTGGCCGACCGAACCGATTATGAATCACCCGACTATCAGCGGCTTATCGATGACATAGCCGATCTGTCGGAGCGACTGGCTATGGAGCAGAGCGAGAATGCCGAGGCCGAGATGGAGAAAACCCTGATCGGCCTGGGGTTCACCCGCGACGATTTCACCCGCCACACATCGGAATTCTCGGGAGGATGGCGCATGCGCATCGAGCTGGCCAAACTGCTGCTGCGACGTACCGATGTGCTGCTGCTCGACGAACCGACCAACCACCTCGACATCGAGTCGATACAGTGGCTCGAACAGTTTCTTGCCACCAAAGCCAACGCCGTGATGCTCGTAAGCCACGACCGCGCATTTATCGACAATGTCACAAACCGCACCATCGAGATTTCATGCGGCAAGATTTACGATTATTCCGTAAACTATTCAAAATTCGTGGAACTGCGCAAGGAGCGCATCGCCCAGCAGATGCGAGCCTACCAGAACCAGCAGAAAGAAATTGCCGACACTGAGGCATTCATCGAACGATTCCGATATAAAGCGACCAAGGCCGTACAGGTGCAAAGCCGCATGAAGCAGCTTGCGAAAATAGAGCGTATCGAGGTCGATGAGGTAGATAATTCGCGGCTGAATCTGCGTTTTCCGCCCGCTCCGCGGTCGGGCGACTACCCGGTGATTGCCGACAATGTGGGCAAAACCTACGGCGAGCACCTTGTGTTTGATCATGCCACATTTACCATCAAGCGCGGTGAAAAAGTGGCGTTTGTAGGCAAGAACGGCGAAGGCAAGTCCACCCTGGTGAAGTGCATAATGAACGAAATACCGTTCACCGGCACCCTGAAAATCGGACACAATGTAAAAATTGGCTATTTCGCCCAGAATCAGGCCCAGCTGCTCGATGAGGATATAACGGTGTTCGACACTATCGACCGCGTTGCCACCGGCGACATCCGCACCCGCATACGCGACATTCTCGGCGCATTCATGTTTGGCGGCGAAGCCTCCGACAAGAAGGTTAAAGTGCTTTCGGGCGGCGAGAAGACCCGTCTGGCCATGATACGCCTGCTGCTCGAGCCGGTCAATCTCCTCATTCTCGACGAGCCCACCAACCATCTCGACATGGCCACCAAAGATATACTCAAACAGGCCATCCGCGATTTCACCGGCACGGTGATAGTGGTGAGCCACGACCGCGAGTTTCTCGATGGTCTGGTCGAGAAAGTATATGAGTTCGGCGGCGGACGGGTGCGCGAATGCCTCGGCGGCATCTATGAGTTTCTGGAGAAAAAGAAACTGGAATCATTGCGCGAACTTGAACGCACAAAGCCGTCAGTGCCCGATTCTCCCCGCGAATCAGCAGCGAAACCACCTCAGAAAATCAACTATGCGGAACAGCGTGAACGCGAAAAAATGGTAAAACGGGCTGCGAAGAAGGTGCAGGATGCCGAAAACGAAATCACACGTCTCGAAAGTGAAGTAGCTGATATTGAGGCCCAACTTGCCGCCGGAAATGTGGAGGGTGACATCCTTGACCGCTATTCTAAAACCAAACGCGACCTCGACAACGCCATGTCGGTGTGGGAACTTGCCTCACAGGAACATGACGACCTGGTCACAAGATTTGCCCGTTGACAGCTACTTTCATTGAACATTGCCACGGGGTGCGGTTGTTGTAGTGATATATCTACAATCAACCGTAAGCTACCGGCAATGTACCCAAGAAAGTTTCTCCTGACGCTATCCCTATCGTGTGCACTCCTCGGCGTTACGTCACTTCAGGCAGTCACTCCCGACCCCGCTCCTGTCGCTCCCTCATCCTCTGAACCGAAGATGACAGTGCAGAGCGTTTATGCCGGGTACACTCTCTATACCCTGCGCCCGGCGGCAGGCACAAGTTTCTCGCTCAACGGTTTCAATGTAGGTTATTCCATCGATTTCCGCCTGATGAAATCACACCCGCTGTTTGCTGGTACCGGCATCACGGCCACTTACACCAGCCGGTCAAAAGATTTCCACGAAGCCGCCAACTATAACCCTGTCAATGGCAATGTGCAGGTGATTTTTTTTAATTTCACCGTTCCTGTCAATATCGGTTACGAACTGGCTATCGGCCAAAGCGATTTCAGCATAATCCCACAACTGGGACTCGACCTGCGCATTCAGGCCTATGGGCATGCCCGCGTGAAATCGTCGCCTGCGCAAGCCGGCACGGCGGCGGCTTCATCCGACCTTTATGTGCGTGCATCAGGCTACAATCCCGGCAGCTACAATCTGTTCTCCAGCCGTCAGCTCGGCAACCGGGTTTTCAACCGCGTGCAGGCCGGGTGGCACGCAAGTCTGAAACTTCGCGCCCACTCGATGGTGCTTGGGCTATCTTACGGCTCCGATTTCAAGAAACTGCGCAACGAACTCGGCTCTTCCAATCTGCTTGTAAATCTTGGCTATTACTTCTGAGCCGGATTGCTCCGAAGCCGCGCGTCATCATCATAGCAAAAAGACAGTATACAACACAAACTAATCTATATTTGCCACTACACACCATGTTTTGATAGCATTATGACCGTGGTTTCCCATATTTTTGAGAAAAATGAAAAATTTTTCACGAATTTCTTTGCAAGCTAAAAAAGTTTTCCTAACTTTGCAAAGTGATTCCAAATATGGACAAAGCAAAAACCACATATCATCCATCCGTGGCACCGCTGTTATTCACAAAAATGCACGGAATCGGCAACGATTATATATATTTCGATTGCCGCAACGGTTCTCCCTCTCATCCCGAAGCACTCTCGCGGGCGCTCAGTGACCGCCACAAAGGGATCGGCGGCGACGGTATAATCCTCATCTGCCCCTCACGCATCGCCGACTTCAAAATGAGAATCTTCAACGCCGACGGCTCCGAAGCGAAAATGTGTGGCAATGGCTCTCGCTGCGTCGGCAAGTATGTCTACGACTACGGCCTTACGCAAAATAAGGAAATAACGCTCGAAACTCTTTCGGGCGTTAAATATTTATATCTGACAACCGGCGCCGACAACAAAGTGTCGGAAGTAACAGTCGACATGGGTGCGCCCGTCCTCTCCCCTGCTTCCATCCCGGTGAATGCTTCCGACAATCTCCGGATACCGGTAGAAGTCGATGGCCACACCATTGAAATCACTGCGGTATCGATGGGCAACCCCCACGGCGTGGTTTTCGTGGATAATCTCGACACAATCGACATCCCGGCTCTCGGCCCGGTGCTTGAAAAGCATCCCATGTGGCCCGACCGGGCAAACATAGAGTTCGCACAGGTGCTGTCGCTACACGAAATCCGCATGCGTGTATGGGAACGCGGCAGTGGCGAGACCCAGGCATGCGGCACCGGCGCCTGCGCCACGGCGGTGGCTGCTTCTCTGCTCGGTCTTGCCGGGAACGACAATATCACCGTCCATCTCCTCGGAGGCGATCTGCGCATATCGCTGAATCCCGCAAACGGCCATGTGATGATGACAGGAGGCGCCACCACGGTGTTCACCGGACGCGTGGAAGTGCCGCCCGATATATCGACGGTACCTCCGGCCGGCAAGGCTCCAGAAGCCAGAATCGGCATATAATCACACCGCTTCAACACTCAACTCAGTCAATTCCAAGGTTTCCAATATTCATCCGATGTTCAGTATCAACGACAATTTCTGCAGGCTTCCCGAAAGCTACCTCTTCTCGGAGGTTGCGCACCGGATAAGCGCCTACAAGGAGGCGAATCCCGGCGTAGAAATCATACGCATGGGTATCGGCGATGTCACAAAGCCTCTGTGCCCTGCCGCCATCAAGGCAATGCAGAAAGCCGTGGCCGACGAAGGAAACGCCGCCACATTCCATGGCTACGGACCCGAACAGGGCTATCTGTTCCTGCGTCAGGCAATCGCCGACAACGATTACCGTAGCCGCGGCATCGAAATCGACCCCTCGGAAATATTCATCAGCGACGGCGCCAAGAGCGACACGGGCAACTTCGGCGACATACTGGGCAAGGACAACATCGTGGCAGTGACCGATCCCGTCTATCCCGTCTACGTAGACACAAATGTAATGGCAGGACGCGGAGGTGTGCTACGCCAGGGTGCCTGGAGCAACATAGTCTATCTCCCTGTCACCTCCGAAAACGATTTTGTGCCTGCACTTCCCGAGGGGACGGTACCCGATATCATATATCTTTGCTACCCCAACAATCCCACAGGCACCACTCTCACACGCGCACAGCTGAAAGTGTGGGTCGACTACGCTCTGGCCCACGGTTCCCTGATACTTTTCGATTCTGCATATGAGGCTTTTATCCGCCAGGATGATGTGCCACACTCAATTTTTGAAATCGAAGGGGCACGCAAATGCGCCGTGGAGTTCCGCAGTTTTTCCAAGACAGCCGGTTTCACCGGTGTGCGCTGCGGATACACCGTGGTACCCAAAGGGCTGCGCGGACGCAGTGCCGACGGCAAGGAGATGGAGCTGAACGCGATGTGGAACCGCCGTCAGTGCACCCGCTTCAACGGCGCCAGCTACATATCGCAGCGCGGAGCCGAAGCAATATACACTCCGGAAGGACGCCGGCAGATCACTGAAACCGTCGACTACTACCTGCGCAACGCCGGAGTGCTCCGCCAGGGTCTTGCAGAAACAGGTCTGGAAGTTTTCGGCGGCATCAATGCCCCATATGTGTGGGTAAAGACTCCCGGCGGCATGACATCCTGGGAATTTTTCGACGCTCTGCTGTCACGCTGCCATGTGGCCGGCACACCCGGCTCGGGCTTCGGTCCCGCAGGCGAAGGCTATTTCAGGCTAACGGCATTCAACACCTATGAGAACACTCTCGAAGCCGTGAGCCGCATCCGACAGGCCCGGTTCTGACACTACGAATCGCTCGCCCGACAATATTCTGACAATAAATTATTCAACATATCAAACTTCATTCCATTCTATGTCTCTATTAAGATTCCAAGCGGTAAAGGAAGCCTCCAACCGCAAGGCCGTTCCTGTTGATCTCCCCAAGGAACGTGCAGAGAAGTTCTACGCCGAAGCGGTGTTCAACCGCCAGAAAATGTTTGAGTATCTCCCCCGTGAGACCTACGACGAACTCGTCAACGCCATCGACAACAAGCAGCCCATCTCGCGCAAACTCGCCGACAGCGTTGCCGCAGGAATGAAGCAGTGGGCCATCGAAAACGGCGCCCGCCACTACACCCACTGGTTCCACCCCCTCACCGGTGGCACCGCCGAAAAGCACGACGCCTTTATCGAACATGACGGCAAAGGGGGCGTGGTAGAGAAATTCGACGGCAAACTCCTCGTGCAGCAGGAACCCGACGCTTCCAGCTTCCCCAACGGCGGCATCCGCAACACATTCGAAGCCCGCGGATACTCGGCCTGGGACATCTCCTCGCCTGTGTTCATCCTCAACAAGACACTCTGTATCCCCACCATCTTCATATCCTACACCGGTGAGTCGCTCGACTTCAAGACTCCCCTGCTGCGTGCCCTCAACGCGGTCGACAAGGCAGCCGCAGGCGTGGCACGCTATTTCGACAAGGATGTGAAGCATGTGCAGAGCTATCTCGGCTGGGAACAGGAATATTTCCTTGTCGACGAAGCGCTCTATGCCGCCCGTCCCGATCTGGTGATGACAGGCCGCACCCTCATGGGTCACGAAAGCGCCAAGAA
Organism: Bacteroidales bacterium H3; assembly: GCA_001701135.1. Lineage (GTDB taxonomy): Bacteria > Bacteroidota > Bacteroidia > Bacteroidales > Muribaculaceae > UBA7173. The sequence continues at coordinate 113,720 of DAAN01000009.1, forward strand.
CCAGCAGCTTGAGGACCACTATTTCGGCGCCATCCCCTCGCGTGTCGAAGCTTTCATGCTCGACCTCGAAGTCGAATGTCACCGCCTCGGCATCCCCGCCCACACCCGTCACAACGAGGTGGCTCCCAACCAGTTCGAGCTGGCTCCCATCTTTGAGGAGACCAACCTCGCCAACGACCACAACCTGCTGCTGATGAGCATCATGAGCGAGGTTGCAAAGCGTCATAACTTCCGTGTGCTTCTTCACGAAAAGCCTTTCAACGGCATCAACGGTTCGGGCAAGCACAACAACTGGAGCCTCGGCACCGACACCGGCACGCTGCTCTTCGCCCCCGGCAAGACTCCCCGCGAGAATCTCCGCTTCATCACATTCGTGGCCAACGTAATGGCCGCCGTCTACCGTCACAACGCGCTGCTGAAAGCCTCTATCTCCTCCGCCACCAACGCCCATCGTCTCGGCGCCAACGAGGCACCTCCCGCCATCATCTCCATCTTCACCGGCTCTATGATTTCCAAAATCTTCGACCAGCTTGAAAAGAGCACCGAGGATGAGCTGATTGAACTCAGCGGCAAAGAGGGCATCACCGTGGGCGTGTCGCAGATTCCTGAAATCATGATCGACAACACCGACCGCAACCGCACATCGCCTTTCGCCTTCACCGGCAACCGCTTCGAGTTCCGTGCAGTGGGTTCGTCGGCCAACTGTGCATCGGCCATGATCGCACTCAACGCCGCAGTCGCCGAGCAGCTTGCCGAGTTCAAGAAACGTGTGGACAGCCGCGTGGAACGCGAAGAATCGCTCTATCATGCTATCCTCGAGGAGGTCAAGGCCCTCATCGAATATTCCAAGGCCATCCACTTCGACGGCAACGGCTATTCCGACGAATGGAAAGAAGAAGCTGCCCGTCGCGGTCTCGACTGCGAGACCTCGGTGCCCAAAATCTTCGACGCATACCTCACTCCCGCATCCGAGGAAATGTTTGCCAAGACAGGCGTATTCAATGACCTTGAGCTGCGTGCCCGCAACGAGGTGAAGTGGGAGACCTACACTAAAAAGATTCAGATCGAGGCCCGCGTTCTCGGCGACCTTGCCCTTAACCACATCATCCCCGTAGCCATCCGCTATCAGTCGATACTTATCGACAACGCCTCCAAGATTCGCGGCATCTTCCCCGAAGGGAAGGCTACCGAGCTTTCGGCAGGCGACACCCGCGCAATCGAGAAGCTCGCAGGCCATATCGAAACCATCCGTCAGGGTGTTCAGGACATGGTCAATGCCCGCAAAGATGCCAACAAAATCGAGAACGAGCGCGAAAAAGCCATCGCATACCACGACACCGTGGTTCCGCAGATGGAAAAAATCCGCTACCACATCGACAAAGTGGAGCTGATGGTCGACGACGAGATGTGGCCTCTGCCCAAATACCGCGAAATGCTCTTCATCCGCTGATATACAGACTGCGATGCGTCTGGAATGCTGTGTTCAACGCACAGTGTTTCAGACGCTTCGTTGTCTACGATCCAAGAGCTTGATAAATAACGAATGTTTTCAAGCTGATTCCGATACCTCTGAACAATGGAACAACTCAAACACGAGTGCGGCGTGGCAATGATACGTCTGCGCAAGCCTCTCGAATATTACCGACAGAAATACGGCACTTATGCCTGGGCACTCAACAAGCTTTATCTCCTCATGGAGAAACAACACAACCGCGGGCAGGAGGGTGCCGGCGTGGGGGTAGTGAAGCTCCACAGCCAACCGGGCCACGAATATGTGTTTCGCGAGCGTGCTCTCGGCTCAGGAGCGATCACCGAGATTTTCTCCAGTATAATGCCGCAGTTCGACCGCGACGCCATCGACTCGCTACCCGCTCCTGAGGTTGAGGCATACACACCTTTTGTAGGAGAGATCTACATGGGTCATCTCCGCTATTCCACAACCGGCAAGAGCGGAATTTCATATGTGCACCCGTTTCTGCGCCGCAACAACTGGCCGTCTCGCAATCTGCTCATGTGCGGCAATTTCAACATGACCAATGTCGACGAGATTTTTCGCTCTATTGTCGGCCGCGGCCAGCATCCGAGAATCTATTCCGACACCGTGGTGCTTCTGGAACAGCTCGGTTACTACCTCGACAAGGAAAACCACAGACTCTACAGGCAGTTCCGTGATTCGCTTGATGAACCGGAACTGAGCGTGGCCATCGAGGACAACATCGACCTCAAGCGCGTATTGTCGGCAACCGCCCCTACATGGGATGGAGGCTACGTGATATGCGGTGCCACCGGTTCGGGCGATATGTTTGCCCTGCGCGACAGTCACGGCATCCGGCCGGCCTTCTATTACATCGACGACGAGGTTGTTGTGGTTGCTTCCGAACGGCCTGTCATCCAGACTGTAATGAACGTGCGCCGTGCGCAAGTGAACGAACTCACCCCCGGCTCGGCAATTATAGTCGCAAAAAACGGCTCAATTGAAATCGCCGACATTTTGGGCGAAGGAGTCAACAGCCGTTGCTCGTTTGAACGCATCTACTTCTCGCGCGGCAGCGACGCCGACATTTACCGTGAACGCAAGGAGCTGGGGCGCAATGTGGTGCCTGAAATCATGAAAGCCATCGGAGGCAACCTGCGCGACACCGTGTTCTCGTTCATTCCCAACACCGCCGAAGTTGCATTCATCGGCATGATCGAAGGTCTTGAAAATCAGCTCAACAAGTCGAAGACGCTGGAACTCATGGAGCTGCATGCTTCGGGCGCGCTCACTCCGTTCACGGCCAAGGAGGTGATGGACAGGCGTCTGCGCATAGAAAAAGTTGCGATAAAAGATATAAAACTGCGCACATTCATAGCCGAGGGCACATCACGCAACGATCTTGCCGCCCATGTCTACGACGTCACCTACGGTTGCGTAAACAACAACATCGACAACCTTGTGGTAATCGACGATTCCATAGTGCGCGGCACCACCCTGCGGCAGTCGATCATCGCCATGCTCGACCGTCTGCATCCCGCAAAGATTGTGATCGTGTCGTCGTCGCCCCAGGTGCGTTACCCCGACTATTACGGTATCGATATGTCGCGGATGGGCGAGTTCGCCGCTTTCCGCGCCGCCGTGGCTCTGCTCAAAGAGAGGGGCATGGAGCATATTCTCAGAGAGACATACGAAAAATGCCTCGAACAGGTAAAACTCCCGGCGGAGGAACAGGTCAATTGCGTAAAAGCCATCTATGAGCCTTTCACCGACGGCGACATATCGGCGAAAATGGCTGAAATGCTCACACCTGCCGACACCCATGCCAAGGTAGAAATTGTCTATCAGACTCTTCCGGGTCTGCACGCCGCCGTTAAAAGCTGTCCGGGAGACTGGTATTTTTCCGGCGACTACCCCACGCCCGGAGGCACCCGGCTGGTCAATCTCGCATACATCAATTACTTTGAGGGCCGAAACGACGCCCGAGCCAAATAATCGGGACGCAACACACAGGCAAATAATACCGCCGGAATAATAACCCGCCCGTTAATACGTTAATAAAGAAACCGCGTGCCCCCGCACGCCCTTATCTTCATGACGTTGACCGACCTGAGAAAGATATCTACCCGCCTGCTGTCCGGCCTTGCCCGGTGTTTTGCGGCGGCATGCGGCATTGCCGCCATCACACCCGCCCTGCATGCGCAGGACGGCAGCACTGCCTATAACTATCTGAACATCACATCCTCGGCCCGCATCTACGGCCTGGGAGGTGTCAATATTTCAACCGTGGAGGATGAGCTCTCCACTGCCGACCAAAACCCGGGTCTTCTCGGCTACGAGATGGACAATCAGGTGTTGGTCGACTACATGCGCTATCTTGGCGACTCAAACTTCGCCGGCGTGAAATATGCCAGGGCCATCAACGACCGCGGCGCCTGGGCTGCCGGAATCCGCTATTTCGGCTACGGCTCCATGAAGCAGACCGATGAAACGGGGGTGATACTCGGCTCTTTCTCGCCCAAGGATGTGAACTTTTCAGGTTCTTTCTCCTACGACATCACCAATCGCCTGCGTGGCGGCATATCGCTGAAATTTCTTTACAGCGCATACGAGCAATACAGCGCTTTCGCCGTGGCCACTGACTTGGGCATCAACTGGTATGATCCCGACACCGACTGGTCATTTTCCGCAGTAGTAGCAAATCTGGGCGGTCAGCTAAAACGATTCAACGAAAGTTACGACCGTCTCCCCATTGACCTGCGTCTCGGTGCCACCAAAGGTTTCTCCGGCGCACCGGTCCGCGTATCGGTCACTCTCTGGAACCTCACCAAGTGGAAGCTCCCCTACTACGATTCAGGCGACGGCACCGAATCAAAGCCGTTTGAGAAAAAGGAATCGTTTGCCTCCAATCTTTTCCGGCACATGGTGTTCGGCGTCGACTTCACCCCCGGCGACCGGTTTTATGTGTCGCTCGGCTACAACTACAAGACCCGCACCGACATGAGCACCTACAAGCGTTCCATTATCAGCGGATTCTCGCTCGCAGCCGGCATGAACGTCAACCGCTTCAATTTCGGCATAGCTTTCGGCCAGCCTCACTCGGGTGCCACCACGCTTATGTTCAATCTGAATATGAATCTTCAGGACATTCTCCGATAACATACATTCCGGGCCATGAATTCATCCTCTGATCCCAAAATAATCATTGCAATCGACGGTTTCTCATCGACCGGCAAAAGCACTATCGCCAAATATCTTGCCCGCACCGTAGGCTACCGATATATCGACACCGGCGCCATGTATCGCGCAGTCACATTATGGGCCATGCGCCATAATCTTATATCGCCTGACGGTACAGTTGACTCCGAAGCACTCGCAGCCGCGCTTCCGCAGATTTCCGTAGGTTTCGCGCTGATGCCCGACGGTTCCCAGCACACCACCCTCGACGGCGAGGATGTGGAGGACAAAATCCGGGGCATGGAGGTGTCGCGCAACGTATCGCCCGTGGCTGCCATCCCCGCCGTGCGCCATTCTTTGGTAAAGATGCAGCAGGATTACGGCAAAGCTAAAGGGATTGTGATGGACGGCCGCGACATTGGCACCACCGTATTTCCTCATGCCGAACTGAAGATTTTCATGTCGGCATCAGCCGAGACCCGCGCCCGTCGCCGGCTCAAGGAACTTCAGGAAAAGGGGCAGCAGCTCACATTCGAAGAGGTGCTCGAGAATGTGCAGTCGCGCGACCACATCGACCAGACACGTGCCGAGAGCCCACTGCGACGCGCCGATGACGCTATCGACCTCGACAACTCCATGATGACAATCGCCGAGCAGAATCAATGGCTTCTCGACCGCTTTAACGAAGCGGTGGCCAAAGCCCGCCAATAACCGTCGCTCCCCGCTGCCATGGCAAAGATTGAGATTGATTCCACTTCGGGGTTCTGTTTCGGTGTCACCACGGCCATACGCAAGGCCGAGGAAGAGATCGCACGCACAGGCTCTCTTTACTGCCTCGGTGACATAGTGCACAACAGCGACGAGGTGGGGCGCCTCGAACGCAAAGGTCTGAGAATAATCCGTCACAGCGATCTCGACTCTCTTCACGACGTCACCGTGCTGCTGCGCGCACATGGCGAACCTCCGACTACCTACGAGGCCGCCCGTCGGAACAATATCGAAATCATCGATGCCACCTGCCCCGTGGTGCTCAAACTCCAGCAACGCATCAAAGCCTCCTACAATGTTCCGGCTGACCGACGACCCCAGATTGTGATATACGGCAAAATCGGTCACGCCGAAGTCAATGGCCTCGTTGGTCAGACCAACGGGGAGGCCATCGTGGTTGAAGACCCTGCCGACCTCGATAAAATCGATCCGTCGCGCCCGGTGGCGCTCTACTCCCAGACCACAAAATCGGTCGACGGATTCGCCGACATTTCAGGTCGCATCCGCGCACTCCTTGCGCCCGGAGTAGAATTCAACAGCTACGATACCATCTGTCGGCGTGTGTCGAACCGTGTCGAACGTCTTCAGGCATTCGCGCGCACTCACCGCGTGATAATCTTCGTGGCGGGTGAGAAAAGTTCCAACGGCAGGGTGCTCTTCGGCAATTGTCTTGAAGTGAATCCACGCACTCACCTGATATCCAACCCATCTCAGATACGCCCGGAATGGTTTGCCGACGAGTCGGACGAAGATATTACCGTAGGCATATGCGGCGCCACATCCACTCCACTGTGGCTTATGGAGGAAGCCCGACAGAGACTCGAACAGATGCTCAACACTTCCACCGAACCCGGGGTTACAACAAACCTCTTGAAATGAAAATCATCACTATCATATTTTCGGCATTGCTGATTCTTCTTGCGTCATGCGGCAACAAAAAAGCGGAACAGACGCGGGCGGAACTGACAGCCGCCGCTCAGACCGGACGGGAAATAGCTTTGACTCTCGCACCCTCCGATCTCCTCGACAGCATAGCCGTGGAACACACGCTTATCGAAGTGCGTGTGCGCGAGGGCGCTCTCCGGCGTGAAGGAGCCGACAATGTAGCCGATGCCTATATCGAAGCGTTCTTAGCCACCCTCGACTCCGTAAACCCCGGCCTTCACGCATTGCTTACCGACCCGCTGCCCGACACCGTCGCCATAGACCGGCCATAAGCTTCTATTCAACCATTCATCCGATTATGTACTCCAACGACAAACACTACGACTATCTGATTGTAGGATCCGGCCTTTTCGGCGCTACTTTCGCATATATGGCCCACCGACAAGGCAAGAACTGTCTGGTAATCGACAAGCGGCCGCACACCGGCGGCAACATTCATTGCCGCAAAGTCGAAGGAATCAACGTACATGAATATGGCGCACACATTTTTCACACTTCCGACCGCAAGGTGTGGGAATTCGTAAACTCTCTGGTACCTTTCAACCGCTACACCAACTCTCCGGTGGCAAAGGCGCCCGACGGTCGACTCTACAACCTCCCCTTCAACATGAACACTTTCTACGCAATGTGGGGAGTGGAAACACCGGCGCAGGCGCAGGCCAGACTCGACGAACAGCGCCGCGAAGCCATTGCCGTAATGGAGGCTGAGGGGGTAACCGAGCCGCGCAACCTCGAAGAACAGGCTCTGCGCCTTGTCGGACGCGATATTTACGAGCAGCTGATCAAAGGTTACACCGAAAAGCAGTGGGGACGTCGCTGCACCCAATTGCCGGCATTCATAATACGGCGTCTGCCTCTGCGAATGACATTCGACAACAACTATTTCAACGATGCATACCAGGGCATACCTGTCGGCGGCTACAACCAACTCACCGACCGTCTGCTCGAAGGTGTCGACGTGCTCACTTCAACTGACTTTTTCGACCGACGCGAACATTGGGAACAGACAGCCGATCGCATCGTGTTCACCGGCAAAATCGATGAATATTTCGGCTATCGGTTCGGCCACCTGCAATACCGCTCCGTGCGGTTCGAGACCGAAACACTCGCCGAAGCCAACCATCAGGGCAACGCAGTGGTCAACTACACATCGGCCGATGTGCCTTTCACCCGTATTATCGAGCACAAGCACTTCGAGACATTCGGGCAAGAGGTCTATGACAACCCCGTGACCGTTGTCTCACGCGAATATTCAGCCGAATGGCAACCCGGCATGGAACCCTTCTATCCCGTAAACGACGAGCGCAACAACGCCCTTTACCTCCGTTACCGCGAGCTTGCCGACGCCGAGACCAACGTGATATTCGGCGGTCGCCTTGCCGAATACAAATACTACGACATGGCCCCAGTCATCGCCCGCGCCCTCTCCCTCTTCGACTGACCTAACGGTATCTTAGAGCCTAATCGATATTAGGTATGGTTGATATTGGTCATATCACACATTCTAAAAATAAAGACCGTCAGCGGAAGCTCGTTAAAGCTTGTCGCTGACGGTAAATTTTATTCGGGCGCCTCAAAAGCAGTTTAAATTCTTTTGCTTCAAAAGCACCTTATAGAAGCCGGTATATAGAGGGTTACCAGATGACAACCTGCTCCTCGGGGGAGAGATAGAGCTTGTCGCCGGGCTTGATGCCGAAAGCTTTCAGGAAAGGCGCGATATTGCGAAGGGTGACGTTCACGCGGTTCTCGGCCAACGAATGAACGTCGCCGATGGTGAGGTTGCGTTTCTCTGCATCGCGGATGTTGTTGGCCCAGATGTAGGCATAGTTGAGATAGAATGCCTGCTCGGGAGTAAAGCCGTCGATTTTGGCCGAATCAGCTTCGATGTCTACACCTTTAGCTTTCTGAGAGTCGAGGAATGCTGTGTGCGACACTCGCAGACCTCCCTGGTCGCCGATGTTTTCGCCGAGAGTGTAGGACCCGTTGGCCATCAGACCGGGCAGAATTTCAATTTTATCGAACTGAGCTGCCAGACCTTTAGTGAGCTTGTCAAATGCTGCCTTGTCCTCGGGTGTCCACCAGTTGGTCATATTGCCTTCGGCGTCGAACTGCGAACCCTGGTCATCGAAACCGTGGCTCATCTCGTGGCCGATCACCACACCGATACCGCCATAGTTCTCGGCGTCGGATGCCTCGGGGTTGAAGAAAGGCGGCTGCAGAATGGCGGCGGGGAACACGATTTCATTAGCCATGGGGTTATAGTAGGCGTTGACAGTCTGGGGAGTCATACCCCATTCCGATTTGTCAACGGGTTTGCCCCATTTCTTAAGCTGCTCCTTCTGATGCCACATGCGGGCATTGTGGGCATTGCGATAATAAGGCAGAGCCTCGTCGATTTCCATTTCTGAATAATCTTTCCACTTGTCGGGATAACCGATCTTCACGGTGAAAGCCATCAGTTTTTCCAAAGCTTTCACCTTGGTGTCGTCGCTCATCCAGGGAAGATTGATGATGTGCTTGCCGAGGGCATGTTTGAGATTGCCCACCAGGTTCAGCATCTGCTCCTTGGAACTCTCGGGGAAGAATTTCTCTACATAGAGCTGGCCGATGGCCTCGCCCATATAGCCGTCGGCTGTGCCGAGGGCGCGTTTCCAGCGGGGACGCATCTCTTTGACGCCGCTGAGCACTTTCGAGAACTCAAACGAAGTGTCGGAGAACTTATCGCTAAGGAAAGGAGCTGCCTGAGCCACATATTTCCAGAGATAATAATCTTTCTTCTCGCGGTCGGAAAGCGAGGCAATGAGATTATCAGCCTGTTTGACAGTGTTGGGATTGGTCACAATCACCATTTCGGGAGTGGCGATCTCCATTGTGGCGGGGAAGAATGTATCCCAGTCGATATGGGGATACTGCTCCTTGAGTTGTGCCAGAGTGCGGGGATTGTACATTGCGGGGATGTTGCGGCTCTCCTCGCGGGTCCATGTTGAATCGGCGATGGCAGTCTCGATTTTCATCACATTCTTCATGATGCGGTTTGCATCCTTTTTGGAGAAACCGGCATTCATCATCTGACCGGTGATAAGCTTCTTGTAGGCCTCGCGGATGCGGGTGTTTTCCTTGTCGTTGAGCAGATAATAGTCGCGGTCGCCCATGCCGAGGCTTCCGCCGCTCACATACATCGCATACTCCTTCGAGTTGGCGAGGTTTTCCATGGGGCCTGCGCCGAAGAAAGGAGAAGAGTAATTGGCGTGAAGCCACATGAAGAGGTCATCCATCTCTTCGGGCTTGGCGTTCTCGATCTTTTTAAGATCGTCGAGAATGGGAGCCACACCTTCGTTGTTGCGGCGCACCGAGTCCATGCCCTGCGAATAGAGAGTCCAGACCTTATAGGCGTTGGTGCCTTTGGCAGGATTGCCGTCACCGAGATTGGTGACGATATCCTTCACATTTTTCTCAGCCTCGTCGTTGAGAACATTGAACATGCCATAGCGGGCATATTCGTCGGTGAGGGGGTGGGCTTTCATCCAGCCGTTATTGACATGGCGGTAAAAGTCCTCGCCCGGGGCAATGGAATTGTCGATGGAATTCCTATCGACGCTTCCGAGATGTTCAACGGCAACGGCAGAGGCGCTCGCTGTGAGCAGCATGCCGAGTGCAAGTGTCATCTTTTTCATTATTGATGTAATTAGATATATTATATGTCGTTTGCGGCAATCTGATTAACAGGGATCAGTTGTTGAACAGGAAGTGCATGATATCGCCATCCTGCACAACGTACTCCTTGCCTTCGACTCCCATCTTTCCGGCATCGCGCACGGCGCTTTCGCCGCCGAAAGTCACAAAGTCGTCATACTTGATTACCTGAGCGCGGATGAAGCCCTTCTCGAAGTCGGTGTGAATGACGCCGGCACATTTTGGCGCTTTCCATCCGTCGACAAAAGTCCATGCACGAACTTCATCGGCGCCGGCGGTGAAGAAAGTCTTAAGATTGAGCAGCGCGTAAGCGGCGCGAATCAGTCGCGACACGCCCGATTCTTCCAACCCGATTTCCTGAAGAAACTCCTGACGCTCCTCATAGGTGTCGAGTTCGGCAATCTCGCTTTCGGTCTGGGCGGCCACAATCATCAGGCCGGCGCCCTCCTCTTTTATGGCTTCGCGCACGGCGTCGACATATTTGTTGCCGCTCACAGCCGAGGCGTCGTCCACATTGCAGACATAGAGCACCGGTTTGTCGGTGAGCAGAAACAGTTCCCGGGCAAATTTCTTTTCATCGGGAGTTTCCAGCTCGACCGAACGGGCGGGTTTCCCACGGTCGAGTGCATCCTTGAATTTACACAGCACCTCATATTGCATCTTCGCCACCTTGTCGCCACCGGTCTGGGCCTGCTTCTGAGTGCGGGCAATGCGACCCTCGATGGTTTCGAGATCCTTGAGCTGAAGCTCATAATCTATGATTTCCTTGTCGCGGACAGGGTCGACGGTGCCGTCGACATGGGTGATGTTCTCGTTGTCGAAGCAACGGAGCACATGCAGTATGGCATCGGTCTCGCGGATGTTGGCGAGGAATTTGTTGCCGAGGCCCTCGCCGCGACTGGCACCTTTCACCAGACCGGCTATATCCACGATTTCAACAGTGGCGGGAACGATTGACTTGGGATTGCACATCTCCACGAGCTTGTTCAGACGCTCGTCGGGCACCGTGATTACGCCCACATTGGGTTCGATTGTGCAGAAAGGGAAATTGGCCGACTGGGCCTTAGCAGTTGACAGGCAGTTAAAGAGGGTGGACTTACCCACATTGGGCAGCCCCACTATTCCGCATTGCAGTGACATGATCTGATATGGTAAATTTCATTGAACGAAGCCTGACAAAAACAGCGGGCCCCATTTCTGCGCAAAGTTACGAAAAAAAATCAAGGTGTTAAAACAAAAACACCCGCTTCAGTTGTTTTAAGAATATATAAAAGACAAGAACTAATTTTAAAAAATATGAAAAAGATGATAATGATGTCAGTGGCTCTGGCCGCTGCTTCGCTCCTCTTCTCCTCATGCGACAATAAAGAGAAGCTTTCCAAAGCTCTGAACGGCGTGTGGGCCGGTGCTCCCGAACAGATCACCGACACCGGCGCCGCAAAAGCGTCGATGATACGTTCGTTTGAATTCACCCCTACGGGCAATTCAGGCGAAGGAAACGTGACGATGACAGTGTTCATCACCGTTGAGAACACAATGCCCGCGTCCGATTCAATAGTGACACCGCTCACCATCACAGCCACCGGAAGCGCCACTCTCACAGGAGTATATCAGGCAACCGACGATGATGAAATCAAAGTCAACCTCGACGCTTCGCTCCCCACGGTCGATGTAGACCCCGATGCCGTGCAGCTCAATTACAACGTTCTCACCGATGCAAGCGCATCGAATGTCACCGCGCTGAAATCGGGAGCCGAAATTCTTGTACGCCAGCAGGTAAGCCATGCCGCACAGAAAGTATTCTCGGATCTTACCGAGATCGACGATATCAAAATTTCTCGCAATCTAATGAGCTGTGAAATCAATCACAAGGATCTCACTTTCCGCCGTCAGGGAGTACCGCAGAACAAATAGCCACCGAGTTTGGCCACATCCGGGCGCGCTGATTCGGGCGCTGATTCAAAGAAAAAACAGTTACAATAGGCAGATTTCTGAATTTTTTCAGAAATTTTGCCTATTTTTGCATCACAAACCATATCATAATCACATTCCATGACCCCTAAATTCATGTTACTCAATGTTGCAGCTTGTGCCGCATTGACAGTATCAGCTGCTACTGACGCCTCCACGCATCGTCAGGCACCCGACCCCGTTGCCAATCCGTCGGCCGTAGTGCGGCAGGGCAATGCCCGTTTCACCGTGCTCACTCCCGAAATGATCCGCGTGGAATATTCTCCTTCCGGGAAATTCGAAGACAAAGCCACATTTGCCGTTGTCAACCGCAATCTGCCTGTACCCGAGTTCCAGAAAAAGGAATCAGCCGACTCTCTGTTCATCACCACCGGGAAGCTCCGCCTCGCATACAAAAAAGGCGCAGACCTAATCGAAAACGGACAGGCGCTAAACATCACCTTCGAAGTGGCCGGAAAACCCGAACGCTGGTTTCCTGGTAAGAAAGACACGCAGAACCTCAAAGGCACCCTGCGCACTCTCGACACCAACAATGGCGACGCATTTCGAAACAAGCTGGAGGACGGCGTGATTTCCCGCTCGGGATGGGCCGTAATCGATGATTCATGGAGCAACGTCCGCCCCGACGGCAGTCGCTCTTTCGCCATGGAGCCGAATGCCGAAGCCGGCATGGACTGGGTGACTGACCGAGCCGACAAAGACGCTCTTGATCTCTATTTTCTTGGCTATGGACATGATTACAAGCGTGCCATCGCCGATTTCACCCGCATCGCAGGCGAAATACCACTCCCGCCGAAATATGTGTTCGGCTACTGGTATTCACGTTACTGGCACTATACCGACGACGATTTCCGAAAGATCATGCACGATCTGAAATCAAACAAAGTTCCCGCCGACGTGATGGTTATCGACATGGACTGGCACTGGAACGGCAATGAGGACAGTCAGTCGAAAGGTGTCGGCGGCTGGACAGGCTGGTCATGGAACACCCGCCTGTTTCCCCGCCCCGAGGCGCTGCTCGACGAAATGCACGCCAACGGTTACCACACATCGCTGAATATACATCCTGCCGACGGCATAAATCCAGTGGAGTCGCCGCGCTTCAACCGCAATATGCGCCGCGAACTTGGTGAAAAATACACCGACCCCGACGGCACCATCCGCTGGAGCATCGATTATCCCGATTTCTATAAATCTTTCTTCAAAAATATCATCCGCGAGCATGAGGATGAGGGCACCGACTTCTGGTGGATCGACTGGCAGCAGCATCTCACAAGCAAGGAAACGCCCGACCTCGGCGAAACCTTCTGGATCAACCATGTGTTCTTCAACGATATGAAGAACAACCGCAAAGACCGCCGTCCGGTCATTTACCACCGCTGGGGTGGCCTTGGCAGCCACCGCTATCAGATCGGTTTCTCGGGCGACACCTACATCAATTTCCCAACCCTCGCCTTCGAAATCTACTTCACTCCCACAGCTTCGAATGTGGGCTATGCCTACTGGGGGCATGACCTCGGCGGCCACATGGTCGACAATAATCTTGACGCCTCGATAATCAACGACCCTGAACTTATGCTCCGCTGGATGCAGTTCGGTGTCTTCACCCCAATCTTCAAGAGCCACGCCACAAGCGATCCCCGCATCGAGCGCCGTATCTGGACATTCCCCAATTTCCCTGATCTCCTCGATGCTGTGCGTCTGCGCTACACCCTCGTGCCCTACATCTACACCATGGCCCGCAAGACCTACGACACAAGCATCGGCATGTGCCGTCCGCTATACTATGAGTACCCCGAAAAGAATGAGGCATACGAATTCGAGAGCGAATATTTCTTCGGCGACGACATTCTCGTAGCCCCCATTGTCGAGGCGGCGGCACCCGGGAAAAAAGCTGAAAAGCGGATATGGTTCCCTGAAGGCAAATGGTGGAGCGCCTCGACTCACGAGATGGTCAGCGGTCCTGCTGTGAAGACTATGCAGTTCGCCGCCAACGAGATTCCATATTTCTACCGCGCAGGTTCTGTAGTACCTCTGAATCCCGACAGTGTAGAGCATGCCAATGATCACCCCGACACTCTGATTCTCAATGTAGTGGCAGGCACCTCCGGCGAAGGCAGCCTCTATGAAGACGAGGGCGACAACAACGACTACGCCACCAATTATGCTTTCACCAAATTCACTCATAAATCAAAAGGCAACACCGAAACCATCATCATAAATCCACGCGAAGGCGCAGCCGCCGCATCGCTTCCTGCCGAGCGCGCATGGCAGTTGCAAATTGTTAACGCCAAAGCACCCAAGTCCGTGCGTCTCGACGGCAAGAAACTCCCCGCCACAGCCTGGAGCTACACCCGCGCCACCCGCACACTCCTTGTAAATCTCCCCAAAGCGCCATGCTCGTCTGCACGGGAATTGAAAATCGGATTTTAACCAAAGTTATATTATAAGGTGTGAAAAACTCGCCAACGTATTCGGTTTATACTAAATAATATTCGTAACTTTGCGGTGCCTGAAAGAGATCTCCTCAGGCACCGCATATTTTTATGTGCGGCATATCACACAATACATATCATTCGTATAAACGCTTTATATAACCATGGCTACAAAACCGTTCCACTATCAGGAAATGTTTCCCCTCGGTCCCGACACCACAGAGTATTACCACCTCACATCCGACTATGTGAAGACGGAAAACTGGGGCGGACATGAGTTTCTCGTCGTTGACCCCGAAGCACTCACCGTGCTTGCCCGTCAGGCCACCCACGACAATGCCTTCATGCTCCGCCGCGAGCATAACGAGATGGTAGCTAAGATTCTTCATGATCCCGAAGCCTCCGACAACGACAAATTTGTGGCTCTTACAATGCTGCGTAATGCTGAGGTCGCCGCCAAAGGCGAGCTGCCTTTCTGTCAGGACACCGGCACAGCCATATGCCACGGCGAAAAAGGCCAGCTGGTCTACACCGGCTGCGACGACGCCGAGAAAATCTCGAAAGGCGTTTACGACACCTACACCGAGTGCAATCTGCGCTATTCGCAGAACGCTCCCCTGAACATGTACGACGAGGTGAACACAGGCTGCAACCTCCCCGCCCAGATCGACATCCACGCCTGCGAAGGCAATGAATACCATTTCGTGTTCGTGGCCAAGGGTGGCGGCTCAGCCAACAAGACTTATCTTTATCAGGAAACCAAGGCTGTGATCAACCCCAAGACCCTTGTGCCTTTCCTTATCGAGAAGATGAAGACTCTCGGCACCGCCGCCTGTCCGCCCTATCACATCGCGTTTGTCATCGGCGGCACATCTGCCGAGAAGAACCTTGAGACAGTTAAAAAGGCCTCGATCAAATATTACGACTCACTCCCGACCACCGGCAACGAGTATGGCCGTGCGTTCCGCGATCTCGAGCTGGAGAAAGAACTCCTCGAGGCATCGCGCAAAATCGGTCTCGGCGCCCAGTTCGGCGGCAAATATTTCGCTCACGACATCCGCGTGATCCGCCTTCCCCGCCACGGCGCATCCTGCCCCATCGGCATGGGCGTCAGCTGCTCGGCCGACCGAAACATCAAGGCCAAGATCAACAAGGAAGGCCTCTGGCTCGAAAAACTCGACACCAATCCGGGCGAACTCATCCCCGCCGAGATGCGCAATGCCGAGGAAAGCAATGCGGTTAACATCGACCTTAACCGTCCCATGGCCGAAGTGCTCGCCGAACTTGACAAATTCCCCGTAGCCACTCGCCTGAACCTCTCGGGCACTATCATCGTGGGCCGCGACATCGCTCACGCCAAAATCAAAGAGCGTCTCGATGCCGGCGAACCCATGCCCCAGTATCTCAAAGATCACCCCATCTACTACGCAGGCCCCGCCAAGACCCCCAAGGGAATGGCGTCGGGTTCTTTCGGCCCCACCACGGCAGGCCGCATGGACCCCTATGTCGACCAGTTCCAGAAAGCCGGCGGATCAATGATCATGATAGCCAAAGGCAACCGTTCGCAGCAGGTGACCGATGCCTGCAAGGCCAACGGCGGCTTCTACCTCGGTTCTATCGGCGGCCCTGCCGCCATCCTGGCCAAAGACTCCATCAAGAAAGTGGAACTGCTCGAATATCCCGAGCTGGGCATGGAAGCCATCTGGAAAATCGAAGTCGAGAATTTCCCCGCTTTCATCCTCGTTGACAACAAGGGCAACGACTTCTTCAAGAAAATTCAGGAGAAGTGCGCCGCCTGCCCCCTCTCGAAATAATTCGTTTCCAATATACTAAGGTTAAGGTAAAAATTTCAAATTTCAATATGGCACATAAAGCTCTGTTAATGATCCTTGACGGCTGGGGCCTGGGCAACCACACCCACAGCGACGCCATCTCCTCTACCCCTACTCCCTACTGGGACTCTCTGCTGAAGAATTACCCTCACTCGCAGCTGCAGGCATCGGGCGAAAACGTCGGTCTGCCCGACGGTCAGATGGGCAACTCCGAAGTAGGTCACCTCAACATCGGCGGCGGTCGCGTCGTATATCAGGACCTGGTTAAAATCAACAAAGCTATCCAGTCGGGGTCCATTCTCGAGAATCCCGAAATCAAAGACGCTTTCTCCTACGCCAAAAAGAGTGGCAAAGCCATGCACTTCATGGGTCTCACCTCCACCGGCGGCGTACACTCGTCGTTCGAGCATATCTTCGCTCTCTGCGACATCGCCAAGGAATATGGCCTTGAGAAAGTCTATATCCACTGCTTCATGGATGGCCGCGACACCGACCCCCATTCAGGCAAAGGCTTTATCGAGCAGCTCACCGAGCACTGCAGCAAGTCGGCAGGCGTGATCGCCTCGATTATCGGCCGCTACTACGCCATGGACCGCGACAAGCGCTGGGACCGTGTGAAAGTAGCCTACGATCTTCTGGTCAACGGCACCGGCAAACAGGCCACCGACATGGTGAAGGCCATGCAGGAGAGCTACGACGAAGATGTCACCGACGAATTCGTAAAACCCATCAACAACTCCACTGTCGACGGCACCATCAAGGAGGGCGACGCCGTGATCTTCTTCAACTACCGCAACGACCGCGCAAAGGAAATCACCATCGCGCTCACCCAGCACGATATGCCCGAAGAAAGGATGCACACCATCCCCGGCCTGCAATATTACTGCATGACTCCCTATGACTCGTCGTTTACCGGCGTGCACATCCTCTTCCCCAAGGAGAATGTGGGCAACACTCTCGGCGAGTATCTCTCAGCCGAGGGCAAGACCCAGCTACACATCGCCGAGACCGAGAAATATGCCCACGTGACATTCTTCTTCAACGGTGGCCGCGAAGCTCCCTTCGAGGGTGAAGAGCGCATCCTGGTGCCTTCGCCCAAGGTAGCCACCTATGATCTCAAACCCGAAATGAGCGCTCCCGAGGTTGCCGACAAACTCGCCGACGCCATCTCCACCGGCAAATATGACTTCATTGTGGTGAACTTCGCCAACGGCGACATGGTGGGCCACACCGGTGTCTACGACGCTATACAGAAAGCTGTAACAGCAGTTGACAAATGTGTCGAGGAAGTTGTCGAGGCTGCAAAGAAGAATGACTACGAAGTCATAATCATCGCCGACCACGGTAATGCCGACTTTGCAGTGAATGCCGACGGCACACCCAACACCGCCCACTCGCTCAACCCCGTTCCCTTCGTCTATGTCACATCCGACAAAAACGCCAAGGTTGAAAACGGCATTCTTGCCGACGTGGCTCCTTCTATTCTCCACATCATGGGCCTCACACAGCCCCGCGAGATGACCGGCCATAACCTCATCACCGACTGAAAGCTTCCACAAAGTCTCTAACGACCAATACATTACAAACGCAAGCGCGGCAAACTGGAAATCGGTTCGCCGCGCTTGCTGTTTCATTTTGATTCACATTGTGACATCATTCCACCGATGTAGCATCAGTCCACCAATGTAGCATCAGTCCACCACTGTGGCATCAGTCCACATTGTGGAGATTGTGGTGCATGCGGTTCTTTTTGGTCGAAAGATAGAATTTATCATATTTGTTAGGAGCGATCTCAATGGGGATATTCTCCACTACTTCAAGACCGTAGCCCTCGAGGCCGACACGCTTAACAGGATTGTTGGTGATCAGACGCATCTTGCGTATGCCTAATTCATGCAGAATCTGGGCGCCCACGCCGTAGTCGCGTTCATCGGCCTTGTGGCCGAGATGGAGATTGGCGTCGACGGTATCCAACCCCTGCTCCTGAAGCTTATAGGCGCGGATTTTATCCATAAGGCCGATGCCGCGGCCCTCCTGCAGGAGATATACCACGGCGCCGCGACCCTCCTTTTCAATCATCCGGAGCGCCTGGTGCAGCTGCTCGCCGCAGTCGCAGCGCATTGAGCCGAAAATGTCACCGGTGGCGCATGATGAATGCACTCTCACCATCACAGGTTCGTCGGTGTTGACGTCACCTTTGATTATGGCGATATGCTCCAGCCCGTTACTCTTCTGACGGAAAGGTATCAGGCGGAAATCGCCATACTCGGTGGGCAGATGCACCTCCTCCCCTTTCTCCACCAGCGACTCCTCGCGCAGACGGTAAGCAATGAGGTCGCGGATTGAAATCAGTTTCAGTCCCCACTCGTCGGCACGGCGGCGCAGTTCAGGCAGACGGGCCATGGAGCCGTCGTCGCTCATAATTTCCATAAGAGCGGCGGCGGGACGCAGACCCGCCAGACGGGCCAGATCGACCGCAGCTTCGGTATGCCCCGACCGGCGCAGCACACCTGCATCCTGAGCGAAAAGCGGATTGATGTGCCCGGGACGTCCGAATGTCTCGGGCGTCGACGCCGGATCGGCAAGAGCACGGATGGTGGCGCAACGGTCATGGATCGATACACCGGTGGTACAGCCCTCGAGCTTGTCGACAGTGATGGTGAAGGGAGTTCCGAGCACTGAAGTATTGTGATTCACCTGCGGATCAAGCCCCAGTTCCTTGCAACGCGATATGGTGATGGGTGCGCAGAGCACGCCGCGCGCGTTCTTGAGCATGAAATTCACCTGCTCGGGAGTGATCTTTTCGGCGGCTACAATGATGTCGCCTTCATTTTCGCGGTCTTCGTCGTCAACCACAATAATCATCTTGCCCTCGCGGAAATCGACGAGAGCGTCTTCGATAGAGTCGAGTTTGATTTTATCTGAATCCATGATAGCGCGGTAGGATTTTATTGATTTCATTCGTGAGCCACCTCCCTGCCCTCACCGAGATCAATGAGGCGAGCGGTGGTTTCGGTCACCGAATCGAGGTTTCGTGGTGTGACCTTATATGGATAACGGTTCAGCAACCTGATTGTCATTACATTTTTGGAGTTCGAGAGGAAATCTATCACATCGTTCATCTTCTGCTGCACGACATTGAAGCCATCGTAACGCCACACCGCATAACCGATACGGCGCCACAGAGGTAGCTTTCCGTAGCTCTCTTTAAGATCACGCAGGCTCTCCATGAACGGATGCAGCAGCGAAAGCGCGTCGGCCGGCGTGACATTCTGCATGGCGAATTCCTTCACCTCCAGTTCACGTTTCTGCTTGCCGCGCAGACGGCGTATGAAGTTTTTGTAGGCGTCGATATTGAGGACAGCAGAATCGTTCATCGCCTTGTATGTGAGGAACACGCCCAAAGGCAACAATACGAACGAGCTTAGCCAGATTCCCTCCCACACGGCGATATTGCCGTCGCGGGCCATTTTGTAGCCGGTGTTGTCGATCAGATAATAGAAAATGAACAGGAACACCGAAATCACCAGCGGAGTGCCGATGCCACCCTTGCGGATAATGGCGCCAAGAGGTGCGCCTATGAAGAAAAACACCAGACAGGCAAAAGAGAGAGTGAACTTTTTGTGCATTTCAATGCCATGGCGACGAATCGATGTGCGGTCCTCCTCCATCACATAACTGCGGAACTCATAATCCTGCCTGATCTGCCGTGCGCGTTGCAACGCCAGATTGATATAGTTGGGTGTTCTGGTGGGTTCGGCCTCATAGAGCAGGGAATCGACATCATAGCGCGCGTGGGCCGTAGGATAAGCCACCGATTCCCATTGCCGCACAGTGTCGCCGGGCGTCGGGGTTGACAGCTTATAGTCGTTGACGCGGACATAGGCGGCAGAGCGGATCTCGCGGGCGAACACCGCCCCAACCGAGTCGACCCGATGACCCACCGAATCGATTGTAGCCTGCAGCTCCTTCATGTTTTTGCCGACATACTGGTTGCGCATGCCCGATTCATCCATGCGGTTGAAATTGGCATCGAAACCGAGGAGTATTTCTTTAAGATCGAAATTTTCAGTGCGATAAGGCTGATTATCGGCGCTGCGCCCCTGATTTTCGCGAAGATTCTCAAACTGCTCTCCGTTATATAACTGAAGAAAGAGGTGCACCTTGTCGTCGGCCGATTTCAAGTGGCCGGAGTCGGCGAGTATCACGCGTGCGTTGTCGAATCCGCGCGACACATCATATATCATCATATTATATAAGGTGCCGGTCTCGCGGTCCTTTTTTTCGACATAGAAATTATAGCCGGGAATCTGAGAATAAAACACACCTTCGGGTATCTCCAGTTCGGGCGATTTCTGCCGCATGGAGTAGAGGAGCGTCCACATTTTAGTCTGGGCAATCGGCAGCACATTGTTCTGGAAGAAAAATGCCCCCACGGCTATAAACGAAATGAGAATGATGAGCGGACTCATCACTTTCAGCAGCGATATGCCGGATGCCTTCATGGCTGTCAGCTCGAATTTTTCGCCTAAGTTGCCGAAAATCATCAGCGAAGCCAGCAATATGGCAAGAGGCAGTGCCATCGGCACCATAGTCAGAGCCGCATAGAAGAAAAGCTCACCGATCACATCGACCGACAGGCCTTTACCCACCAGATCGTCGATATAACGCCACAAAAACTGCATCAGCACGATGAACAGGCAGATAAAAAATGTCATCAGCAGCAGAGGCACATAGCTCCGCAGCATGTACAGATATAGGCGTTTTATCCCAAACATGCCGCAAAGTTACGAATTTCCCGCCTCTTGAGCAAGTTCGTCGGCGATAGCGTCGATTTCCGAGAGCCATATGGAGGCCGATGCATCGGAAGGCATGCGCCAGTCGCCGCGTGGCGACAGACACACCGACCCCACCTTGGGACCGTCGGGCATACATGAACGTTTGAACTGCTGGGTGAAGAAACGGCGGTAAAACACACGCATCCATTTCAAAATCACCTGCGGCGGATATTTCCCCACATCCATGCTCCCTTTGTTGTGATAACGGCCGTCGAGATGCTGATACCAGAACGCCTGGAGAGCAAGCCTGAACACGCGCCGCGGGGGGAATCCGTAACGGATCAGTTGATAAAGGAAGAAATCATGCAGTTCGTAGGGTCCAACAAGATCCTCGGTTTTCTGCGCTATGCTTCCATCTTTTTCCGGGGGGAGCAATTCGGGTGAAACCGGCGTGTCGATTATGTCGACGAGCGCCTCGGCCATATCGGAATTCTCTGCGTGGAACGCAAACCAGCGGACCAGGAAACGCACTAAAGTTTTGGGGACCGATGAGTTGACGGCATACATTGACATGTGGTCGCCATTATAGGTGGCCCATCCGAGAGCCAGTTCCGAAAGATCGCCTGTGCCGAGCACCATGCCCCCCTCCTGATTGGCCACATCCATCAATATCTGCGTGCGTTCGCGAGCCTGTGAATTTTCATAGGTCACATCGTGCACATTGATGTCATGGCCGATGTCGTGGAAATGCTGAATTACGGCATAGCCGATATTTATCTCGCGGGATGTGACGCCCAGCGATTCCATCAACGTCAGCGCGTTGGTGTGAGTGCGGCCGGTGGTGCCGAAACCGGGCATGGTGATTCCGATTATGCCTTTGCGGTCGAGTTTCAGACGGTCGAAAGCGCGGGTGGCGACGAGGAGTGCGAGCGTGGAATCAAGACCGCCTGAGATACCGACAACCAGACATTTGCAACCGGTGGCCGAAAGGCGCTGAGCCAGACCTGCTGTCTGAATCTGTATTATCTCCTCGCATCGCGATTCGTTGGCGGCATCGTCGTGAGGCACAAAGGGGTGAGGATTCACAAACCGCAGCAACTGAATTCTTCCCGCCTGCGGGGATGTTTCGTTATCATCAACCCGGTGAAGCATATTTTTGATTCGTTCGCGCACCTCATCACCGCTTTCGGGATCGAGCAGCTCGGCCATGTCGAGGTTGATCTGGTGCACTTCCGGGTAGTTGTAGTGATGTTCACGGTCGGCGCACTCCTTGAAAGTGCCCATGTGCAGACGGTCGCGGCTGATGAGTTCGATGTCGATGTCGCGGATCACACAGTCGGGCACACCCTGCCAGCGTGGCAGTTCGCCAAGAATATTGCCGTTCTCGGCTATCAGACCTTTGCCGTCGAAGACAAGGTCGGTCGAAGATTCGCCGAAACCGGCCGAGGCATAGACATATCCGCAGATGCAGCGGGCCGACTGCTGGGCCACAAGATTGCGCAGATACTGGTATTTGCCGATATGATCAGGCGATGCCGACAGGTTGCAGATCACCTTTGCACCCTCCATGGCCGCATGGGTAGAGGGAGGAATGGGCACCCACAGATCCTCACAGATCTCAATGCCGACCTGCACGCCGTTGACCGAAAAAAGTTTGTTAGTGCACACCGGCACCTGACTCTCGGCGTCGCGGCCAATGATGCCGGGTGTCCACAGTCGCCGTTCGTAAAATTCGTTGTAATTAGGCAGATATGTCTTCGGTATGGTCAGTTTCTCGGCACCTCCGCCGATAACCACTGCGCAGTTATAGATGCTGTTGCGGAAAAGAAGAGGCGCCCCGATCACGGCGTGGATTTTCAGATCGCGTGTGCTTGAGGCGATTAAGTCAACGGCCTCGGCTGCATGCCTGAGCAGCACTTCGTTGTGAAAGAGGTCGCCGCAAGTGTAACCCGTCACGCAAAGTTCGGGAAACACAGCAAGCTCCACGCCCTGCTCGTCGAGCCGACGCAGCATGTCGATTATTCCCCGGGCATTCGCCGCAGTGTCGGCCACCTTTACCGGGGGGACACAGGCGGCGACTCTGAAAAATCCGTCGCGCATATTTGACAATTCGAGATTGTTTAACGATGTTGATAAACTACAGCTAAAATCCTGTTGATAAATTTTAGCGGAGCGAAGTTAGCGATTTTTTGCTGAATTATCGTAATTTTGCGAATAAATTCTTTTAACCCGTCATATCAGCCGGGACATCACCACATTCCCCGGCACCCAATTCAAAACAAGAGAAACCGCAGATGCCCGAATATCCCAACAATCAGTCCCGCCAGAACTATGCCAGCGCCCGGCGCAATCAGAATCAGCTCCTTGAACGCGAAGGGCGCATAGCACCACGCGACATCGAGGTCGAAAAAGCCGTTCTCGGCGCCCTGATGCTTGAAAAGGATGCTTACACCACCGTCTGCGACATCCTCAAGCCGGAATATTTCTACGAACCCGCCCACCAGAAGATCTACGAAGCGGTGCAGCAGCTCGGCGCCTCGCAGCAGTCGATCGACATGCTCACCGTCACCGACAAACTGAGGGCTATGGGCGAGCTTAAAAACATAGGCGGCCCTGTGGTGATTTCCGAGCTGACAGCACGTGTGGCCTCCGGTGCCCATGTGGAATTCCACGCCCGCATCGTGGCGCAGAAATATCTTGCGCGAGAGCTGATAAATTTCTCGGCGGCTGTGGAGGAAAAAGCTTTCGACGAAGCCAACGATGTCGACGACCTACTGCAGGAAGCCGAGGGGCGCCTCTTCGAGATCACCCAGCGCAACGTAAAGAAAGATGTGACGCAGATCGACCCCGTCATCAAGCAGGCTCTTGACCAGATTGAAGCAGCCGCCAACCGCGAATCGGGACTGTCGGGACTCGAGACTCAGTTCCACGATCTTGACAAACTGACTTCGGGATGGCAGAACTCCGACCTGATCATCATCGCGGCCCGTCCCGCCATGGGCAAGACCGCATTCGTGCTCTCGATGGCCAAGAACATGGCCGTGAACTGCAACATCCCCACCGCCATCTTCTCGCTCGAAATGAGCAACCTGCAGTTGGTGAACCGTTTGATTTCCAATGCTTGCGAAATCGAAGGCGAGAAAATCAAAAGCGGTCGCCTGCTTCCCAACGACTGGGACAAGCTCATGGCCGGAGTGAAACCCCTCTACAACGCTCCACTCTATATCGACGACACACCCTCGCTCTCGATTTTCGAGTTGCGAACCAAGGCCCGCCGACTGGTGCGTGAACATGGAGTGAAAATCATCATCATCGACTACCTGCAGCTGATGAATGCCTCAGGCATGAAATTCGGTTCGCGTGAACAGGAGGTGTCGATGATTTCTCGAAACCTGAAACAGCTCGCAAAGGAACTGAACATACCCATCATAGCGCTGTCGCAGCTCAACCGTTCGGTGGAAAGCCGAGGCACCGACAGCCAGTCGAAACGCCCGCAGCTGAGCGACCTTCGCGAATCGGGTGCCATCGAGCAGGATGCCGACATCGTCTGCTTTATCCACCGTCCCGAATATTACAATCACTCCGGCGAGGATGCCGAGGGCAACGACATCCGCGGTCTGGCACTCTTCATTGTTGCCAAGCACCGTTCGGGTAAGGTCGACGATGTCAAGATGCGCTTTGTTAGCCAGTATGCCCGATTCCAGAACTGGGACGAGGAGTTCACCACTCAGGAAGTGGTGTCATCGCGACTCAACGACGACCTCCCCGGCGCATCCACTCCCTCGCCTTTCGATGCCGGCGAGGCCGACATAACCTCCACCCAATCCGACGTTCCATTCTGACCATGAACTATTATCTATCGCGCAACTACCGCGACACCAACAGCGCAGGCAACAAGGCCAAAACCGACATCGAGGACATAATGGCGGATATGGGATTCCGCAACGCCGGGTCGCCCCGCAGTTTCCATCACGGCAGCGCAAGAGCATTCCTCGCCACATTGGCAAGCGTGTTGAAAACGCCTATGAACCTCCGCCGGGCCGACATTCTGGTAATCCAGTATCCCCTTAAAAAATATTTCACCCTGCTCTGCCGCATGGCTCACATGCGTGGAGCCAAGGTGGTGACGCTGATTCACGATCTGGGCAGTTTCCGCCGCAAGGCGCTTTCACCCCGGCATGAAATCAGCCGCCTGGGCAATGCCGACTACATAATAGCACACAATGCCTCCATGCGCAACTGGCTTCTTGAGCACGGTCTGAAAAAGCCTGTCGGCGAACTTGAAATCTTTGATTATCTGTCGGCTTCGGAAGGGCTGTCGCACAGCAGTCCAGCACCTGGCGAGGCATGGGTTGTGAACTACGCCGGATCGCTGACCATGCGCAAGAACGCTTTTCTATACACCTTGGGCAGCAAACTCAACGACACCCGCATCACACTTTACGGCTATGGGTTCAGCATCACAGACGCGGTCGGCGCCGACCGGTTTGATTGCGCCGGCTTCACCCCCTCCGACCGGCTGATAGCCACTGCCGCCGGACAGTTCGGCCTGGTGTGGGACGGCAACTCCACTGCAGCCTGCGATGGTGCATTCGGCGAATATCTGCGCTATAACAACCCCCACAAGACATCGCTCTATTTGCGCTGCAATCTTCCGGTGATCGTATGGAGCCAATCGGCAATGGCTCCTTTTGTGAAAGAAAACGGCATAGGGCTTTGTGTGGATTCACTTGATAATCTTGATACCACACTCGCCGCTGTCACCTCTGAGCGTTACGGAGCCATGGCGCAGGCCGCTGCCGCTATGTCGCACCGTCTGGCTTCGGGTCACTACACCCGTCGCGCCCTTTCGGAAGCAATCCGCAGCCTGCAGCGCTGACACCGGTCCACACACCACGAAATATTTGGTAAAGTGGTGGAAATTGGCTAACTTTGTACCTGATTTTGCAGCGGCATCACGCCTTTCGCTGAGAGACGTCACTGCCGCCTATAGATAAAAACCAACAAGATGAAGTTTACCGAATACGACAAATTCAATCTGCCCGAAATAAACAAGGAAGTCCTCGCGCAGTGGAATGCCGATGATCTGTTCCGCCGCAGCATCGAGCTACGCGAAGGGTGCAAGCCTTTCGTGTTCTTCGAGGGTCCCCCCTCGGCCAACGGCATGCCCGGCATCCATCATGTGATGGCCCGCACCATCAAGGATATTTTCTGCCGCTACAAAACCATGCAGGGCTTCAAGGTGAACCGCAAAGCCGGCTGGGACACCCACGGTCTGCCCGTGGAACTCGGCGTAGAGAAAATGCTCGGAATCACCAAGGAGGATATCGGTAAAAAGATTTCTGTCGACGACTACAACGCCGCATGCCGTCAGGAGGTGATGAAGTACACCAAAGAGTGGACCAACCTCACCAACTCCATGGGCTACTGGGTTGACCTCGACAATCCTTACGTCACATATCACAACAGCTACATAGAATCATGCTGGTGGCTCCTCAAGCAGCTCTACGACAAAGGGTACCTCTACAAAGGATACACCATCCAGCCTTATTCACCCGCTGCCGGCACCGGCCTCAGCTCGCATGAGCTGAACCAGCCGGGATGCTATCGCGATGTCAAGGACACCACGTGTGTGGCCCAGTTTCTCTGCACCGATCCCATCGATGCAATGAAGGGTTGGGGCAACCCCTACTTCCTGGCCTGGACAACAACCCCCTGGACTCTCCCCTCCAACACTGCGCTGGCCGTAGGTCCCGGAATCGATTATAACGTCGTGCGCACCTATAACCCCTACAGCGGCGAGAAAGAGACCGTGGTTGTAGCTGTCGCGCTAATGAACTCCATGTTCAACCCCAAAGCCGCCGGCATTGCCCTTGGCGACTACAACAAGGGTGACAAACTTATCCCCTTCGAGGTAGTGGCCACTCTCAAAGGCAAGGAGCTTACAGGCATGCACTACGAGCAGCTGATCCCATGGATGAATCCCGGCGAAGGTGCTTTCCGCGTAATTCCAGGTGACTACGTGACCACCGAGGACGGTACCGGCATCGTGCACATCGCCGGCACTTTTGGCGCCGACGACCTCCGTGTGTCGCGTCAGGCCGGCGTGCCCCCGCTGACCCTCATCGACAAAGACGGCAACGTGCGCCCCATGGTCGACCTCACCGGCCGTTTCTTCCAGCTGGAGGATATCGATACCCGCTTCGTTGAGGAGCGTGTGGATGTAGAGGCCTATAAACCCTGGGCAGGCAAATATGTGAAAAACGCCTACGACCCCGCCAAGGGTGAAAACGACGAGACCCTCGACATAGAAATCTGCATGTGGCTCAAGCAGAACAACAAGGTGTTCCGAATCGAGAAACATGTACACAACTATCCCCACTGCTGGCGCACCGACAAGCCCGTGCTCTATTACCCGCTCGACAGCTGGTTTATCCGCACCACCGCATGCCGCGAACGTCTGCTGGAACTGAACAACAACATAAAGTGGAAACCGGCAGCGACCGGCTCGGGTCGTTTCGGCAAATGGCTCGAAAATCTCCAGGACTGGAACCTCTCCCGTTCGCGCTACTGGGGCACCCCGCTGCCTATATGGCGCACGGAAGATGGCAAGGAAGAGATCTGCATCGACTCCATCGCCACCCTCTACTCCGAAATCGACAAGGCTGTGGAAGCCGGTGTGATGAAGGAGAACCCATACAAGGCAAAAGGATTCGTTCCCGGCGACTATTCCCGTGAAAATTACGACCGCATCGACCTCCACCGTCCCTATGTCGACGACATCGTGCTTGTCTCTCCTTCGGGCAAACCCATGAAGCGCGAGACCGACCTCATCGACGTGTGGTTCGATTCCGGCTCGATGCCCTATGCCCAGATTCATTACCCCTTCGAAAACAAGGAGGCACTGGAATCGGGTCAGGTATATCCCGCCGACTTCATCGCCGAGGGTGTCGACCAGACCCGCGGCTGGTTCTTTACCCTCCACGCCATCGCCGGCATGGTGTTCGACACCAATTCCTACAATGCCGTCATATCAAACGGTCTGGTGCTCGACAAGGATGGCAATAAGATGTCTAAACGTCTGGGAAATGCCGTGGATCCTTTCGCCACCATCGAGGAGTTCGGATCCGACCCCGTACGCTGGTATATGATTGCCAATTCCGCACCCTGGGACAACCTCAAATTCAATCCCGAAGGTATCCGCGAGGTATCGCGAAAGCTCTTCTCCACAATCTATAACACTTACTCTTTCCTGACACTTTATGCCAACGTCGACGGTTTCACCGGCGCCGAAAAGCAAGTGCCTTTGGCTGAGCGTCCCGAAATCGACCGCTGGATTCTCTCGCTGCTCAACACTCTGATCAAGGAGGTGACCGCGGCGCTCGACGACTACGAACCCACGCGCGCAGCCCGCCAGATCAACGATTTTGTCAACGACAACCTCTCCAACTGGTATGTGCGCCTCAACCGCAAGCGCTTCTGGGGCGGCGGTCTCGATTCCGACAAACTCGCGGCATATCAGACACTGCTCACATGTCTTGAGACAGTGGCCCGACTCATGGCGCCCTTTGCGCCTTTCTTTGCCGACCGCCTCTACCGCGATCTTACCGCTCCCGCTCTGGAAGCCGAGGGCAAACCGATGGTATCTGTCCACCTCACCGACTTCCCCAAAGCCGACGAATCGGTAATCGACAGCGCTCTCGAAGAACGCATGCACCTGGCTCAGACCGTTTGCTCTCTGGTGCTCTCGTTGCGTCGCAAGGTCAACATCAAGGTGCGCCAGCCCCTGCAGGCCATCATGATTCCTGTAAGTTCAGAAAGCCGCAGAAGCCAGCTCGAAGCCATGAAGCAGCTTATCCTCTCCGAAGTCAATGTCAAGGAGATGCAGCTCACCGATGACAGCGACGGCGTGCTGGTGAAATCGATCAAACCCGACTTCAAGAAACTCGGTCCGAAGTTCGGCAAGAAGATGAAGGCAGCCGCAGCGGCCATTAACGCTTTCACACAGCAGCAGATAGCGCAGATCGAACGCGACGGCAGCATCACGTTCCGGCTCGACGGCGAGGATGTGACCGTCGAAGTCACCGACGTCGACATCCATTCCGAGGATATTCCCGGATGGCTTGTGGCAAGTGACGGCTCGGTGACAGTGGCTCTGGAGGTGGAAATCACCGACCAGCTCCGTAAGGAGGGCGTTGCACGCGACCTCATCAACCGCATTCAGAATATCCGCAAAGGACGTGACTACGACATCACCGACCGCATCACCGTCACCGTGGAGCCTTCGGAGCTGACTTCAGGCGCCGTGGCTGATTTCGGCGAATATATCGCCTCGCAGGTGCTCGCCTCGGCCATCGTGGAAGCTCCTGTCCCCGATCCCGCCGATGATGAAGTGCTTGACATCGACGGCACCGAGGTGAAAGTAAAAATCTCACGAAGCTAAAACAATTTTCTATCGTTGAACGTTTTCATGGTCAAAAACCTGAAAACGTTCAACTATAATAATAATATTACCATGGCAGAAAAACTCCGCTACTCCGACGAGGAACTCGAGGAATTCAAGACCATCATCCTCGAGAAACTTGCTAAAGCACGCAAAGACTATGAACTGCTCCGCGCCAACGTGATGAATACCGACGGAAACGACACCGCCGACACATCCCCTACTTTCAAAGTGCTTGAAGAGGGAGCATCGACACTCGGCAAAGAGGAGGCCGGCCGTCTGGCACAGCGTCAGGCTCAGTTCATCGCCCATCTGCAGAACGCCCTCGTACGCATTGAGAATAAGACCTACGGTATCGACCGCATTACCGGCAAACTCATTCCCAAGGAACGTCTGCGCGCCGTGCCTCACGCCACTCTGTCGGTCGACTCCAAAAAATAATCGGTTTGCAAGATATAAATTCAAAAAACAATTCAACCGGAGCAACCGGAAGCGATGCAATTGCATCGCTTCCGGCGCTCGGCCAGCACTCCGCCCGTCGGCGCGGAGTGCTGGTCATGGCCATCATCTTCGGCATACTCATCATCGACCAGGTGGTGAAAATCTATGTCAAGACGCATTTCTATCTCGGAGAAACCCATCAGGTTTTCTCCTGGTTTCAGATAGCGTTCATCCAGAACAACGGTATGGCCTTCGGGTGGGAGATCGGCAGCAAGCTGCTGCTGACTCTGCTGCGGATAGTGGTTGTCGGATTCCTTGTATATTATCTCAGCCGCATCATCAGCCGGCCTGAAGCGAAAAAGGGTTATCTGGTGTGTATGTCGCTGATAATAGCCGGTGCGTTCGGCAATATCATCGACTGTGCATTCTATGGCCTTGTTTTCGACAACCCGGCGCCTCCGGCGGTGGCTCAGCTGTTGCCTCCCGACGGAGGCTACGGCACATTCCTCCACGGGCTGGTAGTCGACATGCTCTACTTCCCTATTGTCGACTGGGTGTGGCCATCATGGATGCCATTTGTCGGCGGCAGCTATTTCCAGTTCTTCTCACCTGTCTTCAACATCGCCGACGCCGCCATCTCGGTAGGTATAATACTTCTGATCCTCTTTTATTCATCGCAGATTTCTGCCGTACCATTCCGCAAAACGGTCGCCGAAGCCGACTGATCTTCCGCGGCAATCATATCCATACCTTGTAAAATGCGCTTTCTTCCTATAGCACTTTCCATAATGATACTTCTTCTTGCCGCATGCAGCGGAAAGAAGAGTAAAGTGTTGAGTCAGGAGGATATGGCCCAGCTTATGGCCGACATACACATGGCCGAAGGGATGGTGGATGTCAATTACAGCGATTTTCACACCGATTCCGACCGCCTGGCGCTCCGTATGAGCATTTACGAAGCTCATGGAGTCACCCGCGAACAGGTTGATTCCTCTTTTGAATGGTATGGCCATCACATCGAAGACTACATCAAGGTCTACGACCGCACTATCGAGATTCTGGAAAGCCGGCAGAGCACTCTGCTTGCCAAAGCCACTGAGAAAATCACCGCTGAGGGTGATTCAGTCGACATCTGGCCCTACAGTCCGCATTTCGAGATATCGCGCCGCGCGCCTTCGGGTATAATCACATTTGACATAGAGGCCGACTCAAACTGGCACGACGCAGATGTGATGCGATTGAAATACAAGATGGTAAAAACCACCGAGCCTGTGCTGGCACGCATCGTTATCGAATATGCCGACGGCACCTCATTTTTCAATTATGTGATCGGAAACACCACCGGTTTCAACAACATTGATGTTCGCGTAGACTCCCTGCGCGGACCGGTGCGAGTAGCTGGCTACATGATGGCGACACCCAAGGCTGATGAAACCGTGATAATCGACAGCATCTCGCTGGTGAAGATGCGAGGCTTCCTAAGCACACGCTATGTGGGTCAGCGTCCGTTTGACTACAACATAAAATCTAAGGAGGAGCAGGAGGAACAGACTACTGTAAATAACGACACACTCCCTTCCGACGGATCTCTGCCAGCTTTTGACAGCAAACCTATCAAAGCCACGGCGCCCGGCGCCCATCAGGCACCCCAGCCAGTGTGGCGCACGACATCACCAATCAAGCGCGCAGGCAATAACCGACGCTGACGGAGTGGAGGGGGTAACGGGTGCATTCTCGCGTGTCATGAGCACCACACGCGAATCCACAAATATCGTATCGGCCGTTTCGCAGCGGAAAGGATGCACCACGGGCAGCTCGCCCGTGAGATCCACGAATCGAAGCTGCCCGGGATCTATGCCCTCCAGCAGAGAGCGGCATAGAAATTTTCGTGCTTTTATTTCCTTCATTTCACGCCACCTTTGACGCCCCCTTTCACACCGCCTTTCGAACCTCCGCCCATGGCGAAGATATTCTGGGTGAAAGAGGTGGTCTTCTGATCCTGTCGTGTCTTGCGGCGTATGGCCAATGCAACCAGTTCATCCATGAGCCGGGTAAACGACAGACCGGTAGCTTCCCAGAGATAGAACGAAAGCGAGCCGGGGATGGTGTTGATCTCATTGACATAAACTTTGCCGTCGGCACGGTCGACGATCACATCGACACGGCTGACGCCATGGCATGAGAGCACTCGGAATGTCTCGCAGGCCATGTGCTGAATCTCTTTGGTCAACGCCTCGGGCAGATCGGCAGGAATCTTTTTCTGCGAAGCCTGCATACCCTCGGTGCCTTTGGTGCCGCCCATATATTTATCGGTATAAGAGAGGATTTCAGTGGTCTTGATCGGTTCTTCGAGAACCGACGGACGGCAGTCGTCGCAATCGCCGAGCACCGAGCAGTTGATTTCCTGCAACTGTTCAACCATGTGCTCTACTATGATGCGGGAGGTGTAGCGTGCAGCGTCGGCCACCTTTTCAATCAGTTCCTCGCGATTGTGGGCGCATCCGATACCGATCGACGAGCCGAGGTCGGAGGGCTTTACAATCACGGGATATCCGAGTTGGTCCTCAACCGTTTTGATAAGAGAATCCTTTTCCTTGAACCACTGACGATCGGTGAACCACACGAAATCGACAACGGGGATGCCACATTCGCGGAGAATCATCTTCATGGTGATCTTATCCATGCCGTTGGCCGACGAAAGGGTATCACAACCGGCGAAAGGAATGTCGATCGACTCGAGAATACCCTCGAATGTGCCATCCTCTCCTCCGCGACCGTGGAACACGGGAATCACCACGTCGAAGCGGACTGCCACATCCTTTTTACCAAGAAACCCTTTGGGATTGGTATAGTAGAGATTATAGTCACCGAAGACCGGACGCATATACACCTGATCGCACATTTTTTCCAGCGCTTTCATGTCGCGGAAATTGCGGAGGTTGAGCAGAGCGTCGCCGGTGAACCAGCGGCCTTCTTTGGTAACATATACTGGAATTACATTGTATTTTTCACTGTCGATGGCGTTGATGGCCTGATTGGCGGAAATCACCGAGATTTCATGCTCGGTGGAACGGCCGCCGAAGAAAACACCTATGTTGGTCTTCATTTCTTTTGATATAGTGTGGAGTGATAATTACTATTTATTTGAACGTGTCGGGCAGGTCATTCTCATAGAGCACGACATCGCCTGCACGGGCTATCTTGTGAAGGATTTCCTGAGCCTGGACAAATGTGTCGCAGGCATATACTTTCTCCTCGGGCATCTTGCCGTCGGCGAGACCTTCGAGGATGGGCACACGGTTGTAGAGGCCAACCACTATGGCCACGTCGGCATTGTGGGCTATATTGCGGCCGAACTCACGGTTGGCATCCTCCTGTCTGGCTCCAAGTTCGATCATGCCTGGAGTGATGATGATGCGTTTGCCCTGCTCTTTCATCATGCCGAGAACCTCTACAGCCATTTTGGAGCCGGCTGGGTTGGAGTTGAATGCATCGTCTATGATGGTCAGACCGCCGGGGACGCGTTTCACGCTCAGGCGATGCTCCACCTGCTCTATCTGCTCCACGGCATAGCGGATTTTCTCAGCCGGAACACCCAACTTCAGTGCCACCACCACGGCGCCGAGAATGTCGGAGACATTGCACTCGCCCAACAGCTTCGTGGAAAGCTCGAGAGGATTTTCCAGACCGGGTCCGACGACTTTAAACGTCGTGCCCGACGGGGTGTATCTCACATCTGTAGCGCGGAAATCGGCCTTTCCTCCGTTTGTTACGGCATAGCGTGCCACCGGCACATTGTCGACTTTGCGGGAAGCAATATAAGGAAAATCGTTGTTGATGGCGGCGAATCCGTCAGCCGGGATTGCGTCGACAAGTTCGAATTTAGTCCTCTGCACATTCTCTATGGAGCCGAAAGTTTCGAGATGCTGCTCACCGACGGCAGTGATTATACCCATCTGCGGATGCACGAGATCGGTGATTTCCTTGATGTCGCCGGGCTGTTTGGCACCCATCTCCACAATGAACACCTCATCGTAGGGGCGCAGATACTCGCGGACTGTGCGCACCACTCCAAGAGTGGTGTTGAAGCTGCCCGGCGTCATTGTCGTAGAGAAGTGCTCCGAGAGAATACGGTGAAGATAATGCTTCGTTGAGGTTTTGCCATAGCTGCCCGTGATGCCCACGACTTTAAGATCGGGCATTGAGCGCAGGATTGAAGTCGCCTCGTTGTAAAATTTCTGATTGATATGCTTTTCGACGGGGGCGAGGATGCTGTTGGCGGCAAGAAGCACCAGAGGCGACACAAACAGCAGCGCGGCCCAGGCTGCGGCGGCAGCCCACATTCCCAGGAATATCCAGCAAAGCGCCACAACCACTGCCGTAAGGCCCAACATCACACCGCAGATGCGGTTGACGCGCTTAGTGCGCACCAATGGTTTCTTATACTTTTTCCGCGCAAGCGACACTGTCTGACAAATATAAATGATGATGGCCACAGGGATTACTATCACCTGGGGCAGATTGGTCAACAAGAGCACAAACATGGCTACCAGATCAAAGAGACGTCCCGTGGAGGTGCTCTCTTTGGACTGGTTGAACCAACGGACGTAGCGTTCGTTGCGATAGGAATTCTGTTGGAGCATCATCATGTCGCGCGAATAGACAAACCAGGTGTCGGCTGCCAGAGCGACCATGACAATTATAAGTAATACGAGCGTTGCAACGTGCATCTGAGCGTATCGAAATTAATTCATTAATAATCTGTTGGAAATTCAGCTGCGGAGGAATGACGACAGCACGGCGCGGAACTGACCCGGATTGTCGAGAAAACTGTAGTGCCCGCAGCCGGGGAAACGGACTATGCCCGAACCGGGAATCAACCGGTTCATTTTCAATGCGTCGGCGAGCGGGGTGGCCTTATCCTCCTCGCCCCAGACAAGCAGCGTAGGGGCCTTGATCAGTGGGAGACGGTCGGTGAGGTCTTCATTTACAACTTTGGAGAGAATGCTGCGCATCATCGGTGATGCTCCGGCATAGTCGCTCGAGCCTCGGCTTGCACGCATCCGCTCAATCCGCTTCTCGGCCTTTTCTTTGCCAAGGAGCAGTTGCCAGAAACGTTTGCCCGCCTTAAAAGAATAAACTTTAAAGTAATATTTGAGCGACCGGCGGGGCTTGATGCCTGCCGCGTCGACAAGAATCAGCTTGTCGACGGGATTGCGCGAAGCATAAAGAATGCCCACGCGGCCGCCGAAAGAATGGCCCGTGAGCACCGGTTTGTCGAGATTCTCCTTTTTTACAAGCTCCTCGATCAGTCTGGTATATTCCTCCACACCCCATACAACCGGTGGCTCCTGGGAGTCACCGAAACCGGGGAAGTCGATATTGTAAACTTTATGTGTCTGAGCTGCCGTGGCGGCAATGGAGCGTACCGTGGTGTGGTTGCAGCCCCAACCGTGCATCAGTATCAGGGGCTTGCCTTCGCCGGTGATTTCCATATTCACCTTAAGCCCCTGCAGCTCGATTGTTTTATCCATGCGGAACCTGATTTTTACCCCGCAAATTTACAAAAAGTGCGCCGCATGGGCAAATATATTTCCGCTAAAGATTGTGCGCGGTCTACGATTCACGGACGATTTTCGCCAGTTTCGGTATGAGAATCACTCCGGCACAGAATATGAAAATCATCGGCACGCTCAGAAGCACGGCAATCATGTAGACGCTAAAATAATCGGCTGTGACAAGATAGCTCCATCCGGCCACAATGGCCAGCACCAATGCCACGGCACTCAGAATATAACAGATCCATTGCACGAGAGAAACCCGGGCAATGGCGCTCTGAGGTGGCAGACGGTTGACTACCCTGCGGGTAAACCATGGATTTTCGTTTACATCAGGAAGATCGCTGCGCAGAAGCTGACGCAGCCGACGGTCGGTATCGTTGTTTTGCGTGACTTTCATGAGTTATGTTTTTGGAGATTACAGAGGTTCATTTTACATCATTCAACAGTTGAGCCAGATGAGCGCGTGCACGTGACAGATGCGACTTCACGGTGCCGTCGGGCATTCCGGTTATCTTGACAATCTCTTTTACCGGTAGTTCTTCAAGATAATACAACAAAGTCACCATCCGCTCCTTTTCGGGAAGTTGCGACACCATGCGGCGCACATCCATAGTGGTTTCGTGAATGCCGGGGTCGCGACCCGTGTCCTCAACGCTGATTTTTGTCAGATCGTGATCTGACAGGGCCTCGCGCGAAACGCGGCGGCGTGAGGTGGAGAACTCATTGATGGCGATACGGTAGAGCCAGGTGCGGAAACCCGACAGTCCGTGAAACGAGCGTATGGCCAGCCAGGCTTTGATGAAAGTTTCCTGCGCCAGATCGTCGGCAAGCGATTCGTCACCGCCGGTGAGATTCAGCAGGAAGCGACGCAGACCCGGCTGGTGCATCTCGACAAGCCGCGAGAAAGCCTCGCGGTTGTCTGTAGCCATGCACAGGGCAAGCAGTCTGATTTCTTCAAAGCGGCTGGCAGCCATTACTCTTTGCTGTAGTTAATAATTATAGTGTATGGAAAATCAGTTTACTGGTGTTGATAAGGGGGAGGAGTGGTGTTGTCGCCCTGTTGCTGCGCACCGGGCATGCAGTTTCCATTCCTGGGTTGGCCGGGCTGCTGAGGAGCATAAGGCTGCCGGGGAGCAAATGGTTGCTGAGGTGCATAAGGCTGCTGAGGTGCATAAGGCTGCTGAGGTGCACAAGGCTGCTGTGTGGAATAAGGTGGCTGCGGGGGATAGTTGGTGTGCGGACCCGAGGGATAACCGTTGTTAGGCGGGCAGTTCTGGGCAGGCAGCAGAAAATATCCGATAAGTTTGCCTATACCTAAGAAGAGAGGAATCAGACCGCATATGAGAAAGAATGAGTTATCATTCACTATCGCAAGAATCACTAAGGCCAGACCTACTGCGGCAAGCGTTACACCTCCCGTGAATTTTCGCGGGTCACGCGGGCTGCCCTGTTTGAAGTCGGCGGGCTTGTGAGGATTATAGAATTCATCGGGCAACTGATAATTGAATTCAATTGCTTTATTGATAATTTCCTGACGGTTACGGGCTTTGCGCAGCGTGACAACGGAAATCACTATGAGAGCCGCAATGACGCCGATGCAGGGGATGCCGAAAACCAGTGCTACAATCACAGGCACCATGCTGTGAGGTTCCGATTGAGGCACGAAAACAGGGCTGCAACCTTCGTCAGATTGTGTTCCCGCATAGTCATCACAGGCTGAATTAATAAGCGTGGTAATCTGATACTCGGAACCGTCGTAAGTAAGGATCCACTTTCCGTTTTCTTTAGACACAGTCGGTGTGACCGTTGATTCGCCTTCAGCCATTTCAACGGTCTGGCTGACTGAGACTGTATCCGAAGCGGATTTTACTGCTACGGAATCGACCATGACCGTCGTCGTCGTCGTCCGGGCCGCGGCCGAAGCGGTGCATAATGCCGCAGCAATAAGAAGAGAAGATATTAGTTTCATTGTGTGAATGATGTTTTCAATGTTTTTGTCGCACCCGTTTCCGAGGGCTTTCATGATGTTAGACTCAGTTGACAGCACTTTGGTTGCAAAACGGATAAAAAATTTTGATGATTATGCGGAATGGGGTAACTTTGCAGCATCAACACACCTTGATATATACATATTTGATATATGCTCACATTTCCCGATGCCAAAATCAATTTAGGCCTTAACGTGGTGTCGCGCCGACCCGACGGCTACCATAATATAGTCACGGTGATGATGCCAATACCTTCGCACGACATTCTCGAAGTGGTGCCGTCGGCGTCAGGCGCCGATTCGCTGCACACCTGCGGCCGCAATGTCGACTGCCCCATGGAGAAAAATCTTGTGTATAAGGCTCTGCTGCAAATGCGACGCCACGTGGATGTGCCGCCTGTTGACATTTATCTTGACAAGCAGACACCCGACGGAGCAGGATTGGGAGGCGGATCGGCCGATGCCGCATATATGCTCAGGGCGCTGAACACTTTGTTTGAATTCGGATTTGACGACGCGGCATTGGCGGCAATGGCTTCGGAGATCGGTGCCGACTGTCCTTTTTTCATCTACGACCGTCCGATGCTATGCACCGGAACCGGCACCGAAATGCGACCTTTCGATCTTTGTCTGCCCGAAAACCTGTGGCTTGCGGTGGTAAAACCGGAGGTATCGGTGCCGACGCGCGAGGCCTATGCCATGCTCACCC
The DNA here is from genome assembly GCA_001701135.1 of Bacteroidales bacterium H3. GTDB lineage: Bacteria > Bacteroidota > Bacteroidia > Bacteroidales > Muribaculaceae > UBA7173. The sequence goes on from DAAN01000009.1 coordinate 151,934, forward strand.
CGCGCGAGCCGGCAGAACCGCTCACCCGGGTGCTGTCGCTACCCATAGATCAATGGCAGGGACGACTGGTCAACGATTTCGAACCGGGAATTATCAGCCGTAACCCCGTGGTCGGACAGATCAAGCAGCATCTGCTTGATGCGGGAGCAATCTATGCCTCGATGTCGGGAAGCGGCTCGGCCGTATTCGGCTTCTTCACCGGTGAAATCGACCCGAGGAAGATTAAACCCTCAGGCGTGGATGGTTGTTATATCTTTAGCAAAATTAACTGAACGGCAATGCCGTCGGGTCAAACCGACAAGTTTGGCAAAGTTTTTGCTGTAGATATTCAACAACCCGAAATAAACCATATATAAGATATGACTCATAAAAATCATGGTCGCAACGACCAACAGCATAACGCCCCCTACGGGGAGGCTGCCGACCGTAATTCAATCAACATCGAAGATGAAGGCGCCGATGTGATGGATGTGGCTCCTGAAGAAGATTCCGCAACCGCCGAAGTGAATGCGGAGGAGGCCGATATTGACAGCCTCAGAAATCTCATCGCTCAGAAGGATGAAGAGATTGCCCAGGAGAAAAAGGAATATATGTTCCTTATGGCTGAATTCGACAATTTCCGCAAGCGCACCCTGCGCGAACGCACCGAACTGATCAAAAACGCCTCTGAAAAGGTGCTCAACGGCCTGCTCCCCATCGTGGATGATTTCGAGCGTGGTCTCGATGCCATCAAGGATGCCACCGACGCCGATGCCGTGAAAGAAGGCATGAAGCTTATATATCACAAACTGGTGAAATATCTTGCCGACAATGGCGTGAAAGCCATGGAATCGACCGGTGCCGATTTCGATGCCGAACTCCATGAGGCTGTAGCCATGGTGCCGGCCGATGCCGAAACAGCAGCCGGCAAAGTCAAAGACACCGTGCAGAAAGGTTACACCCTTAACGACAAGGTGCTCCGTCACGCCAAGGTTGTGGTGGCACAGTAATTTTCACAAAGCAGTTAATTATTGACATAATCATCGCGCGATGGACAATAAACGAGACTATTACGAGGTGCTTGGCGTGAGCAAGACCGCCACACCCGAAGAAATAAAGAAGGCCTACAGAAAGCTGGCCATCAAATATCACCCCGACAAGAATCCTGGCGACAAAGCCGCCGAAGAAAAATTCAAAGAGGCTGCCGAAGCATATGAAGTGCTCTCCAATGAGGAGAAACGTCAGAAATATGACCAGTTCGGCCATTCCATGGGTCCGCAGGGATTCGAAGGTTTCGGCGGCGGTGGCGGCTTCTACAGCAGCGGCATGTCGATGGAGGATATATTTTCCCAGTTCGGCGACATATTCGGCGGTCACTTCGAGTTTGGCGGCGGCGGATTCGGCGGCGCAACCGGCGGTCGTGCACGCTCGCGCCGTCAAAAACCACAGCGACGCGGTTCCGATCTGCGCATAAAGGTAAAACTCACTCTCGAGGAGATTTCCAAAGGTGTCTCCAAGACGCTCAAGATACCCACTTATGTCAAGTGCGAGCACTGCAACGGCACCGGCGCCAAGGATGGCACGGCGTTCAACACCTGCCCCACTTGCCACGGTACCGGCACTGTGAGCCAGGTGGTTCAGGGTCTGTTCGGTCCGCAGGAGGCTGTCGGCATCTGTCCCCAGTGCGAAGGTGAAGGCAAAGTCATCAGCGAAGTCTGCCATTACTGTCAGGGCGAAGGTATCGTGCGCAAAGAGAACCTCGTGTCGTTCGACATTCCCGCAGGCGTATCCGAAGGGATGACCCTCACCGTCAAAGGCAAAGGCAATGCCCCGCGCCGCGGCGGTGTCAACGGCGACCTGCTTGTGGTGATCGAGGAGATAAAGCATCCCGAACTGATTCGCGACGGCAACGACGTTATCTACAACCTCATGCTCGATGTGACTACCGCAGCGTTAGGCGGCTCGGTCGAAGTGCCTACAATCACCGGACGGGCACGTCTCAACATCCCTGCCGGCACCCAGCCGGGCAAAGTGCTGCGTCTGCGTGGCAAAGGACTCCCCTCCCCGCAATCGTCGGAGCATGGCGACGAGCTGATCAATGTGATGGTCTACATCCCCGAAAAACTCAACGACAAGGAGCGCGAGGCGTTCGAGTCGCTGCGCGACCAGCCCGATATCAAGCCTGACCACACCACTGTCAACCGCCTCTTCTCAAAACTCAAACATATCTTCCAGTAAGCAACCGGTCGATAAGTTTTTCAGGAGGAAGATGGAAGACAGGATGCAGACAACGGCAACGCCCAAAGTCAGCGTGATAGTTCCGGCATACAATGCCGCGGAATATCTTGCCGAGTGTCTGCAATCCATAGCGGACCAGACCATGGGTGATTTCGAGGCGATAGTGGTCGACGATGCATCCACCGATTCCACGCCCGAAATCATCAGGCGCTTTGCCGCGGATGATTCGCGTTTCCAACTTCTTTCCGTAAGTCACGGAGGGGTGTCTCGGGCGCGAAACTCCGGTATGGATGCCGCCCGGGGAGAATATATCTGTTTTGTCGATGCCGACGACCGTTGCCTCCCCACAATGTTTGAGCGGATGCTTGACACTCTCACTGTCAACGAGGCACAGATATGCGTATGCGATTTCATCAAAGACACCCGATTTGACACTGCCGCCGCTTCAAAGCCGGCTAAATCAGAGGTCTTCGATTATGACGGTGCGATGAAAGCCGCGTTATATCAAAAACGCATCCTGAACAATGCCTGGGGAGTGCTTTTCACGCGGGAAACGGTAAGTGACAAACGATTTCGCAACGGCATCCGGTTTGAGGATCTCGATGCGTTCTACCGATTTTTCGAAGGAGCTGACCGCATAGTCTATCTTCCCGAAAAACTCTACTTCTACCGCCAGCATCCCTCCAGTTTCCTGCATCGTCACACCTCCGAACGGCTGGATGTACTCGATGTCACCGACCGTCTGGCCGAATATATGACGCGCCATTATCCCTCTTTGGAGCGTGCAGCAGCCGACCGGCGGTTCAGCGCACACTTCAACATACTCATGCTTCTGCTAGCCGGTCATATCAACGACCCCGCCTCAGAACGCCGTTGCATCGAAGTAATCCGCTCGCTGCGCATGGCCGAACTGACCGACCCTAATGTGCGCCTTAAAAACAAATGCGGAGCGCTTGCTTCCTATCTTGGACGACCGTTTCTCCGCATACTCGCAAGTATATAAATATAAAAAGGCGCTCATCGCGAGCGCCTTTTTATTGGTTTCCAATAGGTACAATTTCTAAGGTAAAAAAGATTGTTTTAGGTTTGTGATGCAAATGTCGGCCATTTTTCGGGAGTGGCAAAATTATTTTATATGTTGTTTGGCATACTTTTTAAGCCACTTTAGCAACTCTGTCTCCATTCTGGCATCTAACAAACTATCTTTCAGCAGATTTCCACGCGCACATTATATCACTCCGGTGTGTGTTAATAAACGTTAACAAGTCGATTTGGTCGGTTTATTATACTTTTTCAGAAATTTTTAGTGCCCGGTCACAGACGTTGGCACCTCAATGGCGGCATCGCTGTAGGTATTCAGAGCGAAAGTTTCACCGTCGAAAACGCCATACGTGAAATGACTGATCCAGTCACCTAAAATGATTACCTGCGAACGGGAACCCGGCAACTGATAGTCGAGCAGAACATGACGGTGACCATATACAAAATAATCAATTCCCGGATCGACATCGCGCAGATATTCCTCGCTGAAAGCAACAAGAGGGTCGTCGATCAAAGGTTGCTTCAGGTCGGGCTGTGCGCTCCCGTTGCGCCGCGACGAACATGACCAGCTGTGGGCAAATCCCACAGTCCAGCGGGGATGGATTCCTGAATAGAGTTTCTGGCAGAACTTATTGCGGAAAAGCGAACGGAGAAAGCGGAACGATGGTTTGACTTTCCCGACACCGTCGCCATGATTAAGGAAAAAACGTTTTCCGAGAATGTCACGTACAGCGTAGCCGTCGACAACCTCGATACCGATTTCATCACGCAGATAGTCGAACAGCCATATATCATGATTGCCGGTAAACCAGTGGATCTTCACACCACGGTCGGCCAGACGGGCCAGAGCGCCGAAAAAACGCACATATCCACGAGGCACCACATAGCGGTATTCAAACCAATAGTCGAGCACGTCGCCAAGCATATACAGCTCGTCGGCATCGGAGATTATCGACTCAAGAAAGCTCACCACAAGTCGTTCATGCGCATGCCGGTCAGGGAAATATGAAGCGCCCAGATGCATGTCGGATATGAAATATACTCTGCCCATTACTGTATGGTCGATTACTTTTCGGAGAGTTGTATCTTAAAAAATTACAGGCGCCCAAGCTCAAGCTTCGCTTCCTCGCTCATCATGTCTTCGTTCCATTCCGGTTCGAACACCACATTGATGTTGACCGAGTTCAGGCCTTCGATCGACTCAAGTTTGAGCCGGGCATCCTCTACAATGAAATCGGCCATAGGGCACGATGGGGCCGTCATGGTCATGTCGACATCGAGATTGGCGTAATCATCAATTTCTATTCTGTAGACCAGCCCGAGACTGTAAATGTCAACCGGAATTTCGGGATCATAGACGGTTCGAAGCATCTCCACAACCTTCTCCTCCAGCCTGAGCCTGGTTTCGGCATCAATTTTCTCCATATTATGCATTTGTTTTCTTTTGGGAAACGTACAAAATTAAGCAAAGTTTCCTTTTCAGCCAAATTTTGAGTATTTTTGCGCCATGATAAGCTATCTGCAGATCGAGAATCTTACAAAAAGCCACGGCGACCGCATGATTTTCGCCGATGTCACTTTCGGCATAAATCAGGGCGACAAAATCGCCCTCATAGCCAAGAACGGCACAGGGAAAACCACCCTGTTGCGCTGTCTGGCAGGCACCGAGAGCGCCGATTCGGGTAAAATCACACCGCGTTCGGGTCTGAAAACCGGTATTCTGGAACAGACGCCGCAGCTCCCCGACGAAATGACCGTAGAGGATTTTGTCGGCAACGACGACAAACTGCGCCGGTTGCTGACACAGATGGAGGTCTTTGTCACTCCGCAACTTATCGGCAATCTATCGGGAGGGCAACGCAAACGGCTCGCTTTGGCCAAAGTAATCGCTTCGGAACCCGACCTGCTGATACTCGATGAGCCCACCAACCATCTCGACATACCCACAATTGAATGGCTCGAGAACTATCTGACCCGTTCGAAAGTGACACTGCTGATGGTGACCCACGACCGCTACTTTCTCGATCGCGTCTGCGACAAAATCATCGAGATAGACCGCACCAGCCTATACGTCTATGAAGGGAACTATGCCAACTATATGCGCCGCCGGCGCGAACGCATCGACGGCATGAGCGCCGAACTGGCCAAGGTGAAAAACACCCTTCGGAAAGAACAGGAATGGATGAACCGCCAGCCCCAGGCGCGCGCCGGGAAAGCGCAATTCCGCATCGATGCATTCCACGACCTGAAAAAGCGGTCGCAGATAGATCTTCGAGAGCGCAATGTGAATCTGTCGGTTAAATCCTCTTACATAGGCTCCAAGATTTTCGAAGCCAGCCATGTTTCGAAATCGTTCGGCGACAAATGCGTGCTCCGCGATTTCAACTATATATTCTCCCGCTATGAGAAAGTCGGCATAGTCGGTCGCAACGGCGCAGGTAAGTCCACATTCATAAAAATGCTTCAAGGGCTTGTGCAACCCGATTCAGGGCATTTCGATGTCGGCGAAACGGTGCGTTTCGGTTATTACAGTCAGGAGGGAATCAATTTCGATGAGAACAAACGCGTGATCGACGCGATCACCGACCTTGCAGAGGAAATAGTGGTGAACGACGGCGTACACTACTCCCCTATGCAATTCCTGCAGCATTTTCTCTTCACTCCCGTCGATCAGCAGAAATATATTTCAAAACTTTCGGGCGGAGAGCGCAGCCGGCTGCATCTGGCATCGGTGTTGATGCGGTCGCCAAATTTCCTGATTCTCGACGAACCTACCAACGACCTCGACATCGTCACACTCGGCATCCTTGAAGAGTATCTTGCCGAGTTCAAAGGTTGTGTCATTGTTATCAGCCACGACCGTTTCTTTCTCGACTCCATCGCCGACCATCTGTTTGTGTTCGAGGGAGACGGCGTCGTGAAGGATTTCCCCGGCAATTACACGGAATACCGTCAGTGGCGCGACAACCGCGACCGCGAAGATAAAGAGGCGCGGGCCGCGCAGGCCAATGCCGCCGCCAAAGTACCCGCCACAGAAAGCGACGCCCCGCGGGTAAGCCGCGGCGGTCTTGAACGCGCTCCGAAACTTACATTCAAGGAGCGGAAAGAGTTTGAATCTCTGACAACCGAAATCGACGCCCTCACAGCCGAGAAAGCGGAACTTGAAGCTATCTTCAACTCAGGTGCCGAGATACACGACATAGCCGAAAAATCGGCGCGATACACCGAGGTCAGCGATCTGCTCGACGAAAAGGAGATGCGCTGGCTCGAGCTTTCCGAAAAGGAGTGACGGCGGCAAACACTCTCCGCATATCCATTGTTCTTACTATACAGTTTCGACATTAATTTATGAGACAGTTTCTTTGTCAGGACAACGGATTCAAGGAGTGCGAGGCGTGGTGTCCTCATTGTTGGGTAAACATTGAGAATCCCGACATGAACGACATCAATTTTCTTCTCGGCGATCTGCACATGCCCACAGCCTTCATCGAGAGCATCACCGACATCGACGAGCGTCCCCACATGGACCGCGAGGGAGACTGGCGACTCACGATTCTGCGGATTCCGGTGCGGCTTAAACAGACCGACGAGATGCCCTACGGCACGGTGCCAATCAGCATCATCACCAACAACGAAATAATCGTGACCGTTTGCAGCCGGCACACCGAGCTGATTCCCGACTTCATATCCCACACCAATGCTCGTAGCATCCTGATCGACACCGAGCCTGATTTCGTGCTGCGGATACTCTATTCATCGGCATTCTGGTATCTGAAATATCTCAGGGAAATCAGCGATGATGTACTACACGACGACAAGAGGCTCGAAAGGAGCATCCGCAACGAAGATCTGAAAAACATGATGAAACTGCAGCGCACACTGGTGTTTTTCAATACGTCGCTGCAAGGCAACAACACCGTGGTAGGTCGCCTGGAGCATGTCTATGGCAACGGCTTCGACGCCGATCTGCTCGAAGATGTGGAGATAGAGCTGAAACAGGCCGACAACACCGCCAACATCTACAGCAACATTCTCAGCAGTTCCATGGATTCCTTCTCCTCGATTATCTCCAACAATGTCAACGCCATAATGAAAAAGATGACCGCAGTGTCGATTGTATTGATGGTTCCCACTTTGATCGCAAGTTTTTACGGCATGAACGTGGAGATCACCTACGGCAATCATCCTTACGTTTTCTGGCTGATATTGGGAGGATCGCTACTGCTGTCGTCAATTCTTTACGTTGTCCTGAAAAAAATACGCTGGTTCTGAGGCTCCATCGTATCAGTCGCGCATGGCATCGCGGCGGGTCATGTAATCGCCTAAATACAGGCCGCCGATGATGAGCAACGCTCCCACACAGCCTGTCAGTGTAATGGGATCGTTCTTGCCGAACAGAATGGCGGCGATGATCATTGTGCAGATGGGCTGCACATAAAGGTAGTTGTTGGTCTTGACAGCACCGAGATTCCCAAGCACCCAGGTCCATAACAGATAGGCCGCCATGGAACATCCAACGCCAAGAAACAGCAGATTGCCAAGCACTTCGGGGCGCAGAAACACCTCGGCAGGCGCAATGGGTTCAGCCGACAGGAACCAGATAGGCAGACCTGTGATGATGCCGTAGAAAAATGTCTTGCGCGTAATGAACTGGGTAGAGTAAGTGGCGTTGACCCGTCGGAGCACCAGTGAATAGACGGCCCACGAAAATGCGCAGCTGAGAGCCAGAATATCACCTACAGCAATCGACATAGTGTCCGGTCCTCCGTCATCACTCTGCATCATCCCCGACAGTCCATCTTTGAATATGATGCATCCCACACCGGCCAGAGCGATAATCGAACTGATATAGGTCCACCGCCCGGGACGTTCATTGCGGTAAAGAGCGCCTATGAGCAGTGTTGTGATCAGCGGCGAGAGGCTCGAAATCATCGACACGTCGGACACTCGGGTATATTGCACAGCATAGTTCTCGGCGATGAAATAGATCGATGAGCCACACAGTCCGCAAAGAAAAAACATCATCTCGTCGCGGAGCGAATCGGCCCACAGACGTTTGCAGCTTGAAATGAATACAAGCAGATATGCAATGACAAAACGGTAGATGTAGAGTTCCACCGGACCGATTCCGGCGCTGATGAGCACTTTGGTCGACACAAACGAGGCACCCCACATGGTAACCACCAGCAGTGCGCCCATATGAAAGATAATATTACTTTTGCGTGAGTTATGTGTGAAGGTGTCTTGACGTGGCATCGGGCTAAGGCTTTTCCATGAAGGAAATCCACTGCGAAATTAGAAAAAAGTTTCCTTTCCGCAATGAATTTTTCAACATAAAATTTTGGAAGGCCGCATTATTTCACTAATTTTGTGCTACAATATTCAATAGAATAAACTCATTAGTAAGTTATAAAAGTCAACATGGAAGTAACAGGCAAAATCATACTGGCCCTCCCCCCTCAGAGCGGTGTGTCGAAAAACGGCAACAACTGGCACAAACGCGAATATGTGCTGGAAACCAACGAGAGTTTCCCCAAGAAAATTCATTTTGATTTCTTCGGTGACCGTGCCGACCAGTTCCCTCTAAATGTGGGCGACATGATTCGTCTGAGCTTCGATATCGAGAGCCGCGAATACAACGGCCGATGGTTCACCAGCATCCGTGGCTGGAAATCGGAGCCTGCACAGGAAGGTGCACCCGCTCAGGCACCCGCCGCTCAGAATCAGGCATTCCCTCAGGGCGGTTTTGCCGCTCCCGCTCAGGCACCGGCAGCTGCCCCTCAGGCACCCATGCAGGGCGGCTTCCCCACGCCTCCCGCTCCTGAAGCAGCTAACGACGACCTCCCCTTCTGATCGCAGTTTCAGGAAAATTCCTGTCTGAATCAGATACAATGACCCCATTACCGGCGGCGCTGCTCCAGATAGGCGCAGCGCCGCTCTTTTAATGATAACTATGAGCGCCGAAAACAACACACAAAGCCCGAAATCATCTCGGATCTCGCGCTTGATTGTCAAACTACGCCACTTCTATGAATATGTAACGGAAGGGGTATGGAGCGACATGCGCCGCTCCCGATGGGTCACTTTCACCAAAACCGTAAACCTGTCGGTACGTTCGTTTCTCAACGCCGACCTGCAGCTCCGTGCCGCTGCCCTCACCTACCAGACAATCCTGGCGCTGGTGCCCGCTCTGGCACTGGTGTTTGCCATCTGCCGCGGATTCGGTTTTCAAAATCTGATACAGACCCAGCTGTTCAACAGTTTCCCCGCCCAGCAACAGGCGCTCGCCACAGGTCTGAAATTTGTCGACTCATATCTGGCCCAGTCGTCAGAGGGTATTTTCGTCGGCATAGGCATAGTGTTTCTGCTCTGGACGCTGATTTCGATGATGTCGAATGTCGAAGATTCGTTCAACACCATCTGGGGCGGCATCCCCGGCCGCACGTTCTGGCGCAAATGCACCGACTACACCGCCATCTTCCTGCTCCTTCCTGTGCTGATGATATGCTCCAGCGGCATCACGGTGTTCATGTCGACTACCATCCAGAATTCCGTGCAATGGGAGTTTCTGTCGACAGGGATAATGCGTCTGCTCGACCTTTCGTCGGTGGTGCTGGTGTGGTTCTTTTTCGCCGGCACATACATGCTCATACCCAACACCCGCGTAAAATTCAAGAATGCCTTTCCGGCCGGAGTGCTGGCGGGCACCGGGTTTCTAATCCTACAGTGGCTGTTTGTTTCCGGTCAGATCTATGTGACCCGCTACAACGCCATCTACGGTTCATTCTCTTTCCTGCCCCTGCTCCTTATCTGGATACAGCTGGTGTGGCTCATCACCCTCTCGGGTGCGGTATTCTGCTATTCCTCACAAAACATTCTGGCTTACAGTTTCAACAGCGAGATCGAACACATTTCCGAGGAATATAGATGGCGCATACTTCTGGCCGTGATGACCGTCACTGTGCAGCGTTTTCAGCACGGACAGCCGCCGGCCGATGACCAGAAGATCGCCTCAGCCTACGGGCTGCCCATCTCACTGGTTTCTAAGTCGGTGAAAGATCTGATTAAAGCCAGATTGCTGATGCGGGTAGTGACCAAACCGGGCAACGACCGCTATCAGCTTGCGCCCGCCGTGCCCTGCGAATCTTTCACGCTCGGCGACTTCATGCGTCGCACACTCCGCACCGGCAACAGCGGTTTCATACCCGACTTCACCCGACGTTTCGTGAAGCTTGACGACGCCGTAGGTTCTGTAGCTGAGGTCACTCTCAAAGCCGCCGACAAGATTCGGATAGCCGACCTCGCCATATCCGACATAAAGAATCCTGACAACAAATAAAAAATCGACACCTAATAAAAAACCAACAAATAAAACCTACAAGAATGAAAACTCAGATTGCAACCGAAAAAGCACCCGGAGCCATCGGCCCCTACAGCCAGGCTATCGACTGCGGCCCCTTCGTTTTCGCATCAGGCCAGATTCCTATCGACCCCGCCACCGGAAACATTCCCGAAGGTATCACCGAGCAGACCCGCCAGTCGCTGAGCAATGTCAAGGCAATTCTCGAAGCAGCAGGTCTCACCATGGACAATGTAGTCAAAACCACCGTCTTTCTGGCCGACATGAACGATTTCGCCGCCATGAATGCCGTGTATGCCGAAACTTTCTCAGCTCCCTTCCCTGCCCGTTCGGCAGTGGCAGTGCGCACCCTTCCCAAAAATGTGCTTGTAGAAATCGAGGTTCTCGCCGCTAAATAAAAGCATCCCGAAAACATCTCTTATTAACAAGTTTAGCATCATCATCAATAACGAAAACGAGGCTGTGTCGTATTTCAAACGGCACAGCCTCGTTTCATTATAGCTTGTTGTGGAGCGAATTACTTCACAATGTGGAGCGAATTACATCACATTGTAGGGCGAGTTACTTCACAAATTCTTTTGTGACTTTGTCACCGCGGTGCACGATGTAGACTCCGGTGGAGGGGTTGTCGACGCGTACACCCATCAGGTTGTAGTAGACAGCCTGAGTGTTGAGGGCAATTTTTGTATCCTTGGCAGGAGCACCGTAACGGTCGGCCTGATTAGCACCGTTCCATTCGCCGTCTTAACAAAAAACTGAGGGGTTCAATATGCACGCAAAAGCAAAGTCGCCTTCCCGATTGTTTATAACGTATAAGCGAATGTCACGTTGACATTTCAAATTCCGGAATTGCGATGAAACAGATCATGGATGGCTGCACAGCCGCTACACATGTGGCGTTCGCGCTGAGCGATGTTGCCACTATCTACCCGATAACCCCCGTGGCCTCTATGGGCGAAACCGCTCAGAAATGGGGCATGCAGGGACGCAAAAACTATATGGGCATGCCTATGAGCGTCAAAGAGATGGAGAGCGAGCTTGGAGCAGCCGGCGCCACCCACGGGGCAGCCGCGGCAGGTGCGTTAGCCACAACCTTCACCAACTCGCAGGGGTTAATGCTCATGATTTCCAACATGTATAAAATCGCAGGCAACCGGCTGCCGGTGGTGTTTCATGTCGGAGCGCGTTCGCTGGCAACACATGCCCTGAGCATATTCGGCGACCATCAGGATGTAATGGCTACCCGCGCCACAGGTTTTGCATTTCTCTGTTCCACATCGGTTCAGGAGGTGATGGACCTCGCCGCTGTGGCACATCTGGCGGCTCTCGAGGGGTCAACACCGGTGTGTCACTTCTTCGACGGCTGGCGCACCTCTAACGAAATGTCGACAATCGACGTGATCCCCTACAGCGACCTTTTCAGCCTTATCGACCGGGAAAAGGTGCAGGCGTTCCGCGCCCGCGCCCTGAATCCCGAGCATCCGGTGCTGAGGGGTTCGGCACAGAACCCCGACGTCTATTTCCAGAATGCCGAGGCTCAGAATCCCTTCTACGACCGCTTCCCGGCAATCGTGCAGGAGAAAATGGATGCTCTGGCTGCTGTTATCGGCCGACAGTATCACCTGTTTGACTATCATGGAGCGGCCGATGCCTCAACGGTGGTTATTGCCATGGGATCGAGCTGCAAAGTGGCGGAGCTTACAGTCGATTATCTCAACAGCCACGGCTATAAGGCTGGGGTGGTGACTGTGCATCTTTTCCGCCCCTTCTCGCCCGAAGCTCTGATAAAAGCGATTCCACCGACAGTCAGAACCGTAGTTACACTCGACCGCACAAAAGAACCGGGCGCCGACGGCGAACCACTGTATAAAGATGTGGCTACTGCCCTGTTAACCTATGGTTCCGGCCACTTCGCATCCTCACTTCCGCGAATAATGGGAGGACGCTACGGTCTGTCGAGCAAAGACTTCACACCCGCCATGGTGAAAGCCATCCTCGACGAAGCCGCAAAACCCGCTCCACGCCGATTCTTCACTGTCGGAATCACCGACGACGTGACAAAGCTATCGCTTGATGTCGACAGCTCGTTCATGCTGCCCGTCGAAGGTGTCACAAGTGCGATATTCTACGGCTTCGGCAGCGACGGCACAGTTGGCGCCACCCGTCAGGCTGCATCGATTATCGGTGATACCGAGGGAATGTTTGCGCAGGCATATTTCAGCTATTCCGCAAAGAAATCAGGCGGTTACACCATCAGCCAGCTCCGTTTTTCAAAATCGCCGGTCGAGGAGGAATTCGGCATTGAGGAAGCGGACTATGTGGCATGCCACAAAAGCGCATACGTCGACCGCTTCCACATGCTCACCCATCTGAAACATGGAGGTGTGTTTGTGCTCAATTGCCCCTGGAAACCCGAAGAGCTGGCCGACCGGCTCCCGGCCGCCATGCTCCGGGAACTCGCCGCCCGACGCCCACAATTCTATATCATCAATGCCGCAGAAATAGCGCATCAGGTGGGACTCGGCAACCGCATCAACACCATCATGGAGACAGTGTTCATGAAACTGACCGGTGCTATCGACTTCGATAAAGCCATATCGCAACTGAAATCGCAAATCACCAAAGCCTATATGCACGAAGGGGGCGAAGTGGTGGCCGCCAATCTGCAGGCCATCGATCGCGCCATCGGCGCCCTGGTGAAGGTTGAGATTCCCGACTCATGGGCCGATGTCCACAACTCGGCGGCCCTTGACAGCGCGGAAAGTGTAGAAGTGCGCGCCACATCGTTTCTCTCCCCGCTTCCCGCGGGGGATTCCCCTCTCGAAAAATTTGTACGCGAGATCAGCGCGCCATGTCTGCAACTTCGAGGCGACACGTTGCCTGTGTCGCTGTTCAAAGCCGACGGACGTATGCCCATGGGCACCACCGCTTTCGAGCGGCGGCGCATCGCCTATCGGGTGCCGCAATGGGATCCTGACAAATGCGTGGAGTGCACCGAATGCTCGTTTGTATGCCCTCACGCCGCCATACGTCCGTTCCTGCTCACCGACGCTCAGTTGCATGAAGCGCCTGCCGGGACTCTTACACGCCCTGCTTCTGAGGCAAAACTCAAAGGATTGCACTTCCGCATACAGACCTATCCCGAGGATTGCACCGGCTGCAGCTCATGCGCCACGATATGCCCCGGCCATGCGCTGACCATGGTGCCGATGGCTCCGCAGGCCGACGCCCAGCGCCCGCGGCTACGCTATTGTAGGGAAAAAGTTGGCGAAAACGGATCGGTGCTTCCCCGCTTCACCATCAACGGCTCGCAGTTTCAGAAACCGCTTCTCGAATTTTCAGGCGCTTGTGCCGGCTGTGGCGAGACACCTTATATAAAACTGCTCACACAGCTTTTCGGCGAACGGATGATCATAGCCAACGCCACCGGCTGTTCATCTGTATGGGGCGCAAACTACCCCAGCAACGCCTATTGCACCCGTCCCGACGGCCGAGGAGCCGCTTGGGGCAACTCCCTTTTCGAGGATAACGCTGAATATGGCTACGGCATGGCCGTGAGCTGCCGTCAGCGACGCGAGGGATTGCTTGCCGCCGCCCGACAGATTGCCGGCGCCTCCGGCGTATCAACCGATCTGGAACAGGCGGCGCAGGCATGGATCGACGCATTCCACGCTCCTGAAAAATCGCGCGAAACCGGCATTGCACTCGTCGCCGAAATCAGGAAGCATCCTGCTCCGGAGGGTCTCGATCAATCATTCAAAACAATTACCGACAACGCCGATCTCCTTGGCAAACCCTCGGTATGGGCCATCGGCGGTGACGGCTGGGCCTATGATATCGGTTTCGCAGGGCTCGACCACGTGCTGGCTTCGGGCGAAAACATCAATCTGCTGGTCATGGACACCGAATGCTATTCCAACACCGGCGGCCAGACATCCAAAGCCACACCGCTGAGCGCTGTCACCAAATATTCACCCGACGGCAAACGCACATTCAAGAAAGATCTTGGCAGAATGATGATGTCGTATGGCACTGTTTATGTCGCTTCCATCGCTCTCGGAGCCAACATGCAGCAGGCCATCGACGCCATGCGCGAGGCCGAAGCCTATCCCGGGCCGTCGCTCATTATATGTTACTGCCCCTGTATCAACCACGGTATTCGTGCCGGTATGGGATCGGCAATAATCGAGGAGCGACGCGCCGTGGCCACAGGCTACTGGCAGCTCTACCGCTACAATCCACTTATGGCGGCGAACGGGCTCGACCCCTACATACTCGATTCACTCGATCCTTCGGTTAAGATCAACGATCTCCCCTATCATGGCACACCCTCGGCGGCAGAAACAACCGACGACCTTGACGCAAGCGAGGGTCCCTGGATCAGAGTGGCCGATGAGAAAGCGAAACTCACGGTCGATTACGACCGCCCCGACATCGCTTCGCTCGACGCTTTCCTCGACGGCGAAGACCGCTATGCCGACCTGCGGATCGTGGCTCCCGACAAAGTCGCCGCACTCCGCAAGGCTCTCGCCGATCACGATATGTCCACATACAATCTCCTAATCAACAGCCCAGAAGCGCCCGCGGCAAACCGCCCCGGGTCACCCGCAACAAACACTCCCGTGTCATCCGACGAAAAATGACATGGGGAAACAATCTCCAAGGTTTTTTGCCTTGATTTCAACTTTTTCAATGTGCGCGTGTTATAAAGATATAATCAGAAACACGAGAGGCACAGCCTCCATTCCTAAACATGACTAACTCTCACTAACAACTATTTAGATATGAAAAAAGCTCTTTTACTGATTACACTCATGTTGGGTTGCATGAATGTTTTCGCTCAGAAAGTTGACAAAGCCGAAATGAACAAACTAAAAATTTTTTTGGCTCAGACATCTGAGAAAGGTGGTACCAACGCCGCCGCTCTCAACATTGTAAACCTCAATGCTCCCGCCACCTGGGAGGGTGTGACCGTGGCCAACGGCCATGTCACAGCCATCGAATGGAAAGACAAACACCTTGCCGGTTCGCTCGACCTCTCCGGGTTCAGCGCCCTCACCAAAGTGGATGTGTCGCGCAACCACCTCACCTCGCTCAACTGCCAGGGAGATGCCGCGCTGACCGACCTCAACGCATCGCGCAACAAGCTCACTACAGCTAACCTTGAAGGCTGCACCGGGCTTGTAGATCTCAAAATCTACCGCAACCGTCTCACAGAGTTCGATGTCACCAACATCCCTCTCATTCAGACGGTAAACATCTCCAACAACTATCTCGTTGATCTCAACGTATCCAACTGCACGACTCTCAAAACCCTCAACTGTCAGGGCAATCATCTCGAGAATCTGCTCGTGGAGAACTGCACCAACCTCAAGAACCTCTATTGCGGGTACAACAAGCTGCAGAATATCACTCTTGCCGGTCTTGTTAACCTGCAGAACCTCAACATCGACGACAACGAAATCAACAAACTGCTGATTGCAAACCTTCCTTCGCTCTCGTCGTTCCTCTGCTCCGACAACAACATGCAGCAGCTTGCCGTCAGCAACTGCCCCCGCCTACTCGACCTCGTTTGCTCATACAACGATCTTACCGAGCTTAGCGTCAACCAGTGCCCCAACCTGCTCTTTGTCGACTGCTCATACAACGACCTCTCTACCCTCACCCTGTCGAACCAGACATTCCTGCAGCGCGTACTTTGCAACAACAACCAGCTGATTACGCTCGATGTTTCCTTTGACCAGGCACTCACCTACGTCAACTGCCGTAACAACATGATCACTGACATCCGCACCATCGGCGACCCCAATCTCGGCATGATCGCCTGCCAGTGGAACTACTAATATACAAGAGCTGACAATAGGGGCCGATGACCCTTAGGCCCCACTAATCTCAATAGGCTGCACCGTAAGTCGAATTACGATGCAGCCTATTAATTTTGTTTTATGTCCACAGGTCGGTCAGCCGGATCTGAGCACGGCCTGCATTGTCAGTCAAGTTTCAGTACGGCAAGGAAAGCCTTCTGGGGAACCTGAACGGAACCGATCTGCTTCATGCGTTTCTTGCCGGCTTTCTGCTTTTCAAGCAGCTTGCGCTTACGCGACACGTCGCCGCCATAGCATTTCGCGGTAACATCCTTGCGGACAGCCTTGATGGTCTCGCGGGCGATGATTTTCGCTCCGATTGCGGCCTGGATGGCAATGTCGAACTGATGACGCGGAATCAGCTCCTTGAGTTTCTCGCACATGCGCCGGCCAAACTGCACGGCGTTGTCGGCATGCGTGAGAGTCGAAAGCGCGTCGACCGGCTCTCCGTTGAGAAGCACGTCGAGTTTCACCAGACGCGACGGTCTGAAATCATGCAGATGATAGTCGAACGAGGCATACCCTTTTGAAATGGATTTCAGTTTGTCGTAGAAATCAATCACTATCTCACCTAAAGGGATATCGAAATTCAACTCCACACGGTTTCCCGAGATGAATTCCTGCTTGAGCAGTTCGCCGCGCTTGCCCAGACATAGTGTCATGATCGGACCGATAAACTCGGCTGTGGTGATGATCGACGCACGGATATAAGGTTCCTCGATATGGTCGATCAGCGTGATGTCGGGCAGACCCGAAGGGTTATGCACCTCGGTCTCGTTACCTTTTTTATCGAAAACTTTATAGGAGACGTTGGGCACCGTGGTTATCACCTCCATGTTGAATTCACGGCTGAGACGTTCCTGGATAATCTCCATGTGGAGCAGACCCAGGAAGCCGCAGCGGAATCCGAAACCGAGCGCCATGGAGGATTCGGGCTGGAATGTGAGGGAGGCATCGTTGAGCTGCAGTTTTTCAAGCGAGCTGCGCAGATTCTCGAAATCCTCGGCCTCGATGGGATATACACCGGCAAACACCATAGGCTTAACCTCCTGGAAACCGGCTATGGCTGGTGCAGGACGGTCTACATGGGTAATGGTGTCGCCCACGCGGACCTCCTTCGAGGTCTTGATACCAGAAATGATGTAGCCCACGTTGCCGGCCGAAAGTTCGGTGCGGGGCGAAAGATCCATTTTGAGCACCCCTATTTCATCGGCATGATACTCTTTGCCGGTCGACACGAATTTCACGAAATCATCCTTGCGGATGGTGCCGTTGACAATTTTGAAATAAGCAATGATGCCGCGGAAGGGATTGAACACCGAGTCGAAAATCAGAGCCTGAAGCGGTGCGGTGGGGTCGCCCTGCGGAGCGGGCACCCGCTCGACGATAGCATCGAGAATCTCGGGGACACCTATACCCGTCTTGCCCGAAGCGCGGATAATATCAGAAGGATCGCAGCCGAGCAGGTCGACGATCTCATCCTCCACCTCGTCGGGATTGGCGCTCTCGAGGTCCACCTTGTTGATCACTGGGATAATTTCAAGATTGGAATCGATGGCCATGTAGAGATTGGAAATAGTCTGGGCCTGAACACCCTGAGTGGCATCGACAATAAGCAAGGCACCCTCGCAGGCAGCTATCGAACGCGACACTTCGTAGGAGAAATCGACATGTCCCGGAGTGTCGATAAGATTCAGAGTATATTCCTGGCCGTTATGCCGGTAGTTCATCTGTATGGCATGGCTCTTGATGGTGATGCCGCGCTCGCGTTCGAGATCCATGTCGTCGAGTACCTGAGCCTGGAGATCCTTGGGATCAATGGTTTTAGTGAATTCGAGCAGACGGTCGGCCAAAGTACTTTTACCATGGTCGATATGAGCAATGATACAGAAATTGCGTATATTTTTCATTTTCTTTTTAGGAAGTCATTAATGGCATCGAGACACTCCTCGGGAGTGGTGAGGTCGCGGCAGGCCAATTCCAGCGGACACCAGCCGTTTTTATCGCGGTTCTCGATATGGTCGATAACTTTGTCGTAACTGAGTTTTACAGGGAACCCTTTCAGCAGGCTCAGCGCAGGGCGGCTGATCAGAGGGGTATAGATCTCTTTGACACCACCGAGAATCATGAGCGCGGCTGCGGCTTTGCCAACCTTGCGGTCGGCTACACGTGCATCCTGCAGCACTCGGGGATGATCGGTGAGAAGACGGTGCAGATCGCTGACACCGTGACCGGAGTAGGTGGTGAGGCGTCCGTTGTCCACCACAAGCGAATTGTCGCCCTTGGCAAGCACGGCCACCAGTACGCTCATCGACGGCGGTGTGCCCCGGCGCAGGCTTTCGGTCAGGATATCCACTCTGGCCATCTGGCCGGGGATGTCGATGCGCTGCGGACAATGGCTGAGACATTTGCCACACGAAGTGCACTGCGACGCCTGACGTTCGCGGGGAATCGCACGGTCGTAGCTCGTGAGAAAACGGCGACGGGCTTCGGCATAGTTCTCTGCATCGGCCGACTGAGGCACCGCACCCTCATTGAGGCATTTGTTGTAATGCGCGAATATACCCGGAATGTTCAGCCCATAGGGACAAGGCATGCAATACTGGCATTCGACGCAGGGAATGGTGGGAAATTCGGCAATCAGACCCGCCATTTTGTGCAGAAAGGCAGTCTCGTCGGCAGTGAGCGGTTTGAGCGGACAATAGCTGCGGAGATTATCCTGCAGATGATCCATATATGTCATGCCGGAGAGAACTGTGAGCACCCCGGGATATGTGCCGTCGTAACGGAATGCCCATGAAGCGATGGATTTCTGAGGTTCGCGGGCCTTCAGTTGTTCCACGACATGGTCGGGCAGTTTGGCCAGACGTCCGCCCAAAAGCGGCTCCATAATCACCACAGGGATATTGCGGGATGCAAGTTCGGAATAGAGATACTCGGCGTTTGTATTGCGTGAATTGATCTCCTTGGCATGCTCCCAGTCGAGGTAATTCATCTGGATCTGCACGAAATCCCATTTGTATTTGTCGTGCATCGACAGCAGATAGTCAAACACTCTGACGTCGCCGTGATACGAGAAACCGAGATTGCGTATGCGGCCGGCCTCACGCTCTTTGATAAGAAAATCGAGCATGCCGTTGTCGAGATACCGGTTGTGAAGAGCTTCCATGCCACCCATACCCACGGCATGCAGAAGCATATAGTCGATGTAATCGGTGCGCAGAAATTTCAGCGAGTTGCGATACATCTTCTTGCCCTCCTCCAGAGGCCATGTCACGGGGTCGAAATTCGACAGTTTGGTAACTATGAAAATTTTGTCGCGTGGCACCTGTTGCAGAGCTATGCCGAGAGCCTCCTCCGAGTGCCCCTTGCAATAGGCGGGCGACGTGTCGTAATAGTTCACGCCGTGATCATAGGCATACTTCACCAGACGGTTGACCTCCTCCTGATCAATTTTGTCCTCCCCGGGGTTGTCAGGGTCTGGCACTGTGGGCCAGCGCATGGCGCCATAGCCAAGCACCGAGACTTTGTCGCCCGTCGAGGGATTGGTGCGGAGCGTCATCCGGTCGGTGGGGATCGGTGTGTCGGGCAGATTCTCGTCGGAGGCGGCTGCTCTCTCGCCGCGGCTGCACGATGTGAGTGCAGGAGTGGCAGCGAGTGATGCCAGAGTTGCCTTGCGGAAAAATTCGCGACGCGATATATAGGGTTTCATATCTTATGATTCTGCGGTTGATTCTGCGGTTGGTTCTGTGGTTGAAAAAACATGGGCTTTTTTGTCAGACTTCGCGGTGGACTTCAAGCCCCTCCACATAGATAGCACTGAAAGGACGTGCGGGGCAAACAGTCTCGCACGCGCCGCAACCGATGCAACGCGATTCATCGACAGCGGGAATCTTGCGCGACTCAGGGTTGTCGGGCTCGGAAGGCACCATCTTTATCGCGCCGACCAGACAGTGACGTGCGCAGTTGCCGCACTCCACTCCGTCGGTGTTGACTATGCAGTTTGCAGGCACCCACACGGCCCGACCTATCTGAATGGCGCTTTTTTCCTCCCAGGTAATCGGTCTGATGGCTCCCGAGGGGCAGACCTCGGAGCATTTCGTACACTCGGGGCGGCAATATCCATGGTCAAAGTCCATATAGGGCTGCATGAATGTGTCGATTTCAGTCGATGCCCTGAGCACGCCCTCGGGACACTGCGACACACACAGCTGACACGCCGTGCAGTGCTGCGCCATATTGCCGAGACTGACGGCGCCTGGCGGCACAAGACGGGTTACACGCTCGGGCATTTTCTTATCCTCAAGCACCGCAAGGCCGCCGTCGGTGATTTTCTGGGCACGTGAGCCTACGGCCGACCCGGCTGCCACGGCTCCCGCAATAATGAAATTGCGTCGGCCTGAGTCGGCTGTGCCGGCACTTTCAGCAGCTGCATCGGCAGAGGCGCCATGACCGGCAGATTTTACACGATGGGGACGTCGTGTGAAACTGATGGCATCAGTGGAGCAATTTTCAATACAGTCCATGCAGGCCACACAGCGCGAGAGGTCGATGGTATGATTTTTAGTGTCGATGCACGAAGCCTTGCACCGACGGCCGCAGCTGCCACAGTTGATGCACTTGTCGGTGTCGATTACAGGCCGCAGAAAGCTATACCGCGAAATCAGACCGAGCAGCGAACCTACGGGGCAGACAGTGTTGCAATAGTCGCGACCCCCACGCCACGACATCACCACAATCACCACAAAAGTCGCCGCGGCCACAATCACTACCGGCAGCGAGAGGACCCACACCTCGCGGACATAAACGAGACTCCGGACCATACGGCCATATGCGCTGTAGGGGGCAATGATCGATGCGATCGCCGTGAAACCGGCAACGATAGCAAGCACAAACAGCACCAACACGGTATAACGCAGCCAATTACGGGCCGGGGTATATTTAAAGCGGTTTTTTTTGCCTTTCCGAAGTGATGACAGATGCGACACGACATCCTGAAACACCCCCATAGGACATATCACGGAACAATAAATGCGACCGAATAGCAGCGTAAGCACCACTAAGGCCACCACTGCCACCACATTCAATGCCATGACAGCAGGGAGCAATTGTACCTTGGCCATCCAGCCCAGATAGGTGCTCAGCGTGCCGGTGAAATCCAGAAACATAGCTGTGATTGAAATCATGAACAACACAGCTAAAACAACGCGTAATTTGCGTAGCATTGGCAGAAATGAGATAAGTAACAGGTTGGTATCGGTCAATGAATCAGCGATCCCATTGACTCAAGATACAAAATTAGAAATTTTTCCTAACATACGAAACATCCCGCCCCAAGCGTTAACAAATTTTGTCAAACGTCAACCGAAACAAGCTCCTGAATATTAGAGTTTGTCTAATTAAAAGCTTTAAATTAACAATCAAAAAAGGAGATGTGCCGGTGTGACACATCTCCCCATTCAACATTCTTAGGTTATTGGAATTATGGTTTATCTGCAGATTTTGCTGACTTTTTCACCCTGACGTACTATGTATACACCCGAAGGCAACCGGTCAAGTTCATCGGCTTCGCAAGTGGTCACAAATGAACCGTTGAGATTGTAGACAGTACACGGTAGCTCCGGTTCGACTTCCGCATCGGCTTCCACATCGCCGATTCCGGCATTGGCAAGCCAGCTGAACCGCTTCCATTCATTGGCAACCTTGTAGCGCTCGATCGCGGCATCTGACGAAAGCAAGAGGTCGGCGTTCTGGTAGGTCGACCAATAGAAACAGTCGGTTCCGAGCACGGGCGGATTGGGGTTGGCCGAGGCAACGAATTTGATTTCACGGCATTCATCAAAAGCCTGGGCACCGACCGACGTAACCGAGGCGGGCAGGTTGACTTTAGCGAGATTGGGGCAATCATAGAATGCCTTTGCGCCTATAGTGGTCACATTGCCGGGAAGTGTCAGTTCGGTTATCTTCACAAGCGTGAAAGCTATATTGCCGATGGTTTTCAGACTTGCAGGCAGGTTGAGCGATTTAATGCCGGTGTTGCCGAATCCGCCCTCTTCGATCGAGACAAGACCACGGCTGAAATTGACAGTAGTCAGTTCAGGATTGCCGCCGAAAGCGCTGTTGGGAACAGTGGTAAGGGTGGAGGGCAGAGTGAGGCTGGTGAGTCCGCAATCCAGAAAACAACATTCCCCTACCGAGATTAATCCTTCGGGGAGCACTAAGGGAGGCGTCGGCTCACGATTCTCGTTAAAAGCTCTGTAACCGATGGTGAGAGTGGAGGCACACTTTGCGAATGTTATGGATTTTAATTTGTTCTGTCCAAAAGCATGCTCTCCGATTGATGTGACGGTGGAGGGGATGGCGATAGAGCTGAGATTCGCAGCGAAAAAAGCCCGGTCGCCTATCACAGTGACACCCTCGGGAATATTGATGGATGAAAGTGTAGAGTTGTAGAAAGCTCCGCTTGCGATTTTGACAAGATTGCCTTTGGCGATTGTGACTTTGGAGAGAGACTTGCACATTCCGAAAGCTTCCGAAGAGATAACTTTTAGTGTGGAGGGAATGGAAGCCGTGACCAGTTTGGAATCATAAAAACAATTATCGCCGATTTTCACAGTGTGTTCTGGCAAAGTGATGTTGGAGATTCCCGCGTGCCAGAAGACTCCCATACCTAAGGTGAGGTTGGCGGTACGGGCCTTGAATGCTATTTTAATAAAGTTGGGAGAACTGAATGCATAGTCGCCGATTGAGGTGACACTCGCGGGAATAGTGACTTTCTGGAGTTTGGAATCCTTGAAAACGCCCTCACCGAGAGTCTTGAGCCCCGAGGGGAGTGTGATTTCGGTGAATTCTGTCTTGTAGAAGGCATAGCTGCCGATCTCCGTAACCGTCGAGGGAATCGACACCGCCTTTGTGGTATGCTCGTAAAGAGCGCCTGCGTCGATTTTGGTCACCGAGCATTTCACATCACCGTCGGTCACCGTTGCCGGTATTGTCACCTGATTCTTCCATTTGGAATCCGATGGTTTCGCGAGTTTGGTGAATGTGGCGATTTTAGCGGTTCTGTTGGTTTTGAAAACCATACCGTCGACTGTGATTTCACGCGCGGAGGCACCGGCTGACAGCATCAACGCCAACGCCGCGACATAGACAAGGGATAAAAAATGCTTCATATATACCTTATGTTGCTGATATTAGCTTGGATTTTTCGGCTGCAATATTAGCAATATAAAAGTATACCCGCAAGCCCTAAAACTGACCGTCCCCCAAATTTACCCCTCTCAGAAGGCATATAACGCCAATTCAGGGACGAAGATTGGAATTATAATATTGCGGGTCACCCGAAACTTCCCCGCCGACAAAAGGTGGCAGGGGGGGGATGACACCCTCCTCATCAAGCTCGACCTCGGCAACGACAAGCGGCGCAAGCCTGCCGCCGAACTCATCGATCTCCCACCGGAATCCTTGGTAATCTACAATCCATCGTACCTTTTCGAGCGGATGCCCTTCACATACATTTTCCAGCATATTTTCCGCATCTTCCACAGGTATCCGATATTCCCATTCATTGCGGACAATGCCGTCGTTGGCTCCTTTTACCGTAAGAAAACCTGAGGTATCGTAAATCCGCACTCTCACTGTGCCCTCCTTCCGCCGGGATATATATCCCTGAACTATGCGGTGCTTCTCCACAGCCATTGCCTTATACGAATCATCAGTGACGAGAAATTTACGCTCTATCTCTTTGCCCATAGCCGTGTCTGCAAGTTTGCGAAGTTTCGACCAAATATTTGGTCGAAACGACTTTTGTGAAGTAATGAAAATATCTGTAACTTTGCAAAGTTAAATTTTTAAGGTGAAAAATCAAAGGTTTCACATATTTCTTTTCTTCCTTGTGTTAGGAGGAATCGTGCAACTTGCCGCATCGCAAAAGGTGCTTGTGGAGGTGGTTGACTCCGTGTCGGGCGAGCCACTCCCCTACACCGCCATCTACGTCAGCGGCACCCGGCAGGGCGCCATGGCCGACGACAACGGCGTGGCATCGATAATAATCAACACTCCCCGGGCCGAGCTGGAGATGTCGGCCATGGGATATGCCAAGAAAGTGGTGTCGGTAGACCGGCACACAGCCGCCGTGAGGGTGCTTCTGTCGCCGGTGGGACATGAACTCGGCGAAGTCACCGTGAAGAAGCGCAAGGAGCATTACTCCAAGAAAAACAATCCGGCAGTTGACTTCATGCAGCGCATACGCAGCGCCGACTCTATCACCGATCCGCGCCGACATCCCTGCTACAACTTCACCCGATATGAACGTATCACGTTGGGATTCAACCGCGTGGAATTCGATGACACAGTCGCGTCCACCGACCGCAAGCATAAGCCCGGCAAGTTCGACTTTTTGCGCGAACATGTCGATACTTCGGAAGTGACCGGGCAGCCGATACTGCCATTGATGGTGAAAGAGAAAGTGACCGATGTGATTTACCGGCGCGATCCGCGAAGCGAAAAGGAGTATCTGCTCGGAACGCGCTCGGCCGGTGTAGATGAAATCATCGACCAGGGAAGCATGCAGACACTAATGGATGATGTGTTCCGCGAAATCGACCTGTATGGCGACAATGTGAATATACTTCAGAACCGCTTTGTGAGTCCTCTGTCGCGGATTGCCCCCGATTTCTATAAATTTTACCTTACCGACACCGTGGCCGACCCGGCCACCGGCGACCGGCTAATCGAACTGAGTTTCGCACCACGCAACCCGGCCTCTTTCGGCTTTACCGGACGACTGTATGTGGCCGAGGGGGACACCACCATGTTTGTGCGCCGGGTGAGGATGAATGTGCCCCCGTCGATCAATCTCAATTTCGTGGAACATCTGCAGATCCAGCAGGAATTCAGCCGTGCCCCCAATGGCGCCCGACTGAAAACCCTCGACGATTTCAATGCCGAGATTGCCATAATCCGCGGAGGTAAAGGGCTGTATGTGCATCGTGTCACAGGCTATAAAAATCACAATTTCGAACCTTCGCCCCGTGCCGAACTGTTTGACCGACTCGGCCAGACATTCTACGATCCGGCGGTTTATGCCCGCGACGACAGCTTCTGGACGCAGGAGCAACTGATAAAGGCATCTGACAACGAGAACCGCATCGGCCAGATGATGCAACGTCTGCGCGGCGTCAAGGCTTATTATTATGGTGAAAAGTTCCTGAAAATACTCTTTTCGGGCTACGTAGCCACGGGCAAAAATTCAAAATTCGACATCGGCCCGGTGAACACTTTTATAAGCGGCAACTCACTCGAAGGTCTGCGTCTGCGCCTGGGCGGTATCACTACTGCCGCACTGTCGCCGCACTGGTTCTTCAAAGGCTACGGAGCCTACGGATTCCGTGACCACAAGTGGAAATATGGCATCACGGCCGAATACTCGTTCAATGGGAAGAAGCTCCACCCCAATGAGTTCCCGCGGCATTCCATCTCTGTCACTGAAAAATACGACATAGACCAGATAGGCCAGCATTATCTGTTCACCAACCCCGACAACTTCGTGCTCTCGCTCAAGCGCATGGAGAATCACATGATCACCTACCGCCGGCAGTCGCGTCTGGACTATATTCTGGAACTTAACAATAACTTCTCAGTGAGTGCATCGGCCAATCTCGAGAGGCAGGAGGCGACCCCATGGGTGCCTTTTAGCGACGGTTTCGGCAACAGTTTCGGGCACTACAACCAGCTGCTCTTTACCCTGCAACTTCGCTATGCTCCGGGCGAGAAATTTTTCCAGACCCGTTCGGAACGCATCCCTGTGAATCTCGACGCCCCGGTGCTGATGCTCACCCACATCTATTCACCACGCAACCTGTTCAATTCCCCTTTCGAGGTGAATAAAACAGAATTCAAGGCGCAAAAACGCTTCTGGCTGTCGGCTTTCGGCTTCATCGACCTGATCGTGGGCGCCGGCCATGTGTGGTCGCAGTCGGCCTATCTGAATCTGCTCATGCCCAACGCCAACCTCTCCTACACCATCCAGCCTGAGAGCTTCGCTCTGATGAATCCTATGGAATTCATCAACGACAGCTATGTGTCGTGGGATTTCACCTACTGGGCCAACGGTGCAATTCTCAACTATATCCCGCTGATCAAAAAACTGAAACTGCGCGAGGCATTCTCGTTCCGCGGATGGCTGGGCGAGCTTTCTGATCGCAACAACCCGCTGATACACCCCGAACTATACCGCTTCCCCACCGACATACCAAACACCACTGACGAGCACAACCCTTACAAATCAATGCACGGTCTCCCCTACATGGAGGCTTCGGTCGGCATCGACAATCTCTTCAAATGCCTGCGTGTCGACTATGTGTGGCGTCTCACCTACCGCAAAGGGCAACCCGCCTCTGCCAGGTCGGGTCCGCGTATTGCCCTGCATGTCACATTCTGACAAAAAATGGCTGCGCCTGGGAAAACGGTGCAGCCATTTTTAACGTTACAGAGAAATATCACGCGACGGAATGCAGACATAGATCGGTGAGCCATATCCAGAGAGGACAAGTGCCGATAAACAGGATGACCGACAGCGTCAGTGACGATGTTCCTGTGGCTACGTAAGTGTCGTATTCGTCGGCGATGATGATGCCCGAGAAAGCAGGGGGAAGTGCGCAGGCAACAACAAGCATCTTAAGATTCATCGGATCCATGTGGAACAGCAGACCTAAGACGAGTGCCACAGCCGGCATAAGGAACATTTTGAGAATAGAACCCAATATTGCCTGCCAGTTGATGGTGACTTTGATGGACGACAGGGTGATACCTGCGGAGAAAACGGCCAGCGAGGCGTTGGCGCCCTTGATCAGGTCGAACGAAGGAGATGCCCAGTCAGGCCAGGGTATACCGACAAGAACCCACACCACGGCAAGGATAGGCGCCCAGGCAACCGGCTGCTCAAGTGCGTGAATCACAGGCGTCCATGCACTTTCATGCTGATGGTTGGGGTTTTGCTTCGCAAGCGAGGCGTTCATCAGAGAAAGACCTACGGGGATGCCGATGGCGTTGACCACGATACCCACGATTGCGACCACAAGAGCCACTGAGGGCGTAGTACCGAAGATAGGCTCCAGCACGGCAAAACCGAGGAAGCCGATGGTGGGCGAACCGCTGATCAGGGCCGAAACCGCGGCGTCGGCGCCGGTGTTTTTCTTAAACATAAGAAAAACGAAATATACCAGCATGAAGCAGGCCATGATTGCCACGGTAGAGATGATCGTAAGTTTGAGATCCTTTACGAGCATTTCGCGTGTAGCATCGGCAATCGACACAAACAGCGCGGCTGGAAGTGCAAAGTCGAGCACGACTTTATTGAACTTCTTGGCATCATCGCCCGAGAAAGCGCCCTTTTTACCGGCAATGTATCCGGCAAGCATTACCACCACAATCGGGACTATGGCATATAGAAGAACATGTTCCATAAATAGCTGAATTTGAGAATTTATAATAGGGTGCCCGGCATCGGAAGTGCCGCGCCGGACACCCGGGAATTAAATCGTTACAGTTAATTCTTCAGACAGTGATGGGCTGCAGAGGAGCGGGGTTGAGGTAACCTATGTGACCCGATTCCTTGCCTGCATCGGCTCCGAGCTGCACATTTATCAGGCTCGGTTTCTTTGCAGCGATGCACTGGCGAAGCGCCTTGTCGAGTTCTTCGGGTGTCTGCACATAGTAGCCGTCAGCGCCGAAGCATTCACCGATCTTTTCATAGCGTGCATTGATGTCGAGCGTGGTGGGAGCGGGATCGGTGGTCTTGTCGAGTGTTTCACCTACGCCGTTGTAGATACCGCCGTTGTTGAACACAACCACAGTGACGGGGAGATGGAAGCGGCAGGCGGTGGAGAAATCCATGCCCGAGAATCCGAATGCCGAGTCACCTTCGATGGCAACCACCTGTTTGCCGGTGGCAACAGCGGCACCGACCATAGAGCCCATACCCATGCCCATAATAGCCCAGGTGGCACAGTCGATGCGGTGACGAGGCTGCGACATGCTGATGCAGTCGCGGGTGTCGTCGAGAGTGTTGGCGCCCTCGTTCACCAGAATAATGTCGGGATTGGATTCAAGGATAGGCTTGATCACACCCAACGCAGTCCAGTGGTTCATAGGCATTGCCGACTTGGCGGCATCGAGACGGGCTGCGAATTTACCATCCTTCGCCTTGGTTTCGGCCTGCAGTGATGCAACCCACTGGGGATCGGCGCTCATGGTCTTGCCGGCCAGAGATGCTGCAATCATGTCGAGCGCTATGCCCATGTCGCCTACAACGGGAGCTGCGATCGGGCGGTTGCAGTCGATTTCCTGCGGCTCCACATCGAGCTGGATAAACTTGGTGTCGGGACTCCATTTTCCCTTGCCGAAAGATAGCAGCCAGTTGAGTCGGGCACCGACCATCATCACCACATCGGCCTCTTTCATGATCGTCGAGCGGCATGAGAGCGCACTCAGCGGACCGTCGTCGGGCAGAAGACCCTTGGCCATCGACATGGGGAAATAAGGAATATTGTATTTTTCAACCAAAGCCTTGAGTTTATCCTCTACATGGGCATAGGCGGCGCCCTTGCCCAAAACCAGAGCGGGCTTTTTGGCTGATGCAAGCAGCTCGACGGCACGGTCGACGGCGGCCTGGTTAGGAGCTACAGGCGAATAGATATCGACAGGAGTATATAGAAGCTTTTCAGCTTCATCGGCATCCATGATTTCGGCCAGCGCGGGGGTTGTCATGTCGATATATACACCGCCGGGGCGACCCGAAACGGCAGCACGGTATGCGCGGTTGACGGCAGAGGGAATATCCTTGGCATGGCTGCATCGGAAAGCGGCCTTGACAAGCGGACGGGCAGTGTTGAGCTGATCGAGTTCCTCATAGGTGCCCATCTTCATATCCACCATTGTAGGATCGGACGCGCCCGAAATCTGAATCATAGGATAGCAGTTGACGGTGGCGTTGGCGGTGGCCGAGAGGCCGTTGATAAACCCGAGAGAGGATACGGTCAGAAGCACGCCCGGGGTACGGGTGAGGTAACCCTCGGTTGCAGCGGCCATGCCGGCCTGCTGTTCGTGACGGAAACCTACGAAGCGGATGCCCTGCCCCTGAATGAGGTAGGCCGCTTCAGTGACAGGGATACCTACGAGACCGTAGACATTCTGGATACCCACATTTTTCAGGGCACGCGCAAGGATGTACATACCTGTCACCTGTTGGGGGAACTGTGGCTTTGGAGCCTGGCAATTGCAAGGAGCAGCAGTTGGTTTGGCAGATGTATCAGACATAATATCAGAGTTGTTAAAAAGTTTTCAGAATTACAGCCGCCGGTGCGGCAGCATTTATAATATTAACAACAGTGTGTTAATAATGTTTCTGACAATGTGTTAATTATATTCCGGTCATTGCAACCTTGATTCTATTTGGATGCTTTAATAACGCCGATGTCGAAAAAAATAAGTTGTCAAGTTTTCAGGCAACTGTGGATCCGGAGCCGGCCTCTGATGGCGAACCGGAAGAAACCGGTCGCGGCAGTTGCCGAAAACGAAACAACCTAAACCTAAAAACTTAACAACTCTATTAGTTGTCACCCTTGATGACACCGGGTCGCGGTTGACGGCCCGGCGCCTGGATAAGGGATTTTAAGAACTTTATTTTACAGCCTTGGCGGCTTTGGGCATCGGCGCGGTGGTGCCGTTCTTGGCGAATTCCGCAATCTGGTCATCCGAGAAGCCATATTCACGAAGCACTTCGGCGGTGTTGCCGCCAAGGGTGGGGCAGGGGCCGTAGTTAGGCTGATAATTCGACAGAGTGAAAGGAACACCGACGGTGACGAACTCCCCTATCTTGCCGCCCTGATTGATTTTCACGAGGGTATTTCCGTCGTAGAGCGACTGATCGTCCATGATTTCCTTGGTCGAGAGCACCGGAGCCACAGGCACACCTGCTTTCGATAGGATTTCAGTGACTTCATATTTGTCCTTGTCGATGGCCCATTTGCCGATACGGTCGTAGACTTCCTGTTTGTGACGGTCGCGGGCATCGGCGGTGTTGAAATCGGGATTGGTGAGCCAGTCCTCGAAACCTAAAGCCTCGCATGCCAGCTTGAAGTCTTTTGCGCCACGCTGCAGAATGATGTAAACGTAGGCGTTGGGGTCGGTTTCCCAGCCTTTGCACTTGTAGGTCCAGCCGAGCACGCCTGAGCCCTCCTGATTACCCGAACGGGGCACGAAGTCGCCGAACTTTTCGTTGGGGTACTGCGGGAACTGGGTAAGATAACCGATGCGGTCGAGGGTGAGCTGGTCGCGTGTCTTGATACGGCAAAGGTTGAGGCAGGCATTGTGCATCGACTGATATACATACGAGCCTTCGCCTGTGTGCTGGCGCTGGAGCAGTGCGGCGAGAATGCCGATAGTGCAGTGCATGCCGGTGTTGGAGTCGCCGAGAGCGGCGCCCGACTGTGTCGGCACATTGTGGTCACCTTCCCACCAGCCTGTGGTTGAAGCCGCGCCGGCAGTAACCTGGGCAACAGGTTCGTAAGCCTTAAGGTCGGCATATTTCGACGAAACAGGGAAACCTTTTATAGTTGCGTAGACGCAGCGGGGATTGATTTTGTGAACCTCTTCCCAACTGAAGCCAAGCTTGTCCATGGCTCCGGGATGAAGGTTTTCGATAAATACGTCGGCGGTGGAAATCAGTTTTGTAAGGATTTCCTTGCCGTCGGGAGTTGCGGCGTCGAGCGCCAGAGAGCGCTTGTCGGAGTTGAGCTGAAGGAAGTAGTAGCTGGGGCAGTCGGGATCAAACTGAAGTTCGTTACGGGTTGCGTCGCCCGAACCGGGACGTTCTATTTTGATGACGTCAGCGCCGAGCCAGGCCAGCAGCTGTGTACATGAAGGACCCGACTGCACATTCGTGAAGTCGATGACTTTGATTCCTTGAAGGGGTGCGGTATTCATAATTCCGTTCTAAGTTAATAGTTTGTCAAGTTAGTAGTGTGCTCTATGAGCGTTTATTATAGAAACACACCACACCCCATAAGGTTCACTCTCCCGCGCCCGGGAGATGTTAACTTCTCACAAAAAATCAGACTTGTAACGGCAACGCGAACAGACTCAGAACAGCAACGCGAGCAGGCTCAGAACAGCAACGCTATCCGATAGACGATGAAAGCGATTATCCATGCCACCGCGGTATTATATATAATGGAGAAAGCAGCATAGCCCCAGTGCCCCGTCTCGCGGGCTACGGCCACGATGGTGGCCATGCAGGGGCAATAGAGCAGAATAAAGACCATAAAGGCAAGCGCCGAGGC
Organism: Bacteroidales bacterium H3; assembly: GCA_001701135.1. Classification (GTDB taxonomy): domain Bacteria; phylum Bacteroidota; class Bacteroidia; order Bacteroidales; family Muribaculaceae; genus UBA7173. Next base: position 183,757 of record DAAN01000009.1, read on the forward strand.
TGCTGTGAAATATGGCACGCCGGTCGAGGGGTCGACCGATGTGATGAGCTGCGACAGTTCACGGTCGGTTGCCTCATCGTCGCCGGTGAAGAGCACTCCCATGGTCGACACTACGATCTCTTTTGCGGGAACTCCGGCAAGCATCGCCACGGTTCCCTGCCAGCAGGTGCCGAGCGGCTCCATCACAGGCTGCACAGCCTTCCCTACTGATTCAAGATATGAATCGACCTGCGGATTCTCTCTGTTGCCAAGAGGGAAATAATCAAACGCCCACACTATAACCGATGCGAGCAGGATGATTCCGCCCATCTTCTGGAGATATTGTTTCCCTTTCCACCACATGTGGCGCAGGGAGGTTTTCATGGTGGGGACGCGGTAAGGGGGCAGCTCCATCACAAACGGAGTTTCGTCGACTTTGAAGAAAAATCTTCGAAGCAGACGGGCGGTGCCCATGGCCACGAGCGCTCCCAAGAGATACATGCACAGAAAGACGAGAGCGGCGTGGGCGCTGAAAAATGTACCGACAAGGAGCACATAGACAGGCAGACGGGCCGAGCACGACATGAAAGGCGTGATCAGCACCGTGATTATTTTGGAAGAACGGCTCTCGATGGCGCGGCAGGCCATAACCGCCGGCACGTTGCATCCGAAACCCATCACAAGGGGGATGAACGACTTGCCGTGCAGCCCTATCTTATGCATGAGCCGGTCCATGATGAACGCGGCGCGTGCCATATATCCCGAGTCCTCCATAAAAGATATGAAGAAGAAGAGAATCATGATATTGGGGAGGAACACAATCACACCTCCCACACCTCCGATCACACCGTTGACAAGCAGATCCTTGAGCGGTCCGTCGGCCATGTGATGCCTGAGGAGGTCGCTTAACCAGGCCACACCATCCTCAATCCATCCGGCGGGATAAGCCCCTACGGCAAATGTCACCCAGAAGATGAATGCCATGAGGATCAAGAATATAGGGAAACCGAACAGACGGTTCGTTACAAACAGGTCTATCAAGTGCGAGGTGCTGACCATTTCTTTTTCAGGCCGTTTTATGGTCTCGGCCAACGCTCCCGATATGAAGCCGTATTTGTCATCGGCTATCATGTCGGATATATCCTCCTCGGGATGCTGTTTATTCAGCTCTCTGACCACCTTGTCGCGAATGGTGAATACGCGTGACGCTCCGGCTGATTCACTCACAATGTGCTCCACCTCGTCGTCATGTTCGAGCAGACGTATGGCCAGATAGCGGGGAGAGAAATGCTGATTTATGCTCTTGTCCTCTTTCAGGGCATCCTTAATGGCGGTGACGGCATTCTCGACATCGGGGCTGAGACGCACATGCACATGGCGCACAGCCGGTTCCTTGCCTTCATATACCTTGATGATCGTGTCGAACAGATGTTCGATACCTTCGCCGGTGCGGCTCACCGTGGGGCAGATAGGCACGCCGATCATGTAGCCGAGCGCCTTGTAGTCGAATTTCACACCCGAACGGCGCAGTTCGTCAAACATGTTGAGGGCGATGACCATGGAATGATCCATGTCGATCAGCTCTGTGGTAAGATAGAGATTCCTTTCGAGATTGGAGCTGTCGACAACATTGACGATTACATCGGGATTGTTCTCTCTGAGATAGGTGCGCACATAACGCTCCTCGGGAGAATAGGCCGAGAGGGAATATGTGCCGGGGAGATCGACTATGTTGAAACTGTAGCCGCCGTGGGTGAATGTGCCCGATTTTGAGTCGACTGTAACGCCTGAATAATTGCCGACATGCTCCCTGGCGCCGGAAGCGAAGTTAAAAAGCGATGTCTTGCCGCAATTGGGATTGCCGATAAGCGCCACATTGATTGTGTGAGTGATTTCGGATGCTTTTCCCCGGCTCGTTTCGCCCAAGCCCTCCCAGCTCTCGGACTGCGCGGTGAGGCGGTTGAATTTCTCGCTGTATTTGCGGGCTGCGGTTTCGGGATCAACCGATGCGTATTCATCCTCCGATATTTCCAGAGGCATCACCTCAATCATCGAGGCCTCGGCTCTGCGGAGCGACACCTCATAGTTCATCAGGCGGTATTTCACCGGGTCGTTTAGCGGCGCGGTCATCACGGCCGAGATTTTCCGGCCTTTGACAAATCCCATCTCCATCACTCGTTTACGGAATGCGCCGTGGCCGAGGATTTTCACTATCACGGCTGACTCGCCGGTTTTCAGATCTGACAATCTCATTTAACCCAAGTGCTTTTTAACGGTTAATACGCCCGATGGTGTAATCAGGTTCACGCTTTCGGTTCGCTTTTACCCTGCAAAGGTCGGGAATTTCGGGGATAATCAACATATAAAGCGGCCACAACTTTCGGTTGTGGCCGCCTGCGATAACATTATTTAACTATTCGGACTGAATCCGAATACCATCGACGGAGCGGGCTCCCTGTCAGCCGCATTTCGAAGTGCCGCAGCTGGTGCAGATCAGACAGCCCTCCTGATAGATGAGGGTCTCACATCCACAGTTGGGACATTTCTGACCTGAAGCCTGGGTGCCGTTGGGCAGATACTTCTTCAGAGCGCGCTCCACGCCCATCTTCCAGGTGTTGATGCTCTGCGAATCGAGTTCGAGACCCGACACAAGTTTGAGCACCTGCGCGATGGGCATGCCGTAGCGCAGCACGCCCGAGATGAGTTTGGCGTAGTTCCAGTATTCGGGATTGAACTTATCCGACAGACCCTCGATAGTTGTCTTATAACCGCGCTTGTTGACAAACTGGAAGTCGTAGCGACGGCTGCCGTCGGCATTCATGGCCTTGATGATCTTACCGTGATTTACCGATTTGGGACAGAAGATTCCGTCGTCGTCATCGGCAAGACCGGTGAAAATTTCGTAAGGCTCGTTGTTCATAAGACCCACAAAAGCGATCCACTTCTCCTTGTTGTTCTGGAAACGGACCACATCGGCCTCAAGCTCGATGGGACGTTTGATCACATGGGGATGAATTTCGGAGGGAGCGTTGACCACAGCAGGCTCCGATTTCTTCTTCTCGATCGACACAAGCACACCCGAGCGGGAACCGTCGCGATAGACGGTGCATCCCTTGCAGCCCGAGCGCCATGCCTCAACGTAGAGTTTGTTGACCACATCCTCGGTGACGTCGGCCGGAAGATTGATGGTGACCGAGATGGAGTGGTCGACCCACTTCTGCACAGCGCCCTGCATGCGCACTTTCTCGAGCCAGTCAATGTCGTTGGCGGTGGCGCCGGCATAAGGCGAACGGGCCACAAGCTGGTCAAGTTCCTCCTGAGTGTAATTGCGGCGAGGCTCTATGCCGTTGATTTTCATCCATTCGAGGAATTTTGGATGATATACGATATATTCCTCGAAAGAATCGCCCGACTCGTCGACATAATCCACACGCACATCCACATCTGACGGATTGACCTTGCGGCGACGCTTGTATACAGGCATAAACACAGGCTCGATGCCCGATGTGGTGCGTGTCATCAGCGAGGTAGTGCCGGTGGGCGCGATGGTGAGACATGCGATGTTGCGGCGACCGGTTTTCTCCATCTCCTCGATGAGGGCGGGATCGGCCTCGCGCAGACGGTTGATATAGGGGTTGTTCTTCTCACGGGCGGCATCATAGATTTCAAACGCGCCACGCTCACGTGCCATCTCCACCGACGAGCGGTAAGCGGCAAGTGCAAGAGCTTTATGAACCGATACCGAGAATGCTGTGGCCTCGGGAGTTCCGTATTTCAGCCCCAGAGCTGCTATCATGTCGCCTTCGGCAGTGGTGCCGAGACCTGTGCGACGCCCTTTGAGGGTTTTGGTGAGAATCTTGTCCCAGAGATGGAGTTCGGGACCGCGCACCTCGGCGGTTTCAGGGTCGGAGTTGATTTTGGCAAGTATTTTCTGGATCTTCTCCTCCTCGAGGTCGATGATATCGTCCATCATGCGCTGAGCCTTGCCCACATGCTGCGCGAAGAGGTCGAAATCAAATTCGGCCTGAGGCGTGAAAGGATTCTTTACATAGGCATAGAGGTTGACGGCCAGCAGACGGCAGGAATCGTAGGGACACAGGGGTATCTCGCCGCATGGATTGGTGGAAATGGTGCGGAATCCGAGATCGGCGTAGCAGTCGGGCACCGATTCGCGGGTGATGGTGTCCCAGAAAAGCACGCCCGGCTCGGCCGATTTCCATGCGTTGTGGATGATTTTCGCCCAGAAAGCCTTGGCGTCGATCTCTTTCTCGATGTCGGGATTCTCGGCATCGACGGGGAACTGCTGTATGTAGGGACGCTCCTCGGTTGCGGCTTTCATGAATTCATCGTCGATGCGCACCGACACATTGGCGCCGGTCACTTTCCCTTCGGTCATCTTGGCGTCGACAAATGCTTCTGAATCGGGGTGTTTCACCGACACTGTAAGCATCAGAGCACCACGACGTCCATCCTGCGCCACCTCGCGTGTTGAATTGGAGTAACGTTCCATGAAAGGCACCAGACCTGTCGAGGTAAGGGCCGAATTCTTCACCGGTGTACCTTTGGGGCGGATATGACTCAGGTCGTGACCAACGCCTCCGCGGCGTTTCATCAGCTGCACCTGCTCCTCGTCAATGCGGATGATGCCGCCATAGGAGTCGGGGCATCCGTCAAGACCGATGACAAAACAATTGGAAAGCGAGCTGACCTGCATGTCGTTGCCAATGCCGGTCATGGGGCTCCCCTGGGGAATTATGTAATTGAAATTCTTTAAATAAGAAAAGACCTCATCGTGGCTCATCGGGTTGGGATACTTGGCCTCGATACGGGCAATCTCCGACGCAATGCGGTGGTGCATATCGTCGGGGGTCTGTTCATACAGATTTCCAAACGAATCCTTCAGCGCATATTTTGTCACCCACACTCGGGCGGCAAGTTCGTCGCCGTCGAAGTAGCGGAGCGTAGCGTCGTAGGCTTCGTCGTAGGTGTATGTTTTACGTTCCATGGATATAATTCTGTTTACTCGTCAATTTTGGAAAAGAATAATATGAAGACTTAAGACTCTGCAAATTTCAAAAATTATTATGAAATTAGCAAGTCCGGCGCACATGAGTTATCGATATGTTGATAAGTTTTTCGGTTTACAGACGCAAATTCGCTATATAACAGCTATTTACAATATTTACTGTTTGCAAAAGTTTTCCGAAAACAAAATTTATGCAACAACAACGATTGTTACAACAGCTGTATTGTCAATGTCGGATATTTATGCTAAATTTGCAAAATAAATAAACTGAAACTCATGTCAAACGAAGAATATTTCACAAACCGACGCACTATACGCAAATATCTCGACAAGGATGTTCCCCAATCTCTTATAGATTCACTGCTGCTAAAAGCGTCACACGCTCCCACAACCGGTAATATGCAGCTCTACAGCGTGATCGTGACTCGCGATGCCGAAGCCCGCAGGCGTCTGGCTCCGATGCACTTCAATCAGCCGCAGGTGACGGGCGCACCGGTAGTGCTCACATTCTGCGCCGATTTCAACCGCTTTACCCGCTGGTGCAAAGCAAGTTGCGCCGATCCCGGATATGACAATTTCCAATCGTTCACTGCCGCAACACTCGACACAATCGCTTTCGCCCAACAGTTCAACACTTTGGCCGAGCAGGCCGGTCTGGGTGTATGCTGGCTTGGAACCACAACATATAATGCGCAGGAGATCGCCGGAGAACTGAATCTGCCCGAACTGGTTGTGCCGATGATTACACTCACCGTCGGATACCCGGCCGAAGAGGGCACCGAAACAGGACGTCTGCCCCTTGAGGCGCTGCTGCACGAAGGAACATATCATGACTATAGCGACGACCGCATCCGCTCGCTCTATCGCGAAAAAGAGGAACGCGCCGACTCAAAGCAATTCATTAAAGAAAATCAGAAAGAAACTCTGGCTCAGGTTTTTACAGATATCCGCTATCCCCGGTCGAACAACGAAGCTTTCTCGGAAAAATTCATCAGTTTCCTGAAAGATTCCGGATTCCTGAAATAGTCAGGCTAAAAATCGGCGCTCGATAGCTGCCACATCCTCCTGCAACTGCTTCTCATGAAGCAGACGATCCTCTATTGTGTTGCAGCCATGGATCACAGTGGCGTAGTTGCGCGACAGCCGTGCGCCAATCTGTGTCAGCGACATATCGGTATGCTTTTTGGCCATAAACATCACGAGCTGACGCGCGTCGGACACCTCGCGTTTGCGGGTTTTGGCAAAAATGATATCGGCGTCGAGCTTGTAATGCGCGGCAACACTCTGGGTGATCATCTCGAAATTCACGGATGCCTGCTTCTGCATCTTCACCACCTGATTGATTACGTGGCGGGCGAGATCGACAGTCACGTCGCAGTTCAGCACCGTAGCGCGGGCAAGAAGCGACGCCACAATCCCTTCGAGTTCCCTTACAGAAGAAGTTACGTTTTCCGCTATAAAGTTCATTACATCAGCGGGTAACGAGAGACCATCCTGTTTTGATTTCAATTGCAGAACCATGCGGCGCAAAGCCAGATCAGGCTTCTCAAGCTCGACAGTCATACCCCATTTGAAACGCGAGATCAACCGCTCGGGCATACCCTTGAGATTGACAGGGCTGACATCGCTCGAGAGAATAATCTGTTTCTGGTTCTGATGCAGATGATTGAATATATGGAAGAACGTATTCTGCGTTTTCTCTTTGTCGACAAGATCCTGAATATCATCTATAATAAGCGTGTCAATGCTCTGGTAAAAATTGATGAATTCGTTGACCTTGCCATTACGGGCCGCCACAGTGTACTGGCTCTCAAACTGGCGGGCACTGACATATAACACGCGCTGGTTGTGCAGATGCTCCTTGATCTTAATGCCGATAGCCTGTATCAGATGGGTTTTGCCCACGCCGGTAGGCCCGTATACAAAGAGAGGATTGAATGTCTTCAGCTTAGGATCATTACCGATGGCCTCACCGATGGCACGCGCAATTTTATTCGAGGCAGAAGAACAATAGTTCTCGAAAGTGTTGCGGGGATCGAGCTGCGAATTGAAATTCTGGGCTACCGAGGTGGAAAAGAGACCGGCATTGTGCCCGAAAGCCGAGGATGCAGTCATGCCGCCCGAGGTGACAGCTGTCTCCGGGTGGTTGCTTACTGTATTGTATTTATAGAACAGACGGGTTGACTCCCCGTAAACGCGGCGGATCACCGCACTCACGAGGGGAAGAAACGTGCTTTCGATGTGCTCCTTGAAATAAGGAGACGACACCCAGAGCACGAGGTCGCCGTTGTTATACGACACCGGGACTATGGGCGCGAACCACGATTCATATTGTTCCTCTGTGAGGTTGTCCCGAAAAATTTCGAGACACTTCTCCCAAAGTTCTGTATGTGTCTTCTGCATGATTTGTCGGTCTTCAAATTTTTCTTTTCCGCTTACAAAATTGGAACAATTATTTTGAAAAAACAAACGCATTTTCTTTTGGAAAATTCATGCAGATAATAACACCACTGTTTTTCAGCGCCTTAGACCTACGCTTAAAGTTCGACTTTAAAATAAATTCATAAATATAGATTTTCCAACTATTTAGATATTGATATACAAACTGTGGCCAAAATGTAACACCCACATAATCCGCTTTAGAATACCTTGTTATTGCAATTCTTAACAAAAACGGCAAAATCAGCTATTCGGAATGATTCCGAATAGCTGATTTTGCCGTTTACTCTTTTCTGTGGGGTCACTCGACAGCCTCCTTGTCGCGCAAATCAAGAGGCGACAACAGCAACAACTCCTTTCCTTCGGGCGAACGGAGGGTGATGCTGCCGTCGGCGTTGCGGATTGCCGTCTCAACCTCTTCGAGAGCAAGCAGCATCTCCGTTTCAAGATCAACGCGGTCGCACGCCATGCGGGTAGTCGAAAGATTGATCAGCTGCAGCGAATTGGTCTTGTCGGGGTCAATAAACATCTCTCCGTTGAAGATATTGCAGCCGGTGTTACCATGGGTTTTCAGCTCGCCGGTATCAAAAGTTATGGTGAGTTTGCGCGACTCGAGCAGAGGGATACCATTCATCTCTTTCACCTGCCAGGCCCCATTGATGAAATCCATATTGTGGCGACGAAGTATCATCACTATATTCCCCTCTTTATCCTTAAGATCGAGGAAAGTGATGGGTCCGGACTGGCGTGACCAGTAGGAAACCACTTTGTCCAGCGCAAGATTAATCAGATACTGGAAGCGGTCATCCTGACATATCTTCATAGTGGAGATCATATTGGTAAACGAAATGGCTCCGGATGGGCCTACCGTCAGGTCTCCGTTAATGTAATTGCAACCGTTGTTGCCATAAAAACGGTTTTGCGCAAGGTCGAGCGACATATACGGGCGTTCCTCCCCTGTCACCAAGGTGTTGTTGACGGAATAGATGGTCCATTCGCCTCCGATCTGCCGGTCGGACGATGCTGACGCTGCCAAAGTGTCGGCCGCGGCATTCGCACCGACAACTGCATTTATGCTGTTTACATCACCGGAAAGAGCGAGGGAACCCTCGGACGTAACGACCGACTCACGCTTTGTGCTGACAGCCTTGCGCTGTTTATCTTTCTTCTTACTATCCGACTTTTTGGGAGGGGCAAGTTTGCGCTCACCTTTCTTCTTCCCTTTTTTATCCTTTTTCTTCTTTTCGGATTTCTCCTTATCCTGTTTGCCGGAGGAGGTCGAGGTCTCGCCCGATCCCTTGGTAGTGCGCGGCGAAATCGAGCCGTCGGCATTGCGCGTGCCGCTGACCACTACGCGGCGTCCGTCGGCAAGCGTCACAACCTGGTCGTCGTCTCCCGACGTTCCCACTTGGCGCAGCATGTCGCAACCGGTGAACATCACGCCGCATAGTGCGGCTATTCCTATCGCCCTCAGGCTTTTCAGTTCAGTCATAGTCAAAGGTGGATAATAGAGTTGTCAGTTATTTTCAGCAGCGTATTACGCTAAACGGTTACAAAGCTAATATTTTTTTCGGTAATTACGTGATTTTTGTAAGATTATTTTATTAACTTTGCCACAACATAACCCTAATCAATTATATAACCTAACATCTCAGAAACCATGCAGCAGACTGAAATGCAGAGCAAAATCAGCTCCATTTTTAAAGAAAAATTCGGCAAAGAGGGCGTTGTCTACGCCTCCGCAGGCCGCATCAACCTTATAGGCGAACACACCGACTATAACGGCGGCTTCGTGTTCCCCGGCGCAATCGACAAAGTCATCATGGCAGAGATCGCTCCCAACGGCACCGACACCGTGAACGTTTTCTCCGTCGACCTCAACGAATCAGCCACATTCGGCCTTGAAGAGGAAAACGCTCCCTCGGAGCAGTGGGCCCGCTACATATTCGGCGTATGCCGCGAAATCATCAAGCGCGGCGGTAAAGTCGAAGGCTTTGATGCCGTGTTTGCCGGCAATGTGCCCCTTGGCGCAGGCCTGTCTTCGTCAGCCGCACTCGAGAGCTGCTTTGCTTTTGCCCTCAACGATCTGTTCAACGGCAACACCATCGACAAATTCGAGCTCGCCCGCATCGGTCAGTCGACCGAACACAACTATTGCGGCGTGAACTGCGGCATCATGGACCAGTTTGCATCGGTCTTCGGCAAGAAGGACAATCTGATGCGTCTCGACTGCCGTTCCATGGAATTTGAATATTTCCCATTCAAGGCCGACGGCTACAAACTCGTGCTCCTCGATTCCAAAGTCAAGCACGCTCTTGTCGACTCACCATACAACAAACGCCGCCAGAGCTGCGAGCGCGTGGCCGCCACCCTCGGTGTCGAGACTCTGCGCGACGCCGACATGAAGATGCTCAACGCCGTGCGCGGCGACATCACAGCCGAGGACTATTTCCGTGCCAAATTTGTCATCGAGGAAAAAGACCGCGTGCTGGCCGTCTGCGACGCTCTTGTCAAAGGCGACTTCGAGACAGTGGGCGAAAAGATGTACGAGACCCACCACGGCCTCTCGAAAGACTATGAGGTAAGCTGCGAAGAGCTTGACTTCCTCAACGACGTTGCCGCCCGCTGCGGCGTCACCGGCTCACGCATCATGGGCGGCGGCTTCGGCGGCTGCACTATCAATCTGGTGAAAGATGAACTCTACGACCAGTTCATCGCCACCGCCAAGAAAGAATTCAACGATACCTACGGCCACGAACCTGTGGTGATTCCTGTGGTAATCTCCGACGGTGCCCGCCGCATCTGAAAAATATTGTCTAATCCGCCCCTACGCTCCCTCCGGGCATAAACTGAAGTTTCACACTTCGCAACACGTTTTTAAATTTCAGAAATGAAACCTACACTATTCGTTCTCGCTGCCGGCATGGGTAGCCGTTACGGCGGCCTCAAGCAGCTCGACTCGCTCGGTCCCAATGGCGAAACCATCATGGACTATTCGATCTATGATGCTCTCCAGGCCGGTTTCGGCAAGGTGGTTTTTGTTATCCGCAAAGACTTCGAGCAGGACTTCCGCGAAAAAATCCTCTCCAAATATGAAGGTCACATCCCGGTGGAAGTAGTCTTCCAGTCAACCGACAAACTTCCCGAAGGCTACACTTGTCCCGCCGACCGCTCAAAACCGTGGGGCACCAACCACGCGGTACTCATGGGCAAGGATGTCATCAAGGAACCGTTCGCCGTGATCAATGCCGACGACTTCTATGGCCGCGACGCATTCCGTGTAATCGCTCAGGAGCTGCAGAAACCTCACGACCGCAAGGGTGACTACTGCATGGTCGGTTTCCGCGTAGGCAACACCATGACCGAAAACGGTTCGGTGGCCCGCGGCGTCTGCTCCACAAAGGATGGCAAACTCGCGTCGATCGTTGAACGCACCGCCATCTCTTACGACCCCGATCACCGCATCGTCTTTACCGACGAGAACGGAGAGCAGCAGACACTCACACCCGAGACTCCCGTGTCGATGAACCTCTGGGGCTTCACACCTGACTATTTCGACTATTCCGAACGTGAATTCCGCAAATTCCTCGACAAGGATCTCAACACTCCCAAGGCCGAATTCTTCATTCCCCTCTGCGTCGACGCACTCATCAACAGCGGCGAAGCCACTGTGAAAGTGCTCGACACCGACAGCCGCTGGTTTGGCGTCACCTATGCCGCCGACCGTCCCGGCGTGGTAGCGAAGTTCAAGGAACTTCACGACAACGGCACCTATCCCGACAAACTCTTCTGATCAAGAGCTTGTTTAATATAAATGACATTTATGAAACCTACGATTCTTGTCACCGGAGGCACCGGCTACATCGGCTCACACACTGTAGTCGAACTGCAGAAAGCCGGCTATCCGGTGGTCATCATAGACAATCTTTCAAACTCAAGCCGCGACGTGCTCGACGGCATCGAACGTATCACCGGAATTCGTCCGGAATTCGTCGAGGCCGACTGCACCGACATCACCGCCCTTAAGATTCTTTTCGACACATATCCCGGCATCAAAGGAATCATCAATTTCGCTGCCTCCAAGGCTGTGGGCGAGTCGATGGAGAAACCGCTGCTCTACTATCGCAACAATCTCAACACGCTCATGAATCTGCTCGATATGATGGGCCGCTACGATGTCGACGGCATCGTGTTCTCATCATCGTGCACCGTCTACGGCGAGCCTGACCACAATCCTGTCACCGAGCAGACTCCCATCAAGAAGGCCACCTCGCCCTACGGCAACACAAAGCAGATTTCCGAGGAAATCATCACCGATACCATCAACTCGGGCGCACCCTTCAAGGCCGTACTGCTGCGTTATTTCAACCCCGTGGGCGCTCATCCATCGGCTGAAATCGGCGAGCTGCCCAACGGCGTGCCCCAGAACCTTGTGCCCTACCTCACCCAGACAGCCATGGGCATCCGCAAGGAACTGAGCGTATTCGGCGATGACTACAACACCCCCGACGGTTCCTGCATCCGCGACTACATCGACGTGGTCGACCTGGCAAAAGCCCATGTCATCGCCATCGAACGTATGCTCGAGGAGAAATCGCAGGACAAAATCGAGATTTTCAACCTCGGCACCGGCAACGGCGTGAGTGTGCTCGGTCTGATCGCCGCCTTCGAGAACGCCACCGGCGTGAAAGTGCCTCACAAAATCGCTCCACGCCGTGCAGGCGACATCGAAAAAGTGTGGGCCGACCCCTCGCACGCCAACAACGTGCTCGGATGGAAAGCCGACACCCCTATCGAAGACACAATGCGCAACGCGTGGGCATGGCAATGCCGTCTGCGCGAACGCGGCATTATGTAAACGACTCCAAAAACAGCGGCATCGGCACTTCTCCTGGCCGATGCCGCCTTTTCCTATTCTTTGATGCATTCCACCAGACAACAGATCCGTAAACTTTTTGCTCTGGCCGCTTTCTGGCTCCTGACCGCCCAGAGCATGGCACTGCTCGCCTCCGACGCTGTCCGCAATGAAGTGATGAACAATCCCTGCAACGCAGGCGGCGTGTATCTCGCCTATCCCGGCCCGGCCGACACTCTCGCCGTTACACCGGAAGGCTACGAGCCGTTCTATATCTCGCACTATGGCCGTCACGGTTCGCGATACCTCATTTCCGACGATGACTATCTGCGGGTTGCCGCACCTCTGCAGCAAGCCGCCGCAGATTCGTTGCTCACTCCTCTGGGCTACGACCTGCTGCGCCGGCTCGGTCCCGTGATGGAGGAGGCGGCCGGTCGCGGCGGCGAACTGACACCGCTCGGCACCCGGCAGCACAAGGGCATAGCCCGACGGATGTTTCTCACCTATCCCGAGGTTTTCACCAACGATGCCGTTATCACCGCCCGCAGCACCCAGGTGATGCGCTGCGCCCACTCCATGATGGCATTCTGCGAAAGCCTTAAGGAGATGAATGCACGGCTACGCATCCCCAAAGAATCATCAAGCCGATGGATGAGTCATCTGTGCTGGTGGACTCCCGAAGCATCATATTTCGATGACCACGGTCCCGGGAAACCGGCCTACAATGCTTTCGAAAAAGAGAATGTGAAATCGGAGCGCTTTCTGGCTTCCATTCTGAAAAATCCCGCCGATTTATCCCGTCTCAAAGATCATCAGGGGAAAGCCGTCACGGCTGACGCGCTTATGTGGGGCGTGTTCTGGATTGCTGTAGACCTGCAGAACATGGAGACCGGCCACGGACCCGATGCCATAGCCATGTTTGACATCTTCACGCCCGAAGAGCTTTATCGACTGTGGCGCGTGACAAACTTTTCATTTTATTACCGCCACGCCGATTATCCTCCGGTCAAAGGCATCGGCATAGCCAACGCACGCAATCTCCTTGAAAACATCATCGACACCGCCGACGAATATATCGCCGGCAACAAAGGCGGCGCCACTTTACGCTTCGGCCACGACGGCAATATCACCCCGCTGTCGGCGCTGATGCAGTTCAGTGGATTCGACGGACAGGAAGCCGATCCCGAAAAAGTGGAGGATGTGTGGGCTTCGTTCCGCATCACCCCCATGGCCTCCAATCTGCAGATGATATTATTCCGGCCTGCCGGAGCTGACAATGCCAAGCCCGAGGATATGCTTGTGAAATTCATGATGAACGAGCACGACGTGCTTCTGCCGATCAAGTCGGACAACGCGCCATTCTACCGTTGGTCCGATGCACGTACATTCCTGAAATCGCGCGTGGAAGCCGCCGACAAATCCATAGCCGACACCCGCAAGGCTCTCGAAGGTGTCAGCTATAAATAATCCTTACCATTATTTATTAAACAGTAACTTATACCTGATATTTTGCAGCCACTGAATCAGTCATATTCCTCATCCCCTATCGGTGTTTTCGATTCGGGCTACGGCGGGCTTACCATACTCCGCTCCATGCGCAGGCTGTTGCCGCAGTATGACTATCTCTACCTCGGCGACAACGCCCGGGCGCCTTACGGATCGCGCTCGTTCGACATCGTCTACAAATTCACACTGCAGGCAGTGGAGGAACTTTTCAGACGCGGTTGCCGCCTGGTGATACTCGCCTGCAACACCGCCTCAGCCAAAGCTTTGCGCACCATCCAGCAAAACGACCTGCCGAGACTCGATCCAACGCGTCGTGTGCTCGGAGTGATCCGCCCAACCGTCGAGGCAATCGGATCACTCACACGCAATGGCCATATAGGCCTGTTCGGCACACCCGGCACCGTGCGCAGCGGTTCATACGACCTCGAAATAGCCAAGGATTACCCCAATATGACCCTTGCCAGTCTCCCCTGCCCCATGTGGGTGCCCTTAGTGGAAAACAATGAGGCAGACAAGCCGGGCGCCGACTATTTCGTCAATAAATACGTAGGCGAACTGATCGGCGTGGATCCTGAGATCGACACTGTGATACTCGGCTGCACTCACTATCCTATCTTATACCCCAAAATCCGCAAAGCACTCCCTGAGAATGTGCAATTAGTGTCGCAAGGCGACATCGTAGCCGCCTCACTGGCCGACTATCTGCGCCGTCATCCCGAAATGGAACAGACAATTTCGCGCGCAGATGCCGGTCTTGAAGGTACATGTACCTACCTCACCACCGAATCCGCGGCGCAGTTTGAGCAGATCGCCTCCATGTTCATGCCCTATCGCCTGCCGGCCACACAGATCAGCCTTTCTTAAGAGCGCGCTCCTTAAATTTTCAGAAGAAATAGGTGACACCGACCGACCAGAAGCGGTTTCGGGCCGAATAGTCCTGGAGCTGACGTGCCTTGATGGTGTAGGTCATACCCCAGGTATAGGCGCCCGTCACCTGCCAGCGGCGCAGAATCTCAGCACCGATACCGGCGCGGAGCCCTACGGAGCCGAAGGGGAACTGCATGGTCTTGCACTTTGAGTGCGCGATGTTGAACGTAAATACCGGACCGCCGAACACAAACGGAGCCAGCGTGTCCTCGAATCCGTTCATCTTCGTCCACTTGAATTCGAGATTTACGGGCAGTTCAAGCGTGTGAAGCATGATATGCTCCTTGCCGTAGCCTTGCGACTGCCACATCCATCGGGAGCCAAGATCCATTTTAGCGCCATTCATCGTGTAAAGCGCGCCCAGGCGCAGACCGAAACCCAGACCGGGGAACATCATTTCGCCGGTGACACCGAGACGGGGGCCTACGGCGCCGGTCACATCCACTATGTCCTGCTTGAACGAAAGATTTGTGAGGCCTACTCCGGCTTCAGCGCCATAGCGGAAATCGGCACGGGAAGTGAACGAGGCGCCAAGAATCACGGCAGCAGCGGCAAAATATCTTAATAGTTTCATTTGTCGTAATTTATGACATCGCGGGGTTATGACCGGGAGTCGGAGTTTATAGCATTGAGGATTGAGTTGACGTCGGCGCCGACGGTGGTCTGTTCGCCTGTGGCCATGTTCTTTATGTTGACTTTGCCTTCAGCAAGTTCGCTTTCGCCGATGATGGCTACAAAAGGAATCTGGCCGTCGTTGGCATAGCTCATCTGCTTTTTCATCTTTACTGAGTCGGGATAGACCTCAGCCGCAACACCCGACGCGCGTAACTCTTTGGCAAGACGGAGCGATGCGGCAGCCTCTGCATCGCCGAAATTGATAAAGAGCACCGTGGTGGAGGTTGCACGGGCTTCGGCCGGGAAAAGATCAAGCGCCACGAGCACATCATAAATGCGGTCGGCGCCAAACGACACGCCCACACCCGACAGGCCGGGCAGGCCGAAAACGCCGGTAAGGTTGTCGTAACGGCCACCGCCCGAAATGGAACCGATCTGATGGTCTTTTGCCTTTACCTCTATGATGGTGCCTGTGTAGTAGTTGAGACCGCGGGCAAGCGATACATCGAGATCGAGATCGGCGCGCAGGCCTAAAGCGGTGACGCCGGAAACCACGGTCTTAAGCTCCTTGACGCCGAGCGAGCCGGTCTCGGATGAGGCAAGAAGAGTCTCAAGCTGTTCAAGACGCTCCTCGATCGAGCCGTTGATGGCAAGAATGGGTTGCAGACGACTGACAGCATCCTGCGAAAGCCCGCGCTCGAGAAGCTCGGCATTGACATTTTCAACACCGATTTTGTCGAGCTTGTCGATAGCCACGGTGATGTCGACAATCTTGTCGGGGAAACCGATGATCTCAGCGATTCCCGCCAGCACTTTGCGGTTGTTGAGTTTGAGAATCACATTGATTTTCAGACGGGAGAAAACCTCGTCGACCATCTGCAGCAGTTCGATTTCGTTGACAAGCGAATCGGAGCCGACCACATCGGCATCGCACTGATAGAACTCGCGGTAGCGACCCTTCTGCGGACGGTCGGCACGCCACACGGGCTGTATCTGATAACGTTTGAAGGGTAACTGCAGCTCGTTGCGGTGCTGAACCACAAAACGTGCGAAAGGCACTGTCAGATCATAGCGCAGACCCTTTTCGCTTATAGCATTGGTGAGCTTAGGATAGTTCACGGGGTCGGAATCGACCAGTGCCCGGTCAACGCCCTTGAGATACTCGCCCGAGTTGAGAATCTTGAAAAGGAGTTTGTCGCCCTCCTCGCCATATTTTCCCATGAGGGTGGAGAGATTTTCCATGGCAGGGGTCTCCACCGGGTTGTAGCCGTAGAGGCGGAAAACCTGACGGATGGTGTCGAAAATATAGTTGCGGCGAGCCATTTCGGCCGGTCCGAAATCACGTGTGCCTTTGGGTATGGAGGGCTTCATCGTTGACAGTTTGGTGTGTGAATGAAGATTGGATTATTTGTTGGCGCGTTTGCGTTCGAGTTCGTCAAGGATAATCTTGCGCAGACGGATGTGATGGGGTGTAACCTCCACATATTCATCCTCTTTGATGTATTCGAGAGCTTCCTCGAGCGAGAACACCACGGGAGGCACGATTTTGGCCTTTTCGTCGGTGCCCGACGCGCGCACGTTGGTAAGCTTTTTCGACTTGGTGACGTTGATTACTATATCCTTGTCTTTGGCGCTCTCGCCCACAACCTGGCCGGCGTAGACTTCCTCCTGCGGGAAGATGAAGAAGCGGCCGCGGTCCTGGAGTTTGTCGATGGCGTAAGCATAGGCCGTACCGGCCTCCATGGCGATGAGAGAGCCGTTGGTGCGGCGCTCGATGTCACCCTTCCAGGGCTGGTATTCGAGGAAGCGGTGAGCCATGATGGCCTCGCCGGCCGATCCGGTGAGCACATTGTTGCGCAGACCGATAATGCCGCGCGAAGGTATCTGGAACTCCATGTGCACCCGGTCGTTCTGAGTGGACATCGACAGCAGGTCGCCTTTGCGGCGGGTGACCATGTCTATCATCTTCGAGGCATACTCCTCGGTGACGTTGATAGTGAGCATTTCAACCGGCTCGCACTTCACACCGTCAATCTCCTTGACGATTACCTGAGGCTGGCCGACCTGAAGTTCATAACCCTCACGGCGCATGGTCTCGATAAGTACCGACAAATGCAGCACGCCTCGGCCATAGACAGTCCATTTATCCTCGTTGGCACCTTTCTCCACACGGAGCGCCAGATTTTTGTCAAGTTCCTTGATGAGTCGGTCGTTGATGTGGCGCGAGGTGACATATTTGCCATCTTTTCCGAAGAAGGGTGAATCGTTGATGGTGAAGGTCATCGACATTGTGGGTTCGTCGATGGCGATACGGGGAAGCGGTTCGGGATTGTCGGGGAGGGTGACGGTATCGCCGATTTCAAAGGCATCAAGGCCTACAAGAGCGCAGATATCGCCCGAGGAAACCTCGCTGACCTTCTTGCGCCCCATACCTTCGAACACATGCAGCTCCTTGATGCGCTGGCGCTGCACGGAACCGTCGCGGCGGCTGAGGCCAATTTCCATCCCCTCGCGGAGAGTGCCGCGGTGCACACGGCCCACTGCTATACGACCCACGTAGTTTGAATAATCAAGCGACGTGATCAGCATCTGGGGGTCCCCTTCCAGAGTCTTGGGAGCGGGAATATACTCGAGGATGGCATCGAGCAGAGGGATGATGTTATCGGTGGGTTTCGTCCAGTCGGTGCTCATCCAACCATTCTTGGCAGAGCCGTAGATGGTGGGGAAATCAAGCTGTTCCTCGGTGGCGTCGAGGTTGAACATCAGATCGAACACCATCTCCTGCACCTCGTCGGGCCGGCAGTTGGGTTTATCGACTTTGTTGATCACCACCACCGGTTTCAGGCCGATCTGAATGGCTTTCTGCAACACGAAACGGGTCTGGGGCATCGGGCCTTCGAAAGCGTCGACAAGCAGCAGACAGCCGTCGGCCATGTTGAGCACACGCTCCACTTCGCCGCCGAAATCGGCGTGTCCCGGGGTGTCTATGATGTTGATTTTAGTATCCTTATAATTGATGGAAACGTTTTTGGAGAGGATTGTTATACCTCTCTCGCGTTCGAGGTCATTGTTGTCGAGGATAAGTTCTCCGGCATTCTGATTCTCACGAAAAAGATGCCCGGCCAGCAGCATTTTATCGACCAGAGTGGTCTTGCCATGGTCCACATGGGCGATGATCGCAATATTACGTATGTTCTGCATACAAAGTCAATTCATTTTCAAGCTGCAAAGTTACGAAAAAATTATATAATCATAAACCATTCACCAAAAAACCGCCTTGAAAAAGTGGATGCGTGTCAACTTTTTCAAGGCGGGATATAAGATATTTACAGGCAATAATCTCCCGGGATGGATAATAATCTGTGTATGAAGTGTGGTGCGGGGAGATTATTTGCGGATGGTGATGTCGATGCGTTTGGTGGTTTCAGTATTCTTTATATCCATACTTTCGACACTTCCGGAAGAAATATCCGAAAGGCTGCCGTGATAACGTTCGCCGTTGACATATACCTCAACTCCATCCATGGAATTGCCTGTTACGGATACGGTTGTCACACTTTTTTTGGCTGTTTTCGGGGTCTTATCGGTATCGTCGCCTTTCAGACGGAAGAATACCGGAAGGGTAAACTGGACGTCGACGGGTTTCCCATCGACTGAGCCGGGGGTCCAGCGGGGCATTTCACCCACAATTCTCAGAGCCTCGGTATCAAGGTCGGGGGAGACACTCCTGATAATTTCGGGGGAAGCGACGGAGCCGTTGGCCTTAACAACGAATCTGACCACCACACGCCCCTGGACGCCTGCTTTCATGGCCTCTTCGGGATATTTGAGGTTATCTCTCACATAGTTCATGAGAGCCACGTCGCCGCCGGGAAACTGCGGCATCTTCTCACAGGCTGCTAAAGTTTGCTTTTTATCACTCTTTTTGCTAACTTTGCTGTCGGGTTTTGCCACCACAGGCGTCGAGGCCTTTGTTTCCTGAGAGGAAACGACCGGTGTTTCGACGATGCTGACAGCAGGAGAAGCTGCTTCGACAGGAGCCGGTGTTTCGGTAGCGGTCATGCTCCGGAGAGCCGAAGCAACTGCCGGGATCTGGGTTACGGCAAAAGCCGCTGCCACTGCGGGCACAATCACCAAGGCGCGCATGCGCCGCCCGGGCGAACTTTTTGATTTGTACATCATAGCGATACGGTTTTTTAATTTGCTATGGTTAAGGCTGTTGGCGCACGACTGGAAACAAACGCCTGCAGCCTTTTCCAATAACAGGTATTGATATTTCTTTTTGTCGAATCCACTGGTGACAACCTTCTCGTCGGCCTCGTATTCATGCACCTCCCGTAGTTGGGCCAGCATCAGCCACGCGGCAGGGTTATACCACTGCACACACAGCAGGATTTCAGCCGACAGCAGGTCAAACCAATGACGTGAGCAGATGTGGGCAAGTTCGTGGGTGGCGATCATCTCGCCGTGACGTTCGTAGTCGGCTCGCGACACGACTACTTTTTTAAAGAAACTGAACGGGGCAATTTCTGGACGATCAATCAACACAAGCGTGAAGTCATCATAGCGGATGCTCTCCCCTCTCTGAATCAGAGCCATTATGCGCCCTGTAGCGACGAGCAGACGCAGCAGCATTAATACAGCCCCGGCCACAATCAGCATTTCCACTATCGACATTATATCAATGTGTGGTGTTGACGCGGCAACCAACCCGTCGGTTGTAAATCCTACGGCCATGGGCAGACCGACCTCTGCCACCGGCGTGAAGTGACTCTCCTCGGGAAGCGACAGCAACGCGGGGAGCGCCACTATGCTGACTACCATTATCCCGCCAAGAACCATGCGGTTGAGCCGATGCTGACACTGTTGCGCCAGGAACAATTTATAGACGATCATCCCCGCTGCTACAAAAAGAGAGGATACGAGTGAGAATGCTGTGAATTGGCTTAACATGGTTCTGCGTATTTATGAGTGATCGGATGAGGTGGATTCCGGGGTCTTTGAAGCCGATTTTCTGTCGATCATTTCAATGAGCTCTCTGAGATCTTCAACTGAAATTTTCTCTTTCTCGACCAATGCGGACACTGCCGAACGATAGGAATTGTCAAAGAAATCACGCACCACAGCGGCCAAAGAGCGGTCGCGACACTCTTCGCGAGGGGTAATGGCATAATAGCGGTAGCCGCCACCCTCTTCGATATGCCCCACGTGACCCTTTTGCTCGAGGATCCTGACGGTGGTCGACACAGTGTTGAAATGCGGACGCGGTTCGGCATATTCCGGAAGCATTTCGCGCACCGACACGGCACCTTTTCGCCATAGGATCTGCATTATCTCGGTTTCTTTTTCTGTGAGTTTTCGTGACTTCATATTGTAAGCTCTTCAGTTGTGTTGTCAGATACAAAACTAAAACATTAGTTTCACATCGCAAAGCTACAAACTATTTTTTTAGTTTGCAAATAAATCCGAAATTATTTTGAAAAAAATTGTCAGAAGGGAGTGACACCGTCAATAGCGAGGATTCGGGAGGATATCTCGGGAAAAAGATCGGCCCGTGTGCTGAGTGTTATCGAACATACGTTGTCGAAACTCTGCTCAACCACTTTAACTCCGTGAGCCTTGGCAATTTTCATCACATCGTTCATGACAAGGTAAGGGAAAGTGACGGAAATGGTTTCCTCGCGGTGACATTCGATTATCTCGCCATTCTCAATGGCCTGACGTGCAGCTTCGCGATATGCGGCTATAAGTCCGGGAGTGCCCAACTTCACTCCTCCGAAATACCGCACCACCATTATTAAGAGATTCGTGAGATTGAACGAGTTGATCTGACCGAGAATAGGTTTCCCGGCGGTTCCCGACGGCTCTCCGTTATCATTTGCTAAAAAATCCGACCGGTCGGCGCCAAGGACAAAAGCATAACACACATGCCGGGCGTCGAAATACTCTTTGGAAAATCTTTTCACATGCTCTCGCACCTGTTCACGACTCTCCACAGGAATGGCGAAACTGAGAAATCTGCTCCGCTTTTCTGTAAAATAGGCTTCCGATGGGGCTGCAAGTGTATAATATGTATCCATGGTCTATCCGGGAAGTTGTGCGCGGGGGAAAGCATCGATCATCGAATCGGGAGTGGCATTGAAAATCTCCACCCCGAGTCGCCTCGCATAGCGCTGAATCGTGTGATAGGCGCGGAAAGCGATCATCATGCTCTCGATAACTTCATGGAGCGGGTGACGCACATATTCCTGCCTGATGCGGGCACTCTCCTTCTCATCCTCCTTATAGAAGTGGGGCTGAACCGACACCACCTCATTGCGGTCATTGACCGACAGTGTCTTAAGCCAGGAATGGTCGGCACCAAGCAGATAAATCTGTCTGTAGCCCAACCATATACCTATCATTATGGATGGAATGAGCACGTTGCGGGGCCGGGGCATGCCCCATTTGCGGTCAAATACAAAATTCTCAAACGAAGCGAACCCCTCTGCAGCAATGAAATTGAAACATTCCACTTTGAGATTCTCAGAGTGAAACAAACTTCTCGAACCTCGGGCAGAAACGGGCACAAACAGCGTCATAGGCCAATCCACTGTATTAAGAGAGTCGATCAGCCGGCGCACATTGCAGTCGGTTTCAGCCTTCTCAAAGAAATGGGGATCGGCCAGCACATAATATTTCGGACGCAGCAACCTGAATTCCGGCGAATTGGCGGCGAAATTAACAGCAAGGGTGTCGCTGCGCATCAGCAGCTCCATATCCTCGTCGAGATTACGGCGAAACGACGGGCCGTTACCCATTATGACAAGGGGGCGGCCATCGCGCCCGGAAGCATGCACTGTGCCGCACCGGGGCACACTCACCATCAGCGACAGCAAAGAGCGCATTGTGCGACTCAAGTTGCCGACTACACCGGATATTTTATTTTTCAGAGATGATTTGCCCATATCCTCCTGTCGAAATTTTATGCAAAGGTACACAAAAAAGCTGATTTTTGTGTACCTTTGCTCTCTGAATGGATACAACTGCAATCACATCATCGCACGCAATGGAAGAACAGGCGCCTGCGACGCCGGCTCCCGTTATAAAAATCGACATCGACGGGGTGCTCGCCGAGCGCCTTCCGGGCATGTCGCGTTTTATTCCGCGTGCGGCGGTGAACTGGTTGAAACGCACTGTGTGTCAGGATCGCCTAAACCAATTGCTCGAAGAGAATGCTGGCCTCGACGGCGCCGACTTCTGCCGGGGCATCTTCCGTTCGCTCGGCATAAGTTTCACCTCTGTGCATGAAGAGCGGCTCCCCGATGCATCGCACCGGCGCGTGCTCTATGTGTCGAACCATCCGTTGGGTGGACTCGACGGCATGGCACTCATACAGTGGGTGCAGCAGCGCCACGGCGGCCGAGTGTGGTTTGTGGTCAACGACCTCCTCACGGCAGTGAAACCGCTCGAAGGCGTTTTCCTGCCGGTCAACAAATTCGGCCGCCAGAGCCGCGAGGCAATCCGGGCTGTCGATGCCGCGTTTGACGGCGACGATCCGGTGATCATGTTTCCCGCCGGGCTGGTTTCGCGCCTTCAGAAGATGGAGGAAGGGGGCTGCACAGTCAGAAAAGTATGCGATCTGAAGTGGAACAAAATGTTTGTCGGCAAGGCCCGTCAGAGCCACCGCGATGTGATTCCCCTCTTCTTCAGCGGGCACAACTCAATGCACTTCTACCGCATGGCCAATCTTCGCCGCCGGCTGGGCATAAAATTCAACTTCGAGATGATATTGCTCCCCGGCGAGATGTGTCGCATGGAGGGCGCCTCGCTCT
Source organism: Bacteroidales bacterium H3 (assembly GCA_001701135.1). Classification (GTDB taxonomy): domain Bacteria; phylum Bacteroidota; class Bacteroidia; order Bacteroidales; family Muribaculaceae; genus UBA7173. The sequence continues at coordinate 206,918 of DAAN01000009.1, forward strand.
CTGTGGTCTGCGGCAAGGCTCTGCCATGGCAGTCGCTGCCATGTGGGCATGAGACCGAAGCCGCTGCAGCCCGCATCCGTTCGATCGTTTACTCTCTCGCCACTACTGAAATTCAAAAATCCAACGACACTCTGAATCACGATGGCTCAGAAAATAATTGATCCGGTACCTGTAGACGATATAATCCAAGAGCTTACACCCGACCGCAAGCTCCGCGACACCAACAAAGGTGGCAACGAAATCTACATCGTCAACTCGGTGAACGCACCCAATACCATGCGCGAGATAGGCCGGTTGCGCGAAATAGCGTTCCGTACCGCCGGCGGCGGCACCGGCAAGGATTGCGACATCGACCAGTACGATGTGATGGATCCTCCATGCCAGCAACTCATCGTGTGGTCGCCCGAAGATCGCGAAATCATCGGCGGCTACCGCTTTATTCTCGGCCGCGACATAAAGATGGAGAACGGCCACCCGCGCATCGCCACCTCCCACATGTTTGATTTCTCGCAGCGATTCATCACCGACTATCTCCCCTACACCATAGAGCTTGGACGCTCGTTCGTCAGGCTGGAATATCAGTCATCGCGTGCCGGAGCCAAAGCGATTTTCGCTCTCGACAACCTCTGGGACGGCCTGGGCGCCCTCACGGTGCTCCATCCCGAAATCCGCTATCTGTTCGGGAAATTCACCATGTATCCCAGCTACGACCGCGACTGCCGCAACATGCTGCTCTACTTCCTCAACCGCCATTTCCCCGACAAGGATGATCTGGCGCGTCCCTACTTCCCGATCCGCGGAGGCGACGGCGACGGCCGCTTCCCCGAAATGATGCCCGGCAAAAGTTTCCTCGAAGATTACCGCACGCTCAACGCAGCCATCCGCGAGCATGGCATCAACATCCCGCCATTGGTCAATGCCTATATGTCGCTCAGCCCTACACTGAGAATTTTCGGCACGGCCATCAACGACGAGTTCGGTGATGTGGAGGAGACCGGCATTTTCCTCACCATATCAGATGTATATGATGAGAAAATCGACCGCCATATCAACTCTTTTCACCCTGAAAAACAACAGTAACATCTTTCAAACCAACCAGATGAGAATCAAAAGATATATGAGCAGCCTGCTGGCATTGGCCACAGCCGCCACCGTGGCATCCGCTGCCCCGGCCGATGGCTCGGGTGAAGCCGCAGCCGCTGATTCCACCGCAGAGGACGGATTCGGAATCAACTGGTCAACCGAAGCTATTTTCACAGCCGGGAGCCATGATTTCGCACCTTATTATATAATGTCGAACAACCACGGCATCCTCTCCTCGTCGAAAGATGCTCTTATCCGAGTAGCGGCAAAACATGATTCACAGCGCAAAAATCATTTCAGCTATTCATTCGGCGTAGACCTGATCGGTGGCTACACATCATCGGTTGATTACGACCGCTACCACAGCACTGATCCCGGTGCCGGCGCAATCCCTGTCACCAACGGTTTTATGAAAGCGGTGTCGCAACACCCGTCGCGTTTCTGGATCCAGCAGCTTTATGGCGAAGTGCGCTATCGCAGCGTATTCCTATCGGTGGGAATGAAGGAGCACTCCTCGGCTCTGCTCAGCCCCACGCTGTCCAGCGGCGATTTTGTGGAAAGCGGCAACGCCCGCCCTATCCCTGAAGTGCGCGTAGGATTTTCGGATTTCACCGATATACCTCTGACCAACGGATGGGTGCAGATCCAGGGAGAGCTGTCCTACGGCAAAATGACCGATAACACATGGATGCGTGAACATTACAACTATTACAACGGCCACATAAATCAGGGAGCGCTATATTCCTACAAGCGCTGCTATTTCCGCACAAAACCCGCGATGCCTTTTTCGGCAACCGTAGGCATGCAGGTTGGCGCATTCTTCGGCGGCGAGACCACCTCATATATGAACGGTCGTGAGTATCAGCGTGTGAAATTCTCACGCGGCATCAAACAGTTTTTCAAGGTGCTGATACCCTCCGACGGCGGTCTGTCGTATTACTCAGGCAGCTCGCTCGGATGCTGGGATCTGCAGTTCCGCTACCGCTTCCGCAACGGTTCCGCTCTCAAGGCATATATGCAGAAACCTTTCGAAGATGGTTCGGGCATAGGCTTCCTCAACGGTTTCGACGGCCTATGGGGCTTGCAGTACGACACCACCGGCTTCCCCTGGATCCGCTCGGTTGTGGCCGAGTATCTTGATTTCACCAATCAGTCAGGCCCCATGCACTGGGATCCCGACGACGTGCCCGGAACAACAATCCGGCGCCGCGCCGAAGGCAACGACAACTATTATTACAATCACGAATACAACGCCTATGCCAACTACGGCATGGCCATCGGCACTCCTTTCCTGCGTTCGCCCATCTACAACACCGACGGCGTGATGGAATTCACCGCCAACCGTGTGCGCGGTTTTCACATAGGCATGGAGGGCGACGTAAGCCGCTCGCTGTCATGGCGTCTTCTCGGCGGATACCGCGTGGCTTACGGCTGGGGCGGCTATCTCTATCAGCACCCCAAGGATGATACCTCGCTGATGCTCGAGGCTGCGTGGAAACCGGCCGGAGTCAAAGGTCTTAGTTTACGCGCCGCCCTGGCTATCGACCACGGCTCTCTCCTTGGAAACAATGTCGGCGGGATGCTCACCGTAAGATTCAACGACATACTCCGAATCCGTTAACTTCTCTATTATGAAAACATTAACACGCATCATACTGCTCCTGGCCATAACAATGTCAGCATTATCTGTCACCACATCATGCACACGCAACAACGGTGACATAGGCGATTGGTTCGGCCGCTGGGAAATCATGGAAATCGATGCTGACGGAGCACCCGTGCCGGGCTATGAGCCGCGCTTTGCGTTCGCTTTCCAGAACGACATTGTCTGCATATCATGCTACGGCGAATATGGCGAGAAGATCGACCGCTGGGCCACCTGGTCACAGCCCGCTGACAACATGCTGCTGATCGACACAAACCACTCCGATGATTCGGGCGACGACCGTTACCGGGTGTTCGACGCACTGCACATGACACCGGCCGGAGTCACATCATTCAATATTGTCCATTCCTCGGGCAAAGATGTCACACTGAGTCAGACCGCCTCCGACGGCATTACCTACACATATGTCCTCCGCAAACGCTGCTGAACCACCATCAACCCAACCGCATATGTCACGCGAAATAAAACATACCCTTGTCACCGGCGCCGACGGATTCATCGGTTCGCATCTGGTGGATCTCCTTCTCTCCGAAGGAATTAAAGTAAGGGCGCTATGCCAATACAACTCTTTCAACAGCTGGGGCTGGCTCGAAGGCAAATCGCATCCCGATCTCGAGATAGTTTGCGGCGACGTGCGCGACGAAGCCTTTGTGCGCCACATCGCCCGCGATGTCGACACCATCTTCCACCTTGCCGCCCTGATAGCCATTCCCTACAGCTATGTGGCACCCGAGAGCTATGTCGACACCAATATCAAAGGGACTTTGAATGTGTGTCAGGCAGCCCGCGAGTTAGGTACCGGCCGTCTGGTTGTCACCTCCACCTCCGAAGTCTACGGCACCGCGCAATATGTGCCTATCGACGAGAAGCATCCCCGTCAGCCTCAATCGCCCTATTCCGCTACAAAAATCGGGGCTGACGCCATAGCCAAAAGCTATTTCAACGCTTTCGGCTTACCCGTGGTGATAGCCCGTCCGTTCAACACCTACGGTCCCCGGCAGAGCGCACGTGCCATCATCCCCACCATAATATCGCAGATAGCCAACGGCGAGCGCCGCATCAAGGTAGGCGACCTTTCGCCCACCCGCGATTTCAATTTCGTGGAGGACACATGCCGCGGATTCCTGGCTCTCGGTCGTGCCGACGGCATCGAAGGTGAGGAAATCAACATCGCCACCGGCACGGAGGTGTCGATGGCCGACACCCTCCGCCTCATAGCCGAACTGATGAACGCCGACGTGGAGTATGTGGTCGACCCGGAACGTCTGCGCCCCTCCAAGAGCGAGGTTTTCCGTCTTTGCGGCGACAACACCAAAATCGAAAGCCTCACCGACTGGCGTCCGCAGGTGTCGCTCAAAGAGGGTCTGCGCCGCACCATAGAGTGGTTTACCGACCCTGCCAACCTATGCCGGTATAAATCCGACATCTATAACCGCTGAGTATCATGCCGACCGACAACACTCTCAATCATGTGAATGCCGACGACAACCTCCGCAAAGTGAACATTCTCTTTCTCGGAGGTGCCAAACGTGTCTCCATGGGGCGAAAATTCATTGAAGCGGGGCGCCGCATGGGCATGGATGTGAGGCTCTACAGCTACGAGCTGTCGCCCTACGTGCCCATCGCCAGCATCGCCGAGGTGATTATCGGCCTGAAATGGGCCGACCCCGAGGTAACAGCACATATCCACGGAATAATCGAGCAGAAGGAAATCGACATACTTGTACCCTTTGTCGACGGCGCCGTAGAGGTAGCAGCCCGTTGCCGCGATGAATACGGCGACGTGTGGGTGCCCGTGGGCGATGCCGCGCTGTCGGCACGCATGTTCGACAAAGTAGAGGCCGACAGTCTATTCCGCTCGCTCGATCTCCCGGTGCCCGGTTTGGAAAAGTTCCCTCTGATCGCCAAACCGCGCTTCGGATCCGCATCAAAAGGGCTTATCATAATCCACGATGCCGCAGAGCTTGATGCATTGGGCGAACGTGCCCGTGACTACCTTATCCAGGAGTGCATCACCCGACGGAAAGAGATAACCGTTGACTGCTATGTTACACTCGAAGGTGAAATCATTACCGCTGTATCGCGCTACCGCATCGACGTGCAGGGGGGCGAGGTAGTGACTACCGCTACATTCCGCAACCCACAGGTCTATGCCCTGATATTCAACATTCTGAACCGCACCGGGCTGCGTGGCGCAGTAACAATCCAGCTCATCGAACAGCCCGACGGCAATCTGCTGCTCATGGAGATCAATCCGCGCCTCGGCGGGGGCGCCGTCACCGCAGTGTCAGCCGGCGCTGACATTCCGGGCTACATTCTCGGCGACTGGGCCGGGATGCCGCTGACTCCCTGCCACGACTGGAACGACCACATACTGCTCACCCGCTATTTGAGCGATTTCGTTTTTGACCTATCGGAAAAACAATCATGAATTGCAATAATTCAAACCATGTGATAATAATAGCCGAAGCAGGCGTGAACCACAACGGCGACTATGACCGCGCCGTGGCCATGATCCATGCCGCCAAAGCTGTCGGAGCCGACTATGTGAAGTTCCAGACGGCTGTGCCCGAGCTGGTGATTTCATCAGTAGCGCCCAAAGCCGAGTATCAGAAAGAGACCACCGGAGCCGAGGAGAGTCAGCTCGAGATGTGCAGAAAAATTCATCTCCGGCTCGAAGACTACGCTCCGCTCGCTGAAATCTGCCGCGAGGTCGGTATCGGTTTCATGTCCACGCCGTTCGATCTGGTATCGATCGACTGTCTGGCGCCTTTGGGGATGGATTATTGGAAAATACCCTCCGGTGAAATCACCAACCTCCCCTATCTCCGCAAAATTGCCCGAAAGGGGGGAAAGGTGATTCTCTCGACCGGCATGTCGGAACTTTGCGAGGTGGAGGCCGCGCTCGAAGTGCTGGAAGACAACGGCATAGGGCGCGCCGATGTGGCGCTCCTGCACTGCAACACCCAGTATCCCACGCCCATGTGCGACGTGAACCTGCGGGCCATGGAGCAACTCGCCGCTCTGCACCCCGGCGCCGTAGGCTACAGCGACCACACAGTGGGTATCGAAGTGCCCGTGGCTGCCGTGGCGATGGGAGCACATATCATCGAAAAGCATTTCACTCTCGACCGCAATCTGCCCGGTCCCGACCACAAGGCATCGCTCGAACCTGCCGAACTGGCTTCGATGGTCAGCGCAATCCGCAATATCGAACTTGCAATTGGCTCAGGTGAGAAACATGTCTCCGACTCGGAACGTCCCAACATAGTGGTGGCCCGCAAAAGCATCGTGGCCGCCACCGACATCCGCAAAGGCGAGATTCTCACCGAAGAGAATATCACTGTGAAACGTCCCGGCAACGGCATCTCGCCCATGAAATGGGATTCGGTGCTCGGCACTGCCGCCACACGCGATTTCCTGGCCGACGAACTTATCGAACTCTGATGCAACCGGCGCCCCCGCGATAATGTTATAGTGATATGACAGATAACAGCAAAACTTCGCAATGGCAGAAATTCGTTGACGCCACCACGGAACACGGCACTCCGGTCAATAAGGTACTTGCCGACATCCGCGGCCGCCTCGCGCCCAAATATGGCGACGGAGAGGCACGCGCCATGGCCCGCATCATCTTCGAGAACATCAGGGGATGGTCGCCCGTGGATCTCGCCATCCACAATGCCGATGAAATAGGCGCGCCGACCTTGGAGCGCATCGACAATGTAGTGAAACGGCTGCTCGCCGACGAACCGATCCAGCAGATTTTCGGAAACGCGATCTTCTACGGCATGAAGTTCCGCATCACTCCCGACGTGCTCATTCCCCGCAGCGGAACCGCAGAGCTTGTCGACATCATCGTCAAGGAAAATCAGCGCAAAGATCTGCGGGTGCTCGACTGCGGCACAGGGAGCGGATGCATTGCCATCGCGCTGCAGCGAAATCTCAATTTCCCCGAAGTCACCGCTATTGACATCAGCGACGCGGCGCTTGCCGTGGCCCGCGAAAATGCCACGGCTCTAAAAGCTCCGGTGAAATTCCAGAAAGCTGATATTCTTCAGCTTCCCAATGGTGTCACGGGCGCTACGTACGATATTATAGTGAGCAACCCGCCATATATAGCCGACAGCGAAAAGGCCTCGATGGAGCGTAATGTCCTCGATTTCGAGCCGGCTCTTGCGCTGTTTGTTCCCGACAAAGACCCGCTGAAATTCTATCGCCCGATCCTGGAGGCTGCCGCCGCAGGGATGCTCTCTCCGGGAGGGAAACTTTACTTTGAGATAAACCCGCTCTTTGCCGACCGACTGGCGGCGCTTGCCCGAAAATCAGGTTTCTCAGATGTGCAGATCATCCGCGACACCGAAGGTAAAAACCGTTTCATGAGTTGTGTGTCGTCACAGGCATCATAATTTTTTCATCCGTCATGCTGCGAAAACACATTTCTGCCGAGACAGCGCTCCAGCGACTCGAAGCTCTCTGCGCCCGCGCCGAGCACTGCCGGCATGAGTTGAGCGAAAAGCTGAGGAGATGGGGAGTGTCATCATCCGATGCAGGAAAGATACTTGAGTCGCTGGAAAAACGAAAATTCTTCAGCGACAGCCGTTTCGCCGAAGCCTATGCCCGCGACAAGCTCCTTTACAGCGGGTGGGGACGCATGAAAATAGTGATGGGACTGCGGGCAAAACGTGTTGGCACGGATGAAATCGACAACGCTATCGAGGCCCTCGACCCGGAGGAATACGAACAGGTGGCCATCAGATGTCTACGAAGCAAAGCCCGCTCCATCAAAGAGGGTTACACCTACGAAGGGCGCACAAAGCTCTATCGCGCCGGCCTCCAACGCGGATTCGAGTCGCAGCTTGTAGCCGGAATTGTAAAAGACAGCGCCACATGGCCTCAGCAGGATTGAACAAACGCCGTAAAATCACACCGCATTGGCTTCTGATGAGGCTGCGGCGTCTTGGCATCGACATTATCGACAGCTTCTTTCCCCGCTGCTGTCCGGTCTGTCAGTCGCGCCTCGTGGAGGGAGAGGATGGCATATGTCTCAACTGCTATCTGAAAGTGCCCCGCACGGGCTATCATCTTGATCCGTCTAATCCTCTGATACTCCGCCTTGTGGATGTGCGCACCCCTATCGAAAGCGCCGTGGCGTTTTTTCATTATTCGAAAGACAACGCCTACGCACGGCTTATCCGCGATGCCAAATACCACAATCAGCCCAACCTCGACCGTGCGATTGCCGGATTATATGCCCATGAACTGCTTGCCGCGGGATTTTTCCGCGACATTGACGCTGTGATGCCTGTGCCGATCCACTGGACCAAGCGGCTCCGTCGCGGCTACAACCAGTCGGATTTCATTGCCCGGGGGATAGCCGATGTCACCGGCCTTCCGGTACTCCACAATCTGAAAGCCCGCCGCGCCCACGCCACCCAGACACGGAAATCGGCTTCGGAACGACGCCAGCCCCTCACCGGCATATTTGCCGTTAGTCATCCCGAACGCCTGCAGGGAAAACATATTCTCCTTGTCGACGACGTAATCACCACCGGTGCCACAATCCTGTCGTGTGCGCAGACATTAAAAAAAGCGGTGGATGACCACCGCCTTTCAATTCTTTCATTAGGCGCCACTAAACTCACTTGAACCTTTGAGCCGGCGACAATAAGAGATTGTTTAAGAATAAATGTTACCGGCTCTTAACGGTCGAAGAAGGGTGATTTTGAGGAGGCGGAAACGGGTATTGCAAAATATTGGCAGCAACCGGGCAGCAGATTCATGCGCTCGGCGGCCATTCCGGCCGAGAACATCACACGGGTGTCGACACGAAGATCGGCAGCCATGGCGCAGGCCGACCCAATGGCGATACCCACATCCGTAGGACAATATGCACAGGGCACATTGGCCGGTTTTTCACCGCAGGTGGGGAAACCGCAATGACCGCAGTTGAGCCCCATGGGCACATTCTTGGCGGCAATTACCAATATGCACTCCGCTTTTAGAATATTCTCGGCATCGCGCTGATAGACAGGGCGTCCGGTCTCCTCATGCAGCATCTGCATCACATCGCTCAGACGGCGTATATCGTCGCCTGTGACAATGCAACATTCAAGATTGTCGAGACCCTTGGCCTTGGGAGCCGTGCGGGCGGCCGTCATCATCATTTTTGCAGCATCGAACACACGATCGGTGCGGCTCTGACGTTCATTCAGCACCATATTCAGGGGAATTTATCAGTCCTTGGAATTTTCCGGGCAAACGGAATTATCAGTCGAGGATGAGCATGGCATCGCCGTAGGCGCCAAACTTGTAACCCTCTTTCACGGCGTCGGTGTAGGCTTTCATCACCAGTTCGTAGCCACCGAAAGCGCACACCATCATCAGCATGGTCGAGTATGGCAGATGCAGACCGGTGACAAGGGCTGTAGACACGGTGAAATCATAGGGAGGGAAGATAAATTTGTTGGTCCAGCCGGAATAAGTCTTCATGTGGCCGCCCATGCTCACAGCGCTGGCTATGCCGCGTAAAGTGGATGTGCCGACAGCGCAAACCTGTTTTCCGTGATCCTTGGCAAGGTTGACCATGTTGACAAGATTCTGGTCAACGGCCATTTCCTCTGAATCCATGCGATGCTTGGTGAGATCCTCTACATCGATTTCACGGAAAGCACCGAGGCCGCAGTGAACGGTCAGGAATCCCTGCTCCACTCCTTTGATCTCAAAGCGTTTGAGCAGTTCGCGACTGAAATGGATACCGGCCGATGGAGCCACCACCGCACCCTCGTTGCGGGCAAAAATAGTCTGGTAGGCCTCTGCATCGGCGGGCTGCGGATCACGCTTGATATATTCGGGCAGAGGAGTCTCGCCCAGAGCATAGAGCGCACGTTTGAATTCGTCGTGTTCACCGTCGTAGAGAAAGCGGAGTGTGCGTCCGCGTGAGGTGGTGTTGTCGATCACCTCGGCCACCATCGACTCATCCTCGCCGAAATAGAGTTTGTTGCCGATGCGGATTTTGCGGGCAGGTTCCACGAGCACATCCCATAGTTTGTGCTCCTCGTTAAGCTCGCGCAGAAGAAACACCTCGATTTTGGCACCGGTTTTCTCCTTGTTGCCATATAGCCGCGCGGGAAACACCTTGGTGTCGTTGAAAACCATCACATCACCATCGTCGAAATAATTGATGATGTCCTTAAACTCTTTGTGCTCGATCTCGCCTGTTTTACGGTGAACCACCATAAGGCGACATTCGTCGCGATGAACAGGTGCTTCCTGTGCAATCAGTGTTTCGGGGAGTTTGAATTTAAACTGCGAAAGTTTCATGAGGTGTCGGAAAGAAAATGTATGTGTTATTATTGCTTATTCTGTATTATTGCGGCAGCCATGCGCTCGGCATACGGAAGGATGTCGCGTGCGGCTGATTCGCTCTCGCCGTGCGGGGTATATTCTCCGGGGGGAATCACCACGTCGGGTGCGCCGTCGTTACCCGGGATTGTGATTTCAGATTTCCATATGGCGTCTACGGTGTCCTCAATGCCCATGCAGTCGGCGATACGGTAATCACCCACACGGGTACGGCGCAGAGCCGAAAGATGGGCGCCGCTGCCGAGAGCCTCGCCGATGTCGCGTGCCAGGGCACGGATATATGTGCCTTTCGAGCAGACTATCTTGAGTGTCAGCTTCATCGCGTCGGCATCGAATCCGAGAATGACGATAGAGTCGATAACCAGCGTCTTGGGCTTAAGCTTCACCTCGTCGCCGGTGCGGGCCATCTCGTAGGCTCTGACACCTTCCACCTTGCAGGCGGAATAGGCCGGAGGAATCTGGCTGACTGTGCCGACAAATCGCGGAAGCACCTCCTCAATCAGCTCCGGAGTAATATGAGCTGTAGGGTAAGTAGCGTCGACAGGTGTCTCAAGGTCAAAAGAGGGGGTGGTGCTCCCTAACTGCATTTCAGCCTCATACTCCTTGACGCCCGCCTGCAGCAGCTCGATATTTTTGGTGGCTTTGCCGAGGCAGAGCAGCATCACGCCCGAAGCAAGCGGATCGAGGGTGCCGGCATGGCCTACTTTCAGCTTTCTTACTCCATGCTTGCGGACACGGCTGAGGATGGCACCGCGCAGTCGTTTCACCACATGAAACGACGACCAGCCGACCGGCTTGTCAACTGCCCAGACACATCCTTCGCTTAGATTGAAAGCGGGAGTCACCATATTTTTGCAGGCATCGGTCATTTACCAGCAGATGCAGAGAATACCCACGATTACACAATAGATGGCAAACCAGTAGAGTTTGCCTTTCTTCACTATCGAAAGCATCCAGTTGCAGGCCAGACAGCCGACAACAAACGATGCCAGGAATCCGATGAGCAATGGCAGCCAGCCAAGCTCGGTACCCGGTGCGGCTGTGGATGCACCGCTTTCAAACAGCATATCCTTAAGGTCGAGGAGCGCTTCACCAAGGATAGGTATCACAACCATAAAGAATGAGAACTGCGCAACCTCCTCGCGACGGTCGCCTATGATGATGCCCGTGGCAATAGTGGTGCCGGAACGGCTCAGACCCGGGAGCACAGCAATGGCCTGTGAGCACCCGATGATGAGGGCGTCGTACCATGTTATGTTGCGTCCGCGACCGGTGAGAACCATCTTCTCGGCTGTGCCGCGCTTCTCTCTGATTTTTTTGAGACGGTGATCGCTGAGATACGCAAAGGTGAGCAACGCGGCAGTAACGCAGAGGCAAATACCTATGAGGGTGAGATTGGACTCTCCACCCTCCTGCACTCCGAAAAATTGCTCTACCTGCGATTTGAAAAGGATGCCGACGATACCCACCGGCACACATGAAAGCAATATTTTCCACACATAGCGTGTGTTGTCATCGTTGCGAAGGGTGAAAAACGAGCGGCAAAGGGGCATAAACTGTTTCCAGAGCACCACAATGGTGGAGAGCACGGTGGCTACATGGAGCACCACATTGAGTTGCAGAGCATCCTCGCCGGGTAAATCCAGCCCGAGTATCTGACGGAAAATCTCGATGTGACCGCTCGAACTGATAGGCAGGTATTCAGCCAGACCCTGCACTATGCCAAGGATAAGGACGTCTATCCAATCCATATATCTTCAGAGCTTATTTAATCTAATGTTGACTGGTTTTGATTTTTCACATCGGCAGTTTCGCCGGCCTTGTCGGTTGCCTTTTTGTCAGCGGGCTTTCTGATGATTGCATAGCCCATGAAAAGGAAACCTATAAAGGTGATGGTGGGGCCGACCACAATGCGGCGGGCACTGAAAATGTCGGGGTTGAATGCCTCCTCGGTGGAGGCGCCTCCGAGCATCAGCAGGAATCCGATGACAATCAAGGCACCGGCGATGATCATCATGTTGAAATTGTTACGGCCGAGAGGAAACTGCGACAAAGCCTCTTTTTCAAGAGCGCTGTCGGCTTTCCTGACGTTCATTTTACCGATACCCGATGTAGGAGTGGTAGGTTTTGCCATATTGTTGATTTCTTTTTTACCTTATTTATATTATAGTAGCCGGAGGGGAGGGCGGGCTGCTGACAACTGTCATTTGAACATATCGTCGTAGTCGGCTCTCAGATAGCGGTTTGTGGCAAACAGAGCTGCCAGGGAGCAGATGGCCATGCCCACAACGAGTATGCCGCCGAAAATCACACCGGCAACACCCCAGGGGAGCAGCGGTTCAAGCGCCGGATCCCAGTTCTTGCCCCAGGCTATGAGTGCGGCAAGAACGCCCGAAGCCACAATGCCGGCGACAATGCCTTGCAACAGATTGCTCAATATGAATGGCCGACGGATAAAACCGGGAGTGGCACCCACCAGTTTCATTGTGTGTATTGTAAAGCGGCGGGCATAGACGGTAAGCCGCACCGTATTGTTGATCAGAACGAAAGAAATAAGCAGCAGCGCCGCGGCTATCACAAGCATCACGGTGTTGAACAACCGGGCATTACGTGACAGGTTTTTAACCATGTCGGTGTTGACCGACACCTCTTCCACCCCCTCGAAACCTCGCCATTGATTAGTAATGGCACTGATGCTGTCGACATTTGCCCAGTCGTGGCGCACTTTGATGTCGAACATGGGCGCATAGGGATTCACTCCGAGCATCTCCACAAGGTCGCTGCCGTCGCCGCCGGTCTCCTCCCGAAGCACATCCTCCTGTGAAAGATACTTATAATCGGATATATAGGGAGCAGAAGCACATATCGAGCGCAGGTGCTGCACCTGTGCGTCCGAGACCGAGTCGGCAAGGACTACGGTATAACCCATTTTCTCTTTCAACTCCTTTTCCAGGGAGCCGAACGACACATTTATAGCGGCGACAAGACCAAGAATGAACAAAACCAGAGTCACACTGATAGTTGCCGTGACCCTGTCGCCCATTCCGGCGATGCGTGAATGATTCTTTTTCTCCATAATTTCGTGCAAAATTACAACATCGACACCCCCTTTGTCAAGAATTTCGCCAATTTTTATTATTAAAATTGTTAAAAAGAGGCAAGAATTATGAATTTTCCACCTTTTCCGTATCCTTGAACCGGTAGATTTTAACCCTGATGACAGATGGGATGCAATCATACGAGATCGCAGATAAGAGTGGCCGACGAGGAGTCAATCACTTTCACTCTCACGAAATCGCCCGTGCGGTAGTTGCCGCGCGGAAACACACAGGCTTTGTTCTGCTCGTTGCGTCCGACCCACTGATCGGTGCTCCTTTTCGACACACCCTCGACCAGCACGGTGAATTCCTTGCCTATGTCGCGGCGATTGGATTCGGCCGACAGTCGGTTCTGCAGGGCTATCATCCGGTTTAACCTCTCAATTTTGACATCTTCCGGCACATTGTCGGGCATGGTGCGGGCGGCAAGAGTGCCGGGACGCTCGGAATATTTGAACATGAAAGCCGAGTCGAAAGCTGCCTCCTCCATCAGCGAGAGTGTCTGCTGAAAATCTTCCTCACTCTCATTGTGGAAACCGGTGAAGAGGTCGGTGGAGATTCCGCAGTCGGGAATGCGGCGGCGGATGGCTTCCACGCGGTCGAGATACCACTGACGGGTATACTTGCGGTTCATCGATTTCAGTACACTGTCGGAACCTGACTGCACCGGCAGATGCACATGATTGCAGATATTGTCGTACTGTGCGATTACATCGATTGTGGCGTCGCTCATATCCTTGGGATGCGAGGTGGTGAAACGCACACGCATATCGGGAGCAGCCTCGGCCACGAGTTGCAGCAGGCGCGGGAAATCCACGGAATCTTTCCCTTCAGCCACATATTTCGCAGCTTCGTCGCCATTATAATTATAGGAGTTGACATTCTGCCCTAAAAGCGTCACTTCGCGAAATCCGCGGCTGCGGAGATCGGCCACCTCGTTGAGTATGCTTCCCGGCTCGCGGGAGCGTTCACGTCCGCGGGTGTAGGGCACTATGCAGTAAGAACAGAAATTGTTGCATCCGCGCATGATGCTCACAAAGCCGCTGACACGGTTGCCTGAGATACGCGAAGGAATCACATCGCGATAGGTTTCGGTAGTCGAAAGCTCCACATTGATAGCCTTTTCGCCGGCCTCTGCCGCAGCGAAAAGGTTAGGGAGGTCGAGATAAGCGTCGGGGCCGGCCACAAGGTCAACGCCATGCTTCTCAATGAGATTGTCGCGGACACGCTCGGCCATACAGCCAATTACGCCAAGAATCAGCCGGCCCTTGCGACGCTTGCGAAGGGAGGCGAGATACTGGAGTCTGTTGACGATTTTCTGCTCGGCATTATCGCGTATGGAGCATGTATTCAGCAATATGGCGTCGGCATCCTCAGGCGAATCGGCCGACACATATCCGGCCTGGCCGAGCACCGAAGCCACTACCTCGCTGTCGGCCACGTTCATCTGGCAGCCGTAGGTTTCTATAAACAGCTTCTTATCTTTATCAGATTTAGTTTCCATCTGTTTGTCAATTCATTACAACAAAATCATGTAGATAATCCGGCTTCAGCGGAAGGTTGCCGGGAGCCTCGGGATGTTAAAAAATGTGGAAAAACATCTTCAAAAATTTGCCCGTTCTACACAAAATATCTATTTTTGTGCAAAATTACGAAAATTTCCCGAACCAATCGAACAAGATGGCATATCAATTTATGTCGGCAGCCGATGCTGCCGCTATGATTAACAACGGTGACACTATCGGCCTGTCGGGTTTTACAGCCCCCGGCGTACCCAAAAGCATTCTTGAAGAGGTGGCTCACCGCGCTGCTGCCGAGCATGAAAAAGGCAACGAATTCAAGATTAACATTTTCTCCGGTGCGTCGACCAACGACCATGTCGACGGTATTCTGGCCCGCAACAACGCTGTCAACATGCGTGCTCCCTACCAGAACACCCCCGACCTGCGCAAGCGCATCAACACCCACGATGCACACTATTTCGACCGTCATCTCTCCGAAATGGCACAGGACACCCGTTACGGGTTTTTCGGCGACATCGACGTTGCCATAATCGAGGCAGCCGCCATCGACGAGACCGGTGAAGTGCTCCTTGGTTGCGGTCTGGGCAACATCCCCACCTACGCTCCCCGCGCAAAGAAAATTTTCATCGAGCTGAACGAGGCTCTGCCTCAGTCGCTCATGGGCATGCACGACGTCTATGTGCCCGCCGACCCCCCTTATCGCCGCGAAATACCCATCTATTCCCCCAGCGACCGCATCGGCCGTCCAACCCTCAAAATCGATCCCTCGAAAGTCGTAGGTATCGTGCGCACCAACGCACTCGACGGCGTCAAAGCTTTCACCAAACCCGACGCCACCTCCGAGCTTATCGGTGCCAACGTGGTGCAGTTCCTCGTTTCGGAATATCGCAAAGGCCGCATTCCCAAGGAGTTCCTCCCGCTGCAGAGTGGTGTGGGCAACGTGGCCAACGCCGTGCTCCACTATCTTAGCATGGACAAAGAGCTGCCCAACTTCATGATGTTCACCGAGGTTATCCAGGATTCGGTGCTCGAGCTGCTCCGTCTGGGCAAATGTACTTTCGCCTCGACCTGCTCGATGACCTTCAGCAACGAGGTTGAAACCGAACTCTTTGCCGACCTCAAATATTACCACGACAAGATTCTGCTCCGTCCTGCCGAACTCTCCAACAACCCCGAGGTTATCAGGCGTCTCGGCGTCATCGCCATGAACACAGCTCTTGAAGCCGACATCTTCGGCAACGTCAACTCGTCGCACGTGCTCGGCCAGAAGATGATGAACGGCATCGGCGGTTCGGGCGACTTCACCCGCAACGGCTATCTGTCGATCTTCTCATGTCCCTCGATCACCAAGGAGGGCCTGATAAGCAACATCGTGCCTCATGTGGCCCATGTCGACCACACAGAGCACTCGGTCGATGTCATCATCACCGATCAGGGTATCGCCGACCTGCGCCACAAAGATCCCGTGCAGCGCGCCGAGGCAATCATCGAGAACTGCGCCAACCCCATGTATCAGCAGCTTCTCTGGGATTACCTCAAGCTCGGAGCCGGACAGACCCCTGTGGCGCTCAAGGCCGCACTCTCTTTCCACGCCACATTCCAGGAAGAGGGCGACATGCGCAAAACCGACTTCGCAAAATACTGCTGATCGCATTCCCGCACCGTAACCGATTATTATGGAGTCCGAACAATAATCCGGACACTCTATAAATCTTTAGTCTGACCATGACGGACGTAGCTACCGGATAACGCCGGACGCTACGTCCGCCATATTTAGAGATTATTAGATTTAGAGATTTATTAGATCTTGTTTAATATACTGATTGGACCTTGATTAATATACTGATATGAGTCTCAATAGCTTCCGACAAAAAATCAAACCCTGGATGCTTCCGATCGCCATGCTCACCGGCTTGATTTTTTATCAGTATATCCATTACGTGAGCTTTCTGTCGCCATGTCTGATTTTCGTGATGCTGCTTATCACCTTCTGCCGTCTGAAAATCAGCGATTTCCATATCGGACCTTATATATGGCTGCTATTAGGAGTGCAATTGGCCGGCTCAACGGCGATCTATTTTGCCATCCGCCCATTCAACGAACTGATTGCCCAGGGGGCATTCATATGCGTTTTCTGCCCCACTGCCACAGCCGCGCCCACCATAACCGGCATGCTTGGTGGCTCCATTTCTAAAGTTGCCACCTACTCATTGTTCAGCCAGGTCTCGGTGGCCATTCTCGCCCCGTCGCTTCTCTCCTATATGAACCCCGGAGCTGGAATCACATTCGCCGAATCCATGACGAGAATCAGCGTGATGGTGCTTCCGCTTATTCTCGGGCCATTGGTGATAGCACTGGTCATGGAGCGTACCGTACCACGTGTGCATCATGCCATAGCCAGTCATCAGGGACTCTCGTTCTATATCTGGGCCGTGGCATTGATTATTGTGGTCGGCAACTCTGTCAGCTTCCTCGTACCTCGATTCCGTCAGAATGTGTGGCTTATACTGATTTTGGCTGTTGTAGCCTTTGTAGCCTGCATAATTCAGTTCTGGCTGGGACGTAGAATCGGCAGACACTATGGCGACATGATCTCGGGAGCACAGAGTCTCGGGCAGAAAAACACAGTGCTGGCGGTGTGGCTTGCGCTCAACTATCTGAATCCATTGGTTTCGGCGGCACCCGCCGCTTATGTGGCCTGGCACAACATTGTCAATTCGTGGCAAATCTACCTCCACGAGCGCCAAAAACAGAAATCGGACCATGCGGCATCATAACCTTCAAACCGTTTCGCCGCTTTCTGAAAACCATCCGTACATAGATCCGACGACATTCCGTTAACTTTCTGTCGAAATTTCGTTAACTTTCCGTCGCAGATATTGTTATAACATTGATATGAAGCGCCGCAGCGGCGCTCAATTCTGATATAATGAACAGCATATTCCAGAAAATTATGGAAATGCCTTTGTTTCATGGAGTCTCATATCAGAAACTCTCTGAAATCATAGGCAAACACAGATTTCATTTCAAGAAACATAAACCGGGCGACATTATTGTCAGGGCAGGCGACCCATGCATGCTCCTGTCAACTGTAATATCGGGGTCGGTGCGCGTGAAAATCGACAGTGCCGACTCGCGGGTCACAGTGTCACAGACTCTTGATGCGCCGGAGGTGATCGCGCCCGAATATTTCTTCGGACGTGTCACCAACTATCCCGCTACTGTAACCGCACTCGACAACTGCGGCATAATGCAGATCGAGAAACGGGACTACGTGGATATCATCAACTCCGACCAGGTGTTTCTGTTTAATATCCTGAATCTGCTGTCGATGAACGCACAGCGCGCCACCGACGGCGTGCTCGCGCTCACATCGGGCAACCTGCAACGACGTATCGCCTACTGGATAGTGGCTCTGACCCAAAACAATGGTTACGATATTACTATGGAATGCCGGCAACGCGACCTCTACTCGGTTTTCGGAGTGCAGCGCCAGTCGCTGATCTCCACTTTGGCAGAAATGAAAGCCGAGGGACTGCTCGACTACACACCCCAGTGTATCCGCGTCGCCGACCGCAGGAATCTTGTAAAACTGCTCGACATCTAAGGAGATTTGTGACCTGCAAACGACCCATTATTGCCTAACATTACTAAAATTCCATCTATATACACCTCTATATTTGCCTATATTCATTAGCATTTAACTATCTGATTTACAAATGATATTGAACAATATCATCTATATCAGTCTATATTGTAGCCATATTGGACGTTTCAACTCTTGACAAGAGAGTAATTATGATGTAACTTTGCAATGTGGAAATCGAAAAGCCCGCCGATGCGGTAAAGATTTCCCACCAAGGATTAAAGACAAAAGGATTTGTTTGATTAAATTTAAGGAATTAGTTTTTAGGGTTAGTATTTGAGGAATCACTTAAAAAAGTAGATTCCATCAGGAAAAAATAATCGTGTTTTATGTTAGGTTTGTTATCCATCGGCTGATAAATGCCGAGGAAAAACTAAAGAGCTGGTCCGAGA
Organism: Bacteroidales bacterium H3; assembly: GCA_001701135.1. GTDB lineage: Bacteria > Bacteroidota > Bacteroidia > Bacteroidales > Muribaculaceae > UBA7173. The sequence continues at coordinate 225,691 of DAAN01000009.1, forward strand.
GGGTCGGCCCTTAGTTTTTTATATACATATATATAATATGGAGGGCGTACCTTTCCTTCATGAGGGCATGCTCTTCTGCCAGTCAAATAACATAATTTGTGCCAAGTGCCGAACCGAACCCTATCAACCCGAATAAGCACCGCAAAAAAAATCGCACTGTTAACACATCTTTTTTGAACTAAAAAATTGCTATATGTGTTTTATTTTTGCAACAAGGTTCTATTTGGGTTATTCACAAAAAACAACTCAACACACACCAAAAAGAACAATTAAATAATTTACAGCTCAAGAATTTGTAGAACTAAAAACTTACGAGTGATGAAAAAACAACTATTATTTGCTTCGGCAGCTGTGTGCCTCAGTGCTGTGGCCGGCTTCAACGCCAACGCTCAGGATGCTGTCGTAGTTGAAGAAGAGAGCATCAGTGTAGTGGATGCAACAAACTGCAAGACCAACTATGCCACTCCCTCCAAAGCAAACTGGTTTATCCAGGTTGGTGCCGGCATCGATGTTCCCATGTTTGAGAACATGCTCCCCGGCGGTGGCGAAAAGCGTCACATCACAGCAACCTACAACGCAGCCGTAGGCCGTTGGTTCTCGCCCTACTTAGGCTTCCGCATCAGCGCTTACGGTGGTTCATGGCACTGGGACAACCAGAACTTCTCGCGCGCCAAATACGTTAGCGCCAACCTCGACTTCATGTGGGATATGTGCAACAGCCTCGGCGGCGTCAATGTCGACCGTCCTGTCAGCGTGATTCCTTTTGTAGGTCTCGGCGGCAACTACACCTGGGGCATCAAGTCGAACGGCACAAACGTTTACCGTAGCGGCAAATCGATCCGCCGCAGCTGGACTCTCCCCGTATCGGCCGGTATCCAGTTCCGTTTCCGTTTCAGCCGCGTAGTTGACTTCTTCCTCGAAGGCCGTGCCTCGTTCATGGGCGACAATGCCAACGGCGCAGCTATCGAAACTCCTGTCGACGTCAACATCCAGGCTATCGGTGGTTTCTCATTCAACCTTGGCGGTGCCAAATATGAAGCCTACAACGCATGCCGCGACCAGGCTTACATCGCTTCACTCAACAATCAGGTCAACAACCTCCGTGGCGAGCTCGCCACTACCGCAGCAGCCCTTGCCGCAGCAGAAGCACAGCTCCCCTGCCCTGAAGTTAAGGAAGCTCCCGCCGCTACCGTCTCCGCAGCTCCCCTGATGTCGACCGTACGCTTCAAGATCAACTCCGCAGTTATATCCAGCGAAGAGATGGTCAACGTCTACAACACCGCTGAATACCTCAAAGCTAATCCCGACGTGAAAGTCGTGATCAAGGGTTACGCCGACAAGGACACCGGCACCGCAGCCTACAACCAGAAGCTCTCCGAGCGTCGTGCAAAAGCAGTCTACGACGTGCTCACCAAGAACTACGGCATCTCGGCCAACCGTCTCTCCATCGACGCAGAAGGCAGCTCTTCGCAGCCCTTCCCCGAGAACAACTGGAACCGCATCGTGATCTTCGTCCCCGGTAACTGATCGACACCGGAACCGACACCGCAACAGCGGTTATCCGACGTCCCTTGTTTAAGGGAATAACATACAGAAAGGTCCCTGCCTCTTAAGCGGAAGCTCAACAGCCCGCGATTGAGGCACCCCACGAAAAAAAAGTCATCCCGCCGGGATGACTTTTTTTTCGTATCGTGTTGTGAAGTTGCGTCAGAAAGCGCAGTCGTTGAATATGCGGTCTTTGAGCATATCGGCGTGACGCCGGTAATCTTTTGTGAGGAGATACTGCTCGATTGCTTCGCAATGACGGTGATTATGCATGTCGGTGCCTACAAAATCAACCATATCGTTCTCGATGAGATACTCTGCCATGCGGCGCACTTCTTTATTGTAGTTGCCGGCGAGACTGAGCAGATTTATCTGAAAGAGAGTGCCCTGCTCATGCAACTCGGCGTAGCGGTCGCGGCGGTCGAAATAGTAACTGTAGCGTTCGGGGTGTGCCAGGATGGGTTTATACCCCTTCATTTTCAGATCAAAAAGCACTTTGTCGAGGTTCCATGGTTCCTGTAGAAACGAGTTCTCGACAAGCAGATAATTATTAGGGAAGGGTGTAAGCTTTCCCTGTTCCAACTGCCTGGCAAACAGACCGTCTATGCGGTACTCCGCGGAGTGTTGCAGTTCGATATCGACACCGAGTTTCTCCACCTCCGACTTCAGCCGGGCGAAAGCAGGTTCGATGGTCGAGGCATCGTTCTCAAAGGTATCCTGTGTGACATGTGGCGTCAGGATGATGCGCTTCACGCCCCAGTTTTTCTCATGACGAACGAGATCTGCGCCTCCATCGGCAGTTTTCTGACCGTCGTCTATGCCGGGCACAAGATGACAATGGATATCTGTGTGAAAAAAGAGTGCGGGCGTTTCCTCCTTACTCTTTTTTTTGAAAAAATTAAACATGGTATAAATAAACTTTCATTCGCGCCAGAGCCTGACCGGCACCGGAAAAGGGATAAACCTTGCGAAGTCCTGAAAAATTGCAGTTCAAAGACAAGTAAGCAAAAATAATCCTCATTTAGCAGCTGCAAAGTTAATCAGATTTTCTGAAATTCTATGAATCGGGAGGCGATATTATCACTGTTTTGCAAAATTTTGATGGTTATTCCGAAAAAAATGCTTAAGTTTGCATGAAGTTTTGTACCAATTAGAGTTAAAAACAATGGAGAAGAAGCTTAAAATCAGGGATTTGACACTGCGCGACGGTCAGCAGTCGCTCTTTGCCACCCGTCTGAAACAGCAGGACATCGACTCCCTGCTCCCCTATTACAAAGATGCCGGATTCTACATCATGGAAGTATGGGGCGGCGCCGTGCCCGACTCTGTGATGCGCTACCTCGACGAATCTCCCTGGAATCGTCTGCGCACCATCTCAAAGGTAATGAAAGGCAAATCGCTGCTGTCGGCACTTTCCCGCGGCCGCAACCTCTTCGGTTACAATCCCTATCCCGACAGCGTGCTCGAGGGGTTCTATAAAGAAGCTATCGCCAACGGCCTGAACGTGATGCGTATCTTCGATGCCCTCAACGACATCGACAATGTCAAGGAATCGATCCGCATGATCAACGAACTTGGCGGCATAGCCGATGCGGCTGTCTGCTACACTGTCGACCCCAAGGAGGAAGCACCTGCCGCTCCTGAAAAGAAAGGTTTCTTTAGCAAGCTTTTCGGCAAAAAAGATGCGGCTCCCGCAACCCCCGAAAAGATTTTCACCGACGAATATTTCGTAGACCTTGCAGTGAAGATGGAGGCTCTCGGCGCCAAAATCATCACTCTGAAAGATATGGCCGGTCTGGTCAATCCCGCCAAAGCCGCATCCATCATCGGCAAAATCAAGAAAGCCGTGAAGGTGCCCGTGGATTTCCACACCCACTGTACCCCCGGTTACGGTCTGGCATCGGCCCTCATGGCTATCCTCAACGGCGTCGACATCCTCGACACCAACATCTGGTGGTTCGGCGAAGGTTCTGCAGCCCCCGCCATCGAGCTTATCTATGTGTTCTGCAAAAAACTCGGCGTTGAAGTGGAGTGCGACATGCAGAAGGTGGGCGAAATCCGCAACCGTCTGAAAGACATCCGCAAGAATCTCGCCGACTTCGACCTCAACAAAGACAAGTTCCCCAAACCTTTCGATCCTCTCACCGACAAACTGCCCGCAGAAATCGACGCACTCTTCGACAAAGCCATCGCAGCCGCCAAGGCAGGCCAGGAACAGGAGCTGCTCGACGCATGCCATGCAATCGAAGACTATTTCGGATTCCCCAAACCCAATCTCCTTGTCAAGGAAGCCGAAGTGCCCGGCGGCATGTACTCCAACATGGTGGCACAGCTTAAGGCTCTCGGCGCCAGCGATCTGCTCGACGAAGCCATGAAGCTGATTCCGAAAGTGCGCCGCGATGCCGGTCTGGTTCCTCTGGTAACCCCCACAAGTCAGATTGTGGGTTCGCAGGCTGTGCTCCTGGCACTCGACCGCCGCAAAGGCAATCCCGACTACACCCAGACCAACAATCAGTTCGTAGCCCTTGTCAAGGGTGAATACGGTCACACTCCCGCTCCCGTCGATCCCGCTTTCCGCGAGAAGATCACCGGAAGCCCCGTCGAGACCGCCTACGATGTCACCAAATACAAGAAACCGGAAAACCCCACTGTGGCCGACCTGGGCAATGTGCCTCTGGCCGCCAACAACGAGGAATACCTGCTTCTCGAACTGCTGCCCAACGTGGCCAACAAATTCCTGCGCAACCGTCGCGAGGAGGAATTCAAGGCCAAGCAACCCAAGGAGGAACCCAAAGCAGCTGCCACAACCGTTGCCGCCGCTCCCCAGCAGCCCATCACCGGTGAAACTTTCCGTGCCCCCATGGGAGGCCGCATTGTCGAAATCAATGTCAAGCCCGGCGACAAAGTCAAGAAGAATCAGGTGATGCTCGTCTACGAGGCCATGAAGATGGAAAATGACCTCGAGGCTCCCCGCGACCTCACTGTAAAACAGGTGTTGGTTCAACCCGACCAGGTTGTCGGCACCGACGCCATTCTTCTCGAATTCGAATAAACGTCACGACCCGCCGGCGCCATATCAGGCTATAGCGACAGACGTCACCGGATCGTTCCCGAATCATAAAGACAAGGCGGTTTCCAGCCTTCAGCCGGAGCCGCCTTCTCTTTTTCCCATCCATAAAGTCTCTTTCCCCTGTAAAGTCTCTTTTCCCTGCCCGGCAAAGAAGGCAACAATTTCGAGTTCACAATGAAACTGTCATTGATAATCTCAACATATAATTCCCCGGAGGCTCTGCGGGCCACGCTTGCATCGGTGCTTCGTCAGGCCATCTATCCCAGGGAAATTATAATCGCGGACGATGGATCAGATGAGTCAACTGCCACAGTTATAAAGGAATTCACATCGAAAAGTCCGGTGCCCTTGCGGCATGTGTGGCACGAAAACCGTGGATTCCGATTAGCCGCTATCCGCAACAGGGCAATAGCCGCGGCCACAGGCGACTACATCGTGCAGATCGACGGCGACATAATTCTTGATCCATTCTTCATCGCCGACCATATCGATTCAGCCCGCAACGGGCATTTCGTATGTGGAAGTCGTGTGCAGCTTGGCGAATCTTTGTCAAAGCAGATCACAGCCAATCCCTCTCTCTCCCCTTCTCCATGGACTAAGGGCGTGGTGAACCACATACAGGCAATGCGTTCGGGCTTTCTTTCGGCTGTAGGCCGTCGTCTCTGCGCCCGCAAGCTCACTTACAGCGGATGCAACATGGCATTCTGGCGTTCCGATCTGCTGGCTGTCAACGGCTACGACGAGAGTTACACCGGCTGGGGATGCGAAGACAGCGACCTTGTGGCCCGTCTGCTTTTCCACCGGATCACACCTCTTAAAGCGAGCCACTGCGCCATCTGCTACCATCTATGGCATCCTTCGCCAAAGAAAGATGACACATTCGTTCGCAACAACCGCCTGCTCGAGGAGACACGCCGCAACCGCCACATCCGCGCCAACGATGGCCTCGACAAATATCTTGACGAAGAAGTAACTATCCCACACTGAAACAAGCTCTTAACCCCCAGTTTTCACATGCGCTATATCATCGCACCGGAATACCGACATCTCGACGGTTGGATCCGACAGTTGATTGCCGGCGACTACAAGCCGGATAGAATCTACTGCAACAAGCGTAACACAGTGGAACTGATCAGTTACGGCTCTCGAAAATTCGTATTGAAGAAATACAAACGAGTGGGTCTGCTGAAAGGGCTTATCTATACCGTTTTCCGCAAAACCAAAGCCCGGCGCGCATACGAGTATGCCGCTCTTCTACGCGAAAATGGCATAGGCACGCCCCGCGAGGTTGCATATGCCGAAGTTGCCCGAGGTGGCATTTTCCGCGACGGCTATTTCCTGTCGGAATATGTCGATTGGCCCATTCTTGCCTATTGGTATTACAGCGGCGTATTCACCCCGGCCGAACGCAATGAGCTGGTCGACGCCATCTCACATTTTGTGCTCAGGCTCCATCAGGCCGGATTCGTGCCGCACGACCTGAACTTATCCAACATAATGTATCACCGCACACCCGACGGAAAGTATCAGTTTCAGATACTCGACATCAACCGCATGACCACCGGCCGGCAGCCCGGTCTGTCCGCCGCGATGAAGTCGTTTCATCAGATGTGGGCTTCGCCGGGTGATGAAGAGAGGCTCGTCCGACCTTACGCTGCGGCCCGCGGATTTGATTTACAAAAATCAATGCACGCAATGCAGCAACATCGCAAGAAATTTCTGCAGCGCAAAAATCTCAAAAAAATCCTGCTGCGGCGCTAACATCCCTTCTTCCACGATCATACCGGAATCACATTCCTTACCGGAATTGCATATCATACCGGAATCACCATCATGGCCACATCGGCGCGGAACAGGATTTTATGAGCGACCGACGGGTTAAACAGACGGGCGAACACCGACCGCTTCTTGTTGGGCACACAGATCAGCTGAAATTGAATTTCCCCTATGATACGGCTGAAATCATCTATCAGAGTGTCAAGCTCCACCGTGCGCATGTCAAAACTATATCGGGGATAACTTTCACGGCAATAACGAAGCAGATTAAGCCGCGCGGAATCCACTTTCCGGCTGTCGGCTCCGCTGTCGCGCTTGCCGGGTATATGCACCAGACAGACCTCAAGGTTCTGGTCGGAAAATAGACGGTAAAGCGTATCAAGCGCTATCATATCCTCCTGATCGAGATTACATAGGAATGCGACTTTCTTCACTTTAATCAGCGATTCTATGTCGGCATTCTCAGGCACGGTGAAAGCCGGTATACGACATGAATCGAGCACCTCGGCCGTGACACTTCCGATAAGTTCCGCCTCCTTTTTCTCCGTGCCGCGCGTTCCCATGATTATCAGATTGGGCTGCTTTTCGCGGGCATACTGCAAAATCGACTCCTCAGGAATTCCTTCCATCACCAGCGAGGAATATTTGGCGGCGGGAATAACACCGTCGAGAATCCAGCGGCGAAGCTTGGCGGCATATTCGTTCATCATCTTTTCTGTAGCCTCCTTCAGGGTCTGCATCTGCTCCATGTCGGCGACTGAATAATCCTCGTTGTCGGGCACTTCGAGCACAGGCGAGGTTACAGGCGCAATGAACGAGTGAAGCAGTTTCACCGACATGCCTGTCTTGGCCGCAATGAGGAAAGCAAGCTTCACTGCCTTGTCGGAAAGCGGTGAGAAATCGACCGGCGCAAGCACTTCACCACCTTTTTGTTTAGAGCCTTCGGGAGCGGGAATCTCGAAAATTTCGATATTCTCCACAATTCTCAATGCGAGCGGGAGATCTGACTCATGAATGCGGATTCTCACCCCCGGCGAGATTGCCGGCGCGGCAAGGTTCACATTATTGAGTTCCACAGAAATTCCCTCACGTTCAAGCAACTGCTTGATTGGCTGGGCCTTTTCAAATGTATGTATGGCCAGAGTGATCAGTCGGTCTGTTGTCATAACAGGTAAACTCTTCAGTTGCAGGCACAGAGCCTCGGAATAAATCTTAAAAACTATGACGCTCCTGGAGCCTTTGGCGTCCCGGCAGCGTCATAGCTATAGTTTTGTAGTCAGAGTTAAAAAGGTTACCCCTTTGCTTCAGCTTCGTGAAGGATTTCAACAGCCATGTCGTAGATGGTTGTGTCGTCGAGAACAACGATGCCGCCATCGGGACCCGGTTCGATATGGAGACCGCAGTTCTTGCCGAACTGATAGTTTGAACCGCCGAAATAATTGCGGACAGTCTGAGGAGTGGTGTTCAGGGCATCGGCAATGCGGGTGGTTGCGCCGTCGGGGAGAGAATCTTTGATACGACGGAGGTCGTTGAAGGATATTGTCTTTGTCATGCGCGTAGGTTTTTTGAGGGTTAATTTTTCGATGATATAGGAGGCGAGAATGTTTATGCCCTAAATTTAATCAGATAATCCGAATTATCCAAACACACATTATATGTTATAAAACACATTCCATAATTCCTAAACGCTAAAGATAACAGAAACAATGGTTTATGTATTGTTAAAATCTATTATCTTTTCGGCAGCTACTTTAGACCTCTGCGTAAATATTTTTGTGGGATTGAATTCCGGATGGCGCACATCAGATTCGCTCCACTTCGTCGGCCTTGATCCAGGCACGTTCGCCACGCCCTACCAGCACCTCATACCAGAGACCGTCGCCGGGATTGGATATAGAATCGATGATTTCCACTTTGGTTCCCTCGTGTAGCAGGAATGCCTCCTCGGCCTGACTGCGCGCTTCGCGTGGCGATGTGGCCAGTCGGGCGGCTGGCACAAGCACTATCGCCTCACTGTCGGAATTGACACGGTTGGCGGCGGCAAACGATATAATGACCGCACACACGGTGATAATAAACACAATCATGCCGCCGAAAAAGCTCGCTTTCTTAATAGTTACAGCCGATGAGAAAACATACACGGCAACCGAACCCAGAAACAGAGCGAACAGCACAAGGGCTATAATGGCCCACGTGTCGGCACGGAACAGCCCTACCGTACCTTGCCATACCGACCACATATAAGAGCCGGAGTCGATCTGTTTATCGGTAATTTTGCTGTTGACGAACTCGAGATTCTGTCGGGCGTCGCCATTGGTGGGGTCAAGTTTCAGTGCCCGGTTATAATTAAGAATAGCCTTGCCGAGATTCCCCTGGCGATAATATGTATTGCCGAGGTTATAGAACAGTTCCGATGAAGTGCCACCGGCTTTCATCGCCTGCATATACAGTACTTCTGCCTGGGCGAAATTATCGGCAGTATATGCCGAGTCGGCTTTGGCTATCAGCCTGTCGGAAGCCGTTGCTGCACTTTGTGCCAGAGCGCCCGCTGCCGACACAAAGGCGATAAAAAGACTTATAATCAGTTTCATAACCATTATTTGCGCTTGTTTGTGTGGCTTTTCTCGAGTTCGTTGATGGTTGAGGTGGCTTCATTGTAAAGAGCCTCGACCGATGCGTCGGAAGAAGCATCAGGGGTATAGCGCGCCATCTCGCACTGGTCGAGCACGCCGATCAGACGGTCGGCTGTCTCAGGCGTCACGCCCTTTTCGGTCAACTTTTCAGAAATATTCTGTCGGGTGAGCATCGACGCGGGCATCTGAAGCTTGTCGCTTATATAGCCCCACATGGCACGCAGCATCTCCTCATAGAATTTTTCGGGCTGATGCGAATGCATCAGTTTTTCGGCTGCACGCAGACGTTTGCGTGCCACCTTGCTTGCACGTGCGGTGCGGCGGCCGACCACATCGGCGTTCAGACGGGCCTGACGTCCATAGATCAGCATTGCCAGAACAAGTGCCAGCAGAAGCACCCCGGCCACGGTCCAGTAGATCCAGCTGAAAATTATCGGGTTATATTCACGTGAGAGATTGTTGACACCGGGGCGGATATGGAGAATATCGGTATTCTTGGCCTCGATCTCACGCTGCTCGTTGCTGATGGTAGTGCCGCTTCCTTTTGCAATGTCGAGCTGGAAACCGGCAGCATCGAGAGTTACATATTTCCGGGCTGTCGGGTCGAAATACACAAATTTCTGTGCAGGGATATTGAATTTACCGACACTCTGGGGCACAATTGTGTATTCCGCTTCCATTGTACCGGTGACGGTATTTCCGGCCACACGGGTGCGGTAGTCGGTCTTGGGCGTAAACTGCTCGAACTCTGAGGGTATCTCGGGTTTGGGTTCATGCACATACTTGATGTTACCGGTACCGGTGACGATATATGTCAGCGAGGCAGCCTCGCCGGTCTTGAGCTTGTCGGGAGTCAGACGGCTTTCAAAAGTGAAATGTCCGACGGCGTTGTCAAACCCTGCGGGACGCGGCTCGGGCAGAGGAGTGATGTTGACTGTGGAAGTGTAGGGTTGCAGATGCACTTCACGCTCGACAGGACGGCCTGAAACAAACCAGCCGTTGCTTACTCGTTCGATCTGCACCACCGACAGGTCGTATTTTCCGGAGTTGATAGTCAGTTTGCCTGATTTCTGCGGGAATATGATACATTTCTTGAGTACAGCCGTGACATAATTCTGACCGTTGTAGTTCTCCACAGCGTTGAGCGCGGCCTGAGTGTCGACTTCCTCGATAAGGAAACCGTCGAAAGTAGGCGGCGATGTCATCATAAACGAGTTTATGCGCTGGAACTTCGTGTAGAGTTTGATGGTGCACTCGATGGCCTCCTGCTCGTAGGCATGACTCTTGTTGAGAATTATACGGACGAAAATGTCGTTTTTCGAGATAGGCGCCGAAGTGTTGTCCTGCGATGAGATATCATCCACATGCACCTGCTGCTGAGGCTGCTGATAGCCGCCTCCATAGCCACCGCCGTATCCCCCCTGGCTCTGCTGGGCGCGGTCGGCGGGAAGCACAGTGAATTTTTGCGGTGAGGTGGTCAGCTTACGGCCGTTGACCGTGATAGAGGCCGCCGGAATAGTGAATGTTCCCTCCTTTTCCGCACGGTATATCAACGTATAATCCACCGTTGTGGAAGATGAGGCATTGCCGTTGATCACCTGATAGCTCTGAGAAGTGCTGATGCCGGGCTGGGGGCTGAGAAGTTTGCAGCCGCTGATCGACGGCGCGTCGAAACTCTGGCCTTCAGCATTTGACAGGCGGTAGGTCACGGCAAACCGGTTCCCGGCGATGACATTCCTGGGAGGAATCACCTGGAACGACTGAGCCACTGCTGCAATGCCACACAGCATGACTGCCGCGAATATTGAAAACAACTTTTTCATATTGCTGTTTCAGATTATCTCATTCTTAAATAGTTGCAGGGTATTCGGCATAGTCGTCGTGACAGTGCCGCAAAACCATAAGGATTACCAGGGTTTCAGCGGCTGATGGCGGCGGGCGTTTTTCTCCTCGCCCTTCTGCATCTGCTCGACTTTCATGCGGGTAGCAGCCTCCTTGTCATCCATAGCCTTCAGAATCTGCTGGGCACTTTGGTCGGAAAGACCACCCTGCTGCTGTTGCTGCTTCTGTTGTTGCTGCTGTTGCTGCTGTTGCTGCTGGTTTTGATCTTTGTTCTGATCCTGTTTATCCTTGTTTTGATCCTGATCTTTGTTCTGGTCCTTATTCTGGTCCTGATTCTGATCTTTGTTTTGATCCTGGTTCTGATCCTGATCTTTATTCTGATCCTTATCCTGGTTCTGATCTTTGTTCTGATCCTGTTCCTGCTTCTTAAGCTGGGCCAGTCGCAGATTCTCACGGGCCTGATTATTTTCGGGGTTACGACGGAGAGCATGCTTGTACATCTCTATGGCCGCTGCATAATCCTCGGCCTTAAAGGCAAGATTTCCACGGTCGTAAAACGAATTTTCCACAAGCTGACGGTCGGAGGGGTGCTGCGCTGTCTGGGCAAGCATCTTGTCGGCCTGCATGATAAGCGAGTCGCCCTTGTTGGAAAGATCCTCGCCGCGCTGCTTCAGATAAGAGGATGCAAGATTAAACTGTGCGCGCGCATTTTCGGGATTCTCGCCGAGGGCTTTCTTGAAGTTGACTTCCGCCTCGGCATAGCGCTGCTTGTCGTAGAGCTCTTTGCCCTCTTTCATGAAATTTCTTTCGCGTTTGGTCGAGGGACGTGGCGCACCTTCCTGAGCCTCTTTCGAGCAGCCGCAGAGACCGGCTCCCACAGTGGCTACAACCAATATAAAGGTGAAAATATGTCGGATACGCTTAATCATGCCTTGTCTGAATTAGATTTTCTGACACGTTTTGCGGCCAGTTTCTGGTTGGAGAAGAATGTGTAGCGTTTCAGCCAGCCAATTTTCGACGGGAGAATCACCGCGTCGACAAGCAGCAGCCCGAATGCGATCCACACAAACAGAGGGAACTGCTCGGCGCTGGCTTTGTATGACACGTGCTGAAGGTCGCTTTTCTTGATACTGTCGACCTGATCGACCAAAGTGTTGAGCGCCTTGGATGAAGATCCGTTGATGTAGACACCACCGCCGGCTTTCGCTATCTCCTTGGCCATCTGCTCGTTGAGGAAAGTGGTCACCGGCGCTCCGGTTTCGTCTTTGAGGAAATTGCCTTTGCGGTCGATTGGGATAGGCGCTCCCTTGAGAGAGCCGATGCCCATCACATCAACCTCGATGCCGAGACTCTTGGCATATTTCGCCATCTCCACGGCATCGCCTTCGTGATTCTCACCGTCGGTGATTACTATGATAGCCTTATTTACATCCTCACTGGGAGTGAATGAGTTGATGGCCATGTTGATGGCTGAGCCGATGGCCGTGCCCTGCGTAGGTACCATTGAAGGATCAAGTTCGTCGAGATACATGCGGGCCGACACGAAATCAGTGGTGATAGGCAACTGTGTGTATGCCTCGCCGGCAAAGACGATAAGGCCTACCTTGTCGTTGTCGAGTTTGTCGATGAGATTGCCCAACAGGAATTTGGCGCGGTTGAGACGCGACACTCCGTTGACATCGTCGGTCGACGACGCCAGCATAGAGCGCGACACGTCGAACGCTATCATCACCTCGATACCCTGAGTGTTTTCCACCTCCTCCTTCTCGCCGGCACGTGGACGCGCCACAGCGATAATCAGTGATGCAAGAGCAAGCAACTCCAGAGTGATTTTCACAGCCGGTTTATATTTCGATGCCTCGGGCATCAGAGGCTCAAGACTGGAAATGCGGCCGAAACGGCGCAGCTTGCGGCGCCGGGCCATACGCGACCATATCCACAACCCGAAAATCAACGGGATGAGAATCAGCAGATATAATATTGCGGGATATGCGAATGACATGAAATTACGGAATAGTGCGGAGCCAGGTTTGACGTAACAATAGTTCTAAGAGCAGCAATCCGAGAGCGGCCAATGCCCATGGAAGATAGCAATCCTCGGTGTGCGAGAAGTGACGCACGTCGAGTTCTGTTTTTTCCAGTTTGTCGATCTCGGCGAAGATCTCCGACAGCACCTTGTTGCCGGTAGCACGGAAATATTTGCCGCCGGTGGTTGAGGCAATCTGTCTGAGGGTAGCTTCGTCGATTACAACAGGCTGAGGCTGATACTCGATTCGCCCAAACATATTGATAACAGGATATAAAGCGGTGCCGTTGGTGCCGATGCCGATGGTATAGACCTTTACGCCTAACTTTTTGGCGATTTCGGCAGCAGTGAGCGGAGCTATGATACCGGTGTTGTTAGAACCGTCGGTAAGCAGGATTATACTCTTAGATTTGGCTTTGCCCCCCTTGATGCGGTTAAGGGCTGTGGCCAGACCGTCGCCGATGGCGGTGCCATCTTCAAGCATATCGCGATTGAGGGAGTTTACATAGTTTACAAGCGCCGCACGGTCGGTGGTCATGGGCACTCCGGTAAATGCCTCGCCGGCAAAAACCACAAGTCCCATATTGTCGGTCTCACGGCCATTGATAAAATTGGCGGCGATTTTCTTTGCGGCCTCGAGACGGTCGGGACGGAAGTCGCGTGCCAGCATCGAGGAGGATATGTCGAGGGCGATGACCATGTCGGTGCCTTCGGTGCGCGATGTGCGCCATGCGTCGCGGGTCTGCGGACGCGCCAGACACACAATCAGACACACCAGACAGAGCACCCGCAGCACATCCATAGCATAGAGGCCATACTGACGTGCCGGGCGGCCGAGTTTGCGGAACGGGCCGGTGGTGGATATTTGCAGAGAAGGATGCGAGCTGCGTCGACGCCAGATCCACCATCCCGCCAGGGGGATGCAGACCAAGAGCAGCCATAGCATGCCGGGATTAGCGAATTGCATCTTTATTTTTCTCTTTTAGGTTCGGAATTATTGGAGGAGATCGTGACGGGAGCGCCGTCGGGATTCTCAGGCTGCTCTACGGGGCGCGTCTCCTCCACGAAGTTCACGGCTTCGGCAAGAGCGCGGGCGTTGTCGTCGGGCAGCGGGCGCACCTTGGCAAATTTCACGAAATCGGCAATTTCGAGAATCTGCTTCATGCGTTTGTTGGGCATGCGGGTAGCCTCGTTCTGGCTGAGTATACGGGTGATCTGCTGCGAGGTCATCTCCATGGCGTTGATGCCGAAGCGGCCTTGCAGATAATCGCGGAGGATGTCGGTAAGCCGGGTATAATATTCTTTTTCCTGGCCGTTCTGCCAGAGATTCTCGCCACGGAGATGCTCCAGACGCTGCATTGCCAGCTGATACGGAGGCAATGGTTTCTTTTTCGGCACCAGAGGCACATCCACTTTCTTGGTGAGAATAAGATAAGCGCAGACACCGGCGGCTATCAGCACTACCGCGCAGAGAATCCATAGCCAGTAGTCTGTAATCCAGTCAGGCAGAAAATCATACCATTTGGTCTCGTAGTCCATGGCCGCAGCAATCGGATGCACGTCGGTGAGCTTGCTCACGTCAACAGGGTTGACTTTCAGTGAGAAAGCCTGGCTGCGCAGGGTGTCGCCGCCGCTCACCATAAAAAATGGAGGAATAGTGTAGACACCTGAGTCAAAAGCCTGGACGATGAGCGCGCGGGTCATCTCCACCTGGTTATTGCCTAAGTCGGTGGTGTCGCCGTAAACCCAGTCGACAATCTCTATTTCGGGAGGCATGGATGCCTTGTCAACCATAATCTCCGACGGAGCGTCTTTTGCGTTGACGATGTCGAAGCGGATAGCCGTCTGGTAACCCATGGTGATCTGCGAGGAGTCAATCCGGGCTTTCAGCTGCCTGCCATAGGCCTGCGATGAGACGGAAAGCAGAGCAACGGTCAGAAAAAATATGTTTATCAGCTTTCTGAGCATTGAAACAATCGGTTTTCGGAATTGAAAAGAGTGATTCTTTGAGGGTGGAAAATCAGACACGTTTACGAAAAAGACCCATAAGGGCGCTCACATAGTCTTCATCGGTAGCTACCGAGCATGAATTCACCCGACAGCGCTTGAATGTGTCCGACATCACCTGCTGACGTTCGTACCACCACCGGCCAAACAGGTTGCGCACCTTTTTAGACGATGTGTCAACCCATTGCTGTGCATCGGTCTCGAGGTCCTGCACACGCACAAGACCCACATCGGGAATCTGTGCATCGCGCTTGTCATAGACCTGCACGCCGTAGACATCGTGTTTGTTGGCGGCTATCGATAGAGCCTTGTGATAATCCTTCTCATCTATAAAGTCGGAAATCACAAAGGTGGTGCAGCGCTTTTTCAGTGCATCCGTAAAATAGCGGAGCACCATGTAAATGTCGGTGCCGCGGTGCGAGGGAGTGAAGTCAATCAGCTCGCGGATAATGAAAAGGATATGTTTCTTCCCTTTTTTCGGCGGGATGAATTTTTCTATCTTGTCGGAGAAGAAAATCACACCCACTTTATCGTTGTTCTGAATGGCCGAGAACGCCATGGTGGCGGCAATTTCGGCTATCATCTCGCGCTTCTCCTCCCCTACCGCGCCGAACAGGCGCGAACCGCTCACGTCGACAAGAAGCATCACGGTGAGTTCACGTTCCTCCTCGTAGATTTTCACGTAAGGGCGGTTATGACGGGCGGTGACATTCCAGTCGATGTCGCGGATGTCGTCGCCATACTGATATTCGCGAACCTCTGAAAACGTCATGCCACGCCCCTTGAACGCCGAATGATATTCGCCGGCAAAAATATTCTGCGAAAGTCCGCGCGTCTTGATTTCTATGCGCCTGACTTTTTTCAGGAGTTCGTTGGCATCCATATTCATCAGGGAACGATAACCTTGTCGAGGATTTCGGAAATGATTTCGTCGGCTGTGATGTTGTTGGCCTCTGCCTCGTAAGTGAGACCGATGCGGTGACGCATCACGTCGTGGCAGACGGCACGCACATCTTCGGGAATCACATATCCGCGCTGACGCAGGAAAGCGTAGCTCTTGGCAGCTTTGGCAAGCGAGATGGAAGCACGGGGCGATGCGCCGAAGGCAATGATGCTCTTAAGTTCGGGAAGACCGCACTGATCGGGGAAACGGGTTGCAAACACGATGTCGACGATGTAGCGTTCGATTTTTTCGTCGATATATATCTGTTCCAGTACTTTCTGTGCTTCGACAACCTCCTTGGGGTCGAGAACCGGACGGATGGCGGGGCGCTTGTTGGAAAGATTCTGGCGGATGATGAGTTTCTCCTCTTCGCGGGTGGGATAACCGATGACCACCTTAAGCAGGAAACGGTCGACCTGAGCTTCGGGCAGAGGATATGTGCCCTCCTGCTCAATAGGGTTCTGGGTAGCCATCACCAGGAAAGGCTCGTCGAGGGGGAATGTGTGGTCGCCGATGGTGACCTGACGCTCCTGCATGGCTTCGAGCAGAGCGGCCTGCACCTTGGCGGGAGCACGGTTGATTTCGTCGGCGAGGACGAAGTTGGCAAATATGGGGCCTTTCTTCACCTGGAACTGCTCGTTCTTGACACTGTAGACCATGGTGCCGGAAACGTCGGCGGGAAGAAGGTCGGGGGTAAACTGTATGCGGCTGTACTTGGCGTCGATAAGCTGTGCGAGAGTTTTGATAGCGAGGGTCTTGGCAAGACCGGGAACACCTTCGAGGAGCACGTGGCCATTAGACAGCAGAGCAATGAGAAGCGACTCCACAAGATGTTTCTGACCCACGATGGTCTGGTCCATTCCCTGCGTCACGAGGCTTACAAAACTGTTTTTGCTGGCCACGAGGTCGTTGAGCTCTCTGATATTTACCGTATCACTCATAAGTATTTATAGTTGTGTTTTTAGATATTCATTTAATGCTATAACACCGCAAAAGTAAAGAATAAATGATTCAATCGTTAAAATGATGTGTTAAAATTATCTATGGAGTGTTTATCATTTTTAAGATTTAATCATTTTTAATTTTTTTGCTGCGCAGGCCGTTAATACCTAACTTCGATTTAAGGTTGGGATGTGGTCCACGCGAGCTGTTCGGCCTTGCGCACGGATTCCTTGTCGGATGCATCGATGCCATATTTTGCAGCCGGGGGCACAGTCACCACAAGTCCGTCGGGAAGGTTGTCGGGGTCGGCGATTTTATCCTTGTTCTCCAGATAAATGTATATCCAGAATTTTGAATCGCCATAATGGCGGCGAGCCATCTTTGTGAGGAAATTACCGGCACGCACCGTGTCGGTAACAACGGCAGTTGATGAGACTCTAAGGGCAGCCTCACGGGCGGCTGCGATAGAATCGGCGGTTGCGGCATTCACCTCTACCTTTTCGGCGTCGATAGTAACAATCTCCACAGTATCAGCGGCTGTGGCGTTGTCTGCTGCCGCTGCAGTTTGATCTGCTCCCACGGTATTCATTGCGCCCGGGATTTCAGATACAGAAGGGGTGTGCCAAAGGCCATAGCCAACCGTAAGACCAATAATCACGCCAAGCAGCAGCGCTGCTACGGCGGCGAAAATGAGCGTGAGATTGGAGTGGCCTTCCGCAACAGACGGTGCAGGCTGATCGTGCTCCACCCGCACAGGCATAGGCTCGCGTTGCTCCACCCGCACCGGAAGCGGATCGGCCGGAGTCTCAAATTTGATTGTGGGAGGTATCTCTATTCTGATTGTGCGTGCGCCGAGAGCCTCATTGACCGTCGGGAGCTTTTTCGCGGTCGGTTGAACCTCAGGTTTCTGCTCCGGCTTCTGTTCCGGCTCAAACTCATGTTCAGGTTCAGATTCCGGTTCCGGCTCCGGTTCCGGCTCCGGCTCCGGTTCCGGCTCCGGTTTCTGTTCCGTCTCCGGTTCTTCTTTATCAACTTTTTCAGCTGCAATTTCCGGCTGGGGCATGGATACAGGCTCGGGCACCGGCGCCTCTTCAAGAGTCTTTTCCGTGACATCATCGGCCAGTTCAACCGGCTCAAAGATCGAGAACTGTGCGTTGACCGACGTTGCGAGCGATTCTGCTGGCGCAAACTCCACATTGGGCTTGCCATCAACATCGGTGGTGGCACGGAACACGCCCAGACCGTCAATATTAAGATAGCCGTCGGTGGCCAGCGCCAGGGCTACAACCTGAGAAAGTTCATGAAGGAAACTTCCCGCGATCTTGTCGCCGCATTGCACACGCTTCTGCATCAGCGCGGCAATGTCGTTAGTGGTTATGATTCTTCTGGTCATTTTTCAGGCCCCTCCGCAATGCCATTTTTGAGTCGCCCACCCGGAACGAATTCTATCTCTATTGCAGGAGGCAGCAGCAGATTGCGACCCGACGAAAGGTCACGCACCACTTTTTCTTCGCGTTTAACGCCCTGAAAAGAACCGAGCATAGGCAGTGCCACACGGTTGAGGTTGCGGCACTCCTCCTCTATCACGGCAATAAAACCGCCGAGGAGCTGCTGCGCGGTGGCTTCCTCAATCTGGAGGCGCCTGGCCAGTATGCCGAGGAATTGTTTAGAGTCCAACTTGTTTAAGTGTAAGGAATGTGATTTTAATCGACAGTATCGATGACAAAGTTACACAATTATCTCTGCAAAAACAAATAGCCGCGTCGGTTTCATCATCGAAACCGGCGCGGCTGTCATTTCAAGTTATATCACTTTGACAAGATGTAAGAATCAGTAAATGAAATATCCGGTAAGCTATTTACAGATCAGATTACTCCCTGCTGCATCATGGCGTTGGCCACCTTCATGAAACCGGCGATATTGGCGCCCTTCATGTAGTTGAGATAGCCGTCGGGCTGCATGCCATACTGCTGGCACTGCGCGTGAATCTCAGCCATGATCTGATGGAGTTTGGCGTCGACTTCGGCAGCGGTCCACTGCAGATGCTCGGCATCCTGGGTCATTTCCAGACCTGAGCAGGCGACACCGCCGGCGTTGACAGCCTTGCCGGGAGCGTAATTGATGCGGTTTTCGATGAAGCAGTCGATCGCTTCGGGGGTACAGCCCATGTTGGAGACTTCGGCCACGAGTTTCACGCCGTTGGCAACAATCTGACGGGCATCCTCGCCGCTGACCTCATTCTGAGTGGCGCAGGGAAGGCAGATGTCGACTTTGCGTTCCCAGGGACGGCGACCTTCATAGAAAGTGGCGCCGGGGAATTTTTCAACATAGGGAGCGACGATGTCATTGCCTGATGCGCGGAGTTCGAGCATATAATCGATCTTTTCGCCGCTGATGCCGTCGGGATCGTAGACATAGCCGTCGGGACCTGAGATAGTCACCACCTTGGCGCCTAACTCGGTAGCCTTCGAGGCCGCACCCCAGGCCACGTTGCCGAAGCCCGAAATGGCCACTGTCTTGCCCTTCAGGTCTTCATTTTTCAGTGCGAGCATGTTCTGCACGAAGTAGAGGGCGCCGAAACCGGTGGCTTCGGGACGCAGACGCGAGCCGCCGAAGTCAAAACCTTTGCCGGTGAATGTGCCGGTGTGTTCGTCGACAAGTTTCTTGTACATGCCGTACATATATCCAACCTCACGGCCGCCTACACCGATATCGCCGGCGGGCACGTCGCGGTCGGGACCGAGATTTTTCCACAGTCCCAAGATGAAGGCCTGGCAGAAACGCATGATTTCGCGGTCGCTCTTGCCGCGGGGCGAGAAATCGCTGCCACCCTTGGCACCACCCATGGGGAGTGTGGTCAGGGCATTCTTGAAAGTCTGCTCGAAACCGAGGAATTTCAGAATCGAGAGATTGACGGAAGCATGGAAACGGATACCGCCCTTGTAGGGACCGATGGCATTGTTGAACTGCACGCGATAGCCTATGTTGTTCTGCACCTCGCCTTTGTCGTCGATCCATGTCACACGGAAAGTGACGATCTTGTCAGGTTCGACCATGCGCTCGATGATTTTATTGCGCTCGAATTCAGGGTGCTGGTTATAGACATCGACTACTGAGAGGAGCACCTCGCGGACAGCCTGGAGATATTCCTTCTCGCCCGGATGCTTGGCTTCCAGGGCGTTCATGATTTTATTAATATCCATGGTAAAATATTAATTAGGGTTCACTTAAGGTTCTTGCTGTAATATTTGTGTTTTATAGCAGATTTAAAAAACAGTTTTTAAGCAGTTTCGCTGTTTTTAACTGTCTCCACTGCAAATATAACAAATTCCGATTGAATTCTGCAATAATTTTTCTAAAAATTTTTCCGGCAGCCTGTGGCTTTTTTATATAATTTTGGCAAGATGTTTGCTCTGATGATTGTTATATTTGCAAACCTAAGTACCAGCGACTTTACAATCACCCCCCACAGGATGAAAAAAGAAATCTTCTCTGAAATAAAGCAAAAAATATATAACTGCGTGGAACTCGGCCGTCTGCGACAGGCTTTCCAGCTCACACGGTCGCTGTCGGAAGGGCAGATGGCATGGGAGGCATCCGACCGCCTGCTTAATGCCGAGGAATCATACCGCCGGTTGCTGTCATATGCTGTTTCGGGCGCGGAAGATCCGGCGCGTGATGCCATGACCGCCGACATCGGAGAGACCATACTCACCGTCACTGACCTTCTTGAACGCAATAACGAATCTCGCGACACCTCCACATTATATTATAATACGCTCCGCTACCAGCAAGGACAGCCATCCGAAACGATTGCTGCCACGCTTGCGGCATATCGTCGCGAATGTTCGGCAGGATCGCTTCTCGACATTGCCGCCTCGGGCGCGCACACAAACACGTATATGTCGGCTGCCACGTTCCGCGAATCGCTTGAACGCAAACTGTTTGCCCTTGTCTGGGTGACCTTTCCGTTTTCGCGCGCCGATGCAGAAGCGCTCTCCGACGCCATATCTCAGCAATATCTGCCTCAACACGTCACCGCGCTGCTCAGTTGGGCGCTGCTGATGGGGGGACTGGAATTTTTCGATCCGCGGCGCATGGAACTGCTCTGCGACCTTTACACCAACGGCAGCGGAGAAGTGTCGGCCGTGGCTCTAATCGGTCTGCTGATACTGCTGCATCGCTGGCGCCGGCGCCGGTTGCCCTCACGTATGGCCGACCGGCTCGCAGCCGTGCGCGAACTGCCGCAATGGAAGGCAGATTTGCGTGCCGCATATATGGAGCTGACCCGCACTCGCGACACCGAGCGCATCTCGGCTAAAATCCGCGACGAGATTGTGCCCGGCATGATGAAGCTGAAACCTGAGATAGAACGGAAATTTTCACCATCCGAGCTTAACGCCCTTACGCCCGAAGAGATGGAGGAGAACCCCGAATGGCACGAAATGCTCGAGAAATCGGGTATCGCCGACCGGCTCAAAGAGATGAGCGAGATTCAGGAGGAGGGTGGCGACGTGATGATGGCCACTTTTGCCCATCTGAAACAATTTCCCTTTTTCAACGAGATTTCCAACTGGTTTCTTCCCTTCCATTGCGAGCGGAGCGAATTTGCCGATATTCCGGGGCGCACAGGTCTCAGAAAATTAGCCGAGACATTTGAAGATCTAAAATTCCTGTGCGACAGCGATAAATATTCCCTGCTGCTTTCGCTCGGCAGCGTTCCCGCATCGCAGCGCGACCTTGTTCTCCGACAGATCAATCAGCAGGCCGATCAGTTCAACGAGATGAAAGCCGCCACGCTCGATCTCTCCACCGACAACCGGCGCGAGACGATCCGCCGTCAGGTGCAGAATCTCTATCGTTTCTTCCGCCTTTTCCGTCGCAAGGGGGAATTTCCCAACCCTTTCTCTGCGCCCCTGAATCTGGCCACTGTGCCGGCCCTAAGCGACGATGTGCGCGATCCCGAAGTGCTGTCGGTCATTGCCGAATTCTATTTCTCGCACGGCTACATGACCGAGGCCGTGGAAGTTTTCCGCATCGTTGAGGAATTGGGCGGTCCGTCGGCACAGATTTACCAGAAAATGGGTCATGCGCTTATGAAAACGGGCGACACACGTGGCGCCCTTGATTATTTCGAGAAAGCCGACATGCTCGACAACCGCAGTGCATGGACCATCGCACGTCTGGCACGCTGTTACGCCATGCTTGGCGAATATTCGTCGGCACTTGTGGCATACGAACGACTTGAGGAACTGCGTCCCGACAAACCATCCAACGCGCTTGCCATGGGACGTGCGCATCTTGCCTTGGGTCATTATCCCGAGGCTGTCAAGGCTTTCTACAAAGCTTTCTACCTCGACGAGAAATCGGGAAAAGCACTCAGGCCGCTGGCATGGAGCCTGCTCATGGACCGGCAGTTTGACCAGAGCCGTCGCTACTACGAGAAAATCATAACGGATTTCGATCCTCAGCCCGAGGATTATCTCAATCTCGGACATCTCAATCTTGTCACCGGACACTTCGAGGAGGCATCAAACTTCTATCGTCTGAGCATTCTCTCCCGGCCTCGTCCCGACGGAAGCTCGGCATCCGACGGCACTGTGTCCAAAGCCTCAATCGAGAGTTTTCTCTCCGATATGAAAGCCGATACTCCCGCTCTCATACGCCTCGGCATCAGCGCCGGCCTCATTCCTCTTATCACGGATTCGCTGATGTATTCGCTTTCCTGACCGGCGCATCAGGCGCGCCAGTTCGAGCGCACACACCGGCAACAGCACCCCGGCTATGGTATACGGAATCCAGAACCAGTCGGGGCGCATGTCGTGTATCACCATGTGGCAGCCCATCTGCTGCGGATCCAGACCGTACCATGCGATTTTAAGCAGGCTCACCGGCTTGTATGCCAGGATATGCAGTATGAATATATAAAGAGTGTTCTCGCCAAGATATATCAGCGCGTCGCGCAGACGTCCCTCGCGGCTGTCTATCCGGCTTGAAATGTAATACACCAGAAGAAAACCGCCGATACCGGTCAGCGGGAGTGTAAGCAGATCAAGAAATTTTCCGCCGTTATACATTCCGCAAAAATGCTGTGTGGCACCCCAGCAAAGGAACACCATGCATAGGAGAGCGACCCACCGGCGGCGACCAGCCTGCTGTCCGAACTGTTGGAAAAGATACCCGGCGCCAAAGAAAAACACTCCCCACATGTCGCGCCAGCCACCTCCCGCCAGAGCGTTGATTTTCAGATGGAAATTAATCCTGACAGCCAGTATCGCAAGTATGAGCAGACACACCGCCCCCACACCTGCCATCGGTTTCAGACGTGTATGCGAATCCACCAGCTTGTAAAGCAGCAGAAACACTATGCTCGCCACCAGCAACCCGCGGAAAAACCAGAAAGCACCGGCTATGAATTCATCGTAGCCCGCCATCTGAGTCACAATGGTCAACAGACGTCCTACCCCCTGTTTCAATGTGTAGGGGTGTGTGACACCTCCGGTCCAGTTTCCGTAGGTCTCGTTCAGCACACCGATATGAAACCATACGTTATGGAGCAGCAGAAACAGCACCGACCATCTCAGAAAAGGCAGATACAACCCTTTGAAACGCCGGGCGATAAAAGGCCACGGATCAGACAGATATTTCCGGTTGAAGAAAAAACCTGCCGCCATAAAGAACAGCGGCATGTGGAATTCGTAGATAAAGTTGGTGAGCCACTCCGGACCTTCGGCGTGACCCGCAACAACTAAAATAATCGCGATGCCTTTGGCAATCGCGATTATTGTGTTTCGTTTGGTCGGCACCGTATGTCAGTTTTTGCGGATATAGTCCACAAGCCAGGCGCCTACTTCTTTGGTGCCGTAGCGGGCGCCGCCGGGCACCTGTATTTCCGGTGTGCGCACATTGGCTGAAAGGGAGGCAGCTACGGCTTCGCGGACCAGTTTGCCCTCCTTCATGAGGTTGAAATATTCAAAGAGCATGGCCACTGACAGCACCTGGGCAAGAGGGTTGGCGATGTTCTGCCCTTTGGCCTGAGGCCAGGAACCGTGGATCGGTTCGAAGACAGGTGTTTTCTCGCCGGTCGACGCCGACGGGAGCAGGCCCATTGAACCGGATATTACAGAGCCTTCGTCGGTGAGGATATCGCCGAATGTATTTTCTGTAACCATCACATCGAAGAAGCGGGGATCCTGGATCATGCGCATGGCGGCATTGTCGACATACATGAAATCTGTTTCCACCTCGGGATACTCCTTCATGATTTCCTGAGCGACCTTGCGCCAGAGACGGGAAGACGCGAGCACATTGGCCTTGTCGACAACGGTGAGATGCTTGCGACGGCGCATGGCGTAGTCATATGCCACTCGCAGTATGCGCTCAACCTCCTGACGGGAATAAGCATTGGTGTCGTAAGCGTAATCGTCGCCCTCTTTCTTTTCGCCGAAGTACATACCGCCCGTGAGTTCGCGGATGCAGACAAAATCGGCTCCCTCCACAATTTCCTTACGCAGGGGAGATAGATGGAGCAGGCAGTCGAATGTCTCTACCGGGCGGATATTGGCAAAAAGGCCGAGCTTCTTGCGCATGGCGAGAAGTCCCTGCTCGGGACGTACCTTTGCGTTGGGATTATTGTCGAACTTGGGGTCGCCTACTGCCGAGAAAAGCACGGCATCGGCCCACAGACATGTGTCGAAAGTATCCTGAGGGAATGGATCGCCCACGGCGTCGATAGCCGATGCGCCCACAAGAGCGTTGCGGAACTCGACTTTATGTCCGAATTTTTCGCACACCTCAGCCATAACGTCTACACCCACCCGAGAAATCTCGGGACCGATGCCGTCGCCGGGGAGCACTGCAATTTTGAAATCCATATTATATAGGTATCGTTAAGAATTCGCGGGAAGTTTAGAATTCGCGGGAAGCCTCAAATTGCTCGATTTCAGGCTTTTTGGAGAGGAGATACTCCACATCGTCGAGTCCCTGGGAGAGACATAGTTTCTTATACGGGTTGATGTCGAAAGTTTCGGTGCGGCCTGTGGCAAGATTAGTCACTGTCTGCGAGGGCAGATCCACCTTCACCTGTGCGCGGGGGTCGGCATCGATCGATGCAAACAGCTCGGCCAGGAATTCCTCCGACACCGTCACGGGGAGCACAAAGCAGTTAAGTTCGTTCTGCTTGTGGATATCGGCGAAAAAGCTCGAGATTACCACTCTGAAACCATAGTCGTGAATAGCCCAGGCGGCATGTTCGCGGGAAGATCCCGAGCCGAAATTTTTGCCGGCCACGAGCACGCAACCCGAATATTTCGGATCATTGAGCACACACGATTCTATGCGGTTGCCATCCTTGTCGAAACGCCAGTCCCGGAAAAGATTGTCGCCGAACCCCTCGCGGGATGTAGCTTTCAGAAATCTGGCGGGAATAATCTGGTCGGTGTCGATATTCTCAATCGGCATCGGCACACAGCTCGATATTATTGTGGAAAACTTTTCTTTCATTGTCGGATAGAGGTTTACATCATTTCGCGAGGGTCGGAGATGACGCCGGTGACGGCGGCGGCAGCAGCCA
>DAAN01000001.1 GCA_001701135.1 Bacteroidales bacterium H3
GCGGCTTTCCAGCCGCCGTAAAAATCACTATCTTCAGCCGCCGTAGAAAATTAGGGTTTCAGTCGGGGTCAGGCGAGGACGATGTTGACGATTTTGTTGGGGACGACGATGACTTTGCGGAGGGTTTTGCCCTCGAGCCATTTGGCGGCCTCGGGTGCGCCGAGAGCCAGTTTCTCTACCTCGTCGGCGGGGAGGCCGGGCGCCACGGAGAGCATGAAACGGGTCTTGCCGTTGAAGCTCACGGGCATTTTCACCTGCGATTCCTTGAGGTATTCCTCGTTCCATGCCGGCCACGGCGCATCGCACACGCTGCCGCTGAATGAAGTCTCTCCGGTGGATTCTGCACAGGCGTTATCCCCGCAGGCGGTCTCCCCGGCGGCGGAATCTCCGGCGGCGGCGAGCTGATTGTGGGCAGCCAGGTCATGCCAGAGCTGTTCTGCCATGTGGGGTGCGAAGGGGGCGAGGAGCACCACGATGGGTGCGAGCGCCTCGGCGCTGTGGCAGTTGAGTTTCGCCAGGTCGTTGATGCAGATCATGAAAGCTGCCACCGATGTATTGTAGGAGAAGTTCTCGATGTCACCTGTAACCTTCTTGATGAGGGTGTGGACGGCCTTGAGCGCTTCGGCCGATGCCTTTTCGTCGGTGACGAGCCACTGATCACCTTTCCAGAAGAGACCCCAGAACTTGCGCAGGAAGCGGTTCACGCCGTCGATGCCGTTGGTGTCCCACGGTTTCGACTGCTCCACGGGGCCGAGGAACATCTCGTAGAGGCGCAGCGTGTCGGCGCCGTAGCGTTCGATGATGTCGTCGGGGTTGACCACATTGAACATCGACTTGGACATCTTCTCCACGGCCCAGCCGCACACATACTCGCCACTGTCGTCGAGGATGAATTCCGCGTCGGCATAGTCGGGACGCCAGCGGCGGAAAGCGTCGAGGTCGAGGCGGTCGTTGCTGACGATGTTCACGTCGACATGGATGGGGGTGGTGTCGTATTCATCCTTC
This sequence comes from Bacteroidales bacterium H3, assembly GCA_001701135.1. GTDB lineage: Bacteria > Bacteroidota > Bacteroidia > Bacteroidales > Muribaculaceae > UBA7173. The sequence continues at coordinate 1,006 of DAAN01000001.1, forward strand.
TTCTGCAGGGTGACGAAGGTGTTGGTGTCCTTGATGCGGTAGACGAAGTTGGAGCGGCCCTGGATCATGCCCTGGTTGACGAGCTTGCGGAAAGGCTCGTCGCAGACCACCTTGCCCAGGTCGTAAAGGAATTTGTTCCAGAAACGGGAATAGATCAGGTGGCCGGTGGCATGCTCGGTGCCACCCACGTAGAGGTCCACCTGCTGCCAGTAGCCGTTGGCCTCGGGCGACACCAGCTCATTGCCGTTGTGCGGATCCATGTAGCGCAGATAGTAGGCCGACGAGCCTGCGAAACCGGGCATGGTGTTCAGCTCCAGGGGATACCCCTCGGGGGTGCACCAGTTTTTGGCGCGGCCCAGGGGCGGCTCGCCCGTCTCGGTGGGGAGATACTTGTCGATTTCGGGCAGCAGCAGCGGCAGGGAGTCGGCGGGGAGCATGTGGGGCACCCCGTCCTTGTAATATACCGGGAAAGGCTCGCCCCAATAGCGCTGACGCGAGAAGATGGCGTCGCGCAGGCGGTAGTTCACCTTCACGCGGCCCAGCCCCTCGGCTTCGATGAATTTCTTTGTTTTGGCGATAGCCTCCTTCACGGTGAGGCCGTTGAGGTCGAGGCGGTCCGATGCAGAGTTGATCATGCGGCCCTCCTTGGCGTCGAAACTCTCCTCGGAGACGTCGGCGCCCTCGATCAGGGGAACGATGGGGAGGTCGAACTTGCGGGCGAAGGCGTAGTCGCGCGAGTCGTGGGCGGGCACGGCCATGATGGCGCCAGTGCCGTAACCGGCCAGCACATAGTCGCTGACCCACACGGGAATCTCCTTGCCGGTGAGGGGGTTCACGGCATAGGCGCCGGTAAACACGCCCGACACCTTGCGGTCGGCGATGCGCTCGCGTTCGGTCTTATGCTTGATTTCGTCGCGATAAGCCTCCACGGCGGCTTTCTGCTCCGGCGTGGTGATCATGTCGACATATTTGCTCTCGGGAGCGAGCACCATGAAAGTGACGCCAAACACCGTGTCGGCGCGGGTGGTGAACACCGTCATCGCAACGTCGGTGCCGGCCACCTTGAACTGCAGCTCGGCGCCCTCCGAGCGCCCGATCCAGTTGCGCTGCGTCTCCTTGATGGAGTCGGACCATTCCAGACGGTCCAGACCGTCGAGCAGGCGCTGGGCGTAGGCGCTCACGCGCAGACACCACTGGTACATCAGTTTCTGCTCCACGGGGTAGCCGCCGCGGATCGACACGCCTTCCGACACCTCGTCGTTGGCGAGCACGGTGCCGAGTTTGGGGCACCAGTTCACCATGGTGTTGCCCAGATAGGCAATGCGGTAGTTCATCAGAGTGTCGCTGCGCTGCTTCTCGTCCATGGCCTTCCACTCCGCGGCGGTGAAGTGCAGCGGGCGGGTCTGGGCGGCGTGGATCCCCTCGGAGCCATGCTCCTCGAAATGCTTCACCAGGTCGGCCACGGGGAGCGCCTTGCCGGCAGCCGTATCGTAGTAGTGGTTGAACATCTCGGTGAAAGCCCACTGCGTCCAGTGGTAATAGCCGGGGTCGCATGTGCGGATCTCGCGGTCCCAGTCGTAGCAGAAACCGATGCGGTCGAGCTGCGAGTGGTAGCGTGCGATATTCTCCGAGGTGGTTTTCTCGGGGTGCTGGCCGGTCTGGATGGCATACTGCTCGGCGGGGAGGCCATAGGCGTCATAGCCCATGGGGTGGAGCACATTGAAGCCGTTGAGGCGTTTGTAGCGCGCGAAAATGTCGCTGGCGATGTAGCCTAAGGGGTGACCCACATGCAGGCCCGCTCCCGAGGGATAGGGAAACATGTCGAGGACATAAAATTTCGGCCTTTCGGGGTCGATGTCGGTGTGGTATACCTTGTTGTCTTTCCAGAAGCGCTGCCAGCGCGATTCTATCTCTTTATGATTGTACTCCATGATGGGGTGTTGGTTTAAAGTTGAGGGTTTAAGGTTTAAAAGCCTGCGGTTTAAGGTTTAAAAGCCTGCGGTTGAGGGTTTAGAGGCCTGTTATTTGCTCATGGCGAGCATGCGCTCTATGGGGCGGATGGCGCGGGCGGCCACCTCCTCGTCGACATGAATCTCGGGCGAGAGGTCGCGCAGACAGTCGCGCAGCTTCTCCAGGGTGTTGAGCTTCATGTAGCTGCAGTTGTTGCAGGCGCATCCGGCTTGCTCGGGGGGCGCGGCGATGAATGTCTTGTCGGGGCAGCTCTGGCGCATCTTGTGCAGGATGCCGCTCTCGGTGGCCACGATAAACTCGCGTGCGGGGCTTTCCTGGGCATATTTCAGCAGCGAGGCGGTGCTCCCCACATGGTCGGCCAGCAGCGTCACGGCCTTCTTGCACTCGGGGTGGACGAGCAGCTTGGCCTCGGGGTGCTCCCGTTTGAGGCGGATGATGGCGTCGAGCGAGAACTGTTCATGCACATGGCACGCACCGTCCCAGAGCAGCATCTTCCGGCCCGTCTCCGAGTTGATGTAGTTGCCGAGATTGCGGTCGGGACCGAAGATGATCTTTTCGTCGGGAGGGAGCGCCTCCACGATCTGCCGGGCGTTGGACGATGTCACCACCACATCGGTCAGCGCCTTCACGGCGGCCGAGGTGTTGACATAGCTTACCACCGTGTGGCCCGGATGAGCCTTGACGAAAGCCTCGAACTCGGGGGCGGGGCAGCTGTCGGCCAGCGAGCATCCGGCCTCGATGTCGGGCACCAGCACCGTCTTGTCGGGGCAGAGGATTTTGGCGGTCTCGCCCATGAAGTGCACGCCGCAGAGCACAATCACGCGGTTGGGGAGCGTGCGGGCTTTCTGCGCCAGGGCGAGTGAGTCGCCGACCACGTCGGCTATGTCCTGGATCTCGCCGTCGGTATAGTAATGGGCCATGATGGCGGCGTCGCGCTCGGCTTTGAGCCGGCGGATTTCGTCGATAAGGGCCTTGTTGTCGTTCTGCATAATATCGGGCGTTTCAACAATTTGGATGCAAAATTACGAAAAATCCGCCGATAAGTAAAAGTTTAAAAATAAATTATCCTAAAAGTGCCCCCGCCGGAGCGGAAAGGGCATAAAAAACCGCGCACCTACACTCAACGTGCGGGGGCGCGGCAAATATTCACTTATCTTTAATTCAGGAACATTTATTATTAAACAAGCTCTTAGTTGACTTACATAAGGTATATTTACTAATTACAATGAGAATGCTTGTGATTGGCGGATGCTCCGGATTACAGCGTGTAGACTGTCTTGGAGGTGCCGGCGGGGGTAACGCGCAGATAGAGCGTGCCGGGCTGCGGATCTTTCACCTCCACACCGCGCAGGTCGTACCAGCGCACCTGCGAGGGGTCGAAACCGGTGCCGGCGGCGCCGTCGGCTGTCACATCCTCCACGCCGGTTACGCTGCCGAGGGTGGCCTCAACGGGAGCTTCGGCAATCATCCAGCGGTCGGGACCGGGGTTGACCGAACGGGGCACCTTGATGTAGACGCGCGGGGTGAAGTTCACCGAATGATCGTGGCGGGTGGCCACATCGTAGGTGTCGGTCAGGGTGATGGTGCCGGTGGCGGGGCTTGCCTCCACGCCGTCGCCTGCGGCGCACTGGGGGCAGTGGGTGTCGTGGGCGCAGGCGATGTCGCCGTCGAAGTGCAGCACGGTTTCGGGATACCGGTCCCAGGCGGCGCGGGCGCTGTTCTCGCCGGGAGCGGTCCAGGGGCCTATGCCGAGGTCGCGGCGCAGGGCTATCACAAAGTCGTCGGCCGTGAGTTCACCCTGGGTGTAGCCCATGGCTGAGGCGTCGAGGTTGTTGATGGTGATGCGTGCGGTGTAGGGCACCAGCAGCTCCCCTTCGTCGTTGATGTTGTGGGCGTCATACTCCTCGGCGTCGAGAGTCTGCCTGATGTGGTCGGCGAAACCGACGCTGATGGAGGCCGACATGGCGGGCACGTCGGGCATCGACACCACGGGGGAGCCGAAAGTGCCGCGTGAGCGCGAGGTCACCACCGTCTGGTAGCGCTTGTCGGGGTTGGTCTTGTCGATGAGGTTTACCTTGCCCGAGGGGCTTGCGCTGGTGTTTACGATATTGATCTTGCCCACGGTGGTGGAGTTGGCGGGGTCGGTGACATCTTTCACTTCCACACCCGAGAGCACCATTTCGGTGGTGTAGTAGGAGCTGTTTACAGGGCGGTAGCGGTACCGGTGCTTCATCACCTCGGGATTGGTCATGTTGTATTCCACCATGTAGGATGACGGGCGTGCGGTGGCGCCGAGACTGAAGTCGGTGTCGGCCTTCACGTCGTCGGTGGTGTAGATGCCCTGGAAATAGGGGGAGGGGAGAGCCATGGCGGTGTAGACCGTGGTGGAGGGCGACACCACATTCTTCAGGGTGCGGTTCTCGGTGTGGTAGCGCAGGCCGGTGGCTTCGTCTACCTCGTAGTTGTCGTTGTTGACCAGCTCGGTGTAGTCGTAGCCCTCGATCTCGCCATGGTAGCGGTAGGTTGAGGGCACCTTGGCCGCATCGTTGAGGTCGGGCGAGTCAAACTTGTCGACAAGGCAGAACCAGCTGAGGAATCTTGTGGCGGTGTTCAGCTCCTTGCGTTTCTCGGTCACGGGATCGTAGATGAGCTTCGCTCCCTGGGCCATATACTCCGTCTGGTAGATGTTGTTGTTCTTGTCGGCGAGATAGAAGAAGTCGCCCTGGAAAGCGTTGGGTTTGCCGTTGAGGGTCACATCCACCTCGATGTCGCCGGTTGTGGGGTTCTTCTCGGGCTTGGAGAAGATCAGGTCGGCGATGAGCACGTTGCCGCCGGTGGCTTCGCGGTAGATCTTCATCTTAGTGGGGCCGTTGGCGTTGAGGTCGCTGAGGTTCACATCCCAGCGGAGAGTCACGGTGTAGTGGTTGACATTCATCTCGGGGTCGAAAGTCGAGAAGATGTCGCCGGTGAGGTTGCACTGCGGCTCCTTCATCTCGTCGATGGTGAAGAGCTGGCCGTAGCCGGCCTCGAGATATTTCCACTTCTCGCCGCGGCGTACCATCAGCCTCGATTTCTCGGGTGTGGCCTTTATGTCGAGAGTGGTGCCGTTGAAGGGATAGGGTTTCTCCTCATATTTGAACATGGTGCGGTCGCCGCGTTCCTGCGAGGTGGAGCCTGTCTGGTAAAGCTCCACCACATCGGTGGCGTAGCTGTAGGAGATGGCCTCGAGGGGCGCGCCCGAGATGTCGCAGCCATAGAGATGGAAGTAGGGGGCGGTGGCGGGGTACACTATCGACTGCACAGAGGTGGCGCCGAAAAGGTATCCTTTACCAATATAATTGCTGGTTACAGTGTTGCCGGCCATCCCCTCCAGACCCTGATAGGGGAGGGTGAGCGATTTCAGCGAGGTGCAGTTGCGGAATGCGTTCTGACCGAGATTGCTCTTGCCAAGATAGGGGAATGCTTTCAGTTGCGGGCAGTCCATGAAAGCACCCACGCCTACGAGATCTACGTAATCCCCTTCGGGGCAGATGAAATCGGTGAAAGCGGGGAGATTGAAGAATGCGTTATTTCCTATGGTGTTGACATGGCCGGTGGAGATGAACGACTGGAGCGAACTGCAATCCATAAAGCAGCGGTCGTTGATGGAGAGATCTTCCGCATCGGATGTAACGGTGACCAGATTCCGGCAATATTCGAATGTCTCCGAACCAATATACTGCAACGACCGGGGGAAAGCCACGGTGGTGAGTCCATCACAATACTGGAACGCGCCACTTTCGATTCGTTCGAGACCTTCGTTAAACTTCAGTTTAGTCAGTTTGGAGTCGCGCATAAAAGCATTGCCGCCGATGGTGCGGAGCGAGGAGGGGAAGTTGATCTCCGAGAGGTTGACGCAGTCGGCGAAAGCGGCGGAGCCGATCATCTCGATGTCGTCGGGGAGTGTCACTTTCGTCAGCTGTTTGCTGCTTGAGAAGCAGTTGAAGGGAACCTCGCCGATGCCGGCGGGGTAATCGAGGGTCTCCAGACCGGAGGAGGCGAAACATGTACCGCCGATCCTCTCCAGAGCGGGGCTCCACTTGATTGTCTTCAGGGAGGAGTTGTAATTGAAACAGTAGTTATCTAACTTTTTCAACCCCTTGCCGAGGTCGATATTCACGATACCCCGGCAATTATTGAACGTGGATTGGGGAAGCGATTCCATATAATCGGGAATGGTGACCGACGGGAGTTTCTGACATTGTTCAAATACGCTCCAGCCACGGATTATCACCTTGCTCTTTTCGGGCCAGCTGATTTCGGTAGCCTGATTGCATTTCGAGAATGCATTACGCTGCAGCACTATATCCTTGTCCTCGGGGAATGTGATGCGGGTCACGCCGAGATTCTCGAAGGCATAAGGCTTGACCACAACGGAATCTTCGTCGGCGGGGCGTGGCTCCCATGTGAGTTCTTTCAGACTGTAGTTGTTCTGCAGGAATGCTTCGGGCACGGGTGCCAGCCAGGAGGGAATGGCAAAGCTCTGGAACTTGCAGTTGGATAACGCATTCTTGCCGAAACCCTTGACGCCGGTCTCGGGCCATACGATACTTTCCAGACCCGAACCGGTGAAGGCATTGTCGCAGATGGAATCCATTGAGGCGGGGATGGTTACCGATGTCAGCGCCGTGCAACCGAAAAACACATTCTTGCTGATCTTCTTGATGCCTTCGGGGAGGGTCACTTCTTTCAGATTTCTCCAGTTCTGGCAGAAGCCCTGAGGAATGGTGTCCATGCAGGCCGGGAATGCGATTTTCTCGATAGTGGTGACGTTGTTGAACACATTCTTGCCGAAGTCGGAGCATCCTTCGAAGATGATTTCGGTGAGGGTAGTGCTTTCAAATGCATTGTCGGCCACTTTTGTGCCTTCGTAGAGGGTTATGCTGCCAAAGGGTTGGCTTACAGAACCGCATTGGGCGAAACAGTTTTTGTCGAGCAACTTTATGGATGGAGGCAGGTTTACATCGTGCAGCGATGTACAGCCCCGGAATGCTTTCTCTCCGATTTCGGTGACTCCCGCAGGGAGCACGATGGTCTCGAGTTTGTTCCAGGCTTCACAGAATCCGCCGGGAATCTCGGTCATCCAGTCGGGGAAAGTGAACCGGGTGATGTGGGTGTTTTGCAAGAATACCTCGTCGCCGAAAAAGCAGGGCTCGTCGGGCAGATTGATTTCCACCGGGTTGCATTGGGCGAATGCCCGGGTGCCTATCGACATGTCGGCATGGAGGGTGACTGTGCCATCTTTCTTACATAGGAGGAAGGCTTCGGTGCCGATGGTTTTGAGGGTTTCGGGGAACGAGGGCAATTCGAGGTTGCTGCAATTGCTGAAGGCGTTATAGCCGATCTCCTCCAGATTGGCCGGAAGGGTTATGGATGTAAGGCCCGGACAGCCGGAAAAGGCGTAGGCGCCTATTTCGGTGAGGCTGTCGGGAAATTTGCCGTTGGTGTCGGAGGGTGCGGTGAGCAGTATGTCGGTCAGTTTCGGGCATCCCTGAAATGCTCCTTTCGAGCCATAGGTGGTCGCACCGGTGATGGTGGTGAGTGTGGAGGGGAGAGTGATGGTGGTGAGATTGTCGCAGAAGGATGCCAGATTATATCCGAGAATCTTCACACCCTCCTCGAAGGTGATGGAGGTGAGGGCGTCCCAGTCGTAAAACATTTTGTTGGGCACGGTCTCCAGCCACCCGGGCACGGTCATCGATTTGATATTGGGCTGCCCGCCGAATGGATCGTCGGCCATGGAGACCATAGGCTCTTCGGGGAAGGTGATTGACGAGAGGTTGCATTGACTGAAGACACAGGTTCCGAACTGTACGCCTGCGGGGAGAACGATATTGTCGAGCTTGGGACATTTGTTGAAAGCGTAGTTGCCGATTGTGCGCATGGTAGCGGGGAATGTGATCCCTTCAAGCTCAGGGCACTCTGAGAAAGCATAATGACCTATGTATTCCAGTGTGGAGGGGATGCTGACGGAGGTCAGCTTGGGGCATTTCTGAAAAGCGTAGTTTCCGACACTCTTGAACCCCTCGGCCAATGTCACCGTGGTGAGGTCGGGGCATTCAAGGAATGTGCCGTCGGGGAGTGTGTTGAATCCCGTGACGTTGATTTCGGTCAGCCCTTTCACTTTCTCGAAAAGGTTGTTGCCGATATAGGGGGTGGAGTTGCCGTCGGATTCAGGAAACACAATCTCCTGTATGGTGGCTTCGGAATAGACCAGATTACTGTAATAGACATGCTGGATTGTGACGGTGCCGAGGTTGTCGCATTTGGAGAATGCGTATGGATCCAATCTCTGAAGCGATGCGGGGAATGCGGGATGGACAAGGCTGGTGCACCCCTGGAATGCTTTCTGGCCTATGATCTGCACACCCTCTTCGAGGATGACTTCGGCCAGCGATGTACAATCCTGGAATGTGCTTGCCTGCAGCTCCTTGACGCTTCCCGGGATGGTGATTCTTTCGAGAGAGGTACACTCCTGAAAGGCGGCGCCCTGCAGGAGCGTGAGGGTGGAGGGAAGTGTGATATCGGTCAGCGACGAGCAGCGGTAGAACGCATACGACGCTATTGTGATGACATTGTCGATGCCTGCGATCGATTTGAGGTTAGGGCATTGGCTGAATGAATGCTGACCCAGCGACTTCACGGTCTCCGGCAGGGTGACCGACTCGAGATTGGCGCAGTCGTTGAATGAAAATTGGGTAATCTCGGTCAGTGGCGCCTCGATGGTGATGGAGCGCAGCCCGGCCGCTTTCTGGAAAGCGCGGTCGGCCATGCCGATGACGGTCCACGGCTCGGTGGTGGTGGCGCTGGTTGAGTGGTCGGTGACTGTGGCGGGGATGACTACATCCTTGGGGTTGGCGGCCGATGCCAGCTGGGTGGCGTTGGTGGCCGACACCTTTACGGTCATCTTTGCCTTGTCGACGATGTCGTAGACAATGCCGTTTTCATCGGTGACGGTGACGGTCTGCGCCTGTGCCGGAACTATCGCGGCCACCAGCAGCACAAACAGCCACAGCACACCCATGAGGCTTCTGTGAAGCCGGTTTTTGGAATGGAACATGTAGAGATGTGTGATAAGTGATAAGTTAAGAAAATATTCTATTTCCCGGATTTGCGGAAAATTTCGAAGTAAGTAAAATATCGGAAATCAGATTCATGGTATGGTTTCCGGTTGCAAAGATAGCGCGGGGTTGCGCCCTGAGAGGCACAACCCCGGTATACTAATGGTCTATTTCCTCCTGTAGACCCCCTGAATAGACCGCTTTTAACCAAAATACCAGACTTATATTGGGAAAAAGATATAAAAAATCTACGGCGGCTGGAAAGCCGCCTG
>DAAN01000018.1 GCA_001701135.1 Bacteroidales bacterium H3
GCAACCCAAATTTACTGAAAATCTATGACATGACAAAGGCTTTCGCGCTGAATTTCAGCATGAAAGCCTTATTTTTTAGCCTGCTTAAACTATAAAAAGAGACTGCCCAAACTTGTTAGACAGCCTCTTTTTCATTCAATTTTTGTCAGCAAATTGTCAGCGAAGGTCTAAAAAATCGGAAATTTTACCCTCCTGAATCGGACTGAATTTGGGTGGGCTGTTCGATTTTAGATTATTTAACATCTTTTAATAAAGTCGGCGTAAAAACCCTATCTATGACCCCGCTTTTCACGGCAAAAAGAGAGCCATCCAACTTCTCGAATGGCTTGTTTCTCTAATGTTAAACTTCCTCTATTTTGACTCGATTGGCTTCTTTTTCTTCGTAGGCTTGAATAGCTTATAGTCGATACAATAGAGTTTGAGTTTTCTGTCGAGCGTAGGTGCGGTTATTCCCATCGCCTCCATTACACGAACTTTCTTGCCATTGAATTTTGTGAGTAGATGTATTAACTGCCCTCTCTCATCCTCCGGCAAATCTTCTCCATTGTTTGTTCTTGTGATTTTGAGATCTGTTCCACGGATTTTTCCATCCTCGCAACAGATGACGGCGTTTTCGATGCAACTCTTAAGTTCCCGGTAATTGCCGGGCCAGTCATGCGAAGTTATTTTGATGATAGCACACTGCTCCATTGACGGAATATTCGCTATTCCTTTCGACACACAATAATCCTCAATCATCTGATTAGTATTTGGAATGATGTCTGCCTGACAGTTTCTAAGTGGTGGCAGACGAACCACGTTATGACTCAATAATTCATAGAGCCGACGATCAAACCGGTCATTATTTATTTCGGACAGGTCGAGGCAAGAGGCTATGAAATGTGCGGTGAATGGAATGCATCTAACATTTGAAAAGGGACCCGGATAGCAATTGAAAAAGGGACCACCCGGCATGGGAATGCAAATATAATTAAATTTGTTGGTTCATCATATCCTGAGTCTCTTTCATGCGGTAAGACTTGCCTGTCATGTTGAGCAATATTGCCTTGTGGGTCAGTCGGTCGACCATGGCGGTGACCAGGACCTTGTCATCGATGATCTCGTTCCAGCGGTTGAAAGCCAGATTTGTGGTGACCACGGTAGTCTTCTTGTCAGTCCGCAGGGAAAGATGATTGAAGAGCATCTCCGCGCCGGCCTTGTCGCAGGATACATAACCGAACTCGTCACATATGACCATGTCGTATCTCTCGAACTTGTTTTCCAGAGAGCGGAGTGTCAGAGCGTTGCGGCACTCGCGGATCTGCGTCAGCAGTCTGGGCACGGAGGTGAACAGCACGGAGTATCCGGCATTGCATGCTGCTATCCCAAGAGCCGTGGCCAGATGCGTCTTGCCCGTGCCGGGATTGCCGTAAAGAATTAGGTTGCGTCCGTTTCTGATAAAGTCGAGCGTTTCCAGGGTCGGGAGCGCCTTGCGGGCCTCTGGCGGAAGGGCATCGGTGTCCATCTCGTTGAGATACCGCAGCTGGGGGAATCCTGCGTTTTTGATGCGGTGTCGCCGCTGGTTCTCGGTACGGTTGTCTTTCTCGCGGCGCAGCAGTTCTGCGGTGAACTGCCACAGGCTCCACTGTTCGTCGGCGCTCTGCTGTATAAGCAGGTCTATGTCGCGCCTTACAAGCGGTAGTTTGAGGTCGAAGGCGCATGAGCGTATTGTCTCGCGCAGTCTGTTCATGTCTGATTCGGTCGTCATTGCTATTCTGTATTTTAACTGTTTATTTATTTTTTTTGGGGGGGATTTAGTCTGCCTGCATTGCGCGGCTCGCTTCCATGAAGGAGGAAAGCATATCGAGTGTATGGCTTGCCGAACTTTCTATCTCGGTCTGCAGTGTGTCCGGGACGTCGGCTGCCGGGACATCGTACACAGCAGGCGAGCCACCTTGCGCCGAGATCATCTGAGCCTGTATCTGTTCGGCGGATATGCGCCGGAGCCCGCGTGCTTCAAGGCTTGCGGCGGCGCGGACTATGTCTGTGTATGCCAGATTGTTGTCTCGTGCATACACGAGCAGCTCAATGAAGCCGCGCGGTGACTCGCGGAAGTGTTCCCGGTAAAGCGCCGCCACCGACGGATGAACCTGCCGCAGTGCCACGGACCGTCCCAGCGCGGCCGGTTTGCGTAGAAATGTCCCCAGATAGTGCATCAGGTCTATGACCCAGTCGCCGGATCGTCGGCTGCGGGCATGGGCCGCCACCCGGTCGCGTCCGGACATAACCACGATACGCTCGGAATAGAGCTTTACCGCCACCTGTGAGCCCACAAGCCGGTCCGGGACAGAGTAATGCACGCCTTCGACGGTTATCGTGGAGTATTTGCCCACGCGGTAGAGCCTCTGCTCGAAGCAGCCGATGTCGCCGTGATCCAGCGGGCGGAGCGCCGCAATGTCCGCCTGTGTGCGGCTGCGTTTCTCATCGGCCGACATATTGGAAGCCTCGGCATTGATTCTGTCACAGACCGCCGACAGATGCGCCTGCGCCGCCTCCAGAGAATCAAAACGCACATCGAACGAGAATGCACGGCGGCGGATGTACTCCACCGAACGCTCCACTTTCCCTTTCTCCCATCCTGAACGCGGATTACAGAAATGGGGTGTAAAACAGTAGTGTACCTCCATGCGCAGCAGTGCGTCCGTATGTTCGCGGTCGCGTCCGAGGAACTTCTTTACGGCCGTGCGCATGTTGTCGTACGCCATCACACGCGGAGTGCCGCCCAGTTCCCTGAAGCAGTTGCGGTGCGCTTCCATAAGAGCCAGGGTATCCTCGCGTGAGAACAGATAGGCCTTGCGCATATTGCTGTGGTCCAGGGTGAACACGGCCATATGCAGACGCGTGCGGACTCCGTCCAGCCACAGGGTGACCACTCCCCAGTCGAACTCGCACCGGAACCCCGGCTCATAGCTCTGGCGGATGTACGCCTTCGCGGGTCTGTCAGTCTGCGGCGGCATGGCCTCGAGCGCACGCACGTACTGACATACCGTGGAATACGCTATGCGGATGCCATCGTCCTGAAGGCGACGCCACATATCGAGCTTGCGCATCTGCTGCTTGTGAAGCCCGGCCGCCGCATTCTCCCGGTTGCGGGCTATGAAGCCGTCAATCCGGCGCCGCACCTCTTCGGTCACTACACGCCGGACACGGCCGCTGCTGTCATACTTTGGTTTTGTCAGAAGATAGTCGTCAACCTCCCCGGATGTGGGAGCGGGTCCCGTCTCTTTTTCGAACTCCCGAAGATACTTGCGTACCGTCTTGCGGCTCATGCCGTTGCGTCGCGCTATCTCCCGGATGCTCATCCCCTCGCGGCGATGAGACAGAATGATGGATGTCTTTTCCTCCATGTGTAACATTTTGTGGACGCGTTGATGTTGGTTTGTTTTATCAACGCTGTCCGGGTTAAACTTACCCATGGGGTGGGTCCCTTTTCAATTGCTGTGCCTGGGTCCCTTTTCAAATGTTAGATGCAACACGGTTCAGGACAGCATTTACAGGCGTGAGTCAGAGAGCAAATCCCAGGAATACGCAGCATTGTTCCATTCTCAGGAAAAAGAGTTGCAACTTACCGAAGAACGTGCACAATCGCAACGCAAGACCATACTCATAATCAGTTCTCTGACCCTTATTGTTTTGCTGCTATTTATCCTGTGGGTATTGTTCAGAAATCTCCGGATTACTAAGAAAAGGAATCGTATAGATGCCCAAAGGATAGATGAGCTCCTGGCCCAGAAAGAAGAATTAAGAAAAGCATATTCCAAACAATCCTCGGGCACACCGGAGGAAGGCGAAGCAGCGTCCGAAGATGATGCCGATATGAACGAAGAATATCAGACCTTCCTCAGAATGGAAAATGTTATAGTTGAGAATCAGCTTTTCCTGGATCCTACACTGAATCGAGAGGAGATACTGAAAGTCACCGGAATCGGTAAAAACGTTCTCGTACCGCTTCTAAAAAAATATTCCGGAAGTGCGAATCTCGATGACTATATCAACCGTCTGAGGCTCGAATATGCTGTCAGGATGATGCAGGCCAACAAGGGCTTTACTATTGATTATATTGCAGAAGCATCAGGATTTAACAGCCGTAGCACTTTTTACCGCGCCTTTCAGAATGTATATGGGACGACCCCCTCACAATATCTGGAAACTCAACAATCCCTTAATGAGGAATCAGAGGAATCAAAAGATCTCTGATGATGGAAAGGCAGAAATGGCCGCCATGAGAAAGTGGAAGTCGTCAGATAAGGCTCTCCCATTCATACCCGGTATGGAATACATGGAATTGCCCGGGCAATAGCGATTTCAGTATGCATTTCGCATTATTGCCTGTGCAATGCCCCGTGTATATCTGCAGCTCTGGATATCGGCTACATATCATTTCAGCCATTGAGACATAATCGGCGTCAGATTCAAACTGGTTGTCATCATCAGAATCGACAAGATGCAAGCCTCCGAAAAAGACAGATGGTTCTCCGGGAGCACAAACCTTCAGGGTGTTGAGCAGGCCAAGATGTGTGCACGACGACATTAAGACCGTCTTATTTCCCTCTGCAATCAGCAACGCTATTTCATGATTGAATGTGTCAGGCACATCGCCGGCAAACAATGTACGGTCTGCCTTCGGCAAACCATGAATGACAGGTATTTTGCCGATGATACTGACAGTGGGCGACAGCCGGATATTGCCGGCAACCAGTTCAAACCTCTCTCTGTTTGCCATCAACAAGCCATAATCAATAGATATGTCGCGCATATCTTTTCTTCGATTGGAATAGTATCCTGAACCATTGACATTTGCCGACACATAAACCTTCGCCTTGCTGTTGTTTTGCAGAAAGCAGGCAAGTCCGCCCGTATGATCCTTATGCGCGTGCGACAGAATGAGGGTATCTACGTCGGCTATGTCTATTCCCAAGCTACGGGCATTGAGCATAAACTTCTCCGACACACCGACATCCAGCATAATCTTCTCATTTCCCGTCTCTATATAAAAACTCAGGCCATGCTCCGCCTCCAGAGACTGCTTCTCAGGATGCGGCATATTGTCGATAAGAACTTTTATTTTCATAAGCAACTTCTTCGTGTAGAATATTTATACTCTCGCACTTTCCATCCGGCGAAAGAGAGCGTGAAGCGCCGTTTGGGATGATATGCGTCCATTGTGCTGCCAATTTTGAGGAGAATAAATTTCTCCACAAATGTAAAATTACTAAAAAATCGGCACATTGCATCTTTTTCATGCAGTTTTTTTAGCCATTTAGGACCAAGATTTCATGAGTTTTGAAACGAAACAAGGTCATAGAGCATTGAGCGACCGAGGTCGCAAAGATAAGACTTAATGTCTTGAAAATTACCACTTTGTCGAGATAACAATGATTAGAAATAGCCGAGGCACAAACGGAGGAATATTATTCATTGATATTCAGCGAGTTAAATTTGCAATGAACTTCAATTTAACTTCTACTACCTGCTATGTACCTTTTTAATGGCATTTGCCTGACTGATAATTTGGTGAAGAATTTGCATCGGAGGAATAAGGGTTATCCCAATACAGTCAGAATTGAATGGAGATTTTGTTTCAGTACATTTGAGCATTGGGAAGAAATTTATGGAAACGAATACTGAAATATTGATAATTGTGAAATAATCAAAAAGCATCTATTCCCTTCACCGCTACCAAAAGATGGTTTTATATAATTTTTAGATACCAATTTTATAATCATACAAAGTTAGTCTATATAATATGTATTTGCAACGGATTTTAAATTTGACTTTCTCATTGATATTTGTCAGGCATACGAAAAGATATATCAGGGAATTGTCGAATTATCGCATACGATCGTCAGAGAAAAGAGAAGGGAATATCGGGTGGGCTCAAAAAACGACTGTCGGAAAGCTTGGCAAGAACTTTCCGACAGTTGTTATGTGGGTTCAACCGACAGGTGTAATATTATCGATTTCAGGCGCAATATTATCGATTTTTTGAATTCGACCTCGGGAGTTGAAAATTGATTTTTTCTATGTCAAGGGGTCAGCCCGGGATTTGGCTCATTTTTAAATTCATCGATGCACCTTATTTTTTGTTGTCAGGAGCCTGGTCAGCTTGCGCGCCCTTGTTAAGCGACGAGGCGTGGTTGAGCAGGGCGGTGGCATGTTCCGGCGCTACCGCGGCGTTCTCGGCCGCGAACTCCTCGGCTGCCTTCTGGCGAAGGAGTGCCGCGCCAGGAGTGTTATCCCAGTGGAACGGCACGAAGTCGGTGCCAGTCGAGTTCCACGACGGTTTCTTGAACTTCAGGATGATGAACGGCAGGACTACAAATAT
This sequence comes from Bacteroidales bacterium H3, assembly GCA_001701135.1. Taxonomy (GTDB): domain Bacteria; phylum Bacteroidota; class Bacteroidia; order Bacteroidales; family Muribaculaceae; genus UBA7173. The sequence continues at coordinate 6,365 of DAAN01000018.1, forward strand.
GACCATTCCGGCAATCAGGACGGTGAACCATACCGCACCGGAGCCCATGTCAATCTGGCCCGGAGGGAAGAAGCTGAATATGAAAGCGGCCAGTGAGCCGAGGAAACCGACACCCCCGATAAGCCACATGCGACCGTTGCCCTTTTTGCCGATGCGGTAGGGACGCGGGGCATCTTTCATATTGTAACGCAAACGGATAGCCGCCGCGAACATCAGCAGGTAGGCGATCAGATAGAGGATGCAGGTGAGCTGCGAGAGAATCTGGTAGAAACTCTGGACGGATGGCATCAGCACCATAAGGAACGCCAGTACGGTGACTACTCCACCCTGGACGTAAAGAATGTTCTTCTGCACACCTGCTTTATTGGTTTTCTGGAAGAACTTCGGCAGGTAACCCGCCAGGCCGACTGCGAAAATACCTTTTGACGGACCGGCAACCCAGGTAAGCACGCCGGCAAGGACGCCGAACGCCAGCGCAATCGCGAGCACAGGCGACAGCCAGCCGATATGCAGGAAGCTGAAATAGCGGTCGAACCCGACCAGAAGGCTCTGCACGAGGTTTATATCCTTCGCCGGGATGATGACTCCGAGGGCGTATGTGCCGAGGATAAAAATCGCGACAGTCGCTATGGCGCCGATGATGACCGCCTTAGGATAGTTGACCGTCGGGTTCTTTATTTCCCTGACGTGCACGCCGCTCATCTCCATTCCGGCGTAGAACAGGAAGATGGACACGGCAAGGACGACATTGTCGAAATTCGAGAAATCGGGGATGAAGTCGCCGTGCCAGTCCATCTGCGACTGGCCGCCGGTCGCGAGGTATATCACCGCACAGACCACAAGCAGCCCCGCGGGGATTACCGTGCCGACAAGGCCGCCGATTTTCGATACCTTGCCGACCCACCCCATGCCTTTAAGCGAGATTATGGTGGCGAGCCAGTAAATGGCGAGAACCACGATGATAGAGTAATATTTGTTAGCGGCCAGGTGGGCGTCGAAAACGTGGTCCATGCCGATAAACGCCAGGGAGACAGCTCCGAATGTCAGCACGGTAGGATACCAGATGGTACTTTCTATCCATTGCAGCCATATGCCGAGGAATCCGAGCTTGTCGCCGAACGCCTCGCCGACCCACCGGAACATGCCACCTTGCTGATAAGGGAACATGGCGGCCAGCTCGGCCGCCACGAGCGACACAGGAACCAGGAACACCACGGCGGCGAGAATATAATAAAACGCGGAGCTTACGCCGTATTCGGCCTCCGCCGGCAGACCTCTGAGCGAGACCACCGCGACAATGTTCATGATTATTAGGGTGAAAACGCCCATTTTCGCGGCTTGCTTCACTGTCGCCTTTGTTTGTCCGGAAGAATTTGCCATAACATTGATTATTTGAGTTGAAACTTTGTTACATCACTATCCGCAGCGAGAATTCCGACCGGCGGCGTCATTCGGCGACGATGGTCACCTTGTCGCCGCCAAACACTCCCAGGCCGAGCTTGCCCATGAAGAGCTTGATGGCGGCCTGGGCCCTGACTGAGTTGCCCGCCTCGTCGAGGGGCGGAGCGAACGCTGCGACGCCGAACAGGCCGGGCATTACGCCCATGACGCCGCCCCCGACCCCGGTTTTGGCCGGAATCCCCGAAGTGTAGAGCCAGTCGCCCGTATTCTGGTAGAACCCTACTGACGCTATCATAGTTGTTATTTTAGGGGAGATTCCGGGGTCGAACACCTGCTTGCCGGTTACGGGATTGAGGCCGTTGTTGGCGATGGTCGCGCCCATTATGGCGAGCTGCGAGGAGGTGATGCCGAGCGAGCACTGGCGAGTGTAGAGGTCGAGACTCATGTCGACCTCGTCGTATATGCGTCCATAATTCTTCAGGAGCCACGAGATAGCGCGGTTATTGAAATTTGTAGCCGTTTCGCTTTCATAAAGATCGTCGAGAAGCACCGGCGCGGAGCCGCAGAGGTCAGCGATATTGCCGGTGATGGCTTTCCATTTCTCGGCCGCATCGCCCTGCGGGGCGATCAACGAGCACGCCGAGATGGCTCCGGCGTTGACCAGCGGAGTCGACGGATGGTCGTTTTCCAGAAGTATGGCGAAAATGGAATTGAACGGAAGCCCGGTGGCGTCGGCCCCGATCCGTTCGAGCACACCCTTTGGAGTATGCTGGATCATGGCGAGAATCGCCGTCGGGACCTTCGACACCGACTCGATACCGAAGCGGTATTCCGTATCGCCGAAACCGAAAGATGTGCCGTCGGCGAGCGTCACGCTCAGGCCGAAAAGCTCAGGGTCGATATTGGCCAGATACGGGATATAGCTGGCGTTAGCACCCCCCTTGACATTTTTCGCCTCGGCGTATGCCTCCGCGGCAGCCTGCTTGATCTGAGCGAAAGTAATCTTTCTTTCCATAGTCAACAGTTGATTTGTTTAGTTGAAAGGAAACGCGGCAGACGGCCGGTCTCGTTTCCTGATATGCCGTCTGCCGCGCTGACTTTTTTCCGTCACTCCCGCGCCGGGGCGCGGAACCGCGGATTCGCTTTACTTACCTGTATGATTGAACGACTTGCTTACGAGTGGAACGTTCTTCTCCATCGCGATGCGGGTCGAGGTCGGGTATTCAAGAGCATTAAGCTCTGCAACGGCGGCTTTGATGTCGTGGAGCAGCTCGTCACACATGTCGCGGCTGAAGCCCTGCTTGCATAGCACTCGCATGACAACCATGTCCTGGATGTTGACCGGCATGGCGTAGGCGGGCACCATCCATCCATGCTGGGCGAGTTTGTCCTGAAGGTCGTAGAGCGTCCACTTGGCGTCTTTCTGGACCTCGGGCTTCATCAGCCAGGTTACGATCGGATTGGGAACCTCGGGCGAGTAAGGAACGAACTCGGGGAAAGCGGCAATCTGCTCGTGGAAGTAGTTCGCGATCTGCATCGAGTTATACTGCACGTTCTTGTAACCTTCGAATCCGAGGCGGATGAAGTTGTAGTACTGGCCGAGAATCTGCGCCGCCGGGCGGGAGTAATTAAGGCCTACCTGGGTAACTTCGGCGCCGAGATAGTCAACGGTAAACGACATGTCGGCGGGAAGGTACTGCTTGTCTTTCCATACAACCCATCCCAGGCCCGGGTAAACGAGGCCGAACTTATGGCCTGAGGTGCTGATGGAGAGCACCCATTTCAGACGGAAGTCCCATTTCTTGTCGGGATATATGAACGGCAGGATGAAGCCGCCGGTGGCCGCATCGATATGAATGCAGACCTCGTTGCCGGTCTCGGCATTGTACTTGTCGATGGCGGCGTCGAGGGCCTCCACATCATCGTTAAGACCGGTCCAGGTAACGCCCTGGATTGCCACGATGCAGATTGTGTTCTCGTCGCACATCTTGAGGGCGGCATCGATGTCGAGGGTCGTATGCTCCTTCGACAGAGGCACCTGTCGCATCTCGATGTTCCACAAGGTAGCAAACTTCTCCCATACGACCTGGTAACCGGCGGAGATTACGAAGTTAGGCTTGTCATAAGGTTTGCCGGCCTTCTTGCGGCGCTCGATCCAGCGCTTCCAGGCGGCAATACCGCCCAGCATGCAGGCCTCGGAGGAGCCGATTGCCAGTGCACCCGTCTTCCACTTATTCTGTTCGGGGGTGTTCCACAGATTAGCCATGATGTTGATGCACTTCTGGCACATCACGGCCACGCGGGGATATTCCGTCTCGTCGATATAGTTTATGTCGATAGCCTCGTTCATAAGCTTGGTGGCGTACTCATCCATATAGGTAGTTACGAACGTGGCGAGGTTCAGGCGGGGCTGAGTCTGCGCAAAAGTCTCGTCTTTGACCATCTGGTAAGCCACTTGCGGCGTTGTAGGGCCGTCAGGTATTTTCTCAACGGGAGCCTGTTTGAGCATGGCGTCTTGTCCGAATGGATCGCTTTTAGCGTCGCCCTGACGATAATTGGGGTCAATCATAACAAATAATATTAATTTGAAGTTGGTAATATCTTATGTATTCCTGATAATGTTTTTCATTGCGTCGCCCTTATTGCCGGGGCGGGTCGTTTCTCATAATCATAAAACACCTCGTGGATAAAATAGTTAGATGGGATGACACGTTTTTTTTTACCGGAGGGGCATTTGCCGCTTTACGGGAGGGGTTCGCGCGATATAAAATTGGGGAGGAGAGCGTTTTTTGCAAATTTTGCAGGGCTGTATTCTTCGTGGAATACAGGCTCAAACCGAGTTTATACATGGCAGAAATCGGCTCAACACGAACTGATAATCCAATAGATTTTAGTAATTTTGAACCGATAAAACTTTCTTATATGACGCAAGAGCTGAAATTCTTCCCAAGGTGGAGTTTTTTAAAGTATATACCTCGTATTCACAAGTTGAATTTGCAATCTGAATTGGAATCACTCTTTAAGTTTTCGCGCAGCATTTTTTTTCTACGAGTGTGGCTCTTATTGTTCTTACTTTCCATCCTTGGATGTATCGACAGTTTCTATTCTGACATTATCGACCTACCGCGTACCGCCAGATATCTGCTGTGCGGATTTACATGCGTTTTTAAATCCACACTGCTTACTCTTGCATTGTTTTATAGTCGCAGATGCAAGCCGTTGTTGACGGGGGTGGTGGCAATAATTGGAATCTATTGTATTCTCTGCCTCCTTAATGGCATAAGTTATCTTCTATATGGGATGGGAATCACAATCAAGCTCTTTACGATTCTTTCACAGACAAATCACTCCGAGGTCGTTGAATTTATTCCCACTCTGTTCCACAACCTTTATGCTTGCTTCTTGACTCCTCAGTGTGCCGTCATCATCACAATAATAGCTTTATTGTTTGTGGCCTGTAATTATATCCCGTCTAAAGTTTTTGCAGTCGTCACCACTATCATATCTTTGATCGGTTTCGGGGCTTTCATTATGATAATTTCATGTGCAGAAGCCGGTCGTATGAATTTTTCCGTTTTCGCGAGAACCGCAAAATCGTGCATACAGGCATATCAGGAAAACAGACAGGTCAAAGCTCTTATGGACAGCGATAGGGAGATTCCCTACGTTGAAACTATCGACAGCAAGGCTTTGTGCGACATTGTCCTTGTCATAGGCGAATCCGCATCCCGCAATCATCACTCAATATATGGTTACCCTCTTGCCACCAGCCCACACATGAAAAATCTGGGCGATAGCCTCATTATATTCACAGATGCCATAGCCTCCTCAACCACAACGGCTTTTAACATCAACCGAATCCTGACTTTTCTTTCCGATTCCGACGATGCAACCCGGTGGTCCGAGAGTCCCTCTTTGTTTGATATATTCAGCCACACCGATTATAAGACCGCATGGATATCAAATCAAGAAAAAAGCGGCACATGGAGCAATAACACAATCGCATTGATCCGCAATGCCGACACGACCATTTTTGCAGGCGGCACAAGCTCAGATGACGCTACACTTCAGAAACACGATGACATATTGCTCCCCTATGTTGAAAGGTTCATGAAGCAGTCCGAGATTCCCAAATTAATCGGAATACATCTGATGGGGTCACATACTCTATATAGGCGTCGCTATCCGGCGGCTTTCAGGCATTTCAGTGCCGACTCGGTGATGGCAGTCTCCAACCGCCGTATAAGCCGCGACATGGCCGGAACAATTGCCGAATATGACAACAGCATAGCGTTCACAGATTCCCTACTTAGCCGGATAATCGGAATGTCTGCCGTTTCCGAACGCCCTGCCGTGGTTATATATTTCTCCGACCATGGAGAGAACGTATATGACGGCGGCGATTTCATCGGGCGCGACGAGCTGCACGTAGAGGTCCCTTTCTTAGTTTATCCAAACAAGGCGTTCAGACAAAAATATCCCGTGATGTCCGAAATACTGAGTTCCGTTTCCGACAAACCTTTCTCCACAGCCAATGTGATTCATATGATCCTGACACTGTCAGGCACGTCATACAGACTTTATGCTGACTCGCTTGACATAATTTCGCCACGATACAGAATCCGGCCGAGATATGTGGATGACCATATATGGAAATACGAAAATTGTGTCACACTTAAAAAAACGACATAGTAACCTATTAATGTCATTGTAACGCTTCCGGCTGGGTGTTGGTTCTCTGTACACTACAATTACACAGCAGCCGCCTATGCGGCCCTTCCGTGAGGGGCATAGGCGGCTTATGTGCGGGAATCGTCTGAAACAGAGCGATTATTTTACAAGGACTTTTTTGCCGGAAGTGATGTAGAGGCCTGCGGGAAGGCCGTCGGTGCCATTGTCAGATACTTTCACACCGTGGATATTGAAGACGGCCTTGTCGGCGGTCACGTCAGAATCGGAGGCGACGGCTGAGATGCCCGAGTCTTCGACATATACTATTTTGCCACTGGCGGTCCAGTGTTTGCAATATTCAGTTTCACGGCTCTCGAGAGAGCCTACATAGGGAAGGCAACCTTGCTGCACTGCGTTGCCGCCGCGGGTGTAGTCGGCGATGACATAGCTTGTGGTAGGTTCGGCCTCGGGAAGCGACGGAGTGCCGGCCATTGTAGGCGATATGATGGTGGTGACACCCTCGACGGGACGGAAAACCACCATCACGTCGGAATTGATCACGGGTGCATCCTTCCCTTGGGCGGGCGCGAATTCGATAGAATACCAATAACTTCCCTGATAAGTGTCATACTTCTGGATGGCGCTGTTGACATAGGTGGCGAGCTTGTCGCCGAGAGTGCCGTCGGCTTCGAACTTATAGATGTCGGCCTCGACCTGATTCTCCTCGATAGTGGCGCCTGTGAATATCAGAGCCATGCGGAGGGCGTCGAAGCGGTAAGGAGCACCGCCATAGCGGAAAAGCTCACCCCAGCCCTTGATCGCCACGTCGGAGATTTTGAGCGGATATTCATCGGCGAAATTTTTGCCTGCTTCATCATAGTTCACGGCAAGCGCAGCGACATTGAAGAACTCACTGTTGATCTTCGCCACATTGAGATTGGTGGCATAGAATTTCTCATAGTAGCCCTGACCAAACAGGATTCCGCCTCGTGCCATGCTATAGGTACCTTGGCCGCCATAGCCCTGGGCAAACAGGAACGGAGCGTCGACAACTTTGAGTTCGGGCACGTTCATCACAATGTCCTCATTGCTGGCCTCAACCTCCTTGCCGGCGGCATTGACATAGGTCCACTCATAGTCGTTGTAGTCGAGATCAATGTCGGTGCTGAATGTGATATCGACTTTGCAGGGTGCCACTCCGTATTCCGGCACGTCGTAAGAACTGTTGTTCATCGGAAGACCCAGATAGAACACTCCGGCCGGGGCGGGATAGAAAACTTCGTAATCATTGGTGGCCTGAGTCACCGCGCTTCCATAGCTTTTTACAGCGCATGCACCCGCCTTAACCGTCGGGGTGGCAGCGCCGGCCGACAGCGCAAGAGCAGCGACCGCAGAAAGAGTAAGAATTTTGTTCATATACGTTGATTGGTTTTATAGGATATTTCGGTTATAACGGGGATACCGGTTTTTATCGTTTCATGATTTTCTTACCCCCGGAAATGTAAATACCTGCAGGGAAGCGGTCTATATCGGCGGCAGTGCCCACCTTCACACCGCTTACGTTGTAGACAGGTGCGTCGGGATCTGCATCGGCCTCGACAGTTACAACGCCGATACCGGCCTGCGGTTTCTCATACGACCCTTTCACACCTATGGCCCAGTGGTTGAGGAATCCGGCGCTGGTGTCATCGTCGTTTGTCACCTCGGTGCCGAAGAAATCCATGCACTGCAGCGGCGCCTTCTTGCCGGTGAAACTGAACGTGGCATAGAGCGATGCGGTGCCCATGTTGGAGGCCCGGTAATGCTTCTGCAGCGGCATCATGGGAGAGAAACGTGTGGCCTTCCCCTCGGCCGGAAGCACCACCACCTGCATGGCGGAGGTTACAAACACCGGCTCGGCGGGGCGAAACGACACGTAGTAGCGGTTGTCGCCGAGAGCGACAACCTCATCGGTTGCAAGCTTTGCTATCTCGGTCTTGTAATCCACACTTGTCCTCTCGCGGTGGAACACCTTCACGGCAATGTCGGCGGTGGTGAGGGGCTGCTCGCTGTAGACCATAGCGTTGATAGCCTCGAGATAGAAATCGCCGCAATCGTAGAACGACTCACCGAAACCATAAACAGTAATATCGGTGAAAAGACTGCCGGCCATCGCCATGTTGAGATAGGCTGTGGCATTGGGATCGTTGGTCGACAGAAGTTCGTTGGCATTGCCCACAGTGGTAGTGAGTCCGGGACTGTAATTGACAGCAAAATTCTTCCATGTGCCATATTCGCCATATTTGATACCGTCGGCCGCAAGCGTGTACGATGCGTCGACCGTCCCCATGTCGGCCTTCAGAAGAGGAGCGGAATATAGACCGGCCTCCTTGATGCGGAACTGGAAATTAGCCATTGTCGATGTGGCGGTCTTTTCCACGCCATGCTCATTTTTTGAGACAGGATATGTCCACACAAAAGGCGTGGATTCCGGCGTAAGCTCGGCCTGGGTTGAGAGCCATTTTCCGACAGGCGCATAGGCATAATCGCCGTTGAAATCGCCATTGCGATCCATTCCGGCGAATGTGACCCCTTCGGGCGTGTGATAATAAACATCTACAGAGGGCGCCGCGGTCACTGCGGCCTTGGGTTTCAACATTGTGGAGCCCTGTGAGGCTAAGGTGCAGAGCAATGCACCGAAAGCAACAAATGTGATTCTATAAAGTGACATTTTCGGTAATGAGGTACTGAATTTTGCCAGATTCACGCTTCAGCTGGCATTTTGCCACAAAGTAACAAATAATAATCCAATTATGCAACGAAAATCTATATTATCAAAGAAAAAAGGCTGTCAGCCGAGATATGTATCGGCCACGGGGTTGTGGCGGTCGTCGAGGGTGAACACCCATGGACGGCCAGTGGGAATCTCAAGTTTCATCACCTCGTCGGGCGAGAGATGCCGCAACATCATCACCAGCCCTCGCAGCGAATTGCCGTGAGCCACCACAAGCACAGTGTGGTAAAGGGGCAGACGCGGGCGAATGATCTCGTCCCATGCCGGCCGCACACGCTCTATGGCGTCGCGAAGCGATTCGGTCAGCGGCAGATCGTCGTCGCTGAGATCGTCGTACATCGCCTCATGGCCGGGCCATCGCTCATCGTCGACGGTCAGCGCCGGCGGCTGCACATCGTAGCTGCGCCGCCAGATATGAACCTGTTCGTCGCCATATTTTTTTGCCGTATCGGCCTTGTTCAGCCCCTGCAGCGCACCATAATGCCGCTCGTTGAGATGCCAGTCCTTGATCACGGGCACCCAGTCGCGATGCATCTCTGCGGCGGCTATGTTGAGCGTGTGGATAGCGCGCCGCAGATACGACGTGACGAAAAACGCAGGTTCCAGCCCAGCCTTTCGGATCAGGGCGCCAGCCTGCCGGGCCTCCCGGCGTCCCTGCTCCGAGAGATCCACATCGGTCCATCCGGTAAAACGGTTCTCGAGATTCCACTGGCTCTGCCCGTGTCGCAACAATATCAGTTTGCTCATAAAAAAAATCTGCTTTTTGTTTCACAAATAGAACACACCACCCCTCCATCCGGTTTAACGAATTTTCGCTACAGCGTTAAACTAATTATACCGCCGATTGTCTTAACTGATAAACAACACATCTTTTCAACTCACACAAAGGAATTATGGAAAACAATGCATGTGAATGTCGCTCGGGCTGGATGCGTCTGGCCGGGATGGGGCTTGTGGCCATTGGCATTTTCTTCGTGGGCCTCTTTATCAAGGCCGGTATCGACAACATGGCGTTTCGCGACCGCACGGTGACCGTGCGCGGTCTGGCCGAACGGCAGGTGCAGGCCGACTATGTCACCTGGCCCATGAGCTATAATGTGGCCGGCGACGACCTGGCCTCGCTCTACACCCAGATTTCAGGCTACAATGACATAATCGTGAAGTTCCTCACCTCCAACGGCATCGCGCGCGACGAGGTTTCGGTGAACCCCCCCGACACCTACAATGCGCAGGCCAATCTCTACGGCAACCCCAATCTCCGCTATAAGTATTCGCTGACCTGCAACATCACCGTAGCCACCACAAAGGTAGAGAAAGTGCGCCAGCTGCTCGACAAGCAGATGGATCTGCTCCGTCAGGGGGTGCCCGTCTCCAACGGCTATATCAACTATGAATTCCGCGGACTCAACAACATCAAACCCGCCATGATAGCCGAGGCCACCAAGAACGCCCGCGAGGCCGCCCAGCAGTTCGCCAAAGACAGCGACTCGAAAGTCGGCAAGATGAAGACCGCCTCGCAAGGTCAGTTCTCTATCGATGACACCTCCAGCTCAACCCCCTTCACTAAAAATGTGCGCGTGGTTTCCACCATCGTGTTCTATCTCGAAGACTAAACTCAAAAATGAGGGTTGTCATAATGGCTCATCTGAACCATTCTGACAGCACCCTCCCATCTGGATAAAACAGCGCTGTGTCAAGCATTTTGACACAGCGCCGTTCTGTCATATATGATTATAATATTATTGGCGGGCGAGCAGATAAGCCTTGAACGAGGCGAAATCGGGGGATACGGGATCGGCCTGCTTGGTGCCCTGCATGAAAGCGGCAAGGGGCGCGGGGATCGCGACCCCGGCACCGATTGCATCCTCCACCGTGTCCTTGAACTTGGCGGGATGGGCGGTTTCGAGGAATACACCGGTCTGACCCGGTTTAAGCTGTTCGGTGAGGGCACGGTAGGCGCAGGCGCCGTGAGGGTCGAGAGTATAGCCGTTGGCCTCATAGCAGTCGCGCATGGTCCGACGTATCTGCGCGTCGGTGTAGGTGCAGCCGCTGATCAGCCGGGCAATGGCGTCGTGATCCCCGCCGAAAAGATCGATGATGCGGGCGAAATTGCTGGGATCGCCCACATCCATTGCGTTGGCTATGGTCTGCACACTCGCACGCGGCGAGTATTCACCCGTGAGCAGATACTGATAGAAAATATCGTTGGCATTGTTGGCTGCGATGAAGTGCTCCACGGGGAGTCCCATGCGCCATGCGAAAAGTCCGGCGGTGATGTTGCCGAAATTGCCCGAGGGGACGGCCACTACCATGTGGTCGGCGCGCCCCATGGCTTTCAGGCGCGCATAGGCGTTGAAATAGTAAAACGCCTGGGGGAGGAAACGGGCCACGTTGATGGAGTTGGCCGATGTGAGCACCATGCGGTCGCACAGCTCACGGTCCATAAACGCGCTTTTCACCAGCGCCTGGCAGTCGTCAAACACGCCGTCGACCTCCACCGCGGTGATATTCTTGCCGAGGGTGGTGAACTGACACTCCTGGATGGGGCTGACCTTCCCCTTGGGGTAGAGCACATAGACATGGATGCCGTCGACACCGAGGAAACCGTTGGCGACAGCCGAGCCGGTGTCGCCGCTGGTGGCCACAAGCACATTCACCTCGCGGCCGCCGGTCTCCCGTCCGATGAAATAGCGGAGCAGACGCGCCATGAAGCGCGCGCCAACATCCTTGAATGCCAGCGTGGGGCCGTGGAACAGCTCGAGAGTGTAGATGTCGGGCGACACCGGCACCACGGGAGCGTCAAACGACAGAGTGTCGCGGACGATCGACTCGATGTCGGCCGCGGGAATATCATCGCCGAAGAATGCCTCGGCCACTTTCACGGCAATATCCTGAAATGTCATGTTCTGGATATTGTCGAAAAATTCTTTGGGGAGCGGGCGGATCTCTTCGGGCATGAACAGACCGCGGTCGGCGGCCAGGCCCTTCACCACGGCCTCCTGAAGGGTCACGTCGGGTGTGCTGTGATTGGTGCTGTAATATTTCACTTAAGTAACTTTTTCAAAAATTTTTATACTGACAGGTCTGCTTCTGAAAAAAACGAGGTCGCGGAACCGTTTCTGATTATTCGCACATGAACTCGTTATTCGCGCATGAACTCGCGCATGAACTCCATGAGGCGGAGTGTGCCGTAGGCGCCGGCCGCGCACGATGCTTCGTCGAAGCGCTCCACTGCGTCGGGTTCGCCCCCGGGGGTGTAGATGGCAAAAGGCACAGGCTCGGCCAGGTGGATTCGCATTTCCACCGGGGTGGGATGGTCGGGAAGAAGCGCCACACGCACCGGTTCATCCCAACGGGCAAGCTCCTCGAAAATTGGCCCGACCACGCGGCGGTCGAGATTCTCGATGGTGCTGAGCTTCAGGTCGAGATTGCCGTCGTGGCCCGCCTCGTCCGATGCCTCCACATGGAGAAAGACGAAATCCTCGTGGCGCAACGCCTCGAGCGCGGCGGCGGCCTTCCCCTCGTAGTTCGTGTCGGAGAGGCCGGTAGCTCCCTCCACATCCACAGGCTTAAGCCCGGCGTAGATGCCGATACCGCGGATAAGATCCACGGCGGTGATCACGCTGCCGCTCTTCACCTGCGGATACATCTCGCCCAAAGTGAGCATGTGCGGACGGTAGCCCGGGCTCCAGGGCCATATCGAATTGGCCTCCGCCTCGCCTCGCCTGCGCCGCTCCACATTGAATGGATGTGCCGCAAGCAACTGCTGCGAACGGATAATGAGATCGTTGATAAGATCGGCGGTTTCGGCGGCTGTCATGCGCCCTTCGAAAGGCGCGTCGGCGCTCTCGTCGGTGCCGTCGGGTTTCACCAGCAGGAGGCGCCACAGCTCGCCGGGATGGTCGTGGGGCGGCGCGCAGGCAATGTGCTTGTTACCACCGCGGATCACCAGCAGATGCCTGTAGTGGATTCCGGGGATAAACTGCACCCGCTCGCTGCCAAGATGCTCCTGCAGATAATTGATCAGCATGGTGCCCTGCTCAGTGTCGAGATGACCGCCATGGTGACTGACGATTTCGCCGGCATCGCCGAGAGTGACGATGTTGCAGCGGATGGCCATGTCGCCGGGTTGCATCTCATAGCCGATGCTGGCGGCTTCGAGCGGGCCGCGACCCTCGTATGACTGCGTCAGATCGTAGCCTAATATCGAGGTGTTGGCCACCTCGCTGCCGGGGTGGAACCCCTCGGGAATGGTCTGCAGCAGGCCGCAGCGCCCTTGCCGGGCCAGGAGGTCAAATGCCGGGGTGTCGGCGTGCTGTAAAAGTGTTTTTCCTCCGAGCGAGGCCACCGGGTGGTCGGCCATACCGTCGCCGAGGATTATGAGGTGTTTCATTGCGATGTTTCAGAGCTTGTTTAGTTGTTGGCCGTGGACATGATGTTGGAGAACACGCCGGCGGCGGTGACTGCGGCTCCGGCACCGTAGCCCTGGATGAGCATCGGGAACTCGCGGTAGCGCTCGGTTGTGAGCATGACGATGTTGTTCGAGCCTTCGAGACCATAGAACGGGTGACGGGAATCGACAGCCTCGAGACCTACACTCATCTTGCCATGCTCCATGCGGGCCACGAAGCGCCAGCGCTTACCCTCGGCCTCGAGCACTCGGCGGCGCGCCTCGAAATCGGCGTCGAGTTCGGGCAACCGCTTCCAGAACTCCTCTATGGAGCCGTCGAAAAATTCGCGGGGTATGAAAAGATGCTTTTCCACATCCTCCTGCTCGGCCCGGTAGCCGGCTTCGCGGGTGAGGATCACCAGTTTGCGCACCACATCCTGTCCGCTGAGGTCGATGCGGGGATCAGGCTCGCTGTAGCCATGCTCTTTGGCCAGCCGCACGGTCTCGGAGAAGGGCACTGTGGCCGACAGGGAATTGAAGATGAAGTTGAGGGTGCCGCTGAGCACAGCCTCGATTTTCAGGATCTTGTCGCCCGACGAGATCAGGTCGTTGATGGTGCCGATGATGGGGAGGCCGGCACCTACGTTGGTCTCGAACAGATACTTTATGCCGCGGCGCAGCGCGGTGTCCTTAAGCGAGCGGTAGGTGGAATAGTGGCTTGAGGCCGCCACCTTGTTGGCCGCCACCACCGATATGTTGTGATCGAGCAGCGCCTGGTAAAGCTCCGCCACATCCTTGCTGGCGGTGCAGTCCACAAACACGCTGTTGAATATGTTCATGCCGATGATTTCGTCGCGCAGATGGTTTACGTTGCTGTCGCCGCTGGCGTCGAGCTGCTCGCGCCAGTTGCTCAGATCGAGTCCTTCGCGGCGGAACAAGGCCTTGTGGCTCGAGGCTATGCCCACCACGTTGAGTTTCAGTCGGTGGGTGTGCATCAGCTTCTCCTGCTGGCTGCGCAGCTGCTCTATGAGCATGCCGCCAACGGTGCCCACTCCGCAAAGAAACAGGTTAAGCTCCTTGTATTCGCTCAGGAAGAATGAATCATGGAGCACATTGAGCGACTTGCGCAGGAAATTGCCCGGAACCACAAATGAAATATTGGTCTCGCTGGCGCCCTGCGCGCAAGCGATGACACTGATGCCGCTGCGTCCGAGCGTGCCGAAGAGCTTGCCTGCGATGCCGGGCGAATGCTTCATGTTCTCGCCCACGATGGCGACAGTGGCAAGGCCGCTCTCCACATGCATGGGAAACATGGCGCCCTCCTCGATCTCTTTGGCAAACTCCCGGTCGAGCACCGCGATGGCCTCGGCGGCATCCTGATCGCGCACACCGATAGAGGTGGAGTTCTCCGACGATGCCTGGCTGACCATGAACACCGAAATGCCGTTGTCGGCCAGAGCGGAGAAGATGCGGCGGTTCACGCCGATCACACCCACCATCGACAGGCCGGTGACGGTGATCAGCGAAGTGCCGCTGATGCTCGATATACCTTTGATGGGCTTGCGGTCCTCGCGGGGCTTGGCACTGATCACGGTGCCGGGGTCGGAGGGATTGAAAGTGTTCTTTACAAGGATGGGGATATTCTTGACGCAGACGGGGTAGATGGTGGGGGGATAAACCACTTTAGCGCCGAAATTGCACAGCTCCATCGCCTCCACATAGCTCAGCGAGGGGATGGTGTAAGCGGTGGAGATCACACGCGGGTCGGCCGTCATGAATCCGTTCACATCGGTCCAGATCTCCAGCGCCTCGGCATCGAGGGCGGCGGCGATGACCGACGCGGTGTAGTCGCTGCCGCCACGGCCGAGATTGGTGGTTTCGTCGGTGATTTCATCGGCGCTGATGAATCCCGGCACCACATGGATGGCGGCCTCGTCGCCGATGTTGCCAAACTCCCTGCGCACCAGCTGACGGGTGAGATCGCTGTCGAGTTCGGGATGCCCGTGCTTGCGGTGGGTCTTGATGAAATCGCGTGAATCATGGAGCACACTGCCTTCGATGAGTGTGCTCACGATAATGCTACTCAGACGTTCGCCATAGCTCACGATCGCGGCAAGAGTCTTGTCGCTGAGATCGCCGATAAGGCTCACACCCTGATATATGGAAGCCAGCTGGGTGAGAAGGGCGTCGACACGCTCCATGCAGAGGTCGCGCCCCGTGGTAATGACTTCGCCAATAATGCCGTGATGGCGGTTTTCTATCTGTTTGAACTCCGGCTTGTAGTCGTCGCTGCGGGTGGCAGCGATGCGGGCCGTCTTTATCAGCATGTCGGTCACGCCCCCTAAGGCGCTCACCACCACCACGGTGGGCCGCTGCTGCTCCTCAACAATTTTGCGGAGGTTGAGGATTCCTTTTGCGGAACCTACGGATGTTCCGCCAAATTTCAATACTTTCATCTGAGTACAAAATATGTTTTAAAGCAAGACTATACAACAGCCTTTCACGCTTTACGGGGCAAAATTAAAGATTTTTTCAATAACAACCAATCTTTTTTGGGGATTGAAAGCGCGTCGGCGTTAAAAATAGTTAATAATAACGATTTCTCTCCGTTTACTTCAATTCTCGCCATTTTTCGCCTGCCGCAGTCAGCCGGTAATCCCTTTTCCGGCGGCCCGGTTTTGCAGCGCCAACAGTTAAAAATTCAAAAAAAAAAACAACAAATGCAAAAATTTTATATTACTTTTGCAGCAACTACAACAGATCCCCGGGAGACGCCATAGCCCGGCGCTCCTCTTAATCCTTATAATAAAAAAGTTGCGCCCGACACACACAAGAGGGCACAGTGCAATGAAGAAAGTATTTTTAGCTCTGGCTGCTCTGGTGCTCGCAGGCACCGCCGCCTACGCGCAGAAGAAATCCAATCTTGGCGAAGTAATGTTTCAGGAAGCAAGTGCCCGCGAAGCTTCGCCCACAGTAAACTTCTTCGTGTTCCCCCAGATCTGCGACCTGCAGATGCTCTCCAACCAGCGCGAAGACTACGGCCCCTACGACTTCCCTATGGCAAAAGACCTCAGCACCCTCACAAACCAGGAGCTTGAAAACGTGAAGACACGTGCACTGCAGAAAGCATGCGCCCTGGCCGGTGCCGACCTCATGCTCGAGCCTTTCTACACCTCCACAGTCTACGACAAAGACAACCGCGTAATCTGGGTATCAATCTCAGGTTTCCCCGCAAAATATACCAATTTCCGCTCTCTGGCCGAGAAGGATATTCTCATGCTCCAGAAGCTTTACCCCAACGGCATCCCCACCAACAACGCCGAAAACATCATCACAGCCGCCGATCAGGGCGCGAAATAAGCAACCAATTTTATCTTTAATACAAATCTTTACAACTCAACAACATGAAAAAGATTGCATTACTCCTTACCGCACTGGTAATGTGCGTAGCCGCTCAGGCTCAGGTACGCACCAGCCGCACTTTCGTAAAGCAGAAAGCCAACATGGAATGGATCATCCGTGCAGGCCTTAACATCAACCACCTGGCCGGTTTCGAAGGTGGCGAAGGTGTGAAAATCGGCAGCCGCGCCGGTTTCGACGTTGACTTCGGTTTCAACCGCTACTTCAACAACTCCAACCTCTACTGGGGCATGGAACTCGGTCTCAACTCACGCGGCGGCTCTGTTGGCGTTGATGAAGAAAAATTCAAAATGGCCGGTTACAATGTGAAATATTCTCCTTTCACAATCGGTTACAAGTTCCCCGTTGCCGACGGCATCAAGATCGATCCCCACTTCGGCGTTTACGCTTCCTACGACTTCGCTACCTCGATGAAATTTGACGACGGCGAAGAATCCTACGATGTGAAGGACTACATGGACTTCGACAACAAGTACGACGTAGGCATCCAGATCGGCGCCGGCATCTGGTACCAGCGCTTCAACCTCGACCTCATGTATGTCCGCGGCTTCATCAACGCTTTCGACAGCTACGGCATGGAAGGCGGCAAGACCAGCAACTTCGAGATCCGTCTCGGTGTAGCTTTCTAAATAACGCTCTCATCCGAACATGCTCCGCAAAGTATTGTTCACACTCATGACGCTGACCTGGCTGGGCGCGTCGGCCGGATTCCCGATGTTCAAAAAAGACAAAAAGCCCGAGGTTTCTCTCGTGGAATACATCGAATCCAAGGCCGCCGACACGCCCGACCAGGTCGACGGCGTGAAAATATTCCTACCCGGCGCTGCTGACGGCGACGAAAAAACCATCTGGATCAAAGGATCCCTACCCCTGAAAGGCAACAGCGCCATGCAGGCATTTGCCGCCGCGTTCATTGCCGCTCCGGGGATGATCAATCCCGAAACCGACGAAATCTCCGACCTCAACGTCGACGACCGCAGTTTCGTGGTAAACCGGGTGGTGCGCCAAGGCGAATACGCAGGCTCGCAGACATTCCGCTACCCTACGCTGTTCTCCTTTGAAGATGGCAAGATGAACTTCACTTCCTACGACATTCTTGTCGAATACAAGGAAAAAGGCATCCTGCCCCGCAAAATCGACATCAGCAAGCTCAAACCCGCCACAAACAGCCGCCATGCCGAGCTGCTCGACTCCATCACGCTGTGCAACTCCAGGTTTGTCGACAACATGCGGAAAGCAATCCTCAATGCCGACAAAATCACCATCACCCACTGGCCCGAAATCAAGGAGGGCCGCGTGGTCAAAGGGATGAACCCTGCCGAGGTGCGCATGATCGGAGGCATGCCCCGCAGCGAAAACAAGACCGGCAACCGCATCCAGTGGATGTTCTCCAACGATTTTATCGTTATTTTCGAGAATGGCGTTGTGGTGAAAGTCCTACAGTAAATTCTCTCTATCGACCCAACAAAAGAGGGTGTATCAAAATTCATTTTTTGGTACACCCTCTTTTTTAGACCGGTGGGTTGTAGGGAGGCGGTTTGTGGGGCGGCGGTTTTCTAACCGCCGTATAACTTATATAAAAGACGGTGGTTTTCAGAACCGCCGTCTTTTTTGTAATTTTGCATGCCAATCTAATCTCAGGCTCAATGACACCTATAAACAGAGAAACCGAGACTCTGCTAAATGCCGAAGCCGCACGCATCAACTCGCGCGCTTTCATCGCTGACGACCCCGTGCAATTCCCGCGCCGATTCTCCGACCCGCGCGACATCGAAATCGCCGCCCTGCTCAGCGCCATTCTGGCATGGGGCAACCGCACCATGATTTGCCGCGACATCAACCGGCTGCTCGACCGCATGGAGCATCTCCCCTATCAGTTTGTGGCCGAGGGAGCATTCGAGCAGATCCCCCCCGAGGAGAATATCCACCGCACGCTCTTCGCATCCCATCTGCAACATCTGCTGCGCGGATTGCGCCTGATCTACGCACGCTACGGTTCGCTCGACGCCATGGCCTCATCGCTCGGCATTGGCGGCACCGAAGCGCCCGCATGGCACCTCGTCGACAGCATCCAGCGCATATGCACCGACGCCAACGGCGGCGTCAGCTGCTCGCGCGCGTTGCCGCTTAACATGGCCACAACGGCACTGAAACGCGTCAACATGGCGCTCCGGTGGCTCGTGCGCGACGACGGCATTGTCGATATGGGCATCTGGCACTCCATCCCCAAGAGCAAGCTCTTTATCCCTCTCGACGTGCATGTGGGCAACACCGCCCGCGCCCTCGGTCTGCTCGACCGCCGGGCCAACGACCGCCGGGCGGTGGAACAGCTCACGGCTCTGCTGCGCACCATCAATCCCGACGACCCCTGCATCTACGACTATGCGCTCTTCGGCCTCGGCATCGAATCACGAAACAACATCAAGATCAATGAATAGCAACAGCACAAACACCCCAAACGGAAGCACCGCCGACTCCGACAACACCGGCAAGGACTGTGTGATCGTGGTCAGCGGAGGCATAGACTCCGTGACCCTGATGTGGGAAATGCGCCGGCGCATCGCGCTGGCCGTAACATTTGACTACGGCAGCAACCATAACGCACGTGAAATCGAATGCGCGCGCCGCAACTGCGCCATTCTCGGCATCGAACATCTGGTGATTCCGCTCGCATTCATGGGCGAATATTTCCAGTCATCGCTTCTGAGCGGCGCCGACGCAATCCCCGAGGGGCACTACACGTCGGAAAACATGAAATCGACCGTGGTCCCCTTCCGCAACGGCATCATGCTGGCCGTGGCATGCGGGCTGGCCGAGAGCCGCGGGCTGCGCAAAGTGCTCATCGCAAACCATGCGGGCGACCATGCCATCTATCCTGACTGTCGTCCGGAATTCGTCGACGCCATGTCGGAAGCCATGCGCCGGGGCACCTACGAGGGGGTGGAGATCCTCGCCCCCTACACCAATATCTCCAAGGGCGACATCTGCCGGCGAGGCGCGGCCGCCGGCGTCGACTATGCTCTCACCTATTCATGCTACAAAGGCCGCGAGCGCCATTGCGGCCGCTGCGGCACATGCACCGAGCGCCGCGAGGCATTTTTCCTCGCAGGCATTCCCGATCCCACAATTTACGAAGACTGATTGCACATTATCCGCGGAAACTGCGCATATCCGCGGAGGTTTCGCATTATCCGCGGGAGATGGCGGCCAGGGCAGCAGCCAGCGTGTCGCGGGTAGGCTGGGTCACAGGGGTAAGCGGCAGACGCACCACATCCTGCGCTTTGTTCATCAGCGCCAGCAGCGCCTTGATGCCCGAGGGATTGCCGTCGGCGAAAAGCGCGCGGTAGAAGGGATAGATCAGCCGGTCGCAGGCAGCCGCCTCGTCGTAGCGGTTCTCGGAGCAGAGATGCACCAGCTGGCCGAACTCACGCGGCAGGGCATTGCCGATCACGGAAATCACACCGCACGCGCCCATGGCCATCAGCGGCAGCGTCAGCGCGTCGTCGCCCGAGAACACACAGAAGCCATCGGGCATCTTCTCCAGTATCTCGCGGATCTGCCCCATGCGGCCCGAGGCCTCCTTCACGCCGATAATCTTGCCGGGGAAATCGTTGGCCAGCCGCAGCGTGGTGGCGGCATCGAGATTCGCGCCGGTGCGGCCCGGCACATTGTAAAGTATCACGGGGAGGGGCGAAGCCTTCGCCACGGCTTCGAAATGCAGGCGCATGCCCTCCTGCGACGGCTTGTTGTAATATGGCACCACCGAGAGAATGGCGTCATAGCCGGTGAAATCGGTGTCGGCTATGGTCTGTATCAGCGAAGCCGTGCAGTTGCCGCTCATGCCGAGCACCAGCGGCACGCGCTGGGCTGTACGGTTGGCCACGAAGCGGGTAATCTCGGTGCGTTCGGCCTCTGTGAGGGTCACAGCCTCGCCGGTGGTGCCGAGCACCACGATGAAATCGGCACCCCCCTCGATCTGATAGTCGACAAGAGCACCCAACGCCTCGAAATCTATTGATAAATCCTTATTGAACGGAGTCGCCAGGGCCACGCCAAGGCCTTTCAATGTTAATGACATATTACAAAATTAAACAAACTCTTAGTTTCAACGGCAAAATTAGTGATTTTTCGGCAATGTTGAGTAACTTTGCATAGAAAATTGTGAATTAACTCAACAAAATCACTTTCGGATGATGCTTCAGATCCAGAACACACTCGTATCGCTCGACCTTGCGGAGGAATATTTCTGCTGCGACCTCGCGGCATGTCTGGGGGCATGCTGCATCGAGGGTGATGCCGGCGCGCCTGTCACTCTCGACGAAATCGAAAAACTCGAGGAGGTGCTCCCGGCCGTGGAAGCCGACATGCTCCCCCGCGCAGTGGAGGAGGTAAGGGAAAACGGCGTGGCATATCCCGATGCCGACGGCGAGATGGTCACGCAGCTGCTCGACGGCGCCAACTGCGCTTTCTGCACCTTCGCGCCCGACGGCGTGTGTCTCTGCGCCATCGACAAGGCATATCGCCAGGGAAAAGTCGCCTGGCGCAAACCCGCCTCATGCGCACTTTATCCCGTGCGGCTTAAAGACTACGGCTCCTTTATCGCCGTGAATTATCACCGGTGGAAGATATGTCGCCCGGCAGTGGAAAACGGCCGACGCAAAGGCATCCGCCTGTATCAGTTTCTCGAAGGCCCGCTCACAGAGCATTTCGGACAGGAATGGTATGACGAACTGCGGCAGGCCTGCGAACTCTGGCTAAAAGAGAATCCGGGGAAATAACCGGCCCTCAGTGCACACGCACGCGCACCGGCACCGGCTGCAGCCGGGGAGCATTGCCTGTCAGCCTTCCTAACGCACCTTTCAATTTATCAAGTAAGCTGTTCATATCGTCTATAGTTGAATAGTTAAAGTATAGTTGAATAGTTGAAATATTGCTATTCTACGAAGTGTTGTAATTAACCTTTCTATTACAACCCCTCTTACCCCCATTTGGTTCGCTCCCCGACAAAAGCCGTATGGGGCTTCCTATGGGGCGGCGGCTTTCCAGC
>DAAN01000023.1:0-20315 GCA_001701135.1 Bacteroidales bacterium H3
CGGCTTTCCAGCCGCCGTAAATTTAAAAGTGTGGAGGTTAAAAACCGTCGTTTTAATAAGGGAAGATACCGGTTTGCAGACGCAGGAAATATATAGAGAACGCCCCGGCAGCCTGTGTGGTTGCCGGGGCGTATATGGATTGTCACTTTAAAGTGGGCTTATCACTTTGCAGTGAACGGTGTCACTTTTCAGTGGGGCTTATCACTTTTTGGTGAAAGTGGCTTTTGCAGGGTAGGTCGAGAGGTCGAGAACCACGTGGTAGGTGCCGTCGGGCTCAGAGAACATGAGGTTGCCTGCATCCTGGGTGAGGTTGTCAATCGAACCGCCGAGGTTGATGTCCCATGCGTCGTTGGCGCGGAACTTGTATTCGCCGCCCTTCATGGCCACGTCGCCTTCCCAAACCATTTCATTGGCCGAGGGGGTGAGAGCTGTCGAAGCGTCCCAGCCGTTGGGGGTTGCAGCACCGATCAGACCGTAGGTGGTCACGGGAGCCGAGATGGAGTAGGTGAGGCTTGCGATGTTGGCCTGAACGAAGCAGAAACCGGGTGTGGGAGCATTGATGTTGCCTGCGCCGCCGTCGTTCGAGAGCTTGCCATCCTCAGCGAAACCGTAGTTGATGCCGTCCCAGTTGGGAGCGGAGGTGAACTTGAACTCGGAAACGTGGGCATAGCCTGCGTAGTTCACGTAGTCGGTGGTGAAGAGGCAGTCGGAGTTGGCCTGGCTCCAGCCGTTGGCACCGCCGGGGGTGTAGAGCTTCTCGATAGCGAGAGAGATCTCGTAGGAACCCTCCTCCATGTTGATCTTGAAGAGCATGGGGCCGGCTACCTTGTAGCAGCCTGCGCCGCAATCCTCGGTAGCTGTGCGGCCAACGAGAGCACCTTCGGCCGATTCGTCGCCATTGACAGCGACACCGAATGCAGCGTTGTCGGCGTCAACCCAGTTGCCGGTCTCATAGGTGGACTGGGGAATGATCTTCCACCACCAGCCGCTTGCGGCCTGATCGGGTGTGATGTCGACTTTGAGGGAGAAGACGGGATCGTCGTAAACGTCTTCGTCGGAGTGCGAGAACTTGATGGCGTTGGCAACCGACCAGTCGTTGATGGTGCCGAGCAGATAGTAAGCATCCTCGATTACGAGAGTGGAGGGGAAGGGAAGGATGTTGATGGTCTGGTAGCCGTCCTTACCGGGAGCGAAATAGAAGTCGGGGTTACCGATGCGGATCTGATTGTTATCGTTTTTGGGGTCTACAGCGAAGGCGGCGTAGCGCACGTAAACGTCCTTAGCCTTGTTGCCTTTGGAGATGGCGCTGTAGTAGGCGCTCTGCAGATCGTCGGGAGCGACGGTGAGCACGTTGCCCTGCATCTCGGTCTCCACTTCAGCGAAGCGGCCGAACGAGGGGTCTTTACTGATCTGCATCACGAAATCGAGATTGTAGTCAGTGGGGAAGTCGGTTGCAGTGACGTCAACAACGGGGATCACCTTGTTGGCGTCGTTGTATACGGTCAGGTCGACAGTCTTCCCGGTAACCTCGGCAGTGGGAGCCATGGTGAGGTTTTTGGCCTCGAAGACAGGCTGCTGGGCATTCTCGGGGATGCCTATGATGTCATTGTCGTCGCAGGAGGTGAGTCCCAGGCAGATTGCCAGTGCCGACAAGATAGCTATTTTCTTCATATTGGTGTTAGCGTAGTAAAATAGTTGTTGTTTGAAATTCCCGCCCCTGCGTCTCCTCCCCGGCGGGCGGGGAGGAGAGCGAAGTGTTGGGAGCGGTAAATTTATTCAGCCGCGGTGCAGGTTACCGTCATGTTGTTGGGGTCGGACATATCGACCTTGATAGCCATGTTGCCGCCGGGCCAGTCGGGGAAATTGTAAGAACCCTTGCCTTTGACCATCTTGAGGGGCTTGCCGAGGTCAGTCTCAGGGAAATCCAGGGGATTGTCACCTTCCTGTGAACCGTAGGAGTCGGGATCCCAGCCGGTGAGTGCGGTGTAGAAGCGGAACATGGCTTTGCCTTGTTCAACCGGGAATGTGCCGTAGTAAACCTTCGAGCCGATTTCGTCATCCTTCTCGAGAAGGCGCCATTCCCAATAGTGATCCTTGGCGGCAGCCGAGGGGCCAACCCAGCCTTCGGGCTCACCGGCCAGGAAGATGAAGCCGGGCGAAGGAATTGCGAAGTAGGGCATGATCTTATTCAGAACGGCATAGTTGCTCGAAACAACGTCGCTGCCTTCGATACCGGTCACCTTGCAGGAAACCTTGAAGTAGACCTTCACAGGTTCGGGGAACTCATAGCCTACGTCCTCTTTGGTGAGACCCGAGAGCTGGCAGACAGCTTCGGCCAGGTTGGAGTCGTTGAAGATCAGACGGGTTGCAGCGTTGGTGGCGGGAATGGTCTTTGTCTGACGGAAATCGGGAGTCAGCGACACGATGCCTTTGTACTCAACCGGGCCGATGGGGTGACCCTGGGCGAAGTCGGGCATGCTCTTTGCGGTGAGCTCGAAAGTGCCGTTGGAGGTCAGCTCATAGTACTGGTTCTGCAGAGCAGGAGTCAGCAGCTCGAACGAGTCGGGCGATGCAGGGCTGTAGACAGGTTCCTTGTCATCCTCGCAGCTTGCGAAGCCAAGCAGCGCCAGAGCCGACAGGAAGAATATAGATAGTTTTTTCATTTCTGGATCTTTTTTAAGATTGTTCTGTCACTGTTTGATTAGTAACCGGGATTCTGTTTGAAATCAGTCTGAGCGTTGATGATCTGCTGGGGGATAGGCATCACGTTCATGTATTCGGGAACGGCCTGGCCGGCCATGTCGCTCTGGCTGCCCTTGTAAGACCACATGTATTCGCCGCCTGTATATTTACCGTGGCGCACGAGGTCGGAACGGCGGGTAAGCTCCCAGTGGAGTTCGCGCTGACGTTCGTCAAGGATGTTGGCGGTTCTCATTTCATTGGCGGTCCACTCGTAGACACCGGCGCGGTTGCGCACGTTGTTTACATACTGGAGGGCGAGAGCTGCGTCGCCAACGCCGGCTACGATGTTACACTCGGCGTAGGTGAGGTAAACCTCGGCGAGACGGAACAGTGGGAGGTCAGTGTCAACCCATGTCTCTGCACGGGCGGCCACACCGTCGGCATACTGGCCACCGTTCTTGGCCGACCAACCGGGACCCCATGACTGACCGTCGGGGTCGGTCCACTGGCGGCCTGCGGGATCAGAGTAGAGATTGTTGAACTTGGCAACTACATATCCGTCACAGAACTTGCCGAAACCGGTGTTGGCCTTGTTGTAACCGTTGGGTTCCTTGAGCCACATGGCCCAGCGGGCGTCAGAGGCGTCGTCGTTAGCGAAGACGTTGGAGAACTGCTCGGTGGCGTGCATACACTTCCAAGGGTTGTTGATGCCGTAGTCAGCGGAGTTGCAGATACCGGCGTCATCCTTGACTGCATTGTTGGTGTAGCCAGCTGCCATGAGGAACTGAGTGCCGCCGTAAGCGCGGGTGTAGTCCTTGTCGTATACGATACCCCAGAGGATTTCGTTTACGCCGCTGCCGCCGGGCATGTATTTGTCATTGTCGGCGCAGAAGAGGTAGTTGTAGGTCTCGGCAAGACCGTTGCCGAGGGGACCGTCCTGATGGCGGTCGATGATCTCCTTGCAGATAGCGGCGCAACGTTCGTAGCCGTTGACAGCGCCATTGGTGTAGACCTGGGCATTGAGGAGCAGACGGGCGTGGAGAGCCTGCACGGCGTCGAGACCGATCGAACCGTAGGTAGGTTTGTAGTTGGGATATTTTGCCTTGTAGGTACCTTCGATGTCGGTAAGCTCACCGTCGAGCCACTTGAAGAGGAAGGTGCGGTCTTTCTGCTCGGGCGATGAGAAGAGATCGTCGCTGTCGAGGGTGAAGGAACCCATGCCGAAGATGTCGACTACCCAGTAGTAGCTGAGGGCGCGGAGGGCGCGGGCCTCGAGCACCATGCGCTGCACGTTGACGTTCTCGTTGGTTTTGGCCTGACGGATGAAGTCGTTGCAGACGGCGATGTGGGAGTAGAGACGCGAGTAGGTACCGAAGATGTTACCGTTGTCCTTACCGAAAGTGTTGGTGACAAGGTCGATCACACCTACGTCGGCGTGGATCCAGATAGCTTCGTCGGTGGTGAACTCGTTCATCATGAACAGGGCGCGGGTATACTGCGAAGTACCGCCGTCGAGACCGCTGATGTCGCAGTCGCCGTCGGGGCCGGTCTGGCCGGAGTAGGCGAGACCGCCGTAGCACTTGGCCAGCACATTCTGGTAGTCGGCCTCGGTGAGTGCGTTGCCGGGGACGATGTTGGGGTCGTTGGGTTCAAGGTCGAGGTCGCCCACGCATGAGGTGGTCAACATCAGGCCTGCGCCAAGGAACCCGGTAAATATCTTGTTGATTGAGGATTTCATTCTTAAATTTGAGATTGAAAGTTAACGGTATCCGTAATTAGAATGTTGCTACCAGACCGAGAGAATAAGTGGTGGAGCGGGGGTAGACGTTGTTGTCGATACCGCCGAACACTTCGGGGTCGAGACCACTGTATTTGGTAATCACGAAGGGATTCTGCACGGCGCCGAAGAGGCGGAGGTTGAGATTGCCCTTGAGGAGGTTGTCCCAGGTGTAGCCGAGAGTGATGTTGTCGCAGCGGAGGAACGATGCGTTCTCCAGGAAGTAGTCGCTCATGTAGAAGTTGGCTGCAGCCTTGTTCTGCCAGTAGAAGTCAGTCTTGACAATATTGGTCAGACCATATTTGTTGACATCATTGATGGAGCTGTTCTGAGCGAGAGTGTTGTTGTAGACATAGTTGCCGATGGAGGCGCGCAGCGAGATGCCGAGGTCCCAGTTTTTCCAACGGAAGTTGTTGGTCATGGTCATGGTCACCTTGGGATCGGGCGAATGCTTCACAACCTTGTCGTCGGAGTTGATGACGCCGTTGCCGTCCTGGTCAACGAAGACACCTTCGATGGGGTTGCCTGCGTTGTCGTAAACCTGCTGGAGCAGATAGAAGGCATTGGCGGGGGTACCTACGGCCTGAGCCTGCACGGTGTTGCCTGTACCGCCCGAGATACCGCCTGTTGTGATCTTTGCTTTGGGGTCGTTGAGGCTCTTGATCTCGTTGTGGTTGTAACCTACGTTGTAGGCGATGGTCCAGTTGAAGTCGTTGGTAACGACAGGACGGGCAACGATGTTGAATTCGACACCGTAGTTCTCGAGGTCACCGATGTTGCGGTTGAGCATGTTGACGGTGGAGGAACCGGCGGGGATGGTGACATAGGAGAGGAGATCCTTGGTCTTGCGGAGGTACCAGTCAAACGAACCGCTGATGCGGTTGTTGAAGAATGCGAAGTCGATACCGGCGTTCCAGGTGGTGGTGGTCTCCCACTTCAGGTCGGGGTTGTAGCCCTTGAGGAAGTAAGAGGGAGCGTAGATGACTTTGCCGTCGGAGCCTACTACGGGGTAGTATGAACCGGGGCCTGCGATGGAGTAGAGGGGGAGGTAGTTGCAGGTGGAACCTACTTCCTGCTGACCGGTCATACCCCAGCCGAGACGGAGCTTAAGGTCGTTGAGCCAGCCGCGGGTGCCTTCCATGAACGATTCGTCGATGATACGCCAGCCGAGAGCAACGGCGGGGAACACGCCCCAGCGGTTGTCCTTGGAGAAGCGCGAGGTGGCGTCGCCGCGGACGGTGGCGGTGAGCAGGTAGCGGCCTGCGAAGGTGTAGTTCACGCGACCGAAGAACGAAAGGAGCTGCAGATGCTCTTTATAGTGGTAGTTGCCTTCGGGGTCAACGATGTCGTTGGCGAAGTTCTGGCCGATGGATGCTTCGGTCGAGGGGTTGTAGTTGAGAGTGTAGACGCCGTTGGCGAACACGGGAGTGTTGAAACCTGCGGTGGTGGGGCGACCGCTTTCCGAGTCGGCGCCATAGTGCCATGTCGAGAGGTAGTTGCGCTGCCAGGAGTAACCGGCGGTTACGTCGAGGTTAGATTTGATTGCCTCGAATTCCTTGCGGTAGTTGAGGTAGAAGTCGAGCAGGGTGTTGCTCTTGAACTGGTAGGTGTAGTTGGTGAAACCTGCACCATCCTTGCGGTGGCTCCAGTAGGTGTTGGGGTTACCGGCTTCGGTGGTGTCATGTTCGTCGGTCTTGCTCACGTCGTAACCGAGGTTGAGGTTGGCGTGGAGCTCGGGGAGGAAGTGGAAAGAGTAGTCGAGCTGAAGGTTGCCGTTGGAACGGTAAACCTTAGCATTGTTATCGTGACCTTCGAAGTAGGAGACAGGGTTGCGGGTGGCGTTCTGGTCGATGGTGACTGTGCCGTCAGAACCGGTGTTCATCCATGTGAAGAAGCCGCCGGTGAGGTACTGCTGGTTGGTGTTGCCAACAACGGGGATGTTGGAGTAGACGGGTTTGGTGGGGTCCATTGCGAGGGCTGCGCCCACTGCGGCCTGGTCGGTGAACTGGTTCTTGGCGTAGAAGCCGAGGGCGTTGGCGTTGACCGACAGATGGTTGTCGAAGAACTTAGGCGACAGAGAGAAACCGACGGTGACGCGGTCCATCTTGGTGCCCTTGAGGATACCGTTGGAGTTGGTGTAGGAAACGTCGGCGCGGTAGGGAAGGATGCCTGCGGTGCCGCTGACGCTCAGAGAGTAGTCGGAGCTGACGGTGGTGCGGAGCACTTCGTTCTGCCAGTCGGTGTCGTAGATCTGGCCGTTGTAGCCCAGACGCTCGGGGTTGAGGTTGTTATCGCGGACGAGGCTTTCGAACTCACCAGAGGAGAGAACGTCCCAGGTCTTGGCGGCGGTATTGATATACATATTGGCGGCGAAGCTGACTTTGGGTCGGCCCGAGGTGCCTTTCTTGGTGGTGATGATGATCACACCGTTGGATGCGCGCGAACCGTAGATGGCGGTGGCGGAGGCGTCCTTGAGGACGGTCATCGACTCTACGTTGTTGGGGTTGATCATGGCGAGGGGGTTGCTCATACCCTTGACACCGTTGTTGTCGAGGGGCACACCGTCGATAACGATCAGAGGGTCGTTTTTGGCGTTAAGCGAGGAACCGCCACGGATGCGGATGTTGGCTGCGCCTTCGGGGCCGCCTGAGGTGGTTACAACCACACCGGGGGTCTGACCCACGAGCATGTCCTGAACCGAGGTGGCGAGGCCGGCCTCAACTTCATCGGGCTTGATGACGGCGACGGAGCCGGTGGCGTCCTGTTTCTTGACAACGCCGTAACCGATGGCTACGACTTCGTTGAGCATTACGGAATTCTCCTTCATCTCAACGTTGATGGTTGTGCGGCCTTCGACGGGCACGCGCTGGGTGTCATAACCCACGTAGGAAACAACCAGCACACCTTCGGGAGCTACTTTGATGGTGTAGTTACCGTCGATGTCGGTAGATGCACCTGCTGTGGTTCCTTCAGCGAGCACGCTGGCGCCGATGAGCGGTTCACCGGAGGGATCGGTGACTGTACCGCTTACGGTAATTGACTGCGCATTGACACCGATGGCCATCAGCAGTCCCACCATAAGAAATAGGAATTTCTTGGCGATTCCTGTTTGTGAATGTTTCATTTAAGGATAATTTGAAATTAATGATTTTTCAGGTGATTTCTTGTATCTTGCTTTTTCTGTGTTGTCACGTCTTGGCCGGGGGGTGGGGGGGGGCACGAATGCCCGCGAAGCCGCTTTGGGAGCCTCACGGGGCGCCGCCGGGTGTGTTGAGATGATTTCCGTGATTGGGTGTAGCTTGGTATCAGATTACCGGCCGGCTGTCGGCAAACGGGCCTTTTCGCGACCGCCCGGCGGTGAAAGGCCCTCAGGCCCCTACACGTTCTCATTAGAATCAACGGCAAAGGTATTAAAAATTATTAACAGTACAAGCCACTGTAGAGGAAAATCAGGCAATTTAACAGTTAAAAAACGTTAACTTTACAACTCCTGCCAATTTTCCTACCGCGCGACACTGCTTTTCAGCAGATTTTATGTCGGGTTTCTTTTCATTTTATTAACTTTGCACTCATTATATATATAGACAGTATAGCAAATGTCAGCAGAGACTCAACAGATACCCCCGTTGGCGCAGACGGTCGCTGCCCTGAGCGACCTCGACACACTGCCCCAGATGTTTCACCACGGCACGTCCGACTCAAAGCTCCCGTCGGCGCCGGTGCTACAGCAGATCATCGACCTGACACGTTCGGTGATTTTTCCGGGTTATTACGGTCGTTCGGCCATTGACCCCGACACTGTGGCCTACCACATGGGCACCCGTCTGGAGCGCCTCACCGGCCTGCTGACCGGTCAGATTGAATCGGGGCTATGCTTCGCCTGCGACGACGCGCCCCGGGCGAAAGGGGGTGCCACGGGGTGCGACCTCTGCCGCGAACGCGCCCGCCGGCTGGCCATGACCCTGGTGTCGCGTCTGCCCGAGTTGCGCCGCGTGCTGGCCACCGACGTGGAGGCGGCATATCTGGGCGACCCGGCGGCCCAGAGCCGCGGCGAGGTGATAGCCTGCTATCCCGCCATAAAGGCTCTCACCTGCTACCGTCTGGCCCACGAGCTGCACACGCTGGGCGTGCCCCTGATTCCCCGCATCATCACCGAAATGGCTCATTCCGAGACCGGCATCGACATTCACCCGGCGGCCACCATCGGCACTCATTTCACCATCGACCACGGCACGGGCGTGGTGATCGGCGCCACCTGCATCATCGGCAACCATGTGAAGATTTACCAGGGTGTGACGTTAGGCGCCCGCTCTTTCCCGCTCGACGAGGGGGGCAATCCCATAAAGAACAATCCGCGCCACCCGATAATAGAGGACAATGTGATCATCTATTCCAACGCCACCATCCTGGGACGCGTCACCATCGGCGCCAACTCGGTGATCGGCGCCAACGTGTGGCTCACCGCCTCCCTCCCCCCCAACTCCAAAGCCACCCTCCCCGCCTGAAGTTACACAGCGGTTAGAAACATTGGCTGGAGAGTTGAAAAAGTTACACGGCCGGGGAGTTGAAAAAAGTTACACGGCCGGGGAGAGTTGAAAAAAGTTACACGGCGGCTGGAAAGCCGCCGCCCCATACAGCCCCCCTCCGCCCGCCTATAGGGTGTAGCTCCATGGAGCGGCGGCAGCTTGTGGGGGGGCGGCATTCTTGCCGCCCGTTAAAAAATTTTGTTTTTAACCGCCGTCAAATAGAAATTTTTGGAGGTTTATTAAACTTTTGGTAATTTTGTTGTTCAAAGGCTTGTGGAGCGGCGGCTTTCCTGCCGCCGACCAATATAAAAGCCATGGAGCGGCGGCTTTTAACCGCCGACCAATAGATAATATATAAATGTTGAGAAAAGCAGCGACAATAGTTTTGGCGATGGTGCTGGCCGCGGTGGCCGCAGTCGCCGCCCCGCCTGCCTGGGAGGAGGTCACCACCCCCTCGCAGACGTTGGTGCAGTCGCTGCGCAGCGATGCCGACACTGAGGTTACGGTCAGCGACGGCTATATCTACATCCGCTCCAACCGTCCGCTCACGGTGCGCCTGTTCTCGATTCTCGGGCAGCAGATCCATCAGGAGTCGGTGCCCGCGGGGCTGCACCGCCTGCGCATCAATGCCAAGGGGATTTACATTCTGCGTGCAGGCCAAACCACCGTCAGAGTCACCATCTAAGGTGATTTCCATATCCGGAAAATTGATAGGCTGTTGGAAAATTGATAGGCGGCTGGAAATTGATAGGCGGCTGGAAAGCCGCCTCCCCATACTCCGCCTCCCCATACTCTGCAACCCCATACACCCCTCACAACAACCTCGACATGCCCGGATAGGCGGGTGGAGGAGGGCTGTGTGGAGCGGCGGCTTTCCANNCCGCCGTAATTTATCCGTAATTTATCCGTAATTTAGCCGCAATTTAGCCGTAATTTATTTTTTCTAAACTATTCAGCTCCAGAGGGTGAGCTGTGTGGGTGGGAGGAGACGGAAGGTGAGACGGTGGTGGGGGGTGGCGCCGTGGGCGGCGATGGCCGCACGGTGGTCGGGGGTGGGGTATCCTTTGTTTACATCCCAATGGTAATGGGGGTAGTCGGCGTGGAGGCGCCTCATGATTTCATCACGGTGCGTTTTTGCAAGTATGGATGCTGCGGCGATGTTGGCGTAGCGGGCGTCACCCTTGACGAATGTGTGCCAGGGGAGCTGACGCCTGGCGGGATCAATGTAGGGATAGAAACGGTTGCCGTCGATGATTACCGACTCGGGGCGCACCTTCAGCGCGTCGAGGGCGCGGTGCATGGCGGTGATGGAGGCGCGCAGGATGTTGAGTTCGTCGATTTCGCGGGGTGAACAGATGCCCACGCCCCATGCCACGGCCTGCTCCTCGATGATGGGACGCAGGGCTTCGCGACGCCGCTCGGTGACCTGTTTGGAGTCGTTGAGCCATGGATGGCTGAACCCCTCGGGAAGAATCACCGCAGCGGCCACCACGGGACCTGCCAGGCAGCCGCGGCCCGCCTCGTCGCATCCGGCCTCGAGCGTGCCGGGGGCAAAACATAGCTCCATAGGCATCATTTGCCCCCTTTGCCGATGGGGCGGCGGAACGATTTGCGGCGTTTGTGCTCGCGGGCGTCGAAATATTCCCACTGGCCGCGCACCTTGTTGTTGGTGAGCAGCTCGGGGTTGGTCTCGGCATGGATGAAACCGTGCTTGATATAGTAAGGGATGAGGTCGGCGAAGAGCAGCGCGTTGACACCCTTGTTCTGGTACTCCGGTTTCACGGCTATGAGGAGCAGATCCACATAGTCCGACTTGCCGCGCAGGGCCTGAAGCAGGTGCCACCAGCCGGTGGGGAACAGACGTCCGCGGGATTTCTGCAACGCGCGGGAGAATGACTGGATGGAGATGCCCACGGCCACAAGACGGTCCTGCTCGTCGACAACGAGGGTGAGGAACTCGAGATTGAGGATGCCCAGATATATACCGATATAGTAGTCGATCTGGCGCTGCGTGAGGGGGGAATAGCCGTAGAGGCCGTCGTAGGCCTCGTTGATAAGGTCGAAAATGGCCTGGCCATACTGCTCCTTCACCTTTTTGCGGCTGGTGAACTTGAGCACGCGCAGATTGTTGCGCTGACGCACGATTTCGGCCACACGGGCATATTTCTCGGGGATTGCAGGGGGCACTGTCACCGCCATCTCCACCCACTCGGCGTCCTCCTCGAAACCGAGGCGGCGCATGTGGTCGACATAGTAGGGATAATTGTAGATGGTGGCCATGGTGCCCAGCTCGTCATAACCGAAGGTGAGCATACCCTCCTTATCCATGTCGGTGAAACCCATTGGACCCACCATGGCATCCATGCCGCGCTGGCGTCCCCACTCCCCTATGGCGTCGAAGAGGGCGTCGCTCACCTCGGCGTCGTCGATGAAATCGAGGAAACCGAAACGCATGTCGCGGCGCCCCGTGCGACCGTTGACGGTGCGGTTGATGATGGCAGCCACGCGCCCCACCGGTTTCCCGTCGCGGTAGGCCATGAAGCACTGCGCCTCACAGAAATCGAAAGCGGGGTTGATGTCGGGCGAAAGGGTGGCGAGGTCGTCGCGCACAAGTCCGGGCACATAGTAGGGGTTGCCCTCGTAGAGGTCGTTGCCAAACTGCACGAACTTGCGCAGCTCGGAGCGGACGGGGGGAATCTGACGTATTTCTACACTCATCGTGTCAAGGATTTTACATTATTGGATAGCCGGCTGCGTTGGATAGCCGGCTGCGTTATAGCGCCGGCTGACGGTAGGTGAGCCATGCCAGGAAGATGCAGAGCACCAGCAGAGCCATGATAATCAACAGATAGCGCCGGCGGGGCACACTGCCGCCGAGGTCGACCTTAAGTTCCTGCACATCGTGATAGCGCCGGCGGGGGTTGTCGGTGAGACAGCGCTGCACCACGCGCCGCAGATGGGGATCGCGGTTGTCCGCGGCGTCGAGCGCGGCCTGCAGCACCTTGCCGTAGTTGCGGATGTCGTCGCTGACGTCGGTGCCGGTGAGATGCTCGCGCTGCTCGAAACCCACGTCGATGAGCTTGAGATTGCGCACATTCTCGGTGAAGATAATGGTCTCGGGGCGGATGGGGTGGTGCACGATGTGGTTCTCCTGGATGTAGGCGATGGCCTCGGGGAGCTGACGGATGATCTTGTCGAGAATAAGGTCGCTGACCTCACCCTTTTCGATCAGGCGGGCAAGCGAGTCGCCATAGACATCGTCGGTGATGATGGAGCGTCCGACACCGGGCACATCCTCCAGGTCGTTGATCATCACTATGTTGGGATGACAGAGGTTATAGCGCACGTCAAACTCCTGCCCGAGCATGGCCCGATACTTCGGGTCGTCGCGGTATTCGGGCCGGAGGGTCTTGAGCATCACCCATTTGCCGAATTTTCGGGCGGTGTAGACGTGGTAGAACTCCTCGTCCCATTCGGGGAGGTGCTCCACTTCGGTCCATTTCTCTTCGGGCTGCGGGGCAGGGGTGTTGGCGGGAGTGTCGGACATAGACGGGGGAGATTGGAATTATCGGGGTGAGAGGGATTCGGAGGCGGCCTTGCACCCGATGGCTATGGAGAGGATCTTGCGGGGCAGGTCGATATTGTTGTTCATGTTGGAGAAGCGCGAGGCTCCGACGCCGGCGGCAAACACAGGCACGGGCGAACCGGTGTGCTTGGTGGTGACGAAACCGAGACCCGACTCATTATTCATGATGTCGAACACGGTCTTGGTCAGGGGGGTGTACTGGCCGTAGAGGGACACCTGGTCACCCTGATTGCGCCCCGCCATCATTTCCTCGAAATCCTTGCGGACCTGAGCCACCTCCTCGTCGGTGGGTGTGAAACTGCTCCACCAGCCGAGACGTTCGCGCAGTATCTGCTCCATATCGTCCCAGCCATAGATGCGGCGCGAACGCAGCATGGCCTTGATTTCGTCGTTGAAGGCATCTTTCGACATGCGCTGGCCGGCGGTCTTTTCGGGGAAGACATTGTAGCTCGTGGTGGTGTTGCCCACGCTCATGCCGCCGGTCTCATGGTCGGCGGTGATGACGATGAGGGTCTCGTCGGGGTGGGCGAGCATCCAGTCGCGGGCAATGCCGATGCACTCGTCGAAGGCAAGCACCTCGCGGATCACGGTGCCACCCTCGTTGTTGTGGGCGGCATGGTCGATTTTGCCACCCTCCACCATCATGAACCAACGGTCGGGCGAGGTGCGCTCGAGCTGACGGATGCAGGCGCGGGTCATATCGGGCAGGGTGAGCACGTCGGGGAGCGAGTCGACCACGTAGTAGCCCTGGGCGTTATCCTTGTTCACCACCACGAGGCGGTCGGCCTGCTCCTGCAGCCCCTCCTTGCCAAAGGCGAGTTTCACCCCGCTGGCGGCCATGTAGTCCACATTGTCGTTGAGCTTGCCATCCTTGCCGTCGAGTCCGCCCAGACGCTGTCCGGCAGCGAACTGATAGCCCGATTCGGCCAGCTGACGGGTGATTTCGTAGCGTTTGCTGCGGTTGTCGACATGGGCATAGAAAGCTCCGGGAGTGGCGTCGTCGAGGTCAACCGACGTGAGCACGCCCACGCCCCAGCCGCGGTCAAAGAGCACTTTGGCGATTGACGTCACGGCGGTGGTGTCGGGGTTCATGCCCAGCATGCCGTTGCGGGTCTTGACGCCGGTGGAGAGCGCCGTGCCGGCGGCCGCCGAGTCGGTGACGGGCGAGCTGGCCGAATAGGTTTTGGCCATGGAGAACACGGGCATGGAGGTCATCACCAGCGAGGTGTCCTGTCCGAGACACTGGGCCTTGTACCATGTGGTGTTGATCACATGCGGCAGACCCATTCCGTCGCCGATGAAATAGAAGATATAGCGGGGAGCCTTGGGGCCGCGGCATTCGGTGCCGGGCTTTTTGCAGTGGCTTTTTTTCTCTTTTTTAGGTTCGGCACTTGCCACGGCTGTCACCGCAAGGGCAAGCAGGGCCGAGATGATCACTTTGAATCTCATGGTTACTATGATATATAATTGGTTAGTATTCAGGAATCTTTATCGTTCATGGGGAGCATGGCGTCGATGACGCGGCGGTCGTTGCACAGGCGGGGCACCTTGCGCTGCCCTCCGAGCTTGCCGGTGGAGGCCAGCCAGCGGTCGAAAAGGCCTCGGCGGGCCTCGATGACCTCGGGAGGATCGAGGAAGATGCCGCCCGAGCGCTTGGCCTGATAGTCGGAGTTGACGCGCTGCAGCTCGGCATCGAGCACGCGGGCAAACTCCTCCACGCCGCCGCGGGGCCGGCGTGTGAACTCCACGAGCCACTGATGGCGGCCGCGGGTGCCGTCGCCGGCGTAGACGGGGGCGGCAGTGTAGTCGGCCACCTCGGCGCCGGTGATCTTCTGGGCGGCGCTCATGGCCGCCTCGGCATTGTGCACCATCAGCTCCTCGCCGAATGCGTTGATGAAGCTGCGGGTGCGCCCGGCGACGGTCACCGTCAGGGGCGCCGTGGATTCGATTCTCACGGTGTCGCCGAGGCGGTAGCGCCACAGGCCGTTGGATGATGTGATCACAAGCTCGTAGACCTCTCCCGCGACGGTCTCCCAGGCGGGCACCGGGGCGGATGAGCTGTCGGCGGGGTCGGCGAACTCATAGAACACCTCGTTGCCCATCAGCAGACCCATGGGGGCGGCTCCGGGCTGATCCTGCACGGCGAAGAACCCTTCGGAGGCGTTGTAGTTCTCCCAATAGCGCATGCGTCCGGCGTCGGTGATGCGTGCATACTGGGGGCGGTAAGGTCCGAAGGCTATGCCGCCATGGAAAAACACCTCGAGGTTGGGCCACACGTCGTGGATGTTGTCGGCGCCCGAGGCTTTCAGCACCTCGCGCAGCACTGTCAGGAACCACGACGGCACACCGGAGATGGAGCGCACATCGGCCCGGAGCGATGCCTCGACCAGCCGCGGCAGTTTCTGCCGCCAATCCTCCATGAGGGCCACCTGCTTCGAGGGGATGCGGAAGATGTTGACAAGAGGGTTAATGCGGTCGATGAGCGAGGCCGACAGGTCGCCGACCTTCACTCCGGGGCGCAGCCCGGCGATTTCGTTGGCATAGCTGCCGCCGAGAATGAAGTTGCAGCCGCCGAAAACGCGGCTGTCGGGGTGGTGGTGCAGATACGACGCGAACGCGTAGGCCGCGCCGGCATAGTGGCATCCCTGCAGCGACTGTGGCGTCAGCGGTATATATTTGCTTTTACCCCCGGATGTGCCCGACGACTGGGCGTAGCGGTCGCAGCGGCCAGGCCAGAGCACGTCGCGCTCGCCGCGGAGCATGCGCTCCACTTCGGGGCGGAAGGCCTCGTAACCGGCGGCGGGCACCCGGGAGGCGAAAGCGGCATAGCTCTCGCTGCCGTCGATGCCGCGGGCGCGTCCCCAGACGGTGCGTGCGCCCTGCCGCAGCAGTCTCCTCAGGGTGGCGCGCTGCGAACCCTCCACGTCGCCGCGGAGCCGTTGCTCGCGGGCGTAGATGGCATGCATCAGGGGTTTGCACAGTGGGGTTAGGTTGATCATTGCTTACAAGGGGGAGAGAGATTACTTGCAGGAGAGAGCGTATTTGCGTATACGGGTCACTTGCGGGTGGTGCGACGGGCGGGACGGCGCGGGCGGGCCTCCTGCGAGGCCATGATGGCGCGCACCTCCTCGAGGGTGAGGGCCGCAGGATCGGTCACCGTCTTGGGTATCTTGTAGTTGGTCTTGTCGCAGGCGATATACACTCCGTAGCGGCCATTGAGAATCTGCACCGATGGGTCCTCGGGGAAGCTCTTGATCAGACGGTTGGCCTCCTCGCGGCGCTTGGCCTCGATGAGTTCCACGGCCTCCTCCTGAGTGAGATGGGCGGGCGACATGCCGGCGGGTATCGACACGAATTTGCCGTCATATTTCACGTAGGGGCCGAAGCGGCCGATGGCCACGGTGACAGGCTTACCCTCATACTCGCCGAGGTTGCGGGGGAAGTCGAACAGGCGGAGCGCCTCCTCAAGGGTGATGGTGCTCACGCTCTGCCCCTTGAGCAGCGATGCAAACTGCGGTTTCTCGTCGCCATCGCCATCGCCGAGCTGTATCATGGGGCCGAAGCGGCCGATTTTCACCGACACGGGGCGGCCTGTGGCGGGGTCGGTGCCGAGCACGCGCTCGCCCACCTTGTGCTCCAGACGCATGTTCATGGCGCTGTCGACCTCGGGGTGGAACCCTTCGTAAAAATTCTTTATCTCGTTGTGCCAGGGGAGCCGGCCCTCGGCTATGGAGTCAAATTTCTCCTCCACCTGCGCGGTGAAGTTATAGTCGAGGATATCGGGGAAATATTCGGTGAGGAATTCGTTGACCACCTCGCCGACGTCGGTGGGCACCAGTTTGCCCTTCTCCGACCCTACGGTCTCGGTGCGGTGGCTCTCGGTGATTTTGCCTCCGGCGAGAGTGAGCACGGCGAAATCGCGGGGTGTACCCTCCTTCTCCCCTTTCTCCACGTAGCCGCGCTGCTGGATGGTGGAGACGGTGGGGGCGTAGGTCGACGGACGGCCGATGCCCAGTTCCTCCATCTTCTTGACGAGCGAACCCTCGGTATAGCGGGGCGGCTGCTGGGTGTAGCGCTGCAGGGCGGTCATGGTGTCGAGCGTCAGCGCCATCCCCTTGTTCATGGCGGGGAGAATGCCCTGACGGTCGGTGTCGTCGGTCTGGGAGGAGTCGTCGGCACCCTCCATATACACTTTCAGGAAGCCGTCGAAACGCACTGTTTCGCCGCTGACGGTGAAACGGGCGCCGCTGCGGCGGGCGGTGATCTCCACGGTGGTTTTCTCCATCTCGGCGTCGGCCATCTGCGATGCCACGGCGCGCTTCCATATCAGCGCATAGAGGCGCTTCTCCTGAGGTGTGCCGTCGATGGTTTTCTGGTCGACATAGGTGGGACGGATGGCCTCGTGGGCCTCCTGAGCGCCTTTCGACGAGGTGTGGTAGTGGCGCTGATGCAGGTAGCCGGCGCCCATGTCGGCGGTGATTTCGCGTCCTATGGCCTCCACAGCCAGCCGGCTGAGGTTGAGTGAGTCAGTACGCATATATGTGATGTGTCCGGCCTCGTAAAGCTTCTGCGCTATCATCATGGTTTGCGACACGGTGAAGCCCAGGCGGCGGGCAGCTTCCTGTTGCAGCGTGGAGGTGGTGAAGGGGGGTGCGGGCGACTTCCTGACCGGGTGAACGGCCACGTCGGTCACCTCATAGGTGTCGGCCGAGGCGCCCTGCAGCAGCTTGCGGGCGGCTTCGATGTCGGCCAGGCGCACCGAGAGCACGGCGGGCACTTTCTCTCCGCCGGGCAGGGTGAAATCGGCTGTGACGCGGAAATATTCCTCGGGGCGGAACGCCTTGATCTCGTTCTCGCGCTCCATGACCAGACGGGTTGCCACCGACTGCACGCGGCCTGCCGACAGCGCCGGCTTGATCTTTTTCCACAGCACGGGCGAAAGCTCAAAACCCACTATGCGGTCGAGCACGCGGCGCGCCTGCTGCGCGTCGACCAGATTCAGGTCGATTTCGCGCGGATGCTTTATGGCGTTCTCAATGGCCGGGCGGGTGATCTCGTGGAACACAATGCGGTGGGTGTTCTCGGGCTTGAGTTTCAGCACCTCGAACAGGTGCCATGCTATGGCCTCTCCCTCGCGGTCCTCATCGGAAGCCAGCCACACGGTCTGCGCCTCCTTGGCATTCTTTTTAAGGTCGGCCACAAGCGCTTTCTTGTCGGCCGGTATCTCATATTCGGGTTCGAAATCCTTGTCGATGTTAATGCCGAAATTTTTCTTCTTGAGGTCGCGGATATGTCCGTAGCTCGACATCACCTTGAAGTCGGGTCCGAGATATTTTCCGATTGTCTTGGCTTTTGCAGGCGACTCCACGATCACCAGGTTCTTCAACATGCTGCTTAGGTTTTTATATAGTTAATGTGTAGCTCCGCCGGGGGCTACCTCACCAATTTGGGGGCAAAATTACAAAAACAATGTTAAAATTCCACCCCGATTAACGCTTTTTTGTCTTATATGCCAACAAAAATGCCCCCGGACATGT
This sequence comes from Bacteroidales bacterium H3, assembly GCA_001701135.1. Lineage (GTDB taxonomy): Bacteria > Bacteroidota > Bacteroidia > Bacteroidales > Muribaculaceae > UBA7173. Next base: position 18,109 of record DAAN01000023.1, read on the forward strand.
TCGGTGCTCACTAAAATCGCTATATTTGCATCTCAGAGACAGTTTCGCGATTGTTGAGCAACTCTCTTGCCATTTTTTAACGACAGCCTTCACCGCCATGCACGATTTCTTCGCTTATATCTACCAGCAGATCAATGCCCCGGAAGTCAACGTCCTGGGCGCCGTGTTCAAACTCTTCATCGCCATGGTGCTCGGCATCCTCGTGGGTTTCGAGCGCAAACGCAAGGGGCAGATTGCCGGCGTGCGCACATTCGCACTGATTTCCATGGGGTCATGCATGGCCATGCTGCTGTCGATCTACGTGCCTCAGGAATATCTCGGCCTGAAAAACGGCGATCCCGGCCGCATCGCCGCCCAGGTGATCACCGGCATCGGCTTCCTCGGCGCCGGCGCCATGATCCACATGCGCGGCTCGGTGCGCGGCCTCACCACCGCCGCCGGCATCTGGATGACGGCCACAATCGGCATGGCTGTAGGCGTGGGCATGTATCTCACATCGGTGATCGCCACACTGATGATTCTCTTCATCCTGGCCACTTTCCAGATCTATGAAAGCCGCGCCAACATCGGCCAGGAAAACCGCATGGTGAAAATGCTTGTAAAAGGAATCGTGACCGACATCACCCCCTACCGCGAAGTCTTCAACCGTCACAACGTGCACCTCTCCACATATTTCCTCAACTACGACTACACAGCCGACACCACCGAAATCACATTCAACGTGCTTGCCCCCTCACACCGCAACTATCTGCCCATGTTTCAGGACCTCCGTATAGTACGCTCCACCATGTCGCTCACCCTCTCGTCGCAATCCTGACACCCCTCCCCCAACATTAACAGTTTTTTAACGGCGGTGCCATATTAGGCATAGGCACAAAAAAGGGTAAGCTATCTACATCGCACCGCTCAACCCCCTACCGTTGCTTCGATCAAGACCTGGCGGAGTTCAGGGGGAGCTGGTCGTGTAGGACTTACCCGGCCACAAAGTTACTACATTTTTCCCATCCTCCAAAATTTTCTTCACTTTTCTATTTCAATTTTTTTTACGAACTTTACAGCGTATAACCCGACCCATAACCAGATAGCAGAATCTGCTCATAACCAAATAACTCAATAATCACCAAATTAACCTTCCTGATCATAACCAGATGAAAAGAATCTTATTTTCCGCGCTGCTGTCCGTTTTGTGCCTTATAGCGAGCGCAATAGACATCAGCGACATCAACATCCGAGATCCGTTTATCCTTCCCGTACCTGACAAAGGGGTATACTACATGTACTGCTCGTCGACAGTCAACGACAGCAATGGCCGGGAGCGTGGCGGTGTGGCGGTCTACAAGAGTAAGGACCTCAAGAACTGGGAGGGTCCGGTGCAGGTTTGCACCATTCCCGACAACAATCTGCTCACAGGCCCCATCTGGGCTCCCGAAGTGCACTGCTTCGATGGCAAATATTATCTTTTCGCCACGATCAACAGCGATGTGGAATGGCGCAAAGCCGACCCGGGCTTCGCTAAATTCCTTTTCCGCGGCACTCAGATTTTCCATGCCGACTCGCCTGAGGGTCCGTTCGAGGCTTTCTCGCCCCGAACACATACTCCTTACGACTGGATGGCTCTCGACGGCACGCTGTGGGTGGAGAATGGCAAGCCATACATGATTTTCTGCCACGAATGGGTGCAGATGAGCGACGGCACAATGGATATTGTGGCTCTCGAAGATGACCTTTCAGCTCCCAAAGGATTGCCGATGCGGCTTTTCAATGCCTCGGCTGCTCCATGGGCGCGGCCTATCTGCAATGACCGCAACAACAATCCATGCTATGTGACCGACGGATGTTTCCTATATCGCACCAAAACCGGAAAGCTGCTTATGATATGGTCGAGTTTCACTAACGGGAACAACTATGCCATAGGTATAGCCGAATCGACAACAGGGTCGGTACTCGGGCCGTGGCGACAGCAGGAGCAGCCTCTCTTCATGGAAAACGGAGGGCACGGCATGATTTTCAAACGGTTCGACGGACAGCCCTGTGTTGTCCTCCATCAGCCCAACTCCCCGGGCGGAGCCGAACGCGCCAAGATATTCGAAATCGAGGATCTCGGCAACACTCTGAAAATAAAATAACACCTTGTTGACAGTGAGGGGCGGCTAAAAGCCGCCTCTCCACATTTAGGATTTAGGCGGCTGGAAAGCCGCCTCCCCACA
>DAAN01000023.1:20343-88918 GCA_001701135.1 Bacteroidales bacterium H3
GGCTTTCCAGCCGCCGTAATTTGAGATGGTGTGAAGAAGGCAGTGTGTGTATTTGCGGGCGCGAACTCTATGAGGGGGCAGATTGTTTTCTTTATGTGCACACCTCTGATGCCGGGAGCGGTTCCTCCAATGGTGTCAAGACCGTTTTTTCGACCTTAAAGCCAAAAATTGGCCAGTTTTTCGCATTTCGGCCATCACGGGTTTGCAGCAAAAGTCACTTTGCGTAACTTTGCCCTTGTCATCATGTTCAACTATTTATCCGTTAACAATATGCGTCGTTTTTGCGTGGCCGCCGCCCTCTGCGTGGCGGCTCTGACACCCTCGCTTGCCCAGACTTACTCCCTAGAGGATTGCCGCAGGCTGGCTCTGCGCAACAACAAAGAGGTCATGACCCGCCGCGAGAACCTCAAAAAGGCCGAATACACCCGCAAGGAGGCTCGTGCCGCCTATTTTCCGGCTCTCGATTTCGCCGGAGGCTACATCTACAATCAGAAAGACATCTCGATTTTCGACTCCGATCAGCTGTTGCCGGTGAAGAATTTCGATCTGCGCACGCAGAGCTACGAGTTTTCCGTAGTGAAGAACCCCATGACCGGCGAACCCATTAAGGGACCCAACGGAGAGTATATCCCCGAGCAGGTGGCATATCTCCCGAAGGAGGCGATGACCTACAACATCCACAATGTGTTTTTCGGCGCCGTGACGCTCACGCAGCCCCTGTTTATGGGTGGTAAGATTGTGGCGCTGAACAAGATGGCATCGCTGGGCGAGGAGATCGCCGACAATCTGTATGCCAACGAGGAGCAGAACGTGATCTATTCGGTCGACGCGGCCTACTGGACCGTGGTGTCGCTCAAAGCGAAAAAACTGCTGGCCGAAAGCTATATCCAGTTGCTCGACACGCTGCTCTATGATGTCGACTGCATGGAGCGGCAGGGCGTGGCCACCCGCGCCGACCGCCTCAACGTGGAGGTCAAGCGCAACCAGGCCAACGTTGATCTCACGAAAGTCGACAACGGGCTGGTGCTCTCGCGCATGGCTCTGGCGCAGGTGTGCGGTCTGCCGGTCAACTCCGACATGCAGGTGGCCGACGAGTCGACACTCGAGGCCGATCCCCACGCCGAGGTGGCCACCAGCTACGACATGGAGAATGTCTATGCCGCGCGTCCCGACCTGCGTGCGCTCACCCTCGCCACCAAAGTCGAGGAGCAGAAAGCCAATGTGGCCCGCGCATCCATGATGCCGCAGATTGCGCTGATGGCCGACTATATGTTCACCAACCCCAACCTGTTCGACGGCTATAAGCGACGTTTCAACGGCCAGTTTCAGGTGGGCGTGATGGTTAAGATTCCCATATGGCACTGGGGCGGCAACTACTATGGCTACAAGGCCGCCCGCTCGTCGGCCGTCATCTCGCAGCTCGCCCTGCAGGATGCCCGCGAAAAAATCAATCTGCAGGTGAGCCAGGCGGCTTTCCGCGCCGACGAGGCTCTGAAAACCTACAATATGTGCCGCAGCAACATCGTTGCCGCCGACGAGAATCTGCGTTGCGCCACCGTCGGATTCCACGAGGGTGTGATGACCGTAACCGATGTGATGGCCGCCCAGACCGCATGGCTCAAGGCCCACAGCGAGAATGTCGACGCCATAGTCGACGTGCAGCTCTGCGACGTATACCTCAACAAGGTGCTCGGGCGCCTCTCCGTGGCCCAATAGACAATGTGCGCCCTGCCCGGGCACAATCCTATCTCCCCTATCAGCTAACTGTTATAACCAAACATATATGGCAACCTCATATCCCTCTGAAGAGAAAAAAGAAAACCGCCGGCTCATGCTGGCCATGGGCGGCGTGGTGTTCGCCGTGGCCGTGCTCGCCATCATCGGTTTCCTGTTTATCAACAAACCTGCCGAAATATTGCAGGGGCAGGCCGAAGCCACTTCGGTGCGAGTCTCGGGCAAACTTCCGGGGCGCATTCTGGAATTCTATGTCACCGAAGGGCAGATGGTGCACAAGGGCGACACCCTGGTGCACATCCACTCCTCGCTGGCCGAAGCCAAGATGGAGCAGGCCCGCAGCATGGAGGACGCCGCCAGCGCCCTCAACAAAAAAGTCGACTCCGGCACCCGTCCGCAGATAGTGCAGAGCGCGCTGGAGGTGTGGAAGCAGGCCCAGGCCGCCGAGGAGATCGCCGCCAAAACCAACAAGCGAATGGAGGCGCTCTATGCCGACGGCGTGATTTCCGCCCAGAAACGCGACGAGGCCCAGGCTGCATATCAGGCAGCCACCGCAGCCTCGGCTGCCGCCCGCAGCCAGTATGAGCTGGCCAAAATCGGACCGCAGAGCGAGGACCGCACCCAGTCGGCCGCCATGGTCGGCGTGGCCCGCGGCGGTGTGGCCGAGGTGCAGGCTGTGCTCGAGGACCAGTATCTCACAGCTCCCTGCGACGGCCAGATCGACGTGATTTTCCCCCACGTGGGCGAACTGGTGTCGCTGGGCGCACCGATCATGAACGTGCTCCGCATCGACGACAAATGGGTCACCTTCAACGTCCGCGAAGACCGGCTGAAAAACTTCACCATGGACAAGGTGTTCAAAGTCTACATCCCCGCCCTCGACAAGGAGGCCAAGGTGAAAATCTACTATGTCCGCGACATGGGCGCCTATGCCACATGGCACGCCACAAAAACCACCGGCGACTGGGATTCCAAGACCTTCGAGGTCAAGGCCCGCCCCGAGGAGCAGCTCCCCGACCTGCGCCCCGGCATGACAGTAATCTATAGGGAATAATAATCCTCACGCCATAACGAGCAATAATTCCAACGATAATGTTATCCGTAGTCCGCAGAGAAATCGGTCGTCTGACATCGCGCCCCGTCTACCTCGTGGCGATGGTGCTTGTGCCGGTGTTCATCGCCTTCTTCTTCGTGGGCCTGCTCAACCCCGGCCTGCCGCTTAAAGTGCCGGCTGCCGTGGTCGACCTCGACCATTCGCAACTCTCGCGCAAGGTGACCCGCTCGCTCGACGCCATGGAGCTGATCGATGTGGCCGCAAAGCCCGAAAGCTACCACGAAGCGATGCAGATGGTGCAGGAGGGGCGCATCCTCGGTTTCCTGATGATACCCGAGAATTTCGAACGCGAGGCTGTGGCAGGGCGCGGACCGGTGATCACCTACTACTACAACCTCTCGATCTACGTGCCGGCCTCGCTGATGTTCAAGGGGTTCAAGACCATGGCCGTGACCACCTCGGGCGCCGTGGTGCAGACCAACCTGACGGCCGCCGGCGCCCCTGATTATATCTCGTCGGTGGCGCTGCAGCCCATCACCGTAAATATCCACCCGCTCGGCAACCCCTGGCTGAACTACAGCTACTACCTCTGCCCCTCGTTTATCTTCGGCGTCCTGCAGCTGATGATATTCATCATGACGGCATTCTCCATCACCGGCGAAATCAAGTCGGGCACCTCACCCCGGTGGCTCCGCTGCGCCGGAGGCCGCATAGGCACCGCTCTGGTGGGCAAACTCCTGCCGCAGACGGTGATCTGGACCATCCTCGGCCTGGGCATCAACGCCCTGATGTTTCGCTGGAACCACTTCCCCATGAACGGTTCCATGGCGTGGTTCAACGTAGGCATGCTGCTCTACGTGATCGCCTGCCAGGGTTTCGCGGTGATCATCTGCGCCATTCTGCCCAATCCGCGCCTGGCGCTGACGGTCAACTGCCTCACCGGCATCCTCTCCTTCTCGCTCGCCGCCATCTCCTTCCCCACGCAGGCCATGTATGGCGCCGTGGCCATCTTCAGCGACATACTGCCCATGCGATGGTATTTCCTCATATACTCCGACCTGGCGCTCAACGGTCTGCCGCTCTACTACCCGCGCATGTACTTCGTGTATCTGCTCATCTTCCCGTGTCTTGCCGTCGTGGCGGCTCCACTGATGAAAAAAGCGCTCAAAAAACCCGTTTACGTGCCCTGAGACGGTCGCAAACACTTCAACCTGTAAAGTTCCATGCTCAAACGTCTGTTCGCCTCTCTGAAGCTCTGGTGCGTGGAAGCCGCCCGCAACTTCCGCCACGAGATCACGATCATATTCACCGACCCGGCGGTGATGATATTCTTTTTCCTCCTCCCGCTGGCCTACCCCGTCACCTACTCGCTGATCTACAACACCGAGGTGACGCGCGAAATGCCCGTGGCCGTGGTCGACAACTCGCGCACTGCCCTGTCGCGCGAGTTCACCCGCCACGCCGACGCCACCGAAGCCATCAGCATCTACGGCTACGCCAAGGATATGGAGGAGGCGCGCCGCTGGATGGCCGAAAAGAAGGTGTTCTGCATTCTTGAGATTCCCCGCGACTATGCCCGCGACCTGGGTCGTCTGGAACAGCCGCAGGTGCAGTTCTACTGCGACATGACCCTGCTGCTGCGCTACCGCACATTCATCTCCTCGATCACCGAACTGCAGATCGCCACCGGCGCACAGCTGCGCCAGGCAGCTCTCGACCCCATGGGATTCCCCGCCAGCGGCGCCCCATCGCAGGTCTCCAACGTGGGTTTCGCCCTGGGCGACACACAGCAGGGATTCGCCTCGTTCATCATCCCCGGCATCGTGGTGCTGATCGTGCAGCAGTCGATGCTGCTGGGCATTGTGATGATAGGCGGAACGCGCCACGAGGTGCGCCGCCGCCTGCTCGGCCCCGAGCCTCAGTCGGCGCTTTCGCCGCGGTCGCTCTCGCGCTACTGGTCGACGCTCGAGCAGGACGCGCAGGGAGCCTCCCCCTCGGCACAGATCGTCGGACGCGCGCTAGCCTACACCATCATCTACATGCCCGCTGTCATCTACGTCTTCCACTACGTGCTGTCGTGGTTCAGCTATCCCCACGAAGGGGAAGTGATAATGTATTTCACATTTATCCTGCCCATGCTGCTGGCATCGGCCATGTTGGGTCAGACACTCAATCTGATAGCCCATGAGCGCGAGGCTTCGTTTGTGATAGTGGTGTTCACCTCGGTTATCTTCCTCTTCCTCTCGGGCCTCACATGGCCCCGCTACGCCATGAACAGCATCTTCACATGGATGGGCGATCTGGTGCCCGCCACAGCCGGCATCGACGGCTTCGTGCGCATCAACTCCAACGGTGCTCCCCTTGGATTGCAGACCTCCAACTGGACCCACCTGTGGCTGCTCACCCTCCTCTACACCGTCACCGCCTACTTCGTCTGTCGCCATCTCACCCGCACCGCCCGCTAAAACGGCGGCTGGAAAGCCGCCTGCCATTATAAGACAGAGAGTTTCTGTTTCTATAAAANNGGAAAGCCGCCGCTCCATACAGCCCCCATACGTCTATGGAGACTGTAGCGATAGGCGTGCGGAAAAAAGTTGTGTGGGGAAGCTGTGTGGGGAGGCGGCTTTCCAGCCGCCTTTATCTAAAGCCCGTATTTTAACTTATAAAAGAGGATGCAGCGGGCAACACGCTGCATCCTCTTTTATAAACAGCTGTAATATAGCAGATTAGCACTTGCCGGCTCTAAGTTTTATTCTTCTCCGGTGCTGAATTCGTTGAGGCTGTAGCCCATGCGTTCGGCCATGCGGGCAAACATCTCGGGGGTGTTGAGCAACAGGGGCGAGCAGAGACCGTCGGCGGTCTCCTCCCAGATGTGGTGGAGTTCCTCCTTGTATCGTCCGAAGTCAGCGATGGGGCTGCGGGCCACGCCGCTTTCGGCAGCAGCTTTGGCGATGGCGGGCGACACGGATTCGAGCAGACGGGGATCCATGGGTTTGGGGAGAATATATTTGCGACCGAAAGCCATGTCGGGATCATTGTAGGCAACCTTGATGGCATCGGGCACCTCGGTGCGGGCCAGAGCGGCGATAGCTTTGGCGGCGGCCAGCTTCATATCCTCGTTGATGCAGCGTGCACGGCAGTCGAGGGCGCCGCGGAAGATGTAGGGGAAGCCCAGCACATTGTTGATCTGGTTGGGATAGTCGCTGCGCCCGGTGGCGAAGATGATGTCGTCGCGCGAAGCCATGGCTTTGTCATAGGCGATTTCGGGATCGGGGTTGGCCAGGGCGAACACGATGGGGCGTTCGTTCATCGACTGCACCATCTCGACGGAAACCACATCCTTCACCGACAGACCGAGGAACACGTCGGCACCCACCATGGCCTCGGCCAGAGTGTGGAGATCGCGGTCGGTGGCGAATTCACGTTTCTGGGCGTTCAGACCCTCGCGGTCCTTGCGGATCACGCCGCGCGAGTCGACCATCACGATGTTTTCTCGACGCACGCCAAGCTTGTTATAGAGACGTGTGCACGAGATGGCGGCGGCGCCGGCGCCGTTGACCACCAGACGCACATCCTCGAGTTTCTTGCCCTGGATTTCGACGGCGTTGAGCAGACCGGCGGCCGAGATGATGGCAGTGCCGTGCTGGTCGTCGTGCATCACGGGAATGTCGAGTTCGTCGACAAGGCGGCGCTCGATCTCAAAGCACTCGGGAGCCTTGATATCCTCGAGATTGATACCGCCGAAAGTGGGGGCCAGCGCCTTCACTATCTGGATGAATTTCTCGGGATCCTTTTCGTTGATTTCGATGTCATAGCAGTCGATGCCTGCGAAGATTTTGAAGAGCACGCCCTTGCCCTCCATCACGGGTTTGCCGGCCTCGGGACCGATGTCGCCCAGACCGAGCACGGCGGTGCCGTTGGAGATCACGGCAACGAGGTTGCGGCGGTTGGTGTAGTCCCACACTTTCTCCACGTTATCCTTGATTTCGAGACAGGGATAGGCCACGCCGGGAGAATAGGCCAGCGAGAGGTCGCCGGGAGTGCGGTAAGGTTTTGTGGGCACCACCTCGAGTTTGCCGGGACGCGGCTTGTTGTGATACTCGAGGGCCATTTTCTTTAGAATTTTGTCCATATAGATGAATGTTTTTTTGAAAGCAGTGCCGCGGAGCTTCGCGCCGGGCGGCACCACTTTCCGGTTTAGAAAATTTTGAGCTTTTTAATAGGAGATGAGCGAGGTCACATCCACATCGTCGGGGAGCACCTTGCGGCCATTGAGCGCGGTGAGTTCGATGATGAAGTTCACGTAGATTTTCTTGGGATGCATGCGGCGCACCAGCTCCACGGCGGCAGCCATGGTGCCGCCTGTGGCGAGCACATCGTCGTGAATCACCACGATGTCATCCTCGGTGATGGCGTCGCGGTGGATTTCGATAGTGTCGGTGCCATACTCCTTGTCGTACGTGGCCGAAAGAGTGTCGGCGGGGAGCTTGCCGGGTTTGCGCACAGGCACGAATCCTGCGCCGAGTTCGAAGGCGAGGATGGAGCCGCCGATAAAGCCGCGGCTCTCGATACCTACTACCTTGGTGACACCCTTGTCGCGATACATCTGCGAGAGATCCCATCCGATGATGTGGAGGGCACGCGGATCCTTGAACACTGTGGTGAGGTCCTTGAACACGATCCCTTTGCGGGGGAAATCATAGACGTCGCGGATGCGTTTCTTGATATATTCCATGATATGGTTTATTTATGCTTTTGAGAGATGATATGTTGTTTAATGCGGACAGCTTGAGAGGAAGCTTGCTTAAAGTTGCGGTTTAACAAAAGTTGATGCCGGAGTTGAAGCGGCGGGGTATAACGCTCTGGAATCGGGCAGGTTGCAGAGCTTTTGTTCCACGTGGAACAATTTAACATCCACACCGTATGCGAAATTGTTACACGCCCGCGGCGGCTGCGGAATCAGCGCCCCGATAGCAACAACAATATGTTGATGTCGGCCGGCGACACGCCCGGAATTCTCGATGCCTGCCCCACATTGAGCGGACGGATTCGGGAGAGTTTCTGGCGCGCCTCGATAGAGAGAGCTGTGATGCCGTCGTAGTCAAACCGATCGCCCAAAGGCACCTGATCGAGCCGATGGAGCTTCTCGGCAAGGGCGGCTTCGCGACGTATATAGCCGTCATATTTCATGAGCACCTCGGCGGCCTCGACGATTTCGTCGCGCCTGTCAGCGGGCAGTTTTGCAATTTCGTCGGCGAGCGGTTTCACCACTGCGGAGAGAAGTTTCAGTGAGAGAGCCGGACGGAGCAACAGCGCCGAAAGCCGGCAACCTTCGCGTAGCGGAGCGAGCGGAAAGCCGTTGGGATGCGGATGCTCCACACCCTCGACCGGGCAACCGAGCTGCTGCAACTGCGATGGAGTGAGAGCCTCGATCGCGGCATTGATCAGGGCCGGTTTCACCGAAAAACCGGAGATGAAAGAGATGAGCGAATCGCGCAGGCGCCGCTTCTCCTCCACGAGTTGCAGGCGGCGGTCGGAGGCGAGTCCGTAGGCGTGCGACCGAGCGGTCAGACGCATATCGGCATCATCCTGACGCAACAGTATGCGATATTCGGCACGCGAGGTGAACATGCGGTAAGGCTCGTCGACACCCTTGGTCACGAGGTCGTCGATGAGGACACCGATATACGCTTCGTCGCGTCCCAGAACGAATTCATCTTTGCCGAGCAGACGTCCGGCAGCATTCATGCCCGCTATCAGACCCTGGCCGGCAGCCTCCTCATAACCCGTGGTGCCATTGATCTGGCCGGCGAAATAGAGACCGTGGACCGGCTTTGTCTCGAGCGTGTGACGCAGCTGCGTGGGGTCGAAAAAGTCATATTCGATGGCGTAACCGGGGCGCAGAATCTGCACGTCGGAGAGCGCCGGAATTGTATGCAGAGCCTCCAGCTGGATGTCGATGGGCAGTGAGGATGAGAAACCGTTGAGATAATACTCGGTGGTCGACTCACCTTCAGGTTCCAGGAAGAGCTGGTGTGAGGTTTTGTCGGGGAAAGTGACGATCTTGGTCTCGATGGAGGGGCAATATCGGGGGCCGATGCTCTGAATCTGCCCGTTGTAGAGCGGCGAGTCGGGCAGACCGCGACGCAACACTTCGTGGGTAGTCTCGTTGGTGTAGACCAGCGCACAGGGACGTTGCACAAGCGTGCGGTGCACATCGGGGAGATACGAAAAACGGTGGAAATCATCCTCGAGAGGCTGCTGTGTGGTAAGCTCCCATTTTATAGTGCGGCCGTCGATGCGTACGGGTGTGCCGGTCTTCATGCGGGCTACGGTGAAACCGCACTCGCGCAGCTGATCCGACAGCCCTATTGAGGCGGGTTCGGCGGTGCGTCCGCCCGGAATCTGAGTGCGTCCGATATGCATCAGGCCGTTCAAGAAGGTGCCGTTGCAGAGCACCACAGCACGCGCCCTGAAGGTCACGCCAAGCTTGGTACGCAGTCCGGCCACACGCTTGCGTCCGTTGCTGTCAGTCTCGAAAACGAGGCTCTCCACATCATCCTGCCACATCGACAGGTTCTCCTGCTGCTCGAGCGTCTCGCGCCAGAGAGCCGAGAATTTCATGCGGTCGCTCTGACTGCGGGGCGACCACATGGCCGGTCCCTTCGAACGGTTGAGCATGCGGAACTGAATGGCCGATCGGTCGGTGACAATGCCCATGCGGCCTCCCAGCGCATCGATTTCACGCACAATCTGCCCTTTGGCAATACCGCCGACGGCAGGATTGCAGCTCATCTGCGCGATTTTATTGAGGTCGATAGTGATCAACAGCGTGCTTGCCCCGAGCCTCGCGCTCGCGGCAGCAGCCTCGCAACCGGCATGTCCGGCGCCCACCACTATCACATCATAATCAAAAGTCATAACTCAAATAATTCAAGTTTGCTTGCCCGAGTAAAAACGGCGGTTAAAAACCACCGCTCCATGGGGTTCAGGGGTCGGCGGCTGGAAACCGTCGGTCCATAGGGATCATAGGTCGGCGGCTGGAAAGCCGCCGCTCCACAGAGCGTCGTAGAGCCGCAGCGCTGCATCCTCGTGCGCCTCCATTATCTCGCGTTCGCCCGGCCCTTTGTCATTGATGCCGCACAGATGAAGCACCCCGTGAACAATCACGCGGAGCAACTCGCGGCCATACGGGGCACCCACCGCCTGCGAGTTGGTGAGCACCGTGTCAAGCGAAATCACCATATCGCCACGGAGCAGACGGCCCCGACAATAATCAAAGGTGATGATGTCGGTATAATAGTCGTGCTGCAGAAACTCGCGGTTCACCTCGAGTATCTTCTCGTCGCAGCAAAAGAGATAGCTGAGTTCGCCGAGGATGCGGTTGTGCTCCTCCCCTACCCTACCGAGCCATTTCTCCAGAAATTCGAAATCGAGGTCGGGCATCGGAGCCACACCGTCGGTGAGCCATTGAATTTTGCCCGCGCGGGGCATTTTCTCTTCTTCTGACATAGATGTCATTTCAATGATTGAACCTGTGTTTCACATCAGGTTGAAAAGAAATGCAAATATAGCTATTTTACTTCAGAATATCAATCGGAAATTAAAATTTGCCAAAAAATCACACGTCGGGCATCATTCGCCCATATTTCGCGGAAAATCAGCAACAGCAGAAATTCCACATTACCGACTGTATTTCAACTATTTACATAATAAACGAACAGGTTTAGAGGCTCTGACAGTGAAAAATTCGGCGTCGGCAGGGCGCCTGTTCACAATTTTTACACTCTCAAAGCATGAATCATCCACTCCAGAGCATGAATCATCACACCTTCTGCCTTACCATCGAAGCAAACGATGCAGGCACCGGAGTTGAGAAATCCATCAGCTCGCCATTGACGGGATGGACAAACTTGAGCGTCCGGGCATGCAGCGCCAACCGGTTGATCGGCGAAGTGCGGGCGCCATATTTTCTGTCACCCGCAATGGGGTGGCCGATATGTTTCATGTGCACGCGAATCTGATTCTTGCGTCCGGTCTCGAGCGAAACGGCCAGCAGCGTGTAGCCGTTGCCGGCGGCGAGGGTGCTGTACTGTGTCAAAGCCGGCTTACCCGCTTTGGCATCGTCGGTCACATAGACAATATGCTGGGCGTTCTCGGCAAGGAGCGTGTTGACCTGCCCCTCGGCAGGCTCCACCTTCCCCTCGACCACGCAGACATATTCGCGACGGAGCACCATATTGTTCCAGTTGTGCTGCAACGCCTCCTTGGCGCGGATGTTGCGTGCAAACACCATCAGCCCGGAGGTGTGCTGGTCGAGACGGTGCACGATGAAGAGCATGTTGCGGGGGTCCTGTGTCTTCACGTATTCACGGAGAATGGAGTAGGCCGTGCCCTCGCGCACCTTGTCGTTGCCCATCGAGAGCAACCCGTAGCCCTTGTTCACCACGATAATGTCGTCATCCTCATACACGATTTTCAACCGGCGGTTGTAGAAGGTGACAAACGGCCGCGAGAAATTAACCGACACAAGCTGCCCCTCGGCAAGAGGCTGGTCGAACTGCGTGGTGACCTCGCCGTCGACCATAACCTGATTATATTTCAGCAGTTCTTTGATGCCGGTGCGGCGACGGTCGGGCATCGATGCAATCAGAAAGTCGAGCAGCGCCACACCGGCAGGGGCCGATGCGGTGCCCTGCGCAGGCTCCGTGACGCGGAATTCGACGATACGGTCGGGCCGGAAGCGGTTGCGCTCGGCTCCCGGTTTCATTCCTTTATATAGTTTCTTTGCCATAAATCAATTTATTGTGCACGGTTGCCGTTGAACAGCCGGTCCTCGAAAATGGGATTGACCACATTGAGATCGACGGGGCCGTCGATACCCCACACATTGCCGCGGTGGGAGTATTGCCATATCGCCCAGTGGCGGTTGTCGGGATCGGTGTCGAGCGGCGGCCAGGAAAACGATGAGATCCAGAGAGGGAGGTTGTCGAAGTTACCGCGGATGAGCCGGTGGTAACCGTCGATGTTGGTGTAGATGAGAGGCTGATAACCCTCGGCCACAAGACAGTCGACAAGCATCCTCAGACGCTCCACAATCAATGCCGTGGTGTGTCCGTCGGGGTTGCCCCAGTCCTCCACATCAATGGCGGGAGGGAGCGCGAAATCGCGTCCCCGCATGGCGTTCAGCAGATTCAGTGCCTGCAGCTCGCCGTCGGTGTCGTAGCGGAAGAAATGATACACGCCGGCAGGTATCCCCGCACGCGAGGCCCGGCGCACATTCTCGATGAATCCGGGGTCGACATAGTCGGTGCCCTCGGTGCATTTTATGTAGACAAACCCCACATCGGCGCCCGGCTGCTGCAACTGCGCGAAGTCGACATTGCCGTTATGGCGCGAGATGTCGATGCCCCGCAGGGGGTATTCGCTGCGGTCGGGCTTCGCGCCCTCGGCAAACCAGCGCCCGTAGACTATCCACCCCAGCTCGGCCACGAGGAGGCAGAGAATCACGGCGATTACGGCACGGATCACGATATGCGGCAGCACTATTCTCATTTAGCAGGGAGTTTTCGGGTCAGCGAACCGACGATTTTGGCCAGGAAAAACACCACGGCCATCACTATCACTATCAGCGCCGAGCACGGCACATCGATCACCGTGGCCAGCGCAAGTCCTCCCAGCGAGCAGGCAAGCGAGATCAGTGTCGCCAGCGACGCTATCGAGGAGATGCGGCGGGCCCACACCTCGGCGGTGAGCTGCGGCAGCGAGATCATCGACATCAGCAGCATTATTCCCACCAGACGGATTGTGAGCACTATGCAGAGTGCCGTGAGCACCGTCATGGCAGCGTTGACACGCCGCACCGGAAGCCGCTGCACACGGGCGAAATCGGGGTCGAAAGCACACGCCACGATCAGCCGGTAGCGCCAGGCCACATAGCCCGACAGCAACACCAGAAATCCGGCGAAAATCCACAGGTCGGCGGTGGATATGGTGAGTATGTTACCGAAAAGAAAGCTGTTGAGCTCGGGCACGAATCCGGGCGTGAGAAACACAAACAGCACACCCAAGGCCATGCCCACAGCCCAAACCACGGCTATCGCCGAGTCCTCGCGAAGCTTCTGACGCGTCGAAAGCCACTCCACGCCAAGTGCCGAAGCCACGGCAAACACACCGGCCACAGCCATCGGCGGCAATCCCAGATAGCACCCGAGACCCAGACCGCCGAAACAGGCGTGGGTGATGCCGCCCGACACCGCCACCATGCGGCACGCCACGATGTAGGTGCCCACCAGGGAGGCGGCCACCGCTATCAGCGCCACGCCAATCAATGCGTTCACGAAAAACTGATACTCAAGCATATCGGGTAAACAAATTTAGAGCTTGTTTTATAATAAATGTTACCGATAGGGCGGTCACTGTTCGAGCAGATTTCTGTTTGCGTTGAGGGAGTTATGGGGTTCCATAACGACCGATGCGCAAACAGAAAGATGTCGGACAGTGGCCGACAAAGGGTAATATTTTCAAGAACTTCACATCTGCTAAAACTTTTTCTCATGTTTCTGAGAAATATCTTTAGTGAAAAGTTACCTTTGTTTCGCATATCCCGGCCTGCTTTCGTCCTGTTCCTCAGTCGTGTACACACGTACACTCCATCGTCACACGACGAAATCAGTCTCAGGATATGCGACCCTATCGGCAACATTTATTATTAAACAAGCTCTTATAAAAATCACCGGTGAGAGTCGTGGAATAAACTGCCTGTCAGCGGTTTGCTTTCTTGCCGTCGCGGGCGGCGCGAGCCTCGGCCACTATCATCAGCAGCTCCTCGCGCACTTCGGCGGGAAGCGTTATGCCGCGGAGCTGCAGCGAACGCGCCCACGGGGCTATTTCGTCGGGGCGCAGAGTCAGCAACACATCGCGGAACTCCTCTATCTCCTCCGGGGCATAGGCGTCGGCGGCCTTTCCGGCAAACCGGTCAAGCTCCTCATCATCGTAATACTCCGGTTTCTCGCTCACGGCGGCCAGCAGAGAGTCTTTCTCGCAGGTCATGTGCATGCCGCAGCACTCACCGGAATCATCGTCAGGCGACGGCTGTGCCGATGGCTTCGGGGGTATATGGTCTTCCGGCTTGTGAAGCAGCCAGAGCAGCAGCCCCACGCCCGCCAGGGCGCCAAGAATTATCAACGC
The DNA here is from genome assembly GCA_001701135.1 of Bacteroidales bacterium H3. Lineage (GTDB taxonomy): Bacteria > Bacteroidota > Bacteroidia > Bacteroidales > Muribaculaceae > UBA7173. The sequence goes on from DAAN01000023.1 coordinate 34,322, forward strand.
TACAGTCATTCGGCATTATCTGTGTCAGCGGCGGTTTCGGCGTTGTCAGCGGGAACCGACGCATCAGTGAGGGTGAATCCCAAGGCTCGCAGCACATCCCAATAGCCGGGATACGACTTGTCGACGCACTCCACATCCTTTACCACGATTCCGGGAATATAGGCGGCGCACGGCGCGCACGCCATGGCCATGCGGTGGTCGTTGCGCGGGTCGAAAACGGGCATCGCGGTGATGGGGTGGCGTTTGCCGTCCCACTCCATGCCATAGTCGCGGATGCGCTCGATGGTCACACCCACCTTTTCCATCTCCTCGATGATTGCCTGCAGGCGGTCGCTCTCCTTGGCATGAAGCGCTCCCAGACCCACCAGACGGAACGGCACCCCGAGCATGCAGGCGGTCACGGCCAGAGCCGGCGCCATGTCGGGATAGTCGCGCAGATCGGCGTCGAGACGGCCAAACATCTCGGGCGAAGGGGAGAGTGCCACAGCACCCTTAAAATCGTCGGAAGGGGCGGTCTCCACACCGAGACGGCCGAAAAATTCGGCGGCGGCCGAGTCGCCCTGAATCGATTCGCCGGGGAGCGCCACGATGGCTTTGCGGGGATCGGATCCACAGCGCATCGACACCCAGCCGGCAGTCAGCGCCACCACCTCATACCAGAATGCGGCGGCCGACCAGTCAGCCTCTATCGGTTCGTCGACGGGACGGTAGGTGCCATGAGCCACGCTCACCGACAGGGGTGTAAGCTCTATCTCTATGCCGCGGCGGCGGATCATGGCCGCAGTCATCTTTATATAGGGGAGCGACGACGGTTCGCCATCAAAGGTGATGGTGAGACCCCGCTCCATGGTGGGGGCTGTGAGCATCAGTGCCGACACATATTGCGACGAGAGCGTGGCATCGACCTTCACTTCGCCGCCGGCAAGGCGTTTTCCCTTGATTTTCAGGGGTGCGAAACCCTCCTGGTCCACATATTCGATTTCGGCGCCCAACTGTCGCAGGGCATCCACAAGGGGTCGCACGGGACGGTGACAGAGGCGTTCGCAGCCGGTGAGCACGGCCTGACAGCCGGGCGTGGCGGCGATAAACGCGCAGAGAAAGCGCAGCGCGGTGCCCGACTCGTCGGCGTTAACCTCCTCGTAGGGGGCTGCCGCGCCCAGATTTTTCGATGCCTGGCACAGCATCTGCCGCAGAGCGGCCCGGATCACGGCAATGTCGCGGATCTCGGGTCCGTCGCCACCGGTGCCGCTGTAGAGCAGCGACCCTTCGGGGCAGCCGGGGGTAAGCGCCTCGATCACCATGCGGCGGTTGAGCATCGACTTCGACAGCGGGAGGTCGGCGATGCCATCCTCGATAAGCTGTTCCGGGGGATATATTCTATAGTCCATAATTCTATATTAACAAGCACTTAAAGAGTGTTTACGGCCGCGGCAAGACGCTCCATGGCCTCCATGAGACACGCCCGGGGAGTGGCCACATTCACACGCATGAAACCGTGGCCCTGCAGGCCAAACATCTCGCCGTCGTTGAGCGCCAGCCGCGCGCGGCTGACCACAAGATCGACCAGCTCGGCATGCGAAAGTCCGAGATTGCGGAAATCCATCCACACCAGGAACGATGCCTCCGGCTCTATCATCCCCACCTGCGGCAATCTGTCATGCAGGAATGCGCGGACAGCGGCTATGTTCTCCTCGATATATTTCGTGGCCTCAGCCAGCCAGGCTCCGCCGGTGCGGTAGGCGGCCTCCGTGCCGATTGTCGACACAAATGTGGGCGCCGAGAACTCGTTTATCTCCAGCCAGTTGAAGAAGCCCTCGCGCAGAGCGGGATTCTTCACCACGCACCACGACGACACGAGGCCGGGGATGTTGAACGTCTTCGACGGGGCGCCGAAAGTGACTGCCACATCGCTGCACTCGTCGCTGCATGCAGCAAAGGGGTAATGCCGACGGCCATAGAGCACCAGGTCGCCGTGGATTTCGTCGGAAACCACAATCACACCGTTGGCCTTGCAGATGCGCCCCACCTCGGCGAGGATTTCGCGGCTCCACTGGATGCCCACGGGGTTGTGGGGATTGCAGAGAATCATCATGCGGGGATGCTCCTCGCGGCAGAGGCGCTCAAGCTCCTCAAGATTCATATGATAGGTGCCGGTGGCCTCGTCGAGCACCAGCGGGTTGGCGATCACACGCCGGCCGTTGCCCTCCACCACGCGACGGAAGGGATGGTACACCGGGGGCTGGATGACGATGCCGTCGCCCTCGCGGGTGAAATAATTCACGGCAAAACCGAGTCCCTTCACCACCCCGGGCACATAGGTGAGTTCCTCGCGGGCCACACTGAAGCCATGACGGCTCCGCAGCCAGTCGATGATCGATTCCCAGTAGCTGTCGGGGGCCACGGCATAGCCGTAGATGGGATGGGCGAGCCGGCGCATCAGCGCGTCGGTGATCTCGCCGCACACTGCGAAATCCATGTCGGCAATCCACAGCGGCTGCAGGTCGGTGGTGCCGAACAGCTCCTTCAGTTCGCCCCATTTGGCGCATCCGGTGCCGTGCCGGTCTATTATTCGGTCAAAATCATACATAGTTACTGTTCAATGTGTTGTCATGGTTTCAATATCTGAACGACGAGCCGCCCAGGAATTCGCGCAGCAGCGATGTGGGGGGTATGGATTTCTCCCCTATCGGCAGGAAATAGCTCAGGAAACGGCGCAGCCTGTAGGCTTCGGCATACTCCGGCAGGTCGTTGGGCACACCGCGCAGGATGGTCTCGGCATAATCCTTCATCACGCCCAGTTCGAATATGAGCGACGAATTGAATGTGGAGTCGGCATTCTCCTGATATGGGAAAATCCATTTCTCCTCGCCGCGGCGCACACTGGGCCAGCGGCGCAGGGTGTCGACAGCCGATGCCCCGCGGTATTTGTGATCGCGGATGATGCGGCGCAGCAGGCGGTTGTCGGTGGTGGGTATCCAGTTGTGGTCGTCGATCGACAGGGTGGTGAGCGCCGACACATACACGCGGTATTTCATCGGGTCGGGCACCTCGGCGGTCAGCTCGGGGTTAAGTCCGTGGATTCCCTCCATGAGCAGCACTGTGCCCTCGCCGAGCCTCAGGCGGTCGCCTTTATATTGCCGGCATCCCTTTTCGAAATTGTAGGTGGGGATCTCCACCTCCTCGCCGGCGAGCAGGCGCTTGAGGTCGGAATTGAACTGAGCAAGGTCGAGGGCGTGGAGCGACTCGTAGTCATATTCGCCGTCGGCGTCGCGGGGGGTGCAGTCGCGGTTGACAAAGTAGTTGTCGAGCGAAATCATGCGCGGCTGCAGCAGATTGGTCATCAGATATATGGCCAGCCGCTTGGTGAATGTGGTCTTTCCCGACGACGACGGGCCGGCCACGAGCACCACGCGGGCGCCTCCCTCACGGTAGCGCCGGGCAATCTCGTCGGCTATGGATGCTATTTTCTTGTCGTGGAGCGCCTCCGCCACATTTATCAGCCGGGCGGTGCTGTCGGTGAGCACGGCCTCGTTGAGCTCGCCCACATCATCGACGCCGATGATGCGGTTGAAGCGCAGATTTTCGTTGAAAGCGCCATACATCTTCTCCTGCGGATTGAACCTCGCCGGCTGCGACGGGTCGAAACGGTCCACGCCCAGCATCACGAAGCCCTCTTTGTAGGGTCGGAGTGAGAAGATGTCGATGTCGGCGGTGCTGGGCGCCAGCACGCCGTAATAACTGTCGGTGACGCCGTCGAGGGTGTAGACCACGGTGTAGAGCTGGTGGAGCGTGTCGAGCAGACGCACCTTGTCGACAAGTCCCTCGCGCAAAAACTCGGCGCGGACATCGTCGGTGAGCCGTTCGCTGCTGACGAAGGGGAGCGCGCGTGCATGCAGCCGGCGCATGGAATCGAGCAGCTTGTCGAGCATCGTCTGCGTGATCTCGAGCAACTCCTCGCGGCGGGCGTCACCCTCACCGCTGACGCTGAACAGGCGGCAATACCATCCGCCGGCCAGCGAATGCTCGATACGCAGCACAACCCCGGGAAGCACCTCGCGCACAGCCACATAGAGCATCATGCTCAGCGAGCGTGTATAGCAGCGGAAGGCCGAGGCGGCCGAACGGTCGACAAACCGCACCTGCTTGGGAGTGAACACGCGATAATCAAGCGGTTCGGTCTTGTTGTTGACCAACGCGCAGATGGGCCGGAACTTTAGTCCGAGATTCTCAAAACCTATTTTGTCGGCAATTTCGAGCAGACTCTCGCCACCGGCAAGGGAGATGTCGGTGCCGGTGTTGATGCAATGTATTTTCAGTGATTCACACATAAATTTCGATGATTACAAAATTACAACTTTTTTTTGAATCGGCATAACATCGCAGTAATGAAGATATATGGATTATTGACACAGCGTGCTGACCGAATTTGGGGATTATTGACAATAGGAAGACATAATGCATATTAACTTGTGTGGGTCAGGATTTTGTGGTAACTTTGCATAACGGGAGGAGGCATAGAGTTTTGTCCTTTGTGATTCCTCTCGACTCCTGATATGAACAACGAGAACCAGAATACAGAATATAAGCGTATATGGAAAGACGAATACCTGAAATGGGTATCCGGCTTCGCTAACGCGCAGGGTGGAAAGATTTACATTGGCATCGACGATGACATGACTGTGGTTGGCGTTGACAATCTGCATAAGCAGCTTGAGGATATTCCAAACAAAATTATCAGCAACACAGGTGTGTTTCCTGAAACCAACCATCTTACGATTGATGGCAAGGATGTCATTGAGATTGTTATTGAACCTTGCGGTATGCCTATATCTTATCGCGGTGTCTATTATTATCGTAGCGGGGCAACCAAACAAGAATTTCGCGGGACAGCCCTTCATCAGTTTCTCCTGAAGAAGATGGGTCTGAACTGGGCGGATATTCCCTGTAATGGCGTTACATTGGATGATATTGATGACGGCGCGATTGAATATTTCTTGGATCATGCTATTGAGGAGGGGCGAATGGAGCCGGAATCCCGCAAATCTTCCAAAGAAGAAGTCCTGTCAAATTTGGGACTTATCAAGGACGGAATTCCCACCAACGGAGCTGTTCTGCTTTTCGGGAAATATCCCCAACGCAGATTTGTAACCTCCAGTTTCAAGATTGGTCGGTTCGGAGCGGATGACGCGGATTTGTTGAGCCAAGACCAAATTGAGGGGAATCTGATTCAAATGACAGATAAGATAATGCAGGTGTTAAGCAGCAAATATCTTATCCGTCCGATCCATTACGAGGGTATACAACGAAAGGAACCGTTGGAAATTCCGGAAGATGCCCTCCGCGAAATCATCTTCAACAGCATTATCCATAAGTTGCAATTCGGCACGTGGAATCAGATGAGTATCTATGATGATCATATCCGTTTATGGAACGAAGGTGTATTGCCGGAAAATTATACCGTGGAAACTCTTATGAGCAAGCATACCTCCAAACCCCGCAATCCAAAGATGGCTCAGGTGTTCTATCGCGCCGGATTCATCGAGGCATGGGGGCGTGGCTATGAAAAGATTATGACGGCCTTTGATCAAGCGAACCTTAAACGGCCTGAATTTACCGTAGAGCAAGGAGGCTTTACAGCCACTATTTATCGTGAGGTTTTCATGTCTGTCAGGGGCGATGTAAAACCGAACCAAACCGATACAGAACATATACAAACCGACCCGAGCGCCCAGAAAACTACCCAGAAAACTACCCAGAAAACTACCCAGAAGATTTTGGATTTGATAGCGCTCAATCCATATATAACAAGGACCGAAATGGCGATTGAGTGCGCTGTAACGCCGGATGCAATTAAATTACAACTAAAAAAACTAAAAGATAAAGGGGTAATCCGTCGTGTTGGCGCAGACCGCGGCGGTTATTGGGAAATAATCAATCATTAATTATAAATTGCATCATCCGCATTTTGAAATTATGGTGCAATGTATTCCAAAGGTATGTTTTGAAGCCTGATGTCCTATGCAAAAAGAGGGTATAATTAGCGCTGTGTCAAGCATTTTGACACAGCGCCGTGGGAGTTTTTCTAAATGTATTGACAGGTAATATATATCCCGGGAGTGCCGGTATGACTGACTGGAGGTCGGGGGCTATGCTCCGGCGGGAAGTCGTATGAGCCTTTATAACGTAGTGGTAAACTTTACTTCTCTTTTAACCGTAGAAGGGGGTGGAGAGGTAGCCGCCACCTGGCGGAGAGGGGAGGAGTTTGTTTAGCGATAGTCCTTCAGAAGGGTCTGGAGGCGTTTGCGGGCGAAGAAGATGCGGCTCTTCACTGTGCCAAGGGGGAGATTCATCTCCTTTGCGATTTCGTTGTACTTGTAGCCGGCCACATGCATCGAGAAGGGGATGCGGTAGTCGTCGGAGAAGGAGTTGATGGCTTCGGAAATCTCACCGGCGGCGATGGAGCCTTCGGGAGTTTCGAGACCCGACTCCTGGGGGAGATTGAGGTGATAGAGATCTTCGGTCTGGTCGATCACCGTGGCCGAGCGCACCACCTTGCGGTAGTTGTTGATGAAGATGTTGCGCATGATGGTGAAGACCCATCCTTTGAAGTTAACGTTGTCGACATACTTATCTTCATTGTCGAGCGCCTTGAGCGTGGTGTCCTGAAGAAGATCGTAAGCATCGTCACGGTTCGAGGTCAGCAGATATGCAAAGTTCAATAGGTTGCTCTGCAGGTCGAGAAGCTTGGTTTGAAATTTCTGGCTCATTTTGTATGAATTTTGAGAAGTTGATAATAAGAAGAAGAATAGTTGAAAAATATCGTTACATTTGTAACATTTTTGTGACTACACTGCAAATGTACACACATTTTTTAAATCTGCAAATATTTTTCGCACTTTTTTTCGAAAAAAATTGAAAATAATTTTTCGTCTAATTCTATCTTACTGGTTTATAAGGTTTTTAAAATTAGAAAATATTTTGCATTTTTGTTACAAAACTGCAATTTTTCGTGTTACAGATTTTGTAACACCGATAGACAATAACCATCGAAAACAGGCAATTTGAAGCCAATCGGACTACATAGTATAAACTATATTGCATAATTTCAAGAAATTACAAATTCGGTTCACTCCATTCGGGCGATTTGTAACAAGTTTTAGCGACTACATTGTCACAGAAAACGTGTGAACAAAACAGTTTTGTAATATTTTTGAGAAATTATGTAACATCGGCTCTATATATTTTTAAGTATTTTTGGTATTCACCCCCTCCCGCGGCGCGCAATATAGATGCGTGTTTATACGTTACTTCTGTGATGCGAAATCCCTGTTACATATTACGATATATTATATATATGTGTGCGCTGGCCGCGGCTCTTTCCGCCACGGGGTGCATCGAGGACGCCGTGTCCTCCTCCCCTTCCGACCAGCCCTCATTCTCTACCGACACTGTGCGCATGGGTGAACTCTTCACCCTCGATGCCTCCCCTACCCACCGGTTTGTGGTCTATAACCGCCACGACAAGGTGATGAACATCAGCGAAATAGCGTTTCGCTGCGATGCAGCCGGGCAATTCCGCCTCAACGTCGACGGACAGGCCGGCTCCTCATTTCACAACATGGAGGTGCGCCCCAACGACTCGATTTTCGTGTTTGTGGAGGCAACGCTCGCCGAGAATTCCGACGACCTCCCCGTGCAGGTGCTCGCATGGATCGATTTCCGCGTCAACGGTGTCACATCGTCGCTCCCGGTGAAGGCCACCGCGCAGGATGTGGTGCGCTTCAGCGGCAACACGCGTTACAGCACCGACGCCTCCTTGCCGGCCAACCGTCCATGCTTCATCAGCGATTCGCTGGTGGTGGAACCGGGCGCCACGCTCACCATCCCTGCGGGTGCACGTCTGCTCATGCATGAGGAGTCGGAAATCATTGTCCACGGCACGCTCCGCATAGCCGGCACAGCCGAAAAACCGGTCAGCATCGCCGGCCACCGCACCGGCTTCGTGGCCGCCCAGATTCCCTACGAGGTGATGTCGGGCCAGTGGGGCGGCATCCGCTTCACCTCCACATCGCGCTCAAGCGAGATTCTGCACGCCTCGATCCGCAACTCCACCTATGGCCTCAGGCTCGAACACGCCGGTGGCGATGCAGCATCGCCGGCCCTCGTGGCGGCCAATTCGGTGCTCCGCAACTCAAAAGGATATGTGGTCGACGCCACCCTCTCGTCGGTGGCGCTGCTTGGCTGCGAACTGGCCGAGGCCGCCATGGGCGTGGTGAGCCTGCAGGGGGGCGACTGCACCATCAACCAGTGCTCGCTGGGCAATTATTACCTCTTCTCGGCCGTCGGAGGCCCCCTGCTGCAGGTTGGCCACTACGATCTTGAAAACGGCGACGACGGTCTCCCCGCCGAGATGCCTCTGAATCTCGTCGTGGCCAACAGCATCTTCTGCGGATATGGCGGCGACCTCAATGTAGGCGATTTCACAGGCTTCCCCGTCACGTTCACCAACTGCCTGCTGCAGTCGGCCGGCACCAACGACGACAACTTCATCAACTGCCTCTGGGAAGCTGACCCCGGTTTCAATATTGACCGCCACGCCTACATATTCGACTATCGCGTAGGCCCGGCGTCTCCCGCTCTGGAATATGCCGACCCCGCGCTCTGGGGCCGCTACGCCACCCTGCTGGGCACCGACATCAATGGCGACGCACGCACCCCCTCCCCTACCGCCGGTGCCTACCAGCGTCCCCGCGAATAATCATCACCCCGTAAATAACAACTTTTGAACGGCGGTTGGAAAACCACCGCCCCATACAGCCCCCATGGAGGGTGCTGTCAGAATGGTTCAGATGGTAGGAGCTTGGAGGTGAGGCCGATGGGAGCAATCTGGAGATTGTGACCGAGGCCGAACCCTTTAAGCGACGACCCAGATGAGCCATTATGACACACCCTCATACGGATGGTTCAGAGAAAGTAAGCAGCGCTGCACCGGAGAGCCGGCGCAGCGCTGCTGCATTTATCCTGGTTGGTGATGGTTTACTTCAGGTTGGGATTGATCTTGTTCCAGTCGGCGATGGGGGGAATGATGCCGAGCGAGATAACCTCGTCGCGGAGCTTGCAGAGGTGGTTGTAGCTCTGGCAGAGTTCCTTGTGCTCTTCGGGGGTGCCCTTGACGTCTTTTACGTGTACGCCGTTGGCGTCAACGGTGGTCTCCATGGCCATCATGATGTGGTTGAATTCGCCGTTGTCTACGTAGGTGCCTACAGGCCAGGTGAACGAGGGACCGCCCATGGCTGCTGCAACCATCTCGATGGAGAGGAACGAGGGGCTCTGGAACGAGCTGCGGCCGCGGAGGTCGATGATGTTCTTACCGCCCTGGATCACGCGGGTCTTCATCTCCTCCCATTCCTTTTCGGGAAGGGCGTCGGTGCCGATGATCTGCGACAGGGGCTGACCTGCCACGGTGGTGGTGGAAGCGAACACGGCCATCTGCTCGCCGTGGCCGCCGTAGGTGCGGGCGTTCTGGATTTCGTCGGGCGAAATCTTGAAGTATTTGGCCAGTTCGTTACGCAGACGGGTGGAGTCGAGAGCTGCCAGTGTGGAAACCTGCGAAGGTTTCAGACCCGAGTAGATGAGGGTCACCAGACCGGTGATGTCGGCGGGGTTGAAGATCACAACCACGTGCTTGACATCGGGGCAGTAGGTCTTGATATCCTTGCCGAGCTGCTCTGCGATCTGCGAGTTGCCGCGGAGAAGATCCTCGCGGGTCATGCCGGCCTTACGGGCGGCACCGCCCGACGAAACGATGTATTTTGCATCCTTGAAAGCCTCCTTGACGTCGGAGGTGAAGGTGATGTTGAAACCCTTGAAGCCGCACTGAAGCATCTCTTCAGCCACGCCTTTGAGACCCGGCTCGTAGGTGTCGTACAGACAGATATTGGGTGTAAGGCGCATCATGCATGCGGTCTGCGCCATGTTGGAACCGATCATGCCGGCAGCACCGACAATCACCAGTTTGTCATTTGTCAGGAAATCCATAACAAAAAGCTTTAAAGTTTATGTATGTTGAGTGTCTTTTAGTAGAATCAAACAAAATTACTAAAAGTTCAGCATATAAAAAAATTTTAATGATTTTTTCGCTAACTTTGCCATCGTGAAGCGAAAAGATTTTGAAATTATGGCTCCCGTGGGGAGCTACGAGAGCCTCCGGTCGGCCATCAACGCCGGCGCCGACGCCGTGTATTTCGGTGTCGAGGGGCTTAACATGCGTTCGCGCTCGAGCGTGAACTTCACCCTTGACGACCTGCGCCGCATTGCCGACGAATGCACCCGTGCGGGGGTAAAATCTTATCTGACAGTCAACACCATCATCTATGACGACGACATGGAGCGGATGCGCTCCATCATCGACGCCGTGGCCGCCTCGGGCATCTCGGCGATCATCGCCAGCGACATGGCCGCCATCCTATATGCCCGCGAACGGGGTGTGGAGGTCCACATCTCCACACAGCTGTCGGTGAGCAACACCGCCACCCTGCGCTATTACGCCCGGTTTGCCGACGTGGTGGTGCTCGCACGCGAGCTTTCTCTGGAGCAGGTGGCCGAAATCCACCGCGCCATCGAGCGGGAGCAGATCCGCGGCCCCCACGGCGCCCTCGTGCGCATCGAAATGTTTTGCCACGGCGCCCTCTGCATGGCTGTCTCGGGCAAATGCTATCTAAGCCTGCATCAGATGAATTCCTCGGCCAACCGGGGAGCCTGCACGCAGATATGCCGCCGAGGCTACCGTGTCACCGACCTCGAGACCGGCGACGAACTGGAGGTTGACAACAAATACATAATGTCGCCCAAGGACCTATGCACCATCCATTTCCTCAACAAGATGGCCGACGCCGGGGTGCGCGTGTTCAAAATCGAGGGGCGCGCCCGCGGTCCGGAGTATGTCGACATCGCCGTCCGCACCTACAGCGAGGCCCTGCAGAGTCTCTGCGACGGCACATACACCGATGACAAAATCGAACGCTGGCGCGCCGAACTGTCGAAAATCTTCAACCGCGGATTCTGGAACGGATATTATCTGGGGCAGCGGCTGGGCGAATGGTCGGCCAAATACGGCTCGTCGGCCACACGCGTCAAGGAGTATCGCGCCAAAGGGGTGCGCTACTTCTCGAAATTAGGCGTGGCCGAGTTTCACATGGAGGCGGGCGAACTGCACAAGGGTGACGAGATAGTGATCACAGGCCCCACCACGGGCACCATAATCCACACTATCGACGAAATGCGCGTGGATCTGCGCCCGGTCGACACCGTGCACAAGGGTCAAAGCTTCTCGATAGCCCTGCCGCAGAAAATCCGCCCCAGCGACAAACTCTACTTCTGGCGTCCCCTCGAATAGTCTTACCACTCAAACGACACCGAGGCGCCGAAGGCCGAGAGGGTCTGGGATTCGCCGTAGTACCAGTAGTTGTTACCCGAGGTGAGCAGCAGATAGCTCACCCCTATGCCTATGGCCTGACGGGGCGACGACGAACTGACGGGGATACGCACTCCCACCGATGGACGGAAATAAAACTGCGTCTCATTGCTCAGATAGCCGTGGTCAGTCATCATATAGCGGTTGCCCAGCAGCCAGCTGGCGCCGAGGCGCATATCGATCAGCACCGAGGGGGATGTGGGAGCCGAACCGGTGGCTATGTCGAACCGGAAATCGGTGAACACCGGGAGCATCACACCCGTGCGCTTGTAGCCGTAGCGGCCATAATAGTTGTTGTTCCATCCGTCGGCCGGGTCGTAATAACCGTGAGTGTCGGGGGCGTCGGATGCAGGAGTGTGCACGATGTCGACACCGATACCGGCGCCCATATAGAACCAGGAATTATACTGATAGCCCTGCGAAGTGCTGATTTCCACATGGTTGATTTTTGCATCGCCGACTCCGGCATAGCCCGAAACCTCCACCAGACCTTTGTAGCGTCCCGAGCCCGAGAGGATAGGCGAGAGCATGTTCGACAACTGGCTTGTGGCCTGCCAGACCTGAGCCTGTGCGGGCAGAGCCGCTGCAGCCACAACGAGAGCTGCGACAGCTCCGCGCAGCATCATTCCTGTTAGTGAAGTTTTCATGATTAAATTTTTCCTTTTATATGTTATAAGGTTTTAACGGCTTTAAAGTTCAGTGGTTTCGCGCGTTTTAACCCGGAATGACAGATTGTTTGGAAAAACGTGCCGAAATTAGTAATTTTGTCGGAAATAAACATCCGTTCCACCGACGGAAATAACGTACCGGTTCACTGCACCGGAAATAAACATTTTTCCACAAAAATGAGTTCCACATCCCGCAACGCTTTCGCCGACCGCCTCCGGGCCATCCCATCCACCGTCGCCGCCTATCTGCGGCAACCGCAGGTGTGGGGATTTTTCGTGAGCCTGGCCGCGATCTTCATCCTCTCGCTCTGCTTTTTCTATCCCGATGCCTCGGAGGGCAACCAGCTGCGCCAGCACGACATGCAGCAGGGCGCCGCTATCGGGCAGGAAGTGAAAGCCTGGATGGCCGAAAACCCCGGCGCCGACGAGCCGCGATGGACCAATTCGCTTTTCGGCGGCATGCCCACCTTCCAGATTTCGCCCAGCTATCCTTCGGACTCTATGTTCAGCTGGATTACAAAGCTTTACGGCATGGGACTCCCCTCTCCCTCCAATCTGCTGTTCATGATGATGACAGGCATGCTCATCCTGCTCATGGCCATGAAAGTGCGCTGGTACTACGCTCTGATCGGCGCCGTGGCATGGGGTTTCAGCTCATATTTCATCATCATCATCGGTGCGGGGCATATCTGGAAATTCGTCACGCTCAGCTACATCCCCCCCACCATAGCGGGCATCATCCTCGCCTACCGCGGCCGCTGGCTCGCCGGCGGCGCCCTGGCGGCTCTGTTCGCGATGATGCAGATTCAGAGCAACCACGTGCAGATGACCTACTATTTCCTCTTCGTGGTGCTCTCAATCGTCATATGCTACGGAGTCGACGCCATCCGCCGACGCAGCTACAGTCGTTTCTTCCGCGCCACAGCCGCGCTGGCAGTGGCAGGCCTGCTCGCTGTCTGCGCCAACCTCCCCTCTCTATACAACACCTACAAATACTCCAAGGAGTCGATGCGCGGAGCGCACTCCGAGCTGACCTCCGAACAGAGCGCCTCGCAGGCCACCTCGGGCCTCGACCGCGACTATATCACCCAGTACAGCTACGGCCGCTCCGAATCGCTCTCGCTGCTCATTCCCAATATCAAAGGGGGCGCATCGGCCCGACCCGTAGCCGGCCGCATGGTCCCCATGGCCCTTGCCAAGGTGCCCGGCGCCGACGAAAAAGCGCTGCAACAGCTCTCGCCGATGGAGCGGCAATATGTCAGCCAGTATGTCAGCCAGTATTTTGGCGAACCCGAGGGCACCAACGGCCCCGTCTACGTTGGAGCCGTGATTTTCGTGCTCTTCGTGCTGGGGTGCATCATCGTGCGCGGACCGCTGAAATGGGCGCTACTGGTCATGACACTGCTGTCGGTGCTCCTGGCTTTGGGACGTAACCTGCAGTGGCTCACCGACTGGTTTATCGACTACGTGCCTATGTACAGCCGTTTCCGCACCGTGGAATCGATACTCGTCATCGCTGAATTCACCATGCCGGTGCTCGCCATCCTCGCCCTGCAGAAGCTGCTCACCACCCCTAAGGCATTCACCCGCTGGTTCCGCCCCATCTGCATCAGTTTCGGCGCCGTAGCGCTCCTCTGCCTCGCAGGATGGGCTGTGCCGCAGATCTATGGCCCCGCCATCAGCGAATCCGATCTCAGTATCTCGCAGATGATCGCCGACCAGCTTGCACAGATGCAGGTACCAGCCGACCAGGCCCGCCTCTTCTCGATCGACAACCCAGCGATCGCGGCCTACGTAGCCGACGTGCGCTTCTCCATGGTGCAGGCCGACTCCCTGCGGTCGCTGCTGTTTGTGGTGCTCGCATTCGGAGCGCTGTGGCTCGCCACATCGGGCAAATGCCGCCCCTGGCAGGGCGCGGTGATGATCGGTCTGCTGGTGGCCATCGACCTCTACAGTGTCGACAAGCGCTATCTCAGTCATGAATCATTCTGCTCGCCCGAGCTGTCGGCCTCCGACCCCTTCCCCCTGAGCGAAAACGACCGCATGATTCTTGCCGACACGGCCATGAACTACCGCGTGATGGATATTCCGCAGTTCCAGGGAGCAGCCCCGTCGTATCACCACAAGATGGTGGGCGGATACCACGCCGCCAAGCTCACCCGCTATCAGGATCTTATCGACCGACATCTGTCGCACTTCCTCCAGGGCAATCCCTCGGAAGCCGACTTCGGCGTGCTCAACATGCTCAACGCCAAATATATAATAGGCCCCGACAATCAGCTGCTCACCAACCCCGGCGCACTGGGCAACGCATGGTTTGCCGATACGCTCCGCTATGTCGACGGCGCCGACGCCGAGATGGAGGCTCTCTCGAATATCAATACCGCCACAACAGCCGTGGCCGACAGCCGCTTCCGCTCTATCCTTGGCGAAGCAGCGCCAAAAGCACCCGGCGACACCATCTACGAGACATCCTACGCCCCGGCACGACTCACCTACCGCGCCCGGTCGGCCCGCGGCGGCGTGGCCCTTTTCTCCGAGGTCTACTTCCCCTGGGGATGGGAGATCACAATCGACGGCAAGCCCGCCGAAATCGCCCGTGCCAACTACGTGCTGCGCGCCGTGCGCATTCCCGCCGGCGAGCACACCCTGGAGATGACTTTCGCTCCCCGCTCTGTCACGGCCACCGTCTCGGTTGCCCGCGTGGCTGTCATCGCCATCTATCTGCTCCTCTTCGCAGCCCTCACAGGTGTGCTCCTCCGTCCAACGGCCACTCCCCTATCCACTAAGCGCAAGAAATCATGATCAGCCGACTGAAACATCTGGTCTCGTGGCCCCGGCGATGGCGCGTTTCTCATGGATTCGGCGTTCACTCCCCTTTCGCCTACTCGCTGATCACTAAGGTGATACGCGACCACGACGCATACTATTACGCCTTCCCCGAAATAGATCTGCTGTGCGGCAAAAAAACTCACAGCACACTGCTCGACAACATGCTTTTCAGCTGTGCCGACTATTCGCGCGAGGAGGCGCATCTGCTCTTCCGTCTGCTCTGCTATTTCAATCCCGATGAGATAGTGGATGTGGGAGGCTCCAACGAGGTCAGCCGCACAATCATCGAGCGCGCCGTGCCCCATGCCCGCCTCTATCGCTGGAACCGCCAGAATTTCAATGTGCTGCAGGCCCGCAAACCCGCCTTCGACATTGTCAATTACATTCTTGAGGACAATTTCACCATGGCACGCAAGTTTCTCCTCGGCGCCATCCACCAGGGTCCCGGACGCATTGTGATTTTCCGCAACCTCAAGCGCCCATGCACCCGCCGGCTATATGATCAGGTGACCAACTCGGTGAACTTCGGCATGACCTTTCACGACGATTATATCGGCATCTTCGCGGCGCTCCCCTCTCTGCCCCGTCTCGATTTTCCTATGCTTATAGAGTAAGGCTATTGCATAAGAGCCTGTTTAAGAGCTAACTAAAGTAAGATTAATACATGCGACAGATCACCGACACCGCCCGTCTTCTACGCGATTTCGGGGCATACCTGACCATGCAGCGCGGCCTGTCTGTCAACACCCGCGACGCCTACCGCTTCGACATCGAAAAATTTCTCGGCTGGCTCGCCGACCGCAGCCAACCGTTGCGCGAGGTCAGCGCCGACACTCTGCGCGAGTTCATGGCCGATATTCACGACCTTGGCATAGCGCCCAGCTCGAAAAGACGCCTTGGGAGCGGTCTGAAACACTTTTTCCGCTATCTCGTCGCCGAGGGGTATCTGACCGACAACCCCACGCAGCTGCTCGAGGTGCCTCGCCGCAGCCGTCCGCTTCCCGAGGTACTCTCTTTGGCCGAAATCGACGCGCTGATAGGGGAATGCGACCTCTCGACCCCCGAGGGGGTACGCAATGCCGCCATGCTCGAGATGCTCTACAGCTGCGGGCTGCGCGTCTCCGAGCTTGTGAATCTCGAAATTTCAAAGGTATTTTTCGACGAGGGGTATGTGATTGTCTACGGAAAGGGTAACAAACAGCGTCTGGTGCCGATGAGCGAAACTGCCGCCGACCGCGTAAAGGAGTATCTCAGGTCGGTGCGTCCCTCCGTGCCGATGAAGTTGTCAGAATCCCATATTCTCTTTTTAAACCGCCGTGGCACTCGGCTGACACGTCAGATGGTGTTCACAGTGGTACGCGCAATGGCGGACGCGGCAGGCATCAAAAAAACCATTTCTCCACACACCCTGCGCCACAGTTTCGCCACCCATCTGCTCGAGGGGGGCGCCAATCTGCGCGCCATCCAGCAGATGCTTGGCCATGAATCCATCTCCACAACCGAAATCTATCTGCATCTAGACGCCTCCTCGCTGCGCACAGCCATCCTGGCGCATCATCCCCGTTGCATCAAGTGAAAAGGACAACAGTTGCGGTGAATAATCCCCCGTTGCCTCAGGTGAAGAAGAGATAGGCGGCGAATATCCCCGCCACGGAGCCTGTAATGTCGGCTAAAAGGGCATAAGGCACGGCATAACGCGTCTTGCGCACTCCCACCGATCCGAAATAGACGGCCAGAACATAGAACATCGTGTCGGTGGAACCCTGGATGGCTGCCGACACCTTTGCGACGAATGCGTCGGCGCCGTGGGTACTCATAAGGTCGATCATCAGTCCGCGCGAGCCCGAACCACTCAGGGGTTTCATAAGGGCCGTGGGGAGCGCTTCCACCCACTGTGAGTCGAAGCCCATGGCGGTGACCGCCATCGATGTCCACTCGGTGATCAGATCCATGGCACCCGATGCGCGAAACATGCCTATGGCCACCAGTATAGCCACCAGATAGGGGATAATGGTAACGGCTGTTCGGAATCCGTCGCGCGCGCCCTCGATAAAGGCATCGTAGACATTGAGCCGCTTCCACATTCCGGCGCAGAGAAAGAGCACAATAACACCGAAAAGCAGCGCGTTGGCTATCAGCGTAGACCACCGCTCCACCTGCGGTCCCTCCATTCCCGAAAAAAAACACACCGTGAACCCTATCACAGCCATCATGCCGCCTAGCCACGCCAGAAGCACCGGATCGAGCAGACGTATGCGCTGTTTCACACAGAGCGCCACGATGCCCACGAGCGTTGACACAAAAGTAGCAAGCAATATAGGCAGGAAAATGTCGGTGGGATTAGCCGCGCCAGCCTGCGCCCTGTACATCATTATCGATATGGGGATAAAACACAGCCCCGAAGAATTGAGCACCAGAAACATGATCATGGCGTCGGTAGCGGTGTCTTTCTTCGTGTTGAGTTCCTGAAGCTCCTGCATGGCTTTCAGACCCAGAGGGGTGGCGGCGTTGTCGAGTCCCAGCATGTTGGCCGACACATTCATGAAAATCGAACCCATTGCCGGGCTTTCGCGGGGCACACCGGGAAACAGACGGGTGAAAAGGGGAGAGATGAGCCGGCCGAAGAAACCGATCACTCCCGCCCGCTCGCCAATCTTCATCAGGCCGAGCCATAGCGACAGCACCCCGGTCAGTCCGAGAGAAATCTCGAAAGCCGTTGCGGCCGACGTGAAAGATCCGCTCATTATCTCGGACCACACCGCCGTGTCGCCACAAACCACCGACCTGTACAGCGCCATCACAAACGCTATCAGAAAAAACGCTATCCAGATATAATTGAGTGCCACCTATACTACCGAGTTAGTTATATTACCGAGTTAGTTATCTATACTACCGAGTTACTTATATGACACAAAATTAAACATTAATTAAACAACCGCAAACATTTTCCCCCATAATCTCGCCACCCCATCAATCAAAAGCATCATACAGTTCCGTAACAGTCAGGCTATGGGACGGCAGGCTATGGGGGCTATGGGGCGGCGGTTTTCTAACCGCCGTTACAAATTAGCCGTTATAAATTATCCGTTAAAAAGTGGCCTTTATAAAATATTCATCATTTCCTGTAATCCGGCGGCTGGAAAGCCGCCGCCCCATAAAGCATCGGGGTGCCATGCAATCGCGCACAGCACCCCGATTTAGAGTGAATCACATTGTTTGTAAGAGCGACGAGGCCGGCAGGGCTCCGCCGCTCCCGTTTGATATTGCTTCTGACCTTTGGTCAGGCGATGAGAAAAACTTGTCGTGATCAGGAAATGCCTTCGGCAGTCATCGCGCGGGCTACTTTCATGAAGCCTGCGATGTTGGCGCCGTTGACATAGTTGGTGTAGTTGTCGTCCTCGCGGCCGAAAGCCACGCACTGCTCGTGGATCTTCTTCATGATGTCCTGCAGCTTGAGGTCGACCTCTTCGGCGCTCCAGGGGAGCATCTGTGCGTTCTGAGCCATTTCGAGACCCGATACCGACACACCGCCTGCGTTGGCAGCCTTGCCGGGAGCGTAGAGGATGCGGGCCTTGATGAACTCGTGAACGGCCTCACGGGTGGAGGGCATGTTGGCGCCTTCGCTCACGGCAATCACGCCCTGTGCGAGGAGTGCGCGTGCGTCGTCGCCGTCGAGTTCGTTCTGAGTGGCGGAGGGCATTGCGATGTCGCATTTCACATGCTTCCAGGGACGTTCGCCGGGGAAGTACTGCACGCCGGGGTTCTCGGCTGCGAATTCGCTGATACGGCCGCGCATGGCCATCTTGAGTTCGAAAATCTGGTCGAACTGCTCCTGGGTCATGCCGTCGGGGATGTAGATCGAGCCGTCGGAGTCGCTCATCGACACAGGCACGGCGCCGAGCTGGAGGAGTTTCTTGGCAGTGTAGAGGGCAACGTTGCCCGAGCCGGAGATGGCCACGCGTTTACCCTTAATGTCGATGCCCTTGGTAGCGAGCATGTTGAGCAGGAAGTATACGTTTCCGAAACCGGTAGCCTCGGGACGCATCAGCGAGCCGCCGAAGTCGAGACCCTTGCCGGTGAAAGTGCCGGTGAATTCGCGGGTCATCTTCTTGTACCAGCCGAACATGTAGCCTACCTCGCGGCCGCCTACGCCGATGTCACCGGCGGGAACGTCGGTGTTCGGACCGATGTTGCGGTAAAGCTCAGTGATGAAAGCCTGGCAGAAACGCATCACTTCCATGTCGCTCTTGCCGCGGGGCGAGAAGTCGGAACCACCCTTTGCGCCACCCATCGAGAGAGTGGTCAGGGAGTTTTTGAAAGTCTGCTCGAAAGCCAGGAACTTGAGGATGGAGAGGTTGACCGAAGAGTGGAAACGGATACCGCCCTTGTACGGGCCGATGGCATTGTTGTGCTGGATGCGGTAGCCCATGTTGGTGTGCACGCGGCCATTGTCGTCGGTCCAGGTGACGCGGAACTCAATTACGCGGTCGGGCACACAAAGACGCTCGATAAGATTCTGACGTTCAAACACCGGATACTGGTTATAGACATCCTCGATGGAGTTTACAACCTCCTCCACAGCCTGCAGATATTCAGGCTCGTTGGGGAAACGCTGGGCCAGACCGGCCACAAATTCTTTTGCTTTCATCTGATTTATAGATAGTGTAAATTTATCAAAATGCCATCAAAAGCACCTAAACGGTGGCGAAATTACAACAAATTACGCACACTACCAAACATTTCGCAAATTATTTTCATTTTTCTCTTAAATTAACACTTCATTCACCCTATGGAGCGGCGGTTTTCCAACCGCCGGGTATAATAACAGGGTGCATCGGAAATTCCGGTGCACCCTGCCGATATTGATTAAAGTGAAAGAAACAGAGATTTATCTGCGCACGGCAACCTTTGAAGCAGCGTTACCCTGACGCCGGATATATACACCCGAGGGCACATTGTCAATGTCGACTCGCACGCCCTGCAGATTATACCACTGCACCGGAGACGACGCGTCAGCATCGCTTTCAACGCCCTCGACAGCACCTTCCTCCACATGCGGCAACTTGATTGTAAGAGATTTTGCGTAATATAGACTGGTAGTACCATCCCATGTAGTAATAAGATTATTCCTGTCAAACAATATATAATCGCCCTCCTTTTTACCATAATACTTATCATCAGAGCTATTATTGAAATTACCTAAAGTTTGGATATAATGGTATCCGTTGTCCCCATTAGGGTCAGGGTCAAGATTGAGGCTTACACCGGTATTGAACCCGCGGTAGGGCAATCTGCCAAAATAAGCATCCTCCACAAGATTGACTTTTTCGTGATCGCGTGCGTCTATATACAGCGAACTTGGAACATATTCACTGAAATATTTTTTGTCAACATCTTTATTATTGGTCGCATAATCCTTATAGCAGTCTTTCAGCATATAGAAACCGGGGTTGTATGGATCCTCATAAGCCTCCGCCTTCATTTCAACACCGCCATATGGACTCCAGACCAATGCATAATCATTTATTTCAGCCACACCCAGATATTTCCAGGGAGCGATATATCTGACCTCCTCCGATACAGGGCCGTAGTGGGATGTGCCGTCAGCCTCGCGGGGCACTACGACCACGCGATAACGTCCCGTAGGCAACGACCCTGCCGACCGCGCACCGCTTTGGGCAAGGTCGGCGATTTTAACGGAAACAGTCGCGCCGGTCCCTACAGGGTAGTTATGGATGAAAAGCTCCTCACTTCCGTTCATCACAAGTTCACATAGACGTTCGGGATAATAATTATCGTATTTGTCGCTCGGCACAAGCGCCATATCGACAGACACAATATTTTCCGACTTGTTTTCTATCTCCAGCTCTTTCAGATCGCCGGACTGCCTGGTGATTTCCACGGTAAAGTCCGTGTACCCTGGCAATTCGAGACTCAGTTGCGGTATTGAATCCGGTCTGGAATTAAACATCCGACCATTCCACTCCAGGCCATCCCGGAATTGCACTTTCTTATCAAGGCATTTGCCATACAAAGTGCTCTCCTGATTATAGTCATCAAAAACAAAAACCGAGGCATCCGATGTTCCGGTCAAAGTCATTTCGGCTGTGACACGTGACGGGTCGGTAGTGTCAATGACAAGATAGAACGTATCATCGGTATCCATCATCTCCATCTTATCCTTATAAGGATAATCGCCCTTATAGGGGTCGGGAATACGGATTATGCCCGGGGCATCTTTGCGACGCTCTATCCTCACTTTTCTTTCAGCCGGAGGCATCAGCGGATAATCCTCAAGATACGATGTGTCTCCTGCATAATATCTTAAATAGGGGAAAGCGACAACATCCGTCATCTTACCCTCGCCCCATACTTCCCATTCCCCCTCGAGGGGTACGTTACGATATACCAAGAACCGCACATACGGACCGGCCTGCTTCATTTTGCCGTCAATATAATTCATCGGCACCAACCGCAAGGGATTGACAACACTAAGCGTATCGCACGGTATCGTTACACTTTCACCATCAACTACAGCGTAGGATATTTTTGCATCTTCACCCTGCAACGCCTTGTAAAATTCGTTACTACTATTTACCCCCTTTTTCCCGCACATTACATATAAACGCCATTCATCCACTTCACCCGAGTGAGGAGTGCTGAATGTAACACTCTTTTGGGTGGATGATATAAACTCTTTACCCTCTATCTTTGATGAAAGAATTTCATGACCTTCCTTTGTAAGAAGAACCGAACTGTAAGCAATGGCATTATCATCAGTGTCTGCTATGAATCCAAATTTTATATTAAGTGAATGTGACGTTTCATAAATATCAAATTCATCTGTGTAGAATTTCAGTTCCTCGGTTCCGTCGAAATACTCTCCTCCTGCTATGAATCCGGTATTATTAATAGTTTTGACGATTAATGTAATTTTCTCCGATTCCATTCGGTCAACACAAGCGTCGGTCTCCGCTAACAGTTTGTGGAAAGTATACAGCTTCCTGGTAGGAAAATCAAGATTGACACGGTAGTCTACATCAATTGCATCTTTCCATGCAGTTCCTTCGTTTCCAAGCCCGCTGATTAATGATTTTAAACTTCCGTAAGTTTCCTGATCCGGGATATATCGTCCCATTTCTACCGGTTCATCCCATTTTCCCGGAAAATTAATGTATACTGGCAAATAATCAGTGTAACCTCTTTCCGGATCTATTAATGCCCAAAGTTGTAAACATATTATACCGTCTTCATAACATGAGTAACCTGTATAATACTGGGTATAGAAATGATAGGTTTCATAGCTTCCTCCACGGGTATTGGGAATACCGGTATCCTGGTCGGGGAATACAACCTGTGAAGTTTCTGTTTCCGCCGTATTGACATTCGCTATAAGATCCACATCGCCGAATACGTCAACCAATTTCAGCTGTGAAAGCGCGGAATTTGTCTGACTTAAGCGACGCTGCACTTTGACAATGCCCTTGTCGACAGCTGTCTGAGTGTCATCGAAACCGTAGTTGGCAAAAAATTTCCTGATTTTTGTTACATCAGTAGTCTGCCAGTCGACCCATTCGCCGTATGAGTCGGATGTTTCAGCATCGAGACGATACATTTCCGCCGATTCCCCTGCAAGATCTTTAGTGTCGACTTTGCAAGGCTCCTGTGAGTCGAGGCCGTCGGGTCGATCTGCACTGATTGCGTTGTCAGTGATTTTTCCATCAGGGAAGATGATGGCATCACGCGCCGTGACCGAAAGACTCAGAATCACAGCGGATAGTAAAAAAAGTAATTTTTGCTTCATAAGAGTGTGGTGCCTCCGGCCCTCTTGTCGGCGATAATGATTGATAAAAAAAATGCGTGAGAGCCATCACTTGATGTCCGTCCCACACATAGAGGCTCTGGAATTGCCCTTCTCAATAGAACGGACAACGCAGAAGCCTCACGCAGAATATGCAGTATGAGTCGGGCATCCGGCGCTCGCGCGTCGTCCCGACAGTTTATACATATCCACATAAGACATCTACCGTTGCCTCATTCTTGACTGAGATTGAAATTTTCCAGATTTACGCAGTATATATACAAAATGCAAACAACACCCAATAAAGTGATAATAAATAAGCTATAAATCAGTGTTTTATAAGCCTATTTTTATTTTCAGTTGTTTTCAGTACTTTCAGTGAATTGGCTCTTATTTGGTGCAATTTTGTTTCTTATTTGTTTCTTAATCTCGATACTTATCCGTATATTTGCAATAGGAAAAATGAGAAAGGAATCCCTATGGCACGAGTTAAGAATCATACAAAAGTCAAAGAGCCGATTCGTCTTCGGATGAAGCCGTTGAGCGATGGCAGCAAGAGTCTATATCTGGATATATACCGCGATGGAAAGCGGACGTATGAATACCTCAAGATGTATATTATCCCGGAGACGGATAATAATGCCCGTAGGCAGAATCAGGCGACAATGGATGCCGCCAATGCCATCAAGTCGAAACGTATTATCGAACTGACCAGCAATGAGGCAGGAATCGTATTCCGTAAGGACAAGACTTATCTGTTGGACTGGATGAAGGTTTACATGGAAGCCCAAGAGAGTGCGGGCAAGAAAGACGGCAACCAAATCAAGATTGCCATGCGCATACTGAAAGACTATGCCGGAGAAATGGTCACACTGGATCAGATTGACGGGGACTTCTGCCGGGGCTACATCACTTATCTGTTGACGGAATATCATCCGAAAGGCAAGGACATATCAAACTACACGCTTCACAATTATTACCGTGCGTTGAACGGTGCGTTGAACTCTGCCGTCAGGAAGAAAAAGATGAAGGCCAACCCTTTCAACGAGCTTGAGAAGTCGGAGAAAATCCGTAAGCCGGAGAGTATGCGGTCGTACATGACCATCGAAGAGGTACAGGCGTTGATTGACACTCCTATGCCCCACGAGGAATACGAGATAGTAAAATGCGCGTATCTGTTCTCCTGCTTCTGCGGATTGCGCATCAGCGATATAATCAAGTTGAAATGGAAAGACGTGTTCGTTGACCGGGGACAGTACCGTTTGGCCGTGTCCATGAAAAAGACCAAAGAGCCTATTTACCTGCCCCTCTCTCCTGAAGCGTTGAAGTGGATGCCGGAACGTGGGGGAAAATCATCGGAAGATAATGTGTTCGACCTGCCGTCCGCCAATACAATCAGGATGCAGCTCAAACCTTGGGCGAAAGCAGCCGGAATCTCCAAGCGGTTCTCCTATCACACCAGCCGGCATACATTCGCCACCATGATGCTGACGCTCGGCGCGGATTTATATACCGTCTCGAAGTTGCTCGGTCATGCCGACGTAAAAATAACACAGGTGTATGCCAAGATTATCAACAAGAAGAAGGACGAGGCAGTGAATCTTGTAAACGGTTTGTTTCACTAATTGACGGCACTATGTGGTTCATGTCTAATTTACAAACATCAATTTATGGCATTGCTCCGGTTGTGAACGCAACCGAAGTTAATGCTTTCATCACATATTATAAACTCAAAAAGGTAAATCGACATGAAAAGACCTGAAGACGGCCTTCTCTCTTTTTGGAGGGAGCCAACACCTGCAGCACTTCGCTGCGGAGAAGGATGTGGCGAATGAACTTTTCGCCCTGCTAACCGAAGCAAAAACAGTTTATCTCCACGATGTTGTGTCGGGTGGTAAACAGTACCACCGTTATGTGGACGATTTCGTAAACGGACACCGGTACATAGACTGCGACCATGCGGCCTGCCGGAACTGCCACGAAATGAACATCCACATCGTCAAGGGGCTGCTGACCGAGTACGCCCGTTTCGTCCAGATTTGCTTTGCTACGCCGAATTTCACGTTTGACGAGTGCATGAAGCTGAAACGGATGTATGATACCTCGGAATCGTTGCCTCCGCTCGGTCCGCCCCACATTGACCGACCGGCAGATCTCTCCCTTTCTTTTGGCTGTGATTTTACCCCGGAACAGATGGAAAGTATTGTGGCTTGTGCCAATACTTATCATCTGTTCTGTGTTTCTGTACGCATTGAAGACATGGAGGCTCTTTTCGCCTGTAAGAAAGGCTTTTCCATCCGAGTGAACAATATCCGCCGTGTGGTAATCCTGTTCGACGCGCTTCTTGAAAACTCGCTTATCCAGTCCCGGTGGCAGAATGTTCTCGGCAAGGGTGCATTCCTGCAGTCCAAGGACGGGACACGTTCCGTTTCGGTATCGACCCTGTCTTCCGCGCTGTCATCCATCAAGAACAACATGACATCGGTCGCATACGGCATCCGAAAGACCATTGACCGGCTGAAAGAATGACAGGAAGTGACAAGAAGCGAAGTATGTGAAAGGTAAAAGCATGAGAGTTGCAATGATACGCGCATAGTATCATTCCCCAAATCACGGCATCTTCGTTTACCGGACATACCTTTGACCTCCGTTAGCGCGCTGCATAACGGAGGTTGCATCTCCATTGTCAAAAATCAAACCATGTTATTATGCCGAATAGAATGACATTCATGGAGCGGATGAGCGGACGGCTCGCCGCCATCGAATCGGTACTAAAGAAATTGGAACCGGTCGAAAGTCTCTTGGAGCGTATCACGTTGCTGGAAAATACCATCTTCACGACCAAGAGAGTGTTCACGTTTCAGGAAGCCTGTATGTATATCGGGGTTTCTGAAAGTATGCTGTACAAGCTCACATCGAGCAAGGAGATACCGCACTACAAACCGCGCGGTAAAATGGTCTATTTCGCCAAGGAGGAATTGGACGAATGGCTGTTGCAGAATTATGAACCTACAGTGAACGAGGCCGTGCGCATGGCGACGGAAGCCGCCGCCACAGAACCGTTCCTTAATAAGAGACGCAATGGAAAACGAAAGAAAGACTGACCGCTCAGCCGATATGGGAATGGATGAACACCGCCTGTCGGACATCCTTCTGGCCTCGCAAATCAAGGCAACGGACATTTATGAGACCCCGCCGCAAATCATCTGGATAGACAACTCGACGATTGCCACGCTCGGCAATTTCAGTGCATCGACAGGAAAGGCAAAGTCGAAGAAGACGTTTAATGTCTCTGCGCTTGTCGCCGCTTCATTGGCCGGGAAACAAGTGTTGAACTACCGTGCGCATCTGCCCGAAGGCAAACAGCGGATTCTGTACGTCGATACGGAACAGAGCCGTTTCCATTGCCGCTCGGTATTGGAGCGCATATTGCGGCTGGCCGGGCTGCCCACGACAACCGACCCGGAGAATCTCGACTTCTTCTGCCTGCGTGAATATTCGCCGTCGGTGCGTGTCGAGGTCATCGACTATGCGCTGCGTCAGAACAAAGGCTATGGGCTGGTCATCATTGACGGCATCCGCGACCTGATGCTTGACATCAACAGCACCGGTGAATCGGTGGAAGTCATCAACCGGATGATGGAATGGTCTTCAAGGTACGACCTGCATATCCATTGTGTACTCCATTTGAACAAAGGGGATAATAATGTGCGGGGACACATTGGTACGGAAATGAGCAACAAGGCGGAAACCGTGCTTGTCATCAGCAAGAGCAACGAGAATCCCGGTATCAGCGAAGTCCATGCGCTCCATATCCGGGAAAAGGAGTTCAAGCCGTTTGCGTTCACCATCAACGAGACTGGGCTGCCCGTCATTGCGGAAGGACACTCGTTCGGAGAGCCCCCGAAGCCCAAGGCTCGGACGGGGTTCACGGAGCTGAGCATCGAACAGCACCGGGAAGCCCTCTCCGCCGCTTTCGGGGAAAAGCCTATCCGGGGATTCGACAACCTGTTGCAAAGCCTGATGGTCTCCTATGAGGCAATCGGGTTCAAACGTGGTCGGAGCGTCATGATAAAACTGATGCAATACCTGATAGACAACCTCAAGCTCATCATCAAACGGGACAAGCTGTTCTATTATGACATGACGCCTACCGAGGCCATGCTTTTTGATGAAGAATGATGCCGGGCGCGGGCCTGTATGATTTAGTTTACTTTAGTATTTATATATATAGGAAAAAACTAAACTAAACCATTTTCGTGAAACCAAGTGAAAGAAAAAAGACATGACCATAGCAGAAGCAAAACAAGTGCGTATCGTGGATTTTCTGGCACGTCTCGGTCACCATACGCAGCACATAAAATCGGGACAATACTGGTATCTCTCACCGTTACGGAACGAGCGTACCCCGTCGTTCAAAGTGAATGACCGCATCAATGAATGGTACGATTTCGGCGAGGCGACCGGTGGCGACCTGGTGGAACTGGCAAAATACATTTGCCGGACGGACTGCGTGAGCGAGGCCCTGGCGTATATAGAGAGGCTTGTGAATGGCGCATCACTACCGAGAACCCGTATGCTGACCGCTCCACCCCGACCGGTGGAGGCTGAAATGAAAGACGTGATCGTGATTCCACTCCGTCATCACGCCCTGTTCTCTTACCTCCAATCCCGGCTTATCGACGCGGACATCAGCCGTATGTATTGCAAGGAGGTGCATTACGAACTGCGAGGCCGTCATTACTTCGCTCTCGCATTCGGCAATATATCAGGCGGTTACGAGGTGCGAAACGCCTATTACAAGGGATGCCTGAATAACAAGGACATCTCATTGATAAGACATCTGACAGAAGAGACACAGGAAAACGTCTGTGTCTTCGAGGGATTCATGGATTTTCTTTCTTATATGACACTGAAACTGGCAGGCGACCGGACGGTCTGTCTTGCCATACCATGCGACTACCTCGTGATGAACTCGGTAAACAATTTGAAAAAGACGCTGGCACGTTTACAGGAGTATTCGGACATTCACTGTTATCTCGACAATGACCTTGCCGGGCAGAGAACCACAGAGACCATTGCCGGGATGTATGGCGGACGTGTCAGCGATGAATCTTGCCACTATGCGGAATACAAAGACCTGAACGACTACCTGCGCGGAAAGAAACGCTGATATTCAATGTTCTCTTTTGCCACCTAAAGCTCTCCACCACGAGAGCTTTTTTTATGCCCCGATTTCTCCATTTCCCACCATAGAGACTGCAATATAGTACGATTTAATAGTTCGATTTTTGAAACTTACACAAATCTCATTAACGAAACAGATGTTTAATGCTCAATTATTTTATGGTTTTATATTTCGTGCGTTTCTTTGCAAAATCATACTAATACGAATTTTTAATATTCATACTAAATACATGAACTCATATTTCATTTTTGCCATTGTCCTGACGGTTGCCTACATCATTTACTACGCCGTCATCATAGCGCATGACCTCTACGGGAAAAAGGGGACGGACAAACCGGACGAGGAAGTTTTCGACCTCGGCGCACCGGAAGAGGAAGAGAGTGTGGCTGTCACGGAAAGCGAGAGCGGCTTCAGTATCGGTAGCGAGAACTACGAGACGGAAAGTACGGCTACCTCTTCCGAAACATCCCCTGAGGAGGACATCAAGGACAAACCGGGAACGGCGCAGGAGAAACTGGAACGGCTGAAGGCCGAGGCGGAGGAACAGATGGAAGAGACCACGCCTTACCTGTCGGACGCACGCACGTCGGAGGAGATGTACAAGGCTATGATTTCCAAGGGACGGTTAGACAACCGACCGGAAATAAAGTGGAACCCAATTCAAGACCGGTTGTGAGATGTCGAAAGCTAAAAAGATTCTATGTGCGCTGTGCCTCCCGTTCCCCTACACGGCTTTTGCCAAAAGCGGCAGCGTGAACTATAGCTGGGGAGCGGACGCGTTGGCCACGATGCACGACTTCGTGGTGACGATGATGCTCTATGTCCAGTATATCTGTTGCACCATAGCCGGGGTTTACGTCATCGTGTCCGTTTGTCAGATATACATCAAGATGAACACGGGCGAGGACGGCATCACCAAGTCGATAATGACGCTTGTCGGCGCGTGCCTGTTCCTGATCGGGGCATTCTATGTTTTCCCGGCTTTCTTCGGCTACCGCATATAACCTTACTTGTATCAGGTCGCAGACAAATAAAATATTCACTAAAAAAGTAAACGTATGTTTCAGAAAACCAAACAGCTGTGCCGCAAGGCATTCGGATTCGTCAACGGAATCCCTACCAAAGTAATGATGTTCTCCTTCATGCTGCTGTCCGGCATGGTGGCGAAAGCGCAGAACTCCGCAGGCGACTATTCCGCCGGTACGAGCGCATTATCCACTGTCGCCGATGAGATTGCCAAGTATGTGCCTATTATG
This sequence comes from Bacteroidales bacterium H3, assembly GCA_001701135.1. Lineage (GTDB taxonomy): Bacteria > Bacteroidota > Bacteroidia > Bacteroidales > Muribaculaceae > UBA7173. The sequence goes on from DAAN01000023.1 coordinate 63,540, forward strand.
GTGAAATTGTGCTACGCCATTGCCGGCGTTGTGGCCATCGTGGGTGCAATCTCGGTATATATCGCCATGAACAACGAGGAGCAGGACGTCAAGAAGAAGATTATGATGGTCGTGGGAGCATGTATCTTCCTCATTGCGGCGGCCAAGGCGTTGCCTCTGTTCTTCGGTATTGCCGCTTAAACATCAAGGATAAGTATGAAAAGCAAGGACGAACGCTATCCGGACTATCCGCTGTTCAAGGGACTGCAACGGCCTCTTGAGTTTTTGGGCATCCAAGGCCGGTACATATATTGGGCGGCGGTGACGACGTGCGGAGCCATTGTCGGCTTTGTCGCCGCCTACTGCCTGCTCGGTTTCATTGCCGGGCTTGTCGTGCTGGCTACCGTCGTATCGGTCGGTATCGTGCTCATCCTTCTCAAACAGCGGAAAGGACTGCATAGCAAGAAGGTCGCTCCGGGTGTGTATGTGTATGCCCACTCGCGCAAGATCTGACGAAAGAAAAACCATCACGGCAATGTGCATGGCTTTATTGATTGTTGAACGCGGGCGGGTTTGTCTTGAAGCAAGGCGAACCTGCCCCTATTTAATTACACGTATATCGAAATGACCCTATACATCATTTTATGTTTTGTCGCTTTGTGCGCGGGTATGGCCTTGTCGGTCTATGCGTTCGGTACGGGCGGCAAGCGCAAGCGAATCTTTCAGGACATCTATTTCTCAGCGGAGGAAACGGACGGTGTGGGTGTGCTGTACACCAAGACCGGCGAATATTCCGCCGTACTTAAGATAGAGAATCCGGTACAGAAATATTCGGCGGACATAGATAGCTACTACGACTTCACGCACCTGTTCACCGCCCTTGCGCAGACCTTAGGCGAAGGGTACGCCATCCACAAGCAGGATATCTTCGTCAGGAAACAGTTTGCAAGCGAACCGGCTGACGGGCAGGAGTTCCTGTCGGCGTCGTATTTCCGCTACTTCAAAGGGCGTCCCTACACGGACAGCCTTTGCTACCTGACCATCACGCAGGAGGCGAAAAAGAGCCGCCTGTTCTCGTTCGACAACAAGAAGTGGCGCGATTTCCTCGTGAAAATCCGCAAGGTGCATGACCAACTGCATGACAGCGGCGTACAGGCCAGGTTCCTGAACAAAGCCGAGGCGAGCGAGTATGTCGACCGCTACTTCGCCATGAACTTCAAAGACCGCACCGTGTCGATGACGAACTTCAAGGCGGACGATGAAACGGTGTCGATGGGCGACAAACGCTGCAAGGTGTACAGCCTTGTGGACGTGGACTGTGCCGCACTGCCCTCGATGATACGTCCGTACACGAACATCGAGGTGAACAACACGGAAATGCCGGTCGATCTGGCTTCGGTGGTGGACAACATACCGGACGCCGAGACGGTGGTCTATAACCAAGTCATCTTCCTACCCAACCAAAAACGGGAACTGGCGATGCTCGACAAAAAGAAGAACCGCCACGCGAGTATTCCGAACCCGAACAACCAGATGGCGGTCGAGGACATCAAGCGTGTGCAGGAGGTCATTGCCCGTGAAAGCAAGCAACTGGTATATACGCACTTCAACATGGTGGTAGCCGTATCTGCCGGTGCAGACCTGCAAAAGTGTACGAACCACTTGGAAAACGCATTCGGGCGCATGGGCATCCATATCAGCAAGCGGGCGTACAACCAACTGGAACTGTTCGTCGGTTCGTTTCCGGGCAACTGCTACACGCTCAATGAGGAATACGACCGTTTCCTGACCCTTTCCGATGCGGCGATGTGCCTGATGTACAAGGAGCGCGTGCTGCACAGCGAGGAAACACCGCTGAAGATTTACTACACCGACCGTCAGGGTGTGCCGGTGGCTATTGACATCACGGGAAAAGAGGGAAAGAACAAGCTGACGGACAACTCGAATTTCTTTTGTCTGGGGCCTTCTGGGAGTGGCAAGAGCTTTCATATCAACTCGGTCGTGCGCCAGCTCCATGAGCAGGGAACGGATGTGGTCATGGTCGATACGGGAAACTCATACGAGGGACTGTGCGAGTATCTGGGCGGCAAGTATATCAGCTATACCGAAGAACGGCCTATCACGATGAATCCGTTTCGCATCAACCGGGAGGAATACAACATCGAGAAGATAGACTTCCTCAAGAACCTTATCCTGATGATTTGGAAAGGGTCGGACAGCCAAATCCCCGAAATTGAGTTCCGCATTGTCGAGCAGATAATCATAGACTACTATGATGCCTATTTCAACGGATTTACAAGATACACCGACGAGCAACGGGAGGTACTGCTGAAAAACCTGTTTGCGGCGGCCAGCCGAAAGAACCCAAACAAACCACCCAGAGAGGTGGATGAGATGGTGCGCAAACAGATAGAGGTGCTTGAGGCACGGCGGGCGGCCCTCAAAGTGACGGAGCTGAGTTTCAACTCATTCTTTGACTACTCATTCGACCGTCTGGAGCAGATCTGCACCGAAAACGACATCACGACAATCAGCTACTCGACCTATTCGACCATGCTGCAGCCGTTCTACAAGGGCGGTGCGTATGAGAAAATTCTCAACGAGACAGTGGATTCGGCACTGTTTGACGAGACATTCATTGTCTTTGAAGTGGATGCAATCAAGGAAAATAAGAAACTGTTTCCCATTGTCACACTGATTATCATGGACGTGTTCCTGCAGAAAATGCGCATCAAGAAGAACCGTAAAGTCCTTGTCATCGAGGAAGCGTGGAAGGCCATTGCCAGCCCGCTCATGGCGGAATACATCAAGTTCATGTACAAGACCGCCCGTAAATTTTGGGCTTCTGTTGGCGTGGTGACGCAGGAGATACAGGACATCATCGGCAGCGAAATCGTGAAGGAGGCCATCATCAACAACTCGGACGTGGTGATGCTGCTGGATCAAAGCAAGTTCAAGGAACGCTTTGACGAAATCCGAAAGATTCTTGGTCTGACCGAGGTGGATTGCAAGAAGATATTTACCATCAACCGCTTGGAGAACAAGGATGGGCGCAGCTTCTTCCGCGAAGTGTTCATCCGCCGGGGGACGACCAGCGGCGTGTATGGCGTGGAAGAGCCGCACGAGTGCTACATGACCTACACGACCGAACGGGCGGAAAAGGAGGCACTGAAGCTTTACAAGAAGGAACTTCGGTGCAGCCACCAGGAAGCTATCGAGGCATATTGCCGGGACTGGGATGCCAGCGGTATCGGGAAGTCCCTGCCTTTTGCACAAAAAGTAAACGAGACGGGGCGTGTGCTCAACCTCCGTCCCGTGTATGAATCCAAATAAGCATTGCAGCCATGAAACGACTACTCCTTATCCTGACCATCGCCTCGGTCGCACTCTGCCAGACGGTTCACGCCCAGTATTACAGCGTGAACTACGACACCCGTACCGTTGCGGCGATGGTGGCCGCCTTCGGTACGGAAGCGGTCGCCGAAGGGTACTACCGGGAGCAGGTCGATGACATCCTCAAGCACTACACGGCAGCGGAGGTCGCTACCGCCGGGATATTCGCGGCCAAGTTCTTGGAGCATAAAGCCCTGAGCGACCTCGGCATCTGGAACAGCCGCACGGAGAACTACTACTACCGGCGCATCTACCGGATGGTGGCGGAGAAAATCATGCCCAAGATATGGGTGGTGGCGAAGCAGATGCTCCATTCGCCGCAAACGGCTATCTATTGGGGCAGTTACCTGATGAAAGTCTGCGACGATACCAAAAGTCTGTGTATGCAGTTCGAGAGCGTGGTGACCAACAGCACGCTGACCTTTTCGGACATCGCCTTTCTCGAAATCAATCCGGAGATTGCCCCCTTGCTAAAGCTCTCCGAAACGGGAAACATCGACTGGCAGCGGATGATGGACAACTTCGCCCACATACCGGGCAACTTCACGCACGAGAACCTGAAAAGCGACCTCGACAACCTTTATAACACGGGTGTCGGCCTTGCAACGGCAGGCATTGCCAATCTCGGTGACGCCCTGTTGCAAAGCAGCTCGTTCCATGACCTGATGGGCGGAAAGGTTGAAGAAATCGGCAACCTGTATGAACACTACGGGAGTCTATTCGAGCAGGCGGAACATGACATCGGCGGCTTGCTGATTGACATGGTGGGTGGTCCGGACAACGTGGCCGGTCTGTTCAACTTCAGCAACTACAACCTCACGGCATGGATGACCGACTACCTGGACGAAGCGATGGGGAACTATTACACGCAGCGGTGGTACATTGCCCGGCGTGACCAAGGGAGCGTATCGCTGTGCGACTACTATCCTCCGACGGACGACAACAGCATCCTGAACGGGGGCGCATGGGTGCGGTTCAACACGAGCGACCCGAATTTCTATCCCAACGCCTCGCAACGGGAACAGGTACTTGCCAACTCGGAAGGATATGCCGGTTGGTCAAGAAACCGCGTGCAGCAGTTGAACAACCAGAACGACGGGTTCAGCTACAGCATCAACTATTGGATGAGTGCCTATATCATCAGCAAGAAAAACAAGCAGACCAAAAAGGCATACGCATACGAAATCCATGTGAGCAAAAGCTGGAATAAGGAAGAAGTTGTCTATGAGGAAGTCTTCGATTCCTACTCGATGGACTTGAATACGTTTCGGGCGCAACTGAATGTCCGACTTGCGGAGTTCAACGAAAACGAGGACGGCTACACCTATTATATATCTTCCGGTACGCGGAACTATTACCAAGCAACGGACGCCGCCAAATTGAAGGGATGCGAGAGCGTGACCATCAGCGTGACCTGTTCCGACGGGGTTACGCTCGGACAGGGCTCGACACAATACAAGTGCCGTAAATGCGGCAGCTCGTTGAATGCCCACACCAAGGAGTGCGCCATGCAGACCTCGGTGACGGAAAACAACCTCGACCTTTCGGAACTGGATGCGCTGTTGAACGAGGCAAACAGCCAAGCGGCCAATCTTGAAGCGCAAATCGGGACATTGGAAAACGAGAACGCTGTCCTGCTGAAGAAAATCAGTACGGCGAGCATTGAGGATGCGGCGGCTTACCGACAGCAGTATAATGCAAACAAGACACGGATAGACCGTCTGAAAGGCGAACTCGCGGAGTGGAAGAAGAAACAGTCCGACTATGCTCAGGCGAAGTCGGAAGCCGCAGACGACAACAGCGTAGCGACGGATGACTATTACCGCATTCCAGCTATCATGCAAGACTGCAAGGCTGCCTACGGCCTGACATGGCAGGACGGCGGATCGTGGAACGGCTATTCGTATGTGCGCAAGGCGACAATGCCGAACATCAACGGCATCATCACATTCAAGGCTACGGTCTCGATTGCCCGCAAGCCGAAATATTTTCTCGGCATCAAGATTCACCGTGCCATCATCCAAATCCAATGGGAACTGACCTCGGTCTATACGGACACGCACGTCGCCGATGTGCTGACACTCGATCCGGGGCTTTCGGATGCGGAGAAAACCAAATTAGTGAACGACCGCATCGCCGAAATCGCCCGTGAACACCCGTCCTGCAAAATCACGACGGAATACGCCCGCAGCACACCGCTGGAGGAAACTCCGTCCGGCGACGTGTACCATCTGCTGTGGTCGAGCGACCGCCTCGAAATCGCGAGGGAGGTGGACAGCAGAATCACAAGGATATACGCCGACTTGGTATCGCTGGAAAAGATGATGCACTACAAGCGGAGCATCCTTGACGTGATGAAGGATGTGTTGCCCGGACTGGACACGGACGAAGGCCGCAGGCTGACGCTCGTGGAGGAATGCCATGACCGCTGGGTGGAGAGCGCACGGACGTTTCGGAACGATGGCGGCAGAAACGGCGGAAAGGAGGTGCGGCCATGAAACGCATTTTACGGATAGCCGCATTGCTGCTCTTCCTGCTGCCCGGTATCGCCAAGGCGCAGTGGACTTTCGATATAGTCTCCGTCGAAGCCTACATCAACGACCACAAGAAGCAGCGCAGCCTGTTGTTGGCCCGCAGTACCTTGGAGTACAGCAACAAACTGTTGCACGAATACAGCTGTAAGGAAGTCGGGGGCTATAAAGAGCTGAATATCGACCTTGACCGGTACACCCGTGCGTTCGATGTCATCGACGTCATGTACCAGTCGTTGCGCACGGTGCTGAACGTCAAGAATACCTACACATCGGTCAGCGACCGTATCGGCGACTATAAATCATTGTTGGAGGATTTCAATGCGAAGATATTGAAACGGGGACGCATCGAATCCGCAGATACCCTGATTATCTCCATCAATGCGAGGGGGCTGAGGGCGATTGCCCGTGAGGGGGAACAGCTCTACAAGTCCGTGAGCGACCTCGTGCTGTATGCCACCGGAGCGGCAGCCTGCTCGACCTCCGACCTGCTGATGGTGTTGGAGGCCATCAACCGCTCATTGGACAACATCGAGCGGCATCTGAACCGTGCGTATTTCGAGACATGGCGGTATATACAGGTGCGTATCGGCTATTGGAAGGCAAAGGTATATCGCTCCCGCACCATGCGGGAGATTCTCGATGACGCCTTCGGGCGTTGGCGCGGAGCCGGAAGACTGGATTATTAACGACAAAAAGAGAAGAATATGAACAGAAAACTATTACTCATGGCGGTGGCGGTCACCGTAACGACAGCCGTACACGCACAGTATGTAACGTACAACCATGATTCGCCGAAGCAGAATCAGGTAACGGTCATGGAGACCGGTACGGGCGCACTCTCGCCCGACCTCTATTATTCCGTGCTGCACAACAAATACAAGAAGTCGGCAGCGGCCAAAAACAAGCTCTCGTTCCGCACGCTTGCCGGTATCAATCTCTACAACCAGGTGGACGAAGCGGAAGCCATTGATTCGGCCTTGGTCAAGCGGGCGAAGGTCGAGGCGTTGAACGTTGCCGACCGGCAGGTGGACATCGCATGGCTTGCCGAGGGCGATAAGGTCAGCGGACAGATGGAGCGGTTCCGGCGCAACATCGACCGTATTCTCCTGTCCGGTGGCACTCCGGCCGACAAGGAACGGTGGACGGAATACTACCACGTCTATCAGTGTGCCATCAAAGCCACGAAAGACGCCTATATGCCCAATGCCCAGCGAAAGAAGGAGTATCTGCGCATTTACGAGGATGTGGCACGGCAGAACGAGATTTTAGTGGGCTACCTTGCCAAGCGTCAGAACGCAACGGTGACGAATGCACTGCTGAACGCAACGGACAACCGTACCCTGCATAAAGGCGGTATTGTCCGCAATGCCATGAGCCGGTGGCAGGAATCACGCCTTGCGGTGCGTGGTTCGCAATCGGGCAGCAACGGAAACGGCGAAGATGACAACGAGAGTGTAAACAGAGGGAAATAAAAAGACAGGGCTATGGCAAACGGAGATATACTTTCGGATTTCGGCATCAACCTGTTGGAGGAGGAAATAGATGATGTCATCTTTCAGACCAACGAGTTTCTGACTGACGCGACTTTTACCGGTGCGCAGGGACCTTTTTGGTGGATATTGCAGATGTGCATGGCACTCGCGGCACTGTTCTCCATCGTCATGGCGGCAGGTATCGCCTACAAGATGATGGTAAAGCACGAGCCGTTGGACGTGATGAAGCTGTTTAGGCCGCTTGCCGTGTCGATTATCATCTGCTGGTGGTATCCGCCTGCGGACACGGGTATGGCGGGGAGCCGGAACAACTGGTGTTTTCTCGATTTCCTGTCCTACATCCCTAACTGCATAGGTTCGTACACCCATGACCTGTATGAAGCCGAAGCTTCACAGATATCGGACAGGTTCGAGGAAGTTCAGCAGCTCATCCATGTGCGTGACACGATGTACACGAACCTGCAGGCACAGGCGGATGTCGCCCACACAGGCACATCCGATCCCAATCTGATAGAGGCGACAATGGAGCAGACCGGTGTGGACGAAGTGACGAACATGGAAAAGGATGCGGCGAAGTTGTGGTTCACGTCTTTGACGGCAGGTGTCATCGTGGGGATAGACAAAATTATCATGCTGATTGCCCTCGTGGTGTTCCGAATCGGTTGGTGGGCTACGATTTACTGCCAACAAATCCTGTTGGGAATGCTGACGATTTTCGGGCCGATACAGTGGGCGTTCAGCATCCTGCCAAAATGGGAAGGTGCTTGGGCGAAGTGGCTGACACGCTATCTGACGGTGCATTTCTACGGGGCGATGCTCTACTTCGTGGGCTTCTACGTGCTGCTGCTCTTTGACATTGTATTGTGCATCCAAATCGAGAACCTGACGGCGATAACCGCCAGCGAGCAGACGATGGCCGCCTACCTGCAGAACTCGTTCTTCTCGGCGGGCTACCTGATGGCGGCTTCGATTGTAGCTCTCAAGTGCCTGAACCTTGTTCCGGACTTGGCGGCATGGATGATACCGGAGGGCGACACGGCATTCTCTACCCGAAACTTCGGCGAGGGCGTGGCACAGCAGGCGAAGATGACGGCAACCGGAGGGTTGGGCGGCATCATGAGATAATCCGCAAAAGATAATATAAACCCAATAAAAATCATAACAACATGAAATTGCAAGAGAAAATCAAAAGCTGGTGCAAGGATGAGAAATTTATGTCCTTTGCACAGGAACGAGCGAGAAAAGAGGTTTGCGAGGTGGCGGAGAACCACCGCATCGACCCGCAGTATGAAGAACTGGACGAAGCCTTCGAGTACGACGACCGGTACATCGCCCCCTTAGTGACGTACCTAACGTACAAGCTGCGTCTTGCCCTGCTGCAGCGGAACGCTGGTAAGCGCAAAAGAGGAATCTGGTGGGTGCTTGTCCATGTGGAGATGCAGGGCTATTACGTGGAGATATTCTCGGCGGAGTTCGAGAATCTTTTGACGGAACTTCGGGATGCGGTCATACCCATGCTGCACACGGAATATGTACAGATGTTGAACGGTAAAAGGGAATAACCGATGGTCATCAAGAATTTGGAAAACAAAATCAGACTGGTGGGCATCATCTGTACCGCTTTTCTCGTGGGATGTGTCATCATCAGCTTGTCAAGCATCTGGACAGCCCGGACGATGGTCTCGGATGCGCAGAAGAAGGTGTATGTGCTGGACGGCAACGTGCCTATCCTCGTGAATCGCACGACAATGGACGAAACGCTTGATGTGGAAGCCAAAAGCCATGTGGAGATGTTTCATCATTATTTTTTCACGTTACCGCCGGATGACAAATATATCCGCTATACGATGGAAAAAGCGATGTATTTAGTCGATGAGACGGGGTTGGCACAATACAACACGCTCAAGGAAAAGGGTTTCTACTCCAACATTTTGGGTACGAGTTCGGTGTTCTCCATCTATTGCGACAGCGTGGCTTTCAACAAGGAGAAGATGGAGTTCACTTACTACGGACGGCAACGCATTGAGCGGCGGAGCAACATCCTCATGCGGGAACTGGTCACGGCGGGGCAACTTAAGCGTGTGCCCCGAACAGAAAACAACCCGCACGGATTGCTTATCGTGAACTGGCGAACCCTGCTGAACAAGGACATCGAACAGAAAACGAAGATCAACTACTAAACAACGGAGTTTATGAATATCAAGGGATTCAGGCGGATGCTCTTCGGTGAAAAGATGCCGGACAAGAACGATCCGAAATACAAAGACCGTTACGAGCGGGAGGTGTCCGCCGGACGAAAGTTCGCCCAAGCGACACGTATCGACAAGGCTGCCGCCAAGGTACAGGGATTCGCCAACGCGCACCGGATACTTTTTCTGGTCATCGTCTTCGGTTTCGCTATCGGAGGGTTCACTTGGAACATCTATCGCATTACGATGGCATACCGCAACAGCCGGCCGACACGCACGGCGACGGAAATGCAGGATTCGGTGCTGCGGGAAAGACACAAGAGGCTGCAAGGGGGTGAAATAAGGGAAAATCGGAACGAGAACAAGAAATATGAACCGCAATAAAGGAGTGCTTATGAATACACGATTTGAAAAATCAGTCCGCTCGTCGGACGAATGGTACACCCCGAAGGAGGTGCTGAAAGCGTTAGGCAGGTTCGACCTTGACCCTTGCGCCCCTGTCCATCCGTTGTGGCCGACCGCCGAGGTCATGTATGACCGGGACATGGACGGATTGTCCCTGAAATGGGAAGGGCGTGTATGGCTCAATCCTCCGTACTCGCGTCCCCTTATCGAACAGTTTGTCCGAAAGTTGGCGGAACACGGCAACGGCATCGCGCTGTTGTTCAACCGTTGCGATTCCAAAATGTTTCAGGACGTCATTTTCGAGAAAGCGACGGGCATGAAATTCCTGCGCCACCGCATCCGGTTTTACCGCCCGGACGGAACACGCGGCGATTCTCCCGGTTGCGGCAGCATCCTGATCGCATTCGGAGTGGAAAACGCAGAAGTGCTGAAAAACTGCAGCATTGAAGGCAAGTATGTACAACTCAATTAAAAGATGTATGATGAAGATATTTGATAAAATCAATTTCAGGGAGCCGAAGTATATGCTTCCGGCTGTCCTGTATATCCCGCTTCTGGTTGCATCGTACTTCATCTTCGACCTGTTTCAGACCGAAACGGCGGAGATTCCGGACAAGACGCTGCAGACAACGGAGTTTTTGAACCCCGATTTGCCGGATGCCCGGCTTAAAGGCGGTGACGGCATAGGCAGCAAGTACGAGAACATGGCCAAATCATGGGGTAAGATACAGGATTACTCCGCAGTGGATAACATAGAACGAGATGAACCCGATGACAACAAGGAAGAATATGAATCGCAATACACGGTGGACGACATCGCCCTGCTCGATGAGCAACAGCAGGAAAAGGCTGCGGCAGCGCAAATTGCCGATGCCAAGACGCGCGAGCAAGAAGCTCTCGCGGAACTGGAGAAAGCCCTTGCCGAAGCAAGGTTGAGAGGACGCAATGAGGTATTACCGGCGACCGATACGGACAGTACCGCATCGGCGCAACCCCCGACGGCAACCATAGAGGTTAAGGGAAAAATAGAGGAAGAGAGCCGTTCGGTAAAAGCCCCGTCAGAGAACGAACCGCCCAGCGAAGTGGTACGCAAGGTAAAGACGGCTTCGGATTACTTCAATACGCTTGCGGTCAATGCCCGTGAACCGAAACTGATAAAGGCCATTATCGACGAGGACATCAAAGCGGTGGACGGCTCGCGTGTGCGGTTGCGTCTGCTCGACGACGTGGAGATCAACGAGTGCGTGGTCAAACGAGGGTCGTATCTGTATGCCACCATGAGCGGCTTCTCGTCGGGGCGTGTGAAGGGGAACATCACCAGCATTCTCATCGAGGACGAACTGGTGAAGGTCAGCCTGTCCCTTTACGACACGGACGGCATGGAGGGGCTTTATGTACCGAACAGCCAGTTCCGGGAAACGAGCAAGGATGTGGCAAGCGGTGCGGTGTCGGGGAATCTGAACATGAATACCGGCAGTTACGGCAACAGTCTCTCGCAATGGGGAATGCAAGCCGCTACGAATGCCTACCAGAAAACGAGCAATGCCATCGGCAAAGCTATCAAAAAAAATAAGGTAAAGCTGAAATACGGCACTTTCGTCTATCTGGTGAACGGACGTGAGAAACAGTAAAAACGGAAGCCATGATAGAGATTGACAACATATATAATATGGACTGTATCGAGGGCATGAAGCTCATGGCGAACGGCAGTGTCGATGCCGTGATAGCGGATTTGCCTTACGGCGTGTTGAACCGTAGCAACAAGGCGGTACACTGGGACAGGCAGATACCGCTCGAAGCGTTGTGGGAACAGTACCGCAGGATCACCAAGCCGGGAAGCCCCGTTATCCTCTTTGCGCAGGGCATCTTCTCGGCGCGGCTCATGCTCTCGCAACCCCGGATGTGGCGGTATAACCTCGTGTGGCGGAAAGACCGGGTAACGGGTCACCTGAATGCCAACCGGATGCCGCTACGCCAGCATGAGGACATCATCGTGTTCTACGACCGTCAGCCGGTATATCATCCTCAGATGATGCCGTGTCCACCGGAACGGAAAAATCATGGACGGCGCAAGACGGACGGTTTCACGAACCGCTGTTACGGTGAAATGAAACTGGCTCCGGTGCGTGTTGCCGAAGACAAGTACCCGACCTCTGTCATTTCCATACCCAAGGAACACAAGACAGGAGCATTCTATCATCCGACACAGAAGCCGGTAGCCTTGATAGAGTACCTGATGCGCACCTATACCAACGAGGGCGATGTGGTGCTGGACAACTGCATCGGTTCGGGTACGACCGCCATTGCCGCCATCCGCACGGGACGGCATTACATCGGATTCGAGATTGAACCGACGTATTGCGAAATTGCCGGACGACGGATTCGGGAGGAACTGGAACGTGGTCATGGGATTAAAGAAAGCGAAATAAGGGAAATAAAGAAATAAAAAAATAAAAAATATCAACAGAAACGATATGAACAAGAAAATAATTATAACTGCATTTCTTCTGGCGGCAGGACTTTTTGCCACACGGAACGCACAGGCTCAGCGTACATACGAAGAGATGGAACGGCTGACTGTCAATGAACAGGTAACGACCGTCATCACAGCCTCGGAACCGGTCCGCTTCGTGGATATTTCCACAGACAAGGTGGCGGGCGACCAACCCATTGAGAACATCATCCGGTTAAAGCCCAAAGAGACGGGACACGAGGACGGTGAAGTGCTGGCCATCGTCACCATCGTAACGGAACGCTATCGCACGCAGTATGCACTCATCTACACCACGCGGATAAGCGAGGCGGTGGCAGACAAGGAAATTCAGCTACAGGAACGGGATGCCTACAACAATCCTACGGTCTCGATGTCCACAGCCGACATGGTGCGTTTTGCAAGACGGGTGTGGAACTCGCCCGCGAAAATCCGCAACGTGGCGACCAAGGCGCACCGAATGGTGATGCGCCTGAACAATATTTACTCGGTGGGCGACTACTTCTTCATCGACTTTTCCATCGAGAACAAAACGAACATCCGTTTCGACATCGACGAGATACGGGTGAAACTGTCGGACAAGAAACTTTCGAAGGCAACTAACGCGCAGACCATCGAGCTGACTCCTGCCCTGGTATTGGAACACGGCAAGACGTTCAAGCACGGCTACCGGAACGTGATTGTCGTGAAAAAGATGACCTTTCCGAACGACAAGCTGCTGACTATCGAAATGACGGAACAACAAATCAGCGGGCGCAATATCAGCCTGAACATCGACTACGAGGATGTGCTGTCGGCCGATTCATTTAACACCGCTTTATTGGAGGAGGAATGACGATGAAAAAGACGTTGAAAACAGTTTTGTTACTGATGCTTGTCTGCATAGGGTTTGCCACCAATGCCCATGCGCAACGCAACGGCGGCCGCCTCTCGCTCGGCGTGGGATTGCTGTATGAGAACGGCATGGACGTAACGCTTGCTTACGAGCATGAAATGAACTACCGTCATGCGTGGGAGTTCTTCGCCAACGGCTATCTGAAATGGACGGAATGTAAATCTTGCGGTCATATTTGTCCGGAATCCTTCTGGCGCAACTACCGCACTTATGGTTTCGGTGTGGCGTACAAACCTTGTGTGGTGCGTGGACGCAACCATTACGGCAACTTGCGTATCGGAGCTTCGGCAGGGAGCGACACGAACAAGTTTCTTGCCGGAATCCATGTGGGTTACGAGCACAATTATGAGCTGCGGTCGGGATGGACGCTGTACTGGCAGGTCAAGAGTGACATGATGATAAAAGGGGCGGATTTGCTGCGGACAGGTATCGTGCTGGGTGTAAAACTGCCGATAAAATAAAGGAAAAACAAAAAAACGGAAATGACATGATACGAAAGATTCAATGGATTGCAATGGTAGTGGCGGCGGTATTGTGCGCTGCCTGTGACGCCCATATCGACGTACCCGATACGGCGGTACGTCCGGGGCATATTCTCTGCGAGGACGGCACGGCATTGTCCTATGCGCAGTATGAACAATCGGGGAAGCGGGCAATAGCGGTTGTCTTTGATACCGAACGCCGTGAAGGAACGGAAGGGAACGGCTATGCGGTTTACCTGTGGGACATTGCTCCGGCGGCATTCGCCGACAGCCTCGGTGTCGCACAAGGGACGTCGGCCGACATCGGGGCATTGGACGGGAACATGAACACCTTTGCGCTGTACGACACAAGGGAGACGGCTTCGCCTATGGCGGAAGCGGTCTTTGACCTGTGGCGGTACGGACAGAGTGCCTATATCCCGTCGGTAGCACAGATGCGGTTGCTGTATGCTGTCCGGGAAACCGTCAATCCTGTCATTGAACGGTGCGGCGGTCATCCGTTGCCGTTGGATGAATACGATTGCTGGTACTGGACATCGACGGAAGTGTCCGGACAAGAGACGGCGAAAGCGTGGCTTTACTCGACAGGAAGCGGCGCGATGCAGGAGACACCTAAGACACAGGCGCATAAGCTGCGGCCTATAATTACCATGAACAAATAAAATGTGCAACGATATGAATATAGATATGCTTTTCTGTATAGTATTGATGGTATTGGGGGCTTTCCTCATATACTATCCCATCAAAGATGAATCACCTCGGCAAAAACTGAAAAAGCTCGCCGATTCTGTTGCGTCTGATAAAAAGGACATTGATTATCTGATTCAACGCTTCAGCTACCTTTTGGATAACATGGCGGCAGACAATGGGAAAGGTTCGGCTCTGAGATGCCAGATTGCCAAATTGGAGGAAGTTGTCAAGGAGTTGAACGGCAAACGCAAGGAACTTGAGTTAAACAACCGGTCGATGACGGATGTTAATGACGAATTGAAGCGAAGCAATGCCGAACTTTTAAGGAAGGCTTCTGAATTGCGTGATGAGATACAGCAACAGGAAATTAAAATCCAACAGCAGGAAGAATACATCAATTCTGTCCAGAGAGTCAAAGAAGGGCTTGAGATAGCCTTGGACAACATTCAGGCAGAAGAGGTGCATTATCTCTCACAGCCGATATTCAGCATGAAAATGACGCCTATAGTCAGAAGCAAACTCGAATCTCATGGGATATTGTATGTCGGCGACCTGATTCAGCTCAACGAGGAATATCTCATGGAAATCTGGGGTTTAGGACCGGTAGCACTTGAAAGAATAAAGACGAAACTGAACGAAAACGGTGTGTGGTTCGGTATGGATGTCATACGAATCAACGACCGTTGGTATCGTCGGAAACAAGAATTAACAACGGATTGATTCATGGAAGAGAGCAAAGAATTACAAGGGTTCTACAAGATATTCCGTGCGGTCATCTATATCTCCGTGCTGATGGAGTTCTTCGAGTATGCCATCGACCCTGCCATGCTCGACCACTGGGGTGGCATACTGATTGATATTCACGGGCGCATCAAGCAGTGGATGATTTACAATGACGGTAATCTTGTGTACAGCAAGATTGCGACGTTCCTGCTTATCTGCATCACCTGTATCGGTACGAGGAACAAGAAGCATCTGGAGTTCGATGCCCGGAGACAGGTGTTATATCCGCTAATCAGCGGACTGTTCCTGATTGTGTTCTCCGTGTGGTTGTACCATCATCCGATGGAAACGAGGCTCTACACGTTGCCACTAAATATCATCTTCTACATGGCGACCACGCTTGTCGGTGTGATATTGGTACATATCGCACTGGATAACATCTCGAAGTTCATCAAGGAGGGACTGGGTAAAGACCGGTTCAACTTTGAGAATGAAAGTTTCGAGCAGAGCGAAGAGAAGGTTGAGAACCAGTATAGCGTGAATATACCGATGCGGTACTATTACAAAGGTAAATTTCGCAAGGGATGGGTGTCGATAAGCAACTGTTTCAGAGGAACATGGGTAGTCGGAACTCCGGGCAGCGGTAAGACGTTCAGCATCATAGAACCGTTCATCCGCCAACATAGTGCCAAGGGCTTTGCGATGGTGGTCTATGACTACAAATTTCCGACACTTGCCACTAAACTTTACTATCATTACAAGAAAAACCAGAAGCTCGGAAAACTGCCCAAAGGGTGCAAGTTCAACATCATCAACTTCGTGGATGTGGAGTACAGCAAACGGGTGAACCCCATTCAGGCAAAGTACATCAATAATCTTGCGGCGGCGAGCGAAACGGCGGAAACCCTGTTGGAATCCCTGCAGAAAGGCAAGAAAGAGGGAGGCGGAGGCAGTGACCAGTTCTTTCAGACTTCTGCCGTGAACTTTCTTGCCGCCTGTATCTACTTTTTCGTGAACTACGAGCGGGAACCCTACGATGCAAACGGAAAGAAACTATATGCGGAGAAACGGCAAGATCCGCAGACGAAGTTCTGGAAGCCGACGGGTGTCGTTCGTGACCGTGAGGGTGGCAGCATCGTGGAACCTGCCTATTGGCTGGGAAAATACTCGGATATGCCGCATATCCTTTCATTTCTCAATGAGAGCTACCAGACTATTTTTGAGGTACTGGAGACGGACAACGAGGTCGCGCCGTTGCTCGGCCCGTTCCAAACGGCCTTCAAAAACAAGGCGATGGAACAGTTGGAAGGTATGATAGGTACGCTGCGTGTCTATACCAGCCGTTTGGCTACAAAGGAATCTTACTGGATATTCCACAAGGATGGGGACGACTTCGACCTGAAAGTTAGTGACCCCAAGTCACCCAGTTATCTGCTGATAGCCAACGATCCGGAAATGGAAAGTATCATCGGAGCGTTGAACGCTCTGATATTGAACCGTCTCGTTACCCGTGTGAACACCGGGCAGGGGAAGAATATTCCGGTCAGCATCATCGTGGATGAGCTGCCGACACTGTATTTCCACAAGATAGACCGACTGATAGGTACGGCGAGAAGCAACAAGGTAAGCGTAACGCTGGGTTTTCAGGAGTTGCCGCAGTTGGAGGCTGACTACGGAAAAGTGGGAATGCAAAAAATCATCACGACAGTGGGCAACGTGGTAAGCGGTTCAGCTCGCGCAAAAGAGACACTGGAATGGTTGTCGAATGACATTTTCGGCAAGGTAGTACAGGTCAAAAAGGGCGTGACCATCGACCGGGATAAGACGAGCATCA
Organism: Bacteroidales bacterium H3; assembly: GCA_001701135.1. GTDB lineage: Bacteria > Bacteroidota > Bacteroidia > Bacteroidales > Muribaculaceae > UBA7173. Next base: position 80,648 of record DAAN01000023.1, read on the forward strand.
ATCTCAATGAGAATATGGACAGCCTTGTACCCGCCTCGAAAATTTCGGATATGGCGACGGGATGGATTTGCGGACAGACGGCCAGGGATTTCGTGAAGACGAAAACCGGTACAGGAGGCTCGATGAACATTCAGGAATCGGAAGAGTTCAAGACTACAAAGTTCTTCTGCAAGACGGATTTCGATATGAAGGAGATAAAAGCGGAGGAAGCGGCCTATGTACCGCTACCGAAGTTCTACACCTTTAAGTCGAGGGAGGAACGGGAACGCATCTTGTATAAAAATTTCATACAAGTCGGACAGGATGTAAAAGACATGATAACGGATGTACTGAACAAGCGTGGGGCGAAATAAATCAAAATCCCTGCAATCACGAAATTATTGCAGGGATTTTTATATTCAATTTCAGTTACCCAAAATCTTGTGGGCATAAAGCCGGTTTTACGGACGTAAATGAATTATCTGACAGTTTCCGATTTGGAATCGTTTTCCGATAGCAGATTTTGTAATTTGTCGATGTCCGGTAGAGTCTTGCGCAGATTCTCCGGCATTTCTTGGGCTGTGCGGTATGTCGCCACGCCCATAGGCTTATCATAGTCGCGCACCATGATTTCGACAAACTTGCGGTTGGCATCCTGGCATAGGACAATACCGATTGAAGGGTTCTCGTGCGGTTTCTTGTCGGTCATGTCATACACCGTCAGGTAGCCGCTAAGCTGTCCGAGATAATTCGGGCGGAACTTGCCCCGTTTCAACTCCACGATTACGCTGGCATTCAGTTCTCTGTTGAAGAATACAAGGTCAGCAAACATTTCTTCTCCGGCAACTATCAGGCGATGCTGACTGTCGATAAAAGTGAAGTCGTTTCCAAAACGGAGAATGAACTGCTTGATATTGGTTACGATTTGGTTTTCGATGACCTTTTCGTTCCAGTCCTGTTCGCGTTCTCCCACATTCTCCAGATTAACCATTTCGAGCATATACTCATCCTTGAACGCCAATATCGCTTTTACGGCATAAATGGCTTCGGGCAGCACTTGAAGGAAGTTGCTCGGCAAAGATCCGCGATTTGAATAGATGTCTTCTTTCAAGTAATTTTTGAGAGAGGATAGCGACCACGCATTTTGAGCGGCACAATGGATATAGAACAACCGTTCCGCGATGTCTTTTGAACGAGTCAGGATTTCAATATGATGTGAAAAGCTGATCTTGACAAAATCGTCCCAGGTAAATTCGGTATTGACCGGTTGCCCGATAAGTTGCAGCAGTAGATGCTCGTCAATATCCAATTCGCCCAACGCTGTTGGATGAATTAAAGCCGTACCCTTTTCCGACGAATGGTTTTCCAATTCGCCCAACACTGTTGGACGAATTAAAAACGTCCTCCATTCCTCATAGAATGAGCGCATCCGTTTCAACCCCGATTCAGAAAAGCCGTGCAGACCGGGCAACTCCCGTTGAAGGAGCTTTGATATGGTAGGCAATGCTTTAGTACCCCAACAGCCGATGCGGGAATTTTCAGACACGAATTTCCCCACTCCAAAATACAACGAGAGAGTTTCTTTGTTGACCGCAGCCGCACTTCTATACCGGCAGCGTTCGATGGCATGTTTGATTATCTCTACTGCCTCTGCATATTGTGTATAATCCGATGGGATAACCTGTTGTTCCATATACATACGTTTTTGTGCCGCAAAGGTACGAAAAATACGGGATATACAGGGCAGAATGCCAACATATTATAGTGCCGCGTGGGTCTTATTCGGTATTTTTAGCGTTCCGGTTTCCTGCACTCGCTTTGCTGCCAATCTACTCACTTAGATGTTCATGTGTCTGGGGCGTGCCGAGAAAGCCGGTAGCGGTGTGGATAAGATTGTGAGCGGTTGGCAGTCTTTGGGTTGGCCGCTTCCTACTGTAGCCGAGGAAACACGTCCGGACTATGTTGTGCTGACCTTGCAGTTAGGGATGAAAACCCGACAAGAAAACCTCGCAAGCAGGATTTGAGAAAAGAGCAAATCTTGGAGTTCTGTGTTGAGCCGCAATCCCTATCTGATATTTTGCAACATTTAGGATTGAAAGATAGGGAAAATCTTATGGAGGTCTATATCAATCCGATGATTGGTGCAGGGGTATTGGAAATGACGGAGCCGGACAATCCCACAAGCCGTAACCAGATGTATGTAACGGTAAAAGTGGAACAAGAATTTCAAAAGTAAGTTTATAATAGGATATTGCGGCTTGGACGCATCCAACCTCATACAAATAACACTGCCCGCGTGAAAATGGGGGCAGTGTTATTTATATGGTAGTTCGCTTATTTAAGCTCGTGTACCGCTTAAAAGTTCGGCAAGTTGCCGGTCGCAGAATTTATCGTATTCCTCCTTGTCTGTACCGCTTTCGATAGCCCGGTCGATAACATCGCCCAGTTCGTCGAAGCAGACTTCTTCATTGACACACTTTGCATTGCTATCATCTTCTTTCAGTAGATAGACCTCGTAGTAATCAGAGCCGTTGAGAGCGATAACGACATATCCGGCGTGTAACCGTCCGTTTACTTTCAGCCGCAGTGCCGGTAATTCTTGGAATACCGTAGCGACAAATTCGCTGACTCCCCACGACATAAAGACGGGTATGGGGGTAAATGACAGTAATTGTTCTTTGATGGTCTGTGCGATGTGCATTACATACTCTTTATCCATAACTTTGATTTTTAATATGATTATTGATTTATGTTAGTTGAACCATTCGGGGTTATCCTCTTTTAATTCCGTGATGAGTTCATCGTCCGGTAATTTGAGGGTCTTCGCATCGGCGAAAAAGAAAACCTCGTCATATATTTGTTCGGCTTCCTTACTTGCAAAACCTTCGCTCTCGTCCTCGAAACTGCCCGGATGAAGTGCATCGAGCAGAGCGGTAGAGCCGATAAGTAGTTCTTCACCTTCGTTGGATTTCACGATACGGCAGATGTAGATATTGCCGTCAAATTGTAGTTCTTTCGTTTTCATACGCCTGTTATCTTAATGGGATATGTCTCCCGTTTGCCTTGAGGTATTCCATGATACACTTCGCTTCTTCGTGCGATGCACGGTTGCGGTCATCGTAATTGCGTGTCTCGTCTGCCATGACCACGATACACTCCTTTACCAACCTGTAAAGGCTTTGCTGCAGCGTGGGGTGCATTTCGGGGATAGCGGCTGCAAACCGTTTGGGATTGAAGCCGTAATCGTTCACTGCTCTTTCCCAGTCTTTGGCGAGCTGGTACTCCTTGCTTTCCTTGATGTTGTCCATAATCTTGAATTTTAATGATTTGTTTTTTATTCCCTCCGTTCGATTCCTTTCTGTCGGAACCGCTTTGGGATTTTATAGATGCGGTAAACGGTTGTCGGTACAGCTTCATACGGGAGGCTTTTCCTGCCAATTACTCTTTCTGAGGGAAGGAAGAATTTGCAGGAAATACATTTCAAGCCGCCGGATCAAGCGCGACGGCCGACCTTTGCATCTGATAAAACCAAACCGGGGCTGACAGGGAATGAAGCTGGGGAAACGCTATAAAAGGGAAGTTGAAAATGGTAAAAAAGAGAGGAAACGAAAGCTATGAATGGAGGAAGGGTGGGTGGTGACGGGTTCGTCAGAAAGTTAAAAGAGGTACTTGGGTCCTTTGTCCGGAGCATACAAAAATGAATAGAGGGCGGATTTCCCCCCCCCTATTCGTTATGACAACAACATTTGTCAGGCAGCTATTTCTTCCGTTTGCGGTTCGGTCTGTGCTTCCGCTTCGGGTTGCGGTTCATCGGGTTGTTCCGCTTCCTGCGTGGCTTGTTCCTGCAAAGCGGCTTTTTTTTCCTTAATGCGTTGGTGCCGCTTTTCGTACACTTCATTATATCCGTCTTGGATATTGGCAAGTTCTTCGGGCATATGCTTTTGGGCGAAGCCAAGCAACAGGGAGGCTGTGGCGTTGTTACCGAATGCGTCCTTGAAATTGGCAATCAGATAATCCCTGCGGATAACGGCTTTCTGCTTGGCGGTAAGGTTCTCGATGATGCGCATTTTGTCCTCGCTCGTAAGGTAGTAATAAGAACCTTTATCTTCAATTCCCACCTCATTGAAATGCTCTTTGCGGAGTGAGGAGAGCAGGAAGAAATACACCATTTTCTCCTCGTCCTGTCCAAATTTGCGCTCTGACATATCGACCTCTAAAATCCGCTTTTTGGTGTCTTCAACGGTCTTTTCGAGGGCAATCTCCTTGTTGCGTTTGTCCTGCTTTTCCAACTTCTCGATAGGTGAAAGCGGCATTTCGGTTGCTGTACCGTTTACGGTGGTAGCGGTATTTGCAACATAGCACAGTGTAATGTCGTTGCTCTCAATACGGAGATAGAGGGAGATTTCTCCTGCTTCGCTTCGGGTGCGGATTGCTTCGCATTTTTCGGTGTAACCGTTCAATTCCTGCCCGTAATCCTTTTCTGCATCCTCGTATTCCTCGGTGGTATCATAATCCTCTTTTTGAGGTGCTTGGGGGCTTTCGGGGTATTTCGTTGCATAGGTTTTAAGGCTTTCCACTTCGTAGCCCATAGCGGTAAGTCGGTCGATGACAGCTTCATTGTAATTGTAGCTTTCGTGGCAGAGGGGAACGGCAGGGTGCTGTTCCATGAGCCGCATAGCCTTTTCGGTAAGGTGCGATGTGTTCATTTCCACCAAGCAAGCGCGGTTGGCGCAATTTCCGCAACCACCCTCACAGAACAACATCATATTATTGGTATTGTGAGGGCATGAAAGACAAAGGGTTTTGTCGAATGAATAGCGATTGAGGTCTGCGGTGTATTGCCGTTCGATGCTTTGTGCCACCTCGGAAGCTTTCATGCCTCGCCAACTATTGTACTGCACCCCCTCTTTCAGATGTTGGTCGTACACCTCACGCTGTATCTCTTCCCCATAACGGCAGATTTCACTTGCCACGCTGATTGTGATTTCGTCCTGCTCCAACAGCAAAGCGATTTCGGGTATCAAGGAAACGAATTTAAGTCGTGTACGGATATATGCCTCCGTCTTGCCGAACTGCACGGTCAAGGACTGTACATCGTGGCGACCGCTGTCTATGAGCTTTTGGTAGGCGTTGGCTTCCTCAATCGGGGTCACATCCTTACGCTGCAGGTTCTCGGTAATCGCCATTTCCTCGGCTGTCTCGTCTGAAATTTCCATGACGATAGCCGGAATTTCCGCCAATTCAGCCATGAGGGAAGCACGGTATCTGCGTTCTCCGAATACAATCTCGAAACGGTTGTCCGCAATAGGGCGCACACCGATAGGCTGAAGCACTCCCTGCTGACGGATGCTCTCGGCAAGTTCCGCAAGGCTTGTCTCGTCAAAGTTCTTACGTGGGTTGTAGTTACTCGGCTGAATGTCTGCCAATGCTACCGATGTGATGTTCTTCTCTACTGCTTGAACTGCTGTTGTTGCCATAATCATAAAATTTAATTGGTTGATATTTGATTTTTTTATTTTCCCTTTTTTCGGTTCTTTTCTCTGCCTGAACCGCTTGGGATTTACAGATGCTTCAAGGGACTGACGAACAAGCTATTTTCAACGCTTTTTCCGGAAAATTACTCTTTCGCAGGAAGGAAGAATTTTACGAGAAATGCACTTCAAAGCGGTGAAATCAAGCGCGGCAGTCCAAATTTGCGTCTGGAAAACCAACCGGCGATGGCAGGAACGAGGCCGGACAAGCGGCAAGTGGAATAAATAAAAAAGTAATACAACCATGCGGTTATAAGAGGTAATAGAACAGGAGAACACCCAGGAGGGTATAAACAGGAAAAACGCTACCTTGTGGACGTGCCCATAAGATAGCGGTATGCTATAAAAGGTATATCGGATGGGGACTACAACCGCCGTACCGGTTATTTCTCGTGCTTTTCCAAATACTCTTTCATCGCCTCGTTCACGATGTCCCGTAGAGACATATTCTTTTCGATGGCGAGGTACTTCATCCGGGTATGAATACTTTTGTTTATGACAAAGTTGCAATGTACAGCAGGCTCTTTTTCCGTTTTGACCGGTGCAGGTTCTTTCTTTTGCGTGGACTTCCCGGTGGATGACAGCAAGCCGTCCAGTCCGCTTCTCATGCCGTTTTTCAATGAATCACTTTTGCCCATATCGTTTTTATTTTAATTTCAACACTTCTTTTGCTAACTCCATGTAGTCCTTTGCCCCGTTGCTGTTCTTGTTATACTCAAAGATATTCATGCCTTTTATCGGAGCTTCGGCCAATGATACATTGTCCCGGATGACGGTCTTGAATACCTTGTCGCAGAACGATTCGCTGATTAGTTCCGCCACACTTTTGTTGAGCGTCTTGCGCTTGTCAAACTGGGTGATGACAATGCCGCCGATATTTAGGTTTGGGTTCAAACGTTCCTTGACAATCCCGACCACATTTGTAATCTTTGCCATTCCGCGCATGGCGAGGAACTGCGCCTGTACCGGGATAATCAGGAAATCCGCCGATGTGAGGGCGTTCAGTGTCAGCAAACCCAGCGAGGGCGGACAGTCAATCAGGATATAGTCGAATTTACGGGTTTCAAGCAATTTTGCAATCAGCCCTTTTAGTATTAATTCCCGCCCCGGCTCGTTGATAAGCTCGGATTCTGTCGCCGACAAATCGAGGCAGGACGGTACAACGGAAAGACCGTTTTCCAACTCGAATACCGGTAAGGTATATTCGCCTTTCATCGCTCCGTACACCGTCCGTTCCTCTTCGATGGAGAGACCGCAGGATTCCGTGAGGTTTGCCTGACCGTCCATGTCGATGAGCAGTACACGCTTTTTCTTCTGCTGCAATGCGGCAGCAAGATTGATGGTGGTAGTTGTCTTTCCGACACCGCCCTTGTGGTTCAAAACTGCGATTATTTTTGTCATAATTTCGTGTCTTTATATCTGATACAAAGATAATACTATTTTTAGTATTTACTATTATTAGTGTATACTATTTTACTACTTTTGTATATTTTAGTATTATAGCATCTACTACTATACTAAAATACTGATTGACTAAATGTAGTGCATTCTATCATTTCTGATGGGATATTTCCTAATATCCTACTTTACTAACCTTAGTATATACTACATTTAGTATTTGTTGTATAACAGCAAAATAAGCTCATTTTGGAATTAGTCTTATAAATCATCATCATGCGCATTAGATAAATTCTGTCTCAAGTGCTTCCAACAAGTCGTGTATTTGTTTTTCCGCTTCCTCCATATCCGATACAATGTCCTTGATGTGGTAAGGTGCGCCATTTTTACCGTGCCCATCATTTCCAATCCATAGATAGGCTTCGTAATCCGGGTCAAAACCCTCGAAATATTGTTCCATGTCAGCAATGAGGGTATCAATGTCCTCACATTTCATTTCGGCACTGAAATTAAAATCCTGCCCATAGTTGGTATAGCGTTGGAAGTCGAACTGAATATTTGATTTATTTTTGTCATCCACACTTATACTCCAGCCTTTGCTTTGGGATATTTCCGTTACTTTTTGTATCTTTTCTTGAGCGGTCATAGTTTTGAGTTTATAGTGGGGAGACTTCACACCGTCCTACCGATTGCTTTAATCCGTTATTTGAAAGTAATACTCCTGCAGCTCGTCTGGCCATTCGGCGGTCATAGAGCGTGGCTTTCTGGTTGTCCCGCTCGTGCCATTGCCAAATTTTGTGATTAAGTACAAGGCACAGCTCTGTCCAATGCTTGTAGTTATCTTTCCATTCTGCCTTAACCTTTCTGTATGTGTCAGCTATGGCTTCATTCCCGAACTTGTCTGCCATAGAGAAGTCCTGCCAAAAGGTTGTCATCGGGTCATAGCCAGTAATTTCCGCTATATTCCACTTGGGAATTACTATTTTTAATATTTCCATACTTATTATTGTTTTTGTAATACTCATGAATCAAGATTACTATTTCCCTTTGTTCGGTCTGTTTGCGACCGCCGGGAAGATTTTTCTGCTTTCAGAAGGTGGCGGGGAACAATCGGACAAGGCTGATCCGGAAAAATACGCTCGACAGCGGAGAGGAAGATTTTTACGTGTCATTTGCGGCAGTATGCCGGCATTGGCAGGATTGGAGCCGCCGGTTACCTTTGCGGAAAATTCTGTTCCGTAGGTCGCACGGCAGCGGACTTGGGTTTAATGGGAATCCGTTAGAAAAGGAAAGATTTATGAATAAAAGAGTGAGGCGGCCAGCCGGGACGGACTTTCCGATGGACTGTCTTGGGACTACAGAG
>DAAN01000017.1 GCA_001701135.1 Bacteroidales bacterium H3
TGTTGGCCACCTTGTTGTAGCGGCCGTCGTCGATGGTCTTCATCGAGTGTAGTATGCGTCGCTGCACAGGTTTCAGGCCGTCGTCGATATGGGGCACGGCGCGTTCGAGTATCACGTAGGAAGCATAGTCGAGAAACCAGTTGCGGAACATGCCGCCAAGGCGCAGACGCGAGGCCTCCGTGCCGATGGCGGGAGGAATCACGCCGGCTTCCAGATCCTCGGCGATATACTCCGACGCCTCCTCGCGGATAGGCTCGTCGTCGGTGACGGAGTGGTGTTGAGGCGCGGCGTCGGACGCCTGAGGGGTGTCGGCGTTGAGGTTTTCGGCGCTGATGTTGTTTTCGGTATTTTTGTCGGTCATTCTGAATGATAGCAAAACAGCGGCGGGCGCAGCACCCGCCGCTGTCTGCAAAGTTACAAAATTTCAGCGACAAAAACCGGTATCACCGGCAATTTTTTGATTGGAGCCGAGCCTTACCTCGTAGGGCCTTAGTTCAAAAGACCGCGGAGCATGTCGGCGGCGTAACCGGCATCGGCGTTGCCCTTCTCTTTCTCCACAAGGAAGCGGTCGATGGCTTTCTGTGCGGTGGCGCGGTTGTCGGCATCGGCCAGCAGCGCGGGATTGGCTTTGAGGATGGCGCTGGCCGACCACGCGGCGGTGGCAGCCGTAGCATCGTTGTCGAGATAGCGGGCTGTGCATTTCAGCGACTCGCCGGTGGGGAGTTTGCCCAGGGCGGCGACAAGTTCGCGCAGGGCGTCGTCGCCGGGCGTCAGCTCGAATGCGCGGCCCAGACGGGTGTATTTCTGCGCGTGGTCGTCGTCGGTGGCCGACACCAGACGGGTGTAGTGGCGGATAAGATCGTCGCGGCGGGGTGCCTTTTCGTCGGAGGCGAGGGCAAACACCGGCTCGATGGCGGCGGGTGCGCTCACCATGAGCATGGCGTCGACGGCGCCCTCGGGAGCGGCTTTGTAGCCCTCGCTGATGATGGCCACGGCCTCAGGGGTGTTGGTGTGTGCGAGCATGGGATAGAAGCGCCAAGGCTCGGCATACCCCTCCATCCCTGCCTTGATGATGGAGAGCCGGCTTGCGGCGTCGAGCGAGGCGATGGATGCCGCGGCGGCGTTGCGGGTGTCGTCGATGCGGTCGGGCGCGGCCTCGCGGAGCATGGCCGCAAGCTGCGGGAAATTGTCGGGAGCGGAGACACCCGCGAGGGCTTTCACTGCTGCTGCCGCCACACCGGCGTCGGCGCTTGATGCCAGGCGGATTGCGGCGGGATATGCATCGCGCATGCGACGCTCCGAGGCGAGCGCGAGGGCGTTGTCCAGCGTCAGCGGGTTGTCGCTGCCGAGGGCGCCGAGGATGCCGGCGGAGATGTCGCCGTTGAAGCATTGCAGGGCATAGCGCGCGGCGTTGGCGGTGGCGCTGTCGCCCATGCGGCCGATGATGGCACTCAGGGCGTCGTTGCCGCCGATTTTGCCTGCGGCCTCAATGGCGGCGCATGCCACGGGTGCCGACTGCGATGCCACGGCGGTGCATATCAGATTCTTCTGCGCCTCGACATGGTTGTCGCCCATCCAGTTGAGGATGTCGACGCGGGCGGCGTCGGTGGCTGTGGGGTATGCGTCGGCGATCTGCTGCTGCGCTGTCGCGGGGAGATTCCCTAAAAGCGTGGCGCGCAGCGCGGGGTCGTTGTCGGAAAGGATAGTGCGGATGCGCGCGGAATCGACGCCGCCGTTGGCCATGAGCAGTTTAAGCCCGGCGCAACGCAGGGCGCTGTTGTCCGACGCAAGCAGTTTCTCGGCTTCGGCCATGACGTTTTTGTCGGCGCCGAGGTTGGCGAGGAGTTGCAGATATGCGTCGGTGTCGGTCTCGCGGAGAGTGGCGATTGATTTAGCGCTGCCGCACACTGCCAGGGCGTTGACGGCAGCCGCGGCTGCGGCTTTATCGGCCGACTTTGCCCATTTGAGCAACTGCTTTTCCACGCCGGGTAGACGCCGGTAATAGGCTAAGTAAGCCAGTCGGGCATCGGGAACGCGCGATTTGTTGACCAGACGGACGGCCTCGGCGTCGATTCCTTTCATGGTGCATAGCCCTTTCAGCGCGGTCTGCCCCAGATAGGGGTCGGCGAGCAAGGTGCGGTAGAGGGGGAAGTCGGCCGAGGTGGCCAGTTTGTTAAGCTCGGTGAGCAGAAACGCGCGGGTAGGGTTGTCGGTGGTGGCGGCGAGTGTCGATTGCAGCAGCTCGCGGGCATGTTGCCGCGCGGCGGCGTCGTTGCTGAGAGTCAGATCGTTGACAGCTCCGTCGAGGGCATATTCCTGACGGGAGTTGTCGCTCCCGGGGGTGAGCTGCGTGGCGGCGCTTATGTCGTGCGGCACATCGGCGGCGACCGGGAAATTCATTCCGCCGGCAAAGATTGCCAGTGCCAGCAGCAGTGTTGTTATATTGGTTTTCATGAGTAACTGCGGATGGGGTTGGATAAGCTCAGTGAATTATGATATTGGGGAGTCGATGCGGTCAGATTTTCCAGGGACCGCGCATCGGTTCGTTGATGAGCTGGTTGGCGGCCTCGTCATTTATGACAAGCTGCGTGGCGGGGTCGAAGTGCATCACTTTGCGCCCTAAGCGGAGCGCCATGGCGCCGAGGTTGACCAGTGTGCAGCTGTGGTGTCCGTTGTCCTCGTTGAGGGCAAACTTGCGGCGGGTGCGCACGCAGTCGAGGAAGTCGGTGCGCTGCGGCTCGGGGTCGGGCATTTCGGCTATCTTGTTCATCACATCGGGGATGGTGCACTCGAAGCCCCGGTATACCTTGCCGCCGGGACCCTCGATATAAGGCACCTTGCCGGGCGACTCAAACCCCTCCCCTTCGAGCACGATGCGGCAGCCGTCGGCATAGGTGTAGGTGATTTTGCGCCAGATGCCAACGGCGTCCCAGTGCTGCTGGGGCGCGTCGACCTCGATCTTTACGGGGAACTCGTTGTCCTTGCCCAGAAGATACTGCACGGGGTCGAGATAGTGCTGCCCCATGTCGGTGAGGCCTCCCCCGTCATAATCCCAGTAGCCGCGGAATGTCTGGTGCACGCGGTGCGGGTTGTAGGGCTTGTAGGGAGCCGGACCGAGCCACATGTCGTAGTTCAGTTCCGGTGGCACGGCCTCGGCGGTGAGATGATCCTTGCCCACCCAGAAAAATTTCCAGGCGAACCCTGTGGCGCCGCTCACGGTGAATGTCAGCGGCCAGCCGAGCAGACCGCTCTGTATCAGCTTTTTCAGCGGTTTCACGGTGGTGCCTAATCCATAGAAAGTGTCGGCGAAACGAAACCAGGTGTTCAGGCGGAAGATGCGGTTGTAGCGCTCCACGGCCTCCTTTACGCGGCGACCCTCGCCGATGGTGCGTGTCATCGGTTTTTCGCAGAAAATATCCTTGCCTGCTTTGGCGGCCTCGCAGGCCATTAGGCCGTGCCAGTGGGGTGGAGTGGCTATGTGCACGATGTCGACCGACGGGTCGTTGCACAGTTCGCGGAAATCGTCGTAGGCCTTCACGTCGGCATGCAGCTGCTCCTTGGCGGCTTTCACAGCCGAGTTGAGGTGATTGCGGTCAACATCGCAGAGAGCCACAAGGCGGCACGCGTCGGTGCTGGTGAAATGGAGATCGCTGCGGCCGATGCCGCCCACGCCGATGATACCTTTGGTGAGCTGGTCGCTCGGAGCTATAAAACCGTTGCCGAGCACTTTGCGCGGCACGATGGTGAAAAGCCCGATGGCGCCAAGTGATTTCAGAAACGTTCTTCTGCTTTCTTTCATGGATTTATACTTGATAATGGTTTGATTCGTAAACAGTGGTTATCAGGCTGTAAATTTACAATTAATTCTATTCCCATACAACAAAAAACACAAAAAAGAAGCGGAGGCTGGCGGCGACTGTGGGGCGGCTGTGGGGCGGCGGCTTTCCAGCCGCCGTTTAATAGACAATAAAACACTTAATCATTTATAGTCAGCTATATGCAGGCGGCAAGAAAGCCGCCTTTCCACAAAAAAGGAGATGCGCCGGGATGGCACATCTCCTTGATTTATTAGAGAACTAATTGTTAGCTAACTGACGATTAGCGAACTACGAACTTCCTGCCGTTGCGGATGTAGATGCCGGGAGCGGTGGGGTTGGCCACCTCAATGCCCTGCAGGTTGAAGATGCGGTTGTCGGCGGGGGCGTTGTCGGCGTCGTCAGTGATGTTGTCGATGCCTGTGATGATAGAGTCGTTGGCATCCTTGACTGTGGCGTCAGGTCCGTAGTAAGTGCCGCGGAAATCATCCAGATTGATGTATGAACCGGCGGCTTGTGACGCTGTGGGATCGGAATGCTTTACACCGATCTTTATGTCGGATCTCTTTCCTGCAGTACCGCTGTTGACATTGACCACGAGGTAGTTCTTGTAGAGACCTGAACGATAGTAGGCGGCCGACTGGAGGAAGTCGCCGGGCACCTCGATGGTTTTGTCTCCCTTGATGACGGCGGTACCTTCGCCGGGAGCATAGTCGGCAAAGTCAAGTACGTTGCATAGGTTCACGGCTGCCTTGTTGTCAGTATCGGCGGGGGCGTTGTCCCCCTCGGCAATGGCTGCTGCTGCGTTGTCACCGGCAGCGGCCTTGCTGTCGACGGCGGGAGTAGCCTCGCAGAAGAACTGGATGGGTTTCTCTTCGCTGAAGGCACCGTCGCGATAATATCCGCTGCATTCAAACATATAGACGCCGTCGGGCATGTTCTCGAGAGTCTGCGAAATCTCGAACTGTGAAGGGATGAGGTTCGACGCTTCGGCGGTTTCGCTGAGATTCCAGTTCCACTGGGCATTTCCCGTGCCGTTGACCCATTTGCTCATGGAGAAATCGGCGCCTGTGGTTGTCCATGCATCGTGGTATGCCCGGTTCAGAATGCGGTTGAACCCCGGATTCGCAATCATGTAGGAAATATCGAAGGGCGTGTCGGTAGAGGCAGTCTCAAATGCTATGCGCGACTCAACAGGCACAATCTTCCACCACGAGTCGGGGCTGGTGAGATCCACATCCTTCTCCTTTTTCTGATATTCCACGGTGCGTTCGCACCATTGGGGATTTTCCGGGGTGCCCTGAAGATTGACCGAAGGGGCATGTTCGATGTATACGATATAGTTGCCTATTTCGGGGTCGGTGATGGGGTCCTGAGTGGCGGCAAGGCGAATGGTGAACATATTTTCCTGCCCTTCAACGGGAACGAATTCCCAAATATCCTGATATTTGCCGTCAAGCGATCCATAGTATGACAGATAATGGTCAGTCTCCTTGTTGAGTCCCACGAAGTTGGTGCTCAGCTTGCATTTGAAGCCGCCGGCAGAGGTCGCTTCCAGAGCTTCGGGAGTGAATTCGGCACCGGGGTTGTCGAGCATGGGGTGAACTCCCCATTCGGCGCCGCCATCGAAGAACAGCTCCTGCCCGACGTTATAGATGAAATATTTCTTCCCCTCTTCCATCGTGGACGCGCCCTCGAAAGTGTCGGGGATGGTGCGGACGTTCATGGCACGGCGGCGGATGCCGCGTAGTGTCTGTATGGCCAGGTTCACCTCGTCTTCGCATTGAGCTTCGTAGTAGAGTTTTTCGGCCTTGCTCACGTCGGTGCCCGTAGGGCAGAGATCCTTTGTGCGTTGGAATATATCTCCCGATTTGATATAGAGGTTGATGGCATCGGTGATGCGGCGGAGAGCCGCCATTTTGTCGGAGCCGGTGCCGCTCGCAAGTGCTGTTTCGGCTTCTTCTTTAGCCGCGGCGGCTCCTTGATAATTCGCTGCTTCCTCGATCTTGGCTGTGAGTTTTTCGTCAAGAGCAGCTTTCCCCTTCTCCTCTTCCTCGTCGGCTATATTGCCTGCTTTGTAGGAGAGGTGCATCTGCTTGAAATTGAATGAGTCTTCATCAATGATTTCGCTTTTGTAGAGACCGATGATCAGTTTGCCATCGGCAGATACATTGGTGACAACGGGGACGTTTTTGTAATATCCGCGGGTGAATGCGACACCTGCGCCGTAGCCGGGGAAGTATTTGCCGTTTACCATTTCCGCGAAGCCGTTGCTTTTATCTTTATTTTCCAGGGCATTGTCGAATACATTCATGAAAAGAGCGCTGGTGGCGCCGGCATAGTACCATGCCTTGTTGTCAAACGGGCCTTCGACTTTCTCCGAGGTCCAGGGATTGCCTTCGCGGTAAAAACCTGAAACGGAGTATGAGTAGGTGCCTTCGGGCAGCCCTTCGATTATGGTGTAGCGGTCGATCGTCCTTCCCCAGGCTTCGCGGGAAACAAGGGCGCGGCTGTCGTTGTCGTAGATTCCGTCGTTGTTTTCGTCTACGCCTACGTTTTCATTCAGTTTTTGCCATGATACAAAACCGGGCCAGCCTGTCTCGCCTTTCCATAGTTTGGTGTCGCGGTTATTGAAGGTAATCATGTTGTGGTTGGGGATGAGCCATGAGGCGTCCACGCCATCGGGTTGGGTTGCAGCAGCTGCTTTCATCACCTCCAGACGTTCCTCGCGGGTCACGAATTGCCACTGATCCAGGCCGGTGGCGGCGTCTGTGTCTGTATCGGCAGTCGTGGAGGCGTCGCCATCCTCGGGAATATTGTCGCGGTGGAGGCGATAGCATTTCAGATCCTCGTCCCATTTCGCGCTCAGGTTATATGAGTGTGATGTATTTGCTTCCTCCTTGTTTACGTAGATGGTGTAGGTGATGACCTCTTTCCCGTCGATCATCGAAGCGGTGTACTTTACTCTCCATTTTTCGAACAATCCGCTGTTAAGTGAGAATTCAGTCAGAGCATCAGCATCGGCACCGCTGAGAGAGCCGTTTACGCCGATGTTGGAATAAAAGCATAGGAGTTCATTGTCGATGTTGACCGAGAAATCCATGCCGATTTTGTTGAGCGCGGCGGTGGAATCCCACTGGTAAGGAATCTGGTCGTTGGCGTCGATCCAGGTGCCGGTCTTTACATTGTAGAGGTAATACGATTCGCCGTTTTTAAGTGTCGAGCCTACGTAAGGCGATTCGGTCAGGTGTGCCGGTTCGGATGAAGTCGTCGGTTCTGCCGGTTCTGTCGGTTCTGTGGCATCGGCTGCATATGTAGTGGCAGTGCCGGTCATGAACATGGCCGTGATGAGAAATAAATTTTTCATCAGAATAAATTTTGGTTAGTAATTTCGGTTTGCGGTCAGGTGGTAAGTGAGTCAGGTTTTCTGCTGACCGGTAGCAATAATGAGGATCTATTCAATTTAGGGTTAGAAGCCAAATTTTCTACAAAATTAGCTGTTTTGTGGCTTCAATGGCACATTTAATACTGCGAATTAACAAATATTAATACATGGATTTGCAAATAGACTTCTTATGATAATTTGTAGGCATTATCAAAATGTATAAATTATTACGGCGGCTGCCCCCCATTCCCCTTAAATTTTTTGGGGAGGAATTTGCGGCGGCAGGAAAGCCGCCTCTCCACAAAAAAAGGAGATGCGCCGGGGTGGCACATCTCCTTGATGTTATTAGAGACTAACTAATTAGCGTACTAATTGTTAGCTGACTGTCTATTAGCGAACTACAAACTTCTTGCCGTTGCAGATGTAGATGCCGGGGGCGGTGGGGTTGGCCACCTGGATGCCCTGCAGGTTGAAGATGCGGTTGTCGGTGGCTGCGGCGGCGGGTTCTTCGCTGATGATGTCGTTGATACCCGACGAGATGGCTTCCTTCACAGCTTCAACGGTGGTGTTGTTGCCGTAGTAGGTGATGCGGAAGTTGTCGACGTTGATGTAGTTGCCTTCGCCGAGCTGGTCAGCGTTTTCTGCGGGAACTTCAAGGCCGATCCACATGCCGGCATCCTCAATGTTGTCGGGGTCATTCTGGAAGTTTGTGACGATGGTGTTCTTGTAGGCGCCGGAGCGGAAATATTTCACGCCGTCGTCGAAGTTGCCGGGAACTTCGTAGGTCTTGCCTGCTTTCGAGGTAACTTTCACGCCTTCGCCGGGAGCCATGCCGTTGCCTTCGAGGATGTTGCAGAGAGGAACTGATGATTCGGGGTCGTTGGTGAAGAAGTTGACGGGTTTCACGGGGTCGCGGTCTACCTGGCCGATCTGGTCACCCTTGGTCTCGAGGTTGCCGTCGCGATAGTAACCGTTGCATTCGATCACGTATACACCGTAGGGGAGTTCGCCTGCGGGGATCTCCTGGAAGAGTTCGAATTCATCGGGGGTGATACCGGCGATTTCCAGAGTCTCGCTGATGTAGTTGCCCCACTGAGTGGTGAAGTTGGCGCCGCTCTGTGACCAGATGCCGGCTTGCTGAGCGTAGATGATGCGGTTGAAACCGGGGTCGAAGATGTGGTGCGAAGCGTCGATGGGGTTGGTGAGCGATGCGTTCTGCAGCATTGCGTCGCGTTCCTCGCGGGTCACGATCTTCCACCATGCGTTGGGATCGGCGGGGTCAATATCGGCCTCTTTGGTGCTGGTCGACAATGCGCGTTCGCAGTCGCTGTTCTGAGGACGTGAGAAGGGGATGTAGAGAACGTGATTGCGGTTGGCGTCATCTGAATTGCAGAGACGGAACACATTTTCCTGACCTTCGACAGGTACAAATTCCCACATGGGAGAATTGTCGCCGTCAAACGAACCCCAGCTTGCAAAGTAGTGGTTTGCACCGTTGGCAAAATTGGTGCCCAATTTGCATTTGAGACCGTCGATGTTTTCAGCGGTGAACTCAGCGCCCGGGCTGTCGAAGATGGCGTGTGCGGCCCATTCGCCACCGCCATCCATAAACTGCTTCTGGCCTACGTTGTAGAGGTAGAAGATACCGCTTTCGGGGATGGCAGAAGCACCTGTGTACATGTCGTTGACGCGGGGCATCAATGCCAGACGGCGGATGGTGCGGAGGGTGTTGGTTGCATTATTAATCTCGTCATTGTTGGTGGCGGCATCGTAGAGAGCCTGAGCCTTGCTGATGTCGGTGCCTGCGGGTATCATAGCCTTGATGCGGTTGTAGGCGCTGACGGGAGCAATTACCGGGGTGAGCTGGATGAGGGCTTCCATCATGTCGGAACCGGAGCCGTTGAGAGCGGCCTTGCCTGCTGCGAGAGCGTCGGCGATCTTCGGGTCGTTGAAGGGCTCGACTTCGGCAATCAGGGCGCTGAGACGAGCCTTGATAGCGGTTACATCCTCGGCGGCCTTAGAGGCCTTGTATGTGAGGTGCATCTGCTTGAAGTTGAAGGAGTCTTCGGGAATGATTTCATTCTTGTAAATGCCGACAAGAAGTTTGCCGTCGGCCGACACGTTGGTGGCGAGGGGAGTGTTTTTGTAGTGGCCGTTCTTGAAGGTGATGCCTGCGCCGTAGCCGGGGAAATATGTGCCGTTGACCTCTTCGGTATATCCATGGGCCTTGTCTTCTACGGGCTGTGCATCGTCGAATAAGTTCATGAACAGAGCGCTTTGGGCGCCTGCAAAATACCATGCCTTGTTGTTGAAGGGGCCTTCGGTTTTCTGTGATGCCCAGGGATTGCCTTCGCGGTAGAAGCCGGAAACCGAGTAGGAGTATGAGCCTTCGGGGAGACCTTCGATAACAGTGTATTTAAAGGTTTGAGACTGCCATCCCTCGCGTGATACGAGACCGCGGTTGTCGCCTCCGGTGGTGTTGTTGAGGTTGTCAACATTTACGAAACCGGGGAACGAGGTGCCTTTCCAGCACTGGTCGTCGCGGAGGTTGCCGGTGGCCATGTTGTGGTTGGGGATGAGCCATGTGGCGTCCACGCCTTCGGGATTGGCTTTGGCATCCTCCACCATCTTTTTGAGGCGTTCCTCGCGGGTGACGAACTGCCAGGTGGAGAGGCCTGTGCCATCAAGGTCGCGGACAAGGGTGTAGCAATTGAGTTCATCCATCCATCCGGCGCCTAAGTTGAATGCTTCGGAGATGGCACCGTCGAGAGCTTCCACACGGATGGTGTAGGCGTTCGACACGCTGCCTGCCTTAGGTTCGATAAGCCAGTCAGTGGGATCGCTGCCGGCGTCGCAGCCGAATTGAAATTCGGGGCCGCTGTCGTCGGCGCGAAGCGATGAGTTGTTTACGGTGTTGGTGAAGATTTTGTAGCCCACAAAGCCGTCGGGTTTGTCAAGGCGGATGTCGAAGCCGTCTTTGTTGAGGGTACCGGTGCATGACCAAGCGTAAGGGATCTGGTCGTTGAGATCGACCCATGTGCCGGTCTCGACATTGTAGAGATAGTAAGTGCCTCCGGCCTGAATTTCAGCGCCTTCATAGGGCGAGGAAGTCAGATGAGCCGGTTCGGCTGCCAATGCGGCGACAGCGCCGCCTAAAAGCATGGCAGAGATGAGTAGCTGTTTTTTCATCTGTCGAATTTTTGGTTATAGAATAGGTGGTTGAGAATTAAGGTTGGGGCGGGTCAGGATAGATAGGGGTAATTGGTTGAGTCTGTTTTGTTTATGGTATATGGATTTGATTTAAGGTTAGATAATCGAGTAATTCAATTGCAAATATATGCTTTTTTTATTTGATTTAAGAAATTAAAATGTTAAATAATGTTAAGCATATGGGCGGGCGGATGGGGCTGTGGGGCGGCGGCTTTCCAGCCGCCG
>DAAN01000003.1 GCA_001701135.1 Bacteroidales bacterium H3
TCGACCCCGGGCGTCTTTGTTTATTAAGACTTTACAATTGAATAGTTAGAGTTTTTAAGTCGACATTTTCCCGACTTGATCCTTTTCTCTTTCGTTATGGCAAAACAAAGAAATATAGTTTTCGATGCGGTGAAACTTTTCACTGCCTTCATGATGTTGTGGGGGCATTCCGTGGCATATCTTCAGGAAGGGGAGGGGCTGGATAATCCTATCTTTATCGCTTTTTACTCTTTTAGAATGCCTTTGTTCATGACAGTGTGCGGTTTTTTCTCGGGGAGTGCGATGAAGCTTGATTTTGTAGATTTCCTGTTAAAGAAGGGGCGTCAGTTGCTTCTTCCTGCCTTGGCGTTTTGGGTGCCTATCGGTATTTGTGTGTACATCAAATCCGACTGATGGAGCGGAGCCGATGGCTGTCGTTTCTTGTGCTGGGGCGCGAGCTGCGACGGGAGGCTGGCGGTGGTTCTGTCGGAAGAGCGGATGCCGCAGGAGCGTAACAATTAGCGCATGACACCCTCCCATCCGGGTACAAAAAAAGCGCTGTGTCAAGAATTTTGACACAGCGCCGAAAGTGTGTAGCCCATAGCGGAATCGAACCGCTCTTTCAAGAATGAAAATCTTGCGTCCTGAACCGATAGACGAATGGGCCCCGGAGAATTCACCGGCTTTCGCAAGCTGGTGAATCTATGACATGTTTATTACGAGAATATCGTGGGATTGTAGCCTCTTTCCCGTTTTGAACGGGAGCGGGCGTCCCGGCAATATTATTTGCCGAGTTTGTTGATGTGGAGGGCGAGTTTGCTCTTGAGGTTGGAAGCCTTGTTCTTCGAGATGGTGTTCTTAGCAGCAAGGCGGTCGAGCATTGCCTCAACTTTTACGTATGTTTCCTTGGCGGCGTCGACATCGGTCATTGCGCGGAGGCGACGAACGGCGTTACGGGCGGTTTTTGCGTAGTAACGGTTGCGGAGTCGACGGCTCTCGATCTGGCGAATACGTTTTAAAGCAGATTTATGGTTTGCCATTTTGTTAGTTATGCTTTCTTCTAAAATTCGTTGTTAATTGTAGCCCATAGCGGAATCGAACCGCTCTTTCAAGAATGAAAATCTTGCGTCCTGAACCGATAGACGAATGGGCCGGCTTGTGTCAACTGCTCCGAGCCGGATGGTTAGGGGCATTTTGCGACTGCAAAGTTAAGTGTTTTTTCTTAAGTGGCCAAATTTTTCCATAAAAAAGTTGCGCTCAGAGATTTTTTGTGTAATTTTGTGGTAAAAGCCCCCGCGAATTGTATAGGACAATCGAATGTATAGCGTTACGGACGGTGAAATATTCCGACCGCAGTTCGATACTCACGGTCTACAGCCGCGAGTGTGGCCGCATGTCGCTGCTGGTTCCTGCCGGGAGGGGTAGGGGAGCCGCCAGGATGCGAGCGCTGCTGATGCCGCTGGGGCATTTCGAATGTGTGGCGGATCTGCGGCCGGGGAGGGATGTGCACACGATCGGTGATGTGCGTCCGCTCACGTTCCCGCCCGTAGGCGATCCACTGCGTTCTACGCTGGCGCTGTTTATCGCTGATGTGCTTTCGTCGCTGCTGCGGGAGCAGATGGCTGATGCCCATCTGTTCGGGTTTCTTCGACAGGCGCTCGGTGTGCTGAGCGAGAGGGGCGCCACGATGGCGCAGCTGAAAAATTTCCACATAGTGTTTCTGGTGAGGCTCGCGAAGTTTCTCGGCATCGAACCGGACTGGAGCACGTATGCTCCGGGGACGTATCTGGATTATGATGACGGAATTTTCAGGAAGTTCCCGCCGGCCCACCGCCGGTTCCTCCCGGCCGACGAATCGGCCATGGCCCGCGTTTTGAGCCGGCTGACATTCCGCAACGGCGGTCGGCTGCGGCTTACACGTTTCGAGCGCAATATGGTGGTTGACCGCGTGCTGTTGTATTATCAGAGTCATTATCCTTCGGCCGGAGAGCCGCAGTCGCTGGCGGTGCTCCGCGTGGTGGCTGATTGACGCGTGAGGTAAGATTTCGGCCGAAATCTTTGGAAATGCAGTCGAGAGATTGTAATTTTGCTGTCAGAAAAAGGAACTCAGGTCCTTCTTGTCCCAATGGATATATATGCTGACCCCAAAAGCGGTGGCTTCAAGGATGTCTGCCGCAAGCTGTATAAGGCAGTGCCGATTGCGATGCTGCCGCTGCTGATGTCGCTTGCCTCGTGCGACGGCCTCGACTCATATGAGAAGACGATGGTCGGAAAGTACTACAACACGGCCATCTCGGATACCAATCCGGTGATAGAGCTTAACAAGGACCGAACTTCGGTGCTCCGCGCGAGCCGTCCCGGCGAAATCACCTATTCGGTGAAGGGGCGATGGCACGGCTATCCCGATTCGCTGGTTGTTGACAACGATCCGTCGAGTATCACCATCGAGGAGGGCGACCCCGCGATGGTGGGGCATGTGGCCGAGCATATCGTGCTCCGCATCAAGAGCTTCAATGAGTCTACAATGACGGTTGATCACGGCGGCCTGAGCTACGACTACCACCGGCGTCCCGAATAACGTTTTACTTACATTTATAATATATGCGATTCCTAAACAAAATATACGCAATCTGCGGCCTGATTGTCGCTGTGCTTCTTCCGTCCTGCGGCAATGAGGTGACAGTCGACCAGATGGTGCAGGATGCCCGCGACTCATATGCCGACGGCGACTACGCGAGCTGCGAAAGGCTTTGCAACGACATCCTTGAGAACAAGCAGCCCGAACTGACCGAAACGCAATATGGCAGTCTGGCGGTGCTGTTCATGAAGCTGTCGGAGACAGAGAATCCCGAGGAGAATACCGCCGAGGCCACAAAGTGCTATATCGAGGCTATGAAACTTTCGTCCGATTCGATGAAAGGGTTCATGAGCCGGCTCGCGCCTGAAGATCTGCCTCATTTCGTGACAGTGACCCGCCTGGGATCGTTTCTGACCCGCCGGCCCGACCTGACCGATGAATATGCGCCTGCCGACTCGGCACTGATGCTCCCGCAGGCATCGGAAGAGTCGGTGCAAACCGAGATAACAGAATGACAGCCGACTGGAAATCATCGCTCGGCGCGTTGCGCGACATACTCCCCGAGGGGGATGCGCCTCAGCCCGAAATCCCCGCGACCGAACCTGTGGCGGTGACCGAGAAAGCACGGCTCGACATCATCCTTGACAAGAAAGGGCGCAAAGGGAAAGCGGCCACTATCGTAGCCAGATTCACCGTCGACGATGAAGCCGTGGCCGACATCGCCCGGCAACTCAGGCAGAAATTGGGCACAGGGGGCTCGTCGCGCGGCGGAGAAATCCTCATCCAGGGCGACAAACGCGAGGCTGTGCAGCAGGCGCTGACGGCCATGGGGATGAAAAGCCGCATAATCTGACCGTAAAACAATACAGGCAACGCCATGAAAAACTACCGAATGTATGCGACAAGCGTCAACGAGCGCTACATCGACGAAATCGCCGACGCCCTCAGGCGCGGTCAGGTGATAATCTATCCCACCGACACGCTCTATGCCATCGGCTGTGACGCGCTGAACAACCGCGCCGTGGAGCGCGTGTGTCAGATCAAGGGAATCAATCCCGCCAAGCAGCGGCTGTCGATGGTGTGCGCCGACATATCGCAGGCGAGTGAATTCGCCCGCATCGACAATGAGGCCTACCGTATACTCCGGAGTAATCTTCCCGGACCTTTCACATTCATCCTTCCGGCATCGACCAGACTCTCCAAGGCATTCAAAGGACGCCATGAGGCCGGTGTGAGAGTGCCCGACAACGCCATCGCCCGCGCCATCGCCGCGGCTCTCGGCAATCCGGTGATGTCGACCTCGGTGGGCTGGAATGCAGCCGACCCCGAGGACCTATGTCAGCCCGAATCCCTGGGGCTGCATTACGAAGGCAGCGTCGACATTATGGTAGACGGAGGAGAGGGGAGTGCCATCCCATCCGCCATGATAAATATCACCGACCCCACATCCCCGGAGCTTCTGCGCGAAGGTCCGCTTCATCCCCGATATTGATTCTCAAACAAGCTCTTATGGAAAATTTCACCTATTGCGCCCCCACGCGCTATATATTCGGCAAGGGTGCCGAAGAGCAGACAGGCGCCATGGCCCGTCAATACGGGTTTACCAAAGTGATGATCGTGAGCGGCGGCAGCAGTGCGCGTCGTTCGGGGTTGCTCGGACGTGTTGCCGACTCGCTCGACGCGGCAGGCATCGGCCATGTGGAACTCACAGGTGTGAAACCCAACCCCACCGACGACAGGGTGTATGAGGGTATCGAACTGTGTCGGCGCGAGGGTGTCGACGCGCTGATAGCCGTAGGCGGCGGATCGGTGATCGACACCGCCAAGGCCGTGGCCGCGGGAGTGCCATATCAGGGCGATTTCTGGGATTTCTGGGCAGGAAAAGCAGTGGTGGAGAATGCTCTGCCGGTGGGTGTGGTGCTCACGATTCCCGCCGCCGGAAGCGAAGGGAGCGGCAATTCGGTGATAACGAAAATCGACGGAATGCACAAAATCTCGCTCCGCACCGATTCGGCGCTGCGCCCTAAGTTCGCGCTGCTCAATCCCGAGCTGACATTCACTCTCCCGCCCGAACAGACCACTGCCGGAATAGCCGATATGATGGCACATATACTCGAACGGTATTTCACCCCCACAGCCGACGTGGAAACCACCGACCGCATAGCCGAGGGATTGCTCATGGCCATTATGGAGGAGGCTTCGAAAGTGATGGCGCGCCCCGACGACTATCAGGCGCGGGCCAATATCATGTGGGCCGGCACGCTCGCTCATAATGGTGTGTGCGGGTGCGGACGTCGCGAGGACTGGACCTCGCACGGACTTGAGCATGAACTGTCGGCGCTCTATGGCGTCACGCATGGAGCCGGTCTTGCGGTGGTTTTTCCCGCCTGGATGACATTCATGGCGTCGCACCGCCCCGAAAAGATAGCGCAATTAGGTCGGCGGATATTCGGCCTTGGCAGAAACATGTATGCCTCGACCGACCGCGATGATGACCGCAGCGTGGCGCTCCGCACCGTCGACTGTCTGCGTGACTTCTTCAGGTCGATCGGATTGCCGCTGACATTAGGGGAACTTGGCATCGCCAATCCCGACATCGCCACCCTCACCCGCAAGTTTCACGAAGATAAAGGGCTGCCTTTCGGGCCTTATTATCCGCTGCATGAGGTAGACACCGCCTCGATCTACCGGCTGATGCTGTAGCCGATGAACGTGGAGAATGAAAACAACACCCGGCCTGTGCCGGTGGGACGGTTCGCGCCGTCGCCCACCGGCCGGATGCATTTGGGCAATATTACAGCAGCGCTGCTGAGCTGGCTGTCGGTGCGCAGCCGCAGCGGGCGCTGGATTCTCCGCATCGAGGACCTCGATCCGCAGCGTTCGCGGCGGGAGTATGCCCTTCAGATCGAGGATGACCTGCGTTGGCTCGGAATTGACTGGGACGAGGGCGGAACCGACGGCACCGGACCTAACGGACCTTACAGTCAGAGCCTTCGCGGTGAATTTTACAGCCGACAACTGCAGCGTCTGGAGGAGATGGGGCTGACCTATCCTTGCCGGTGCACACGTGCCGACATCATGTCGACCCAGGCTCCCCACGAATCGGATGGCCGTGTGGTCTATGCAGGCACCTGTCGCCCGCGCCGACTCGGAGGCACGGCTCCCGATATACCCGCACCATCAGACCGATCGCCGGCCACACGTATCTTTGTCCCTGACGAAACGATCGAATTCACCGATCTTGTTTGCGGGCCCCGGCGGGTGAATCTCGCCAAGGAGTGCGGCGACTTTGTGCTGCGTCGCGGCGACGGCGCCTGGGCCTATCAGCTCGCCGTGGTCACCGACGATGCCCTCATGGGCGTTACCGAAGTCACCCGCGGTAACGACCTTCTTCTGTCGGCGGCTCAGCAGATCTATCTGTATAGACTTCTCGGCTTTCCTGTTCCCGCATTCGCACACATACCGTTGATAGTCAACGGGCAGGGAGTGCGGCTGTCGAAACGCGACGCCTCGCTGAGCATGGCTTCGCTCCGCACTGCCTACACGTCGGAGGAAATCATCGGTCGCATAGCGTGTATGACCGGGTTGCGACAGACATCCGGTGCGGTCAGCGCTGCCGATCTTGCCGCTGCCCTCGCCGGTAAATTCAGCTTCGGTGCGCTTGGACGCAGCAACATAATAACCGCGACAGACTTTTGAAATCTCTAAACAAGCTCTTAACTTTTCGGGAGGGTCGGTTGTTCTTTAAGTAATAAGAATCGTTTCAATATTATGTGAGGATGACCGGGAAACAGATCACAACCGGGAACAACGGTAATGCCGGCAGGGATGTGCATGCCGGTGGCGGCAACCTCCGGGATCAGGAGCGGCGCCACCGGTTGCTGCGCGGATTCCAGACGGCGATTCTTCTTCTGTCGGTGGGGTTGATCGGATTTATAAGCTACGACACCTTCCGCGATGTGCCCCTGCTCGAGAACCGGGCCTACATGACCTATCAGCTGATAGTGTGCCTTGTGTTCATGGCCGACTTTTTTGTAGAGCTGAAGCTTACACCCTCTCCTGAGCGCCGCCGCTATCTGCGTCACCGCTGGTTTTTTCTGCTGATTTCAATACCGTGGCTCAATGTGCTGGCGCTGTTGCAGGTGCCGATAACTCCCGGAGTGCTTTATCTGCTCAAACTGCTGCCGCTGGCCCGCTGCGCGCTGGCCATAGCGATTGTGATAGGGTATATCACGCGCAGCCGCATCGCCGGACTGTTTCTCACCTACGTGACGATAATGGTGCTCGCAGTCTACTTTTCAAGCCTCATATTCTATATCTGTGAGTCGCCGGTGAATCCGTGGGTTGAAAACTTCGGGGAGGCATTCTACTGGTGCTGCATGCAGACCACCACCATAGGCTGCGAGCAGTCGCCCGTGACACTGGCGGGTAAACTGCTGGCTGTGCTGCTGTCGCTGTTGGGAATAGTGATGTTTCCTCTCTTCACGGTGTATCTCTCGAGTCTGATACAGAAAAGGAGGAAAATAATGTTAAATAAGCTTAATTTTTCGGGCGATGGAGTTAAAATTGACAAATCTTCAGCCGACCGACTCTCACATGTGGCTGAAAAAGTTGTAGAAGCCCCGGAAAATCACTAACTTTGCAACCGGTTATCGGAGGAGGCCCACGGGCTTCCTCCTTTCGTTATTGTTTCCTCGAGGATGGTATCTTCGGGGAGACAGACGTGAGACTTAGAGCTTGTTTAATAATAAATGTTGCCGATAGGGGCGCGGCATGTGCCACCCCACAACAACTGAAGGAATGATTGAAAAACAAGAAGTGATCTCCGCAGTGGAGAAAGCCATAGAGTCGACCGGCCTCTTTATCGTCGACGTGACGGTCGACCAGACGCAGAAGTCAATCGTAGTGGAGATAGATTCTCCCGATAGTATCGACATCGACGCCTGCACGGCCCTTACCCGCAAAATCGAGGAGATGCTGCCCGCCGAGCTTGAGGATTACGACCTCGAGGTAGGTTCGGCCGGACTCACCGCCCCCTTCCGTGTGCGAGGCCAGTGGGAGAAGAATCTCGGCAACGAGATAGAGCTGCTGACAGCCGACGGCCGCAAGCTCGAGGCTACTCTCGAGGCTGTGGGCGACGACACTTTCACCATCGCCTACAGTGTGAAGGAGAAACAGCCCGGCTGCAAACGGCCGCAGATGGTGGAGCGGCATGAGGAGATACCCTTCGCCAACGTGAAGCGTGCCGCCTATCTGCTCCGCTTCAAATAAACCGCGATCAGCCCGCAGAGTGAAGAATCAATAAACCACGAAATAAAAAAACAGAACAACATATTATGGCCAAGAAAGAGGAAACTCCCAATATGGTGGAAAGCTTTTCAGAGTTCAAACAACTGAAAAACATCGACAAGACCACCATGATAAGCGTGCTTGAGGAATCGTTCCGCAAAGTGCTCTCCAACATGTTCGGTACCGACGAGAATCTTGATGTGATCATGAACCCCGACAAGGGCGACGTGCAGATTTTCCAGAACCTTGAAGTGGTGCCCGACGGCGAAGTCGCCAACCCCAACCTGCAGATTTCGCTCACCGACGCACGCGCCGACAACGATCCCGAAGTGGAAATCGGCGAGGAACACACCAAGGAGATAATTTTCGCCGACTTCGGCCGCCGTGCTATCCTCACTCTGCGCCAGACACTCCAGTCTAAAATCCTCGAACTGCAGAAAGAAGCCATCTACGAGAAATTCAAGGATCTCGAAGGTGAACTTGTCACCGGCGAGGTGTATCAGACCTGGTCGCGCGAGACACTGCTGCTCGACGATGACAAAAACGAACTGCTGTTGCCCAAAAACCAGTCGATTCCCGGCGACTTCTTCCGCAAGGGTGAAACCGTTCGTGCCGTCATCGCCAATGTCGACAACACCAACAACAACCCCAAGATCACCGTTTCGCGTACCAACGAAAACTTCCTGCGCCGTCTCTTCGAGCTGGAAGTGCCCGAAATCCACGACGGTCTCATCAGCATCAAGGCTGTGGCCCGTATTCCGGGCGAACGTGCTAAAATCGCTGTCGAGAGCTACGACGACCGCATCGATCCGGTGGGTGCCTGCGTGGGCGTGAAAGGCTCGCGAATACATGGCATCGTGCGCGAACTGCGCAACGAGAATATCGACGTGATACCCTTCACCACCAACCCCTCGCTTTTCATCCAGCGCGCCTTGTCGCCCGCCAAGGTTTCCTCAATCCGTCTCGACGAGAATGAAAAGAAAGCCGAGGTGTTTCTCAAACCCGACCAGGTGTCGCTGGCCATCGGCAAGCAGGGTCTGAACATCAAGCTGGCATCCATGCTCACAGGTTATGTGATCGACGTATACCGCGATAACGATACCGTTTATGACGAAGATATATACCTCGACGAGTTCAACGACGAAATCGACGAATGGGTAATCGACGCCCTCAAGGATATGGGCTGCATCACCGCCAAGGCCGTGCTCAACACCCCCCGCGAGGAACTTATCCGCCGGGCCGACCTCGAGGAGGAGACTGTCGACAATGTGCTCGAGATTCTCCGTGCCGAATTTGAGGACGAGGAGACTCCCGCCGCCCCCGAAGCTCCCGCCGAGGCCGAGGCTGCCGCTGCCGCCACAGCCGACGACCCCGCCGACAACAAATAACCCACGCCTCTCCCAACAGGCGGCAAGAATGCCGCCTCCCCACACACCGCCTCTTCCAACAGGCGGCAAGAATGCCGCCTTTCCACACACCGCCTCTCCACACTCAACAAAGTACACTTAATTCCACTAAATGGCGAGAACTAAAATAAGTAAAGTAGCAAAGGACCTCAACGTGGCTCTTCCCACCGTTGTGGACTTCCTGCGCAGTAAAAACATCACAGTCGACGACAATCCCAATGCGCGCATTGAGGACGATGTGGTCGATATATTAGTGAAGGAATTCAAAAGCGACAAAGATCAGAAGACAAAGTCGGAGCAGTTCTCGACTGAAAGGCAGCAGCAGCGTGTGAAACCCGCTCCCGCAAAGCCTGAGGAAATTAAGCTCCCCTCTGAAATCAATAAACCCAAGATTCTGGGAAAGATCGAACTTGACCGCCACGGTAATCCCGTGCGTCATGAAGCAGCGGCTCCGCAGGCCGAGGCGCCTAAAGCTCCCGCCGAAAAGCCCGCCGCTCCCGCTGCTCCCGCTGCTCCCGCTGCGGAACCTGTAGCGGAGCCTCAGGTGGCTAAAGCTCCTGAAGCACCCGTCTCCACGCCCAAGGAACCAGCTCCTGCTGCAGCTGCCGCTCCCGTGCAGCCGGTTGCGAACCCCGCACCCGAGAAGCCTGCTGAAAAGCCTGAGGCCAAGCAGCCCGAGAAGGCTCCTGCCGTAGAAAAAGCTCCTGCAGCTGAAAAGGTTGCGGCAGCTCCCGCGGCGTCTCCCGCGACTGAACAGAAACCGGCTCCCGCTGCCCAACCTGCTGCGGAAGCACCTGCCGAAGAGAAGGAGCAGGAGATATTTTCAGTGGGTCTGCCCAAAGATCGCCCCACCATCAATGTTATCGGCAAAATCGACCTTTCGGCCATCAACCAGTCGACACGTCCCCGCAAAAAGAGCAAGGAGGAGCGTCGCAACGAGCGCCTCTCGCGTCAGAACGGTCAGAATGCCGGTGCCGCAGGCAGCGCCGACGAGCGCAAGAAGCGTAAGCGCATCGGCACCAAGGAGAAGATCGACATCGAGAAGCAGGGCAACCAGCCCGGAGGTGACCGCGGTCGCGGTCAGGGTGGCGGCGAAGGCCGCGGCAAAAATGGCCGCGGTGGCAAAAATGACCACTCGTCGCGTCGCGGAGGCCACACAGAGGTCAACGAAGAAGATGTGCAGAAGCAGGTGAAGGAGGTGCTTGCACGCCTCACCGCCAAAGATAAAGGCCAGAAGAAGGGCGTGAAGTGGCGCAAGGAAAAACGCGAACTCAACGCCGAACGCGCCGCCAGCGAGGCCGCCGAACGCGCTGCCGAGTCGAAGGTGCTGAAACTCACAGAGTTTGTAACAGCCAACGACCTTGCCACCATGATGGATGTGCCCATCAACAAGGTTATCGGCACCTGCATGAATATCGGTGTGATGGTTTCGATCAACCAGCGACTCGATGCCGAGACTATCAACCTTGTTGCCGAGGAATTCGGTTTCAACACCGAGTTTGTGTCGGCCGAGGTGGTCGAGGCAATTCATCAGGAGGAGGACAGCGAGGAAGACCTCGTGGCACGTCCGCCTATCGTCACAGTCATGGGCCATGTTGACCACGGCAAGACCTCGCTGCTCGACTATATCCGCAAAGCCAACGTGATCGCCGGTGAGGCCGGCGGCATCACCCAGCATATCGGCGCCTACAACGTGAAACTTTCCGACGGCCGCCACATCACATTCCTCGATACTCCGGGTCATGAGGCGTTCACCGCCATGCGTGCCCGCGGCGCCAAGGTCACCGACCTTGTTATCATCATAGTGGCCGCTGACGACGATGTGATGCCCCAGACCATCGAGGCTATCAACCATGCCTCGGCTGCTGGCGTTCCCATCGTGTTCGCCATCAACAAGATAGACAAACCCGCCGCAAATCCCGACAAAATCAAGGAGGAACTGGCCGGCATGAACTATCTCGTGGAGGAGTGGGGCGGCAAATATCAGTCGCAGGACATCTCCGCCAAGAAGGGCATCGGCGTGGAGGAACTTCTCGAAAAAGTGCTCCTCGAAGCCGAAATGCTCGACCTCAAGGCAAATCCCCGACGCAACGCCACCGGCTCGATCATCGAGTCGTCGCTCGACAAAGGCCGCGGCTACGTGGCTACCGTGCTGGTGCAGAACGGCACCCTGCGTCAGGGCGACATAGTGCTCGCCGGCACACATTTCGGACGCGTGAAGGCCATGTTCAACGAGCGTAACCAACGCATCAACGAGGTCGGTCCCGCCGAGCCCGCGCTGATTCTCGGTCTTAACGGCGCCCCCACGGCCGGCGACACATTCACCGTGATGGACTCCGAGCAGGAGGCCCGCGAAATCGCCACCAAGCGTCAGCAGCTCCAGCGCGAGTTCTCGACCCGCACATCCAAGCGTCTGACCCTCGACGAAGTGGCCCGCCGCCAGGCACTCGGCTCATTCCAGGAGCTCAACATCATTGTCAAGGGCGACGTCGACGGTTCAATCGAGGCTCTTTCCGATTCGCTTATCAAGCTGTCGACTCCCGAAATTCAGGTCAACGTCATCCACAAGGCTGTGGGTGCCATCTCCGAAAGCGATGTCTCGCTGGCAGCCGCATCCGACGCCATCATCATCGGCTTCCAGGTGCGTCCCTCGCAGGCCGCCCGCCGTCAGGCCGAGCAGGAGGGTGTTGAAATCCGCCTCTATTCGGTTATCTATCAGGCCATCGAGGAGGTAAAGGATGCCATGGAAGGCATGCTTGCTCCCGAGCTTAAAGAGGAGGTCACCGGCACCGCCGAGGTGCTCGAAACCTACAAAATCTCCAAGGTGGGCACCATCGCCGGCGCCATTGTCCGCGAAGGCAAAATCAAGCGCACCAACAAAGTGCGCGTGATCCGCGACGGCATCGTGCGCTACACCGGCGCTCTCGGTTCGCTCAAGCGTTACAAGGATGATGCCAAGGAGGTTGTGGCCGGACTCGAGTGCGGTCTCTCCATCTCGGGCTATAACGACATCATGGCCGGCGACATCATCGAAGGCTTCGAAGAAGTGGAAGTTGCCCGCAATCTCTGATTCTCCGCCGGTCGACAGGACCGTAGTTCCCCATGTTTCTATATCATATTAACATAGGATCCAATCTCGGCGACAGCCGCTCCGCAATCGAGCGGGCTGTCGCCGGGATTTTTTCTTTGTCGCAGGGACCGCGACGCCGGTCGGCTACGGTCGAGTCGGAGCCGTGGGGCTTTGCCTCGGCTCACAGATTTCTGAATGTAGGGGTGGAAATAACCACAGAAATGTCGCCGCTCGAACTTCTCGTGCGGCTACAGCAGATCGAAAAGGCTATCTCTCCGCATTCCCACCGCAATCCCGACGGCACTTATCGCGATCGGGAAATAGACATCGACATGATTTTCGCTCTTGAAAACGGCGATCCCGTGTGCATGTCCGATTCGCGGCTCACACTGCCTCATCCCCGCGCCATTGACCGCGGGTTTGTCACCGGGCCTGTGGCGCAGCTTCATCCCGGCATCCCTGTCGGGGAGCTGATCCCGGCATCCCGGTAAACAAGCATTACTTCTTAGAGCAGCAGGGTGGCGTCGCCGTAGCTCAGGAAACGGAAACCGTGAGCGAGGGCGTAGTCATACATCGGGCGCCAGTCGCCACCGGTGAAAGCCGACACCAACAGCAGAAGCGTTGATTTAGGCTGGTGGAAGTTTGTGATCATACCTGAAACAAGCCGATAGGTATAGCCCGGGGCAATGATTATTCGCGTAGAGGTGATGAATGTGTCGCGGCCTGTGGCCTCAAGGTGACGGATCACGGCGTCGATAGCCTCTGCCGCCGGGGGAAACGGATTGCCGTCGTAGGGGCACCATTGCGGCACCTCGTCATGAAAACTACCCGACAGCATGAGCCGGCCGGCATGATAGACCGACTCGAGTGTGCGCACCGATGTGGTTCCTACAGCGATGATCCGACGTGTGGTGTCGCGCAATTCCCGCAGCAGTTTAAGGGGAACAGCGATAAACTCGGCGTGCATGGCATGGTCGCCGATGCTCTCCGATTTCACCGGCTGGAATGTGCCGGCTCCCACATGCAGGGTCAGTTCGCGGCGGGGAATGCCGCGGCGGTCGATTCCGGCGAAAACCTCGTCGGTGAAATGCAAACCGGCGGTCGGAGCGGCCACAGAGCCTTCGATGCGTGAATATACCGTCTGATAATCGGTGGAGTCGGCTTCCTCAGTGCTGCGGTTGAGATAGGGGGGGATGGGTATCTCGCCGACGGCAGAGATGATCTGCGAGAATGTCACCGCAGGATTGTCCCAGTCGAACCGCACAACCGACGAATTGCCCTGACGGGTTTCTCGGGTGGCGCTGAGCATGAGCGTCACGTTGTCTCCCTCGGCAGTCGCGACAGTCACCGGCATGTGTAGCGTCCCCTCTTTCCATTTCTTTGAATTACCCACGAAACAGCTCCAGGAGCATCCCGCGGAGGATGCGAAATTCTGTGCATAGTCGGCAGGCGACACCGGTTCGAGACAGAAAATTTCAATCAGTGCCCCTTGCTGACCGGGGAGCTGCGGAGCGTCTTTGCGGAATCTGAGGCGCGCGTTGATCACCCGCGTGTTGTTGTAAACGAGCATGGCATCGGCAGGCAGCAGCTCAGGCAGCTCCGAGAATACATGTTCCGACAGGGAACCGTCGGCGGTGCGGACCAGCAGTTTGCAGGCATCGCGCACTTCCATGGGGTGGCGGGCTATGCGCCCGTCTGGCAGAGGATAATCGAATTCCTCTATTTTTATATCGGCGGTGGTGGATTTCATGCAGTGGGTTGATTGTGACCACAAAATTACTCAATAATTACTGATTATTACGAAAAAATCACTACATTTGTCTCCATACACCAAAACCTCCCGCAAACTGTGATAAACGTAGGCATCATTGGCGGTGAAACCGAAGCCGCCGGCGAACTAATCAGAATTCTACTCAACCATCCCGACGTGATACTGCAGGCTGTGAGCGCGCCGGCTCTGGCAGGAATGCGACTCGACCGCTACCACCGGGGCCTGATCGGCGACACCGACCTCTGTTTCACCAAGGATCTCGACGGCGTGAAACTCAACTGTGTGTTTCTGTTGGGCGAGCCGTGGCAGGCTCAGGAATATATGCGCGGTGTCGACGCTGTCAGCCACACCAGTCAGGATGAGGAGAGCGAACCTGAGGAGCTGCTGCATATCATCGACCTCACAGGCAGTTATCGCGACGGTTCGTGCGGGATGGTCTACGGATTCCCCGAATATCGCCGCAAGGCGCTTGTGAGGGGTGCGCTGCGTGCGTCATTGCCGTCGCCGATAGCCATAGCGCTCGAAGCGGGGCTTTTCCCACTTGCCAAAAACCACATGCTCAATGGTCGTATCGAAGCCGACGCGGAGCTTTTCCGCCGCGACGATGAGGATTGCGAAGTGTCGGTGCGTCGCGACCCTGTGGCGCCGTGCGAGAAGCGTCCCGATGCCGAAAGTGTGGCAGGTGAGGTTGCCCGCGAACTGCGACATATCGATGCGTCGTTCGG
The DNA here is from genome assembly GCA_001701135.1 of Bacteroidales bacterium H3. GTDB lineage: Bacteria > Bacteroidota > Bacteroidia > Bacteroidales > Muribaculaceae > UBA7173. The sequence continues at coordinate 14,819 of DAAN01000003.1, forward strand.
CGGATCGTTGCAGGTGCGTCTGTCGAGCAATCCCCGCCACAGTCGCGGGCTGATCGCCCGTATCGGCCTCCCCGCCGGACTGAATGTCGACGAGGTGCGCAAACTCTATGAGGAAGCCTACTCCGACCATTCATTCTCCTTTGTCATCGACCGCGAACCCGAAATAGCCGATGTGAGCAACACCAACAAATGCCTCATTCATATTGCCGAGGTTATCGCTCCCGCCAATAAATTCGGTAACCCACTCGACCCGCATTCGGGTCTCACCGTCACTGTGGCCATCGACAACCTGCTCAAAGGTTCTGCCGGCAACGCCGTCCACTGCATGAATCTGCTGTTCGGTCTGTCGGAACGCACCGGGCTGCAGCTCAAGGCGTCAGCGCACTGAGGCGCACTTCCACCTCCCGTCAGACTTCCCTCCCTCTCGGCCAATAATTCCCCAAAGCCATAAATAAAGCTCTTAGTTGTGGGGCAAAACAAAGGCTCCCGCTTCCGGTGCTGACCGGTGGCGGGAGCCTTTGTTATAAATATGATTGGGGTTAATCTTTTTTGTCCTTTAAATAGCCGTAGCCATATCCGTAGCCGTAGCCATATCCGTAGCCGTAGCGCGAACCGGAGAGTGCCGATTTCTGCAGCTCGGTGCCGTTGAGGATGATGGCGATGTTGTGGTAGCGCTGGTTGTCGTAGAGTTCCTGAATGCGCGGGAGCATATCGCGTTCGAGCAGACCGGCGCGGATGATGAAGATTGTCATGTCGACATGGCGGTTGATAATCTTCGAGTCTGCCACAATCTCGATGGGCGGGCAGTCGAGCAGCACGTAGTCATACTCGGCGCGGAGTTTGTCGAGCAGCGCTTTCAGACGGGGAGAATAGAGAAGTTCGGCCGGGTTGGGGGGAATGGCGCCCACGGGGATAATGTCGATGAAATGATCGACAGGAGGGTTCTTGGGGTCGATGCGTTTTGGCGGTTCCACAGGTCGGTGCACCATGATCTGGTCGAGAGTGGCATGGCCCGAAAGGTAGGCCGAGACGCCCACGGCGGGATTCTTGACAAACGACGACAGCGAGGCCTTGCGGAGGTCGAGGTCAATGACGCACACCTTTTTGTCCTTAATGGCAAGCACGGTGGCGAGGTTCATGGTGACGAAAGTCTTGCCCGAACCGGGGTTGGCCGAGGTGACCATAATGGTGTGGGCACCCGCTTTCTCTGCATCGGACATCAGTTCGAGATTAGTGCGGACCATGCGGAATGCCTCGTTGATGGCGTTGCCCGATCCTTTTCGCACGGCCACGAAACGGCGCTCTTTCTCCTCCTCGCGGGCTTTGCGCAGCAATGCGAAACCTTTTCGGGGAGTGTAGCCCAAAGGAATCTCACCGATGAAGGGCACCGACAGCGACTCTATGTCGCGGCGGCCGCGCACTTTGGTGTTGAACGACTCCAGAATGTAGATGATGGCGGTGGGAATCAGCATGCCGATGAGCACTGCAATCATCATGATGGTGCGAGGCTGGGGCTGCACAGGCGCGTCGCTGCCCGAGGGAGGGGTGATCACGCGTGTGTTGTAGGCGATGAATGCCTGCGAAAGTTCATTTTCCTCACGTTTCTGCAGCAGATAGAGGTAAAGGCTCTCTTTCACTTTCTGCTGGCGCTCGACGCTGAGCAGATAGCGTGCCTGCGAGGGGTTGGCCTGCAGACGCGACGATGCCATGGCCTGGGCATTCTGCGAAGCGCGTATGCTGGATGTGAGGGTGACGATGTAGTTGTCGATTGACTGGAGGATAGCCTGACGGATGCCGTCGAGCTGGTTGTCCATGTTCACTACCAGAGGATTGGAAGTGGATGAGTTGGCCACCAGATTGTTGCGCTCGAGCAACTGACGGTTGTATTCTCCGATCTGAGCCTCGATGTTGAGGTTCTCCAGGCCGGCGTTGGCGGGGAGCACGTTGAATGAGTTTGCCGAGTTGGCCAGATAGTTGCGGATATAGCGGGCCATGCTCAGACGGTTGTTGAGGTGGAGCACCTCGTCGGCGGCTGCCGACGACCGTGTGAAGTAGGCGCTTGCAGCCTGGTCAACGTCCGGCACCATATGGGCCGACTTGAACGACGAAATTTCGTTGTCGACGCCGCCGAGTTCCTGCTCGATGACTGCCAGACGCTCCTTGATGAATTCGGATGTCGAGACCGAAATGCGGTTCTTGTCGCGGATCCAGTTGTCGTTATATACCTCGATGAGGGTATTGAGCACATCCTCGGCGCGTTCGGTGGAGAGGTCGTTGTACGACAGGGTGATCACCGAGCCCTGCTCCTCCTGGAGGCTGGCGTTGAATCCACCCAGATAGCCGCGTGCCACCGAATTGATGGGACGGAGATTCACGTCGATGATCTCAGGTTCGGTGATTTTTCCCTTGAACGAAGGGTTGGGAGCCACGGTTATGCGGCCGACAGGGGTGTCGATGGTGTCGATTTTATTATAGTTGGCTATGGTGACAGGTTTTGTGGCCGGGGGATTGCCGTTGCTGTCGACTGTGCCGTTGAAGAAGTCTGAGAGCACCAGTTTGCCGTTTTTATATACGGTGGCTTTCAACGATGCCGAGGCCGATTCTTCGGCGTCGGGGAAACTGATGGTGATGGGCTGGTTGGAGCCGTAGATGAGTTTGGGATAGAATACCCCGGGCTGTGAATAGCTAACGTTCAGGCCGAGACGTTTCACCACCTCATACATCACCGTGGGCGATGACATGGAGATGATTTCGTTTTTAACATTGGTGTTGGCCTGAAGGAAACTCATGCTGGCGAAGTTGGCGCCTACGTCGCCACCTTTTGTGCCGCCAAGGTTATCGTCCTTGACAAGGAGGAGAGCTGTGCGCTGATAAACCTTCGGGGTCTTCATTATCTGATAAATGCCTATCGAGCAGCAGATTGCCAGAGAGAGCACATACCAGTACCATCGGGAGAGACATATCCACAGCAGGTCCTTCATCGTCATGCCGGTTTCGGCCTGCGCTGGTTTGTTTTCGTTATCTTGCACGATTTTGGAAATATTGATAAAGACGAAAAATTATGCTGTAATACGGGGATTACCAGTTCTTTATGAGCAGAAGCACCGAAGTGGCGAACGATGCGATTGCAATCCAGAACGAGGGGGTGAATATCGAGTTGCCGTTGGCGGTGGTGGAGCGCTTCTGCACATCGGTAGGCTCCACATAAATAATATCGTCCTGACGCAGATAATATACGGGTGAGTTCACAAGCGACTTGGCGTCGGTAAGGTCGACGGTGTGTGCCACCTGCTTGCCATCCTCCTGACGAAGCACAATCACGTTCTCGCGGCATCCCTGGATTGAGAGGTCGCCGGCACCGGCGATTGCGTCGATGATGGTATAGCGGTCGCGGTCGAAGCTGACTTTGCCGGGGGAACGCACTTCGCCGAGCACGGTCACGGAGTGGTTGAGGAAGTCGACAATAACTGTGGGATCCTTCACGAGGTTGCGCTGGATGAGTTCTTTCTTGATGAAATCGGAGATCTCGGTGCGCTTCATGCCGTTGACGTTGAGGGTGCCGAGCACTGGGAAGTCGATGTCGCCGTAGGGGTCGACCATGTAGGAGGATGTCTGGCCCGAACCGCTGCTGTTTGAGGCTGATGATCCTACAGTGCCGACGCGGTTGGAGACGATGGGGAGGTTGAACAGGGCCGCCAGCTGGGGGTCTTTGGAGTGAACCACGATGGAGATGCGGTCACCTGGGCGCGCCACCACGTCGACGGGTTGGGTGGTGCTCACCTGGGTGCCTTCATGCATGTCCTGGAAATAGGTGATGTTTTTTGGTGTGCGGCATGAAGAGAGCGAGGTCACCGCTATCGCAGCCACAATGATTGCTGAAATAACCGTTTTGCGGGTAGGCATAGTATGATAAATTTGATTGGAGAGCGTAAACAAGACAGGCACGTAATGCACGCGTGCGTTTAAATTTTTGCAAAAGTACACATTTCTCACTAATTACACAAAAACCGCTGCGTTAAATTCACGCTTCCTCATATTTTTTGTGTAACTTTGCATGCTGTTGCCGGCAAAACCGGCTGCACATGCGTTAACTTATTAAGTTCACTACTCTATTGACACATGAGAAAATGGCGAGTTGAAGACAGCGCCGAGCTTTACAATATCGGCGGCTGGGGCCGGCAATATTTTTCCGTCAACGACAAGGGCAACATGATCGTATGCCCCAAACCGGGTGTGGCGCCCGTCGACATCCGCGAGGTGCTCGACGAGCTGCAGCTCAAAGATATAACGGCACCGGTGCTGCTGCGTTTCCCCGACATCCTCGACAACCGAGTGGAGAAGATCTCCAACTGCTTCGCCAAAGCAGCCACCGATTATGATTACAAGGGCCAGAACTATGTGGTGTATCCTATCAAGGTGAACCAGATGCGACCCGTGGTGGAGGAAATCGTCAGCCACGGCAAAAAGTTCAACATCGGCCTCGAGGCCGGTTCCAAACCTGAGCTTCACGCCGTGCTGGCCACTAACATAGATGAAAATGCCCTGATTATCTGCAACGGATACAAGGACGAGGATTATATCGAGCTTGCTCTGCTTGCCCACAAGATGGGGCGCCGCATCATCCTTGTGGTGGAAAAGCTCAACGAACTTAAACTCATCCTGAGCATATCTCGCCGCCTGAAAATCACCCCCAAGGTGGGCATCCGCATCAAGCTCGCCAATTCGGGTTCGGGCAAGTGGGAGGAATCGGGTGGCGATCAGTCGAAATTCGGACTCGATTCCTCTGAGCTGCTGCAGGCCATAGAGTTCTTCCGCAAGAATGAAATAATGGACTGGCTCAAGCTCATCCACTTCCACATCGGCAGCCAGATTACCAAAATACGCCGCATAAAGACAGCCCTGCGCGAAGCCATGCAGTTCTACGTGCAGCTGGCGCATCTGGGATTCGCGGTGGAATATGTCGACATCGGCGGCGGCCTTGGAGTGGACTACGACGGCACCCGCTCGTCGGCCTCGGAAAGTTCGATGAACTATTCCCTCCAGGAGTATGCCAACGACGCCATCTACTCCATTGTCGACGCGTGCGAGAAAAACGATCTGCCGCAGCCCAACATCATCACCGAGTCGGGCCGTTCGCTGGCCGCCCACCATTCGGTGCTGATCATAGAGGTGCTGGAGGCCACTTCGCTCCCGCGCTGGCGCGACAACGACGAGCTCAACGGCGACGAGCATGAGCTGGTCAAGGAGCTGTATGAAATCTGGGACAAAATCAATCAGCAGAACCTGTTCGAGTCGTGGCACGACGCCATGCAGTGCCGTGAGGAAGCTCTCGACCTCTTCTCCATGGGCATGCTCGATCTGCGCAACCGCGCATTGGCCGAAAAACTGTTTTGGGAGATAGCCCGCGAGGTGGCCGCCGTCACCTCCACCATGAAGCATCCGCCCGAGGAGCTTCGCAAGGTGGCCAAGATGCTTCCCGACAAATATTACTGCAACTTCTCACTCTTCCAGTCGCTCACCGATTCCTGGGCAATCGATCAGGTGTTTCCCATCGTGCCCATATCGCGGCTCGACGAGAAACCCACCCGCCGCTGCACCATCCAGGACATGACCTGCGACAGCGACGGCAAGATCACCACCTTCATCTCCCCACAAGGTGTAACCGCCTCGCTGCCGGTGCACACGCTGCGCCCCGGCGAACCTTACTATTTAGGTGTGTTCCTTGTGGGCGCATATCAGGAGATTTTAGGCGACATGCACAACCTTTTCGGCGACACCAACGCCGTGCACATCTCCTGCTATAAAGACCATTACGAAATCGACAAGGTGATCGACGGAGAGACCGTGGCCGAGGTGCTCGACTATGTTCAATACGATGCCAAACGCCTCGTGCGCAATGTGGAGACGTGGGTCACCAAAGCCATGAAAGAGGGCAAAATCACCCCCGAGGAGGGGCGTGAGTTCCTGTCGAACTACCGTTCAGGTCTCTACGGATACACCTATCTCGAAAAGGATTGACCGGCCTATGAGTGTCGACGACATATCCGGTGCCCGGACCAGGCGTTGTTTCTTGCTCCTGGCTTTCGACGGCCTCTCCTATCACGGATGGCAGAGGCAGCCGGGCGCCATGTCGGTGCAGCAGGCCGTGGAGGAGGCGCTGGCCACAGTGCTTCGGTTGCCTGCGGTGGCGGTCACCGGCGCCGGGCGCACCGATGGCGGGGTGAGTGCCGCCCTGATGCCGGCGCATGTCGACCTCCCCGCCTGCGGCATGAACTACGAGGCGCTGAAGCGGTCGCTGAATTCGCTGTTGGCGCCCCACATTGTGGTCCGCGACATCGTGGAGGTGCCCGAGGGGGCGCATGCCCGCTTCGATGCCACCGGGCGCACCTACCGCTATTTCGTTCACACGGGGCGCACGCCTTTTGCAGGTCAGCACTCGTGGCAGGCGCCCCCGGCGCTCGATTTCGACGCCATGAACCTTGCCGCCCGGCAGCTACTCTCGACCGACGATTTCACCTCTTTCGCCAAACTGCACACCGACACCCGCACCAACATCTGCCGCGTCACCCACGCCGCATGGCACCCGCTGACAGCTTCGCCGCTCGATCCGCCGGGCTTCGACACCGGCAGATGGTATTTCGAGATCACCGCCGACCGCTTCCTGCGCAATATGGTGCGCGCCGTGGTCGGCACGCTTGTGGAGGTGGGGCGCGGCAAACTGTCGGCTGACGGTTTCAGCGACATCATAGCGCGCCGCGACCGCTGTGCCGCCGGTACCTCAATGCCCGGCGGCCCCCTTTTCCTTTATAATGTCACTTATCCCTATCTGAATAGCACGCCAATATGACACGCGACCCGATAACCAACCGTCCCGACTCGTTCGACGAAATCGAGAAAGTTTTCTCTGTCGACTACTTCCTCACCCCCGGCGAATGCAACCCCGAGCAGCGCATGCCCCTGACCCTGCTGATCAACCGCCTTATCGAGGTGGCCACGCTCCATGCCAACGTCGTCGGCATCGGTTACGCATTTCTTTCGCGTGAGAGTCAGACATGGGTGCTCTCGCGTGTTGCGGTGGATATGAAGCGCTATCCCGGTGTCAACGAGAACTATCGGGTGACCACCTGGATCAGTTCGGTGTCGCGTCTCTTTTCCGAGCGCGATTTCGAGATTTCCGACGGTGACGGCAATGTCATAGGCCATGCCCGCACGGTGTGGGCGGTGATCGACACCCGCACGCGTCAGGTGGGCGACATCTCGCGCATCGAATGGGTGTCGGAGTTGATTCCCGACCGGGAGTGCCCTGTGGCCAAACCCTCGCGTCTGCGCCCCGTGGAGCCTCCGGCCGAACCTTCCGACGACTACCGCGAGGCACGTTACCGCTTCCAGTACACCGACATCGATTTCAACCGCCATGTGAATTCCTCACGCTATATCGAGCTGCTGGTGAACCAGTGGAGCCTCGACTATCACGACCGCAACCGCCTCACGCGCTTTGAGATAGCGTATATCCACGAGGCGCGGTTCGACATGGAGGTGACTCTGCGGCTGCTCTCGTCGCCGTTGGCCGACGATCTCTCGCGCAGCGCCACCCGGGCCGAACTTATCGGCCCCGACGGCACGGCACTGCTCCGTGCCCTGTTAATCTTCTCGCCACGATAATCTGTTATGAATCAAAATATCACACCTCAGAAATCACACCCTACGCCCCTGAGGGCATGGATTGAGGCCATGCGCCTGCACACCCTGCCGGCGTCGGCCGCCGGCGTGCTCTTCGGCACCGGTCTGGCCATGGGTGCCGACCATTTCCGGTGGCTCCCGGCACTGCTGTGTCTGCTCTTTGCCGCTGTAGCTCAGATAGGATGCAATTTTGCCAACGAATATTACGACTTTGTGGCGGCCATAGACCGCCCGGGCCGCGCCGGCTTCCGCCGTGGTGTTGCCGAGGGCGACATCAAGCCCGAGGCGATGCGCCGCGCCACCTCCATAGCGTTTATCACCGCCGCACTGCTGGGTTGCTCGCTCATCATATGGGGCGGCTGGTGGCTTGTGGTAGTGGGTATATTCGTTCTGTTGGGCGCGTTGAGCTATTCCGCCGGCCCCTTCCCGCTGTCGCGCAACGCCATGGGTGAAATCGCCGTCGTGGTGTTCTTCGGGCTGATACCTGTGTCGTTCACCTTCTATCTTCAGGCGGGATATTTCACTTATAAGGATTTCTTCGGCGGTCTGGCCATAGGCCTGATGATCGCAAACATACTGATAGTAAACAACTACCGCGACTGCGACGACGACGCTGCCGCCGGCAAACTAACCACAGCCACAGTCTTCGGGCGCAAAGCCGTGAGCCGGGCCTATCTGGTCAATGGCTGCCTGGGCGTGCTGCTGACCGCGTCGCTGTGGCTCGAAGCCGGGTGGTGGACGCTCGTAATCCCCGCCCTCTATCTTGTGGCCCACGTGTGGCTGTGGCTCTATCTCCGCAGTCATGAAGGTGCGGCTCTCAACAAGGCTCTTTCTTTCACGGCAATCATCCTGGCGCTCTTTGCCCTTGGATTCCTGCTGGTAAACATTCACTGTTAAACAAGCTATACCCCCGTCACCGCAGTGCAGCTCAATCGTCTGGCAATCACAAACTTCAAGAATATCCCCGACGCCCGGCTGGAGTTCTCCCCGAAAATCAACTGTTTTCTGGGCGACAACGGCATGGGCAAGAGCAATCTGCTTGATGCCATCCACTATCTGAGCTTCTGCAAGAGCTTTGCCGGGTTGTCCGATACACAGCTGATCCGTCGCGGCGAGGGGTTTCTGACCCTGCGCGGCAACTACACACGCCGGGGTGTCGACGAGGAGCTGTCGGCCGGCATTCAGGTTGGCCGCCGCAAGAGTTTCCGGCGCGGAGGCAAGGAGTATGACCGCCTGTCGACCCATATCGGCGCTTTCCCTCTGGTGATGGCTTCGCCGGCCGACTCCGACCTTATCACCGGCACCGGCGAGGAGCGCCGCCGGCTCATGGATATGGTGATTTCGCAGGCCGACTCGGTCTATCTCGATCAGCTGATACGCTACGGGCGGGCCCTGCAGCAGCGCAACCGCATGCTGCGTGACCGGTGCACCGACCCCGGCCTTTTTCTCTCGGTAGAGATGGCCATGGAGCGCCCGGCCGTCTATATAACCCGCGCGCGACTGCAATGGGTGGAACGTCTTAACGGCATTTTCTTGGAGCGTTACAGCGCCATCGCCGCCGATGGAGAGATACCCTCTATAGCGCTCAGGAGCCATCTGGCGAAAGAGACCGCCGGATTCGGCGCCATGCTCGATTCCGCCCGACGGCACGACGAGATCGTGGGCTACACATCGGTAGGCCCTCACCGCGACGATCTCGAACTGAGTCTCAACGACATGCCCGTGCGCCGCGTGGCCTCGCAAGGGCAGTGCAAGACCTACACCATAGCCCTGCGCCTGGCACAGTACCGTTTCCTCGAGGAGGCGTCGGGTATAAGGCCGCTGCTGTTGCTCGACGATGTGTTCGACCGGCTCGATGCCCGGCGCGTTGAGCGGCTGGTCGATGTGGTGTCGGGCGATGGTTTCGGTCAGATATTCATCACCGACACTAACCGCGACCATCTCGACAACATCATGGCACGGTCGACGACAGCCGACGGTCACCGGTCATGGCGCGTGGCCGACGGCACATTCACCCTCTCTGATCCGACCACGGCATGAAACGCACCGAACCACAGTCTATAAGGCAGCTGATTGACCGGGTGATGGACACCTCGGCCCGCAGCGACGACATCCTGGCCATGCGAGCCGCCGCGCTCTGGCCCCATATCGTCGGACCGGGTATAAACCGCTATACCACGCGCCGTTATGTGGCTCAAGGCGTGCTGCACGTGCACATCTCCTCCGGCCCGGTCAAGAATGACCTCTCGTTTCAGCGTCAGTCATTGATCAAGGCAATAAACGACGCCCTCGGCCGCGAGGTGATCACCCAGATCCGTTTCCACTAAGAGCATGCTCTACCCCCCCCACTGACCCGATAACCCGTGAAAATGACTTCAGAAACCATCATATTTCCCCCTTGCGCAAATTCCAAAGTGCCGCAGCCGACCGTCGAATTTCATCATGCCGTCGATGCGCAGCTCCGGTTCAATGACATCGACATGTTTGGCCATGTCAACAACTCGGTCTACATGCAGCTGCTCGATCTCGGCAAAATTCGTTATTTCGAGGCGCTGTTGGGGCATGCGCCCGATCCGCGTGAGCTTGCCGTGGTGATAGTCAACATAAATGCGTCGTTCTACTCTCCTGCCTATTTCGAGGAACCGCTTAAAATCGCCACAACCACCCAAAGCGTCTCCACCCACAGCTTCATTCTGGAGCAACGCATCTACAATTCCTCCACAGGCGATGTGAAATGTGTGGCCACGACTGTTATGGCCGCTTTCGACCCCGCCACACGCACCGGCTCGGAGCTGCCTGCCCGCTGGACCGACGCCATTGCCGATTTCGAGCATCGCCGCTGACACATGTGCGTGTGGCGGCGCGTTGTAATGGTGCTGCGCATTCCGTCCGAGCCAAGCGGCGCATAACCTCATATTTTATTTGTAGATCCCAAAACGAAGTGCAACGTTTGCATATTTTATTTAATAAATTTTGGCAAAAAAAAAATTATAGCTATCTTTGCCAAGTAAATATACCATGGTATTCACAGAGAATATGTCTTTACTTATTTAATCATCATTATTTCTTACCTCTTTACAGTATTCAACCAATGAGAAAACTATCTACGCTACTATTGGGCGCAGGAATGTCTCTCATGGCGATGAACTCGACGGCGGCAACATTTATCGGCGACCGCACCGATTTCCGCGACGAGACCATCTACTTTGCCATGACCACGCGTTTCTATGACGGAGACCCCAAAAACAATGTCTACTGCTGGGACGGCGTGAAGAACATCAACGACCCCGAATGGCGAGGAGACTTCCGCGGCCTTATCAATAAGCTCGACTATATCAAGGCGCTCGGATTCACCGCCGTATGGATCACCCCTATCGTCGAGAACGGCTCGGGCCTCGACTACCACGGCTACCATGCCATGGACTTCAGCAAAATCGACCACCGCTATGTAGCCAAGGATCTTGACGACAAGGGCGCCGACGTGGCGTTCCAGGAACTCATCGACGAGGTGCACAAGCGCGGCATGAAGCTGATACTCGACATCGTGCTCCAGCACACGGGCAACTTCGGCGAGGGCACGCTCTGCAAGATGTTTGAGAAAGACTACACCAAGGATCTCGGGGACATCAACGCCTCGATGCTCGTAGTGCCCCAGGAGCGCGGAGGCCAGCTTCCTGACAACTATCCCGACATGCTCCCCGCCGAACAGTACGGGACACGCCTGGCGATGATGAAGAACACCGACTTCACCAACCGCGACACACACAACCTGTGGCACCACAAGGCATGGTTTGACTGGGACGACCCCTCACGCTGGTGGGGCCAGATAGCCGGTGACTGCGTGGACCTCAACACCGAGCACCCGACCGTGACCAACTATCTCGTAGAGTGCTACTCGCGCTTTATCAAGATGGGTGTCGACGGCTTCCGAATCGACACAGCCGGGCATATCCCCCGCCTGTCGTTCAACAAGATGTTCCTCCCGCAGCTCCTGGAGGCATCACAGTCGCCCGAGGCCATAGCCAAGCGCGGCAACACGCCGTTCTTCATGTACGGCGAGGTATGTGCCCGCTCGATGGAGGTAATCTACCGTGGCGCGAACTACAACTGCTCCCCCTGTTACTACACGTGGAAAGAGTCGAAGGACTACGCGTGGGACATGGATCCGAAATCCTGGGACACCGTAGAGGCCATCCCCACCAAGGATGAAGGCTCGCATGACTACCAGACCGTGAGCGGCCACACCAACTGGGAGTCGGTACTGCAGTCGGGCAAGGATGACCTCGGACACGATGAGTCAATCCTGCGCAAGAGCAACAACGCATGGCTCCAGGGCAACGATTACCATACCCCCGACCACAAGGACTTCTCGGGGATGAGCGTCATCGACTTTGCGATGCACTGGAACTTCAACACGGCACAGGGCGCGTTTGGCGTGCACGGGCAGGATGACCTGTACAACGATGCCACCTACAACGTCGTCTATGTCGACTCCCACGACTACGCCCCCGACAGCAACTACCGCTTCAAGGGCGACCAGGGTACATGGGCCGAGAACCTCTCGCTGATGTTCACGTTCCGCGGCATCCCCTGTATCTACTACGGCTCGGAGGTCGAGTTCCAGAAGGGCAAAGATATTGACAAGGGAGCCGTGATAGCTCTGAAAGAGAGCGGCCGCGCATACTTCGGCGGCTATATCGAGGGTGACGTCAAGGTGAATGACTTTGCCGACTACTCCGACGCCACAGGCAACCTGGCCTCCACCCTCTCCTACCCCCTCGCCCGCCACATACAGCGTCTCAACAAGATACGCGCCGCCGTGCCCGCCCTGCGCAAGGGTCAGTACAGCACCGAAGGATGCTCGGGCAAGATGTCGTTCAAGCGTCGCTACAAGGACAGCAAGACCGACTCATACGTACTCGTCACCATCAGCGGCAGCTCGACATTCACAGACGTGCTCAACGGCCGATATGTCGATGCCGTGACAGGCGACGTGCAGAACGTGACCGACGGCACGCTGACAGCCACCTGCTCGGGCAAAGGCAACATGCGCGTGTACGTGCTCAACGGCCCGGGCAAAATCGGCGAAGACGGTAAGTATCTCTATAACGAAGCGTCGGTCGACCAGCCGTGGACCGAGTGGCCCGACGAGACCATGCCCGACGACACATGGACCGTGAAGCCCAATGCCGGCGGCGGTGGCGGCGGTGGTGAAATTGTCGAGCCGGAAGAACCCATCGAGCCTTCCATGGCCGAGGGAGAGCAGGCAGCCTTCTTTGAGAATGACGCCAACTGGGGCGGCACCATCAAGGCGTGGGTGTGGACCGACAACAAGAACTACACCGGCGGCAAATGGCCGGGCCAGTCGGCAACATACCTCGGCAACAAGGTGTGGAAGTGGACATACACCGGAACCGACAAGATACCCGACGGGGCCAAAATCATATTCAGCAGCGGCAACAAGACCGGCGACATGACATGGAAGAACGGCGGATACTACAAGAGTGGCTCCACCACCCCGGTGAAGGTGATAGAGGGCGCGGGCGAGATACCCGATGATCCCAATCCCCCGACACCCCCGACACCCGGCGACGGCTACACCATCTACTTTGACAACTCGTTGAGCAACTGGAGCGCGATATATGCCTACGCCTACGGCGGCACAGGCGGCGACGACTTCCTCGGCAAATGGCCCGGCACGCAGATGACACTCGACACGGAGCTCAACCTCTACAAGCTCGTCATCGACACCGACAAAGACCTCACCGACACCAATGTCATATTCACCAACTACGGCGGCTCGCAGACCGGCAACGGCGTCACTATCAGGGACAAGGCTATCTATGACGCAAGCGGCTTCACAGGCAAATATGTCACCACCACGGCCATCGACGACGTGAGCGCGAACGCCATCTCGATCACAGCCCGCGGAGGCGTGCTCTATGTCAACTCGCCCGTTGACGGACATGTCACCATCGTGCGCGCCGACGGCATGACGACAGTGCGTCCCGTATATACAGGCGTCAACATCATCGACGACCTGCAGCGCGGATTCTACATCATCAACCGCACCAAGGTGATCCTCTAAGAGGAGACAACCGCAATCCTATAGTGAGCGGCGTGGCCCATCGACGGCCTCGCCGCTTTTTTCATGGTGTAACATGTTGAGTCTGCGGAGGGTGTTGCAGAACTCTCCGAATATGTGGGCCGGTCCCTCCCAAATTTCGCAATATTGTTTTGCTTTTCTCCGCGGAAATTGATAACTTTGTAACAAGAAACATCTGATTCTGCCTAAATCAATGAATATCAAGGACACTATGCGCTCCATTCTCGAAGAGGAAAGCCGCGCTATAATGAATATACCTGTCACCGACGATTACGAAAAAGCCGTTGACCTGATTGTGGAGCATGTGCATCGCCGTGGTGGCAAACTGGTCACCTCGGGTATGGGTAAAGCAGGGCAGATTGCCATGAATATCGCTACCACATTCTGCTCTACCGGCATCCCCGCCGTGAATCTGCACCCTGCTGAGGCGCAGCATGGCGATCTCGGCATCCTGCAGCCCGATGATGTGATGCTGCTCATCTCCAACTCGGGTAAGACCCGCGAGATTGTGGAGCTGGTCGACCTTGCGCGCCGTCTTATCGCCGATATCCCCATCATCGTAATCACAGGCAACGCCGATTCGCCTCTGGCCGAGCTGGCCGACGCCACCCTCTTCACCGGAGGAGCGCCCGAGGTGTGCCCTCTGGGCCTTACCCCCACCACTTCCACCACCATGATGACCGTGATAGGCGACATACTGGTGGTGAATGTGATGAAAATCACCGGCTTCACCCCCGGGCAATATGCTCTCCGCCATCACGGAGGTTATCTGGGCCACGCCGCACGCACCTATTGCGACCAGACCCGCTGACAAGTTCTCTCAACACAAACATTCTTCTTATGTCAACATCCATGGCAGGCGCCGCTCCCCGCGGCGGCCTCCCCAAAGTAGATAATATGCGGGTGGCCATAGTGGCCGCACGCTGGAACGCTCACATCAACGACCGTCTCACCGAAGGCGCCCTCACGGTTTTCCGCAACGAGGGTTTCGATATGGACGAGGATGTGAAAGTGTTTCATGTGCCCGGTGCGGTGGAACTGACATTCGCCGCATCGCAGCTGATCGAATCCTCGCTGTTCGACGCCGTGATAGTTTTCGGCACGGTGATCCGCGGAGATACACCACACTTCGACTATGTATGCCAGAGCGTAACACAGGGCGTCGCCGCCCTTAACGCCGATTGCGACATACCCGTGATTTTCGGGGTGCTGACCGTAGAAAACGAACAGCAGGCACTCGATCGTGCCGGCGGTCCGTTGGGCAACAAGGGCGCCGAGGCGGCCGAAGCCGCCATCCACATGGTCGATTTCGCCCGCAAGGTCAAGGATATGTGATCTCGCCTGCCGAACATCACGCTTTTTTTACTGTCAATTCACATTTCCATTTATTGCCGCAATGGCTGAGCCTGCTCTTTATCTGTTTCCTGTTCCGCTTGACAACGACGCTCCCCTGGAGATGTCGCTGCCCGCGTGCAATGTGGAACTGATCAAGGAGATACGTTATTTTGTGGTGGAGAATGTGCGCTCGGCACGCCGGTTTCTCAAAAAGTGCGACCGCAGCATCGACATTGATTCCCTGCACTTCACGGAGCTGAGCGAGCACACCCCGGCATCCGAGGTGCCGGCTATGCTGCGCCCGCTCATAGAGGGTGAACCCATGGGGGTGATCTCCGAAGCGGGATGTCCTGCCGTTGCCGATCCGGGTGCCGACCTTGTGGCCGTGGCGCAGGCCAAGGGGCTGAAAGTGGTTCCCCTTGTCGGCCCTTCGAGCATCCTGCTGTCGCTGATGGCTTCGGGCTTCAACGGCCAGAGTTTTGCTTTCGTGGGCTATCTGCCGATTCATCAGCCTGAGCGCTCGGCCCGTCTCAAAGAGATGGAGCGCCGTATCCTGCGTGAGCGTCAGACCCAGATCTTCATCGAGACGCCCTACCGCAACAACCGGCTGATTGCCGAGCTGACAGCGTCGCTGCCGTCACGTATGCTCCTCTGCGTTGCCTCCGGGCTTACCGGTTCCCGCGAATCGGTGCGCACCATGCCTCTCGAGCGTTGGGCCCGCACGCAATACAACTACGACAAAATCCCCTCCATATTCCTCCTTTTCTCCAACTGACCCCCGGCAATGGCACGATATAAGAAACGTCCCGGATTCGACCAGCCGCTCCCCGGCCTCTTCGACAATCTGGAAGGCAACTCGCTCTTCCCGGAAATCGAACCATTGCCCATTCATCCGAGCATCAGCGAGGCCGCGCGCCGCGAGGCATCAAAGGCTCTCCACGGCGGGACGGCAAAGCAGCGCCGCGAACTTTTCGCCAACGACGATTTCACGCCCCTCGAGGTAGGCACCCCGCAGATGAAGCTCACGTTTATGTCGTTCGGTTCGGGCAGCTCGGGCAATTGCGCGTTTGTCAGCGACGGCGAAACAGGTATTCTCATCGACGCCGGTGTTGACTCCGACAGCGTGATCCGTCAGCTCGGTCTCTATGGCATAAAGATGGAATCGGTGCGCGGCGTGCTTCTGACACACGACCACAGCGACCATGTGCGCTATGTCTACAAAATTGTGAGAAAGCGGTTTCATACCGGCGTATACTGCACTCCTCGCACGCTCAACGGGCTGCTGCGGCGCCATAATATATCGAACCGTCTGAAGGATTACCACCGCCCCATCTATAAAGAGCACCCTTTCAAAATCGGCGGTTTCACCATCACGGCTTTCGATGTCAGCCACGACGGCACCGACAACTGTGGCTTCTTTATTCAGCGTGGCGACCGCAACATTGTGATTGCCACCGATATGGGTGTGATTTCCGAGCGCGCCGACTTTTATATCAGGCAGGCCAACCATCTGATGATCGAGGCTGACTACGACGATGCCATGCTCGAAGCCGGATCCTATCCCGAATATCTCAAGGCACGCATCCGGGGTGCCATGGGTCATCTGTCAAACACGGTCACTGCCAACTATTTGCGTGAAATCTATCATCCCGGGCTGCGCAATGTGTTTCTTTGTCATCTGAGCAAGGACAACAATACCCCCCGGCTTGCCACCGCTACTGTCGAGGCAGCTCTCACTGCTGCCGGCGCTACCGTAGGCGACGCATCAAACACCCCTTATGCCCGCATGTGCTCTCTGCAGCTGCTTGCGCTGCCGCGTTACGACGCCACTCCGCTGATTCCTTTGCTTTAACGGGGCGTCACATAGGATGTGTAGCGATCGAGAAGACGTGCCACGGCGGGTATTCGCATCATCAGATACTCAAACAGCAGATAGCCTGTGATGGCGCAGAGGATGCCGAGCGCCACGTCGATGATGTAGTGGTGCGAGGTGTAGACTGCCGTGAACCATATGCCGAGAGTGATTACTGCCAGCGCCACGCGAATCCATGCGGGGCACTTGGCGCGCATCGAATAGATAAATGCCACCAGGGTATAGGCCGAGTGAAGCGAGGGCACTGCGGCGAAAACATTGGAGTTGCGGCCGTAGAGGCCGTTGAAGATGCCTAAGCCTGTTATTTCATCGAAATGCCCCAGCCCGGCTACCGAACCCGGGGTGCCTTCTATGAAATCAAATCCGTATAGCGCCACATACCATGGCGGCGCGGCGGGATGGATATAATATCCGGCGAAACCTATAAGGTTGACCAGCAGGAAGACTATGGCGAAGTGAAGGTAGATTTTCACCTGACGGCCGAAATAGAGGTAGAGGCCGAAAAAAATCGGTACCGGCACCCAGCATAGATAGAAAAAACCGCCGAGGATGTCCATGAGGGTGGATGT
Organism: Bacteroidales bacterium H3; assembly: GCA_001701135.1. GTDB lineage: Bacteria > Bacteroidota > Bacteroidia > Bacteroidales > Muribaculaceae > UBA7173. The sequence continues at coordinate 32,382 of DAAN01000003.1, forward strand.
GTGCCGGGCGAAAAACTCGTTGGGGGTGAGCACTTCGCCGGTGGCGGCGGTGATGCCGAAAAGTGATTTTTCTGCCTCGTAGAGGCCGCGGATGTCAACCGGGTTCACATCGTAGTTATGCACGATGTTCATCCAGTCATACGAGATGCCGAAGATGATGAATGGGAGGAGCGCCACCACCGTCTTGCGGCTGGTGCGGCATGCGAAGAAGAGCGAGGCTATGAGCAGCGCCAGCCACAGATGCTCGGGGCGGAAGCCTACGCAGAGGGTGGTGACGGCCAGCCAGATGACCAGGGCGGTGACTATTGCTGTGGATTCTTTCTTCGAGGGTAGAACCATTGACTTGGGTGCGGCGGTTTATGTTGAATGTGCTCTTATTTGAGGGCGTTGCGGCACACACCCACGCGGGCAAAGGCCGTGAGATTGGCGAAGATGGCGATTATGGCCATGGCGATGATGAGGATGGTGATGGCCACTTTGGGCTCGTTGGGCGAATTCAGACCCACGATACCGGCGACGAGACAGCCCACGGCGGTGACGACCACGCGCTCGGGGCGCTGCATGAATCCGATCTTACATTCGATGCCGAGGCCTTCGGCGCGGGCACGCACGTAGCTTACCATCACTGATCCGACCAGCGCGAGGAATGCCACCAGCGCGCCGGCGGGGAAACCTGTGCAGATGAGGAAATAGCTGATGGCTCCCACGGTGAAGAGCTCGCAGTAGCGGTCGAGCACCGAGTCGTAGAGGGCGCCGAAACGGCTTTCCATGTGTCCTATGCGGGCCACCTGGCCGTCGAGCATGTCGAAGAGTGAGAAGAGGATGGTGACGCCGCCGGCCCATGTGATGAGGTCGAATCTGATCTCGCCGTCGACGGGGTTGGTGGTGTAGGCATATCCGGCCCAGACTATGAGAACCGCGGCGGCGATATTGCCCAGCAGACCTATAGTGGTGACCATATTCGGGGTGACACCCATGCGGATCAGCAACTTCACGAAGGGGTTGATGATGAAGTAGATGCCTTTCTGCAGGCTGTCGCGGCGCTTTTTGAATGTAGATTTGGAAATCATTTTTTTATTAAACAAGATCTAAGCTTTGGGTTTCTCCTTGCGGAAGGTGAGCTTGTTGACCATGGATATGGCGAAAGGGTCGAACCGTGAGGGGCGGTACACGAAGTTTTTCTGCATCACGAAGTTCCAGCCCAACGACACTGCCAGCGACACCGACAGACGGGCCACGGCGAAAACGCCGTCGGGCTTGATCCAGGTGACGTGGTTGATGATGTTGAGGCTGTGCAACCCCTGCTCGAGCAGAGTGGTGCCACCGAGGTTGAGCACGAAGCTGCCTCCCCATATGAGGATATATTTCACAGCCACCGCCTTTACCGGGCAGTTGTCGGCGCGGAAGGTGAACTTATAGTTGACGATGCAGTTGACAATGCCTCCCACCACAAGGCCGATGGCGGTGGCCAGGAAGGAGCGCATGGGGGCGGTGCCGAAGGCGCGGAACACCCAGGCATAGAACACGAAGCAGACGCCCATGTCGGTCCAGGACGCGAGTTGCGACGACACCGAGGAGCGGAGGAATGTGAAGATGCCTCCTCCATGGATGAATTTATCGGATGTTTTTGCGAAAACTGACTTCAGATTCATCTCTACGGGGTGTTATCGGCGGTCTTTTGCGGCAGCCATTACGGCTTTTGCGATGTTAGTGGCAGCTTCGGCGCGGCAGGTGGCGAAGCTTGGCCAGTCATTGAAGTCGATGATGCTCAGTGAGCCGTCGTCGGCTTGTATGCATTCGCCGCCGTAGACCACGAGGTTGAGTTCGCGGGCGGCGTTGCGGCAGAGAGTGCGGAGCGTTTCGTCGGTGCGGCGGTTGGCTTCATCGCGGAGGTTGAGCGGTTCGGCCTCATAGGGGAGGAACCAGTGGAAGAACGGTGTGCCGGCCACACCGTAGAATTTCACCAGGCGGCCCGGCAGGTGGCGCGAGATGACCGCGCGCCGGAATCCGCGCAGAAAATATTCCTGAAGCACATCCTGCGCCTCGACGGGGGTGCGCACATAGCTCACATCCTCGGCGTGCTGGGCGTGGAAGTCGCCGCGCTTGATCCAGCACTGGGTGAATCCGAGTTTCTGCAGGCGCGGGCGCACGGCTTCGTCGGTGTCGACGATGATGCTGGCCGGATAGGGGATGTTGGAGCCTAAGAGTATGCGCGCCTGACGCTCGCGGATACAGTTCTCGATGCCATAGCCCGAATTGATGACCAGGCGCCCCTGATCCTCGAGGCTCTGGAGCAGGTCGGTGGTGCGGCGCTCGCGGCCCATGCTGATGATTACAGGCTCGCTGACGGGGCCGGTACAGAACTCCTCCTCGCTGTATATGTTGACTTCGCAGCCGCGTTTGCGCAGTTGCTCGGCCACGGTGTTGAGAATCGTGGCGTCGTTGCCTATATGGTTTGGCGAGAACACTCCGGCTCTCATTATGGCTGCGATCTGGATGGTTGCCATAGCACTGGGTCTTTTCCACGCGCCGGGGTCAGAGCCGGGCGGTTTTGGGAGCAAAGTTAGCTATTTCGCCGCAATTAAACAAGAAAAAAACGCGCGCACCCTCACCTGAGCGGGTACGCGCGTATTATTTCGGTCGGTCCGATTGTTTTGGTCGGTCCGGTTATGCCGGAGGGTACGATCAGTTGTTTTCGGGACGGAGGGTGCGGACGGTTGCGCCGGCACGCCACATCTCGCTTTCGCGGAGGGCCTTGAGTTCTTCCTCAAGTTTCTCGCGGTAGTCGGGCTGGGTGTTGGAGTCGATCGAGCGCTGTGCCTCTTTGCCGGTCTTCACGCTGTCGTAGAGAGCGTAGACCACAGGCTTGATGGCATCGTGGAACGGGCCCATCCAGTCAAGGGCGCCGCGCTGTGCGGTTGTGGAGCAGTTGGCATACATCCAGTCCATGCCTTTGGCAGCGAACAGGGGCATGAGCGACTGTGTAAGTTCCTCTACGGTCTCGTTGAAGGCCTCGGAGGGGGTGTGGCCATTCTCGCGGAGCACTTCGTACTGAGCCAGGAGCAGACCCTGGATAGCGCCCATGAGCGAGCCGCGTTCGCCGGTGAGGTCGCTGACAGCCTCGCGCTGGAATGTGGTCTCGAAGAGGTAGCCCGAGCCGATGCCGATGCCAAGGGCGAGTGTGCGCTCGAGGGCTTTGCCGGTGGCGTCCTGATATACTGCGTAGCTCGAGTTGGTGCCTTTGCCCTCTTTGAAGAGGATGCGGAGCATTGTGCCGGAACCTTTGGGGGCTACCATGATCACGTCGACATCCTTGGGGGGAACGACGCCGGTGCGGTCGCTCCAGTTGATGGCGAAGCCGTGGCTGAAATAGAGGGCCTTGCCGGGGGTGAGGTGCTTCTTGATGGTGGGCCACTGTGAAATCACGGCGGCGTCGGAGAGGAGACACATGATGATGGTGCCGCGCTGGCAGGCCTCTTCGATCGAGAAGAGGGTTTCGCCGGGAACCCAGCCGTCGGCCACAGCCTTGTCGTAGGTCTTGCCGGGACGCTGGCCCACTATCACGTTGAAACCGTTGTCACGGAGGTCAAGACCCTGACCGGGACCTTGCACACCGTAGCCGATTACAGCGAGAGTTTCGTTTTTGAGCACTTCACGTGCTTTCGAGAGGGGGAATTCTTCGCGTGTGATGACGGTTTCCTCTACACCGCCGAAATTGAATTTTGCCATAATGTCAATGATATTTATATGGTTTTGGATTGATTTTCAAGTGTTTCAAGAAGCTCGGCGCGACGTTTTTCCTGCTCCTCGAGGAAACGGGAGAAGTGCTCGGTGGGGTTCTTGGTGATGCAGATGCGTCCCGAGCGGATAAACTGGAGGATGTCGTAGCGGGCGAGCACGTTGTAGAGCGCCTGGGTCTCGCTTTCGTGACCTGTTTTCTCGATAATGGTGTAGTCGCGCGTAAGCTCGAGGATGCGGGCGTTGTGCACGCGGATGATTTTTTCGAAATTCTTCTCGTCGAGGAGCTTGTCGGTGGGCACTTTGTAGAGCGCTATCTCCTGGTAGACGATTTCGTCGTCGGTGTAGAGATAGGCGTTGAGCACGTCGATGCAGCGGTTGATCTGCAATATCACCTTCTCCATGGTCTCGCGGTCGGAGGTGCAGGTGAAGTTCATCTTGTGGATGCCGTGGATGGCGCTGGCGCTCGACGACACGCTCTCGAGGTTGAGACCGCGGCGGGTGAATATGATGGAGATGCGGTTGAGCAGGCCTACCTGGTTTTCGGTGAAAACCGATATGGTGAAAAGTTGCTGTTCCATAAGCGGGAAATTCTTGGGATGGGCGGCTGCGGGATCAGTCGCGGTAGTGGGTGTCGGCGTTGAGGAGGATTTCGTCGACGGCGGCTCCGGGCACAATCATGGGGAATACCATGTCGGTGGGGTCGATGTTGACGTCGAGAAGGTAGCTCTCGTCGGAGGCCATCATGCGGGCGATGGCATCGTTGAGCTGCGCGCGGCCGGCCACGCGTTCGCCTTTGATGTTGTAGGCCGACGCGATGGTGACGAAGTCGGGATTGATCATCGGCGTCTGCGAGAAGTGGTTCTTGTAGAACATCGCCTGCCATTGGCGCACGTTGCCCAGAAAATCGTTGTTGAGGATGATCATTTTCACCTTTATGCCGTAGGCGAGCATGGTGCCGAGTTCCTGCATGGTCATCTGGAAGCCGCCGTCGCCCATGAAGGCGAACACCTGGCGGTCGGGGCATGCCACTTTGGCGCCGATGGCGGCCGGCAGACAGAAGCCCATGGTGCCGAGGCCTCCCGAGGTGAGGATGCTGCGGGGCATGGTGAATTTGAAGTAGCGGGCGGCCATCATCTGGTTCTGGCCTACGTCGGTGACGAGGATGCCGCTGTTGCCCGAGGCTTCCGACACTTTGCGCACTACTTCGCCCATGCGCATTGCGCCGTCGGGAGCGATGTCGTCGGGGTCGAGCTCGCGCTTCATCACCACGTCGCGTTCCACCTGCTCGGGGCGCTCGAATGTCTCGAGCCACTTGGGGTGGCGTGCCTGGTTCACCAGAGGCAGGAGGAGTTCGAGGGCGCGGCGGGCATCGGCGTGGATGGCCGTGCCGACTTTCACGTTTTTGTTGAGCTCGGCGTTGTCGATGTCGATGTGGATTATCTGCGCCTGAGGGGCATATTTCTTTATGGCGCCGGTGATGCGGTTGTCGAAACGCATGCCCACGGCCATAATCACGTCGGCGCGGTTGGTGGCTATGTTGGGGCCGATATTGCCGTGCATGCCCACCATGCCTTTGAAAAGCGGGTGGTCGGAGGGCATGGTCGAAAGACCCAGCAGGGTCGCCACTACGGGTATGTCGGCTTTCTCGGCCAGAGCCTGCAGCTGCGGCTCGGCCTGCGAGATTTCCACACCGTGGCCGGCGATGATCAGCGGGCGGACAGCATGGTTGAGCAGCGATGCCGCCTCGCGGATGGCAGCGGGCTGCGGCGAGGGATCGGGGTCGTAGCTGCGGATGAATTCGATTTTGGAGTAATCCCATTCCAGCATGCCGCGCTGCGCGTCGTTGGTGATGTCGAGCACCACGGCGCCGGGGCGCCCTGTGCGGGCTATGTAGAATGCGCGCGCGATGGCCCAGGGAATCTCCTCGGGGCGCTGCACCTGATAGGCCCATTTTGTCACGGGGAGGGTGATGCCTATGACGTCGGCTTCCTGAAACGCATCGGTGCCGAGCTGTGTCACGCCTACCTGACCGGTGATGACCACAACGGGTGTGGAGTCAACGTTGGCGTCGGCGATGCCGGTGATGGCGTTTGTTGCGGCCGGACCTGAGGTCACGGTCACCACGCCCACCCGACCTGATGCGCGCGCATAGCCCTGGGCGGCGTGCACGGCGCCCTGTTCGTGGCGCGTGAGGATATGATGAAGCTCGTCGGAGTGCTGGTAGAGCTTGTCGTAGAAATCTATGATCTGGCCGCCTGGGTATCCGAAGATGGTGTCGACCCCTTCGGCGATAAGTGCCCGGCAAATGGCCTCTGAACCTGAAATCTGCTCACTCATAAATATGATTGTGTGGGAAAATGGAACTTGGGAATGTGAGATACGGAGAAAAAAACGGGAGAGAAAGAACGGCGCTGCAGCGAAGTGCTTAATCGAGCTTGCGCACGCCACCCTTGTCGGCTGAGGTGACCATGGAGGCGTAGGCTCGCAATGCCAGCGACACCTCGCGTTGGCGGTCGCGAGGAGTGAATGCCTCTTTGCCGAGGGCTTCCTCCTGGCGGCGGCGCTGCGCCAGCTCTTCGTCGGTGAGGCGCACGTTGATGGTGCGTGCGGGGATGTCGATGTCGATGATGTCGCCGTCGCGCACCAGGCCGATGCTGCCGCCGTTGGCTGCCTCGGGCGATATGTGGCCGATCGACAGGCCCGATGTGCCTCCCGAGAAACGTCCGTCGGTGATAAGCGCGCACTCTTTGCCCAGGTGCTTGCTCTTGATATAGGAGGTGGGATAGAGCATTTCCTGCATGCCGGGGCCTCCTTTGGGGCCTTCGTAGGTGATGACTACCACGTCGCCGCTCTTGACCTGATCGTTGAGGATACCCTCCACGGCGGCCTCCTGCGAGGTGAACACCTTGGCGGGACCGCTGAAGCGGAAGATGCTCTCGTCGACGCCGGCGGTTTTCACCACGCAGCCGTCGACGGCAATGTTGCCTTTGAGTACGGCCAGACCGCCATCTTTCACATAGGCATGTTCCATGTCGCGGATGCACCCGTTGGCGCGGTCGGTGTCGAGACTGGCGTAGTAGCTCATCTGCTTGCCCATCTCGGTGGTGCGTTTAAGCCCCGGGGCGCTTTTCCACAGTTCGTCGGCTTTGTCGTCGAAGAGTTTGCCGCCCACGGCATAGCGGTCGATGGCGCCGCGGAGCGAGAGACGGTCGACGCGGTTGACCGAAGTGTCGACCAGGCCGGCGTCGGCCAATATTTTCATTATCGAGAGGATGCCGCCTGCTCGGTTCACATCCTGGATATGGTAGTGGGAGTTGGGCGCCACCTTGCACAGCACGGGTGTCTTGCGCGAGAGGGCGTCGATGTCGGCCATGGTGAAGTCGGCGCCGGCCTCGTTGGCCACTGCCAGCAGGTGGAGCACGGTGTTGGTGGAGCCACCCATGGCAATGTCGAGGGTCATGGCGTTGAGCATGGCCTGGCGGGTGGCGATGCTGCGTGGGAGCACGCTGAGGTCGCCGTCGCGGTAGTAGGCGTAGGTGTTCTCCACGATCTGGGCGGCAGCCTTTTTGAAGAGTTCGCGGCGGTTGACGTGTGTCGCCACCACAGTGCCGTTGCCGGGGAGCGCGAGACCGATGGCTTCGTTGAGCGAGTTCATGGAGTTGGCGGTGAACATGCCTGAGCATGAGCCGCAGGTGGGGCACCCTTTTTCTTCGAGTTGACGCACGGTTTCGTCGGTGATGGTGGAGTCGGCCGATTCAATCATGATGTCGATGAGGTCGACGTCGCGGCCTGCCACATGCCCTGCTTCCATGGGGCCGCCGGAAACGAAAATGGCGGGAATGTTGAGGCGCATGGCGGCCATGAGCATGCCCGGGGTGATTTTGTCGCAGTTTGAGATGCACACCATTGCGTCGGCCTTATGGGCGTTGACCATATATTCTATGGAGTCGGCGATGAGATCGCGCGATGGGAGGGAGTAGAGCATGCCGTCGTGGCCCATGGCGATGCCGTCGTCGATGGCGATGGTGTTGAATTCCGCGGCAAAGCATCCGAGTTTTTCAATTTCTGCTTTGACAAGCTGACCGGCCTCATGTAGGTGTGTGTGGCCCGGCACAAACTGCGTGAATGAATTGACCACTGCGATTATGGGGCGGCCTATCTGCTCCTCTTTCATGCCGTTGGCACGCCAGAGTGCGCGGGCACCGGCCATGCGGCGCCCCTGAGTGCTTGCTGCGCTTCTCAAAGGAAAACTCATAATTATATTGCGGATGTGAATGTTTTTAATGTGATATTCTGTTTGAATAGTCCGCAAAACTACAAAAAGATGTTGTAAAACACAAATTTCGGGCAAAGTATTTTCACAACGAGGGCGGAAAAGGCTAAAAAACGGGCTAAAAAAACAGGATATGCGCCCGAAGTGACGCATACCCGGTTATGTAATGATACCCCGCGGATTGTTGTTGCGGGGCGGTGGGGGGGACAGGTTATTGTTTGTTGATGAGGTCCTGGAGATAGAGGCGTGTCTTCACCAGATAGTCGCGGCTGTCGCCTGTAAGCTCGTATTCTATGGTGTATGCTCCGTTGAAACCGATTTTTTTCAGTTCGCGGATGACGCCCGGGAAATCCACATCGCCTTCGGGGATGGGCTTCTCGGCGCCAAGATACGAGGGATCGGTGGGATAGCAGCCATCTTTGGCATGAAGCTCTTTTACGAGGGGGCCGAACTGACGGATGGCGTCGACGGGGTTGGCTTTGCCATACATCATCAGGTTGGCCACGTCGCAGTTGATGCCGAGGTTGTCGGTGCCTATGTCGCGGATGGCGCGACGGAGGGTGACAGGTGTCTCCTGGCCTGTCTCGAAGTAGATCATGCGGCCGCGGTTTTTGGCATAGGTGGTCAGGGGCTTCACGGCTTCGATGAAATCTTTATATTGCTGCGAGGAGGGGTCTTCGGGTATAAAACCGAAATGGGTGTGCACTGCGGGGATGTCGGCCGCGGTGGCAAAGTCGATCATAGCCGCAAGTTCCACCAATTTGGCCTCGCGACCCTCTGCGGGTACAAGGCCGATGGTGGAGGGACCGTTTATGAAGTTCCATTCGCTGTGTCCGGGCACACCCACAAGGGTCGTTACCTTGATATTGTGTTTTTTTGATGCCTCCTTGATCTGGCGGGCGAGTTCGGGAGTGGCTTTGTCGTAGTACCACTGCACTTCGCAGGATGTGAAGCCGTTGTCACGGAGGAATTTGAATTCATGGTCGATATTGTCGACTTTGTAGACAATGGTGCCGATAGTGTTAGCGGGCTTTTCGGCCTGCACCGCGCCGAACGATAGCAGAGCCAGTGCGGCAGATAGGATTTGTTTCAGATTCATGGTTTGGTTATGAGTGGTTGTTTGCGGACAAAATTAATATAATTTCATCGATTAGACAACTTCCCGGCCGGAAAACGGTTATGCAAAAACACAGCAGAGGGCTGTAAGAGCTTGTTTAATAAAAAATAGGAGATGTGTCGTTTTGGCATTGACACATCTCCTTTTGATGGAAATCACGTGGTTGCGCGGGCGCCGAAGCCCTGTTGCATCCGCTCAGTGGAGAGAGGCGTGATTTCCGTTGGATTGCTATTGCGCGGGAAATGAACGCGTTTCGTCGCGAAGTGGCGTCATTGGTTCCGTTTTTTTTACTTTTCCGGTCGATTCCCCCAACACACATACATATCATCATGAAAACTTAAGCAAATTGCCTTATTGCTATCATTTGATAACCGTGGCGGATTACCCCTCGAGGGCTTCCCGCAACGTCGGAGGCGCCGGTGCCCCGGGCGGAGAAGGAGGCACTTTGCAGCGCTACCCTCCGATGGGGGGGTGACATCTCCGATAAGGAGTCAAAAGAATCGAAAGTCAAAGTTCAATCAGAAGCCTCACGGATTCCTGAGAATTGGAATCGACCGGCCGATGAAATTCGCGGCTTTTGGAGAAAGATAAGTAACTATTCAGAATAATTCCGACCGGTTACTTCCCGTCGGAGAGGCGGGGAAACAGAGGTCTTGCTCTGGGAGCCGGATTGCAGCGGAAAAACGGTCCGTTGCTTAATCCGCTACAAAGATAAGGTCAAAAAAATTACTGTGCAAGCATTTGTTCACCGCGTTATTTACTTTTCACCAAAACGGCGCGGTTTTAAGCTTTATTTGCTTTAAAGTGTTAAAAATTAAGGATTTCCGGAACGGTTGCCGTTGCCTTTTACGGGCAGCTCGATGCGGAAGGCCGTGCCTCGGTCGGGTTCGGACCAGCTCACGTAGATGCGGCCGTGGTGGTAGTCGCGGATGATTCGCCGGGCCAGCGCAAGCCCCAGACCCCAGCCCCTTTTTTTAGTGGTGAAGCCGGGATTGAACACGGTGGAGTGGTTTTTGCGCGGAATGCCGCGGCCTGTGTCGGTGACGGTGACTGAAGCCCTCGAGGAGTCGGCCGATGTCTCCACGGTGATCGATCCGGAACCCTCCATGGCGTCGACAGCGTTTTTTATCAGATTCTCCATGACCCACTCAAACAGGGGGGCGCTCATTTCCACCGGGAGCCGGCAGGGTGCAAGGCTGACGGTGAGGGAGATGCGCGATGATATGCGGGTCTGCATGTAGTTGACGGCGCGTGCCACCACGTCGTTGAGGTCGACAGGCTCGAGTTTTGGGCGGGAGCCGATTTTGGAGAAGCGCGAGGCTATCATGGAGAGGCGGTTGACATCTTTCTCCATCTCGCCCACCACCTCGGGATCGGTGCCCGATTCGCGCAGCAGTTCGGTCCAGGCCATTAGCGACGATATGGGGGTGCCCAGCTGGTGGGCGGTCTCTTTCGAGAGTCCCACCCACACCTTATTCTGCTCGGCTTTGCGGGTGGAATTGACGGCGAAATAGACTATGGCGATGAACGCCAGCATCACAAGCAGCTGGATATATGGATAATAGCTCAATCGCCGCAGCAGCTTGGAGTCGTCGTAATAGAGGTGCTGGTTGTTGTCGGGCGCTATGGCTATGTGGATTACACTGGCACGCCGCGCCAGTGTTGACAGCCTATCGCGCAGATATGCCTCGTTGGTATCGGAAATCAGCCACGGGGCTGTGGAGTCCACTTCCTCGGGGAGGTCGAAATTGCGGTGGAAAAGAATATGCCCCTCATCGTCGGTCAGGAGCACCGGTATGGTGTGGTTCTGCTCGATGATGCTGAGGAGGAATTCGATGTTGTCGTCAGCCCGGGTGCCTCCGTCGGTGCTGTTGCCCACGTTGGCTATCTGCTTGGTGGCGTCGGCCCATATCTGCATGCGCTCGCGTTCCTGTGTGGCGAGGTCGTTGACCAGGGAGTTGGAAACCAACAGAAAGACCACCACCATCGCAATCGACAGCAGCAGGAAGGTGAGACCTCCGGCACGGCGGATTTCGTAGATATTCATCAGGAGGCGCTTTCGGCGAGAATTTTGCGGATTTCCTCGTCGGTGGCAGTGAGGCGGTTGCGGCATTCGGCGATAAGGGCCGATGCGCGTTTTGTCATTTCGGCCAGGCGGTCGATGTCGCATTTGTCGTTTTGCATCGACTCGATGATGGTGCGGAGTTCGTCGAACGCCTCGGCGTATGTGAGTTCTGATATCGGTTTCATGGAAGATGAGTCAGTGAATATATGTTGATGCGGTTTTGCGTTGATGCGATAATGCGGTGATTCAGCGGGCGGTTGCGGCTACGGTGCCTCCGGCAAGTGTGATTTCGAGTTCGGCGCCGGGGGGAACCTGGTCGGGCGAGCTGACGGCATGGCCGTCGACGCGGGTTATCGAGTAGCCGCGGGCAAGAGTTGCGGCGGGAGAGAGCAGGGCTATCATCTCGGCGAGCGACTGCAGGCGGTCGAGGCGCCGGCGGATGAGGTCGGCGGTGGCCGAGGTCAGGCGGGCCTGCATCATGTCGAGTTGCGATCGGGCGGGGGTGATGCGTGTGGCCGACATATTGGTCAGTGCGGCTGCGGCAGCTGTCAGCGCGCGGTCGCTGCGGGCGAGCAGACCGAGGGCGGCGTCGGGCAGTCGGGTTTCCAGGCGGGTGAGCATTTCCTTGTCGGCGGCCATGCGGTCGGTGGCGAGCTGGCACACCATGGCGCTTTTGTCGTTGAGAAATTGCAGCAGTTTCTTGCCCCGGTCAAGGAAAAAATCTGCCACGGCGGTGGGAGTTTTCAAGGGTGCTTTGGCCACGAAGTCGAGCACGGTGGTGTCGCGGGTGTGCCCTATGCCGATGGCTACCGGCAGGGGAAACTGCGCTATGGCGGCGGCAAGATCGTAATTCTCGAAGGCGTGGAGATCGCTGGTGGCGCCCCCTCCGCGGATAATTGCTACGGCATCCCACCGGTCGGCCTGGTCGCTGATTTCGCCGAGGGCGGCGATGATGCTGGCGGGCGCGCTGTTGCCCTGCATGGCGGCGGGGAAGAGTTTCACCGCGAAGCGCAGCCTGGCGTCGTTGTCGATGAGCTGATGCATAAAATCGCCGAATCCGGCGGCCGATTGCGCGGAAATGATGGCGATGCGCTGCACCGGGATGGGCCACGATAGGCTGCGGTTCATCTCTATCACACCTTCGCGCGTGAGCCGCTCCACGATTTCGCGGCGTCGGCGCAGCAGGTCGCCCATGGTGTAGGCGGGGTCGATGTCGCTGACAATCAGCCGGAAGCCGTAGTCGTTGAACTGTGCCGACACCTTGAGCATTACTTTCAGGTCGTTGGCGAGGCGCTGACCGGTGCCGTCAAAGAATTTGCGCTGCAGCAGCGGCCACACGTTAGACCAGCAGACGGCCTCCATGGCGGTGAGCTGTCGGGTTCCTGTCTCATCCTTCTGCACAAGACGCATGAAACAATAGCCCTGCGGCTTGGGGTTGAGGTTCTGGATTTCGGCAGTCACCCACACATTCTGGGTGCCGCTGTCGGCTGCGATGGCAGCGCCGATGCGGCAGGCGAGTTCCTGAAGTGTGATTCGGGTCTTTTCCATTTCTTGAAATCAGCGGGCCGGGACGAAGCGGCGACCGTCCCAACGATATGAGATGCTCTCTCTTAGCGATTTCTCAGCCGTGGAGAGCGACTCTTTCGGGAGAAAAGTAGCGGGATGCGTGGCAAAAGTGAGTGTATGGGTCTCGGGGGTGTAGGTGGCGTCGGCTATGACAAAGGGCACGGCATTCTGCACCTCCGGGGTCTGTTTTTTCGCTTCGGGGAGCATCCAGTCATCAAGCATCGGCACTTCGAAAATGCCTTTCAGCTCGTTCCAGCCGGTGTCGAAGAAGCGCACCGACGAGTCGGGCGCGGGTGTCCTGACGGTGCGCACCACCATAATCACCGGGTCGGGTTGCCGGCCCGTGCCGGGAAGCAGCGCCAGGGTGTACTCCGACACTTTCGAGGTGGCGAACACAATGCGGTCGCTGTCCTCCAGAATGACGCGGCACTCGCCGCCGACAAGATTTTTCGACGGCGTCACCGATCCGGCGCGGAAATAGTCCACCATGTCGAGTCGCGTGATGGAGTCGACCGTGGGAAACAGTTCGCGGGGAGCTGCCGCCAGCGCTTCGGCCGCCGTCAGCCTGTGGGCTTTGGCGTCGCCGTCGGGGCGCTGCGGCGTCTGAGCGGTCGCCATCATCGAGACCGCCACGCACAGGATCGCTGCCACGGGGAGCATCCGCCGCAATGATTTATAGATTCTCATATCTGCAAAGTTAATAATTTTTTCTCACACATCAATCAATTCTATTTTCTCTCATTTTTATCAATTTTCTTTTATTAAGTAACTGTTCAAAATTATTTTATATTAACCGGTCAAGTTATTTCAATGTTTCTTCGGAAAAAATTTTGAATATTTTTCTCTCTTCATCAGTCGTGTAGCTCGCTACACTCCTTCTTCATCGAGTAAAATCTTCTAAAAATTTTCCTCGAATAAACATTAAAAGAATTTCGACCAGTTACTTACACATCGGTCAATAATATAAACAAACAACTTCCCGGAGTTGCTTCGTGTGAAAGCGGCTCCGGGAAGTTTTATAGCTTGGAGTTGGGATGTCAGCGGATCACGGTCTTCTGGCCGTTGATGATGTAGATGCCGGGAGCGTCGGCGCGGTCGAGACGTATGCCCTGAAGGTTGTAGATGCGGGTTTCGCCGGGGATGACGGCGTCGGCCTCAACGCCTTCGATGCCGGCCTCGGTGTCAATGGCGAGGTTGTCGATGGCGGCGAAGGAATCGGCGGTGGCAAGGTCGGCCACGATGCCGAGCATGGCGCGTTTGCTGCGTGCCAGAGGCGACAGAGCGATGTGGTGCTCTTTCCATCCGTTGGAGCCGTCGTTTATGGCGATGGGTGTGCCGAGAGCCTTATAGTTGCATGCGTCGGTGGTGAATTCAACCGAAACTGTGGTGGCGGGATCCTCCGAAGTGGAGTGGAACACCCAAAGGTGCAGATAATAGCTGTCGGCGCCCGAGAAATCGAGAGCGGGTGTCACCAGACGCCCTTTGCTCGAGGATGCGCCGGCGATGCACATGGCCAGACCGTTGTCATTGTCCTGGGCGGCCAGGGTGCCGGTGGAGTTCGACATGATCCACTGGGCTTTGCCGGCGAGGTTGGTGATCGACCATGTGGTGTGCTTGGTGGCACCCTTGGCAAACGACTCCTTGGCCACGCAGGGGTAGGATGGACCGACGTTGAAGTAGACGGGCTGTGCCTTGCTCTTTCCGCCGGAGGTTACGGCTATCACATTGCGCTGCGCGAGTGTCTGCTCGGTGGCGGTGACGGTGACTTCATGCCTGCACTCCGTGAGACCGGTAGTCATTTCTATCATTGAGCCGAACATGGGCTGCGCGATATTGTAGGTGACGTCGGAGGGATTGATGGGGTGGCCATATTCGCCGGTCTCCTCGACGCCGTCCCAGAGGAGGGTGACCTTGGCGTTGTTTTCGGGATCCCATATGTAGCGCAGGCCGGTGACAGGTTTGGGAATGTCGACACCGCCGAAGCCGCTGATTTCGGCATCGTAGCCGCGACCGGCTTCGTTGTAGCAGACAACAGAGAATTTATGCAGACCCTGAGGCACATCGACGGGGAAGCTGAAATCCTGTGCGGGAGCGACATGGTCGATTGTCTTGACGAGAGTCTTGCCGCGGTAAATCTCGATTTTGCTGATGGCTGTGAGAGTGGCGCCGTTGATGGCTTTTAAGGGAGCGGTGAACGACAGTGTGCCTTTCAGCGCGTCGGCAGGGTCGGCAGTGATTACAAGATTGTCGGCAGCCGCGGGAGCGGCGGTGGAGACGTAGGCTGTAACCTCGATGTTGTCAACGGTGAGGTCGGCGAACATGCCGTTGGAGGCGTGCTGGATGCCCATGCGGTAGATGCCGTCGGCATCCACCCGCACGATGCTCTCGAATGTGGAGGCTTTACCGGATGTAACGGTGAAGTAGTCGAGCAGTTTCATGCCTTCGGCGGTGGGCTTGGTGCCGATGCCGGTGTTGAACGACTCGGTGTAATATTCATTGACGCTGTTGGCCTTGAAGCTGAGTTTGTAGATCCACTTGTCGGAGAGACGCAGGGGAGGTGTGAACATCCAGTCGTTGGCAGTCTCGGCGTCGCCCTTGACATCGACCATGGCGCCGTTTTTTCATTTCCAGAAATATCCGTCGCCGTTAACATCGTCAAAGGCATAAAGGTCGAGCGGAGCGTCGGTGTCGAATGTCTCTTTGTAGGGGATGTCGAAGGCAGTGCCGTAGAGGATGCGGTTAGACTCGGCGGTGACGCCGGGGCGCGAGGTGTTGGTGGTCACCTGATAGAAGTAGTTGCCCATGCGGTCGGGAATCATGTCGGTGAGGGTGGTGAGGGTGACTCCCTCGGCCACTTTCACATTGTCGGGCTGACGGGTGACGGTGTAGGTGAGGGCTGAACGGTCGTACCATCCGCCCTCGGCACCCTTTGAGGGGGCGTCCCATCGGAGCGATGCGTTGCGTCCGTCGAGGCTGAATGCGAGATTTTCCACTGCGCCGGGTGCGTCGGCACCGGCATAGAAGGGTTTGCGGGCGCGATCGCTGTAGCCGCGGGCGTTGGAGAGGAGCACTTCAACTTTGTGTGCGCCTTCGGTGAATGCGCGGGAGAAGGTGTATTTCGCACCGGGAGCCACAGTCTGCGGCGCGTCGGTAGCCTCAACGTGGTCGATATAGAGGTTTACGAAGAGGTCGCCGCTATCGGCGGCCGAGCCGTCGGCGCACTTCGAGGGAGCTGTGAACGAGATGGTGCCGTTGAGGTCGGTGGATGTGGGGAAAGTGACATCTAGGTCTTCGATAGGTGCGGGCACGCCGCCCATAGGTTTGTGGGCGCTGTAGAGACCTGTTATTTCCACTGTGGCGCTGGCATAGTCGCTCACGAGAGTGGCCTTGCCGGTGGTGAGATTCACCTCATAGAGTCCCGAGCTGAGATCCTTGCCCATGTAGGCCCAGTACATTTTGCCTGTAGCCTGGTCGATTGTGGCACTCTGATAATACTGGGGCTGCAGACCGGTGTTGCCGATTGCTTTAGTGGTGCCTTTGTTGAGGTCGATGTTGTAGAGCACACCGTTGTCGCCGATGGCAAAGAGACGGCCGTCGGCATCGAACGCCATGGTCAGATAGATGATGTCGCCCTCGACCGATGTCACCTGGGTGGGAACACCGGTTACGGGATCGACACGGCTGAATGCGATCTTCTGGCCGTCGGCGGTCATGAACTCACCGTAGAGGGTGGCATTCTTGTAGTTGTAGGCCAGACCGAGGGCGTAGTAAGAGTATACGCTCGTGGTGTTGCTGGTGTTGAAGCTCTTGGAGGTTACGGTTTTGCCGGTGTCGCCGTCGTAGGCATAATAAGATATGACGATGGCGCCGCCGTAGTTTATCACATAATATCCGCAGAGCAGGCCGTCGGCCCATGCTCCCGATGAGATGTTGCGTGTCGACCACTCTTTGTTGAATGTGAGATCGGCAGCTGCGGGGAAGGAGTAGATGCCGTAGTTCGATACATTCTTGTTCCAGGTGGAGTTGTGCGACAGGAAACCGTGGAGCACCGGGGCAGTGGCCGACGCGGTGGCGGTGACGCGGTGCAGCGGAGCCGAAATGAATCCGTCGGCGACTGCGGTTGCAGGCGCGGCGGCCGACATCTCGGGCAGCGGAGCGGCAAGAGCCTGCGCTTTGGCAAACAGAGAGGAATCGTCCTTGGCCATGCAGCTGAGCGATACCAGCATTATGGCGGCGATAAACGAGTAAAGTTTTCTCATAAATTGCAGGTTAAAGAAATCAGAATATGGTTACGTTTATATTTGCTTATTCCGGGTATATTGCTTATTCCGGACAAAGTTACGTATAATTTCTTGTTTCCGCAACGGTGTCAGTCTGCCGGGGCGTTTTTAGCCACTTCGAGCTGAATGCCGAGAATGCCTGCCGACGCGTCTTGCCGGGGTGTGATGTTGATGCGCAGTGCCTCGGGCATAATGTCGCGGCCGGGATGGATCATGTTGTATTGGTCTTTCAGCATGCGGTATTCGTCGGTCACATAGACGGGGAATTCGTGCCAGGCACCATCCTGCAGGTATTCCACCTTCCATGCCTCGGGCATCCGCACGTCGCCGCCGTCGTCATACCAGTATACCGCGAGGCTCTCCAGGCCGACGGGATGTGTCAGCTTAAGCTCTATCGATTGTTTTTCTCCCTTTCTGGGCCAGCTGGTCCAGCGGAGCATGGATGTGTCGTGTGAACTTGAGGGGAATTTGTTGGTGATGATGGGATTCACGTCGTCGATGTCGCAGGTGTAGGTGGCTGTGATATCGGCAATGTAGTCGGGCATCGACGGCATCGCGGCATGAGCCACCTCGTCGGTTGCGGCCAGCCACACAATCATGGCGCCGTCGGTGCGGTTGTTCCATGCATAATATGGCACAAGTGTAAGTTTCGTGTCGCCGTGGTTCTGGATCGAGTGGGCGCTGACAGTTATGAAGTCAATATCCTTCATTAGACCCTCGCCTTTTCTGATGACGGCGTTCTCCTCTGTCGGAGAAATCACGTAGCTTGCGGGTGCTGAGGCGTTGTCGACAGCTTCGGCACAATAGACCAGCGGGCCGCGGGTGATGCAGAGCCGCCCCCGGTCAGCCTCGACGTTGTCGATGGCCTTGCTGTACATCACGCCCATGGGCAGATGCAGCTCCACACGGTCGCCTTTTTCCCATTTACGGTCAATCACGGCAAAACCTTTGTCGACTTTCACTTTCGCCGGTTTGCCGTTGACGGTCAGAGACCATGTGCCGGGCTGACGGTTGACGTAGCTGTAGAGTTTTCCGGGTACAAACCGATCGCCTGCCCAGGTGGGGATGCGCAGGTGCAGGGCGAATTTCTGTGAAGCTTTTTCCGGCGAGACCGTCAGGCTAACAGTCTCGTCAAAGGGGTAGCCGGTTTCCTGCCTGATACCTACGTTCCCGCGCCCGAGAGGGATGGTGGCAGAGGTGCCGCCGTAGAAAGTGCAGTAGATGTCGTCATCGGTGTGGGCATACATCATGCCCGGTATCTGCGGTATGAGACGTGCCAGATTCGACGGACAGCAGGCTGTGCCGAACCATGGCGCCCGCCCTTTGAGGCCTTGGTTGAAAGCTCTCCGCCCGTTGGCTTCAAGTGGGTTTACATAGAAAAATCTGTTGCCTTCGAGGTTTACGCCGGCCAGCACGTTGTTGTAGAGTGCGACCTCGGCCACGTCGATATACTTTCCATCCTTTTCGGCCATGAACATGCGGTAGTTGAACAGCACGTTGCCGACTGCGGCGCAGGTTTCGTCATAGGCTCCCATATTGGGCAATTCATATTCCGGTCCGAAACCTTCGATGCCATGAATGGCGCCCAGTCCGCCGGTGATGTGCATGCGGGTGTCGACGATGTTGCCCCAGATGCTGTCGAGAGCCGGTCGGAGCGATGTGTCGCCCGTCTGGGCCATCACGTCGGCCATGCCCGAGTAAAGGTAGGCGGCGCGCACGGCATGCCCCACAGCCTTGCGCTGATCTCTTACGGGCTGATGCTGCTGCGCGTAGGAGGGGGCCAGCACGCCCTCTCCCTCGGGCTTGAATGTGATGCCGCGGATGTCGATGAACCGTTTGGCCATATTGAGGTAGAGCGTGTCGCCGGTGGCTTGATACAGTTTCACCAGTGCCAGTTCGATTCCCTCGTGGCCGGGAGCCTGCATCACAGGCTTCCCGCCGTTGTAGGCGGGGTCACCCTCGAAGAACACGTGATTGATATGGCGTGCGCTCTTTTCTGCAATTCTGAGCCATTTGTCTTTGCCGGTTGCACGGTAGTAGGCCACCGCACCCTCATACATGTGCCCCATGTTGTAGAGTTCGTGGCTGTGCACCACCCATGAATATGGCCGGTCGCCCATGCCTCCTCCTCCCCAGTGCTCATGCTGTGCCGACACTCCTGTAGTGTGCGCTTCGTAGAGGTATCCGTCGGGCTTCTGGGCGGCGCCGATGAGGTCGATGATACTGTCCATGGTGTGTTCCAGGGCGGGGTCTTTCTCAAGCGTGAGCAGGTAGGCGGCTCCCTCCATCACCTTGTAGAGGTCGGAGGCCTCGAAGCGGTGGGGGAAGGGGAGTTCGCTCTTGTCGCCTTTGAGATACTGACCGGTCTTGCGCAGATTGTCCATGGCCGGACGCACCTTGTCGAGAGCGAAGGGCACAAGGGTCTCTTTCTGAATGATCAGTCTCGGACGCCAGAAATTGTCTTCAAGCGTCACCTGTTCGAACGGTATTGCCTTAAGCAAATCATCCGCCACCATGCTGAATGGCATCAGCATGATGGCGGAGACAAGGAGGGAATGGAATCTCATAAGTCTATGACTTCCTGAACTATGAGTTGGTTTGACGGGATTGACGTTATCTTACGACCACTTTGCGTCCGTTGATGATGTAGATACCGGGGGTGTCGGCACGGTCGAGACGGATGCCCTGGAGGTTGTAGATGCGGGTTTCGCCCGGTTCTTCGGCATCGGCTATGACACCGTCGACGCCGCCGGTGATCAGATCGTCGACGCGCTGGTTGAGCGCATAGATGGCTTTTGCCAGCACGTTGAAGTTGTCGGTGGAGGCGTTGCCGAAGTAGGCTGTGAGCTTGCCCATGAGTTCGGCCACCTGTGAGTCGGACTTATAGGGCTTGGCATTGTTGATTGCGGTCTGCGCCCATTTCTTAAGGGGGGAGAGGTCGACGGGGGTGGTGGAGCTGCGGTAGCGGAGATACATGCGGCCCAGCTCGAACGAGTCTTCGGGGATGCCGGCGTATTTGCAGATACCCACGGTGAGATTGCCGTCGGCGCCTACGTTGGCGGCAACGGGAGCGTTGCGATAGCCCTCTTTGTGGAAGGCGTTTGCGGCGAAGTTATGCCCGGCGGGGAACCAGAGGTTGTTGATCTGCTCTTCCCATCCCGTCTCCTTGAAGGGACGTGCGTCCTCAAAAACGTTGAGGGCCTGACGACCGTTCTTGCCGGCATAGTACCAGCCGAGATTCTCGTAGGGACCGGTGGTGTTGCCGCTGGCCCATACATTGCCGTCGCGGTTGTAGCCTTCGATGTAATATTCATAGGTGCCGGCGGGGAGGCCGGTGAGGGTGGTCTCGCGGTGAACCAGATCGGAGTTCCACCATTCCATCACGCGCCAGCCGTTATAGCCCGAAATGCTGCTCCAGTCCGATTCGCCCGACCAGCATTCGTCGAGACGGGTGTCGTTCTCGTTCATGCCGCGGCCGGGGATGAGCCATGAGGCATCCACGCCGCCGGGGTTGAGTTTCGCCTCGGCCTGCATGTGGGCCAGACGTTCCTCGCGCGATACAAACTGCCATGAACCGCCGGTCGCCTTGGCATTGAGACTGAGGTAGCGGCCGAAGAGATCTTTGTCGGCGCCCCCGGCCACAAGGTAGCTGTCGGAGGTTACGCCGCAGCCGGCATTGTTGGCTGCACGGACGCTGAGGGTGTAGACATTCTGGTTTTTGGAAGTGCGGATGCTTGTCAGTGCGAAATCGGTGCGCGCGGCATCACCCTCGGTAAGGTCCATAAGCATGGCGCCATCTTTAACATTTATGGAGCCGAGATTCTCAAACGCGCCATAGAGTTCCACACCCTTGATGCCGTCGGGGCGACGTACCTCAAATTCGATGCCTTCGGGTGAGAGGATGGCTGCCGAGCTCTTTTGGTCGCGGTTGACGCTGTTTGCGTCGACAAACAGGCCGGTGTTCACATTGTAGAGATAATACTTGCCGCCGAGCACCGGTTTCTCGCCCTTGTAGGGGGTGCTGCCGGAGGTGACTTCGGTGCCGTCGTAGTCGCCGTGGGTGTAATCGGTGAGATTCTGTGGATTGTTGATAAAAGTGTTGAAGAAGAGACCCGAACCGCCGTCGGCACCGGCATTGAGGATGCCGTTGATGTCGCACTTCTGGGTGAAGTCGGCGCGGATGTTGCCGACGAAGCTTTCAAACGGGCCGTCGGTTTTTACGATAAAGTGGCTGTAGTTGCCGCCGGTGACAGGGGTGTAATGATAGCAGAAGCCGTTGTTGACCACGTTGCAGCCACTTTTGAAGTAGTATCCGATAGAGAAGTGGTCGGGATAATAGTAGTCGTAATAATTGCCGCCGATTTCATCGATGACACCGCAGGTGCCTTCCCAAGTCTCCCTTCGGTTGTAGGTGAGAGGATGGATGTTGCGGGCGATATTGCCCGAGGAGCGGAAATGCATGCCATGATGCACATCGTTGATACGCATCATGTTGAATGTGCAGTTGGGAGCGTCGATCACAACACCTACGCAGTCGGGGGAGTAGAGACCCTCGATGTTTACGCCGAGCACTTCGGTGCCCTCAGCTTTCTCGCCGATGTGGAGCGCCTGTTTGCACGAGAGCATCACGGTGTAGCGGAGCACCGAGTTGCTACCCGAAGATATCTGCATTGCATTTACGTTGCCGCTGCCGATGAGAGTGCCACCTTCGAAATTGGTGGGTGCGGCGCCGGCCACATTCCCTTTTGAGCCGAGGTCAAAGAGATACTGCCCTGTGAAGCTGCGATTGGGGGAGAAGACAGCGAAGTTGGCCAGGCGGATAGCCACGTTCTTGCCAGGTTCGGAGGAGGTGCGGATGGTGCGTTTGATCTGGTATTCGCCGTCGGGTATATAAATTGTTGCGCCCGGATTTTCGTCGATGATCTTCTGCAGCTGGGCGGCTACGTCGACATAGTCCGAAGAACCCAGTTCGGCCACGACGGTCTTACCGGGGAATGGCACGCTGGCGGCGTGGGTGCTCTTACGGCCATGCTGACGTGCCATGTCGAGGTAAATGGGATTGGACTCAACTATATACTGCTGGTGATAGGTGCCGGTGACCAGCGAGGGGTCTTCGATTACAAGATTGGTTATGGAGCCTTCGCCGTCATGAGTCTTCTCGGTGAGAATGCGGTTGTAGGTGGCCTTGTTGTTCTGGTTGAATTTCACGATTATGTTGCGTGCCTCGGCGTTGAAGCCTCCGTTGGGAAAAGAGAACACTTCATGACGTCGCTCTCCCGAGCGGGTCCAGTCTACGGTGAGGTTGTCGATGACTGGACGGCCGTTCCAGTTGGGATGCATGCGAAAGGCCTGCTGATAGTCGGTGATGTTGAAGTTCACAAACCAGTTGTCGGTGGAATGGCACTCCACTGCCACCGAACCCTCCGTTATCTCGGGATTGTCAAGACTGATGTCGAAGTCGCGGCAATTTACGCCGCCTCCGTTAAAGTACATACCGGTCTGGCAGTTAGAGATTTTGATGTTTGCGAATATGTTGTCGTAGCCTGCGCATTTCATGCCCACGCTGCCGGACTTTCCGTTGCCGACGATGTTGAGATTGAAGATATCGGCATCGGACGAGCCGCCGTTGGTGCCGTTCTTGATGTTGAAACCGAGTTTGGTGTTGATGATGTTGATGTTACGCACCTGGATGTTGCGGCCGCATTCCACGGCTATGCCTTCAGCCGTGCCCGAGCAGTCGATGGTGCCTCCGTCGATATAGTAAAAGTAACGGGCATCGGCTGTGGTGTTGACTTCATCCTTGGTGCCGAGGGTGATCATAGGCAGACTGTGGCTCCAGCCGGGAGCTGCCTTGAGCACGGCGTTGTCGTCGAGCTGCAGCGCCACAGTGCGGTCGAGCTGTGCCGATGTGCGTATCGGATTGTAGAGGGTGTAAGTGCCCGCAGGAATGTAGATGGTCATGTTGGGACACTCGTCGATGAGAGCCTGCAGAGCCTCGCTGGCGTCACCATGAGTGGGGAGGTCGGCCACAAGCATTCCCGAGTAGTCGGTTAACCCGGTGGAAGCCTGGGCGACCATGCCGCAGAGCAACATGAAGGACAGGATTAATTTTTTCATATGGAATCAGATTTTATTTGCGCTCATTTGTTAGGTGAGGGGAAGTAATCGCGGTAGGAGTGGTCGGTGATGTTCTGCTCCGTATTTATGAATTCGTTGGATACGGTTCCCTTGCCACCCTTCTGACCGGCGTTGACCAGACCGTTGATGTCGCAGTGGTTGCCGAAATCGGTGCGCGAGTTGCTGAAATAGCTGTTGAAGGGTCCGTCGGTCTTGATGGCATAGTAGCTGTAGGGGAGGCCGAGCACGTTGGTGTAGTGATAGCAGAAGCAGTTGTTGAGCACGCTGGGGTTGGATTCGTTCTTGAGGTAGAAGCCGATCGAGAAGTGGTCGGGATAGTAATAGTCGTAGTAGTTGCCGCCTGCCTCGTCGATGACGCCGCATGTGCCTTCCCACGATTCTTTGTGGTTATAGGTGAGCGGGTGGATGTTGCGGGCGATGTTGCCGCTGGAGCGGAAGATCATGCCGTGGCGCACGTCGTTGATGCGCATGAGGTTGACATTGGTGTCGGGACCGTCGACAACCACGCCTACGCATTCGGGGGTGTACTGGCCTTCGGTGTTGGCAGCGAAGATGTCGGTGGCGACGGCATCCTTGCCGATGTGGATTGCTTCGGGAGCGTGGAGGAATGTGGTGTAGCGGATCATACCGTTTTTACCCGATGCCATGTTGACACCTTTTGTCTTGCCGAGGCAGTCGACTGTGCCTCCTTCGAGCAGTGTGGGTGCGTTGCCGGCGCAGTCGGCGCCGAGATCCATGAGATATTCACCCTGGAATCCGTCGAGGGGGAAGATAATGGCGAAGTTGGCCAGACGCAGAGCCACGTTTTTGCCATTTTTGGAGGATGTGCGGAGAGTTTTGCCTAAGGCATATTTGCCGTCGGGGAGGTAGATGGTGGCGCCGGGATTGGCGTCGATGATATTCTGAAGCTGGTCGGCTACGTCGGTGCGGCCGTCGGCGTTGACGTTGGCTATGACGGTCTTGGAGGGGAGTTTGCGGAAAGAAGAGGCCATTACGTCGCCCGTTTTGGTCATGCGGCAGGCGGCGAGGTCGCGGTCGTCGTAGGCACGCATGTAGCGGATGTGGTCACGGCCGGCGATGTCGGCGGGGTTGGAGATTTTGGTGTCCTGAGCGGCGATACGGCCCTTGCCGTCGTGCGATTTCTCGGTGACGATGTCGACAGGCTTGCCTGCGGTTTTCACGTTGAGATTGCGCACGAATGCGTGGAAACCGCCGTTGGGATTGGCGAACACGGTGTGGCGGGGTGCCTTGCAACCCTTGAAGCTGACGGTGGTGTTGTCGACCAGCGGACGGAGGAAAGCCGCGTTCTCAAAGCTGAATGCCCGGGCGAACCCTTTCACGTCGAAATTGACAATCCAGTTGTCAGAGCAAAGGTCGAGCATGCCGCATGATTCGTTCTGGATGGCGGGATTGTTGCCGCAGGTGAGGTTGATGTCGCGGAAGACGCCGCCGCCACCATGCGAGTAGATGCCGATCTGCACGTCGGTGACGGTGATATTGCTGATGGTGTTGTCCCATCCATGGATATATACGCCGGTGCTCCCGGGCTGGTTGTTGCCTTTGATAGTAAGGTTGAAGATGTCGGCATCGGACGAGCCGCCGTTGGTGCCGTTGTTGATTGCGAACCCGAGGGGGGTGTCGACGATGTTCATGTTGCGCACCTGGATGTTGCGGCCGCACTCCACGGCCACGCCTTTGGCCACGCCGGAGCAGTCGACGGTGCCGCCGTCAAGGAAGTAGAAATAACCCTGACGGGCTGTGGTGTTTTCCTCCTTGGGGGTGCCGAGGGTGATCATGGCTTTGTCGCTGTTCCACGAGGGCGCGGCTTTGAGCACAGTCTTGTCGCTTAGCTGCAGAGCCACTGTGCGGTCGGTTTTGCCGCATGTCCTGACGGGGTTTGCCATGATGTAGGTGCCGTCGGGAATATAGATGGTGCGATTGGGGTTGCTGTCGATGATTTCCTGAAGTCTGGCGCTGGCGTCGGAGCCGTCGGTGGGGAGGTTGGCAATGACGATTTTGCTCATGTCGGCATTCTTGGCGCCGGCAAATGTCGTTACCGAGGCTGCGCTGACGGTGGCTGTCGAAAGAGCCAGCAGTGTGGCTGTGATTAGGGTTGATCGCATGGTTGAATTGGTTATGAATGATTATTTTGTTTGAATTTCGGTAGCTGTGTAAAATCATGGCATGAAACCGGACGTAGTTCCGATTCCATGCCACGAAGTTAGCTTATTTTGATGATTAATACAAATAATCAGTCTTAAAATACACCTCTAATATAGGAGCGAAGTGCAATTTGACGAGAAATTACTTCTTTTTGCGAGATTTTTTCTTAAAAGTAGCGAAATGATCATCGGCCTGAGCCGCTTTTTTCTCTTTGGTGCGTCGGTCGGCGGCGCGGGCATAGTCTTTGTCGGCTTCGGCGATTTCGCTGTAGATGCGTTTGCCGAGGAAGTCCGCGCCTTTGAGTGCGCCGACCACCCGGTGTGCGTCGGCTTTCTTGACATCGAAAAGCGAATAGGAGGGCATGAGGTCGATGCGACCCACGTCGACGCGCGAACCGTCGATGTTTTTGTTGAGCAGCTCTATGAGATTGCCGGCATAGAATCCGTCGCGTTTGCCTGCATTTATGAAAATTCGCTCCATCCCTTTCGAAGCGGTGCGGCGATCCTTGTCGAACTTGCCACCGGGCTTGTTTTCATCGGCATGACGGCTTTTTTTCTCTTTTGATGGCTTCTCGTCGATGAAGTCGATCGTGGGGGCGTCTTTGTAATATTCGAGCAGGCGGTGGAACTCGAGGGAGAGCACACGTTTGATGAGATCTTCCGACGAAAGCCAGCCGAGTTTCTTGAGCACTCCGGGGATATATTTTTCCATCTCGGCATCGTCGACACGGGCGCGCTCGATGCGGTCGGCCAAAGAGAAGAGCTGTTTCTCGATGATATGCCGGGGAGTGGGCACCTCCTTGCGCTCGAATGTCTTGCCGATGATGCGCTCGATCTCGCGCAGACGGCCTTTTTCGCGCGAGTGGATTATGGCGATGGACACGCCCGATTTGCCCGCGCGGCCTGTGCGGCCCGACCGGTGGGTGTAGACGGCAGCATCGTCGGGCAGACCGTAGTTGATTACATGCGAGAGGTCGTCGACGTCGAGACCGCGTGCCGCCACATCGGTGGCAACGAGCATTGTGATCACGCGGTCGCGGAATTTCTGCATCACCATGTCGCGCTGCTGCTGCGAGAGGTCGCCGTGGAGCGAGTCGGCGTTGTATCCGTCGCGGATGAGGTTTTCGGCCACTTCCTGGGTGTCGCGGCGGGTGCGGCAGAAGATGATGGCGTAGATGTTGGGGTTATCGTCGGCGATGCGTTTCAGAGCGAGGTATTTGTCGCGGGCGTTCACCATATAATATATGTGACGCACATTGGCGGCTCCTTCGTTGCGGGTCCCGACCACGAATTCCTCGGCATCGTGCATGTATTTCTTGGCGATGCGGGCGATCTCTTTGGGCATTGTGGCCGAGAACATCAGCATTTTGCGGTCGTCGGGCACTGCGGCGAGGATTTCGTCGATTGAGTCGAGGAAGCCCATGTTGAGCATTTCGTCGGCTTCGTCGAGAATCACGGTGTGGACGTTGTCGAGCTTCACCACGCCGCGCTTGATAAGGTCGATGAGGCGTCCCGGGGTTGCCACAATCACCTGCACGCCCTCACGCAGGGCGCGTATCTGGCTTTCGATGCTCGAACCGCCATAGACGGGGAGCACCTTCACGTCGGGGAGATATTTCGAAAAATCGGCAAGGTCGGATGCGATCTGCAGACAGAGTTCGCGGGTGGGGGAGAGGATAAGAGCCTGGGGAGTGTGGTTTTCAGGGTCGATACGCTGGAGCACGGGGAGTCCGAAAGCGGCAGTCTTTCCCGTGCCGGTCTGGGCAAGCGCCACCACGTCGCCCTCTTTGTTGAGCAGGTGGGGGATTACCCTTTCCTGCACGGGCATGGGGTTCTCGAATCCCAGCTCTTCGATGGCTCGGCGCAGGGGTGCGCTGACGCCTAATTCTTCAAATGTCATGATATGTTGTGTATGTAAATGTTCGATATATGGTAATATTCCACAAATATACAACAAAAAAACAGGCCGGGAAAGCTATCCGCAGCCTGTTTTTATAATTTATTTGTTTTTGGCCGGT
This sequence comes from Bacteroidales bacterium H3, assembly GCA_001701135.1. Classification (GTDB taxonomy): domain Bacteria; phylum Bacteroidota; class Bacteroidia; order Bacteroidales; family Muribaculaceae; genus UBA7173. The sequence continues at coordinate 59,742 of DAAN01000003.1, forward strand.
TATCCGGGCAATATGTAGGAATCAGAAATCAGGGCAGTATGTGGGAAATCAGAAATAGAAGTGGACATGTTTGGGGTAGAAGAGCATGGCGCTCCCGGTCTCCTGTGCCACTGCTTCGCCGCAAGATTCCTGAACGATGGCCAGAGCAAAACGCATGGCGGCCGACGGGCCGTTGGCGGTGATCAGGCGGGGGGTGGCGACCACGGGAGTGTCGCGCACTGTGGCGTTTGTCATCTTTTCTTCAAATCCGGGATAGCAGGTGGCTTCCTTGCTGTCGAGAATGCCTAAAGGAGCGAGTACCACAGCCGGCGAGGCGCAGATAGCTGCGATTTTGCCCGCTTCGGCCTGGTTGACCAGCAAAGTGTTGAGAGGTGCGAATTCCGAAAGGTTGACGGCGCCGGGCATGCCTCCGGGCAGAATGAGCCATTCGGGTGTGATAAAATCGGTTTCCTCATATAGCTGGTCTGCCACAAGGGGAATTCCGTGTGCTCCGACTACGGTAAGGGAGCCGGTTATAGAGACTGTCTTGACGTTCATGCCGGCGCGACGGAGCACGTCGACTACAGTGATAGCTTCCAATTCTTCAAAACCGGTTGCAAGGAATAAATAAGAGGTGTTCATGACTCAGTAGATGAAAGATTAGTGTGTGGGGGTAGTTAGTGTTGGTTCTACGGTTTAAATATTAAAACAAATGATTAGGTTAGTTGTTCTCAAATGTAGAATATTTTTCTTATATTTGCAATAAATAATAGAATAACTATCTGATTGTAGCCAAATGTTCCACAAATTTCGACTTTCTGACCTGAAACCCCTTTCGCTTCTCACAAGAGGTTTCCCCGTTATCGTTTTGCTCGCGATCATCGGCATTGCCGCGGGCGGGTGCGGGCAGCGGAACAAGTGGCACAAAAGTGCGGGCGCCGTGTGGAACACCACTTACACCGTCACCTACGAGGCGCCCCGCGATCTGTCAGACTCCATTCAGGCTGTTTTTCGCGAAATCGACAACTCACTGTCGGTGTTCAACAAATCCTCGCTGGTGACGCGCATCAACAATAATGACTCTACGGCGCTTGTCGACATGCATTTCAGGCGGGTGTTCGATATGTCGGTGGATGTGAACCGCCGCGGCAAAGGGCTTTTCGATCCTACGGTGGCTCCTTTGGTGAATCTGTGGAAATTCGGCAACACCGGTAAGGTCAGCCCCGACAGTGTCTACGAACCGTCGCGTGCGCAAGTCGACAGTGCCCTTGCCTTTGTAGGGCTGGCCGGGTGCTCGATCACGCCCGGGGGGCGTGTTGTCAAGAAGCATCCCGCCACATCGTTCAACTTCTCGGCGGTGGCCAAGGGGTATGCCTGCGACGTTTTGGCCGAGATGCTCCGGCGCAACGGCTCGGGGAATGTGATGGTGGAAATCGGCGGCGAGGTGACGGCGTTCGGCCATTCGCCGCGCGGCGACAGCTGGCGTCTGCAGATCGACTGCCCGGTGGATCAGAGCGATGTGCCGACCCATGAGGCTATAGACTATCTTGAAATCACCGATTGCGGGGTGGCCACTTCGGGCAACTACCGCAACTATCACGAGAGCAGTTTCGGACGGGTAGGTCACACCATCGACCCCATGACAGGTTACCCGCGTGTCAGCAACATACTTTCCGCCACCGTGATAGCTCCCGATTGCGCGCAGGCCGACGCCTGGGCCACAGCCGTGATGGCGGCTCCGAATGTGGCGGAAGCGGATTCGCTGCTGCGTGCCGCCGGTCTGAATGCGCTGATTATCACCTCCGACAGTGTGCCTGGCCGTTACCGTTTCTTCCGCGTGCAGCACGAGACGCCCTGAAATCCCGGCATGAACGGATTCTGACCGGTCGCTCTACGGAAACGCAAAAAAAAGGCTGTCTCACGACAGCCTTTTCTCTTTATCTTTAACCTTAAATCTAATACCATGAAAAAACACAGTGCAAATATAGTATTTATACTCTTCAAACGCTTTAGGGGCAGGATGGTTCAGGAGATTTGTGGCTTTAACTTTTATTAACGCATTATGAAATGTAAAATGCACCGCCAATTCAACAAAAAGGGCTAACTTTATAGCATCGAAAAAACCGCCCCTGAGGCTCAGGCCGCAGGCGTGGCAGTCGCTTTTGTTTTTCGGAAAATATCACACCAAGAAAATCTACACCTAATATATATGAGAATCAGAATTCTTGTTATCGACGACGAGGAATCTTACTGCGAGATTCTTAAATACAACCTTGAGCGCGAAGGCTATGAGGTCGACACTGCCGAATCGGCCGAGGATGCCCTGAGGATGGATCTGGCATGCTATCAGCTGATGATTGTCGACATCATGATGGAGCGTCTGAGCGGCTTTGACTTCGCAAAACGTGTGCGCAACAACCGCGCCACGGAAAACACACCCATCATCTTCTGCTCGGCTCTCAACGGCGAAGACGACACGGTGATGGGGCTGAACATCGGCGCCGACGACTATATCACCAAGCCTTTTGTGATCGCCGAGGTGATTGCGCGTGTGAGAGCCGTGCTGCGCCGCTCGCATGTGGCCCAGCAGGTCGCCTACAATGTGCAGCAGAACAATTACGAGCCCGACATCACTTTCCGTACCCTCCGTCTCGACCGCAACAACAAGACATGCTATATCGACGGCCGCGAGGTGGGGCTGACACGTAAGGAATTCGATATGCTGCAGTTTTTCCTGACGCATCGCGAACGTATTCACGCCCGCGAAGAGATTATGCGCCAGGTGTGGACCAATCAGGAGGTTACGAACCGCGCTATCGACACCAATATAGTGCGTCTGCGTCAGAAACTGGGCGCCTATGGCGACAACATCGTCACCAAAGTGGGCTTCGGCTACGGCTTCAAGGCTGACGTCTGATCTCCCGCCCACCCTCTCTGCGTGTAAATAAGCCAGTGATCATCCCCTCGAAATAACTTCCTCACTCTTAGGACATCGAACTAAAGGTGAGTTGAAAAGAAAAGGTGAGTTGAAAAGAAATCTAAAATATCAGCTGAAGCTGTTTCTGATTTCCGAAGTGTGTCTGCTTTTGGTGATCGGTGCGTTTTCCATTTTGGAATACAGCCACGTGAAGCGGTTTCGCATAGCTTCTCTGGGCAACTCGGTGACGCTCGCCGTGGGCAACATGATTACCCTCTACGAGAGTGGCGGCGATATGGCTCCGTTCATGTCGTATCTGGAGCAATATATACAGGATTCGCCCCTCGATGCGATCAACCTGTCGATCTACGACAAGAAAACCGGCGAGCTGATGTATTCGCGCGGACCGGTGGTGCTCACCGCTCCCGAAGGTGTGACGCTGACCAAACCCGACGTGAGAGCCAACGACACCGAGGTGCTGCAGGCTTTCAACGCCAAAATGCCCGACGGCAACGAGGCGTTTCTTTACTGTCAGGGCGTGTCGAAAGATGGACGCATGCTCGTCCACGCCTATCTGCCCAAGACATCGCTGGTGAGTGAATCGATCAGCGTGGGTGCGGCTTTCTGGCTCATAGCCCTTGCTGTGGCCATCGGAGGCTCCGTGGCGGCGTGGGTGATCACCTCGCACCAGGCTCGAAACATCGAACTGCTCCATCAGTTTGCCACCCGCGCGGCAACCGACCGCGAGTTCATACCCATGGGCGATTTCCCCTCGGATGAGATCGGCGAGATTTCGCGTCAGGTCATCGCAATCTACAACTCGCGCATGCAGGCCAACATGCGCCGCGAGCGCGAACATGCCATTGCCCTGAAAGCCATAGAGGAGCGCAACAACCTCAAACGGGTGCTCACCAACAACATCTCCCACGAGCTGAAAACTCCGGTGGGCATTATCAACTCATATCTCGAGATGATACTCGCCGACCCCGAGATGAGCGCCGATCAGCGTAACTATTTTCTTTCCAAGACAAAAGCCAATGTCGACAGGCTCATCTCGATTATCAACGACATGTCGATGATGATGCGTCTGGAGGATGCCAAGAGCACCATCCAGATGAGCGAGATCGATTTCTATGATATGGTGAGCAATTTTGCCGACGAGATGATCCAGAGCGGCATTATGGGCGACATGACGTTTGATGTCGACCTGCCGCCTGACTGTCGTGTGGTGGGCAATCAGGATCTGATCAACGGTTTCCTGAGCAATCTCACAAAGAATGCCCTGGCATATTCGGGCGGTTCGAAAGTGTCGCTGTCGATGATCGGCAAAAATGACGAGTTTTACATCTTCTCATTTTCCGACAACGGCAGCGGAGTGGCCAACGAACATCTGGCACACCTGTTTGAGCGCTTTTACCGCGTGGACAAGGGGCGCTCGCGCAAACTGGGAGGCACCGGACTGGGGCTGCCCATCGTGAAAAACTCCATCAACACCATGGGGGGCAGCGTGTCGGTGCGCAACCGCAAGGGGGGCGGTCTGGAGTTTATCTTCACCCTGCGCCGTCACGGTGCTTCCGGCAATGCCTCGACGCCATCCGCAACAGAAGGGCATGCCGCGCCGGGGACAGAAGACAGCGGTCTGATTCTGGTTAACAAACCCGTTGGCCATGACGCGGCGGATGCGGGCGTGCCGTCGTCCGTGTAGGGTTCTCCGGCAATATTCCGGCTCGCCGCGCGTTATATTATGGAAGCCCTCAAACGGCTCAGATGACTTCATGAACAATACACTGCACTGATGAGAAAACCGGGCTTGGCGCGTATGCTGTGGTTTCTGGTGGCCGTGGCCATGGTGGCTTCGGCTTTCTCGTCATGCTCGCCGCGCAAAAACAACGCCGCTACCCGCAAATATCAGGCGTTCATCACGCGCTACAACATCTATTTCAACGGCGACACCCACTACAAGGAGACTCTGAAAGAGATGGAGGAGAGCTATGCCGACGACTATTCCGACCTGCTCTATATCCACCCCGCCGAGGCTCATTCCAATCCCAAGGCACCGCAGCCCAAGGGGAATTTCGACCGTTCGATCGAGAAGGCGCAGAAGGCCATCCAGCTGCGCAGCATCAAGAAAAAGCCGCGCAAACAGCCCGGCAAGCAGTCGTCGCCCGCCTATCGCGAGTGGATGAAGCGCGAGGAGTATAATCCTTTCCTGCACAATGCCTGGATGATGATGGGCCGCAGCCAGTATCTCAACGGCGATTTCCTCGGTTCGGCTTCCACATTTTATTATATCTCGCGCCACTTTTCGTGGCTTCCCAAAACAGTTGTGGAGGCTCGTCTGTGGGAGGCGCGCTCATATCTGGCCATGGACTGGCTTTTCGAGGCCGAAACCATCATCAATCGCATCAAACCCGACACTGAGCTGACCACCAAATCGTCGCGCGAACTATATTATACCGCGCGTGCCGAACTCATGATCAAGGAGCAGCAGTGGGACGAGGCGGCCGCAATGCTTCGCAAGGCTCTGAAATATGTGTCGAAACCTCAGAAGGTGCGTCTCAATTTTCTCTTAGGGCAGGTGCTGTCGCGGGCCGGACGCAAAGAGGAGGCCTACAAGGCATTTCAGGCCGCCGGATCGTCGTCGGCGGCCACCTACCGCACCAAATTCAACGCCCGCATAAAGCAGAGCGAAGTGTTTGCCGGCAACGATATCACCAAGGAGGTTAAGGCGTTGCGGCGCATGACCCGCTACGACCGCAACAAAGATTATCTCGACCAGATTTACTATGCCATCGGCAATCTTTACCTCTCGCGCGGCGACACCCTCCACGCCATAGAGAATTATGAGCTTGCCGTGGAAAAATCGACCCGCAGCGGCATCGACAAGGCGCTCGCGCAAATCACCCTCGGCGGTCTCTATTACGACAACCGGCGATATGCCAAGGCGCAGCCATGCTATGCCGAGGCTCTCCCTCAGATCCCCGAGACTTATCCCGGCTATTCCATACTGAAACGGCGCAGCGACATCCTCGACGAGCTGGCGGTGTATTCGCAGAATGTGGAGTTGCAGGACTCGCTGCTGCGGCTGTCGGCCATGTCTCCCGATCAGCTTAACAAGGTGATTGACAACATTATCGATCAACTGAAAAAGAAGGAAAAGGAGGAAGCCGAAAGTGCCGCCCGCGAGGAGTATATGGCCAACCGCAACAAAAACAACCTCACCGACCAGAACAATCAGGTGTTTACCATGAACAACGGAGATGATTCATGGTATTTCTACAACACGGCCACGAAAAATGCGGGCCGCACCGAATTCCAGCGCCGGTGGGGCAACCGAAAACTCGAGGATGACTGGCGACGTCGCAACAAACAGACATTCAATTTCAACGATTTCGGCGCCCCCGCCACGGAGGAAGCCGAGGAGGGTGCCGAGGGGGATGACATGCCCGCCGACACCGTGGCAGCGCCCGACGAGGAAACCCTCAAAAAGGAGAACGATCCTCACTTCCCCGAATATTATCTCAAACAGATTCCCCGCACCGACCTCGAGAAGCAGACCGCCAACGACATCATTCAGGAGGGTCTGTACAATATGGGTGTGATACTCAAGGACAAAATGGAGGATTTCCCCGCAGCAGAGGGGGAATTCCAGTCGTTGCTCACCCGCTACCCCGACAATATCTACCGCCTCGACACATATTATAATCTCTATCTTATGTTTATGCGTGCGGGCGATACCGTCAAGGCCGAACGCTACCGGCAGCTGATTCTCAGCGAGTTCCCCGATTCGAAATATGGCATGGCGCTGCGCGATCCCGACTATATCGGTTCGCTGCGCCGCATGGCGGAGAATGAGAACCGATACTACGATCAGGCGCTCGAGGCATATCTCGACAACAACAATGCCCGCGTGCACGAAATCTACGCAAAGGTGTCGAATGATTTCCCGCTCTCGAAACTGATGCCCAAATTCATGTTTCTGGAGGCTCTTACATGTGTCACCGACCATAAGCCCGAGGAATTCAAGCAGATACTGATGCAGATGCTCGAACGTTATCCTGACACCGACCTCACCGAATATGCCTCTTCCTACCTCAAGGGGCTTGCCGAGGGGCGTAAGCTCATGGCCGGCGCGGGCAACATGCGCGGCATGCTGTGGGATATAAGGCTGGGCAACGACTCCCTGCCTGTCGATACATCGGCTGTCAAGTTTGAACTCGATCCGTCGCAGCGACAGCTGCTGGTGTTTCTCTATCCTACGGATGTCATCAGCCCCAACGCGCTCCTTTTCGATGTGGCGCGCCACAATTTCTCATCGTTCGTGGTGAAGGATTTCGACCTCGAGCAGATGAATTTCGGGCGGTTGGGATTGCTGATAGTCAAGGGATTCGATAACCTTAACGAGGTTAACCACTATCTGAAGGTGCTCAATGCCTCGCAGACGTTGAAACTGCCGCCCGAGGTGCGTCCGCTGGTGATTTCCGAGAAGAATTTCGACACGCTGCTGCAGAGCGGCAGTTCGTTCGAGACCTATTTCAATTACATGCGCGACAAGACCTACACCGACACCCAGGAACGAGTGCTCCCCTCGGATTTCTTCGAACATGAGCCGCCAGGTGAAGTTCCCGAAGGCTTCACCCCCGATCAGGAACAGACCGACAGCGAGACACTTCCACCCGATGAAGAGATTCCCGCCGCCGACGATCAGCCTGCGGCTGACGAAGAACCAGAGGCTACCACGTCTGCTGCTGATTCTGTTGCCGCACCTGTGGCTCCCGCACCAAAAGTACCTGTTAAGCCCGTACCAAAAGCGCCGAAGAAGCTGGTGCCGGAACCGCAGAAAGCACCGGAAACTCCCAAGCCTGCGGTGCCGGCACCGCCTACACCGCAGAAGCCCGCATTGCCGGAATATCCCGAAGGGAGCGAGGGCGACGATCCGCTGTTTGAATGATTTTTTACGCATTACGATGAGCGACTACAATATCCTGTGGGCCGATGATGAGATTGATCTCCTGAAGCCCCACATCCTCTTCCTTAAATCGAAAGGCTACGAGCCGGTGACGGTCAACAATGGCCGCGACGCCCTCGAGCTTGTGGCCTCGCGTCACTTCGATCTGGTGATTCTTGATGAAAACATGCCCGGTCTCACCGGGCTGGAGACTTTGCAGCGTGTGAAGGAAATATCGCCGCAGACGCCCGTGATCATGATCACCAAGAGCGAGGAGGAGAATATCATGGATCAGGCCGTGGGGAACAAGATCGCCGATTACCTGATCAAACCGGTAAATCCCATGCAGATTCTGATGTCGATCAAGCGCAACCTCCACAGCGATCGGCTGGTAAGCGAGACCGCCGCCGACGCTTATCGCCGAGAGTTTCCCTCGATTTCTCAGATGATCAACAGTGCCGACTCCATAGAGCAATGGTATGCCGTCTATGAGAAGATTGTTGGGTGGGAACTGCGTCTGGCTGCCGCCGATACCAATATGGATGAGCTGCTGAGAATGCAGCGCACCGAGGCAGAGTCGGAATTCTGCAAATTTGTCCGCCGCAACTATCAGCAGTGGGTGACCACCGACAGCCACCCTGTGATGTCCGACACGGTGTTCCGCCGGTCGGTGATGCCTCTGCTGGATGAGGGAGAGAAGGTGTTTTTTGTGGTAATAGACAATTTCCGTCTCGATCTGTGGCTTTCGGTCAAACCGCTTCTTGCCGACTATTTCACGGTGGAGGAGCAGCTCTACACTTCGATACTCCCGACGGCCACACAGTATGCCCGCAACGCCATCTTCTCCGGACTGATGCCGGTGGAGATCGCCCGCATGTTTCCCCATCTGTGGGTCGACGAAGATGAGGAGGAGGGTAAGAATCTCAACGAAAGCGAGCTGGTGGAGACCCAGCTGAAACGGTTCCGGCGCAACTTCCGCTTCTCATATAACAAAATCAACGATTCCGACAGCGCGGCCAGGCTGGTGCGCGAGTTTGCCAATCTGCGCGACTACGATCTCAATGTGGTGGTGCTCAATTTCATAGATATGCTTTCGCACGCCCGCACCGAGAGCCGAATGATACGCGAGCTGGCTCGCACCGATGCTGCCTACCGGTCGCTTGCCGAGTCGTGGTTCCGCCATTCGCCTGCGCTTGAGCTTTTCAGACTTATCGCGCGCGCGGGATGCAAGGTGGTGCTCACCACCGACCACGGCACCATCCGCGTAGACAATCCCGTGAAAGTAGTCGGCGACCGCAACACAAACACCAATCTCCGCTACAAGGTGGGCAAGAATCTGGGCTACAACAGCAAGCAGGTATATGAGATCAAGAACCCGGGACAGTTCGGTCTGCCGTCGCCCAACATCTCGTCGACATATATCTTCGCACTCAACAACGACTTTTTTGCTTATCCCAACAACTACGGTTACTATGTTCAGTACTATGCCGATACCTTCCAGCACGGTGGTATCTCCATGGAGGAGATGCTTGTGCCGTTGGTGACACTTACGCCGCGCTGACATCCCGCCGGCTCCAATGCCGCGCCGCAACCAATAATAAACTCCGACTTAATAAACTCCGATCTATAAGCAAAGCTTTTACTTAAGATATGAAGCACGAAATCCGCATCAAATCAATCGAGGGGCTGCCCGCTGCCGCCCGCGAATTTGCCTCCCTGATGGGCGACGAGACCGTCTATGCATTTCACGGTGAAATGGGTGCCGGAAAAACCACATTTATCCGCGCACTTGTGGAGCAACTCGGCGTCGATCCCGAGGAGGCCAATTCACCATCGTTCTCGATAATCAATGAATATCGCTCAGACACCACTGCCGAACTGATCTATCACTTCGACCTCTACAGGCTGGAGTCGGTAGACGAGGCGCTGGAAATCGGCGTTGAGGATTATTTCGACTCCGGCGCCCTCTGTCTGCTCGAGTGGCCCGAACGCATCGAGGCGTTGCTGCCCGATGATACGGTGGTGGTGAAAATCACCGTCGATCCTGCCGACAATTCGCGTCTGCTCACCGTCAATATCCCCGACTGAGAGGCTGTGACAGGCGCCGTCCCGCATCCTCAGGTTTATCATCTCGAGGAGGTGGATTCCACCTCCTCGTGGCTTCGCCGGCTGTTGTCTGACGGGTTGCTGCCGTCGTATTCCTATGTCACCGCCCGATTTCAGACCGGCGGACGGGGGCAGCGAGGCAACAGCTGGGAGTCGCAGGCAGGCAAAAACCTGCTCCTTTCGATGGTTTTCCGTCCCGAAAGTATGATAGCGCCGCGGCGGCAGTTCCTGATTTCGAAGGCGGTGACGGTGGCCGTGGCTGAGGCTGTAGAGGGGTTGCTCCGTTCTGCCGGCACTCATCCGCCGGTAGAGATAAAGTGGCCCAACGACATATACATCGCTGATCGGAAAATCGCCGGTATCCTTATCGAGAATTCCATCGAGACCGCCGTGGATATGGAGCCGCGCATCGGTCACACAACAATCGGCATAGGCCTTAACGTAAATCAGCGCGAGTTCACTTCTCCTGCGCCCAATCCCGGATCGCTGATACAGTTCTCAGGCAGATCCATCAGCCTGCTGACAGCTGAAAGCGTGCTCGTGGAGTGCCTTGCCCATTCGCTGCGACGGCTCGACGCAATGATTGCAACGGATGCCACGACTGCTCTCGACAGTGAATATCGCCGGCGCCTGTGGCGGGCAGAGGGATATTATCTGTGGCGTGCGCTTATCCCCTCGCTGGCGCCTGCTCCCACCGCGCAGCGTTTGTCTGCCGGGCAGGCGTGTACTGACTATGCTTCTGTTGCCGATGCCGAGACATCCCAAGCCGATAATGATGTTTTTGAGGCCGCGATAGTGTCGGTGGCCGATGACGGCCCTCTCACGCTCCGCCTTCGCTCAGGTCTCCTCCGCACATTCGCCTTCAAGGAAATCACCCCGATCCTTTCCCTCGATCAAGGAATGCGGCCTTAAGTGATGCAGTCTTAACGGGAATGCCGGAAACATCAGGCGAATTTTGCTTTGATCACACAAAAATTGACCAAGTCAGGAAAATTTTTCCCTCCTGATTTGGATTATTTGCGGAATTATTATAATTTTGCACTCAGTTCAATATTGATATTAATTCAGATGAAGCATGCTTACAGTAAGACAGAACTGATGAAGATGCTCGCCGACGCGGGTATACGGCCGTCTGTGCAGCGACTTGCCATACTGGAATATGTATCGGCCGACAAATGTCATCCTACAGCCGATGAAATTTATGCGAATCTTGTTAAAGATAACCCCATGCTGTCGCGGACCACGGTTTTCAGCAATGTAAGGCTTCTTGCAGAGAAAGGTCTGGTCAACGATATCGACATATTGTCTGATTCCACCAGATACGACACGCCTACCGATCCTCCTCATGCCCATTTCATGTGCAGGAGATGTCATCGTATTTTCGACATTCCTTTAAGCAGTCCCCTTCCGGTGACCCCGGAGGGATTTAATTGCGACAATGTGAATGTCTTCTTCAAGGGGCTTTGCCCTGACTGCTCTGAAAATGCTGACAATGAAACGGAATTATCGTAAAAACTTATTCACCCAATAAACACTACTAAAATGAAAGATTTGAAAGGAACAAAGACCGAACGTAACCTTCAGGAGGCGTTTGCCGGCGAGTCTATGGCCCGCAACAAGTATTCATATTTCGCGTCCAAGGCGCGTAAAGACGGGTACGAGCAGATCGCCGCAATTTTCGAAGAGACAGCCAACAACGAGAAGGAGCATGCCAAACTCTGGTTCAAGCTGCTCAATGGCGGCGAGATCAGCGACACTATGGACAATCTGCGCGCAGCTGCGGAAGGCGAGAACTTCGAATGGACCGAGATGTACGCCAAGATGGCTGAGGAAGCCGAGGCCGAGGGTTTCCCTGAAATCGCTTTCCGTTTCCGCGCCGTGGCAGCTATCGAGCAACACCATGAGGAGCGCTACCGCCGTTTGCTTCAGAACATCGAGGAGGGCATTGTCTTCTCGCGCGAGGGAGACACAGTGTGGATCTGCCGCAACTGCGGACATATCCATATCGGCAAGAAAGCGCCTGAAGTTTGTCCGGTCTGCCACCATAAACGCAGCTTCTTCGAGATAGAGGCTAAAAATTATTGAAATTTTGGGAGCGAGACTTTAACAAATGTAGTTCTCGGCTCTTCAATATCTTATGGACATGAACAGATAACAGGAGAGCCTGTTATAGCATACGATCAGTTATAGATATTGTGTTTACCGAAAAAGAAAAACGGGGCGTCAGTCGCGACGACCCGTTTTTTGGGATAATGATGTATCTTTAATTTACTTTGCTCTAATACTATGAATTGTAGACTGTGCTTTTTTGGTATGGTGATTTAAGTGCTGTTAACTTGGTTGGTTGCAATCACCAGGCGGATGCCATCGGATTACGTTGCAAAATTAGTGCGCTGTTATTACACTTGTGTTACATCCGAAACACAATATTGCAACGATTTTGAAATTAACCTTATTTAACAATATGGCCGCTCTTTATAACCAAAATTACAGATAAAAATTGAAATCGGAGGCGTCGGTACATGAAAAATTGAGTATATTTGCACTATAAATTCAAACCATTAATTGTCATCATGTCAACATCCTCCCGTTTTTCGGGCTTTGCGCTTGCTACCGGCGCTGCCCTGATGATGCTTACAGGCTGCTCCAAAAAGCTCAGCCCTTTTCAGGCAGATTATTTTACAGTAAATCCTAATCCTCTTGAAGTGGTAGGCGACAAGGTGCCCGCCACTGTCACCGCCAACATCCCTGCCAAGTTCTTTGTAAAGAACGCTCAGGTGACTGTAACTCCTTATCTTACCTATGAAGGTGGCGAAGTCGCATCCCAGCCTTATTCATTCCAGGGCGAGAAGGTGCGCGGCAACTCTCCCGTTGTCAGCTATGACCAGGGCGGCAACGTCACGATCCCCGTGATGTATAATTTCGACCCCGTGATGCTCAAATCGCAGCTCGAGCTGGCTTTCACAGTTCAGCAGGGTAGCAAACAGTATGTGCTTCCCCGTGTGACGGTGGCCGATGGCGTTGTGGCAACCGCCGCTCTCGCCGACGCCGGCACTGTCAACCCCGCACTCGCTCCCGACAAATTCCAGCGCATCATCAACGAGAAATATGACGCTGACATCCACTTCTTGATCAATCAGGCCAATGTACGCGCCAACCAGACCATAACTTCGGAAATGGGCCGTCTGAGCGAGAAGATGATCGCCACCCAGGGCGATTCAACCCTGCAGCTTGCCGAGGTGAACATCTCCTCGTATGCTTCGCCCGAAGGTTCGCTCGATTTCAACACCAAACTGGCCGAAAAGCGCGAGCAGACCACTCAGGCTTTCCTGAAAGACCGCATGAAGAAAGACAAGGTGACAGAGTTCGGCGAACTTACCGCCAACTTCACTCCCGAGGACTGGGAAGGCTTCCAGAAACTTGTTGCCGCCAGCAACATTCAGGACAAAGAGCTTATCCTGTCGGTTCTCTCGATGTATAAAGACCCCGAGCAGCGCGAACAGGAGATCCGCAACCTCTCCTCGATTTTCGATCAGCTCGCCGACCAGATTCTTCCCCAGCTGCGTAAGAGCCGCATCACCGCTTCGATCAACGTAATCGGCAAGAGCGACGATGAAATCCGCAACCTCCTTGCCAACGACCCCTCGAAACTCAATGTCGAGGAGATGCTCTATGCAGCAAACCTCTGCGACAACAACGCCGACAAGATGGCTGCCTACAAGAAGGCTGTCAGCCAGTATCCCGATGACTACCGCGTATACAACGACCTCGGTCTCACTCAGTATGTTGCCGGCGACTATGCAGCCGCCCAGAAGAGCTTCGCTCAGGCTGCCCGCCTCAATCCCGCCGCTGCCGAGCCTCAGATGAACCAGGGTCTTATCTCGCTGGTCAACAAAGATTACCGCGCCGCCAACCAGAAATTCGGTTCCGCTGCCGGACTGAATGAACTCGGCGACGCCATGGGCACATATTACCTCATGACAGGCGACGTCAACAACGCCGTTAAGTCGTTCGGCTCAGCCAAGACCAACAACGCCGCTCTCGCCCAGATCCTCAACAAGGATTACAGCAAGGCCAAATCGACCCTCGGTGCAATCAACAATCCCGATGCCGTGACCTACTATCTTACCGCTGTGCTCGGCGCCCGCACCAACAACGACAAGATGGTTCAGAACAACCTCCGTCAGGCTGTGAAACTCGACCGCACTCTTGCTGCCCGGGCAGCCAAGGATCTCGAGTTCAAGAACTTCAATGTCGCTTCCATCCTCTGATTCCGTTAATGTGTTATGGCCGGGCATCGCAGCCCGAACGTAAACTATAATCTAAAAAGGGCGCCTCTGTTTTGGGGGCGCCCTGTTTTGACCTATGACTTTCAGATTCAACACCCTAATGACAAAAACGGCTCGCCGCACCGCCGTTTATCTTGTGTTCGCTATGGCGGCGGCAGCCGGCCAGCTGCTCGCTTCATGCAGTTCGTCAAACCCGGCCGAACCTTATCCCGAACCCGATGAACAGCCAGGCGGCAACATCACGGTTCCTGCGGAAGATCTTATGGAGGTGAAGACCCCCTCGGGCCTGCGGCAGCAGATGGTGGAGTATACCGGCATGACCGTGTCGTTTAACCGCGACACCCACGATCCCAATTATGTGGTGTGGGAGCTTACACGCGAGGAGGCCAACGGCACTGTGCCGCGCACTGATAATTTCATGGCCGACGAGAATGTACCCGGTTCGGCTCTGCCGACCGACTATCGCAACTCGGGTTACGACCGTGGCCACATGGCTCCGGCAGGCGATATGAAATGGCATGTGCAGGCCATGCGTGAATCATTCTATATGACCAACATGTGCCCCCAGTCGCCCGACCTCAACCGCGGGGCGTGGGAGAAACTTGAAGAGAAGTGCCGCACCAAAGCACGCGAGGATGAATCTCTGATTATCATCTGCGGCCCCATCTTCGACAAGCCGGGACCCGCCGCCCGGATAGGGCAGACGGGTGTGGCTGTGCCGCAACGCTTTTTCAAGGTGATACTCGCACCCAAAGCCGAGCGACCATATGCCATCGGATTCATTATGCCTAACGGCTATGTGGAAGGTGGCATGCAGGAGGCGGCTGTCAGTGTCGACGAAGTGGAGGCCGCCACCGGCTATGACTTCTTTTCGGCTCTCCCCGACGACACCGAGGAACTGCTCGAAAGTCGCTGCGACTTCCAGACGTTCTCCCGTTCCAGTGCTCCGCGCACCACGAAATCGACCTATAGCGACGACGAACTGCGCCAACTGCGCAAGCTACGCGAACTGCTACGCTGATCTCGGTAGCAGTATTTCTGCCGCCGTTTAAGCTACAATAGAACTTATAGCCAGATTAGATAGGCGGCAAGAATGCCGCCTCCCCACAACCGCCGTTCAATAGGCCTCTCCCAACGCCTTCACAAACGTATGGTATCGGTGTTGGGCGGCGGTCTGAAAATGAGGGTGTACCAAAAAACTGAATTTTGGTACACCCTCATTCTTTGTGTTTTATATCGGTGACTTGAACTGAATTAGTTGTCGGCTTCGCCCATAGCCATGTAGTGCTCGCGGGGATGGTCGCATGCGGGGCATTCGGCGGGAGGTTCGGTGCCTTCGTAGACGTAGCCGCAGACGAGGCATTTCCATTTGATGGGTTTCTCGCGTTTCCACACTGTGCCGGTCTCTACCTGATGGAGATAGCGCTCGAAGCGGGCGTGGTGGTGCTTCTCGATTTTGGCGATAGCCAGGAAGTGGGCGGCGATTTCGGGGAATCCCTCCTCTTTGGCCACCTTGGCAGCCTTGGTATACATTTCGAAGCCTTCGTTTTTCTCCTCTTCGATTGCGGTTTTCAGGTTGTTGGCTGTGTCGCCGATGATGCCGGCGTCGATGTCGGGAGTGAATGCCACTTTGCCGCCTTCAAGGAATTTGAAGAATACTTTGGCGTGGCGCAGCTCGTTGGCGGCGGTTTCGCGGAAGATTTCACCGATGGGGAAATATTTTTCCTTGTCGGCCTGGGCGGCATAGAATGTATAGCGGGAATAGGCCATAGACTCGGCCGCATACGACAGACCCAGCAGTTTTTCGGTCTGGGTGCCTTTAATAGATTTAGTGTTAGCCATTTCAGAGAAATTTTAGTTTTTACGGTTTGATGTTGAAAAACGTGGCGCGGACATGTGCCGCGCCGCGATGTTCATTAGATATAACCGTGAAACCCCTCTGAAAGTTGACTTCGGCGAAAAGAATTAGATTATTTTTCGCGCATGAATATGTTGACGGGGGTGCCGTTGAAATCCCAGTGCTCGCGGATCTGGTTCTCAAGGAAGCGGCGGTAAGGCTCCTTGACCCACTGCGGGAGGTTGCAGAAGAAGATGAAGGTGGGTACGAAAGCGCCTTTGAGCTGGCTCACATATTTGATTTTTACATATTTGCCTTTGTTGGCGGGCGGGGGATAGTTGGCGATGGCCTCGAGCATTACCTTGTTGAGCTGCGAGGTGGGCACCTGCCGACGACGGTTCTTGTAGACGTCGACTGCGGTTTCGAGCACTTTGAAGATGCGCTGCTTGGTGAGTGCCGAGCAGAAAATCACCGGGAAATCGGTAAATGGCGCGAACCGGTTGCGGATAGCCTCTTCGAAATGTTTCTGCGCCTTGATGGATTTGTCCTCGGCGATGTCCCATTTGTTGACGCAGACCACCAGTCCCTTCTTGTTTTTCTGTATGAGCGAGAAGATGTTGGCGTCCTGAGCCTCGATGCCGCGCGTTGCGTCGATCATGAGGATGCACACATCCGACGATTCGATGGCGCGGATCGAGCGGATCACCGAGTAATACTCGATGTCTTCGTTGACTTTCTGTTTCTTGCGGATGCCGGCGGTGTCGACAAGGTAGAAGTCGAAGCCATATTTGTTGTAGCGGGTGTAGATGCTGTCGCGGGTGGTGCCGGCGATGTCGGTGACGATGTGGCGGTCTTCGCCGATGAAAGCGTTGATCAGCGACGATTTGCCGGCGTTGGGACGTCCTACGATGGCGAATTTGGGTAGTTCCTCAAGCTCCTCGCCGGTGTCGGTAGGCTCGGGCAGTTTTCTGACGATTTCGTCGAGAAGGTCGCCGGTGCCTGAACCGTTGGCCGCCGATACGGGATAGGGATCGCCCAGACCGAGGCTATAGAACTCGGGCACGTTGTAAATCCACTCGTTTGAGTCGACTTTGTTGGCCACCAGGAGCACGGGCTTGCGCGATTTGCGGAGGATTTCGGCCACATGATCGTCGAGGTCGGTGACGCCGTTCTTTGCGTCGACCACGAAAATCACCTCGTCGGCCTGCTCGATGGCCACGGCTACCTGTTTGTTGATTTCCTCTTCGAAGATGTCGTCGGAGTTGACCACCCAGCCGCCGGTGTCGACGATCGAGAATTCGCGGCCACCCCATTCCACTTTGCCATACTGGCGGTCGCGGGTGGTGCCGGCCGTGGGGTCTACGATGGCCTGACGCGACTCGGTGAGGCGGTTGAAGAGGGTGGACTTGCCCACATTGGGGCGCCCTACGATAGCTACAAGCTGACTCATATCAGTAGATTAAGAAGTTGCTGAAACGATGGTGCAAATTTACGAAAAAAAAGCGAAGCGGCGAAATACACCGCTCCGCAAGCTGCCGCCGAGGGCGGATTATTCGATGTAGCCGAAAGCTTTGAGCTTGTTCTCGCGGTTGCGCCAGTTGGGCTCTACTTTCACAAACAGCTCGAGGTAAACGCTTTTGCCGAAGAATGTCTCGATATCCTTGCGGGCTTCGCGGCCCACTTTTTTCAGCATTGAGCCTGCTTTGCCGATGAGGATTCCTTTCTGAGAATCGCGCTCGACGTAGATAGTGGCCATGATGTGGATCGAGTGCTCCTTGTCCTCGAATTTTTCCACGAGCACCTCCACCGAGTAGGGGATCTCCTTGTCGTAGTTGAGCAGGATTTTCTCGCGGATGATTTCAGTGACAAAGAATCGGGCGGGTTTGTCGGTGAGGGCGTCTTTGCCGAAGTAGGGGGGCGAGGGGGGAAGCAGTTCCACGATGCGCGCCATCAGGCTGGAAGTGTTGAACCCCTCTTTGGCCGAAATTGGGAAAATCTCGGCGTTGGGGAGGATGGTTTTCCAGCGGTTGACAATCTCGTCGAGGTCGCTGTTGCCTTTGAGCAGGTCGATTTTGTTGATGACCAGCAGCACAGGCGCTTTCTCTTTTGCCACTTTGGCCAGGTAGTCGGCATTTTTCTCCGGGTTTTCCACCACGTCGGTGACGTAGAGAAGCACGTCGGCGTCGGTGAGGGCGCCTTCGGCGAAATTGAGCATCGACTCCTGAAGCTTGTAGTTGGGCTTCAGCACGCCGGGGGTGTCGGAGAACACAATCTGATAGTCGGGAGAATTGACGATGCCCATGATGCGGTGGCGTGTGGTCTGCGCCTTTGAGGTGATGATGCTCACTCGCTCGCCCACCATGTCGTTCATCAGAGTCGATTTGCCCACGTTGGGGTTGCCCACGATATTTACGAATCCGGCCTTGTGTCCCTCCTTCACGGCGGGAGCCTGACCTTCGGGGTCTTTTATTATTTCCTCCACTGATTTCACGTCGGGCTTAGCGCCGGAGTTGTTGTCGGGGAAGCTTTCGGCGATGACTTCGCTGAAAGTGGGATGGGAGGTTTTATTGTCGCTCATAGCTTTTCTTGTTTAGGTGTTCCAAATTTAAACAAAAACAGCACCATAAAAGATGCTGTTTTTGTGAAAATTTTTCATTTGGGCTGACATGTAGAGTCCCGGCGGGGTCAGATGGCCCAGACGAGATACATCGCGCCCCAGGTGAATCCGGCGCCAAAGGCGGTGAGGACAATCTTGTCACCTTTTTTGAGCCGGCTTTTGTATTCGTCGAGACAGAGGGGGATCGAGGCGGCCGATGTGTTGCCGTAGTGCTGGATGTTGACCAGAACTTTCTCTTCGGGGATTTTCACGCGCGAGCCTACAGCCTCGATGATGCGGAGGTTGGCCTGATGGGGCACATACCAGTCGATGTTCTCGCCGGTGAGGCCATTGCGCTTCATCACGTCGAGGGTGGAGGTGTACATGTCGGTAACGGCGTTCTTGTAGACGTTGCGCCCCTCCTGATAGAGGAAGTGCTTGCCGGCGTCGAGGGTTTCCTGAGTGGTGGGCTCGGCTGAGCCGCCGCCCCACATCACCAAGTGCTCCAGACCGGAGCCGTCGACATGGAACACGGCGTCGAGCACGCCCATATCCTTTTCGTCGGTGGGTTCAACGAGCACGCATGCGGCACCGTCGCCGAAGAGGGGGCAAGTGGCGCGGTCGTTGTAGTTGACCATCGACGACATCTTTTCGGCTGCGACAACGATTACTTTCTTGCGGAGACCGCTCTTGACGTAAGCTGCGGCATCCTCGAGGGCTACGATAAAACCGGCGCATGCGGCCTGAATATCGTAGGCGTAAGCGTTTTTCAGCCCTGTGCCGTGGCAGATTACCGATGCCGTGGAGGGGAAACGGTAGTCGGGGTTGGAGGTGGCGCAGATAAGCAGCTCTATTTCGTCGGGGTTGGTGCCGGTGTCGGCCAGGAGCTTTTCAACGGCTTTGATGCCGAGAAACGAGGAGCCTTTAGGCTCTTTGAGAATGCGGCGCTCCTTGATGCCGACGCGGGTGGTGATCCACTCGTCGTTGGTGTCGACCATTTTCGAGAGCATCTCGTTGTCGAGAATGTCGTCGGGCACGTATGAGGCTATCCCTGTGATAATTGCGTTGGGCATGGCGGGGATTGTGAGATTGTTGAAGTGTATAAGAGTCAAAAGGCTGCCCAATGGTCAGGCAGCCCTTTCGAAAGAGCCGAAACCTCCGGGAGGTTAGACAACGGCGTCTTTTTCGATAGCTAATTTACCGCGGTAGAAGCCGCATTCGGGGCATACGCAGTGGTAAACGTGCCATGCGCCGCAGTTGGGGCAGAGGGCCAGAGTGGGCATAGCGGCTTTGTCGTGAGTACGACGCTTTGCGGTGCGGGTCTTGGATTGACGTCTTTTAGGATGTGCCATTTTCTTTTATCTCTTTGTTGTTGTTTTATCTGTTGGCGGGTCATGGAACCCATGCCCTTTCGGGCGTTATGTTGATCGGACGCCGGCTTCAGGGGTTATTTGTCGGCGTCGAAATCTTTCAGAGCATCCCATCGGGGATCGGAGGGGGCGTCGGAGTCGGCTGCCGGCAGGTCGGCTGCGGTGTCGATGCCTGATTCCATTTCGTCGATGAGCGAGTCCTCAAGTTCGGCATCGGCATCGCCAGGGGCGTGGGCGCGGTGCTTTTTCAGGAGCGAGCTCATGGCGCGGTTGCATTTTCCCAACGGGTGTACATGCTTGATGGGGATGGCCAGCGACACTGTGTCGAAAATCATGTAGGCCACATTGAGCGAGCTGTCAGTTTCGGGAATCTCGATGAGTTCGTCGGAGTCGTCGCGGAAAGCGTCGCCATATTTCACCGTCACGTGGTAGGCCGATTCAATCGGCAGCTCGAGGTCGTCGAGGCAGCGGTCGCAAGCCACAGTCACGGTGCCGGAGCATGTGAATGTGAGGTCGTAGACGCCGTTGCGATACACCACAGCGAGGTCGACGCTGACATCGGCATCACGGATGTCGGCGCTTTCCATGTTTTTGAAGAACTGCTTGTCGAGGTGGAACCGGAATTTGTGTTCCCCTTCGGGCATGCTCTTCAGTGCGATGTTGAATTCGCTGAACTTTCCCACTGGTGAAAGGTGTTAAATGATAGATAATCAAGCAGTTTGCCGTCGCAAAACGGCCCCGGGAGCAACGCGCCCGCGGCTGTTGGGTCGGAAAAACTCTGCAAAGTTACTTATAATTTTTGTTTTTCCCAACAAATCAGACAAAAATAAGTGCTTACCGGATCAGGCGCTTCTCGGTTTTGCCTCCGCACCGGCGGATGTAGATGCCCGGGGCGGCTGAGGCGGGGTCGATGCGGATGCCGTCGATGGTGAACCATTGTTCGTCGGCGTTGGCGGAGGTGTCGTCGGCAAAGATATCGTCGAGGGCGGCGTAGAAGTCGGTGTAGACCGACGTCATAGGGTTGCCGAAGGCGGTGTAGCTGACGGTGAAATCGAGGGTGTTGCCCGGAATCGGGCGTCCGATGCTGAAGGTGTTGCCCGAGCGGACGGCCTCCTCTCCTTCTATGGTCACCGATGTGATTTTGATATCTTTGGTCGTTGGCGTGAGGGTTACCGAGCCTTGCGAGGGGATGGCTTCGCAGGTGTACATCTCCTTGACCTCGTTCTGGGTCAACTGACTGTAGAGTTCAGTAGCGCCGCCGGGCACGTAGACGGTGCGCCAGCCGTTGCCTATGGGGGTTCCGCCGTTGACCATGGCGATATAGAGCGAGGCCACGTCGGGCCATTCCTGTTGATTTTCGAGACCGCGGATTTTAGGATTGTTGACAACGATCTGGGGCGACTCGGTGATGAAGTCCACGGTGTTATACCACACAATGGCGCCGTTGTCGGGGAAATAGAGCCGTATCAGATCGGGGCATTCGCTGAATGCGCTGCGCGACCACCAGTCGACACCCATCATGTTGAGACCCTGAATTCCCGTGCGGGCGAATGCGTCGCCGTAGATGTCGGTGGTGGTGTTCTTGAGGTAGACGCGACGGAGCTGGCGGCAGTCGGCGAAGCATCCCACGGGTATCACGGCCTCGCCGGTAGGCCAGTGCACCTCTTTCAGCCCCGAACCGGCGAAATTGTATCCCTTAGAGAAGTTCCAGTTGCTGACAGCGCCGAATGAGAACGATGTGAGACTTTCGCAACCTGCAAACTCCCGATAGACAAGATGTTTGATTTTCATCTTGGAGGTCAGCGGGAATGCCGTGAGACTGCGGCAATCCTCAAAGGCGCGGCTGTCGATGTTGATATCTTTGGTGCCCTCTTCGAGAGTGACGGTGGCAAGCGATGTGCACCCTTTGAAGGCGCAGGTCATTATGTCGAGTTCGCCTTCCCAGACGTAGCCCAATTCTATGCTCCGGAGGTTGGCGCAATCCATAAAGGCGCACTCCCATACGTGCGATGGCTTTTCCCCTTTATAGGTGACTTTCTTGACGGTAGACCCTCTGAATAGGTTGGCGCTGGCACCCTGACGCGAAAGGTTTTCGGGTAGCACAATCTCATCGACCTGCGAGTTGCAGAAGGCTCCCAATGAGAGAAATTGGCAAGTTGAGGGTACGGTGAACCGTTTGTAGACACGGCCAGGACACAAGCCTGTGAAGATTGAACCGTAGAGCAGGGCGCCGTTGTCGGTGGTGCGGTATTCGGTTGAGTTGGAGCGGTCGATCTCCTCGATGCTGCGATTGTTGAATTGCCAGCACTCGCCGAGCCTCTGGCCGCCCACGAGATAAATTCTCTTGAGGTGGGCGTTGGCTGCGAAGGCTCCGAACTCTATGCCGTCGATCGTCGCAGGCACCACATAAGTCGGCGATTTTGCAGCCGAGGGATAGCGCTTCAGGCGGTGATAGGCCTTGCCGTTGTTGTCGGAGATTTCCACCAGCGCATCGCCGTTTACGGTGTATACGGTGGCGCCGCTTTCCACCTCATAGCGCTCGATATTGGGGCAATCCTTGAATTCGAGGCAGCCGATGAAACGCATATAGCGCGGAATTTTTACCGATGTGATTCCTGTCTGGCCGCCGATTACGGGCGCGTCACCTTCGTGGCCGGCGTGATTCGACCAGCCGATGCCTACGACTTTGACGTTCTTTCCGTTGTATTTTATCGTTGACGGGAATGCCAGCTGACCCGAAGGCACGAACCCCTCGGCGAGACCGACCACTACGGCTTCCTCCTCGTCGTAGCCCATGAATTCAACGATTTCATACTGGAAATTGCCCGAAGTGATTGTCTCGGCCCGCGCGACGGCAGCCTGGAGAAGCATGAGAGCAACAGTGATGTATCTGAGAATTTTCATAAATAGAAGTTTTGGAAATTTTGCCCAAAGTTAACTCTTGTGGCGCGACCCTGCGCCCTCATGCTATATGTGAAAGCGTCTACGCAGTGACGTCTACAGCTGTAGATGATTTGTAGATGTCGCGCCAGGCGGGCTGCGGGGCGTTTTGCGCCGCCCGCATTTGCTCTTTCGTTTCTCTTTGGCTAATTTTGTGCTGCCGAAATCCTCCCGCTGATGAGAATATACCAACTTCTGTCATATTTCGCAGCTGCTGTGCTTTGCATAGTCATTCCGGGCTGTGACTCTCATGCCGCGTTTGTGGAACCCACGGGGTGGGAAACCGTGTCGCCCCGGATCGACTCGCTTACGCGTGCCATCGAGCTAAGCTTCCAGAATGGCGCCGGACCCGATTCCACCGCGGCCCTGATTAAGCAGTGCCGTAGTGTGGTGCCTCCCCGGGGCAAGGAACTTGAAATAAGGAGCCGCCTGCTCTATTGGCAGGGGCGGCTGGAACTGCGCCGCAGACACCGGGCGCTCGGCTATGAACTTCTCGATTCGGCTGCTGTGGTGGCTCCCCCTTCCACCCGCGAATATATCGAAAGGATGAACGAATGGCGCAGGGAGGATATAGCCGATTATCCTCCGGGACGGTGGTATGAACGCAAGCTCGATCAGGACAGATATTTCCGCAGCCGCAATGACCGGCAGATGATCTACAATATCAACCGCGAGCTTATGGAACTGATGCGCGACGCCGGTCTCCACGACCGCGCCCTGCACTATCTGGAGATAATCACCGAATGCAACCGGCTTATCGACCCGCAACTCGCCCTCCTCGACGACAAAATGAACCGGGCGGCATTGCTCTCCGACATGGACCGCGACGAGGAGGCCGCGCGGCTCAACCGCGAGTTGCAGGCCGACACGGCATATATGCGCGAGCCGGTCAACTGTCAGCTTGTCAATCTTAATCTACGCACACTTGCCGGCGACACCGCCGCCCTCCATGCCGCCTATGCCTCTATCGTAAGGGATGGCGACCGTGCCGGGCTTCTCCCCCAAGTCTATTATTATCTGGTCGATGAAGCCATCGCGGCCGAGAACTGCATGGAGGCGGCGCGCTGGGCCGACAGTCTTAAAGTAATGCTTCCCCGTCTGGCTCCCGGCACGTTGCGGGTCAAGGCACTCAAAGGTATAGCCCGCAGCATTGAAATGTGTAGGGGCGAGGCTGCTGCTGCGCCGGCCTATCGCAGCTATGCTCTCGCGGCTGATTCGCTGGCCGGCATAATGCGCTCTGACAATGTGGCAAATCTCGAATTGTCGCACGCCATAGCCCGTATCGATGCCCGTGCCGCCGCCGAGCGCCGCAGCGCCCGACTGCGTATGGCCGTGTGGCTGTCGGTCGCGGTGGCTGTGTGGTTGCTGGCCATGTGGCTGCTGCTGCGCCGCTACCGCGCTGTGAGACTTATGCGCAGCGAAGCCGAGCATATCAGGCAGGAAACGCGCCACCGGCAGATGGCTCTGCAGCTCGACTTCGACCGCCGCGGTCTCGGCTCGGAGATTGGCTCGGATAATTTCATCGAGCTTTTCGCGCGGCAATACCCCGTGTTTATCAGCCGACTGAGACAGAAGTCGCCGCGAATCAGCGACGCCGCACTGCGGCTTGCGGGATATATTGCCATCGGTCTGAGCACCAAGGAAATCGCCGAAGTGATGAATGTACGCCCCGAGAGTGTCAGGCAGGCCAAATGGCGCCTGCGCAGAACTCTCGGTATCGTCAGGGAGGAAGACCTCTATCCTCTGCTATCGTCGCTCCTCGACCAATAGCTCTTGTTATGTAAAGCTCTTAAAATGTGAAACTTTCGTATAGACTTTGATGGCCTGAATGCTGTCTATACGAAAGTTTGAATTATGACACACCCCCCCCGGAGGGAATGATTGGGCGGGATTATTTGGCGAGGCGGGAGTCGATGAGTTTGATTTTGTCGTCGATCGCTGCCAGATCGTCCTTGATGCGCTGGATGCGGCGCTCCATCTCGCGGACCATCGAGTCGCCCGATTTGCTCTTGGAGGAGAGGAAGCCGAGGTTGTTCTCGTAGGTCTTCAGTTCGTTGCGCTTGATTTCGTAGGCGCGGAGGATGCGCTCGCGTTCGCGGTAGAGTTTCTGCTCGTCGCTGCCCATTTCGTTGATTACGTCCTCGAAACGGCTGCGGTTGCCGCGGTCGCGGCCCAGACGGTTGTAAAGGGCGTCGCAGGCTGCGCGATACTCGTCGTAGATCTTGTTTTTGTCGCGCATGGGCACATGGCCCACGGCCTGCCAGCGGGCCTGCAGCTCTTTCACTTTGGGCATGGTTTCGGCGCGGGGCGAGTCGAGGGGTATCGCCTTAAGCTCTTCGATGATGGCGCGTTTCTCCTTGAGATTTGCCTGCTCGGCCACACGGCTTTCGCTGAGGTTGGCCTTGCGGCGCTCGAAGAATGTGTCGCAGGCTTCCTGGAATCGGTGCCAGATGTTGTCGGAGTGTTTCTTGGGCACGGTGCCGATGGTCTTCCACTCTTTCTGGAGGCTGACGAGCTTTTCGGCAGTGGCTTTCCAGTCGGTGGATTCGCGCAGGGCTTCGGCCTGTTCGCACAGAGCGGTTTTCTTGGCGAGGTTGGCGGCCAGCTCATCCTTCATCTCGCGGTAGTGTTCGGCCTTGAGGGTGAAGAATTTGTCGCATACGGCGCGGAAGCGTGTGAATAGGGTGTTGTTAGCCTTGCGCGAGGCGAATCCGAGTTTCTTCCACTCCTCCTGGGCGGCAAGGATGAGCTTTGTCATTTCATCCCATGCGGCGTAGGTCTTGAGGCTGGAGAAGTCGTAGGCTTCGACGCGTTCGCATATTTCGGTTTTGGCTTTTTCGTTTTCGAGTTCGCGCGCCTTGCGCTCCTCGAAGAATGCCTGATAGCGTTTGTTGACCTCGGTTGAAGCCTCCTTGAATCGTGCCCAGATCTCTTCGCGGTTCTCTTTGGCCACGGGCCCGGTCTGACGCCACTCGTCGTGCAGGTTTTGCAGACGTTTGAAGGCGAGGCTTACATCCTCCTCGTCGCGGAGCTTTTCGGCTTCCTCGCACAGGAGCAGTTTAAGTTCCAGATTTTTGCGGAAGTCATAGTCTCGGAGGTCTTTGTTTATTTTGAGCTGATCGTAGAACTGTTCCACGGCAGCCTGATAGTTCTTCCAGAGGTCGGTGGCATCGGTGGGGGGCACCTCGCCGATCTCCTTGAATTCGGACTGAATTTCCTTTACGCGGGGAAACGCGCGGTTGACATTGTCGGTGTCGGCCGACAAGGTCTTAAGCTCCTCGATGAGGGCAAGCTTGCGCTCGAGATTTTCGCGACGCTTCTCCTCCTCGGCTGCTGCTGCGGCCGCTTTGCGTTCGCGCAGAGTGTTCATGAGTGCCTTGAACTGCTCCTCTGTCGGGTCGAGGGCGGGGATAAATTCCTGTACATCCTTTCCCTCGGCAATCCAGGCAGCCATCTCGGCTTCCTGTTCGGCCTTGCGCAGAGCGTAGAAACGCTGTTTGAGACGCGCGATTTCCTCGCGCGAGACGTTGACGAATTCATCCTTGGCCAGCTCGGTGAGGCGTGTCATCACCTCGTCTTTGGTGTTGAGTTCGCTTTCAAAAGCTTTCTGCGACATAGCGTTTTCTACGGCTTCGGCGTTGACTTGGGCGTCGGAGGCTTCGACTGCAACTTTCATGGCGTCGGCATTGTCGACAAGATTTTCAGATTCAAGAGATTCCGCAGCAGCGGGGGTGGGATTAACCTCGGGAACAATTTCCCCGGGATTGAGATCACGCGTTTCCATAAATAAGAAATAGTTAGAATTGGGAGCACGGGGCCGGAGAAGGGTTGCGTGTGCCGTCGCCGGTCCTTTTAACAGTTCAGACGGAAATAACCGGCTGACGGCGACGCCGGAGGGCGGCGATACCGTAAGCCGACAATTACGGCTCAAATATAGTAACAATTTTTTACATATCGGCTCTTTTCCCGGAATATTTTTGATTTACAGTCAAAAAGATGCCGAAATGATGCGGAAATGATGCCGAAAAGATGGCTGATAGCGGTCCTGCGAGACCCATGAGCAGGCTCCTGTTCATTCGAGCGGACGGTAGATGAGGGTGTTGGAGCGCAGGGGTGAGAGGAGGCGCCCGGCATAGTCGGTGATCCACCGGGGTGTGACGCGGCGATAGCGGTCGAGCTCAGCGTCGGGGGTGATAGCGTGCATTTCGCAACGGGCCATGTTCTGGGCTTTGTCGAGCGGCTCCATGGCGCCGAAAAGCCGGTCGCTCTCCAGGCGGTTGAGGCAGCGGGTAAGTTCGGCGTGGTCGACCGGCCGGTCGGAGGTGAGGGCTGCGAGCTCGCAACGGATGGCGTCGATGGCTTCTCTTTCGGCTTCTTCGCCGCGGCGGAGCAGACGGGCGTTGATCAGGAACAGCCCGGGATGCTCGGTGCCGAGGATAGAGGCGTCGACCGAGGCGAAGATGTCGCGGTTCATCAGCAGATTGCGATGGAATCGGGATGCCTTGCCGTTGGCCAGGATGTCGCTCAGCAGGTCGGCGGTGAAATAACCGTCGGTGCCGTAGGGATCCATCGGGTATGCGATGGTGATGGCTGTGTGGGGCACGTCGCCCCGTGACTCCACGGTGCGCGGTTCGAGTTGCACGGGCAGACGGAAATCGGGGCCGTCTGCGGGGTTTGCCTCAAATTCGGGAAGTGGAATCGACCGCGGGGTGATGTTGCGGCGGGGTATGGAGCCGTACCATTTTTCAACCATCCTGACTATCTCGGCCGGCTCGATGCCTGCGACAATCGACAGCACGGCGTTGTCGGGCGCATAATGGCTGAAAAACCATTGGCGCACGTCGGCCTGCGTGGTCTTTTCTATGTCGTGGAAATCGCGGCCTATGACGGGCACTCCATAGGGATGGCGGGGATAGCACATGCCGAAAAGCAGATGACCCATGTTGCCATAGGGCTGGTTTAGGCACACTTCCTTGAACTCCTCGACCACCACCGAACGCTGCACTTCAAGCGCCTTTTCGGAGAATGCGAGCGACAGCATGCGGTCGCTTTCGAGCCAAAGGGCTGTGGCTATGTTGTGGGCGGGAATTATGTCGTAGAAGCAGGTGTAGTCGTTGCCGGTCCAGGCATTTGATATGCCTCCGGCACGCTGCAGTTCGCCATCGAAGTCGGGAATGTTGACCGAGCCGCCGAACATAAGATGCTCGAACAGGTGTGCCATGCCGGTGTGGTCGGCGCTTTCGTCGCGTGAGCCGACATCGTAGAGGGTGCACACCACGGCCATCGACAGTGTGGGATTGCAGTTGTAGACAACCCTCAGACCGTTGTCGAGTGTGAAACGGGTGGTGCCTGCCTTCATTAAACCAGTTCAGATGATGTTGTTGAACCGCGTCTTATTTCCTGGTGATCGTTGTTCTTATTTCTTGGCGATCTTCATGGAGATGATGCGGATGTCGCTGACCGGACGGTCGTTCCGGTCGGTCTGCGCTTTCTCGATGCGCTCCACCACGTCCATGCCGCTGACCACTTCGCCGAACACGGTGTACTGGCCGTCGAGATGGGGCGTGCCACCTACGGTGGTGTAGGCTTTGTGCTGTTCGGGGGTGAGTTTCACAGGGGCTTCGGCGGCTTTCTTCTCAGTCATGGCCACCAGTTCGTCCTGAAGTTTCTGCAGCCCCACCTGGTCGCGGTTGCGGCGCAGCTCCATGATTGAGTCGCGGCGCTCTTTGGCCAGGGAATTGAAGATTTCCTGCTTCTGAGCCATCTGCATCTGCTGCTCCATGCCGTCGAGCTGCTGCTCGTTGTAGACTTTGCCGGTGACGATATAAAACTGCGAGCCGGAGGATTCACGCTGTGGGTTCACCTGGTCGCCCTGACGGGCGGCTGCCAGCGCTCCGCGGTGGTGAAAGTGGCGGGGATAGACAATTTCGGCGGGGATGTTATAGCCGGGGTCGCCGCCGCCGAGGTGTTTGCCGGCGGGAGCGCCCTTCGAATCGGGGTCGCCGGTCTGCACCATGAATTCGTTGATTACTCGGTGGAAGAGCACGTTGTTGTAATATCCCTCCTTGACAAGTTTGAGGAAATTGTCGCGGTGACGGGGAGTGTCGGCGAAGAGGCGCACGCGGATGTCGCCTTCGGTGGTGCGGATGTCGACCAGGGCGTCGCCTTTCTGCATCACGGGTTCTTTGGCAGTGAGCTGCGAAGTCATTACTACTTTTGATTTACTGTTGATGTAGCTCCATGATCCGCAAGCGATAGCTAAAACCATGGGGATGATGCTCCATTTCAGGAGCCTGTGGCCGGAGATTTTCATGACACAGAGAGGATGCTGATTTGAAAAATGCGGCTTTGCCGCGTGAACAGGATGTCAGAGAGCCGAGGTGGGATAGAGCCGCTTGTAGATGCGGCGGAAATTGTCGTCGGACTGCGAAAGTTCCGCTGCGCGTGACGCATAATCCTCGCCATACATCTGGGTGAGCAGGTCGCCCAGATAGCGGTGCTCGCGGTCTTTGTCGATGCCGGCTTTGATCAGCCGGTCGATGTAGGGGGCGAAACGCACCGGGTCGATGGCAAAAAGGTAGCGGGCGGCGGAAATCACAAATTGCCCCGAGAGATCGACTCTCTGCATATTGTCAACAAGCCAGGAAAGATCCGGTTCAACCGTGTCGATATGATTGGCGATATATTCGTATGTGAGCAGACCGTCGGGGTCGGCCTGAAGTTTCTTTTTGGTATCTTCTTCCATAATTCGGAGTGTGAATGGTGCAAATTTACCACTTTATTTTGAAACTGCAAACAGGAGATTATTAAACAATCTCTAATTCGGGGAAGATAGATCGCGCCGTGGCCGTGGTGGCGGAGGTGATGACGGCGACCGAGGTGCCCTTGGCGGCGGCGACACGCGCGGCAATGTCGGCGATGTCGATTTCTGAATCGTCGGTCTCGAGCAGCAGACGGTCGATGGGAATTATTGCGGCGGAGCCGGGGTTGAAATGCTCGCCGAGCGAGAAAAAGAGATTGTCAAATGTGATGAGCCGGGCGGTGAGGGCGGGTTTGCCGCGATAGCCGTGGAGAATCCATGGCCGGTGAGGGCGCAGCTGCCGGTGGAGCCGCATCAGTGTGTCCCAGGCTTTGACCAGGTGGATTATCAGAGGTTTGCCCGCGCGCTCCGACAGCTCGATCTGACGGCGGAACAGCTCTTCCTGACGTTGGAGCGGCGCTCCGCGGAGAAGGTCGAGGCCGCATTCGCCCACAGCCACTGTTGCAGGGTCGGCCAGGGCCTGAGAGATAGTGGAGAGGTCGGCTTCGGCATTGACAGAGGCTGTGTCCCAGGGGTGTATCCCCACAGAGTAGCGCACGGCCGGGGGTGGTGTCGTTCCGCTTAGCCGGCGATATTCCGCCGGGGTGAGCGACAGTATCTGCGGCGAGTGTGAGGGGAGTGGGTGGTGAGTGTGGATGTCGACAGGTGTGGCCGCCTGTTTCCCGCTCCATGTGAAAATTTCGGGTACGGGGTCATATCCGCTTCCTCCTCCGGGACGGCACCGCATTATGCGTCGCACTGCCAGCCACAACCCTTTCAGGGGACCGTGGCGTCGGAGTGCCTCAAGGGCATATTGCGAACATGTGGGGGTGAAACGGCAGGCGGCGGGGAGCAGCGGCGAAATGCAGAGCTGATAGAACCGCACCGGAAGCGACAGCAGGAAGGCTATGCCCCGCGATATGACGCCCGGTTGTCGCAAGGTGTCGGAGCCGCGATCAGAGCGCATTGGCACCGGCGAAGATTTTTTTGAGCAGACGGCGCATGGCTTCCTCTACTTTGGCATACGGTTCAGGCTTTTTACCCACGTAGACAAAGAGGATGTCGAGCGGAGCCGTGAGCGAGTCGGGAAAGAACTCGCCGCGGTTGAGACGGTAGGCCTCTCGGATGCGTCGACGCACCATAACACGGTCCACGGCGTGGCGGATCCGCTTTTTTGGCACCGACGGGAGAAACTGCACGGCGTCGCCATAGTGGCGACCGGGATTGTCGGCCCACACGGCACGCAGGGGGTAGGCCAGGGCCGCCCGGGTGTCACGCTGAGCAAACAGGCGGTCAATGGCCGTCTGAGAGCATAGTCGGGCAGGTTTGGGCAGTCGGTAATCTTCCATCGACTATTGGTTGTTCTCTTTGAGAAAATTGTCGAGAGCGGCGGTGATGGAGGGAGCGCCGGGCACGGGAGCCTTGAAGTCGAGACGCAGGCCGGCGTCCTCTACGGCTTTGGCGGTTTTTTCGCCGAAACAGCCGATTTTGATGTCTCCCTGATTGAAGTCGGGAAAATTTTTCTTAAGCGACTCTATGCCTGCGGGGGAGAAGAAAATCAGTGTGTCGAAATCGAATTTTTCGTCGGGGCCGAAGTCGTTCGATACCGTGCGGTACATGACGGCCTTGGTGTAGTCCACCTTGTTGGCATCGAGCAGCTCGGCGCCGTTGACGTTGACATCGGAGATGGCAAAGAGGTATTTGTCTTTGTTGTGCTTGGTGAGGGCGGGGATGAGGTCGTCGAGTTTACCAGTGGTGCCGTGGAAAATCTTGCGTTTGCGGTAAACGATATATTTCTGAAGATAGAGTGCGATCAGCTCGGTGGTGCAGAAATATTTCATCGTATCGGGAATGCTTATGCGCATTTCGTCGCAAAGACGGAAGAAATGGTCGATAGCAGTGCGTGCGGTGAAAATTACGGCGGTGTAATCCTGAATGTTGATTTTCTGCTGTCGGAATTCTCTGGCGGAAAGGCCTTCCACTTTGATGAAGGGGCGGAACACAAGTTCCACATCATAGCGCTGGGCAATGTCGTAGTAAGGTGACTTTTCGGATGAAGGCTTGGGCTGCGAGACTAAAATCTTCTTAACTTTCACTTTATCTGGCGGAGAGTAACTGAGTGGTGAATTTCGTAGATGTGGAAACCGCAGCCGGAGGAGCGAGGTTCAGGCGCACATCCGGCGGCAAATTTCAAGTGCTGACAAATACAAGGTTGTCGGCGGTATTATTTCCAAGGCGCAAAGGTACAAAATAAAATAAAGCAAAGAGCCAAAATTGGTGTAAAAAATTCTAAAGCCCTTGATTATATATGTGATTCGTGCAATTACGTACAGCCCTAAAGCCAACGGAAGCATGTAGGCCGTGCTGGCCGGATAGAAGAGCGACACCAGTGTGGGCACAGTCAGACTCATCCCGAGAAGCACCGACGAGGCGTTGAGGCTGCGGCGCCACTGCATCAGCCCGAAACTGTCGGAAAAGACATAGGCAAGGAGTGTGCAGGAGGCGAGCTGAAACAAATAGAAGAGGGATGCAAGCCCCGTGAGGGCCGCCACCGGAAGAAACGGTGTGTCGGCGGTTTTGGCGCAGTCGCCTCCGAGCCACAGAAAGAGGAGGATGCCCTCGAACACACACAGTTGCAGCAGCAGTGTGAGGATGGTGCGCGACTCTTTGGCGGTGTGGTCGTCGAAAAGATTCTGACGCCTGCGCAGCGAGAAAAGGTCGCTGTCGATGTTGCGGAAAAGGCGGCGTATGTGACCCATGTTGAGCGCCACGAGCACCAGCAGCATTATCACGATGGTGAGGATGCCGTTGTCGCTTCCCGGCGTGAGGGTGCGTGCGTCGCCCTTTACACCGCTCTCCCACGCCGGGGCGTGAGTGGCGTAGAGCACACTGTCGGCGGGCGACGAGGGTGCGTCAGTTTCGTGCGAGAGGGTGAAAGGGAGCTGCATGCTGGTGGAGGGTACGTGTTACGGATGTCAGGCGCGGATGTCGTTGCGGAATTCCTCCTTGACGATGTCGACAACGTTGATTATGTAGTCGCCGAGCTTTTCGAGAGTGGAGATGATGTCCATGTAGTAGATGCCGCTCTGATATTCGTAGTGGTGCTCGTTGATGTTCGAGATGTTGTTGGAACGCAGGATGTTGCGCAGGTTGTTGATCTCGCGCTCGCAGTTGTACGATGTTATGATGGTGTTTTCCTGCTGATGCTCGAGGTTGCTGAGCAGTTTCATCATATTGTCGGTGGCGCGTCCCACGTAGTCAAACATGGTGTCGATGTTCTTGTAGATCTCTTCGTTGAAATCCACATTGCTCTGCTGCTTGCGCAGGAGAATCTTGCCGACGCCGAGCGCGCAGTCGGCAATCGACTCTATTTCTGAGTCGATGCTGAGCATGGCTGCTATGCGGCGTTTCGACTGGTTGGAGAGGCGGCCTTCGGCGCATCGGTTGAGATAGTTGGCGATCTCGATTTCCATGCGGTCGGAGATCTCCTCATATTTCTCGAGACGGGAGTAGACTTTGTTGAAATCGTCGGAGCCATCTTTCTTGGTGACGAGGTCGCGGGCCATGGGGAGCATCCGTGCCACTCGCTCGGCGAAAACATGAATCTCTTTTTCGGCCTGCGAGATGTTAAGTTCGGATGCGGAGAGAATACCGCCTGAGATGAATTTGAGCTGGAATTCGTCGTCGCCGGCATGCTTGGCGGGCACCAGCAGCTCCACAATTTTCACATAGACTTTTGTCAGCCATATCATTATCGAAAGATTGATAAGGTTGAACACGGTGTGGAAGATCGACAGGCCGAACGACACGCTGACCTGCAACTGCGCGATCATGGCGCGATGATGGAGAATAACGCCGTCGTTGGTGGGCAGAGAGTTGGCGTAGAGGCGGTCGTAAATGTCGGGATTGGTGGCCTTGAGGTCGCTTACATATTGGTAGAGGGCGCAGGGGTTGCCCTGGCCGATCTCCTCGGTGATCCAGCTGTTGAGGTCGACAAAGGGGTAGAACACGGCCAGCACCCACACGGTGCCGAGCAGGTTGAACAGCAGGTGCCCCATGGCGGTGCGTTTGGCAGCCACATTACCGCTCATCGACGCCAGCAGGGGCGTGATGGTGGTGCCTATGTTGGAGCCGAGCACCAGCGCGCAGGCCAGCGGGAAGTCGATCCACCCCTTGGAACACATGATCAGCGTTATGGCGAATGTGGCTGCCGAACTCTGGATGATCATGGTCACCAACAGGCCTACAAGGGTGAAAATCAGCACCGAGCCGAAGCCCATCGAGGCATATTTCTGCAGAAATGCGAACATCTCGGGATTGCTCTGCAGGTCGGGCACATAATTGCTGATCATGTCGAGACCCATGAACAGGAATGCGAAGCCGATGGTGAATTCGCCGATTGATTTGGTCTTGCTCTTGCTCGAGAACAGCAACGGCACGGCCAGACCGATCAGCGGAAGCGCGAATGCCGAGATGTCGACCTTGAAGCCGAACAGGGCGATGATCCAGGCGGTGAACGTGGTGCCCACGTTGGCTCCCATAATCACAGCCATCGACTGTGCCAGGGTCATCAGACCGGCGTTGACAAAGCTCACCACCATCACGGTCGATGCCGAAGAACTCTGAATCAGAGCGGTGATGAAGAAGCCCGTCACCGTTCCGGTGAACCGGTTGCGGGTCATTGCCGAGAGTATGTTGCGCAACCGGTCGCCGGCTGCTTTCTGCAGACCCTCGCTCATTACCTTCATACCGTAGAGAAACAGTCCGACGGCACCGAGGAGGCCTAAGAAGTCGAGTAGTGAGTAGCTCATCTAAAGGAATATGCTCTTATTTTTTGAGTGTGAATCTGCGCGACGACAGACGGTAACCGTCGGTGAAAAGTTCCACCAGGTATTCGCCGGGGTTAAGGGTGGCGTTGACATCCCAGTAGATGTGGATTCCGCCGATTTCCTCGCCGGCATACTCCACGTTTTTGCGTGCGGTGGCGCGCAGCTGGCTCCCCTCGAACGAGAATGTGCCGGCATTGCCCAGCAGTTCGCCCTCGGGCGAGGTGATACGCATATAGATTGTTTTCTCCCCTACCGGTGTGGAGTTGTTTTGCGGGATGGTGAAGGACACCATCAGCTGAGTGGCCTTTGTGACATTTTTCTCCTTTTTCCCTTTTTTGTTGAGGGGTGTGAGCGATACGCCGGTGACGTTGAGTTTTTCGGCGAGAGTCATGCGCTCGCTGAGGATCTGGTTGTTGGCCTGAACCGACTGCACTGTCTGGTTGAGCTGTGCGTTTCGGTTCTTTACCTCTTCGTTTTCGGTGCGGAGTGACTGGTTTTCCTTCTGCAGCTCGTTGATCTGCTCCACATAAGTGCGGAGAATGCTTTTCAGAGTAGCAATCTCGTTTTTAAGTTTGGAGATCTGTGCCGCCGATTTGTTTTTTTCGTTTTTCAGCTCGTTGAGGAGTTTTTCCACCTGCGAGCGGGCTGCGGCGTATTTCTGGACAATGGAGTCGTTGGCCAGCAGAGCGGTCTGATTCTCATACTGGGCATACTCGTTGTTGAGGCTTTCATATTCGTTGGCAAGCTGAATCTGCTCGTTCTGGAGCTGGAGCTGCTCGATCTGCTGTTTCTGAGCCTCGATTTCCGAGTGGCTGCGCGACATAATAATCACCACGGCCACGATGGCCACTGCCAGCAGTGCACCCAACACTATCAGCAGTGTGGGGCGCTTTTTCTGCGGAGCTGCCGCGGCGGCGCGGACCGGTTCAGGCCGGTGGCGCACAGGCTCGGGAGCGTTGCCGCTGAAATATGACTGCCCGGGAGCCTTGGGCTGCTGCGGCTGCGGTGCCGGCTGTGGCGTGGGCTGAGGTTCCGGCTGGCGGGGCTGGGGAGGACGGGTTGTGGAATGTTCCTCCTGCGCTATGTTTTTTCGGGCCATTTCGGCAGCCCGGCGGAGCCGCTCGTTGAGCGACTCTGCTCCGGGCTGAGAGATGTTGTTATTGTCCATTTTTTAGCTTTAAATGAGCATTAAACAAGCTCTTAGTCAGATTGAATAAACTGTAAAATGGGCTGCCGGGGAGGTTAAAGACCTTTGCCGCAGCAGTTTTTGTATTTTTTGCCTGAACCGCAGGGGCAAGGGTCGTTGCGCCCTACTTTCGGACCGGCCTTGACGGGAGAGGGACGGTGCTGGGGGGATGCTCCGGCCGATGCGGCGCGGTTGGCGTTCTCGCCGGGCAGGCTCTCCTTCGAGGCGGTGTAGCGCGAATAGTCGTTGGCGCGGGCCGCGGCCTGCTGGATTTCGGGACGGGCGGCGCGGGCGGCACGCAGACGCGCTTCAGCCTCCTCCACGGCCTTGCGGGCGGCTTCGGCCTGTGCCTGAGTCTCTGAGTCGGCGGCATGGCGGCGTTCGCTTTCCAGAGTGGCCGATGCGGTCGAGGGGGTGGCGGTAGACTGCGGGCGCGGGGGCTGCACGTAGATCTGGCCGCGCATAAGCGCCGAGAGCGATTTGGTGTTGAGGTTGTTGAGCATGTTCTCGAAGAGGTGGAACGACTCGACTTTGTAGATCACCAGCGGGTCTTTCTGTTCGTAGGATGCATTCTGCACGCTCTGACGCAGGTCGTCGAGTTCGCGCAGGTGCTCTTTCCAGAGTTCGTCGATGGTGACCAGCAACACGCCTTTGTGCCATTCCTTCACGATGTTGCGGCATTGCGATTCGTATGCCTCGAGAATGTCGACTCTGAGGTTGAAGATGCGTTTGCCGTCGGTGATGGGCACCATGATGGGACCCTTGGCGCCGCGGTTCTCTACGAAGTCCTTGATAACGGGCATCGCCATTTCGATGATGCGCTCGCTGCGGCGGCTGAGGTTTTCGTTGGCGGCTTCGACCAGACGGTCGATTTTCTCCTCTTTCGAAAGGTCCTGGAACTCTTTTTCGGTGAAAGGAGGTTCGATGGTGAGTATGCGCATCAGCTCGAGCGAGAGTTCGTCGTAGTCGGTGGGCTGGTCGTAGCTCTCCACGAGGTTTTCGATGAGGTCGTACATCATGTTGGCGATGTCGATGCCGACGCGTTCGCCCAGCAGGGCATGGTGGCGGCGGTTGTAGATGTACGTGCGCTGTTTGTTCATCACGTCGTCATATTCGAGCAGGCGCTTGCGGATGCCGAAATTGTTCTCCTCGACGCGTTTCTGGGCGTTCTCGATAGCTTTGGTGACCATGCGGCTCTCGATCATCTCGCCCTCTTTGAGGCCGAGGGTGTCGAGCATCTTCATCACGCGGTCGGTGGCGAACAGACGCATCAGCTGGTCTTCGAACGACACGTAGAATACCGACGAACCGGGGTCGCCCTGGCGGCCTGCACGACCGCGGAGCTGACGGTCGACGCGGCGCGATTCATGGCGCTCGGTGCCGATGATGGCCAGACCGCCGGCCTGCTTCACCTCGTCGGGGAGCTTGATGTCGGTGCCTCGGCCCGCCATGTTGGTGGCGATGGTGACGGTGCCGGCGCGGCCGGCCAGCGCCACCACCTGAGCCTCCTGCTGGTGGAGCTTGGCGTTGAGCACCTGACAAGGTATTCTGCGCATGTCGAGCATGCGTTTGAGCAGTTCTGAAATTTCGACCGATGTGGTGCCCACGAGCACGGGGCGGCCTGCATCGCGG
Source organism: Bacteroidales bacterium H3 (assembly GCA_001701135.1). Lineage (GTDB taxonomy): Bacteria > Bacteroidota > Bacteroidia > Bacteroidales > Muribaculaceae > UBA7173. The sequence goes on from DAAN01000003.1 coordinate 97,170, forward strand.
AGCTTTACGATCTCGTCGATTACGGCGGCGTATTTCTCTTTTTTAGTCTTATAGACGCGGTCCTCCATGTCGATACGCGCCACGGGGCGGTTGGTGGGGATGGTGACCACGTCGAGTTTGTAGATGTCCCACAGCTCGCCCGCCTCGGTTTCGGCGGTACCGGTCATACCGGCGAGTTTGTGATACATGCGGAAATAGTTCTGCAGGGTGATTGTGGCGAAGGTCTGCGTGGCGGCTTCGACCTTTACGCCCTCCTTGGCCTCGATGGCCTGGTGGAGACCGTCGGAGTAGCGGCGCCCCTCCATGATGCGGCCTGTCTGTTCGTCGACGATCTTGATTTTTCCGTCGTCGATCACATATTCGTTATCCTTCTCGAAGAGTGTGTAGGCTTTGAGAAGCTGGGTGACAGTGTGGACGCGCTCCGATTTCACTGCGTAGTCGGCCATGGCCTCGTCCTTGAGCTGCTGACGCTCTGAGAGGTCCTGCACATTCTCCAGCTCGGAGAGCTTTGCGGCGATGTCGGGGAGCACGAAGAACTGCGGATCCTGGTTGCGGTCGGTGAGCACGTCGAAACCCTTGTCGGTAAGTTCCACGGAGCGGTTCTTCTCGTCGATGACGAAATAGAGGGGATCGGTGACCTTGGGCATCTCGCGGGAGTTGTCCTGGAGATAGTATGCCTCGGTCTTGAGCAGAGCGTTTTTCATGCCCTCCTCAGAGAGGAATTTGATAAGGGGACCATATTTGGGCAGACCCTTGAAGGCGCGGAACAGGAGCAGTTCGCCCTCCTTGCGCACCTCCTTGTCTTCGGAGACGATTTTCTGCTTGGCTTCGGCGAGAATCGAGGTGACGAGCTTGCGCTGTGCCAGGAACACTTTCTCCACGTTGGGCTTGTACTCGTTGAACATCTGGTCGTCGCCTTTGGGCACGGGACCGGAAATGATCAGAGGGGTACGGGCATCGTCGATGAGCACGGAGTCGACCTCGTCGACGATTGCGTAATAGTGCTTACGCTGCACCATATCCTCAGGCGCCATGGCCATGTTGTCGCGGAGGTAGTCGAAACCGAATTCGTTGTTGGTGCCGAATGTGATGTCGCAGTTGTAGGCCGCGCGGCGGGCAGGGGTGTTGGGGCGGTGCTTGTCGATGCAGTCGACAGTCGAGCCGTGGAACATATAGAGCGGGCCCATCCACTCGGAGTCGCGCTTCGAGAGGTAGTCGTTGACGGTGACCACGTGCACGCCTTTCTTGGAGAGGGATCGGAGGAAGACCGGGAGTGTGGCCACAAGGGTTTTGCCTTCACCGGTAGCCATTTCGGCAATTTTGCCCGAGTGGAGCACCACGCCGCCGATGAGCTGCACGTCGTAGTGGGTCATGTCCCAGGTGATTTCGTTGCCGCCGGCCATCCATTTGTTCTTCCAGATGGCTTTGTCGCCGTCGATCGAGACGAAATCGTGCCCTTCTACAGCCAGACGGCGGTCGAGGTCGGTCGCGGTGACTTCAATGATCTCGTTGGCCGAGAATCGAGCGGCGGTCTCGCGCATGGTGGCGAAGACAATGGGGAGATGCTCGTTGAGCTTTTCTTCCAGGGTGTCGAGGATATGCTTTTCATGCTCGTCGATTTTGTCCCAGAGGGGTTGGCGTTTGTCGAAAGGAAGATCCTCGATCTGAGCCTTGAGTTCGGCCACGGCATTCTCGTCGTCGCGTGTGGCTGCGGCGATGTCGTCGCGTACAGTCTGGATTTTGCCACGCAGCTCGTCGTTGGTCAGATCTTTGAGAGTGGGGCCGATGGCGTTGATTTTATCGATAGTGGGCTTGATTTCCTTGAGGTCGCGCTGCGACTTGTTGCCGAAAATCTTGCTTAAGAATGAGTTCAGTGACATTTGTTGTCGGGGTAAGTTTATATATTAATGAGTAGTGTGAAGGGGGAGAGAAAGGTGGTGGAGCCTGCGGCGGTCAGAGGCGCAGCGGCGGCAGCGCGGCACCGTTGGGCGAGCGGATGCGCAGAATCCGCGCCACAGTGGGGGCTATGGTGCGTGCGTCGACCGGCGTGCCTATTTTCTGATGCTTCACCTGGGGGGCGAGCATATAGAATGGCGCTGTGGAGGCGGTTGCGCGGGCCACTGTGGTGGGCGTCTCGGTGTCGGAATCGTCGTCGATCTCCTGCCATCCCGGGGCAATGGATACGTATATGTCGCCGGCAGTGTCGGTGAATATGCTGCGCCGCATGGCGTCGGGTCGTTCCGAAGCTTGCCGCGAGAGCACCTCTTCGAGCGCCCAGGCATAGCTTACTCCGCTCATGCGTTCGAGGAAACGTGCCGCTTCGAGGCGCATGGCGGCCAGATCTTTGCCGCGTTCCTTTATAAGGTTGTGGTTGAGAAAAAGTTGCGAGTCGTGATAGCCGATAGCCCAGTCGCCGTTGCCGTGGATGGCCATCAGATACATGTTGAGCAGCGACACCGCTTTCCGTGAGGAGAATTCGCCGTAGGGAATGGCCCATTTCTCGTCGTCGCGCCGCTGCCTGCGTGTGATGGGAGTGCCTGCCACGAACACTAAGGTGCGGTCCATGCCGGGGCCGCTGACGTCGATGGCATCGAAAATGCGTGCCAGATCCCGGTCGAGTCTCAGATAGGAGTCCATAAGCTCGGCGCGCGAATCGGCGTCGCGGGTGTAGGGGAATGGTTCGAGGGTCAGTTGCACGGCAAGCATGTCGGTGACATCCCGGCCTCCGAGTTTCATGCCGCGGATATAGTCCACGGCCATGGATGTGAGGTCGGTGTTGACGGCTGCCGATGTCTTGTAGGCGCGGAACCGGTTTTTGTCGTTGCGCTGGAAAGCGTGGCGGAAGGGGTATGCTTTTTTATAGGAAGGGAGGTCGGGATAGCGGTCGATCGCCATGGAGGGTACCCACGAAAGGGTGTCGAGGCGGTATTCGAGCGGAGTGAGGCGGTTGACCTCCTGCGGCCGCGTGGGCAGGTCGCGATAGAATGTGGTCGTTGCCCAGTTGCCGGTATTGTCGTTTATCCAGAATCCTGAATTTCCTGCGTGGCCGGCCATGGCTATGGCCTCCGACGGATTTGCGGCCAGGGCATAGGCATAGCCGAGGCCGCCTGAAGCGATGCGCAGCTCGTCGGAGATGGTCGACGCGCCTAACGCTTTGGGCGATAGTGTTTCAGTGGTGAAATTGCCGATTGTGGCCGGATCATGGAACACGGCGCGCGGACGGCGCAGCTCGCGGTCGTATACGGTGGCGGCGCTGACGCCGTTGACCGAGGGTGATGCGCCGGTGAAGATCAGTGCGGTGGCAGCGGCCCCGTCGAGCGGTGTGCCGAAGTCCATATCGGTGATTTCCAGCCCCTGCTCTTCGAGGCGGCGGAATCCTTTGTCGGTGAAGTGGCTGCGGAGCAGGTCGATATATTCGTCGGAAAGGCCTTCGACCACGATGCCCACCACTAACCGCGGACGCTCGGGCAACGGCTGCTGCGCGGCCGCGGGCATAGTGGCTGCGATGCCGAGGGCAACGGCGCCTGTGCGGATGAAGCTTATGTCGAGACGAGGGTGTTTCACTTTCGGGAATATATCAGGATGTAGCGTGCGGCTAACAGCATGTCGGCAGCGATGAGCGGGTAGAAAGCCTTGTTCAGGGCCTGCACACCGAGCGCCGCGACGACAAGCAGCGCCGATAATGCCGCAAAGTTACAAATTTGGTAGCAATAAACCGCACGTTTGCACCTTTTTATCCATATAAGTGCTGCCGGAATGATTGCAAGGGGGTTGATCCAGAGGTAGAGCCAGTTGGGCGAAGTGGCTTCATGGACGCTCACGAATATCAGAAATGTGAGCAACAGGCTCGTGATGAAAATCAGGGAGAAGAAGAGCGAATCAACCCACCGGCTGATATGGCGCCGGCGCCAGTCGGTAAAGGCTACCGCCATTGAGGCCGCGAGAATCACCAGCGCCCAGAACAGTGGTGTGAGCAGAAACGGGGTGGCGGGTTGCGAGGCACGGTTGCCGCTGACGATGACTCGGGTCTCCCTGACAAGCTTCACCGGCTCGCGACCGGGGAGGGTGTAGGTGGCGTCGCGCATCACATGGCAAAGGTAGAGTGGCGAGTAGATGCGCTGTCGGCTTGTGATTTCGCTGTCGAGGCCGCAGCCGAGCGCCAGGTCGATGCCGAACTGATACCATGGGTAGTCGGCATGGCTGCGGGTCATTTCGCCGCGGAAAGTGTGGGTGGCCGTGGAGTCGTCGGCAATGCCTGTGTCGCCATAGATGAACGTGCCGTCGTCGGGAAGCGAAATCTGCGTGCCCACAGCCGCCTCGATGAGTTTCAGCGGACGGGTGGCGCAGTTGTCGTAGATGTAGTTATAGCGGTAAGAGCGGTTCTCGGGCTGGAGGTTCATGCTCACGTAGCTTTCGAGCATGCGCGACTGCGCGGGGGTGAGATCGAGCACCTGCTCGGTTACCTGCCGCCCCTGCTGCATATACTCCATGAGGAATGCCATGGTGGATGCCGGGGCTGCGATATAGTCGGTTTCGCCTTTGACGAACCGGTAGAGAAAGTTGGGCGAATTGAAATCGAACACACCCCAGTTCACCACGAAATCGGTGCCGTCGGTGCCGCGGTAGCGCAGACCTGTGTGGCCGTCAAGCTCATAGACCTCATTGCCGGGCGCCACTGTCAGCAATGACCATACGGGCTGCTCCGGAATAGAATCTGACCCCTGCGCGGCTGCGCCGGAGGTGGCGCTGATGGCCACAATGCAAAGTAACAGTAATTTCAGCAGAGATTTCACTGGCGGTAAATGGTGCGTTTCGGAGGGCAAAGTTACGGAATTTCCCGGAAATTACACTGCTTTTTTAATTCTTAGGATTTAAATAATTTGCAAAATAATTAACTTTGCAACACAATGAAAACGGAGAGCATTATGAAAGAGAAAGAAATACCGGGTGCGGAGGAGAGGAAGTTGCCCGAATTCAATGCGATGCAGAGGGTGAAACGCCGCTTTTTCGCGATGCGCAACGGCGATCTGGCTGCCCAGATGGCTGCTCTCGGTGCGGCCTATCAGATTAATTTCGGACTGAACCTGCCGCAGATTTCCGAGATAGCACGCGATTTTCTGCCGGGAGGAACGGAGGCGCAGGCGCAGGATGAGGGGTTTGACTACGCTGATTTCGCGCGGCGGTTGCGCTCCAACACCTCTACCCGCGAAAGTATGCTCATAGCCCCCATGCTTTTTCCGGTGGAATCGCTGGATGCCGAGGAGGCTGTGGCGTGGGCGCGTGAGGTGCCTACGGCCGAGGTCGCCGACATTCTATGCATGAAACTGCTGCGCCGGTACGCGGGTGCCCGCGAAATTGTAATGACGCTCGCGCAGGAGGATATGCCTCTGCGCCGCTACACGGCTATGCGTCTGCTGTTGAATCTGTTGCAGACCGGGCAGGCCGATGTTGCATTCGCCACGCCGCTGTTTGAGGCGGAGAAGAAGCGCGGATGCGCAACCACGGCCTCGGTGTGCCGCCAGATTGCGCAGGAGCTGGAGTTTATGGCGGATTGATCAGCAGATGCCCGAGAGGTTGCCGGTGAGAATCAGGCGCAGCACAAGGGTGAGCCCCAGAGCATAGACGCCGGCAAGCACGTCGTCGAGCATCACGCCCCAGCCGTGGGGTACGCGCTCGAGTTTGCGGCAGAGTGGGGTCTTTACGATATCGATTATGCGGAACATGGCGAAACCGAAGAAGCCGAGCACCGCTGTCTCAACGGGCGCGCCGGCCACACCGGCCACCACGCAGGGAATCCATGTGCCCACGAATTCGTCGATTACCACCGTGCGGGGGTCTTCGCCCCAGTATCGTTCCATCACTTCCGAGGTCCATGCGCCTGCAACAGTGGTGACAACCACCAGTGCTATGGTGATCCAGAACAGGACAGGCACGCTCACGCACCACCACAATCCATACCAAATCAGCAGCGCAAGAAAGGCGCCGACAGTGCCCGGCGCGCCGGGGCAGAAGCCTGTGCCGAGACCGGTGGAGAATATTACGTGAAACCAGGGTGCCTGGCCTAAGGGGTGGTTGTTGTTATTGCTCATTTTCTTTGTTCCGGCACTGAAATGCCGGGTCTCTGATTCTCTTTTGTTGTTTTTAACTATATTTAAATGAGGTGTGCTGAAACGTTGCCCATGTCTCTGGCTACCTTTGCAATGTAATCCTAAACAGTACACTGCAATGACAGCAAATCTCTCTGCAACAGCATCGGCTCAGGCCTCTCTTTCAGCAATCTCTTCGGCTTCTACTCTGGCTCCCGCCGCAACATTCACCGTCGACGCCAACGATGTGATTTTTATCACCGTATCGGAACTCGGCCGCGAGATCCTCACGCTCACGCTCCGCGGCAGCAGCTCGGTGTGTCAGCTCATGGAGCAGTTGCGCCGCCATCTCGAAGGGATCGAAGGCCTTCTGACACTGAATTTCCGCAACGGCACCCAAGGCACGTCGGTGAAACGCGTGCTGCGTCTTCGCCGTTCCGGCGCCACTATTCTAAGGTCGCAGATGAAGGGGAAGGCAGCGTGACAGATATTCGCGGGCGTCGTCCCACGCAATATATATATCGTCGCTGTCGGGGAAGAGCGGCACGGGGCGTTCGTTCAGATCGAAACGCACATACATCTTTCCTGACTTGCTTTTGAACAGCGAGATCTGGAGATTGGCGGCCATGGGCACAACATGGAAATCTTTCCAGTGAAGGGCCACGGTGTCGAAATAATTGGTGAGATAGTAGCATCCCCGCAATCTCATGAGCGACAGCAGGGGCATGAGCGTCTCGGCATGGCCGAAGCGCAGCATGGCGCGGTATTCGCATTTCCCGGCCACCGCCTCGTCGGTCGTGGTTATAAGATCGAGAAGCAGGTCGGCGGCAATCTCGGCCGGCATGGCGGAGATTGTAGTGGCCGTGCGTTGCAGATAGTGGCGGAGGTTGGTGCATGACCATGCGGCGTTGGCCTCCTCGAGGGTGAAATATTTTTCAAGCTGCGGGGGCTGGCACATCGCGGGGAGTCCCTGCAGAATAGAGAATAGTTCCGACGTGAGTTTCTGTGCCTCCTCGTTCGAGAGTGTTTCGCTCTCTTTCACCAGCCGGCGCGCGGGCGCCGAGGGCATCATGGTGGCGAACTGCATGTCGTAAGCCGCTTTCCAATCCCCTTGTTTGAGATATTCGGTGAAACTCTCCGACAGATCGAAAAAGCGCATCAGAGGCGAGTTCTGCCGCCCTGACGAGGTGTAGATTTCTACATGGTTGTCGAGACGGTCGAGCTGATGGGTGAACTCATACATGCTCATCACGCAGCGGGGCGAGTAGGAGCTGATGGCATGGATCTTACCTGAGGTAAGGAGTGTGCCGTGGTTGCGGAACATGCGGGAGGCTATGCCACGCTGTTCGGCCATACCGAGCGAGTCGAGCGCTCCCCAGCGGCCATGGGCGTTTTCTGCCACAAACTCCACAAGCTGCAAAGCCTCCCGGCCTAATGGCGTGAGGGCTTTCCGGCTGTCGGCCTCGCGGAGACGCGACATCACTGCCTCAACGTTTTTGCTTGATGAGGGGAACCGGGCGCCGTGGCGCCCGACGTGGTTGATAAACACGGGCGTAAGCGAGTCGGGGGTCTCTGTCGCCGCCTCGGGTGCCGGGTAGGGCATCATCGACCCCTCGCATTCGGTGTAGCTGTAGCCGGTCTGCGCCGGGTCGGCTGCCGCGGCACTGAAAAGTGCGCAAATCATCACGGCGGCAAGGAGTGAAATCCGTTTTATCATAGTCGCTCTGTTGCGTTTTATTGTTATATTTGCAGGCACGAAAATACGAATTTTACCCGAAACCTCAAAAAAAATATGCTGACCACCGCTGAAATCAAACAAATAATAGCCGGAAAATCCTCCGTAGAGCAGCTGCGGCTCATCGGGGAGATGATGTCGGAGGCCACGGATGCCGCCGACCGTTCGCTCCTCCTGGCCGAAAAGGGAAAGGTGCTTTGGCGGGCAGGCCGTCGCGGCGAAGCGATGACGGCCTATGAGGAGGGGGCGCAACTCTGTCCGGGCGGCCCGGCGTCGGTCCTGCTGGAGCATTCGCGCGACATAATGGATTTTTTCAATCCCGATCTGCTGAACCCCTGACCCTCCCCCCACGATATCCTTTGCCACAGCCGTGAAAATTTTTCCGTGGCGCAGGGAAACTTTTTTTCACTCAGCGTTGTTGATATATCGAATGAGTGATTCCGATAACTCGTTTCAACCTTTCTGTTTATGATAGGGAAATTTGAATTTATAATGATTGCAGTGCTTGGTCTCCCCGTGCTTTGTCATGGAGAGACCCGTTGCTGTGTCGGCGCGGCGACTGCTTCCGGTGCAAGGTTCGTCACGCAGCAGGCCCGCACGGCTTTTGCCGACGAGATAGATGCCCTGCGCGCCATGCCGAGATTTGACGCTACGGTGGATTATGCCGTGTCCCTGCCTATGGCCGACGATGATGTCGTCTACAAAATAGCGCTGGCTTCGGAGAAGGCGCCCGCCGACTCGCTGCTGAGCTACAATTATATCATCGACTGGTCGCTGCCCGGACGTGGGGAGAATGCCTCTGGCTTCTCGGCATATTTCGACGGACACTATTATAATTACCGTGACCACCGTCTGCGCGAATATCACTATAAATGGGACAGTGTTCCTTTCCTGACCGATGCCGGCGGGGTGATGCGCAACTCCCAGTTTGTCGACCTCTTCCCCTTTGAGATGGCCGACCGTCTGGCGGCTATGGAGTCCGATTCCACCTATACTGTGAGTGTGGCTCAAACTACGGTCGACGGTCGGAAGGCCACGATGCTGAAAGTTGTGCGTAACATCAACTCGCTTGAATGCCTCAGGCAAGAATACTTTTTTGCGGCTTCCGACGGCATGCCGCTGAAGATTTCGAGCCTGTTCAACCCAGGGATGTTAGGGGAGCAGGAGGTGACGGCCCGCTACATCTACGCCGACGCGAATGTAGCGGAAGTGCCCGACAATGAGGAGCAACTGCGTGCGCGCTATCCCGAGATGTTCGACCGCTACCGCGAATCGAATTACTCCGTGGAGAATCTGCGCGGCACTCCGGTGCCCGGTTTTGCCCTCCCGACAACAACCGGCGAGCGCTACACCTATCACAAAGGCGACCCGTTCCCCTCGCCGGTGATTATCGCCGTGCTCGACCCCTCGGTAGCCTCCACTGCCTCCACTGTCGCCACGCTGCGCGGCGTGGTCGACCGTCTTCCGCGCCAGACCACGCTGATCCTGATGTTCGCCTCCAGCGACATTGATGCCGTGGAGGAAATCACCGGTCCGCTGCGGCAAGGCGAGGCGCACCTTGTGTCGGCCAAACCTTTTGTGCGCGACTGCGGCATCACCGCCTATCCCACGGTGATACTTGCCGGGAGCGACGGCAAGGTCGCTGATGTGAAAATCGGCACATCCGACTCTATGGCCGATGACCTGTTGCAGGCAGGGGCGCTGCTTCGCTGACAATCGCTGCGGCTGCGGTTCACAGGGCAATCTTCACGCCGGAGCAAACAATGCAGGCACGCCTGATGTTATAAGTAGTAAAAACATAAATATGGAAACTGTTTACTTTAAAGGCACCCCATGCCACACCTGCGGCAATATCCCTCATGTAGGCGACAAGGCCAGCTGCTACACTTTCGTCACTCCCGAACTGAAAGAAATCAACTGCCACGACCTCAAAGGCAGACGCGTGGTAATGAATATATTCCCGAGTCTTGACACTCCTGTATGCGCCGCATCGGTGCGCCGGTTCAATGTCGAGGCGTCGAAACTTGACAACACCACCGTGCTCTGCATCTCAATGGACCTTCCTTTCGCTGCCGGACGATTCTGCACCGCAGAAGGGATCAAGGATGTAATTCCCGCATCGGCATTCCGTTCGCCGCTTTTTGCCGAAAACTACGGTCTGGAGCTTGTCGACGGCCCCCTTGCCGGCCTGCTGGCGCGCGCCGTGATTGTTCTTGACGAAGACCGCCGTGTCATCTATTCCGAACTCGTCCAGGAAATCACCGAGGAACCCCACTACGACGAAGCTCTCGACGTCCTCCGCCACACAAAGTAAGATCGTCTATCCCCCCCGTACAAAATAACATCATCCTTTCCCCCTCGCACACATATTACCCTCAATATACTGTCCGCAGACAACACAACCCGCCGATTCCCCGGCGGGTTGTGTTGCTGATACATCTTTTTATACATTGGTTGCTGCTGCCATGATATGAAGTGTCAACCTTTTCACGGCCTTTGCTGGCCTTTCAATCGTCCGGCGGTTGGAAAACCGCCGCCCCATAGACCGCCCCACAACTTTCCAACAGCCTCCGCGCTTTAATACTTCCGGTTATAATCGGGAAAGTTGACGATAATTGCGGTAATTTGCGGTTATAATCGGGTGATTTCGCAAAATTTGTTTTGAAATCCAATTATAATCGGTTATTTTTGCAAAAAAATATGTATATGGAGCTGATACCTCGTCCGCAGTATATAGAAAAGATAGCAGGCCTGATAAATCGCAGCATGATGTTGATCCTTGTGGGGCAACGCCGTGTGGGAAAGAGCAAGGTGCTCGAACTGTTTAAAGAATGGCTGAAACAGAATCGTCAGAAAGCGAACGTTGTATATATAAATAAGGAATTTCAGGAGTTCCGCGACATCGCGACGGCAGAGCAGCTCTATGATTATGTAATCTCCCGGATGCCTGAAGGTGGTGAGAATTATCTTCTGATAGATGAGGTGCAGGATGTGGAAAATTATGAGAACGCACTGCGGAGCCTGCATGCTGAAAACCGATGTCAGGTGATTGCAACCGGAAGCAATGCATATATATTTTCCAGCGAGCTGGGCACGCGACTGGCAGGGCGCTATATTGAGATAAAAATATACAATCTCTCCTACCTCGAGTTTTTGAGGTTCCACAACATGGAGGACAGCGAACGGGCACTCATGCATTATCTGATAATGGGCGGTCTGCCTGGCTTACTCGCATTTAAACCAGAGGAAAAGTCGCAGATAAACGACTATCTGGAGGGCGTTTATAATACTGTTCTCGTAAAGGATATTGTCAGCAGGGAAAAGGTGCGAAATGTCACACAACTCGAGAATGTGATACGCTATGTCGCCGACAACATCGGTAAGCCTGTCTCCGTCGCCAATATTGTAAGGTTCCTGACCTCCAAAGGTGAAAAGATCAGCGACGAGACGGTTTCAAACTATCTCAAATATCTTCGTGACTCGTTCCTCGCAATTCCTGTAAAGCGTTTCGATATTCATGGCAAACTGCTCCTTGAAACGAACAGCAAGCTCTATTTCTCTGACCATGGTATCCGTAATCATCTCTGCGAACCGGACATCAGAGGCAGTATTGAAAAAGTGATGGAGAATGTGGTGTGGAACCATCTCCGCAGGCAGGGGTTTGACGTCACGGTCGGCATACTGCGTGCCGGAGAGATTGATTTTGTCGCGACAAGGGCAGAACAGCGGATCTATGTGCAGGTGACATATCTCCTTGCTTCCGACGAAACGGTCAAACGTGAGTTCGGGAATCTCGCCGCTATTCAGGACAATTATCCGAAGTATGTGGTTTCGATGGATCCCCTCTGCGGAGGCTTCGGGGAATATCCCGGCATACGCCATATCAATCTCCGCGATTTCCTCAAAACTAACTTATAACAATAGTTTTTCATCTTCACAAATTTGTGAAGATGAAAAACTATTGTTAACTTTGCATCATTATAAAAATATGATAGTCACCTTTGATAAAGAATACTTAAAGGAATTATACGAAAGCGGAAAGTCAAAGGATAAAAAGCACCGCTTTCAACCTGAGATAGTCAAGCGTTATAAACGTTGTATAGACTACCTCAAATGGGCTTCATCCAAAGAAGCGCTCTTCCCAATTAATTCTTTAAGATTCGAGGCGTTAGAAGGCGATAAGAGAGGCATGTTTTCTGTAAGCGTGAATGATAAGTATCGTATTGAATTTACTCTGAATGAGACTGCCGAAGAATCTTCTCTTACGATTTGTAATATTGTTGAACTTTCAAACCATTATGATTGATATGATAACGCTCGCCAATATAGATCCGGCTATGATTGCCAATAATCTTACTCCATTTGAACCGACTCATCCCGGAGAACTTATCCGTGACGAGCTGGAAGCCCGTAATCTCTCGCAGGTGAAGCTTGCGAATCAAATCGGTGTTTCTCCCTCGCTACTCAACGAAGTTATCAACGGTAAACGCGCGGTGAATACTGAATTGGCTCTATTGTTGGAAGCTGCTTTTGGAATTGAAGCCGAGCTATTTTTGAAACTACAGAGTGATTATAATATGCAAGTTGCTAAATCTGATTCTTCTTTGATGAGCCGACTTGCAAAGATCCGCAAGATAGCTGCAGTTCTTTGAATATGAGCAAGAAATCGAAAGGGGGCGCTGGTCCCGAGAAAACGAATGCGGCACGTCTGCTCGACAAGGCGGGGGTGAATTACCGGCTTGTGCCTTATGAGGTGGACGAGAACGACCTCTCGGCGGTGCATGTGGCCGCTACACTCGGCGAGGATATTGACCTGGTATACAAGACTCTGGTGCTCCACAGCGAGCCGATGAAGGCCGGGCAATATTTCGTGTGCGTGGTGCCGGGCGCTGCCGAGGTCGACCTCAAGAAGGCGGCCCGCGCCGCCGGCTATAAGAAGGTGGAGATGCTGGCGATGAAGGAGCTGCTCGGCGTCACCGGCTATATCCGCGGCGGCTGCTCGCCTGTGGGGCTGAAGAAGCCTTACCCCATATTCATCCAGGAGGATGCTCTCGCCCACGACCGCATTTTCATCTCGGCCGGCCAGCGCGGACTGCAGTTCGAGCTGTCGCCCGCCGACCTTGTGGCATATAGCGGCGCCACTGCCGCCGACCTTGTCAAAGAGTGACATCACACACCAACGCGCCATCATTTATCATCACACCAACACACACCATCACGCAAACTCATCGCATCTATGAATACTTTCGGAAATATCTACCGCCTGACATCGTTCGGCGAATCGCATGGCCGCGCTATCGGCGGCGTCATCGACGGCATCCCCGCCGGCACTGTCCTGTCGCTTAAGGCGTTGCAGGAGGCTCTTGACCGACGCCGCCCCGGAGCGTCGGCACAGGTGACACAGAGACGTGAACCTGACCATGTGGAGATCCTGTCGGGCCTGATGGCGCTCTGCGAAGGAGAACTGGCGGGATTGACCGACGACACCGATACCGTGGTGGCATTAGGCACGCCGATAGGATTCATGGTGCGCAACACCGACCAGCATTCGCAGGCCTACGACAACATTCGCGAACTATATCGTCCGAACCATGCCGATTTCACCTACGACCGCAAATATGGTCTGCGCGACTGGCGCGGCGGTGGCCGCAGCTCGGGCCGCGAGACCATCAGCCGTGTGGTGGCCGGCTCCTTTGCCGAGCAGGCGCTTCGCCCCTTAGGCATATCGTTTACGGCCAAAGTGACGGAAATAGGGGGATCGGCCGATCCGTCGCAATTTGCCGCCATTATCGACGAGTGCCGCGCCAAAGGGGATTCCGTCGGCGGGGTGGTGACGGCCACTGTCACCGGACTGCCGGCCGGACTGGGCGAGCCTACCTTTGCCAAGTTGCAACAGATGCTGGCGTCGGCCATGTTCTCTATCGGCGGTGTGCATGGATTCGAGTATGGCGACGGTTTCGCTCTCTCGGGCATGCGTGGCACCGCGGCGGCCGACCTGATGGATGCCGGCGGGTGGCGCAGCAACCATTGTGGCGGAATCCTCGGAGGAATCTCCAACGGACAGCCCGTGACGATGCGCGTGGCGTTCAAACCCACTCCGTCGGTCAGCGTTGAACTTCCCACGCTCGACACCTGTGGCCGCGAGACCACACTCTGCACCAAAGGTCGGCATGATCCCTGCATCGCCATCCGCGGATGCGAAGTAGTGCGTGCTATGGCTGCAATGACCATTTTCGATGCCCGGCTTATGAATCTTTCGGCCAAATCCAACGTCTCCGGATCATATTCCCGCGACCGGTTCGATCCCCCGTGTCCCTGCGAATAATCTCTACGAGATGGGACGATACTACCGCGACTATGCCGACTTTCTCGCCGACCGTTTCCCCGGCCGTAAAATGCAGAAACTCACAGTTGATGCCGGTTTTTCGTGTCCCAACCGCGACGGCTCGCTGTCGCGAGGCGGGTGCTCCTATTGCAACAACAGTTCATTCTCGCCGATGACCGATGGCAGCGGACGCACGCATCTGTCGGTGACGGAGCAGATTGCGCGTGGCCGCGATTTTTTCGGGAGGAAATATCCCGATATGGGTTATCTGGCCTATTTTCAGAGTTATACCAATACTCACGGAGAACTCGACCGGCTGTTGGCGCTCTACGACGAGGCCCTGGCGGCTCCGGGTGTGGAGGGGCTTGTGATCGGCACCCGTCCCGACTGTCTCCCCGAGCCACTGCTCGACGCACTGGGCGATCGGCGCGAACGGGGCGCCCGCATCATGATCGAGCTTGGCGCCGAATCGTCGCACGATGCCACCCTAAGCCGCGTAAACCGATGCCATACATGGGGATGCGTGGAGAATGCCGTGATGCGGCTTAAAAGCCGGGCGATACCAGTGGGGCTACATCTGATAATGGGGCTGCCCGGCGAGTCGCGCCCGATGATGCTCGAGACAGTGCGCCGCGCCGCCGCCCTGAAACCCGAAACAATCAAATTCCATCAGTTGCAGATTGTTGAAGGCTCGGCGCTTGCCCGGCAATATGCCGCCGACAGCAGTTGTGTGTCGTTGTTCACGCCGGAGGAGTATCTCGATCTGTGTGTCGGGATAGTGGGACTGATGAACCTTCTTGCGCCGGAGACGGCAATAGACCGCTTTACATCGTCGGCGCCGGCCGATCTGTTGGTGGCGCCCAGGTGGGGATTGAAGAACTATCAGTTTGTGAATCTGCTTCACCGCCGCCTCGCCGGCAAGTGATTACGGCGGGACGGCGGTGGCAGAAGAGTCAGAGCTTCGTGGGGGTCAGCGCACGGGGATGGTGAGCGTGGCGGGTTTGAGACCGGGCGAGGTGGCGCGCACGGTCACTTCGCCGGGGTTGTCGGCGCTGCGGACTATCATGGTGGCGGCGCCGGAGAATAGTTTCATTTCAGGATTCTGGAACGGGAGCAGACACTTGGGGTCGCCGTTGGCAGTGGCCTCGAAAGTGCCGGCACCTTTCACGGCGAATTTCACCATATTCTCGGCTGTGGGCACTATGTTGCCATCCTTGTCGGCAACCTGCACTGTGACATAAAGCAGATCGTCGCCGTCGGCTTTGAGCTGACGGGTGTTGGCTGGTGTGAGCACGATGTGGTGCGGTTTCCCTGCGGTGCGGACAATCTTCTCGGCCACGGGATTCCCCGCGGCGTCGTATGCCACCACTTTCAGCTCGCCCGGTTCATAACGGGTGTCCATCCACATCAGACGGTAGCGGTTGTAGTAGGAGGAATTGTTTTTCTCGCGCACACCCTGGCTGCGGCCGTTGATGAAGAGTTCGGCCTTGGGGTAGTTGGTGTAGACGAATACCGGAGTGATTTCGCCCTCGCGTCCCTTCCAGTTCCAGTGAGGGAGCACATGCAGAGTGGTGTCGGCGGTATTCCACTGCGAGCGGTAGAGATAATAGCGGTCTTTGGGTATCGATGCCAGGTCGATGATGCCGAACATAGAGCTGTGGTTGGGCCAGCAGTTGGTGTCGTAGGGGGTAGGCTCGCCGAGATAGTCGAATCCGGTCCAGACAAACTGGCCGACAAGCCACTGGTCGTCTTCGTCGTGGGCGAAATCGATGTCGGGGGTGTTGGACCACCAGCAGCACTCGTTGTCGTAGCTGTTTGACTGGTTGTCGGGGTGCATGGCCGTGTTGCGGCAGTCGTCGCCGGGAATCACCACGGGGAAATGATATACGCCGCGCGACGAGACGGTCGAGGCGGTTTCCGAGCCTAGGATTATTTTCTGCGGCAGGGTGTTGTGGTGCGATTCGTAGTCGCGGGGCTTGTAGTTGAAGCCGGGGATGTCGAGCGCGGCGGCATAGCCGTTCTCGACCGTGATGTGATTAGCGTTAATGCCTGCGGTGAAGGGGCGGGTGGGGTCGAGCTCGTGCACCAGATTGCCCAGCATGGTGATTTCGCGTATCCCCTGTTCGCCCCACTGCGAAGGCACCTCGTTGCCGATCGACCACATCACCACCGAGGGATTGTTGCGATAGTGGCGTATCATGTTGGTCATGTCGCGTTCGGCCCATTCGTTGAACACCTTGCCATAGCCGTTGGGCGATTTTGGGTCGAAGCCCCAGTCGTCAAAGGGTTCCACCATCAGCATAATACCCATTTCGTCGCAAAGTTCCACGAGTTCGGGTGCGGGCATGTTGTGCGAGGTGCGGATGGCGTTGGCGCCCATATCCTTGAGGAGTTCGAGCTGATGGCGCAGCGCCGAACGGTTGATGGCGGCGCCGAGGGGGCCGAGGTCGTGGTGGTTGCACACGCCTTTGAATTTAGTCTTTTTGCCGTTGAGGAAAAATCCCTTTTCAGGAATATATTCCACCGACCGGATGCCGAAGCGGGTGTCGTAGGTGTCGACCTGTTTCCCGTCGACGCTGAGGGTGGTGCGGGCGGTGTAGAGGGCGGGAGTCTCGGGGCTCCAAAGCTCGGGACGGTCAACAATGAAATTCTGCGAGAATTTCTGCCCGCGGGGAGTGTAGAACGACTTGTTGGTCGCCACTACGCGGCCCTGGGGATTGAGAATGTCGGTGACCACGTCGATTTTTTTGCCGTAAGGATCGCGGGGGAGGCGTTCTCCGCCGTTGATTTCCATCTCAAGATGCACGGAGGCATATTCGGGGGTTACCTTCGGCGTGGTGACGTAAGTGCCCCACACGGGGATGTGCACGCGGTCGGTGGTGATCAGGTGCACATTGCGGTATAGGCCGGCACCGGGATACCATCGCGAAGCCTGCGTGAAGTTTTCGAGGTCGACCTGCAGGGTGTTTTCGCCCGGACGCAGGTCGCGGTTGTCGAGGTCGACGTAAAATGAGTTGTAGCCGTAGGGCCAGGCTGCCACTTTCTTGCCGTTGACAGTGACCTGTGCATTGCTCATGGCGCCGTCGAAGAGGATGGTGAAGGCTCTGCCTGTGGTGTCGGGAATATTGAAGGTGCGGCGGTAGACACCCTTGCCGATGAATGGCAGACCGCCGGTGCGGCCAGTCTTGAGCGATTTCTCCGTCTCGAGGTTCTGCTCGATGAGCACCTCCTGAATGTCGTTCTTGATGTCGAACGGACCGTAGATGGCCCAGTCGTGTGGCACCCTCACATTCTGCCAGGCCGGAGCGCCGTCGGCGGTGCCGCGGGCGAATTGCCAGCCGTCGGTGAGGGTGACTGATGTGCGCTGCGCGTCGGAAGCCATTACGGCTGTGGCTGCAATCAGCATGGAGGTCAGTAGTTTTTTCATGTCTCTGTTTGGTTATGATGCTGTCGTTTAGTTGTTAGATTCAAGGAAATGGCACGATGGAGTCATGGCATCGGCCCGGTGGCTGATTCTACTCCATGAACACGAAGTATACGGCCAGGATCAGGCATAGGAATGCCGCGAAATGATTCCAGTGGAGTGCTTCGCCGCGGAAAAAGAACACGGTGAACACCGTGAAGACCATAAGCGTGATAGCCTCCTGGATTACCTTGAGCTGCATCAGCGAGAAAGCGCCGCCGTTGCCCAGGTAACCATAGCGGTTGGCAGGCACCTGACAGGCATATTCAAGCAGCGCGATACCCCACGATACGAGTATCACGATATATAAAGGAGTGTTGGCTGTGAACACGCCCGACTGCTGAAGCTTCAGATGGCCATACCAGGCGAATGTCATGAATATGTTCGACACCACCAGAAGCAATATGGTAATCCAGCCGTTCATTTAAGTAACTGTTCCAAATTATTTTGTGCAAAGTTAGGTTTTTTTTGCAAGGGGAGCAAACAATTGGTGTTACAAAGATGTTTCAAAAGTAGCTGCAAGGCAGCATTCTACGATTCAACTATACATTATTATGAAAACCGGACAGATCAGACGAAGCTTTTTAGGCTCTGCGCTTGCATTGATTTTCTGCGGCGCGGCGCTTGACGCACCTCTGCACGCCGAGGAGGCGGTGTCGGAGAGCATGCCCGTGGTTAAAGAGAGTGTAGCCGCGCGCCTGGCCAGAGAGTATCGTGGCGTCGGACCCGTGGAGGCCGGTTCGGTGACTTTTGATCAGCTGCCGTCGAAGACCCGCAAGTTTCTGCGCAAGCATTGCAACGGACGTGCGGTGGTGCGGTGCGACAAGGTGTTCACCACCGGACAATATAATCTGGAGCTTGCCGACGGCATCCGCTTCGAGTTCGATAAAAAGGGGAATGTGATTGAGACGGTGGCTCCCGAGGGATATTCGCTGGCGCGTCCGCTGCTCCGCGCGGTGGTGCCGGGCAAATTTTATCATCTGTTGATTCACAACGGTCTGGATCAGTGTGTCGACCGGGTGGAGCACACTGCCGACAAATATCGCGTCGATGTCGACGACCCTGTGTTCTCGTCGGTGCTATATGGCAAGGATGGAGTCCTCACACTCGTAACGTCCGATTAAACCGCTGTTGTCAGCGATTGCCTTTTTCCTTTCCCTTTATCTTAATTTATCACAGTTTTGGTCGGAGGTTGGAAAACCTCCGTTCCACAGCTCCCATCGGTGTTTACTTGACGACGGCAGGAAACCGCCTCTAAACAAGCCGGCTGAGGATGGCCGGGAGGAGCGGCCCGGAGGTGGGGAGCCAGATCACCGACGGGTCGCGGCGCAGCCATGTCAGCTGCTTTTTGGCGTAGACGCGGGTATTTTTCTGTATGCGGGCCACGGCTGTTGCGAGGTCCATTTCTCCATCGAAACAGGCAAACAGTTCTTTGTAGCCTACGGTGTTGAGGGCATTGAGCACCGGATGCCCGGCTTTGGCGTGTCGCAGGGGATATACCCGGCGGGCCTCGTCGAGCAATCCGGCCTCCATCATGGCGTCGACGCGGCGGTTTATGCGGTCGAACAGCTCCTCGCGGGGCATGTCGATGGCGAATTTGAGGATGCGGAAAGGGCGTCGGCGCGTCCGTCCGGTGATCAGCGACGAATAGGGGCGCCCGGCCTGCATGGTCACTTCGAGAGCGTGCACAAGCCGCTTGTGGTTCTTCAGGTCGGGGGTGGTGCGGAGAAATTCGGGGTCAAGCTGTTGCAGACGGGCTATTACGCCGTCGAGCCCCTCAGTGTCGAGAATGGCGTAGGCGGCGCGGCGGTTGGGCTCCGATACGGTGGGGAGGGCGTCAATGCCGCGGCACACGGCATCGATATACATCATGGATCCGCCGGCCATCACGGCGCGGGATCCGCACCGGCTGAAAATGCCGGGGAGCGTCTGCATTACGTCCTCCTCGAACTGCGCGGCGGAATAATATTGGTCGAGTGCAAGCGTGCCGACGAAATGGTGCGGCACGGCGGCGAGCTGGTCGGCCGACGGCGGCGCCGTGCCGACGGTAAGGTCGCGATAGAGCTGACGGGAGTCGGCTGAAATGATTTCCGTGCTGAGAGCCTGCGCCAGCTCGACGGCAAGAGCCGTCTTGCCCGAGGCGGTGGCTCCGGTGACAATTACGAGGGTGTCGCTGTTGTTTGGTGTGGCGCTCTCCACAAATGCAGGAAGCCGACGGATGTCAGGCGTTTTCGTTGACGATGCGCGCTATCTCCACAATCACGTCTCGCGCTTTCTCCATGGAATCCACGGGCACAAACTCATAACGGCCATGGAAGTTGAGTCCGCCGGCAAAGATGTTGGGGCAGGGGAGACCCTTGAACGAGAGCTGGGCGCCGTCGGTGCCGCCGCGGATGGGCTGCACTTTTGGGGTTACGCCCGCGCGCTCCATGGCTTTCTCGGCGTTCTCCACGATATACATCAGCGGCTCGATCTTCTCGCGCATGTTGTAATACTGGTCCTTAAGCTCCAGCGAGCAGCAGTCGGGAAACTCGTTGTTGGTTTTGCGCACCAGATGCTCCAGCTCCTTTTTGCGGCGCTCGAAGCGGTCGCGATCGTGGTCGCGGATGATGTAGGTGAGGGTGGTCTTCTCCACGTCGCCCTCGATCTGCACCAGATGATAGAACCCTTCGTAGCCCTCGGTGTGCTCGGGAGTCTCCCAGCGCGGGAGCATGAGGATAAACTGGTTGGCCATGCGGATGGAGTTGATCATCTTGTGCTTGGCATAGCCGGGGTGGACGTTGCGGCCGCGGAACGACACCTTTGCCACGGCGGCGTTGAAGTTCTCATATTCCAGTTCGCCGATTTCGCCGCCATCCATTGTGTAGGCCCAGTCGGCTCCGAAGTGCGCCACGTCGAATTTGTGTGCCCCCTGGCCTATCTCCTCGTCGGGATTGAACGCGATGCGGATTTTGCCATGTTCGATTTCGGGGTGCTCTTTCAGGAACACCATGGCCGATATGATTTCCGCTATGCCGGCCTTGTCGTCGGCGCCGAGCAGAGTGGTGCCGTCGGTGACGATGAGGTCGTGACCCAGATAGTTGCGCAGCTCGGGGAACTGATCGGGCGAGAGCACGATGCCCTCTTTCTCGTTGAGGAGGATATCGTTGCCGTCGTAGTTGCTGACGATGCGGGGCTTCACGTTGTGGCCCGACATGTCGGGGGAGGTGTCGAGATGGGCGATGAACCCCACCACGGGCACGTTGGCCTTGGAGGTGTTGGCCGGGAGAGTGGCCATGAGATAGCCGTTTTCGTCGAGGGTGATCTCCTCCAGACCCAACTGATGCAGCTCTTTTTCGAGAGCCTGGGCGAAAATATACTGTCCGGGAGTGGAGGGGGTGAGGTTGGTGAGTTCGTCGCTCTGAGTGTCGAACTTCACATATCTGAGAAATCTTTCGGTGACGTTCATGGTGATAAGGAACTGTGGAAAGTTACTTTGAGTTTTTCTGATTGCAAAGTTACATTTTTTTTCGAATCTCACCGATGAGTTTGCCGTTTTTTTCCGCAGAAGTGCCCTGCAGAGGCCGGAGGCCGGCGGCTGGAAAGTCGCCGCGCCACAGCCTTTGTATAAACCGGGTGTAAAGATTATAAGCGGTCTTTTTCAGACTGACCTGCGCCTTTTCCTTTGTAGCGGCTCTTGGTGGTGTTGAATTTATAGCCGACGGTAATATCGAAATTTCGTGAAGTGTTGTCCCAGGAGATATTTGTACTTCTGACGCCGCTGTATGAGGTGAACCATGTTTTATGAGCGGTGTTGAATATGTCATTAACCGATAACTTCACACTCCAGTGTTTGCCGAAATATTTTTGTGCACTGAAATCTATCTGCCATCTGGAGCTTTGAGTTGTGTTTGCTGTGTTTCCTTTTCCGACCCACCTGAAATTTGCTGTCAGTGAATAATTGTCAGGGAGCTGGAAATAATTCTGGAGAGACACCATGGGCGTGGGACGGTTCATTTTCTTTATGCGGCCACAAAAATCTATGTTTTGGAATGGCTGCACTCCGCCAACCGTTAACACCGGATAGTAGAACCCTTTGATCATGCCGGGAACAAACGATGCATAAAACGCTATGAAGTGCGCGTCGTAGGGCGAGTTCGTTCTTGAAAAGAGAGTGATGGTCTGAGAGTCTTTGTAAGCTGATGCTGTTGTGACAATCAGATCGTTCTTATGCGTGTAGGTGCACATCAGCATCAGCCATTTCCAGCGAAAATTCAACGACACAACGTCGCTGAAACAGGGCTTCAGGAAAGGATTTCCGCTTTCATACTGGTATTGGTTGACATATTCGATATTACTGCTCAAAAGGCTATAAATCGGTCGTTCATACTTACGGGTATATCCGAGTTGCAGGGTCGATTCTCTTATCGGGAACACGAGATTTACCGATGGCAGCAGCTCGTTGTATTTTCGGCATTGCCCGTGCATTTTGACGGCGTTTTCATAGTAATTGCTATAAACATGTTCATAGCGCAGCCCTATCTGAGCGTTTACCCATTTGAAGTCCTGAGAGAGCTCGACGTATACTCCGAGATTGCCTTCGTTGATGTGGCTTTTCCCGCTGCTGATCATCTCGTAATCGCTCAGATTTGTATCTTTTCTGTCGCTGTTGGTGTATTGCCCTCCGAAGCTAATAGATCCCAGCCACAGATTGTGTGTCAGATGCAGTTCCCCTGCCAGTAACCGGCCGCGGTTCTTGTTATTGAGAAGCATATCCCGGGATGCAGAGGCCGACTGTTCCTGAATTGACTGATTCCCATCAATGTTTTTCCATAAAGCGTCAAACGTAACGTTGGCTTCCCAGCCTCCCCATGAGCCGTTATAGTAGGCATCGAGAAGATGTTGATGGGATGTTCCCTTGCTTCGGGATGAAACCAGGCTGTTGTCTATAAGAAGATCGTTTTGATAGAATTCCGACGTACTTTCGCTGAGGATACGGCCCGTTCCATGGGCCGTGCGGTAATATACGCCGAAATGGTGCTTGTCGCTGACGGAATAATTAAATCCGATCTTGCCGCTGATGGAATGCCGTTTAGCATGTGAATAATCATCAATGATGGTGTGGTTATGCGTCTGCATCCATGCATTCTGATTGGTCGTAACACTATTCTTGCTTTTTGAACCACGATATTCGAGATTTCCGAAAATATCGAGATTGTTATGCCTGTAATTGGCTGACACATCTTCTTTGCCCCCAAAATAATCGTCGTATGTGAATGAGGAGCGGGAATCGAGAGCAAAACCGTCGCCGAGATTTTTAACCGTGGTGATGCGTATCACGGCGTTGGTCTGCCCGTTATAGCGGGCACCGGGATTTGTGATCAGTTTCACTGTCTTTATCTTGTCGGCTCTAAGCTGATCAAGATCCTGCTCGGTGCGAACTATTCGACCATTAATATAGACAGTTGGAGCTCCGCGCCCCAATACGGTGATATTCCCATTGTTGTTCTGAATTCCGGGAATATATCCGAGCACATCCTTTGCAGTGCCCAGCTCCTGAAGTACCGACCCTTGAATCTGAGTGACGAAGCCGTCCCCCTCGATCTTTGAAATGGGTTTGGAAAATTTTACAACAATTTCCTTTAGTTTGACAGTGTCCTGAAGCGCTTCGTCGGCATTAGCCGGCGCCGTCTCCTGAGTCTGACCCTGTTCCTGTGCCAAAAGGAATTGCGGAGAAAGTAAGAAAATTGCGATGAATAGATTCTTCATTTTGTGATGATTATTTGTTGGCGTCAGTCGAAACCGTAGCGGGAGGTGTCGCGTGATTTGATGTTTTTATCCTGGTACCCTTTGAATTTGTATGAGACGGAAAGCGAAAGGCTCCGGGTGTAATAATTGTTGTCGAGATTTATCCATTGTCGGTCAAAACGTACCTGTTGTTTGCCGTAGAGGGTTCTCAGCAGATCGCTTCCTTTTAAAGAGATTGTAAGGTTGTCGTTAAGGAAGGTCCCGGTCACGCCGGCGTTGAGGAGCCATCCATGTCCGACATTCCATAAGCCGTTGATGCTTGGCATTCTGTACATGCCGGTGACGTTGATCGAGATCTTTGGTTTCTGTGATATGGTCAAAGTGTTGTTCAGCCAGAAGTATCCCCCTAACTTTCTTCGGTTGAACGATAGATTGTGCCAGTCGGAAGATTTGTAAGTCTCCACGTTTAAAGTCGCCGTTATATTTGTAAATAATATTTTGCCAATCGATATCGGTATAGACAGAGTCAGGTCATAGAGCTGTGAGAAATCAAAGTTGTAGGGCTGGCTTATCAGCACAAGCGCATCGTTTGACTGGTAGGATTGGGTGTAAAAGAAATTGTTGACCCGGTAATAACTCAACGACAGCATATATTTCTGTTTGAAAAAGTACATCAGGGACGCTATATTGTAAGTCGCCGGTTTCAATGTGGGGTTACCTTCGTTGAGCTGGTAGGGATTGACATATGATTTATAGTCCTGCCGCTGCCACAGGGAGGGATATGATTTGAATGATTGGTATGACGCCTGAAAAATGTGAGTTTGCGAGGGCATGAATGTGACAGTGGCGGTAGGGAGCAGCTGAGTCTTTTTGTAATCCGCTATTTTGTAATATTCACCTTTCAGGTTGGCTGACAACGACAACTTGCCCTCGAAAAATGATTTTTGAACGCCTGCGTATGCGTTGGCGATATGTTCGTCGGTTTTGGTCCTCACATCGTCACTGACCATGTCGGGGTCGTCGGAGATGTTGATCAGCCGGTTGGCGTTTCTGCTGAATTCGTATGAGGCGCCATACGACAGATTCCACTGCCGTCCTAACGGAGTGGTCATGTCGAGATATGCTTTTGCGCGGTTGGCGGTCTGACCCGAATGCCCTGTCAGAGCCGGATTGCCCGAGGTGTCGTCGCCGGTGATTATCTGATTCCGGTCGGCGGTGTAATGCCAGTAGTCGATGCCTGCATCGATCCCTTTCTTGTTGGAGTAGCTCAGGGAAACGGCATTGAAATACTTCTTGGACCGTGATCCGGATTTATAAATCCCGAAAGCGGAATTGTCGGAATACGAGTCACTGTCCACCTTGGGAAAGAACTGTCCGTCATAGTTGATTGAAAGGGAGTTGCTTTTGTCGATTTCATAATCGGCCATGACATAGAAGCGGTGCGTGTCGGACAATGACCTTGCCTCCTCGGTGTTGCTGACATCGAAAACATCATTGCCCACGGTGTGCCGGCCTGAATATACCTCTTTCTGAATCGTTTTGCCGCAATTGAAGGAATACCCGGCATTGACATTCCATTTGGGCAGACCGCAGAAGACCGACGACCCCAGGCGCCCGGAGAGCAGATGCTGCCATGTGCCTGAGGCACTCACCTGTCCGTTGAGCGTATGGGGATCGTTTCGTTTGATCGTAACATTTATCACGGAACTGCGGGTTTTCCACTTTGGGGAGGGGGTGTAAATGATTTCCACCCCCTTGATCATTTCGGGAGGAATGCTCTTTAAATAATCGATCAATGCCGCCGTATCCATCAGTGTCCGTTTCCCGTTGATGTAGATGACACTCCCCAGGGGGGCGCCTGTCAGTGAAATGTTATCGCCATCGGTGGAATATAGCAGCGGCAACGCCAGCAGCAGGTCGTGAGCCGACGAAATAGCGCGGGTTTTCCGTATTTCATCCAGATTGTTATACGAAATAATGCCGTTTTTCATCGATATGTCGCCCTTGTGGGCGGTCACCACCACTTCCCTCAGCTCCGATGCCTTGGGAGCCAGTGGTATGTTGACAGTCAGTTGAGAATAATGTTGTCCCAAAAGCCGGCCTGCTTCGGATAATTTTATAAATTCCTTGTTTGAAAGGGTGCGAGGATGATAGCCGAGACTGCTGACGACTATATACCAGTCGCGACCCGCAGGTGCGTCGAAAGTCAGAATTCCTGATTCATCCGACATTGCAACACTGTATAAAGTTGAATCAGGTAGTGAAAAACATACACAGTTGGCCCCGGCAATAACTTGTCCATGCCCGTCTGAGACAAACCCTTTGTAAGGGTACGCCATTACGGACACAACTGACGTAAGCAACAGGAGTGTTAATAATATCTTTTTCATTTTCAGTAAATTAAATCGTTGTTGAACTTGGGCGCGAATTTGCATCTTGGATCAGGATAATCCCAATTGTCCGCGCCGTAAGCTTTGATGACCTTTACAACACATCTTCTTTTTTTCGCGTTGCAATCATCGAAATGCGAACACTTCATGCAGGGGCTATCCTCCCTGAACAGTGATTTTGAAACATTGAACAGTTGCAGGGCGCGTTCTGAATTCCAGATATCCTGTATCGAAGATGTTTTAAGGTCTCCTATTATGAAATCCTTGTGCCAGTACATCTGCTCGCAAACGCTCACTTTGCCGTCGGGCAATATAAACAGTCTGTTTTGTAAGATCCCACAGGAGCCACCGTGGAAACAATCTTTTTTGGGGCCTGCATTTCGGAATTTTGCATCAAGAGCTTCCGCGCTGAAAACAATCTGTATTTTCGCATCAGGCTGAATGCTGTTCTTTACAAAATCCTGTATGGATCGAAGTTGGTCTCGTGTCGCTTTGATCTCGGAAAAAGTGTCGGGCGTGTACAATGAATATTCCGGCACCCGTATTTCCCACATAGTCAGATTCCGGATCCCCTTTACATATTGGTACAACGCCTTGATCTCGTCAATGGTGGAGTTTTCCGAGGTCAGAATTGTATCAATCTGAATGGGATAGCCGTATTTTTCAAGTAGAGATATTCCCTTTTTTATGCTGTCGACATAACCCGGTGTTGTCCCGATGGTTCTCTGAAGTGTCGAGTCGTCAAGAGAATCAAGAGATATCTGAACTGTTTTGTTGAACCCGGTTTTATTCAGTCGGTCAATCAACGATTCAGAGACAGGAAGTTTCGTTGATATGTAAGTGGGCGACATGTTGTTCTCCACCAATTTTTTCAATATCAGATCCCAATCTTTGCGAAGAAATATCTCACCGCCGATAATATCTACAAAACCCATTTTTAACGAAGCGAACTCGTCGATTATTTCAAGAATCCTCTGTGTGGAAAGTGGTGTATATGAAGTGTTTCTGTCGGCGTAACAATATTTGCATTTAGTCACGCATTTGCTCGTAAGCATCCATAAAGCGGAGTGTGGCGCTCTATGGTTTCTGTCGGGAGTGAGATTTACGGATGAACATTTCAGATCTTCTATAGAAAAATCGTAGTCGGGCGGTGTCTCGGTGTCACGAGGATGGATCAGTACATTCTTTGGGAACCCAATATTTACACCTTGCCAAGTGGTATAAATCGGCGTACTGTTGCCCATAAAATCTTTGATAAGGTCATGTATCTTCGTTGTGGAGACCTTAAGTTTCCGGGATAAGGCGCATATGGTCTCGTCAACGGGTCGGAGTGTCGTGAATACACTCAAAATCATTGCCTGATGAGGATGGATGTATCCGATCCATGCAGGAGAGCTGTCGAATGACAAATCTCTTTTAGCAAACATGCAGATGCGATCATTGTCATTTTTAAAGACATAGTCGGGATTGAGGATCCAGATTTGGTTATCCATTAATCTGTTAGTTTAAACTTGCGGAAGTGACATCACTTCCGCAAGTCGGTTTTCATGTGTTTGATCGTACTTTAGTCATTGACTGATTAGGTGCCGGGCGTGGGTTCGGGATCGGCGGGGATGGGGTCAGGTGTTGGATCCACCGGTTCAGGATCTTTGCTCCCAGAACCCACCGCAGTGCATACTCCGGAACCAACTACGGTACAAAATCCTGAGCCGAAAACGGTGCAAGTCACTGCTGAACTGAAGAAGCCACAAAGGGCGCCGTTACCGGAAATACCGCCCTTTACATCCATGAGTTCGTCGACTGACATGACGTCAGGTAAATCGGAAATTTGAACGACAGATTTCATATTGTCGAAATTAGTTATGCCTCAATTTTTTGGAGATCGGCACCTCCGGCATTTCCTCCGGTAATGCTCGGTTTCGATTGACGTCTATCGATATGTTTTGTTCCTTTGTGTATGCTGTTATGAATGGAAGTGCGGAGGCTGTGGAAAGGGGGCTTTCGGGCGGCCGGCCTAAAGATGACGGAAGCCGGCTTTTGGGTCTGAATCAACGTATTGAAAATAGCCGGGAAGCATATAGAATAGGGAGGCGGTAGGAAAACCGCCTTTCCACAGGTCTGCACAGTTTGCGGTGGCTGGATCAATCAACTCCAATTCATTGAATGGGGAAGGATATGCTTGCAGTTGCGTACCAGTTATAGGATTCTATACTGATGTGGAATACATGATTCCCTGTATCAGGAGCATAGAGGATGGTGTTGAGTATGTCTGATGAATCAACAACATTTCCTTGTGCATCATATAGCCAGACAACAACATCATGGTCTTCGTCACATGAGATTTTAATGCTCCGAGTCTCCGAGTCGCTTATGATATAAATGACCGGCAGATGTGCGGGGATTCGTTGAATACCTGTATTGTTGGATTTTTGTTCATTGCGATGTACTTCGGCCTTTGAAACTGTTTCCTCGGCTCGAGCAGTCATTGAGAAAAGAGATATGAAAATCCCGAAGATAATGATTAGTTTATTCATGCGATTGTGTTTGTACTGATGCAAATGTAGATTTATAAAAGTTTTCAGACAAGAGAAAAAGTTTGACGGCTGGAAATTTTAATATACAGATTTGCAGTGTGTTGCGAATTTCTGTAGAGGCTTGATAAAACTACACATCCTAAAAGTTTGACGCAGGGGCGATTTTGCACTGAAAACTATAAGGATTCAGGCTGTCACGAGAGTTTTTTCATTAATTGCCGTATGTATATGCCTAAATTTGTTTCCTGTTCATTCATCCCAAGTTTCTTGCGAATATCACTGCTGATATGATAATGCCGTTTCAACTGGATATATTCTCCGATTTCTTTGCCTCGCAATCCTATTGCATAGAGACACGCGTAGTTGATTTCAGAATCGGTCAGATTATGCTCCTCGAGATACTGAATGAACTTGGGATGCGATGCCTTGAATGCAAGTCGCGTTGAATCCATGAATTTTTCTTTGTCCTCCGTAATTTTATTGACCCAAGTTTTATAAGGTCTGGAATATGCGGCATTGTCAGAAATCTTCGAGGCCAACAAACCGTTTAGAATGTCGATACGTTCCTTAACTGCGTCAGAAATCGGCATCGACAGATTTTTGTGCTGCAGCAGTTCTTTTAAATCGTCGCTCTCTGTTTTAAGTTGCGAGATACGGTATGCGCGATTCTCATTTTCAAGTTGTAGATTCTCCTTCTCAAGTTGTAGATGTGATTTCTCACTTTCTATCAATTTTCGTTTGGATTTGCTTATGCGCAATTGGTAATATGAGAATCCCAATAAAATTATTAAGAAGCAAACGCCGCTGACAGTCATCCATATAATCCTGTCTTTTTGCTGTATTTGCCGGAGATTCTCTATTGTTAGATTATGGCGCTCCTGAGCCACAGATGATCTTTGCATGAATATTTTGGAATCCTCCTTTTCGATTTTGGCGGAATATTCCTTATAGGCGGAGAATGCATTTTTATAATCACCTGATGCTGCGCATATTTCTGATTTGACAATTAGATACCTCAGCGATTTGCTATATGGGTCGTCGGGATTAACGGTGTTGAATATATTCAGAGCCATCCGGGGATTCTTAATTTTTAAATACCCGTTTGCCATGTCGAGTTTGGTATCATTGCTGACTTCGGAGAGATCAGATATTAAGCCCAGACTGCTTTTGATTTTGTTTTCATCGCCAAAATTGACGATACACGAAAACTTTAAAGAAGCCAGCCGATGTTGCAAATCCTCATCATTCGAAGTCAACGTCTCTGACACCGACAACAGGCTGTCGGCCCGGTGTTTGTCCTTATTAAGGATGCAACCGCCTAAGGCTCTTAAAAGACTCGAAAGTGCATAATCATTGTTGCCGATTTTGCGATATAATCGTAATGCGATGAGATTATTGGTGATAAAAGTATTTATCTGATAAGAAATGTAATTAATACTCCCTTGGGCAACAAGAAGATTTGCATAAGTGAGCGTATCAGTAATTCCATCTTTTAAATCATCGGCTTTAAGAAACGATTGCATCGCCATATCAAAATTTGACGCATTTTGATATATTCGTCCCTGATAATAAAAGGTGCGGAGCTTTTCGTCGGGGGTGCCGTGCGTGGGATAGTAGTCGATCGCGGGCTGGAGGATGTCGAAATTGGTGGTGTCGATATAATTTTTGTCGAGCGCCATTGACATCAGCAGGGCATAGCGGGCCTTTTCCCCATCGTCGGCAAGGCTGGTTGTGTCGATCGATGAGAGCACGGTAAGGGCGGAATCGGGTCGTGATTCCATCAGATCGTCCGCCAGATCCAACCTGCCGTCGGATCTGGCGGGGTGCTCGGGCCGGCTGCAGCCGGTGATTGTCAATAATACTGTTGCCAGAATGGCAATTACAGTACCTCGTATTGTTGGGTCAGTCATACGAATCATTGTTGGAGCCGTAAAGTTAATAAAAATATCTCATTAACGAAGTCTGCCTCCTTTGAAAATGTGAAAGAGTCGGGGCTGAGTGTGGAGCGGCGTGTGGGGCGGCGTGTGGGGTGGCGTGTGGGGCGGCGGCTTTCCTGCCGCCGTTTAA
>DAAN01000028.1 GCA_001701135.1 Bacteroidales bacterium H3
TTTCAATGAGTATTTACAGTCATAGAGATTGCCGGAGCAAGAATTCTGGGAGATTCGGCTCTTTGGTTTGTTGACAATGATGACTATGGCTGGTGGGGCAAGTTCTTTGTAACATTGCCGTTTATAATATCATTGGGCGCTCAGTTCTTCGCTTTGAAGTTTTATCGTATCATCCTGTTCGACGATGATGACGATGGCGAGAAACAAGTAACCGTCAAGCCTGTGGCGTGGTCGGTGGGATTATTCCTTCCGTTGGCGTTTGTGCTCAGCATGGGTCTTGGCTTTATGGGTATTCGGGGAATCATGCAGCCGCTCATTGGCATCGGCCTGCCGTTTCTGGGTATCGTTGTAGGTTTAATTATTGCTTTCGGCCGTAATATTCGTTCTGTCGGAGCTTTCAGAGGCATTGTGTACACCATCTTCTCAATTATTTATTGTGTCGGTTGCGTGGTGGCCGCCTGGGCCCTTGTCCTTGCCATTTCACATGTCTGGCTTCAGATTCTGATTTCAATTGCTATTTGTGGTGTATTATCAGGAAGATACCACGAACCAACGCCCGAGGAAAGAGCCAAGATGGATGAGGCGAGAAAGAAAGTGGCCGAAGAAAATAGTAGAAGACAACAGGAATACTTAGAGCGTCAACGCCACTTTCTCCGCCAGCAGGAGCGCGAGGCCGCCGAAAAGAAACGGAAGGGCTCGGACTGGTAACTTTCTTAATGTATTATTTGACTGATAATTTGTTATGAACGATAAATTCGATAAACCTTATCTGGCGGTGACCGTTCGCCGCGAAACGCGCGACATGTCGGTAGGCCATGTGGAGAAAGAAGATTACTATATCCCGACCGACAGGCTGATTCCGGGTGAGAAACTGCCTGAGCCTGAGGGTGTTTCCCTTTACGCCGATTATACCGTGCTGAAAGTTAGCGACGAGGCTATAGAGCTGAGCCGTAATGGCTCCGGGTTTATAATTGAGAAAGATGCCGAACCCGCAGACGGCATTTCGTGCGGAGGCAGTAATGGCGGTGGTGTCTATGGCAGTTCTTCAGTATTATTTGAATATCGCACGCCGCTGACCCGCGAGGAGATAGACAAAATTCCGGAGATGGCGCTTGATGCGATTTCTGTACCCGGGAAAGACTGGCTTGAAAGCTCAAACCGCCATATCGATGTGCTCGATTTTGTTAAACGGGCTGTAAAAGAAGGAAATACCGGTCTTTATGTCGCCTTGGCTCTTCTTTCTGCATCAGGTAACTGGGAGTATTGCAATATACATTGCCCCGGACGATTCCGCAAGATTTTCACAGAAGGTCTTCGCAAAGGCGCGCTTGCCCCGGATAATGACAATCCGGCCTGGAGGTGGATGGATATTGCCATCATGAACAATGACCCTGGCGAGTTTGCCGACGACATGGATCTTTACTACGACGCTCTCGCCACAGCTGCTGAAAACGGCGTATGGCTCGCCCGCGACATCATGGACATGATATGGGAACCCGAAAACTGTCAGGAGGAAGATTGAAAATGGATTTACCGAAATATACTGCGTTACGACAGAAAGTCATCAATATGGCAGGCTGCGGTGGCATTGACGCTCAGCCTGTAAGTGAAAGACGAGAAGAAATTCTCGCCTATGTGGATGCGCTCATTGAACGCGGAGACAAGGGGCTATATGTGATGAAAGCATTGCTTATGGCATCGGACGATTGGGCTACATGCAAGATTGTCAGGAATGACCTGTTTACCGACATTTTTACCGAAGGAGTACGCTGCGGATGTCTTGCCCCAAAGTATATCCACGCCTGGGAATGGATTGAAATCGCAATCAAATACAACAATCCCGCCTCGTTTATGAACGACATGGACCTTTATCGCCGTGCATTGACCGATGCATGGGAGTCTGGTGGCGAATGGCTGGCACGCGACTTGCTACATGTCGTTTTCAGAGCGGACAACAGTAATAAACAAAATTGACACTTATCAAAACACAGATAAATAATTATGAGTTTTTTAGATTTCTTCAAGAAAAAAGTCGATAACGGTTCAGACAATAAAAACGTATCCTCTGACAAAAACGTTTCGTCAGAAAACCCATCTGTAAAGAAGGCGGCAAATACAAGCCTTAACCCATTGCTTCAGAGCCTATATCAGCAAGCCAAACAGCGAGCCCAGACTCCCTCACCGTCCACTGTGACACCGAAACGCGTCAGCCGGGACGTCGAGCCGGTAGGTGAAGGCTTAGGAAATATTGAGGCGCTGTTCGACATGGAGGGTCATCGTATTCCCAACATTGTCAACAATAAGGCTTACGGATTTGAGGACGAGGATTTTGCATTGTCGATTCCCCGGCCGAAACCGGATCCGGAAAAAGCCCGTAAACTCTATGAAATGGGTATGAAACAATCTAAACCTTGGCGCGGCGTGGAGTATGAGGAGGAGCAAGGATGGGGGCAGAATTGTCATCTTTTGTTCTGCTCCTATATGTTCGGTTTCAGTCCGGCGCTCAAGGAGTATCAGAAATTGCGCGAACAGTGCCGTAATCGCTACAGAGAGCTGTGCGGTGTAATTGATGACTATAGTCTTCTTGCCGACCTGCGTCATCCAGCCCGTAGGTTCGCGCTGAGCAGTGCCAGCAACAGCGACCATTTTACTAACGTGTGGAACATTCTGTTGGATTCGCAGTATGGCAGAACCCTCCGTGAAGACTGGAATTTGTTGGTTGACGCCATGAAACATTACAGAGTCGCAGGGCCGAAAAGTGCCTTTGATACCTATAATAATTATCCTATAACATTGGCGAGCGACCTCGAAAGAATGTGGGCCGGCATCTACACCGAACTGCATGAGTATGTGGACGCTCTTTGCCCTATCGACGCTGATGCCATCGATAAGGTCTCTGATGACTACCGTCATGTTGACATGGTGCATACCATACTTGGCGCCTTTTTCGTAGCGCTTACTTCGCTCAATGCCATGTACGACAAGGTTTTTGAGGCGGTTTGGGAAAATCCGCTCAACATCTATTACAACTTTGGCGAACTATGATGCTGCATTTGAGCATTTTTTCAACTGTATGATACCCAATCAAAAAATGAAACCTATACACCTGAAACTTTCAAAGCCTTTCGAAAAGTTGTCGACAACGGCATCGCGCTTTTGGGGAAATCCGGCTCTACCGGAAGATATGGAATGGCCCTGTTATACCGACGATGATGGCGACGAACTCGACTATGTTTTCGTGTGCCAGATAAACCTCGCGGAATTAGCGCCATACAATACAGCCAACGTACTGCCTTCCTCCGGTCTTCTTCTGTTCTTTGCCAAGATTGACCATTATCTCGGATATTTTGAATATGAGTCAGTTGGTGGTTCAATCAGCTCTAAGGATGCAGTCAGGGTAATTTACCTTCCTTCGACCGATGGGCTTGTTGAAAAGGTGCTTGTTGATGAAAACGACAATCCAATTTCTCCAGAAGAATTGCAGATAGCCTTCACGTATGATTTCGACCCTCTGCGCGATGAAGACACATGCCTCTTCGCGCGGCCGGACCATCGTGAATGGGAAACATGGGACCACCCCTTCGAAGACTGGCTTATACTCCTTCAGGTCGACTCATTCTCAGGAATGGATTTCAATCTCAATTTCATGGATTTCGGAGTGCTCGATTTTCTTGTCTCGCCACAAGCTCTCCGGAAAGCGGATTTCAGCGATGTCCGCGCAATAGTTCTCTCGTCATGATGTCGCTGTCAGAACAATTTCAGAGCCTGTTCGAAGAGCAACCCGACAAGGCTGCCGCCATCGTTCTTGAAGCACCCGAAAGCGAAGAACGCGACGGCTTGCTCCTGATGATGTACGCAGAAGGAATCGGTGTAGGCAAAGACGACACACGGGCGCTTGCCCTCGCTGAAAAGCTGAAAGTATCTCAGACTAAGTGGGGAGAATATGCACACCTTTGGCTGGGTGACTACTATATGGATTCAAACCGCGGCGATGACACAGACAAAGCCATCGACCATTACCTTGATATCGGAGACACCAATGGCGAAGCCGCCTGCCGTCTCGCTGACATCTTCTGGAACATATGGAGTGACCTCGACGATGAATCCGTGAGACCCGAGGTTGAGCATACACTCTTCTATTACACCGAGCTCGCCGCCGCTTACAATCCCGAATACCTCCTCCAGTTAGGTCACTGCTACGCCATCCCCATCGGCTGTGAAAAAATAGAATCCAAAGCCATCGCTTGCTTCGAACAGTTCTTCAAACTCAAGTAGCCGGTTGTAGAGAACCGGCTTATATGAGGTTTGGACGATGTATAGAATTTAACAAATTTATGTCTATTTCCATCCTTTTACGGTCGAAAACCGCGATGGCAGTATATTGCTGTCCAATAAAAATTATAGACCTTATCTTCATTTGCAAACAGTTCCATTACCCCAACCGCATTGATTGGATCTATAGAGCTTATATGATTGCTTTTTAGTCCATCCGACCGAAAACAGCCATAATCCGACCGTTTTTATCGCATCCGACCGAAATTCCGGTCGGATGTGTGTCGATTGGCGTAATCCGACCATTTTTGATTGTAAAACCGTATAGAACAGCATGAGTTCTCTTTGGTTCTCAAAAAAGTAAACCATGTTGCTATTAGTACACTTTTAGTGCACCTCCGAAAATAGCAATCCCCTCTAACTCGACAAGTTAGAGGGGATTTGGAGAGCCGCGAGTGGGACTCGAACCCACGACCTTTTCGTTACGAATGAAATGCTCTACCGACTGAGCTATTGCGGCTTGGAGATGATGAGGAAGTATCAGATTTAAAAATTACGATACTTCCTCATTCTCTTTGGTGATGCAAAGTTAGCAACTTTTCCTGAAAAGGCAAAGTTTAGTGACGTAAAACTTTGGGATTGTTATTTGACGGCGGTAGGAAAACCGCCGCTCCATGGAGCTACATGGCCTGCGGATGACGGCGGCAGGAAAGCCGCCGCCCCACAGCCGCCCCATACAGCCACACAGAGACGCCACAACCTAAATTGTTGTTATTTGACGGCGATCTTGGCGGTGTGGGTCTGGGAGGTGCCGCGGACGGCGAGGACGTAGACTCCGGACTGCAGCGAACGGGTGTCGACCATGGCGGTGTTGCCGTCGGCTGCGAAGGAACCTACATGGAGGCCTGCGGTGTCATAGAGATCTACGGTGAAACCGTTCTCGCCTGCCACAAACACGCTGTAGCCGCCATCGGTGGCGCTAAGGATGAAGTTCTTGGAGTCGTCGGCAAAGACATTCTCAACCGAAGCAGCCTCCTCGATGGTCTTCTTCACGGCAGCCAGCACGTCGATGCGGCCTGCGCCCCACTGTATCTTTTCGTCGGAGGTAGCCGACGAAGAGGGTGCCACGGCGGTGGATGTGAGGATATTGCGTGCGCGATCAACGGTGAGCGTAGGGTCAGCCTCGAGCATCAGAGCCACGGTGCCCGCGATGAAGGGGCAAGCCATGGAGGTGCCCTGCATCACAGCCCAGTAGTTGTTCTTCCCCTTGAATGTTGTAGAGGCCGTATAGTTGTCGGCCGAAGGGGAGACATAGTTGTAGCTGTTGACAGCTGCGACGATAGCCGAACCGGGAGCGCAGAGGTCGGGCAGGTTTGTACCCTCGAAAGTGGTGCCCCACGACGAGAAGCTGCAGAGTTCATTGCGGTCGGTGGCGCCTTGAAAGCTGTAGCTGCCGCCGCCTGCCACGGAGAAAGACTTGGCGGAGGTGTAGGCGCCGGCCACGATGATGTTGGAGCCGGTGGCCATGTCGGAAATCGAGCCGTTGGCGCTGCCCGACGAGGCGCCGGGGATGCCGAGAGTCTCAAACTGGCCGTTGGAGATGGTGGCTAGAATCGAAGCCTTGTTCTTGCCGGTGACCTTCACGCAGGGCACATAGGATTCGTCGCTGCGGATTGCGGCCATCTTCATGCGCACATAGTAGCGCTTGTTCACCGGGTCGACATTGGCATAGACCTGCACCTGCGAACCTCTCACGAAAGCCTTTGCGAAAGTCTCGTCAGAAGTGTCGATCTTGTAGGTCTCGCCTGCGGCGGGAAGTTCATACTCGGTGAACTTGCCGGTGTTCATATTGTAAAGCATAAACGAGAAGCCGAATGCGTCCTCCAGATTGTACCAGAACTCGGCGCTGACCACTTCACCCTGCACCGTCGTCGAGATACCGGTGATAGCCTCGGTGTTGAAACGGTTGAAGGAGGGGCTCCATGCACACTTGGTGTCGGCCTCGTTGCCGGCGGCCACACAGATGATGGCATCCTCGCCCAGACCGGCCAGATAGCGGCAGAAAGCAGAAGAGCCGTCGTGGGGGCC
The DNA here is from genome assembly GCA_001701135.1 of Bacteroidales bacterium H3. Classification (GTDB taxonomy): domain Bacteria; phylum Bacteroidota; class Bacteroidia; order Bacteroidales; family Muribaculaceae; genus UBA7173. The sequence goes on from DAAN01000028.1 coordinate 6,361, forward strand.
GACGGTGGAACCTAACGAGAGGTTCACCACAGCGGGTTTGTTGACCGACTTGGCATAATCGATCACACGCTCCACACCGTCGAGGATATTGTCGTCGTAGAGAATACCGCCGGTCATCACAATATCGGCATCGGAGGCCAGACCGTAGTAAGGCATAGGCTGGTTTTCCTGCACGCGGCCATTGAGACCGAAAGTCGAGGGACCGTTGTAGCCGCCCGCCATGATTGAGCACACATGAGTGCCGTGGGTCCAGCCGCTGTAGTCGGTGCCGGCCTTGGCAATCTCTTCGGGGGTAATATAGGAAGCTGATGGCTCGCCGGCCACCCCTTCGGTCATATAGTAATAAACCTGCTTCACGCGGTTGGCCGTCTGGTCGGCGTTCTGGAAAGCCACATGATTGGGGTCGAGACCCTGGTCCATAAGGCCGGCGACAACGCCCGCGCCCTTGTAGGCCTTTGTCAGGCCGGCTCCGGTGCCGTCGAGCACAGGGTTGGCGTTGGCCACGTTGCGGGCAAAATACATCATAGGCTCCTGCTTGCCACCCTTGTCGATGCTGACCACCGATTCAAGAGCAGCCATAGCCTCCATCTGCGATGGGGTGGCGCTGACGATAGCCACGTCGGCGCGGAAACGTTTCACCTCCACACCGAGAGCCTTGATCTCATCGACGGCATCGGGCGAGGCTACAGTCACCATCAGCGTCACAGGCAGCTCGGCAGCCTCTGCACCGGCGGCCGACACCTTGGCGGCGTGGCGGTAGTTTTCAACAATCGAGGCTGCGTCCATATTGTATTTCGACTGACCGAACGCCACGACGGGTGTTAAAAGCAGGGAAAATTTAAGTAAATTTTTTAACATCTTATATCTTAACATTTAACGACAATCAGCGAGTCGCCGGCCTGAAGGCCGGGCAACTCGCTTATTGTCATGAGTTATAGGGAAAAACTACTCTCTACGACTTAGTGGAGCGATTTACTGTAATACTCGACTACACGTTGACGCTTCATCTCGGCTGCGGGGAGCAGCTGTGCCTTCTTGGCTACAGGCGAGAGAGCGAGAGGACCGTGACCGTTGAAAGCGGTTGTCGAGGCAGTCTTGGCATTGGCCGAAGCTGATGCGGGAGCGCTGGGGAGAACGAGTTTCCAGACGTAGGGATCCTGTATTACTTTTGCAATCTGACCATTGAGAACGAAAGCATAGATCGTGCTCTTAGGTTTGGACTGGAACACACCGTTCTCGAAGGTATCGTTGAGACCTGCGGCGATAACGTCGGCAGGAGTTGCGGGATCTTCGCCGCCAGTGACCATATAGGCATAGTTGCAAATATAGAGCGAGCCGGTCTGAGCACCCAAGTTAATGCCGGTGGCCTGAAGTTCTATATTCAAGCATTCGGGGTCGGTTGCATCAATCTCGATATACTTGTCGCCGGAGTAGTCAAGACCGTAGGGGCATATACCCTTTTTGTAGGGGTTCATGATGCGGTACATATTGGGATCACCGCCAAACTGAGCCACCTCAACCTCATAAACGGGGATATCTTCCTGGGTCTCGTCATCGTCCATAAAGACGAGAGGATAGAGGATGCCGTCGGTGAACTGACCCTTGCCGATAACGGTCCATACAGTCGAGGGATCGACATACATCTCATATCCGGGGAGGATGATGCGGAACTCACCGTCGGGATTCGAGTAGTATACTTTGCCGGGAAGACCTGAGAAAGAAGCATACCACATCTGAACTCCAAAGGATATATTGCCTTGGCTGAGAGTGCCATAGGATTTGCCTTCCGGAGTATAACCATCTGCAAGATCATAGTTTGCAACACCAGTAAGCATGATATCGCCATCGCCGAGCGTGAGACCAGTGAAGTACCAGGGATCGGACTTGTCAGCACCGAGAGCTACACCGTCCTCATCACACATAATAACCTGATTGGGCTTGCTGATGTTGAAGTACATGTAGTGGTGCTCGGAAGTATCGTACATACCATCCTCATAGTAAGGCCATACGGGTCCGTAGGGGTCTACTACGCGGATAATCTTGTCGTTGACAGGATTGGTCTCGATCTTCACATCATAAGGAACAGCGTCCAGACCGTAGAGCGGAGCAACAAGACCGTCGTAGAACTCAGCGGTGGTTTCGCCGTTAGCACCGACCATGGGATTCCAGGGATTGTAGTTGAAGCGGTAGGAGATCTTGTCGGTATAGTAGGGAGTAACCACGCCGTTGCCTACCGATACGGTGACGGCATAGTCGGTGCGGGCCTGCACCTTGGTCATATCCACGCCTACAACTATTGTCGACTCCTTTGAACCAGAGGCAAAAGTAACGTTGGCGGGGAAGGTGAAACCGTTCTGGTTCGGGGTTACCTGAGCTTTTACAGGCACGGTGAGGGCTGCGCCGGCATCCTTGCGGTAGATGGGGATTTCGATGGTCGTGGTGTTTTCGTTCACCTCAATCTCGTTGTTGTCCTCGTAGGAGAAGTAGACAGGCAGAGATTCAGGGACTTCAGCGGGATCGTATTTGGGTTCCTCATCGGTGCAGGCACCGAGAGAGAACGCCAGAGCCGCCATGGTGAAAAGTCGGAATATATTTTTCATTGTCGGTTGAGGTCTTAAATATTGTCAAGAGAAGTGAACTTGCCGCCGATGTTGGGGTTGAGCCAGCCTTCTACGCCTTTGTTGTAGTTGGCCTCGTAGTCAACGAAGGGCCAGGTGGTCCAGCCGGGACGGCCTACAGTGTTGAAGCGGCTTGTCTCAGGCCAGTTGGTGCCGGGATAGGCGCGGGTCACAGAGATATTCAGACGCTTGATGTCGAAGAAAGTCTGACCTTCGCCCCAAAGCTCGATGCTCTTCTGTTTGAAGATCTCTTCGATAAGCGACTGCTGATTGTTGGCCGGATTTACATATTCTGCATAGCGGTATGTCTTCATGAAGTTCTCGAGAGCGGCCTTGCCCTGGGCATAGTTGGTGTGGGCAAGAGCCTCGGCCTTGATAAAGTGCATCTCCTCAACACGCATCAGGGGGATTGCAATAGCAAAGGTGACAGTATAGTCGTTGGTCACACCCTGACCGCAACGGAATTTGATGGAGGTATAGGGTGCAAGTGACGCACCTTTCGAAGAATTGAGGTAAGGAATCTGATTGGCAAGAGGAGAACCGGCAGGAGCCTTGAAGAGCAGTTTGCGCCAGTCATTGTCGGGAATCGATGAATAGAAGTTTTTATCGACAAGAGGAGTGCAATTGTACTTGCCGGCATAACCGATTGTGGCTTCGGAAACCATAAAGGAGCCCCAGCCGCTAACTGCATCGTCATTACCTTCAATCTGAAGGCCCCAAAGCCATGCAGATGGAGTCATATCGTTGAAACCGGACTTGGGATCGAGATACTGGGCGCGGGTGAGAGGAGTTGCGCCACTGGTGGTGATAGCCAGATCGGCCTCCTTGGCGGCATTGGCATAATCCTCGTCCCACATATAAACGCGGGCTTTGATGCCGTGAGCCACTGCTTCGGAAGGAAGGTCCTTGGAGGCGGGAGCCACACCCGATTTCTTAAAGAGAGCGATAGCCTCGTCGAGCTGACCGAGCAGATAGTTGCGCATATCGTCATGCTTCATGCGGGGATTGTTGTCGGGATCGGTGACACCGTCGATGGTGACAGGAACGGTAAGACCGGTGATATCATTGCCCGACTTGTTGATGGGGCTGATATTGTCGCTGGGGAGATACTCGTAAGTGCGTGCCATATCGAGCAGGACTGAAGCGCGATAGGTCATGGCCTGTGCGAGCATGCTTTGATGAGCGGCGTTATCGGTATTGGCATCTACAGCGGCGATCATCGATTCGCAGGTGCGCACCTCGAAGTTGTAGAAATACCAGTTGAGCTGCGAAATCAGATACTCGTCATCAAGAGTCATGGTGACGTTCTGATAATGGAAGAAATGCTGGTAACCATTGTAGGGCTGAATGAAGTCGCCACACATCACGTTGCGGCCTATCATGATGGAGGGATATCCGAAGTCAAATGCGTAAGTGGACCACACGTGGTATTTCTTCATGTAGGCAGGCATGGCTTTGAGCATGGCCTCGAGACCCTTGTCGGAGCCGTTGAGCTGCTCCTGAGTGACCTGATTTGTAGGCTCTGTCTCGTCGATGCAGGAGGAGAGAGCAATCGACGCTGCCACAGCGCAGAGAAGAGCCGGTCGGAATAAATATTTCATATTGATAACTTGCTCTGAGGTTGATTAGAAAGTGAGTGTTAAGCCGCCGGTGAAGGTGCGGATAGGCGAATAGAAGGCGTTGGTGGTTTCACCGGTGATGCTCTGACGGGGATCAAGACCCTGACGCTTCGACCAAAGCCATACATTCTCGGCTGCGAAGTAAACGCGGAGCTTCTGAACGAAGAACTTCTGAGTGAGTTTAACGGGGAGAGTGTAGCCGAAGTTGATGTTCTGGAGGCTCAGGTAGGAAGCGCTGGTGAGGAAGCGGTTGGAGGTGGAGATGTCATCGTCGCCGAAACGCCAGCGGGGGATGTCGCTGTTGGGGTTTTCGGGAGTCCATGCCTTGAGTACATCGGCGTGGAATGCGCTACCGGCATTGTTTGCGTTGGGGGTCACCATGTAGCTCTTGTAGCCGGAGTCCATCACCTTACCGCCGAGACCGTAGGCGAAGTCCATCGAGAAGTCGAAATCGCGGAAAGTGAGAGTGGTGCCGAAACCGCCATAAACATCGTTAAGGGCGGTGCCGTTAAGGTACTGTGTGGGGTCTTCCTTATAGGTGACTTTCTCACGACCGGTAATATTGCCGTCGGCATCCTTGATATCTTTCCAGTACATGCCTTCACCGGTTTCGGGGTTGACGCCAGCCCAGTCGTAGCAATACCATGTGTACATGGGGAGACCTTCGCCCTGGAAGTAACCGCCGGAAGCGGAGCCTTCATGACCTTCGACAGTCATGTTTCTATTTGTTTCGGGGAGCTTGACGATGCGGTTGCGCAGATAGGTAAGGTTGAAATTGAGGGTCCAGGTCCAGTCGTTGGTGGAGATAACGGTGCCGTTCAACTGAAGTTCAAGACCGGAGTTAGACATATCACCGAAATTCTGCCAGATATTGGAGTAACCGGTGGATGCGGCCAGGGGTTTCTTATAGAGCATGCCGTGTGTCTTGCGGTAGAAGTAGTCCACCTCACCGGTGAGTCGGTAGTTGAAGAGCGAGAATTCCACGCCGGTGTTGAAGTTGGAGTTCTTCTCCCAGGTGATTTCGGGGTTACCCTTTACGGTGGAGGGTGAGAGACCGGGCTTGTCGCCTACGTTGACCACGCTGTAACGGTTGGTGTAGAGGTAATAAGGAATACCGTCGTTACCCTGCTCGCCGAACGAAATCTTGTATTTGAGTTCGTTCACCCAATCGGCGTTAAAGAAAGATTCCTTGGAGATAATCCAGGCAGCGCCGACCGACCAGAAGTTACCCCAGCGGTGGTCGGGGTGGAACTTAGAGGATGCGTCGCGACGGTAGGAAGCGTTGGCAAAATATTTCGAAGCGTAGTCATACTGCGCCTGGAAGAGCCAGCCTTCGTTGTTGTAGGCTCCGGAAGCGGAGGCCATGGTACCGTCGACAACAGCGTTGTCGAGTTCTGCTATATAGGGGAGGAAAAGCTGGGTGCGGCTGGCATCCAACGACGAGGAGCGCTCGTAGGTATTTTCGTGACCTGCAAGAGCGGCAACATTGTGGTCGCCGAAGGAGTGGCTCCAGTTGAGCAGCTGCTGATAGGTTGCGATGGTATGACGGTCGTGGCTTACCGAGACAGAACCACCCTGTGATTCATAAGTAGGCAGATAAGGGCTGCCGAGGAACTGGCCGCGGTATTCATCAACATAAACGTTGTTTTTCGAAGTGAAGCGGAAATCCTTGAGGAAACGGATCTCAACGGTACCGGTGGCACGGAATGTGTTGCCGGTGGTGAGGTTGGTATTGTAAAGTGTACCCGACATACCGTTGGCACCGCCACTGCCACCGGCAGGACGTTTGAGGCCAGCGTTCTGGCCGTCGCCGTAATCAAACATGAGCATACCGGCGGTGTTGAGCATCTGCCTGCCGTTGCCATAACGAAGATACATGGGATAGATGGGAGCCATGGTGATGGCCTGAGCCAGAGGGCTGGACACTGCGGTTGACGAGCCGTCCTGCGACATGGCTTTGTTGTCGTAGTGGGCATAGGAGAGGTCGCCGCCTACCTTCAGCCAGCTCTTGATCTGCGAGTTTGCAGCCAGACGGCCGGTGAAGCGCTCGTAGCTGGTGTTCTTGATGATACCTTCATTCTTCAGGTAGCCGAACGATGCGAAGAAGTCGCCCTTCTCACCCGCATTGGTTGCCGAGATGTTGTATTCCTGACGAAGACCCGAGGAGTAGGTATCGTCGAGCCAGTTGTCGGGATAGAGATAGAATTCCTCACCATTGTAATTAACCATGCGGCCGAGGGTGGCACGGGGGTTGAGGCGACCGTTCTGCCCGATAAAGAGTTCGCCTTCGGGCACGTTGTAGACCTGATAACCCAGACCTGTACCGTTACCGTAGATCATATTGGCATTGGCCATGCGGCAGGCACCTTCGGCGCTCATACCCTGTGCGATGTAATTGTTATAGAGGGCGCTATAGTATGTCTCGTAGTAGAGAGCGGGATCCTTGATGGTGTTGTAGTCCTGCTGGGCGCGGGTGTTGGCACCCCACTTGGCGTCGAGGGTGATGCTGCCTCCCTGACCGGCTTTGCCGCGCTTGGTGGTGATGAAGATCACACCGTTGGCACCGCGGGCACCATAGAGGGCGTTGGCGGCGGCGTCGGTCGATACGGTCAGCGACTCTATATCGTTGGGGTTGATGGCGGAAATATCACCTGTGAAGGGGATACCGTCGAGCACATAGAGAGGATCGTTGTTCACGTTCTTGTTAACCGAGGAGATACCGCGGATGCGGATGGCGGAAGGACCGCTGCCGGGCTGACCGGAGTTGGAGAACATCTGCAGACCGGGAGCCTTGCCGTTGAGCGACGAGAGCACGTTGGTGACGGTGCTCTTCTCGATCTGCTCGGCCGAGACGACAGCTGCGGTACCGGTGAAGGCCTGACGGGTTGACTGACCGTAAGCGGTGACAATCACGTCAGAAAGAACGTTGGCGGCGGGGTCGAGCTTGATGACCATTTTGCCCGATGTGATGTCGACGGTCTTGGATGCCATACCGACATACGAAATCGTGAGCTTATGAACGTTCTGAGGCACTGAAATAGAGAAGTTGCCGTCGATGTCGGCGGCAACGCCGGTACCACCTCCGACGGGCTGCACGGTAGCACCGGACAGCGGCTCATCGTCGGCAGCCGACACGACAGTACCTGTCACCGTGCGGTTCTGGGCGAAAGCCACAGCCACAGCGAGGGCAACTGTCATGAGAAGTGAAAACAGTTTTTTCATACACTAAAGATTATTAAACACAATTTTTATGAATTTCAGAAATGACAATATCGGCTTATCGCCCCTAAAGTTAAGCGAAAGCTGAAAAACAGGTTGCAATTTTCCAAATAGAAGCACATGTTAGCTACAATTATTAATCAAACAATTGACACACTCATGTCTGTTTTGCACTGTTATGGCGCAAAATTACCACAAAAATTCAACGTAGACAACGTTTTTCAAACATTTTTTGCTGATTTTAACAAAAAAGTACTCATCGTGCCAGTTTTCGTGTGTGGAGCGGCGGCGTGTAAAAAAATTGCCGGCGGCAGGAAAGCCGCCGC
>DAAN01000024.1 GCA_001701135.1 Bacteroidales bacterium H3
AAGCCGCCGCCCCATAAGCCGCTCCATAGGCTGCCTTTGTTGTTTGGGATTGTAAGGAATGGGTATTGACTGACTGAAGGGGTTAGTTGAGGAGGTGGTGGAGGATTGTTTCGCCGGGGGAATAGGGGTAGGGGAGGAAGCAGAGGGCGGCCAGCAGCGCAAGGAAGACGATTGCGATGATGGCGGCTCCCCAGCGCACGAGCGACGGGGGTATCTCGCCGATGAGTTTGCGCACTTTTTCGGATCGGAGTTCTATTTTGTCGTGCGTGCCGGTCGGGGTTTTGCCGGGTGTGCGGGTGGTGTTTTCCATTTGTTCAGTTGCCGAGTTCGAGCTGGTTTTTGACGAGTGTGTAATATGCGCCTTTGCGGGCGATGAGCGATGCGTGGCTGCCGGTTTCCACCACCCGGCCAGAGTCGAGCACGATTATGCTGTCGGCGTTGCGGACTGTCGACAGACGATGGGCTACAACCACCACGGTGCGGCCTTTGTAAAATTCGTCGAGGTTTTCCACTATGGCTCTTTCGTTTTTGGCGTCGAGGGCGTTTGTGGCCTCGTCGAGGAAGATGAAATCGGGATTTCGGTAGACGGCGCGGGCAATGAGTATGCGTTGTTTCTGTCCCTGGCTGAGGCCTACGCCGTCGGGTCCGATCTTGGTGTTGTATTTCAACGGGAGCGCCATCACGTAGTCGTGGATGTTGGCGATCCGTGCGGCATGTTCGAGGCGGTCCACGTCGATTTCGCCGTCGTCGACGGCTATATTGCGGGCGATTGATTCCGAGAATATCACGCCATCCTGCATCACTACCCCGCAATGCCGGCGCCACCATTTCAGATTGTACCGGCTGATGTACCGGCCGGCGATGACGATTGAGCCTGACAGCACGGGATAATAACCGAGCATCAGCTTGATCAGGGTGGTCTTGCCGCTGCCCGAAGCCCCCACGATGGCCGTCACTTTCCCCTCGGGGATACGGAACGAGACGTCGTCGAGCGTCTTTTTCAGCGCGTGCGGATCATACTTGAAATCGACATGGCTGATGTCGATCGATCTCTCGGCCGCGAATTCCGTAGCGGAGTTTTCGTCGGTCTCTTCGTTTTTCCCCTCGTGGATCTCGTTGATGCGTTCAAGTGACAGCCTGACATCCTGCAACGAGTAGATAAATGTCATGAACTGTTCCACGGGAGAGTTGAGCTGTCCTATGATATATTGCACCGCGAGCATGGCGCCGAGTGTCATATGTCCCTGGATGACGGCCGTGGCGGCAAGAACCGTTATCACGATGTTCTTTATCTCGTTGATGAAAATCGATCCCGCCTCCTGCGTCTGCTGCAGCTTGAGCGATTTCATCTGCACGTTGAACAGGTCGGCCTGCGTGTCCTCCCACTCCCAGCGGCGGCGCTGCTCGCAGTCCTGCAGTTTTATCTCCTGCATGGAGGTGATGAACTGATATGTGCGGTTCTGGTTCCGGGCCTGGCATTCGAAAAGTTCGTAGTCGATCACCTTGCGTTTTCGCAGGAAAGAGACAATCCAGAATCCATAGCACACGCTCCCCGCCAGGAAGATGCCGAAGATCAGAGGATTGTAGACAAACAGCACTATGCCGAAGATGATAAAGCTAAGGAAGGTGAAGACGATGCCCAGCACCTGCCCCGTCAGGAATGACTGCACGCGGGAGTGGTCGCCGATGCGTTGCAGCAGGTCGCCCATCAGCTTTGTGTCGAAAAACGACATCGGCAGTTTCAACAGCTTGATGAAGAAATCGCTCACCAGCGAGATGTTGATGCGCATGGAGATGTGCAACAGCAGCCACCGGCGGACAAAATCTGTGGCGGTGCGCCCCACCACTATCATCAGTTCGCCCAACAGGACAAGCCAGATAAATCCGATATCCTTATGCCTGATGCCGACATCGACAATCGCCTGCGTCAGAAAGGGCAGGATCAGCTGCAGGACACATCCCAGCAATAACCCCAACAGTATCTGAAACAGATATTTCCTGTAGGATTTTATATAAGGCCACAGAAAGCCTAAAAACTTCCTGTTGCGGGATTTCTGCTGTTTGCCTGCCCCGAACTTTTCAGTGGGGTTGAAAAACATCGCGATGCCCTTTTCCGCACTGTTGGACGAAGTGGAGATCCAGTGTTTCTGAAACTCCGCGTAGCTGTATCTTATCTTCCCCTTGGCCGGGTCGGCGATATAGAAGTGCTTTCTGTTTTTGGAGATGGCGTACAGCACCACAAAGTGATTCTGATTCCAGTGCAAGATGCACGGCAGCGGCGCCCGGCACAGATCGTCGATTGTGGTCTTCACGCATTCCGATTCAAGACCGACATCCCCCGCGGCATCCTTGATGGCCTTCAGCGAGACCCCCTCGGTGGTGGCGAAACATAGATTTGACAGATATTCAAGCGAATAAGCCTGTCCATGATAATTGCTTATCATGGACAGGCATGCTATGCCGCATTGCATGGAATCATGCTGCCTTATGCATTTGAATCTTTTCATCGGATGTCAGAGACGCTCCTGTTCCTCTTTGGCTGCGCCTTTTCCTTTGTATTTCGATTTGGTGGTGTTGAATTTATAGCCGACGGTCAGCATAAAATTGCGTGATGTATTGATTTTTTCCATATCAATTCCCCAGGCACCGCTGTACATGATGAAATGATTCTTGTCGGCGGTGTTGAAAATGTCGTTGGCCGACAGCTCTACGCTCCAGTGTTTGCCGAATTTTTTCTGTGCGCGTAAATCAATGTTCCAAGTCGGGTGCATGGTGATATTTTCCGCATCAAACTTGCTTCTCCAGTTGAGGCTGGCGGTCAGCATGTAATTGTTGGGGAGCATAAACATGTTCTGGAGATTCACCATGTACATCGGACGGTTCATCTTTTTTATCCCCCCACGGTAATTCACATTGAGGAATTGCTTTTGCCCGATCAAAGATAGCACCGGATAATAAAAGTTTTTGATCAGTCCGGGAACAAACGATGCAACAAGTTCGATGTTGTGTGACGCGTAGGGCGAATTGTCCTTTTTCATAAGGGTAATAGATTCGGAACCGTTGTATGCCGATGCCGATGATATAATCAGGTTGTCGACGTGTTTGTAGCGGCACATCAATGTCAGCCAGTTCCATCGGAAATTTAATGTGACAATGTCGCTGAAAGGTGTTTTCAGGAAGGGATTGCCGCTTTCATACTGATACTGGTTGTAGTAGGTGACAGTGCTGCTCAGCTGGGAATAAAGGGGTCGGCGGTATTTGCGTGAATAGCCGAGTTGCAGCATGGCTTTCTTAATGGGGAAAATCAGGTTGACCGATGGCAGCAGTTCGTTGTATTTGCGGCTCTGCTCATGCATTTTCACGGCATTCTCGAAATAGTTGCTGTAGATGTGCTCATAGCGCACTCCTACCTGAGCTATTACCCAGTTGAAATTCTGTGATAGCTCGACATACAGGCCGAGGTTCCCTTCGTTGATGCGGTTGTTGCTGCTGCTGATAAGATCATCGTCACCGAGGAAATTGTCTTTTCTGTCGCTGTTGGAGTATTGTCCTCCGAAACCGATGGAGCCGCGCCACAAGCTGTGTGTCAGATGCAGTTCGCCTGCCAGCAGACGGCCCCGGCTCTTATCCTTAAGGAGCATCTCCCGGGACTCGGATGTCGACATGTCGCGAATTCTCTGGTTTTCATCACTGTTTCTCCATAAAGCGTCAAATGTGAAGTCGGCTTCCCAGCCGCCCCATGTGCCATTATAGTAGGCGTCGATAAGATGCTCATTGTCGGTCGACTTGTCACTGCTTGAAAGCCAGCTGTTATCGACCATTATGTCGTTCTGATAGAATCGGGATGCGCTATGGCGGAAATCCCTTGCAGGTTGGTGCGAAGTGTGGTAAAATGCCCCGAAATGGTGCTGCTCAGAGGGAGAATAGTTGAAACCGATTTTGCCGTCATAAATCTGCGACTTGCGGTGTGCGTCAGTATTCAGCAGAGAGCGGTTGTGGGTCTTCAGCCATGAGTCCTGAATCTCGGTCATCGTTCCTTTACCTTTATTATAGTCATATTCGAGGGTCCCGAAAATATCGAGATTATTATGCCTGTAATTTAACGACAGATCCTCCCTGCCGCCTAAATAATTTCGGAAACTCAAAGAGGTACGGGAATCGAGAGCAAAACCGTCGCCGAGATTTTTAACCGTGGTGATGCGTATCACGGCGTTGGTCTGCCCGTCATAGCGGGCGCCGGGATTTGTGATCAGTTTCACTGTTTTCATCTTGTCTGCTCTCAGCTGGTCAAGTTCCTGACCGGTACGCACCATTCGACCGTTGATATATATGGTGGGCACACCGCACCCTATGACTGAAATAGCACCATTGTTGTTCTGAATTCCGGGAATGAACCCGAGCACATCCTTTGCTGTGCCCAATTCCTGCAGTACTGACCCTTGAATCTGAGTGACGAAACCGTCTCCCTCGATCTTTGAAATGGGTCTGGAGACCTTAACGACCACCTCTTTTAGTTTGACAGTGTCCTGAAGTGCTTCGTCGGCATTAGCCGGCGCCGCCTCCTGTGCCACAAGGAATAACGGAGAGAATAGGAAAATTGCGATAAATAGATTCTTCATTTTGTGATGATTATTTGTTGGCGTAAGGACTGTATCAGTCAATATGCAAATATATGTACAAATTATTAACGGATGAAATAATCTTTAAAAACGGTCTTTTTCGGACAGACCTGCGCCTTTGCTTAGTTTAAATGATGTAAAGTTACGCTAAAAAACTTTCATCTTCAAAACAAAACTTTCATGTTCGGGGAAATGGAGTCGGGATAATTGGTTGATGGTAAGAATGGTATGGATGGACGCAAAAATGATTTTGGCGCACTTTGTCCCAAACTTTCATATCGGGTATAAAACACAACTGATTGTGGTTGTATTGATGCAAATGTAGGTTTTTAAAAGTTTTCGGACAAGAGAAAAAGTTTGACGGAGAAGGTTTGAAGTGTGTTGATTTGCAGTGTGTTGTGAATTTGTGTGGCGGCTCGAAATTTTGATAACTATTAAAAGTTTGACGCAGGGGCGTGAGACGGCGTGTGGGGCGGCGGCTTTC
>DAAN01000005.1 GCA_001701135.1 Bacteroidales bacterium H3
ACGTGCCTCACCGACAGCTTACAAAGCAATTACAATGCAGTTACCGATTAGGCCACAATGATCCGCGTGGCTAACTTTGCAACACGTGAAGGATATTTACCAGTCATATCACGTTTATATCTCTGAATATTATCAGTCCAATCAATAATCACACACCAATGGCGGATTTTCACCATCAAGACAACAAAGATATCGTGTCAGGCGATTCCATCAGAAAAATTCTGGTGGTAGACAACGATGTGTCGACCGCCGAACTGATCCGCGACAACATGGCACCCGACGGTTTCATCGTCGATGCTGTTTCGGCTGACGATAATTCTTTCTCCATAAATCTCGCACAATACAAGCTTGTATTCATCAATCTCGGAGAGGAGACCGAGAGCGGCCTTACTCTGCTCGAACAGATAAAACAACTCGACGACGGCAAAAATACTGCCGTCATAGCCTACTCGGTGCGTATGGGACCCGATACCATAATCGGCGCGCTTTCGGCCGGAGCCGACGACTACCTTATCAAACCGTTTTCAGTGCGCGAGATGCGTGTACGCATCAATTCCGTGCTTCGCCGCCATTGAAAAAACTAGGGTGTGTCATAGAGGGTGTGTCATAATGGATCATCCGGATATAATAAGCGCTGTGTCAAAATGATTGACACAGCGCTTATTATATCCGTAGCCTGCTGAAGCTATCTTACATTAGTACTTTTAATCTTTCGAGCGAATTTTATCGGCTAAGTGTTCGGCGGCATCGCTCCCTTTCTCGAGTGCGTCAGCCGCAAAATTCTTGGCTTTTTCAAAAAAGGAAGAGCCTTTTTCAGCAGCCTTTTCCTTAAGCTCCGCGCCCTTTTCCACTGCCTTGTCCCTGAGGTCGGCAGCCTTGTCGGCGGCATTGTCGGTCAGTTGGGCAGCCTTATTTTTCAGTTCGGCGGCCTTGTCGGCGGCTTTTTCCTTAAGTTCGGCGGCTTTGTCAGCGGCTTTGTCCTTGAGTTCTGCTGCCTTGTCGGCAGCCTGTGAAGCAGCGTCGCTAACTCTCGATTTCAGATCGGCCGATTTCGATGCGGCCTTTGCGCAGAGCAGCTCAGATTCAGCCTTTGCGGCCTGCACCGTTGCTTTGCGACCGGTATTCACGGCGTTGATAGCGACATCTTCGGCATGCTGAACCTTCTGTTCGAGATTTTCGGTGTTCATAGTTGATATGTTTTAGGTTGGTTCAACTATAACATCGAATATCGCGAAGGGGTTTGTGGGCCTAATCTTAATTTTTCTAAAACCGACAGACCCTATTCCTGTCGGTGGTCAGCGAAAGCGCCAGGTGATGGTGCCGGTGGCGGTGGGCGCGTCGGGGTCGGGGGAGAATTTGCAGGCGCGGGTGCGCTGCACGCAATGGTTGCGGAGCGAAACGTCGGCGGCAGCTGCACCGTTTGAGCGCGACGGATCGTAGCTGGCCTCGATAACTTTACCTGAGGCATCGACTTTCACGCGCACGGCAATTTCACCGAGTTTGGTAGAGGGGACGCGGCTGTAGTCGAGCAGACGGCGACCCTTGACACCGTTGCCGGGAGTGCCCGATGTGGCGCCGGTGTCGGAATTACCGTCGGTCTGACCGGCTTTTCCGCTCCCCTTTCCGCCGCCGAATGCGTTTTTGGCCTTATCGTCGATGGTTTTCTTGGCCTGCTGTCTGCGGGCAGCTTCCTGACGCTGTTTTTCAGCCTCAAGCTGCTCTTTTGTGGGGCCTTTGGGTTTCTTCTCGACTTTCGCGGGTGACGGACGCTCTGAGCTGACGGTCTGCTTCGGCTCGGCCTCTTTACCGGCATCGCTGAGGTCGGGTCCCTGCTGTGAGGGCTGGGGCTGGTCGACGTCAGACGGAGCCGCCTCGTCGAGAGGCAGGTTGTCAAACACATCGCCGGTCTGCACAAACTCACCGCTGGCATAGAGATCCTCCACGGGCAGGAACTCGATCGCCTCCTCCGATTCCGGCGGGGGCATCAGTCTCCCCGATGGCGGATAGCGCAGGAAGCAGAAGAGCAGCGCCAGCAACAGCGCCGCGTGGATCAGCACCGTACCGAGCATGGCCCACCAGCGGGCTGAACGCTCGGATGGGTTTTCCGGGTTGCTATTTCGCATTCTGGACATTGTCGGTGGGTTGTGATTGGCTTACGGTTACAGCCTCCTGCCGGGGATTGCTTACCGGCTGAGTGGCCAGCACCATCTTCATATTGTGTTGGGCGCCAACGTTGAGCACCTGCACTATGCGGCCATATTTGACTGCCTCATCGGCATACAGAGCCACGAAGCCGGTGGAATCCTGCTCGTTGGCCATCTTGAGAAACACAGGGAGCGCTTCGAGCGACACCGGCTGAGGCCGGTCCTGCCCCGTGGCGGCGAAAATCGAGTCGTTTGAGTCGATATAGACCTTCGTGACCGGTTTTATGGCGCTTTGCTGGGTGCTTTGGGGCAGATTGACCTCCAGGCCGGTGGGAAACACGAATGTCGAGGTCACCATGAAAAAGATGAGCAGCAGAAAGATAACGTCGGTCATCGACGCCATCGAGAAGGCTGCCATCAGGTTGTTCTGACGTTTCAGCATGGGGCTATGGCGTTAATGAGCGGGTTCGTTGAGAAGATCCATGAATTCCATGGTCTGCGACTCCATGCGGTTCATCACGGAGTTGATGCGGGCCACAAGGTAGTTGTAGGCGAAAAGCGCCACCACACCTACAATCAGACCAGCCACAGTGGTGACCAGGGCGGTGTAGATACCGCCCGAGAATGTGGAAATATTGGCCGAATTGCCCTGCGAGGCGATTGCATAGAAGGCCTGCACCATACCGATTACCGTACCTAAGAAGCCGAGCATGGGGGCGCCTGCGGCGGTTGTCGCCAGCCAGGGCAGCCCTCGCGAGAGGTTGGCCACCTCGATGTTGCCGGTGTTTTCCACTGCGGTCATGATGTCGTTGACGGGACGCCCGATGCGGCTGATACCCTTGGCTATAAGCCGGCCGTAGGGCGAATCGTTCTTGCGGCAGAGATTGTAGGCGCTTTCGATCTCCCCTTCATGGATATAGTCGCGGATGCGTTTCATGAAAGAGTCGTCGAGGCGGTCGGCCTTATGGATGATGATGACGCGCTGGATGAACACGTAGATGCAGATGAGCGACAGCGCTGCCAACACTATCATCAGGGGTCCGCCCTGGAGGCAGAGATCCCAGAGGGAGAGTTCGGTGGCAGCTGTGGTCTGTGTGGCTGCCGTGGCGGCAGCAGCGGGAGCACCTGTGAGTGCGGCGTCGGCAAGAGGTAGCATGATTGGAAAGGGGTGATAAGTCGTGATTAATGGTGAATATGCGGTTTGGGCGGGTTATGATTTCAGAGCGGCGCGATAGCGTGAGATGGTTTCGTGGAGACCCATGTAGAGGGCGTCGCACACCAGCGCGTGGCCGATTGAGACCTCGTTGAGGAAGGGTACGTTGCGATGGAAATAGGCCAGATTCACAAGCGAGAGGTCGTGACCGGCGTTGACACCCAGCCCTGCTTTGTGGGCAACTCTCGATGCCTCGACAAAAGGAGCCACGGCGGCCTCGGGGTCTTTGTGGAACATGTCGGCATAGGGTTTGGTATAAAGCTCTACACGGTCGGCGCCCACTTTGGCGGCGGCGCGGATGTTGTCGGGATCGGTGTCCACAAAAATCGAGGAGCGGATGCCGGCCTCGCGCAGGATGTCGACAATCTGAGTGAGGAACGGCGCATTGGCGGGCACGTTCCATCCGGCCGACGAGGTGAGGTCGCCGGGCTTGTCGGGCACCAGGGTCACCTGCTCGGGCTTCACTTTGAGCACAAGATCAATGAATTCGGGCGAGGGGTAGCCCTCGATGTTGAATTCCGTGGTGACCAGAGCGCGGAGTTTGATCACATCGTCGTGACGGATGTGGCGCTCGTCGGGGCGCGGATGCACCGTGATGCCCTGGGCACCGAATTTCTCGCAGTCCACTGCCACCTGCTCCACGTCGGGATTGTTCTCGCCGCGGGCATTCCGCAGGGTCGCTATCTTGTTGATGTTTACACTGAGATTTGTAAGCATTGTAAATTATAAACTTTTTAAAAACGCCCGAAGTCAGCGGATTTTTTCCTAACTTTGCAAAAGGAAGCGGCAAATGCCCTGCCCACCTCTCAGGAACGGTTTTGTAGCCACAAAATTAAAAATTTTATTTCTAACCAGCAAATAAGAGCTTGTTTAATAATAAATGTTGCCGATAGGGTCGCATATCCTGAGACTGATTTCGTCGTGTGACGAAGGAGTGTACGTGTGTACACGACTGAGGAACAGGGCGAAAGCAGGCCGGGATATGCGAAACAAAGGTAACTTTCTTACAACGATTTTTCTCAGAAACATGAAAAAAAGTTTTAGTAGATGTGAAGTTCTTGAAAATATTACCCTTTGTCGGTAACATTTATTATTAAACAAGCTCTAAAATAGATCTGACCGATTAAAAGAAATGACCGACAACGATAAACTTCAGAAATACCTTTCGGGCTGCCTCTCTCCTGCCGAGAAAGCTGAAGCGCTGCTGCCGCCCCTCCCCGATGGTGCCGGCGAGTTGCTTATGTCGTGTCGTCCTGAGGATTATTCGGCATCGGCCATTGCGCGCGCCGTGGAGGACTGCGACGTGCAGCTGCTGGCGCTCACCGTCACCGGGATGCGCGACGGCGAGGGGCTGCCAGTGGTGGCGCTGCGCGTCGGCGCTTCCGACACCGCGCCGATTGAGCGCTCGCTGCGCCGCTATGGCTACACGCCCTTCTATCTCGGCGGCCCCGTCGACGAGGGGATGCGCCAGCGGGCACGCGACCGCGCCCGCGAAATTTTGAAAATGCTCGAAATCTGACAATAACTCATCTTCCCCATCCATGATAGTCGCAATCAACGGCAACCGCCACCAGGAAGCACATTTCCAAGACATCGAACGGCTTGTCGACGCGTTTCTCAGGCGCGACGACAAGGTGATAATGAGTGACCGTTTTCTCGACTATCTCGAGGACCGCATCGGAGGCCGCTTTGCTATCGGCATTGAGCGTGTACGTCTGGCCGACAAACCGCAGGCCGACCTCGCCATCGCCATCGGTGGCGACGGAGCATTCCTCAAAACCGCCGCCTGGGTGGGCGACTCGGGCATCCCCGTGGCCGGCATCAACACCGGGCATCTCGGTTTTCTGGCGGCTTTCTCTTTCGACAATCCCGACGACATCAACCGCTACCTTATCGCAGGCGACTATGTGATCGAGGATCGCACGATGCTCGAGGTGGAGACCCCCGCCGGCGTTTTTCACGCCCTTAACGAAGCGGCCATCACCCGAGGCGAGAACGCCTCGATGGTGAGCATCCGCACCGAAATCAACGGCCACGACTCGCTCACCTACAAGGGCGACGGCCTGATCATAGCCACTCCCACCGGGTCAACGGCCTATAATCTCTCGGTCGGCGGTCCGATTCTCGACCCCTCTGTGGCCGGATGGATCATCGCACCGATTGCCGCCCACTCGCTGACGGTGAGGCCGTTGGTAATCAACGATTCGTCGGTGGTACGCCTGCATGTGGAGCTGCGCTCGCCCACTTTCCGGCTCACTCTCGACGGCAAAAGCATGTCGCTGCCCGACGGTTCGCTGCTCTCCATTTCCAAAGCCCGATGGCCGCTGCGGCTGGTGACTCTGCCGGGCCATAACTTCACCGACACCCTCACCACCAAGATGGGTCTCGGCAACTGATCTCTCCTGCCACGCGCCATGCCTGTTGTCGACGAAATCTCTCACCCCACCCTCGGTCGTGTAATTCTGAGCATCCGCCCGAACAACCGCCGCGCCACAGCGCGCTGGCGCAACGGCTGCGTATATCTCAATGTCCCTCCCGTTAGCGATGCCCGCGAAATCAGCCGGCTGCTCGATTTCTTCGAGCCGAAATTGCTGAAAAGCCGCCCCTCTCTCGCCTACTCCGTTCCCTCGGCAATCAGTGTGCCGGGCATGCGCATAAGGCTGGAGCGGCAAAATCATCTTCCCCGCAAAATCATAATCACTGCCGGCATTCCCGAGAGCGTTGTCGAAATCGGCTCGGGAATTGACGCCGACACTCCCGAAGCGGTGCGTTTCATCTCGTCGGCTCTCTGCGCAGTCGCAAAAAAGACCGCTGCGGAGCTGCTGCTCCCCCGTGCCCATCAGCTTGCCGCCGGGGTGGGCATGCCGCCCACAGGCTGGATTATATCTTCGGGATTCCGCACGCTTGGCTCATGCTCGTCAAGCGGTCTGATCTCGCTGAGCCACATACTGGTGTTTCTCCCCGAGGAACTGCGCGACTACATCATCCTCCACGAGCTGGCCCACCTATCCGAGATGAACCATTCGGCGCGCTTCCACGCCCTCCTCGACAGTTATCTCGACGGTCGCGAGAGTCAGCTGCGCTCACGCCTGCGCTCATTCCCATGGCCCATCCTCAGAAAATAAATCGAGCGTTCATAACCATTCTCAACAATCATCATAACCGGAATTATCATAACCAACCTCATTCAAATATGTTTCACTCTGTTTCCAAAGCGTTACTGACGGCGGTGCTCTCCGCAGTCATGGCAGTCGGCGCATATGCCGCCGATGCCGATTTCAATCTGGCAACTTACAATATCCGTCAGAAAAACCATCCCGACTCAGTGCAGGGCGACGGCTGGGGCCTCCGCTATCCCGTCGTGGCACAGCTTATCCGGTTTCATGGTTTCGACATTTTCGGCACTCAGGAAGGCTTCAAAAGTCAGCTCGAGGATCTTAAAACCAATCTTCCCGACTACGATTATATAGGTGTAGGTCGCGACGACGGCAAGGAGGGCGGCGAGTATGTGGCCATTTTCTACCGCACCGACCTCTTCGAGGTTGTGGATCACGGCGATTTCTGGCTTTCGGAGCATCCCGACCGTCCCGGGCTGGGATGGGACGCGGCGTGCAACCGCATCTGCACCTGGGGAAAATTCCGTCACAAACCCTCGGGACGCGAGTTTCTATACTTCAATCTCCATCTTGACCACATCGGCAAAAAGGCACGCGTGGAGAGCACGAAACTTGTGCAGGCCAAAATGAAAGAGTTCGGCAGCGAACTGCCCACATTCCTCTCAGGCGACTTCAACGTAGACCAGACAAACGAATCATACAAAGCGCTTGCAAACTCGGGCGTACTTGCCGACTCCTACGAGCTTGCCGACATCGTCTATGCCAACAACGGCACCTTCAACAACTACGACCCCAACGGATACAACGACAGCCGCATCGACCATATATTCGTGTCGCCGCAGGTGACAGTGAAACGCTACGGCATTCTCACCGACACATACCGCACCACTGCCGAGACCCCCTCCGCCGCCCGAAGCGCCTCCTCCACATCCACCCCCGTCCCCGGCGAAACCCGCCGCTACCGCGCCCGCACCCCCAGCGACCACTTCCCCGTAATGATCCAAGTCACATTCTAAGGCACCCTCCCTCCCCTCCACAACCTACCCGCACAATACACACACGTCACAAAGCGATGTCCCCAACATCCTCTGTGACGTGTGTATTTTGTATGTTCAGGCCGTAAGGCGGCGAGGGGTTATTTGGTGACGGTGATGTCGAGGGGGAGCGCCGAGGTGGCGGTGAGGGTCAGGGTGCGGGTGGCGGCATCGTAGGTCTGCTTGACTTTGGCGGTGCCGGTCACTTTGGCGGGACGGTCGACGTTGTGGAGCACAAAGGTTATGGTGCGCTTGGCGGGCATTCCGTCGTAGCTGCCGGTGGGGGCGGCGACCTTCAGGGTTGTGGCCCGGGAGGTGTTGTCGGCGGTGATGTCGATGAGCGCATAGTTGCCCTTCACGAGCGAGGAGCGCGAGGTGCGGTCATCCTCGTAGAGGGTGAAGGTGGTCTTGCCGCAGTCGGGTGTGGGATAGTAATCGATGGTGTAGCGTGCGGGGTTGTAGTCGCCGGTGTTCTCCATCTTGTAGTCGGATTTGGGGAGCAGGGCGCCGGCGCGTGCGAAGAGCGGGAGCACCTCGAGGGGTGCGGCCACTGTGGCGGTGGTGCCGCCGGCATAGACGTTGGCGGGATTGTTGATGTCGACCCACCGGCCCGAGGGGAAGACGACGCTACGCTCGGTGGTGCCGGGGGTGAGCACGGGAGCCGCCATCACGTCGCGTCCCCAGAGATACTGGTCAGTGATTGTGTCGAGAGCCGCAGGATCGGCGTCGTAGTAGCCCAGGGGGCGTACCAGCGGGAGGCTGAAACGTGCGTTTTCCGATGCGAGGGTGTAGTTGTAGGGGAGCCAGCGATAGCGTTCGCGGATCAGCGGGAGCAATATCTGCTCCTGCTCGGGATAGTCGTAGGGATTGGCAAACTGCTGGGCATGAGTGCGCAGCACCGGCGAGAACAGGCCCAGCTGACACCAGCGCACATAGAGTTCGGGGTTGTAGGGATGCTCGGGATCCACGGCGAAACCGCCCACGTCATGACCCATATAGCCAAGACCCGACAGACCGGCGTTGAGCATGATCTTGATCTGGGGCTGCAGACCGCCCCACGAACGGCTCACGTCGGTCGACCAGGGGAACACTGAGTAGCGCTGCAGACCGGCGGTGCCGCCGCGCATCATGGTCATCAGACGTGTTTCGGGATATTCCTCCTCGAAAAGGTTCTTGATGATGCTGCTCCAGTCGTTGCCGTAGAGGTTGTGATATAGGCGGCCGGTTAGGCCGTTGGCGTGATGCATCCCGGCGGGGTGGCATTCGGGTTCGCCCAGGTCGCCCCACCAGCCGGTGACGCCCTCGTCGGTGAGCTGACGGTAACGCTCGCGGAGCCATTTGCGGGTGTCGGGGTTCGACATGTCGAGCATGCCCCCCTCGCCTACCCATATGGTCACATCCTTGGTGCCGCCCACCGAGTCTTTGCCCAGCATGCCGCGCTGCGACAGGAAATTAAAGTTGTCGATGCCGCGACCGTTCTTGAGCACGAAAGGCTGGGAGATGATTATCATGTTCACGCCCTTCTTTTTCAGATCGGCAAGCATCTTCTTATGATCTGGCCACTGCTCGGGATCCCATGCCAGACGCCCCATATCCTGCTCTTTTCCATACCAGTAGAGGTCGAGCACCATGCCGTCGAGGGGATAGCCGCGGGTTTTCAGCGTGTCGGCCACGCCGAGGGTCTCGCGCTGGTCATGATAGCCGTATTTCGACGATATATAGCCCAGCGACCAGAACGGAGGCAGTTCCTGGCGGCCCGTGAGGCGTCCCAGCTGATCTGCCAGACCGGGCATAGTGCCATTCTCCGACGCAAAGAAATAATATGATACACTTCCGGGAGCCTCGGTGGTGTAGGTGACAGGGTTGTCGACAGTCATGTCGGCAGCTGCATAGTCATCCATCAGCACGCCATAGCCGTCGGGCGAGATCAGCAGCGGCATGGTGATGTTCATCTGGTTCAGCCGCTTCTCGCCGGCCTGATAGCCATAGTTCTGGGTGTTGTACATCCCCAGATCCTGTCCCTTGAGGTTATAGCTGTAGCCGCGTTCGCCGCCACCATAGAAAGCGCGTGTGTCACCCACGGGATAGAGCACTATCTGCTGTTTGCCGTCGGCAGTGACGGTGCGGGCACCGCTGTCAAAGAGTCCGGCTTTGCCTCCGGCGGTGAGGGTCACCGCTCCGGTAGCTTTGTCGAGAGTGGCTATAACTCCTGAGGGCGAAGTGAGCACGGCAGCCGAACCGCTGTCGGCCACATCGCCTGTGAACTGCCCCTCGCGGGCCACCACCGTGCGCGAAGCCGCAGGCTCTTTGCCGGGGAGGAAATTGTCGACGCGGTAAATAGAATTCGAAAGAGCCGTGACCTGCACGGTGCGCCCGTCGGGACCCACTTTTTCGGCCCGCACACTGTTGGCGGGAGCCGTGTCGGCTGCTAAAACTGCAACCGAAGCCGAAAGACTCATCGCGGCCACTGTGGCCGCCAATATCCGGTATGTCATATTAGGTATGTAGATTAATGTAAGAAAAATCTCTGAATCACGTATCAGGCCTCGAGGCTGCTGATGCGGGCAATATATTTGCCAATAATGTCAAATTCCAGATTCACGCGGTCGCCCACGGCGATGCGGCAGAAATTGGTGTGCTCCATGGTGTAAGGGATGATGGCCACGCGGAACGACGACACCTCGGAGTCACACACCGTGAGGCTCACGCCATTGACCGTTACCGACCCCTTCTCGACCGTCACATACCCCTTGCGCACAAGCTCGGGCGACACATCATAGTCAAACCGGAAATAGCACGACCCGTCGAGCTGCTCCAGAGCGGTGCACACCGCCGTGCAGTCAACATGCCCCTGCACGATATGACCGTCAAGACGGCCGTTCATCACCATGCAGCGCTCCACATTCACCAGATCGCCCACCCGGAGCGAACCGAGATTGGAACGGCGCAGAGTCTCCTCGATAGCCGTGACCGTGTAGACGCCGTCGCCGATGGAAACCACAGTCAGACACACACCATTGTGCGCCACCGACTGATCAATCCGCAGTTCGTCGACAAACGAACACGCCAATGTCAGATGCACGTTGCCACCCTCGCGGCGAATCTCCATCACGCGGGCAGCCTCTTCAACAATTCCTGAAAACATATTCTGAAAATTAGAATCAAAACAATAACGCCGCCAGCCCCGACAACCATCGGGAACCGCAACATGCACGGCGCAGAAAGGCAGCTGCCCACAAAATTAGCGAAAAAATCCGAAAAAACTCCCCGAAAACTTTTCAAATAAAGAAAAACTTCGTAACTTTGTCCCCGCAAACAACCCGCAGAGCAGTCCACACCCCTGCAGCCGCCGGAAACGGCACCCTACAGGACAACTGCCGACGCAAAGACCGACAAAAGGAAAGATGCCGGAGCGGTCGATCGGGACGGTCTCGAAAACCGTTGTACCCTTACGGGTACCCAGGGTTCGAATCCCTGTCTTTCCGCAAATTAGCTTGATTACCAAGCATTTGCAAAATCTACACCCAATATTACACCCAGAAACGGCAGTAATATTGGGTGTTTTGTTGGCATCAAATGATACGATGTTCTGACAACTTAGTGGTGCCGGATTATTTAATGCCATTTAACATCACGTAATCCTCGTGAGACTTTGCTCGCCTCAAAAAAATCATCGCTATGTTTGGATATATCAAATATTGTTTGTAATTTTGCGAACAACAAATAAAAATGATATGGCAAAATTAGAGATAACACCCGAACAGGAGCGTCTTGCGAGGTTTGCAAAAGCGATGGGGCATCCCACGCGGATAGCGATTCTCAATTTTCTCGCTCAGAGAAACGAATGTTTCTTTGGAGATATACATGAGGTGCTTCCGATTGCGAAAGCCACAGTATCGCAGCATCTGAGCGAGTTGAAGGAGGCCGGTCTGATACAAGGCACCATCGAGCCGCCAAAAGTAAAGTATTGCATCAACGTGGAGAACTGGAAACTTGCCCGGCAACTGTTTTCACAGATGCTTGACGACTGCTGTCCCTCAAAAAAGAATAGCTGCTGCTCGTAAGCACTATTTTTTACTTTCTATGTTCGTAATTCGGCAAATAACAATCTAAATTAAATGATAATCACATGAAAAAGTTACTGATGTTTTTCGCCCTTATGATAGGGCTGGTGTCGTGCGGAAGCGGGGATAATACCGCCGCTGCGAAATCTCCTGAAAAGGATAGAGTGGAAGTGATATATTTCCACGGCAAACAACGCTGTGCCACCTGCATGGCTATCGAGAAAAACGCTAAAGAGGTAATAAATACTCTCTTTGCAAACGAGATGAAAAACGGCACTGTCGTATTCAAGACCGTGGATATATCTACCCCGGAGGGAGAAAAAATCGCCGACAAATACGAAGTTACATGGTCTTCTCTCTTTGTCAACAAATGGAAAGACGGTAAGGAGAGCCGTAACAACCTCACTGAGTTTGGCTTCGGGAACGCCCGTAAAAATCCTGACGGCTTCAAGAAAGGTCTTGCAGACAAAATCCGCCAATCATTGAAATAATGGACTGGTTACAGACTTTACTTGACAATAGCACTGCTCCGGCTCTGACCGCGTTCCTTCTCGGATTGCTCACTGCTATCTCACCGTGTCCGCTTGCCACCAACATAGCTGCAATAGGCTACATCAGCAAGGATATAGAGAACCGCAGACGCATTTTCCGAAATGGTGTCCTTTACACCATCGGTCGCGTAATCGCATATACCGTTCTCGGCATTATTCTTATCTCAATTCTGAAAGAGGGGCAAGCGTGTTCGGCATACAGAAAACAATCGGGAAATGGGGTGAGCTGCTGCTCGGACCGCTCCTGCTGGTTATCGGTCTTTTCATGCTTTTCGGACACAAACTGAATATCCCGCAGTTCGGTTTCGGCGGCAACGGTGAAGGACTTGCCCGCAAAGGTGGCTGGGGTGCCTTATTGCTTGGAGTTCTGTTTGCGATGGCTTTCTGTCCGTCAAGCGGTGTACTGTATTTCGGGATGCTTATACCGATGTCGGTTACTGCAAGTGCAGGATGGCTTCTGCCTGTGTTGTTTGCTGTTGCCACCGCTCTCCCGGTGCTTGCAGTAGCATGGATTCTCGCTTTCAGCGTTGAAAAGGTCGGTGAGTTCTACGGCAAACTACGCACTGTTCAGAAATGGCTTAACATTATTGTCGGGCTTCTGTTTATAGGTGTCGGCGCGTACTATTGCGCTATAATGTTCTTCTAAAAATTTTATAAACAATATTCGTCGAAAGGCGAAAGACAAACGATAAGACAAATGGAAAATAACAAAGAAAACAAAAAAGGATTCTGGGCTAATCTCTTCTCTTCAAAGCCCAAATGCTCGTGTGGCGACAATATCATCGTCGAAGATGATGACAAACCGCAGGCCTCTTGCGGATGTGGTTCCGAGACTTCTTCTTCCTGCTGCACTGCTACTGCCGGAGGGGAAGCCAAAGAGGTTCTCGTGCTAGGTCCCGGCTGTTCCAAATGCAAGGAAACATACAGGGTAGTCGAGCGCGTAATCGCAGAAAACCATGTTGATGTCAAGCTATCCAAAATCGAGGATATAGCCGAGATGATGAGCTACAACATTATGACGACGCCAGCGGTGGTCGTTGACGGATCGGTTAAAATCAAGGGACACGTTCCGACAGCTGACGAAGTGAAGAAGATACTCGGAATATAATCTGAACACAACATGGACTGTTATGAACACAAGAAAGGATGTCAAATTTCTGATATGGACTGTTGTCATATTTCTGACAGCGTTCTTCATGCCTGTCAACAGTGAAACGCTGTTGACCGCCATACACTCAACTCTTGACCTTGCCAAGTGGTATGCCCGTGAGCATATCGTTCTCTGCCTTCTCCCGGCATTCTTCATAGCCGGTGTGATTGCGGTGTTTGTAAGTCAGGGAGCGGTGTTAAAATATTTCGGTGCAAATGCAAAGAAATGGGTGTCATATACTGTGGCTTCAGTATCGGGAGGCATTCTTGCCGTCTGTTCCTGTACCATTCTCCCGTTGTTCACCAGCATTTACAAGCGTGGAGCGGGTCTTGGTCCGGCAATAGCGTTTCTATATTCCGGTCCAGCCATCAGCATACTCTCGATAATCCTCACAGCCCGTATCCTCGGACTTGAGATGGGACTTGCCCGCATCATCGGAGCCGTCACATTTGCTGTGGTAATCGGTCTTGTGATGTCGTTCATCTTCCGTAAGGAAGAACGAGATAAAGAGGCATCACAGATGAATATCGTACCACCTCCGGAGAAACGCCCGCTTTGGCAGACCGCTGTGTTCTTCTTTACTCTCGTGGCAATCCTTGTGTTCGCCAACTGGGGCGCACCGGCGGCAATCGACCGTGGTGTCTGGGCTGCTATCTACGGGGCTAAATGGTGGATAACATCTGCCCTTGCAATAGGTCTGTGCGTGATGCTTGTAAAAATCCTCCATCTTAAAACCCGTTGGATTATCCTTGGAGCAATCGCGGTAGCTGTATCGGCTTTCCTCGCCAATGTTTTCATTCCCGATGCGAAACTGGCTCCCCTTGTGCCTATGATAGTTTCTGTCGTTGTGCTTGCAATCATATTGTTATGCGATAAAAACGATGATGAAAACCGCGAATGGGCGTTGTCTTCATGGGGATTCGCCAAGCTGATACTACCGTTGCTTGCAGTCGGAGTATTGACAGCGGGATTCCTGCTCGGTTCAACGCATGACGGTATAGAACTACCCGGTATTATTCCAAATAGCTGGGTTGAATGGGCAGTCGGCGGCAATTCGTTATTGTCCAACTTCTTCGCAAGTTTCACCGGGGCGTTTATGTATTTTGCCACTCTCACCGAAGTGCCGATTATTCAAGGATTGCTCGCATCCGGCATGGGTAAAGGCCCGGCTCTTGCCCTGCTGCTTGCCGGACCCTCACTATCGCTTCCGAATATGCTTGTCATACGCAGCGTTATGGGTACGAAAAAGACAGTGATATATGTCGCTTTGGTAATCGTTATGGCCACAATTTCAGGCTGGGTATATGGCTATTTCTTCTAAAATAGAATAAACATGAAAATTCTGATATTATGCACCGGTAACAGTTGCCGTAGTCAGATGGCACACGGATTTCTTCAGTCGTTCAGCTCTGATATTGACGTTTTTTCAGCCGGAACCAGACCTGCTGAAAAGGTAAATCCCAAGGCTGTTGAAGTTATGAAAGAGGCGGGAATTGACATCTCTGACCATAAACCTCACAACGTAGCCGAATATATCAACGAGCCGTGGGATTATGTGATAACAGTATGCGGAGGTGCCAACGAAAGCTGCCCTGTGTTTGTAGGCAACGTGGAGCATCGCCTTCATATCGGTTTTGACGACCCTTCCGATGCAATCGGTTCAGACGAGTTTGTTATGGCTGAATTTCGCAGAGTGCGCGATGAGATAAAAAATAAGTTTGAACAATTCTATAATGACAATTTGAAATGAATGATAAAAGAGGCATAGGATTCTTTGAGCGTTACCTCTCCGTCTGGGTAGCCCTATGTATTATTGTCGGAATTGCGGTCGGGCAATTGCTGCCGATTATACCTGAAACACTTGGAAAATGGGAATACGCCAATGTGTCAATACCGATAGCTGTACTGATATGGCTGATGATCTACCCCATGATGCTGAAAGTGGATTTCCAAAGTGTTAAAAATGTCGGAAAGAGACCTAAAGGAGTTTTTATAACCTGTGTGACAAATTGGCTAATCAAGCCATTTACGATGTTTGGCATAGCCTGGTTCTTCTTCTTCGTAGTATTTAAGACATTTATTCCAACGGCACTTGCCGACCAATATCTTGCCGGGGCTGTTCTGCTTGGAGCTGCTCCATGTACGGCGATGGTGTTTGTATGGAGTTATCTTACAAAGGGAGATGCGGCCTATACACTTGTTCAAGTCGCAGTAAATGACCTTATAATTCTGGTGGCTTATGTTCCGATAGTTGGATTCCTTCTCGGTATCGGAGGTATCGCTATTCCATGGGCGACACTTATACTATCAGTCGTATTGTTTGTGGTAATTCCGCTTGTCGCTGGAATATTTACAAGGATACTAGTAGTCCGTCGCTATGGAATTGATTACTTTAATACTGTATTTGTCAACAAATTCAACAAGTGTACAATTATTGGTTTGTTGCTTACGCTTATAATACTTTTCTCTTTTCAAGGGAAAACGATCCTTTCAAACCCATTGCATATCGTTTTGATTGCTGTCCCGTTGATAATACAGACCTTCTTAATATTCTTCATTGCATATGGATGGGCTAAAGCATGGAAACTTCCACATAATGTTGCAGCTCCGGCAGGAATGATAGGAGCAAGTAATTTCTTTGAACTGTCGGTTGCCGTAGCCATCTCTTTATTCGGAGTGCAGTCAGGCGCAGCTCTTGCTACAGTTGTGGGCGTACTGGTAGAAGTGCCGGTGATGCTTACATTGGTTAAGATTGCTAATAACACAAGAAAATATTTCAAAAATTGAAGCTATGAATACATTACTCGATACTCTTTGGTATTTCTGCTATATCACGGTTGAGCTTGTCGTATTGTTCATCGTGATAACGGCTCTTGTTGAAATCATCCTGATGTACATACCGCAGGAGAAAATCAGCAAACGTCTTGAAAAGGCCGGGTTCTTCGGCAACATCTTGGCTGCCGGATTTGGTGCGCTCACACCATTCTGTGCCTGCTCCACAATTCCCATGACTGTGGGATTCCTTAACGCCGGAGTGCCTTTTGGCGCAACAATGTCATTTCTCATCGCCTCTCCCTTGCTCAATCCGATTATAATAGCCATGCTTGGCGCATTAGTCGGGATAAAGGCAATGCTGATATATGTTGCGCTGGCATTTGCCTGTGCCGTTATATTCGGATGGTTCCTGCAAAAAATAGATGCTCAAAAGTGGATGAAAAATGTACGATTGAAAAAATCGTCATGTGGTTGCGGTGAGGCAGATATGGTTAATCCAAAGCTATTACCGTGGGGTCGTAAACTCTCCATTGCTTTTCGCTCGGCATGGAACAGTCTGCGCCCGATCATCTGGTATTTGCTCATAGGTGTTGCCCTCGGAGCCGTCATATATGGTTATATGCCGTCTGACTTTGTATTGAAGATTGCCGGTCCTCAGAATCCCTTTGCGGTTCCTGTTGCCGCCATTCTCGGAGTTCCTCTATACATCAGGGCTGAGACTGCAATACCTATCGGTGTGGCATTGATGGGCAAAGGCATGAGTATCGGAGCTGTGATAGCACTCGTTATCGGTGGTGCAGGCATGGCAATTCCGGAAATGTCGATGCTTGCAAGTATCTTCAAAAAGAAACTTGTCGCCATGATTGTCGCTGTAATATTCCTGACGGCTGTAATCTCAGGGTATCTGTTTAATATTCTCCTGTAATCCTATATAATTAACTGAATATTTTCAGTAGTATACACATTAAAAGGCATTAAATAGGCGTAGGGATAAAGGGAAAAATGAAAAAATCGAAAAATAAATAATAAAAAATTTGGCAGGAATAAAAAAACTGCGTACCTTTGCAACGCAATTCGGAAAACGCCCTTTGGCTATCCGATAATCAATTGCAACATGACTCCGTAGCTCAGTTGGTAGAGCAACTGACTCTTAATCAGTGGGTCGAGAGTTCGAGCCTCTCCGGGGTCACAAAACAAAATGGCAAAACGCCGCAAAGCACTGAAATCACTTGATTTTCAGTGCTTTTTTAATTTGCCAAGATTTCAGTCCTGCGCAGAATACAGAGGTTGTGAGTGAGTCATTAGTGAGTACTCACTTCCGTGAGTAATTCGACTCACGGTTGGCAGAAACCGTCAGTGAGTCGGCTGAGTTATCGGCAGTTAGCCTATAAGTAAGCCTCTCAAAGTGGGGTTTTGAACGCGGGAGCGAACCTTTGACCCGGTTAGGGTCGCAATTTTCGGAGTTTCTAAACACTCTTTAACTCTTGAAATATTATTTAACTATATATCCCCTCTCAAACGACTTCACAACGCCGATTTCTGCGCTTTGCGCCGTTTTACTCCGTGAGTCCGACTCACGGTTTATAGGATAACTGGCGTGAGTTACGTAGATGACTTTCTCCGCGAGATTAGATGCTTTTCTTCGTTTTGATATGTCGGGTAAAATGATTATATTTAAGTAACCATTAAACCCACAGAGAAATGACATCCGATTCTTATTTCACCTTGACTTTCTATGCCAGAAAGCCAAAGACCGACAGGAGCGAATATCCGCTCTACGCCCGCATCTCGGTCGGCGGGCAGATGACCGAGTTTACTATCGGCCGTTCCGTGAATCCAAAGCACTGGAACCAGAAACGCAACGTGAGTGACGGCACATCGCGCCGCGACAAGGAACTTAACAAATTCCTCGAAATGGTGCGTGCCCGTTTCTGTGAAATCCACAATATGCTGATCCGCGAGAACAAGCTGGTTAATCCCGCAATCCTTAAAGCCCATTATCTCGGCACTATGGAAAAGCCGAAGATGATGTGTGAGGTATTCCGCGAAGCTAACGAAAAACGCAAGGAGGAACTCGACCGTGGCGACATAGTTAAGCCTACCTATCAGCGTTGGACCCGCTGCGCCGACTATCTGGAGGATTTCTTTCAGCTCCACTTCAATGCCCCCGACCTCCCAATAAAGGAGGTTACATCCGGTATGCTTGATGATTTCGAGCATTTTCTCCGCATGAAGAAAGGGTGCGCCAACAATGCCGCCGTCCGTTATCTGCGCTGTGTGAAAAATGTGTTGCAGTATGCACTGGCACACAAGTGGATCACCCACGACCCGTTCATAGGGAAAAAATATCAGCGCACATACAGCGAGCGTCAGTTTCTGACTGAGGCCGAACTCAAGGTCATAATGGAACTTGACCTGAAAGAGTTGCCCCGTCTGGAGATAGTACGCGACACTTTCGTGTTCTGCTGCTTCACCGGACTTGCGTTCTGCGACATGAAAGCCCTTACATACGATGATATACAAGATGACGATAAGGGCAACACATGGGTGCGCAAAGCCCGCGCAAAGACGGGAGAGATGTGCATCGTGCCCATGCTGGAGGTGCCCCGTCAGCTCATTCTCAAATATGCCGAGCATCCTGTAGTCAAGGAAAAGGGAGTGGTAATGCCCGTGATAACCAACCAGAAGATGAACGCATATCTCAAAGAGATTGCTGATCTGGCAAAAATAAAGAAGCATCTCACAACTCACGTTGCCCGACACACATTCGCCTCGATGTCGCTGTGCAACAACGTATCAATCGAGGTTATCTCCAAGATGCTCGGTCACAGCGATATCAAGACAACGCAAATCTACGCAAAGATGCAAGACCAAGCCGTATATGACGGCATGGCTACGATGCGAAGCAAGTTCAATACTCTTCAAATCGTCTGACAACAACCATCTGAAGCAGAAACGCGGTCATCGGAAAATCCGGTGGCCGCGTCTCATGTTCAGTATCTGGGTCTATAGGTGGATTTCAAAAATGTTTCCACATCGTCATCAGCATATAGTATCTTGCCGTCAAGCCGGTAATAGGCTATCAGTCCGCTATCACGATATTCCTGCAAGGTACGTCTTGAAATATTGAGTTTATCAGCGAGTTGGGCATCAGTATAGAATCTTTTGCCCAGAAATAATGGCTGGATTTCTTCGCTCAGTCTTTCTACAAGTTCAAGTATCGCCAGACTGTCGGCATAGAAATTCTCAATATCGCATTTACGAATGGTGTCCTTCATCAGAAATGGCTTCTACTCGTTCAAGAAGGCGAAAAGCATCATCGGCGAGATACAGATAACTTTTGCCGCTTTTTACAAATCCTATACGTCCGCTTTTCTTAAGAGAACGTGCTTTTGAAGGAGAGATATTGAGAAACTCGCAAAGCTGTTCCAGCGTAAGCCAATCGTCAGGCTCTTTGTTGCGCACTCGCTCGTAAAGACCCGTTATTACCTTGCGCAGATAGGCAGTCCGATCGAGAATCTCCTCCAATACAGACCTTTCAATCTGGATAAATTCTGACATAAATTTCAGTGGATTTAGTGGTGGTGTGGATAAGAACTGTAAAAAGGCAGCGGGTATCCCTCCCGCTGCCTCACCACTAAATCCACAATCAAAAATAAAATTTATGACTGCGATTCAGTGGCAAAGTTAGCGATTTCTATCCGATTTTCGGCTATGTTGGGCCGGTTATTTTTGATAGAAATGCGATTTACAGCGGATTGCAGCGTTTTACTCTCCGACTTCAGGGTCGATTGTCTCTATCATGCACAGCAAGGAGCCGGAAAAGTCCTCGATTACCGACCGTCCGGATTGGTCGCCTTGATAGAGGTCGTTAGCCTCGAACTGCCATGTGAGCAGCATCTCGGCGAACTCGTGTCCGGCAAATTCGTCATATACATACTGGCCTTCGGGCGAGAGATACACATCGTCGCCGTCGAGGGTGACGAGTCCCTTGCGTATGAGGCTGTCCAGTGCGCTGCCGTAGTCGCCGGTTTCCAGCGTGTACGGTACGTTGGTGTGCATCATCTCATCGACATACTCCGCCTTTGAGGTCACGGCGCACATCACATCGGTGAAGGCGTTGGATTCGGCTACCGGGGCATCGCAGGGATATACCGCCGCGTCTGCGATTGTAACACCTGTCTGGAACGTGCCCGTCTCGGTCACTTCATACGCCTCTCCGGTAAGCTCCCACTGGCGGTAGAACACGGCTTCGCCTATCTTGAACTCGACGGTGGCATACTTGCGGCTCGGCTGTTGCTCCACAACTGTCTTCATGCGGTTGAATATAAGCCAGTAGAGTTGCTTCTCCTTTTCAGGCAGTTCCCGGTCTATGGCGCGGAGAGTGATTATCGCGTGGTGGTCGATGGTCGCGTCGTTCTCGCCCCAGCGGTAACCGGGAGTGTCGGGAAATACCGTCCGGATATGTTCACGGAGCTTTTCAGGCAGATGCGAGCAACGTGTCAGGGGCGACGAGATAAGCCCCTTGTCATAAAGGCTCTGTGCCAGTCTGAGAGTCTGGGCGGGCATGAAGCCGAGATTGTTGAAGGCATCCATCTGGAGCGTGAGCAGTGTGTGAAAACGGATATTGAAGCGGTCGGTCTCGTCAACCGTCAGCGTGGCCGATACCGTCTCACCGACAGGGATTTCTTCGGCGACTGCGAGAGCGTCTTCCTCGGCCTCCCATACGGCTTCGGATTCAAATCCCTCGCCGCCGTTGACATTCACACGGATTGAATGTCCGTCGGGGATACCGTTATAGTTGTCGAAACGGCCGGTAAGGTCGCCCACATAATCGAGAGCGATTGCCTCCTGACGGGTAAGGTCATATTCGGGCAGTCCGATATGGAGAAATGTCTGGTTGATGTTGTATGTGAACATCAGATCCATGCCTTTAGACACAAGGCCGGTCTGTGCGAGGCGGTGCAGGTGTCGCCCGGACTCGCGGAAGTGTAAGGCTCCGCGTATGGCGCCGTAGCTGAGGCGCGTGAGCCACATACGGCTGCGGGGGCAACCGACACGGAAATGTCGGCAGATGTTGAAGAAGCGTGCCTGTGCGTCGGCTCCACCGTCGGAGGCGAACACCACTTCCCCGGCTGCACGGAACAAGGGTTTGAGCTGTCGCTCCAGCTCTTTCATCGCCACCGACATACGGAACTTGTCGGGCATGAAGGGATATTCTCCCTCGGCCAGTTCGCACAGCGGAGTCTGGCGTATGAAACGGGGCGGGATGTTGGCGACGGTGACGGTGTCGGATGTGTAGATGCCGTTGGCGGCTTCGGTGTTCGCGCCCAGAGAAAGGGCAACGGTCTTGGTGGCGAGAATGTTCTCGCAGATAATAAGAATCATAAATTTAATGTGGGTTTAGGGGTGATTTTATGAAAGTCACGGGGACGGTCGCCCATCCCCGTGACTTGGGGATAGTTGTGTTTGGGTTGACACGGTTGGCCGCAGGTTGGGATACTTATAGCTTTGGTGTGGACATAGTGGTTGGAATCGCGGCTATGCGGCGGCAATCATGTCGGGCGAATCGCAGTATAAAACTGATTGTGGAATATGCGCGGTGAGTGGCGGTCAAGGCTTCGGGCCTTTGGGCTTGCGCTGCTGCCTCTGCTGGTTTTCGTCCTTCGGGGCGGTCTGCCCGCGCTGGAGTGGCTCCTGCACGTTCTTGGTCGCCTCGTTGGTCGCTCCGTTATTGTTCACGGCATACTGTGTCTTGCTTTCCTCGGCGATGCCCACAACCTTGTCGCGGTCGGGATATACCCGCGTGGTCTCTGGCTGACGCCTTTCGGGATTGTACTGAAAATAGACGGTGCAGTCGTTGCCGAATTTGTCTTTGGTCTCGCCCACAAGGACTTTCTTGCCTGCGAGGTAATCGGCCTGCTGCTGTTCGTTCAGCGGCAGCTTGCACCAGTGTTCGAGGCGCTTGACGGAGCCGTCGGGATTGTGCCATGAATCCCGGACTTGCTGTTGCTGGGAACTGTTCTGTTCCTGCTTCTGGCGGTAAACATCGGAATTGACGAACACGATGTCGCGTTTGGCGGCGTTGTATTGCAGGTCGGCTGTGAATTTGGCACCGTTGGGCAGTTCCACGTGCTGCTCGCGTATTATGCCGCCGTTTTTGAGTATGCCGATAGCCTGCATATCAAGGCTAATGTTGGCGACTTTGGGCTTGATGTAGATTTTATCCACCGGCATGGCCTCTATCTCATTGGTGAGTCTGTCTATGCTCACGAGGCACTTCTTCGTTTCCCCGGTCTTGGGGTCGGCGAGTTCAACGACTTTGCCGAGATTGCCGGTCTTGCGGAGTTCCGCCTTGTCCTCCTTTGTGAATGTATAGCCCTTGAATTCCTGATCGAGCTGCGGCTCATTGCGGATGAAGTGAGGCACGAGTGAGTATGAGCCGTCGGGGTTGCTACGGAACGAGAGTTTAGCCTGAAGAGAAAATGTCTCGTCGCCGAAACGGGGCGTGACTGTGAACAGCTGCGGCGACTTGTGGTTATATACCATCTGGTCGAGTGCCCCTGATTTTTCAAGGTCGTCGCGCTTTATGCCCCACTGCTGTTCTATTTTGACCCAGTCTATGCTGTCGCGGTCGATGGGCGGCTGCTTTACACCGGTCGTTTCCGGCTGCTGAGGCTGTTGAGTCTGAGACGGGGCCTGTTCCTGCTTCTCTGCCTGTGCGGGGGCTTTCAGTTCCACCTCGTAAGGCTTGAGCATTTCGGCATTGTCGCCGGGATTCTTGATGATGTCCGCCATTGCGGGGCCTACAAGCTCGTATTTGTCTTCCTGCAATCTGAAGAAGCTGAACAGCGTGGGGTTCCTGGCCTGCCGCATGAAATTCGACATGAACGCCTCGAGGGGGTTCTGCCCTTTGTTGAACTTTATCAGTTCGCTTAATGGCGTCGATTTGACATCCGCCATTTTGGGAGTGCCGTCGGGATTCTGCCCTACGACAGCTCCCACCTGCCCGCTTGTGTTGTCGCGGGCGATCAGCACTTCCTGCTGGTCGGGAGTTTGGTCCATAATGAATTATGATTTAGTGGTGGTGTGGTTGGCGTTTCCGCCGTTGGTTGATTTCTTCTTCACAGTCTTATAGTCTGGATGGGACGAACTGATGAAGGAGTTTTCGAGAAACCTGTCGAGGTCGCATTGAAGCACAAACTTGATATTACCCTCTATACTCTCGTAAACCTTGATTTTTCCTGCGTCGCGGTAGCGTCTTATTGTTTTCTCGCTGACATCAAGCCCGGTTACGATGTCTTCGAGAAGAATAATCGGCTCTCCGTGAAAATATAATCGCGGTCGGTTTCCCGTTGGGTACTGGCCGGGACTTCTGGCGCGCTGCTCCACAAGTGAAACGTATGCGTTTGCGGTGGTCTTGAAGTCCGCCTCGTGCGTGTCGTTCTGCTCCATAGGCTCAGTTGGCGGCTGCATCTGCATTGCGGGGTTCCGGAACCTCGAATCCGATAACGGGTCCGAGCAACTTGGCGGCGGCGATGAGAAACATCGAGCCTAACATCCACACCTTCGCCTCGTGAGGCATATCGGCTAACGGATTGAAGCCGGACTTGCGGGTTGCTGACTTGCGCCCGTTGATGCGCTTTCTGTTTCTGGGCTTCCTGCTGAAGCCCGTGGTGTTTGGGGGAGTTGTTCCTTCCATACGGTTATATGTGTTTTGAGTTAGACTTGTCGAGGATTGCGCCTCGTTTGCAATTATAACCGCAGGGATTTCAGAAACGACGATTTAAGGAGTGTTAAAGTTGCAATGCGCTGAAATATTGAAGATTTCAGTGATAGAATAATTTTGATGTTAAATCTTGACTGTTGGAGAACAACCAACGGTGTTTTTCCAAAGGTAAAGGTTTTGAGTGTTATGAATGGCTTAGTTCAGGGCAAAAAATAGCGTGCATTTCACGCTAACTCTATTGTTGGCTCTGGACTGCCTTGAACGATTTAGACATGAATGCACGCTATGTGTAAATACTCATTGAAAAGT
>DAAN01000015.1 GCA_001701135.1 Bacteroidales bacterium H3
TTTCTTTTATTTCTAAAAGGTGATAGTTGTCGGAAAAGCCCCGTTTCTCACAGCCTAAAGGCTGCTCCGGGAAATCTTGACTCGGGTTTTCAAGAATTGACTAAGAAGCTTCATTTAGCTCTTGTACTACTCTTAATGTCTATTGTAAATCTTTCAATGTGCTCGTTCGGATTGCTTCGGTTTCAGAAGCGCCGAAAAACCTTGCAAAGTTACGCATAAGTTTTGAATCTCCAAAATTTTTCTCAACTTTTTCAGAAAAAATTTTCTTTTCGGTTCTCGACTTACAAATCGTAACCAATCAAAGAATTTCAATTGCGATTGAAANNNCTGNTTTNGNANTTTCATCGGGCCTCCGTCCGAATTGCGAGTGCAAAGTTATAACCTTTTTGCGAAACCACCAAACATTTTTGCAAGATTTTTCTGCTAAAAAACATATTTTCTCGACCATAAAAGACTCAATACTCATATAAATATCTGAATTTCTTTGGATTGCAAACAACACCCGACCAACTAAAAAAGTTCACTCCAAAAGCGAACAATTGCACGAAACCGGTCGATCACGAACACCGCTGACACAAAAGAAGCACAGAATGCAATCGCAACATTAACAAAACGGCCCCACCGTCGGGACTGACAGTGGGGCCGATATAATATGGCAGCTATGCTGCGAGGGCCGGATTATTCAGCACGCTTGGTCTTTTTGCCGTAGCCGTAAACTGCGTTGGCGCCGAGCTGCTCCTCGATGCGGAGAAGCTGGTTGTACTTGGCCATACGGTCGGAACGCGAAGCGGAACCGGTCTTGATCTGGCCGGCGTTGGTAGCGACAGCGATGTCGGCGATTGTAGCGTCCTCGGTTTCGCCGGAACGGTGAGAGATAACAGCGGTGTAACCGTTGCGCTGAGCGAGTTCGACAGCGCGGAGGGTTTCGGTGAGCGAACCGATCTGGTTAACCTTAACGAGGATGGAGTTGGCGCAGCCTTCTTCGATACCGCGTTTGAGGTATTTCACGTTGGTGACGAAGAGGTCGTCGCCCACGAGCTGGCAGCGGTCGCCGATGAGTTTGGTGAGGTATTTCCAGCCTTCCCAGTCGTTTTCGTCCATACCGTCCTCGATGGAGTCGATGGGGTATTCGCTGATCAGCTTCTCGAGGAAGTGAGCCTGCTCCTCAGAGGTGAGGTGCTTGCCGCCTTCTTCCTTCTTGGCGCCGTTGTTGAGTGAGTCGTAGCAGTACTTGCCGTCGCGGTAGAACTCGGAAGCAGCGCAGTCGAGACCGATGGTCACATCCTTGCCGGGTTTGTAGCCGGCGAGCTCGATAGCCTTGATGATGCAGTCGAGAGCATCTTCAGTGCCGTTGAGTTTGGGAGCGAAACCACCTTCGTCGCCGACAGCGGTGCTGAGGCCACGGTCTTTGAGCACTTTCTTAAGGTTGTGGAACACCTCGGTACCCATGCGGATGCCTTCGTGGTAGGAAGGAGCGCCGATGGGACGGATCATGAATTCCTGGAAGGAGATGGGAGCATCGGAGTGGGCGCCGCCGTTGATGATGTTCATCATGGGCACGGGGAGCACGTAGGTGTTGCAGCCACCGATGTATTTGTAGAGGGGGAGGTCGAGATAGTCGGCAGCAGCCTTGGCCACAGCGAGAGAAACACCGAGAATGGCGTTAGCGCCGAGGTTCTTCTTGGTGTCGGTGCCGTCGAGTTTGAGCATAGCCTCGTCGATGGCAATCTGGTCGAGCGCGCTCATGCCAACAAGAGCGTCGGCGATGGGGCCGTTGACGTTGGCAACTGCTTTGAGGACACCCTTGCCCATGTAGCGGCCTTTGTCGCCGTCGCGGAGCTCGAGGGCTTCGTTTTCGCCGGTAGAAGCGCCGGAGGGAACAGATGCGCGGCCGAATGCGCCGCTTTCGAGGATTACATCGACTTCAACAGTGGGGTTGCCGCGTGAATCGAGCACCTCACGACCAATGATTTTTTCGATTTTCATAACAGTGTGTAGTAACTATTGCTAAAAAGCTATTAAGTTAAAAGAATTGCAGTGTCGGGGGATTACGAAGTGCAACCGACGGGACGTCAACAGGAATGCCCCGGCACTTCTATCCGAATGCAAAGTTACAAAAAATTCCCGATTACATGTTGTCTATATGATTAAAAAAGCGTAATTTTGCATTCAAATTCCAGGCTCAATGGTGGAATGGTAGACACGAGGGACTTAAAATCCCTTGGCCATTGCGGCTGTGTGGGTTCGAGTCCCACTTGAGCCACGGAGACAAACAAGAGCCGCGCAGATTGCTGCGCGGCTCTTGTTATTCAGCTCGTGACTGTTTTAAAGATTTAAGCCATAGGCTTTTATCGTACCGAGAAACGATAGATGCAGGTCTGGTGATATGTTTCACCGGGATTGAGACGGGTTGTGGGGAAAGAGGGGTGATTGGGGCTGTCGGGAAAATGCTGGGTCTCGAGCGCAAGGAATTCGCGATAGCCGATCTTGTCGGCGGTCTTGCCGTGGGTTGAGCCGTCGAAGAAGTTGCCGCCATAGAACTGCACGCCGGGCTGGTCGGTGAGCACTTCCATCACACGACCGCTCTTGGGATCATAGAGTTCGACCGCCTTCTCTACTTCTGATGCGGTCTTGCGGGCCAGAACCCAGTTGTGATCATAACCTCCCGCATTTTTCAGCTGTTCGTTG
This sequence comes from Bacteroidales bacterium H3, assembly GCA_001701135.1. Taxonomy (GTDB): domain Bacteria; phylum Bacteroidota; class Bacteroidia; order Bacteroidales; family Muribaculaceae; genus UBA7173. The sequence goes on from DAAN01000015.1 coordinate 2,689, forward strand.
TCGGGAGTGTTGACACGCGCGCCGATTTCAGTGGATTCACGGAAATCAAACGGAGTGCCCTCAACAGCCATGAGCGCATCAAAGGGGATAAGTTTGTCGTTGACGGCAGTAATAGAGTCGGCATAGATGGTCAGCATATGGTCGTTGATCGAACCTGAGCCTTCGCCGGAGAGATTGAAGAAGGTGTGGTTTGAGAGATTGATGACGGTTGGCGCGTCGGTCGTAGCATCGTAATTGATCACGAGTTCGTTGTCAGCGTTTACCTTATATGTCATCTCCACTTTCAGATTGCCGGGGAAACCATCCTCGCCATCGGGCGAGAGATACGACAGCCAGATCTCATCATCGGCCACGGAATCCACCGTCCAGACCACTGAATCGAGACCTTTCAGACCGCCATGGAGACACTGTCCGTTGTCGTTCTGCGGAAGCTGATATTCCTTTCCGTCGATCGAGAAGCGGCCGTCGGCCACGCGGTTGGCATAACGGCCGACCACAGCGCCGCAGAAGCGGTCGCTCTTATACTCCTCGAGAGTGTTGTGGCCAAGAGCCACATCGCCCATCTTGCCATCTTTGTCGGGCACCCAGAGCGACACCACATGGGCGCCGAAATTGGTGATCTGCACCGTCATGCCCGACGATGAGCGGAGGGTGTAGAGGTCGACAGGCTTGCCGTCGATTTCGGTGCGGAAAGCATCGGGGCTGACCAGCGGGAGTTCTTCGGATTTCTGCGAGCATGCCGACAGACCGGCAGCTGCGAGAGCGGAAATAAACAGAAACTTATTCATGGTATATTTATTGAGATTGATGTATGCAAAGCGTACCCCGAAAAAAGCGGCCGGATGGTAAAATTCTGCCTGACCCAAAATTTGCAGAATTCACACCCTCCGGCCGCCGCCCTTTGCAGGGCAGAAAAATCAGGGGTACCGGCTGAGCCGGTTGACTGTTGGAAACCTAAATATACAGTCGCTAAAGTGAGTTAGCCGAGGGAAATCAGTTATCGGCCAGTTCGGGAGCATCAACGCCGCGCTCTCGCAGCATCTCGGCCACCTCGCGTCGTGCCTGTTCGCGGGACTTTGAGAAAATCTTGTTTATGCGGTCCATATCGAACTTGGTGCCACGTTTGTAGGTGTAGATGCCGTTTTTCTCCTGTTCCACATCAGTGAGCTGAGTGTAGCAGTAGCCCTGCATGTGATCGAGCGACAGCAGCACGTTGACCAGACCTTCGAGACGGGCATAGAATTCTTCAAGATCCTTGGGCTGATTGTTGTAGCCCCAGGCTTCCTCGCCCTCTTTCTGCTCATACCAGCCGATTCCGCCAAACTCGTCAAGGATATAGGCCTCGCCTTTGTAAGGAGCGCTCTTGGTGGGGTTCGCCACATAGGGAGTTCCCTTTTCTCCATCCTTGAAGCGGAGATAGAATTTCACAGGGTCGCCTTCATAGTTGTGCTCGGCATAGATGTCGGTGAGACCGGCGTGGTAGCCACCCGAAGTCGTCACCACGGGACGCGTGCGGTCAATACGGTGAGTGGCCAGATAGAGGTCGTTGGTCATGCGGGCACGCTGATAGTCGTTATCATCCTGCCAGGTCTCGTTGAGCGGCGACCAGGCCACCAGCGAGGGGGCATTGTAGTCTCGGTTGACACATTCCTCCCACTCCATCAGGAAATTGCGGGCGGCCACGGGGCTGGTGAAGTCCATACCCCAGGATGCCGATTCGCCCCAGCAGAGATAACCCAGACGGTCGGCCCAATAGTAATAACGGGGCTCGAACACCTTCTGGTGGAGACGGGCGCCGTTGAAACCGGCGCGCTTGCCCATCTCGATGTCGGCGCGGAGAGCGTCGTCGGAGGGAGCGGTCCACACACCGTCGGGATAGTAGCCCTGATCGAGCACGAGGCGCATGAAATAGGGTTTGTTGTTGAGATAGAATTTATTACCGCGGACCTCCACCTTGCGCATGCCGGCGTAGGATTTCACGGAATCGATAACCTTGCCGTCGGCTCCGAGCACTGCATACTCCACATCATAGAGGTTGGGAGTCTCGGGCGACCAGATTTTTGCATTCTTTACAGGAGCGACCACAAACGAGGAGCTGCCGGCGGGCACTGTTTTCGAGAATATCTCTTTACCTTTGTCGAGCAGGCGTACCCGGAATTTAGAGGCACCGTCGAGGTCGTAGAATTCAGGCTCGAACACAAACTGGCTGTTGTCGAGGTCGGGAGTGATGCGGCACTGCTTGAGACCGCCCTTCTCCACCGGCTCCAGCCACACGGTCTGCCATATGCCGGTAACACGCGTATACTTGCATCCATAGGAATTGAAACATTCGCTCTGCTTGCCTGCAGTCTGGGTGCGGTCGCGCAGATTGTCGTGCACAGCCACCACGAGATCGGCCTGCTGGCCGGGGGTCACATAGCGCGAGATGTCGATTGAGAACGACGAGCTACCGCCGGTGTGATCGGCCACCTGCACACCATTAATATATATCTTTGAGCGATAGTCCACAGCGCCGAAGTTAAGCAGGATATGTTTTCCGGCCCATTCGGCTGGAATATCGAGCTTGCGGTGATACCACATATCCTCGATAAAATCCTTATGACCGACACCCGACAGATCGCTTTCGGGACAGAAAGGCACAATAATATTATCCTTGAAACCTTTGGAAGCCTGAAGCCCCTGTTCATGACCCGATTTCGAAAAATCAAAAGTATATGACCACGGACCGTTGAGATTCTGCCACTGTTCGCGCTGGAACTGCGGCCTGGGGTACTCGGGACGGGGTTGTGAGGTCTCGGCCCCGCTCATAGGCATGGCGGCGAGGCAAAGTGCGAATAATGACAATAGAGTTTTTTTCATGATATTTTGGTTATGGGTCAAATGCATCGTGTTCGGTCGGAAGTTTTTTTTAAGATAATCGTGATTCCGGCATCAGTCATGCCATTGATGCTGCAAAATTATATCCGCCCGCTCCAAAATCGCAAAAAAAACATTTCAATTAATAGCAATTTTGCATTAACATTCAATTTTTACCGGCAGACACAACAAAACAAACCGCAAAATCTGTTCATTTATGATGAGATTTTGCGGTTTTATGTGTTTTAGCGCGGATTCGGATGAACTCCGGAGCAACAGTTCATGATTCGCGATAATAAACGCGGCGCACCCGGGGCGACACAGAGGTGAGACACTCGTAGGGGATGGTGTCGAGCATATCGGCCATGGCCGTGACAGGATTTTCAGGGCCGAAAATCACCACGGGATCGCCGGGACTCACCTCCCCTGCCGCTGCCGCATCGGTAACATCGATCATGCAGTTGTCCATACAGATGTTGCCCATGGTGGGACATGGAACGCCGTTGACCATCACACTCCAGTTGCCACGCGAGCAGTGGCGGTTGAACCCGTCGGCATACCCGATCGGGATAGTGGCGATGACACTGGGGCGGGTGAGCACCCCACGGCGTCCGTAGCCCACGGTTTCGCCGGCTTCCCATCGGTGAACGGCCACCACCACCGTGCGGAGGGTGGAGATGGGACGCAGCGGCGCCTCCGAACCGTCGTTGATCACCGGGATACCGTAAAGGCCGATACCAAGGCGCACCATGTCGAACTGATATTGCGGGAAGCGGAGGATGCCGGCGGTGTTGAGCACATGGCGGATGATTTTGTGGTGGAAATGGTCCACAATCAGCTGCGAGCAACGGGTGAAATAATCGAGTTGGCGCAGGGTGTATTCATCCTGATCGAGGCAATCGGCAGTGCACAGGTGGGAGAACACCGAACGCACCTCCACCTGCTCCTGCCCGTCGAGAATCGCAAGCAGACGGGGCAGATCCTCCTCGCGGAAACCGAGACGGTGCATGCCTGTGTCGAGTTTGATGTGCACGGGATAACGTTTGATACCCGCCCGGCGAGCCTCATAGAGAATAGCCTCCAGAGAGTCGAAACTGAAGATTTCGGGTTCAAGACGGTTCTCGAACAACTGCTTGTAGTTGAGCACCATGGGATTGAGAATGATTATGGGCATGGTGATGCCCGCGCGGCGCAGTTCCTCGCCTTCGTCGCCGACTGCCACCGCCAGATAGGCGGCTCCATGCTGCTGAAGTGTCTTGGCCAGTTCGAGCGAGCCTGCACCGTAGCCCGATGCTTTCACCATGACACAGATGCCGGTTCCGGGGCGCAGTTTCGAGCGGTAGAAATTGAAATTGTCGACCATGGCGTCGAGGTTCACCTCGAGCACCGTCTCATGAGTCTTGGCCTCGAGCATGTTCACCACACGCTGGAAGCTGAAATCAGGCGACCCCTTCACCAGCACAAGCTGATTGAAGAAATCAGTGGGTGTGAGATGGCTGAGCAACGCCTCGGTGTCGGGATAGCACTGCCCCGGAAGATCCATACAGTCGAAATTGCGGAGCATTGCGGGACCAACGCCGATGAGACGCCCCACATGGCGCATCCTCAGCAGATCCGCGGCCCGGCGGTAAGTGAGCCGCTCGTCAGCGCCGTCGGGGTCAAGGTCGGAGAGGATCACCGTGACGGGTTGCCCCTCCACAACGCGGCGCCCCATGAAATCGAGAGCCAGCGCAAGCGAGGACAAGTCGCAAGAATAGTCGTCGTGAATCACCTGTGAGTTGTTGACCCCTGCGCTCACCTGCAGACGGGTGCCCACCGGATGCAGCTCGGCCAGACGCGAGGCTGCTGTGCCGGGGTCAATGCCGAGGGCGAGCAGCACCGTCAGCACCGTCATGGCATTCTCAATCTGCCACGGAGCAGTGAAGTGCAGTTCGGCGGCGCCATGGCGTCCGTCATCGGTCGAAAAAGTCAAAAGAGTGTGATCACCGGCAACATCAGCCGAAGCCTGCACCCGGGCCTGATTGCCGCGGAGCGACCATCCCGCCAACTGCATTCCGGGGGTAGCTGCCGCAAAAGCGACGGCCTCGGAGGCTATCATGGCATCGTCGGCGGGGTAGACCAGCACGCGGGCGCCGCGCGCCAGCAGCAGTTTTTCGCGCAACTTGTCGAGGCGCGATGCGAAGCCGTTGTCATGATCCGACGATATATTGGTTATGACAGCGATGTCGGGACTGATTATGCCGTTTAACGCCTCCATTTCGCCCGTGGTGGATATACCGGCCTCGAATACCCCGAGGTCGTTGGCGGCCGAGAGGCGCAATACCGACAGGGGCACACCGATCTGTGAATTATAGCTGCGGGGCGACCGGCACACATTGCTGTCGGCGCCGAGCGCTGCCGACAGCCACTCCTTGACCATGGTCTTGCCACGGCTGCCCGTGATGCCGACAACACGTCCCGCAAACCGGCGGCGGCGGTCGGCGGCGGCCTGCTGCAGCGCTTTCAGCGGCGACTCCACACGTATGAATGCAGCGTCAGGACAACTGCCGCCGTCGGCGTAGTCATTTTCGACCACAAACCTGCGGACGCCACGACGATAAAGCTCGGGGATGAAACGGTGGCCGTCGCCGGTGGGGGTGCGGAGAGCGAAAAATATGGTGTGGGATGCGTCGGTGAGAGAGCGGGAATCGGTGAGCGGATAGAAATCTTCGGGAATCATTGACTGAAGAGGATAATGGGAAGGGCGTCACTGCCGGCGGTGGAGCGAACGCCTGAAAGCGAGAAAATGCTGCGCGGCTCTGGCACGCGTAGCGTCGGTGAAATAAGTTTCGCTGAATTTTTCGTAAATATAATCCACGGCCACCGGCGAGGGATGCACCATGTCGGGTGCATAGAAACGATAGTCGCGGAGGTCGTCGATCATAATCTCGTAGGAGGGGAAATAGCTTGCGGCGGGGTCACCGGCGCAAATGCTGTCTACAGCGAGCAGGAGCGTGGCTTTCGACACGCGGTCGGCATGCAGGCCGTAGGCCTTGTGACGGATGGGACTGACTGTGAGAATCACATCGGACAGGCGCGGACAGGCGCCGCGCATCAGCGCTATGGTGCGGAGAATGGCGTCTGAGCATTCGGCCAGCTTAAACACCGTTTCGGTGAAGATGCGCGGGTGCTGCTTGTGACAGTTTGCCACCACGCGGCCATCGGCATTCAGCCTGAAACCGCGGGCGCTGCCGAATGTGAGCATGAGAGTGGTCAGATAAGGCAACCGTGCGCGCAGCCTGTCGAGGGTGTCGTTGACCATGTCGGCCGACTCCTGCGCCGTCTGACGGGCGAAGATGGAATGAAAATCAAACGAGCGCCACTTTCCCTCGTGCTCGAAGAAGTCGGCGGGGGCGTAGCGCTTCCCGTCGACAAGCGTCGACACCGCGCGCAGTATGCTCAGCGGATTATATAGCGTTCCCAGGGGATTCACCTCCACGTTGAAACCACCCTCGAGCAGCTTGTCGCCGATATTGTCGGCGAAGCATGAGCCTACGGTCCAGATCTCCGACGAGTGGTCGATGGTGTTCTCCAGCCCGCGGAGGGGTTCGATTTCAGTGCGGAAATTCATCTCAGTAAATGCCGTAGTCGATTGAGAGCACCTGGAACTCGGTGCGACGGTTGATCTGGTCGGCCACCTCCTGATCCTCAGGGGAAAGCGTCTCTATAAAATCGGCTGAGAGCACCTGTCCCTCCTTGAACTGCGGATAGAGACGGGCGAGCTTTTTGGTGATGGTCTTCGGACGGCTCTCGCCATAGCCAATCGACTGCAGACGGTCGGGCTTGACCCCATGCGCGATCAGATAGTCGGTGACAGACTTCGCACGCCGCTGCGACAGGTTGATATTATACTCGTCGGTACCCTTTCGGTCGGTGTGCGAGGCCATCTCGATGGTGATGTTGGGATTGTCGGTCATCACCTGCACCATCTCGTCGAGCGCCTTTTTCGATTCGGGCCGCAGCGAGGCCTTGTCGAAATCATAGAAGATATTGTCAATCACCACAGGCTTGGTAATCGAGGCAAGCATGAAGTCGACATTGTACTCGGCATCCTCCTCGGCAGTGTCGGAGGTAAACTCCTGCTTGGCATTGAGATAGCCTTTGGCACCGGCAAGCATCACATAATCCACACCCCGCTGCAGCGGGAAGCGGAACGATCCGTCGGGGTTGGCCACCGCCTTCTGGTTCGAGCCGTCTTTGCCGATGATGCGTATCACGGCGTTGGGCACCGGCTCCTCGTCGTGGTCAAGCACCCAGCCCGAAATCCAGATCTGGAGATCGGGGAGCACAAATGACCATATATGGTCATAGCCGCGGCCATCGTTGCGGTTCGACGAGAAAAATCCCGACTCCCCTTTGCCGAATGTGATACCGAAATCGTCGGCTGAGGAATTCATGGGCTGCCCCATGTTTTCCACTTTCCATCCGCCCGAGGGAGTGAGGGTAGCCTTGAAAATGTCGAGGCCGCCGAAACCCGGATGACCGTCGGAGGCGAAATAGAGTATGGAATCGGTGCGGGAATAGGGAAACATCTCGTCGCCGGGGGTGTTGATGAAGGGACCCATATTTTCCAGCGAGCCCACTTTATCCTTGAGATTGATGCGCCATATATCCTTGCCCCCCTCGCCGCCGGGCATATCGGAGGAGAAATAGAGCCAGTTGCCGTCGGGGCTTACAGCGGGATGCCCTACGGCCGAAACCGTGTCGTTGATAACATCATATTTCACCGGAGCGCTCCATTTTGCGTCGGAGCGCTGCGATGTGAAAATTTCGACCGAGGTGGCTGAATGAGGTTCACGGCGCGCACGCGACAGATACATCGTGGAGCCGTCGGGTGTGAACGAAATCACACCTTCGTCCATTTCGGTGTTGAGTTCACCCTCCACCGGTTCGGGCCGCTGCCACTCCCCTTTCTCGTTCTGCCGCGAGAACCATATGTCGCCTTTCTTCATACCGGTTATTTCGCTCTTGCGGTCGCCGGTCACCTTCTCGTTGGTGGTGGTAAAATAGAGCACATCGGCCGTGGTGGGGTCGAGAAACATGGGGGCATAGTCGGCGCGGCGCGAATTGAACATCTTGGCCTGCCGCACCACATAGCGCGTGGGATTCCCTTTGCGGGCAAGCGCCCAGCGACATCCTGCCAGACCGTTCTCGGCCTCCTCCGATTTGGGATTGAGTTTCAGAAAATCCTCATAGGCCTTTGCCGCCGGGGTGTATTTCCCCTCGGCCTGCAGCGAGCGCGCCATCAGCAGGGTGGCTGTGGAATCGGGGTAGCCATAGCGCACGGCATTGGCAAACGCCGACGAGGCGCGGGCACTCATTCCCAGCTTGTCATAGCAGAGGCCCATCTTGTAGGCCACAGCGCCGCGCTGAGGGCGTTCCTCCCTCTTGGTGAGTTTGTTGTAGATTTTACGGTAGGTTTTCTGCGCCTCGAAATATTCGCCGCGCTGATACTGTTCGTCGGCCACCGACAGTTTGGCGCCGCCGCATGCCGAGAGGGCGGCCGCCACGATGGCACCGACAATCAGAGAAGCTATTCCTTTAAGAATTTTCATACCTATTTAACGCGCATGTGAGGCAATTAGTGCTTTTCCGGGTAGAAATTTCGAATGCGGCCGACATTCTACGCGATATTCAACCCGACATTCAACGCAGCGAGCTTATATGCTGATAATCGGGAATGTCGCGGAGAAACGTGTAAGGCCGGCTCTCCCCGCTCCCCTGCTCCGAGAGCTCCTGACATGTGAGGCAGCAGAAATGACGCATGCCGTTGGAAACTATCAGCAGCGGGGCGCCCATCACCATGTTGTAGCGGGCGATCTGGTCGAACACACGCTGAGTGATCTCGATTCCGGGGGCCTTGTATTCCACCACGGCCAGCGGGCACAGACTCCCGGGTGCGGCTGAGGCAGATGGCGCGAACAGCACAGTGTCGCATCGCCTGCGGGTGTCGTTGAAAGTCAGCGCCACCTCGTTGGCCATAAGATGCTCGGGGAATCCTTTGGCCGTTATAAGCCAGTCGACAAAATTCTGGCGCACCCACTCCTCGGGCGTCAGCGCCACAAACCGCCGGCGCAGACGGTCGTGGATGCGCCACACGCCGTCGTCGCATAGTTTAACGCGGAACTGCGCCGATGGCAGGTTCAGCCGGGGCGTGGATGGTCTTTCGGGTGAATTCACAGCAAAAGTGGCGATTCATGGCGCCATCAATGATGGCATCCGCGGCGGTTACTGGTAGAGATAACGCTTGATCGACTTCTTGGGCGTCTTTTCAAACTCATGGGGAATGAGCTGTATGCGGTCGACTTTTTCATAGGGAGCCACAAGTTTGTTAAGCTCCACACGGTTGGTCTCCATCAGAGGCGTCAGTGCATTGATGTCGATTTTGTCGGCATCCATGCGGTCGTAGTCGGGATATACAATGGCAGTCAGACCCTTGCCGCGCTCCACAATAAGCGATTCGTTGACGTAGGGCATGTTGTTGAGCTTGGCCTCGATCTCCTCGGGATATATGTTCTGCCCCGAAGCGGAGAGTATCATTGTCTTGTAGCGTCCGCGGATGAAGATGGTGCCGTCGGTGACGGTGCCCATATCGCCCGTGTGGAGCCATCCGTCGGTATCGATGGCTGCCTCGGTGGCGTCGGGGTTCTTGTAATAGCCCGTCATGCGGTTCTGACCGCGGGTGCAGATTTCGCCCGGAACCTCCTCAGGGTTGGGGCTACCGCTGATTTTAACCTCCATGTTGGGCATCACATGGCCGCACGAGGTGGGTACGAACTCACGCCAGGAGGTATAGGAAATCAGCGGGGCGCATTCGGTCATGCCGTAGCCCACTGTAAACGGGAACTTGATTTTGTAGAGAAACTCCTCCACCTCGCTGTTGAGCGGCGCACCGCCGATAATAACCTGTTCGAAACAGCCGCCGAAAGCATCGATGAGCCTGTTTCGGATTTTGGCATAGATTGCGCTGTCGACAAAGGGCACGGCAAGCGCCCAGCGGATGGCGCGGCGCGTGATCATCGGCACGATCATCTTGCGGTAGATTTTCTCCAGAATCAGCGGCACACACACCACAAGGTTGGGGCGCACCTGGCTCAGAGCCTTCATCAGCAGCACCGGTGTGGGAGTCTTGCCGAAGATGGTGACGAAACTGCCTGTGGCAAGCGGCACAAGCATGTCGAACGCACACCCGTAGGCATGAGCCAGCGGCAGGAACGACAGCGCGCGCGAGCCCTCGTAGTGCAGCTTCGACTCCACGCCATACATCACATTGCCGGCCACATTGTCATAGGTGAGCATCACGCCTTTGGAGAAGCCGGTGGTGCCCGATGTGTAGTTGAGGATTGCCATGGCATCCTTGTCGGTAGGCTCGTAGCAGATGTTCTCGGGTCCGAATCCATTGCGGTAGACCGCGCGGAACCGGCGGGTGAGATTGCGGATGGCTTTCTCGGCCGTGGGATGTCCCTCGCGCGGACGTTCGGCCAGTACCAGACGGGTATCAAGCGACAGCACGGCGCGCACCATGGGCAGCTGCTCATAGTCGAGAGTCTCCCAGATGGAATTGGCCACAATCAGCAGAGTGGCTTCGGAATGGTTGATGATGTGCTGGCTGTCGTTGGCGTTGAAATCCGACAGGATCGGCACGATTGTAGCCCCGTATGTGATGGTGGCCATGAAGAAGGTCACCCATGTCGCGGAGTTGCGGCCCAGCAGCGCCACCTTGTCGCCACGGCACAGTCCCATCTGCTGATAGAAGATGTGGATACGCGCAATTCTGCGTGCAAACTCGCCGTAAGTGAGGATTTCCTGCGAACCGTACTCAGTCAGAGCCGGTAGCGCCCAATAATTGCGGAATGAGTTCTGATAGACCGTGAGTAGATCTTCAGGATAATATTTAGGAGCCATTGGCATTTCAGTTTTGTGGCAAAGTTACCAATTATTATTCAAACCGCCCGCACCCGCGACCAAAAAGTTGCGGATTCGATGGCCGCCGCTGCTACCCGCCACTACTACCGTCCCCGCCGCCACTACTGACGGAAACGACGGACGAGACGCAGCAGCAACCAGATTATCAGCAACGAAGGGAACACCGCTATGGTAGCCCATTTGCTCACTTCCAAGGGGAGATTCCAGTATTGCGACAGGTATTGCGAGAGGTCGAACAGCACCGACATCACCGAGAAGATGGCCACAAGTGTCAGCAGAGTGTTGGTGTTGCGGTCCGACTGCTTCTCGCGGGCCGCCGTCGACTCGGCCACACGCGCGGCAAGCTCCTTGCGTTCGAGCGAAACCTCCATCCCCTTGTCAATGGCATTGTAGATCAGCTGCGGCATGAAATTATGGCTTATCTGGGTGAAGCCATACCAGTGATTGGTGTCGAGAGTCTCGCGCAGCCGCTGAGCCAGATGATAGCTGTTGTCGCCCGACCGGTATGCCCGGCTTATTTTCTGCAGCGACACTTTCTGGTACAGCGAGTTGAGATAGATAAAGCGGAAATAACAATAGAAATTCTCATCCCACACGGAGGCGTGTTTCCCGAGGATGGTAAACGAATCGACCAACGCCAGCGCCGACCAGTCGGCCCATATCGTCACCAGGTTCGCGCCGATTATTCTGTCGTAATAGCTGCGTGCCATTCCCGAGGCCGACGCTCCGGGCGTCATCGAACCATAGGGGAGCATGCATCCGAATTCAAAAATCCTCTCGGGCGAATCGTCGGCGTTGTCGATGCGCTGAAACACCTTCGCCTTGCTTCCCGACAGTTGCAGCTGATCGATGCGACCGTCGGGGGTGAGATTCAGCAACTCCTCAAGCACAGGCATAAACGGTTGTCCGAAGGAACGGAGCACCGACTGCACCGCGCACACCTGCTCCGGCGGGGCGCTGTAGTCTGTCTCGACAGCCCACAGGCAGGTGCCGTCGGGCATTATGAACAGATGGATCAGCTCCACAGCCACTCTTACCCCTGCGTCGTCGCCGCACTCGATTTCCCGCACTGCGGGGCGACGGCTCAGATGGTGCTTTCCGCGGTACCCCCGGCAGAGCTTCACTTCCTTGCCCACCAGGTCGGTGTGGTTGGCCATGGAGTCGATAAACGAGGGATAGAACACATTGGTCATCAGCTCATAATCCTCACTCTCCACCCTCCGCGACGCAGGCACGCTTTCGGGATAAGTGCGGAGCATCTGCTCGGTCCATCCGAGCTTTTTCAGAGCCTTTACCGATTTGTCCAACAATATATGTCCGCAGAACCATGCCTTTACCGAAGCCATCGGCAGGGAATCGTTGCTATTGTTCATTTCGACCAGTCAATCTAATATTTTTAGAGCTTGTTTTATAACTTCCGCCTGCGTCGTGCAGACATCACCGGGTTCCGGCTCCGACCCGAAAGCCGAAGCGTTGAGAATCACCTCGCGCCCGGCAGCCACCGCCAGCACTTTGCCGCCGACGACACGCATCACTCTAACCTCGACTTTCCCTTTCGCCGGGAGCGCGGGATTGTCGAGAGCACTCTTTCTCGAGAGGTGCGGGCGCACAGTCGGTTCTTCCCCCTTCCGGTGTGACACGGTAATCATCTCTCCGGGCCGGAAAAAGCCGTCGGAAGCCTTCACCCCGGCGTGCGAAATTTCATCGTCGGGAAGATAGCCGATGACTTCGGAGTCGGGCAGACGCACCCACAGGCCGTCGTCGCCCGCATGAACCACTTCCGCCAGGAACAGCAGCGGCAACGACTCAGCCGCCGCGGCGCGGTCGGGCATAAGGGTCACATGGCGGTAACCCTTTTCAACTTTCACCACACGCATGGCAATCTCTTTTCCGGCAGGAAAATCCTCGCTTCGGGGCTGATAACCGACATCCCACGGACATCCTGCCAGATCGGCCACATACTCTTTCGGGATATAGTCGCAGACACCGCTGTGGGTTATCAGCACACTTCCGTCAAAGACCTCTTTAACAGTGGCAACTACCTTGTCGCCCGGTTGCAGATTTATGGCCTGCCAAGGGTCAGAGACAACACTCTTGCGTGTTAGTTTCAGACGGTAATTCCTGAAATCAGCCTCGGTGATGTCGAAATCGTAACGTTCGCCCTTATGCAGCCGGTCGGTAGTCCATAACGAATGTGTGGCGTCGGTGTTGCGGACAATTCCTGTCAGACCGTTGTCGAGCCGCACGGTATAACCGTCGTAGAGATCGGCCTTTATCACAGTTCCCGACACACGCCGCTCACCGGCTATCACTTTGCGCGCCACCTCGAGCAGCCGGCAATTCACCGGCACAAGGAACACAACGCGGGTCTCTTTCGATGCCACGGCGGGGATTACCTCGAGCTGCGTGCCCCGTGGATATATGTCGCTTAGATCAACGTCGGCACCGGCGCCTTCGACATTTTCGAGCACCGCCTCGCGGGGGACGATGCCGCACACATTGCCGAATCCGTGCATCGCAAACGACACCACCAACCCTTCGTCGGCATATCCTGTCACGGTACCGGTCACCGGCTTCTCACGGAGCGCCGACAGGGACGAAAGGGTGTGGAAACGGCGCATCCATTGCTCCGAAATGGAGAATGTCACAAGCACTGTGGATCCATTTTCATGCTGCCTGATTTTCTTTACTTCAGCTTTCAGCCGCATCCCCACCGGGTAATTGGCGGGGGTGACGGTGATACGTTCATAGAGGTTTCTGTCGTGGGATATTATGCCTACCACATCCTCACACTGCACAAGCACACTCTCGCCGGCGTAGCCCCTGACCACCACCTCATATTCGACTTCTTTCCGCAATTTCTTCTCCGGAGCGTAATTGCGGCCTGCCGAAACGGCACGGAACTCAAGGGTGCCCTCCTCCGGCTTGAATTTCGTGACTCGGGCCTTGAATCTTTCCCCGGCATAACGTGCCGAAGCTCCCGTGTCGGTACAGAAGCGGCCTGCGCCTGTGGCAAGCATGCATCCCTCCACATCCTTATATTTCACAAGCACGGTGCCCTTCGGGAGGTGGCGAATCATCTCCACCTCCACTTCATCACCCACAGCCATCCCATCGGCGGCCAGCCTCATATAGGGATTGTCGGCGGCATCTTTGAGCCGGAAAAACGTGCCCTCGGGACCCGAGCTTTTCATCTGCGCCATGACTACGCCTCCCGGTTTCGACAACCGCAGGAACTCCTCGTCGCGGAGAACGGCATAGCCGTGTGTCCAGCGGATGTCGTTGAGTGTCATATAACCGTAGCAGTCGGTGTCGTCGTGGAGGAAACGCACCATGATACCTTTGCCGCTCTCTATCACCGGATAGATTCTGATTCTCTTCTCGGCCAATGGCACCTGATAACGCACCCCCTCATAGTGCATCACGGCCTCACCGTCGGGCGCGACGGTCACCGTCACAGGCCAATCCTGAAAGAAGAAATATTTTTCGATATATTCCGGACCTGTGAACTTGGCGGTCACCTCGCCGGCATCGGTCTGCACCAGATACCTGTGGTTGAGATAGGCTTCCGCCACTTTGCCCCGGTAATCGCCGGGGGGCAGGGTGGCCTCCTTCTCGACTGACGCATCATAAAGCGGAGAGATCACACGCGATGTCTTGCCGATGCTGCCCGAATAGGTCGCCACCTCGCACAGCACACTGTCACCCTTCCGGGGTCGGCGTAGCATAGGCCAGTGACCCTTGAAATGGCTGTCGGGTATATCGAGGTAATAATCGTCGGCGGTTCTGACCACCGTGTGCACGGCGTCGGAAAGGAGCACTTCGGCCATAAACTTCTCCCCTATCGGATGATCGGCCTCAAACTGCCGGTGGCTGTTGATATGCAGTATCGGGCTGCCATATTTCAGTCCTTCATATTCCCCGTAGCCGCCGGCTACAAGCAGATTCATGGTCAGGCGATCGGGACAAAGATCTTTCATGAACTCGGGGAAGAAATGCTCCGAGGCCTGCATGGAATACTCTCTGTCGCGGATGGTGAAATGGATAAACCGGTCGCGCGGCCCCACCTGCACCTTGGCGCGGTCGCCCTTGACAAGTCCGAAGGGGTCGCCCGGCGGAGGGATGATGCTCACCTGATACGGGAAAGGCATCTTGCCGGTCACTTTCACCACTTTGAGCTTGATTCTGGAACCGGGAACAAAAAGACCGCAGGCATCCCATGTAAAGGGATTGAGGCCGTCGATCGACAGAGCGGGATAATCGGTGAAATTCTTGAAATTCACCGTGTAGCGTCCCTCTTCCTCATCAAAATGGTTGATATATGCCTCACCGATTATCGTACCTTCGGCCAGCTTTGCTTCCGTTTGTTCCTCTTCATGTTTAAACTTGTAGCGGCCGCCGGTATAATCGGCGTACACGCACTTTACAGGCAAGAACTCGTCCGGATGATACTCGCGGCCAGTCTGCATGCCTGTAAGTTCCATGCGACCGCGGAAGCCGTTGCACTCCACAAACGCGCCCCGAGGGTCGACCGACACCACCACAGCCTCATAATAGCGGTAGAGCCGCGGACGCTCCTTGGGTATCGACTCCACAAACACAGGCTCGCCTGCGCCTGTTATGCCGTCGAAACCGGGCACCGCGCGGAATTCCACCGCTCCGGCGCGGAGGCGGTAGAGGTCGGCGCGGTGGAGTTGCGGCGCCTTGTTGCGTACCGAAAATCTGAAACCGGGCCAACGGGCCGACTCCAGTTCCACCACATACCCCTCCGTGCTTCCGCTGCAGGTCAGGCTAAATGCTTCGCCGCGGCGGATATGGTCGTTGAGCGCTGCCACGAGCCTGCGCTCGTCATCCTCCTTGTTGACGATGGTGCTGAAATCCTCGCGCCCGCCGAGCCGATACTGTCCGACTGCGGCGCCGGGCAACTCATTTTCCGGTATGCGGAGCAGGAAAAACAGACCGGCGTCGGCTACAAAACAGTCGCCGTCGCGCGCCGTGATCTTCAGATCCAGTTTCCCGACATCGAAATTAGCCCCTTTCTTAAATTTCGGAGTATATGCGGGGAGCGCTTTCGGAATAAAACTCTCCATGCTCTCATCCGCGTCATCGATCCGGCCAACCACTTTGGTGTTAAGACGCGAGGCCGTGGCTTCGTAACGCATGAGCAGATGTTCGCTCAGACTGTAACGGAAGAACGCCCGGTGCCGGTCAACAAACTCCACACGGTCGCTTGAGATCAGTTCCTCGATTACAGGCGCGACCATGTCGGGATGATAGCGGCTGCCATTGTCAAACTGCACCAACTGAATGATATTCTGATACTTCACGCTCGACTCGGCGAGATAGAGGATGCCGTGGCTGCTGCGGCGCATGGCTATCGCCGCCCCCGACATATTTTTCAGTCGCACGGGGATGCGCCGGAGCGAACGTCCGGGATAGATTTTGCCGGGATCGACGGTAAACACCGGCGATTCGGAGGCATTGTCGTCGACACGCACTTTCAGGCGGGTGAGTGTGCGAGGGTCGAAAGGGGTCGGCAATGTCACTTTTCCCTGATTGTCGACGCTATAGGGTATCGCCGTGACAGCATAGATGCCGCTGTTCAGAGGGGAGGTGTTCACAACCCGGCTGACCGAGAAGCTGACGGCGGGAGTGTCGCCCCACCGGGTGGCTATGTCGGCGGGAGCACCCCTGAGCGAAGCCCGCAGCAGAATGCCACTTCCGAGATCAACGGTCACGGGCGCTTCCTGAAGCGTGGCGGAGGTTCCGTCGGAGAAGCGCATCACGGGGTAGGAGGCGGCGCACACCCCGAAAGCCCGGCTCTGCGCCTCGGTCATAAACATCAGCATCGACACTCCGGCGTCATCGCTGTTTTTGAGGTAGAAATCCACCACACCGTCGACGCTCTCTATCTCCACCTGTCCCGAGGCAGGGAGAGCGGTATGCTCAAACCTCATGCCGGTGCATTCAATCACCTTTTCCACAGGCTCCGTTGGGTGCGAAATCAACGCATGGTAATTACACCCGGGGGCAGTGAGCCACACACCTTGTCCGACCCCGGCCAAAGCCTCCCGGCTGAACAGGAACGAAGCTTCTTCGCCCCGACATTCAAGCAGTCGCGACGGCACCGATTTATTGCCGCCGACCACATAGTCGAGCCGTAGAAAACGCGGCTTATCAGGGGCGCTGTCAGCCAGACGCACCAGATTAATACCTGTTGCGAGGGTGTCGTTGCTGGCAACCTCCGAATTAAGCTCCACGCGCATCACTGTGGAGGTATCAATAGCAGGATAGCGGTTGCTCTTTAGGGGAGAGAGCACGGTGCTGCCGATCTTGAACACGGTCAGACGCGAGGTGATGGCAGCCAGCACATCCTTGTTGCCAAGCTGCCGCAGCGAATCCTTGTCAGTGAAACGGAGCATCAGCACCTTGAAATTGTTTTGCGTGGCCAGCGAATAGCGCAGCGAGCCTCCGAGGCCGAGCACCGGATTGTGCCACGACAATGTGCCGTAGACCGGAAACAGTTCGATGCCGAAGAAGGAGAAAAACATCTCGCAGTACTCGCCTCCGCCGCCGCGGCATTCGGTGACCGTGCCGCTGTAGCGTTCGGAATGACTTACCTGCAGCGAAACCGCCGACCCGACAAACTGCCCGGGGTTTTCTACCACCGGCAATGAGAGCATCATAACCGACGGGCTCTCCATTCCCACGACACGGGCGCCCGATGTCATTGTCCTGTCATGCTGTTTTCCCGGGGAGCTGTTGAAATTGAGATTGTTGTTGGCTACCGCGGCATAGGCCCGGAGGTCATCGCCGCGGAGATTCGCAGCGAATGTGTTCTCACGCCGGCTCTCCATGGCCAGACGCATCATCACAGGCTCATAGAGCCGCGACGCTATCTCGTGCGGCAGTTCGTCGAGAGGCACAAGCGCGCACACCCGGCGGAGCGCTTCCCTGTCGCCGGCCATACAGTCCAAAAACTCTTTTTGCTGCATCAGCCACGCGGCGCTCGCGGTGCAGTCGCGCATGCTCAGATAGCGCACCACATGTTCCGCGAACTTAACACTGTCATTGTTATCCCTATCACGATCCCTATAATCCTTATATTGTGGCGTGAGTTTTCCGAAGAAAGTGTGTACACGTCCGCCGACCGGCTCGGCGGCGCAGAGGTCGAGCAGGCGATTGTAATACCGGGGCGACAGCTTCACGGAGGCCTCGCGCACAATCTTCCCGGGCACATTCTCCACTATGTCGATATTGCCCGTGAGCAGTGCCGTGGTGTAACAGTCGACATACAGCATGCGGGGAGCCACCTGATTTTTCGCACGGCATTCTTCTATCTCCGAAAGGATATGCCTGTGGAGAAGTTCGAGCTGAATTGGCTGCAGCACATGGAGTGTCTTCATCCTGATTTTGTTCAGCGCAATTCTTACCGCCTTGGACGACGAAGGCTCCGACAGCGACTGACGGATCACCTTATAGAATGTGCGCATGTCGGTGACGCACTCGGCGATGGCCTGCGCGGCATCATCATCGAGGCGCAGCCGGCATATCAGCTCCAGCCACCGGTCGCCAAGGATAAAACGGACCACGCGCTCGGTGCCGAGAGTGGTGGCGGCGCGGGTCACTGCCAGATATGATTCCCTGAACAGTGAACTTCCGGGCTGGTCGAGCATCAGTTTCATCTGGTTGACCACCCAGTTGCCGCAGAGGTCGCGCGCCCCGGGATGGCTGTCGGAAAGAGAGTCGCCGGGGCCGCCGTCGGTTTCGGGGAGTGTGCGGCAGAGTCCGCAGATCCATTCCAGCGCACTGTTCACGCCGCAGAGGTTTGTAGCCGGCCAGTCGACTGTGTCGCGTTGACCGCCACGACGGTTATATAGCGTCTCGGCCAGCACGGCAGCCCCGGCAGCCGGCATAATCTCGAGCATCAGACGGAATGTCTCGGTGTTGTTGTCGTCAGCCACTTCGGGAAGCTGTGCGCCGCTTTCTCCAAGCTCGCTGAAAACCCGTGCCAGATACCGCGCCCTGAAAAATTCACGGAAAGTATCGAGCCGGAATTCCAGATTGCTATTCTCGAGATTGAGGAGGCCGGCACTCACGAGCGCCGAGATTGTCTGCTTGATTTTCTTCGGGGAATTGCCCGCAGCGAGCTTCTGCTGCATGTGACCGATGAATTCATCCACCCTGATGCCGCCGGCGTTGTCGCCGCTCACGAGCGCAAGCTCGTCGAGCAGCTCTCCGGCCTGGTATTCAAGCGATTCCCGCTCGAACACCTTGTCGACGAATGCCGACAGGAGCGCCCCGCGGTTGGTGTAGCTGAACTCTTTTTCAGAGTCTTTCACGGCTCCGATAAGGATTTTAAGGTTGAGCGGGCAGCTGAGCAGCGCCAGGATATTGTCGCTCTCGAACATCCGGAGCATGCGCCGGCTCACCTCCTCTTTCAGGCCCAACGACATCACAAACCGCGCGATGGTAGCGCTGCTGATGTCCTGTATTCTGAAAATGCGTGGTCTGCATGTTTCTTCGATGACGCGTTTGGCCCCGGCATATTCGAAAACACGGCCTGTGAGCACCACAGTGCAGTTGCGGGTGTTTTCAAGCAGATCCTTAAGAAACTTTTCAGAGCTGACACCCGGTTTGAATTCATTTATGCCATCCACGGCTATGAAGAGGCGCCCATCGTCGAGCAGTCGGTCGGCTATGGCCGACGACATACGCCTGGCTGTGGCGCGGCTGTGGAGTTCCCCGATAAATGTGCTCCCCGGCTCTATCTCCTTGATATTGATCAGCACAGGGATACGGCCATCGGCACCCTCGGCGTCGCAGAGCTGCCGCAGAATATTGTTCATCAGCGTAGACTTGCCGGCGCCCGGCACTCCGAGCACCACATGCGCCCCCGCCCCGGCGTTACAGAGCGTTTTCTCGGCATCGATGTCGTTGCCGTTGCCGTCAGCAGAGATTTCACGGAGCATCACCGGCATCAGCGGCACTTCGTCGCTGCCGTCGCTGTGAAGAACATTGTTGGTCAGATATTCCGAAAATGCGTCACGGCTCAGTTTCAGATACTTTTCAATCTGATCCGGCTCGCTGATCTCAGGTGCGCCTCCGCCCGACAGCTTCCCATCGCCAAACGAGCGGTTAAGCTTCTCTGAACCGCGGTCGATGATATGCAGCAGACACACCAGCACCAGACGCCCCACATTCTTGTCGTTGGCGTTGATATACTGCGCCTTGTTGTTGCCGTGGACCTTGCTGTTGCGGAGTTCGCGCATGGTGTCGAATACCTTGCGTGCTTTCGGGTCGATCAGGCCAGCCTTGTCGGCCACGTTCATCAGCAGTTTGCACAATCCCGATATGTCATCCATTTCGGGGAGACTTGTATCGCCCGTGATGAAAAAGATTATATCTTTCACACACCCCTCGAACACAGCCAGCATATTCTCGAACGGAGCCGACCCGACCACGTCGCCCGCAAGCCATGTAAGGAATTCGGGCACGCGGTTGATGCATATGCAGCGCTTCCCTGCGCATTGCGGCGCCCTTACGATAATATCGGATAACAATTCCGCGGCCCTGTGCATGGCCGCCTCGTCGGCGAAAAGTGTCGACAGCCCCGTCTGATCCTCATGAAATTCGTCATCCTCACCAAAAACCGGCAGAGTGATTCTGGTGAATTTGAAATTCATGAATTTGAAAATCTTGCCGAACGTTGCAGTGAGGCCGGCATAACTTGCCGCAACGGCATTTCGAGGGCTGTCGGGTACGGTTTCCATGGTCAGACAGGTACGGTTTTCATGGTCAGACAGGTACGGGAAGGGTGGAGAGGCGTTTTTCAAGCTCGGTAGAGGAGAGGCGGGTGAACAGGCGGCCGCGGTAGGCCACGGAGATGTTGCCCGTCTCCTCTGATACCACGATGGCGAAAGCATCGGTAGCCTGCGATATGCCCAAAGCCGATCGGTGGCGAAGACCCAGCGCGCGGGGCACGTTGGAGTCGTGACTCACGGGGAGGATGCAGCCGGCGGCTTTCAGGCGCGCTCCGGCTATGATGAGGGCGCCGTCGTGCAGGGGCGAGTTCTTGAAGAATATATTTTCGATCAGGCGAGAATTGATTTCCGCATCGATGCAGTCGCCGGTCTTCTCGTAGTTTTCGAGCGACACCTCCTGCTCTATCACAATCAGTGCGCCGGTCTTGCTTTTCGACATCGACATGCAGGCATAGATGATGGGCATCACACGGGTATGGCTGGGCGACCGGTCCTCATCTTTTCGGTGCCGGAACAGGTCGGTGAGGAATTTCCACCGTTTCTTAGATCCCAACTCCACGAGAAAGCGCTTTATCTGGTCCTGGAAGATGATTACAAGGATAAGCAGGCCTATACTCATCACCTTGTCGAGTATCGACCCTATGAGTTTCATCTCCAGTATCTCCGATGCGACAACCCACACTACAATAAATGCGAGCACACCATAGAAGATGTTGATGGTGCCCGACTCTTTCATCAGTTTGTAGAGATAATAGAGGAGCAGGGCTACGATTACAATGTCGAGCAGGTCTTTTATGCCGAATGATTCTATCATGGTCCGGGAGTTAAGGGAGGCTGTGGTAATGAAAGTAGCGGGTCAGTTGGCGGCGGATGAGTTTCGGGCGAACAGGCGCATCACATCCACAGCCTGACGGCATGCTGCCACGTCGTGGACACGCAGGATGGCGGCGCCACGCTCAAGAGCCAGCGCGTTGAGCACCGTGGTGCCGGGCAACGCCTCGGCGGGTGTGATGCCCAGCGGACGGTATATCATGGATTTGCGCGATACGCCCACAAGCATAGGCCGGTCGCCCAGCAGACGGCCTACCTCTGGCAGGCCGGCCATCAGCTCATAATTCTGTTCGGGTGTTTTGGCGAAGCCGAAACCGGGATCGACTATGATGTCGGCGATCCCCTCGAGGGTGGCTTTCACTATCTGCGGCTGCAGTTCGGAGACCACGCCGGCGCAGACGCCGAGCGGATAGTCGGTGAGTGTGAGCATATTGTCGGGGTTGCCGCGGGTGTGCATCATGATATATGGCACTCCCATGGCGGCCACGGCGGGAATCATGCCGGGATCCATCGTTCCGGCCGATATGTCGTTGACAATGTCGGCTCCGAGCGCCACCGCCTGCCGGGCCACTGAGGCGCGGAAGGTGTCGACCGAGATGATGATATCGGTCGAAACTTGTCTGACAGCCTCGATGCCGCGGGCCACACGACGCATCTCCTCGTCGGCTGCCGCGGTTTCGGAGCCGGGACGGGTAGAGCACCCCCCGATGTCGATGATGTCGGCACCCTCGTCGACGAGCTGCCGCGCCATGGCATCGACCCTGTCGGCTTCGTCGCCTATGGTACGCGAGCCGGCGTAGAACGAGTCGGGCGTGACATTCAGGATGCCCATCACCTGCGGGGTGCTGAATTCGCGGATGTGGCCTCGGATGTTAAGAGAGAAACTTTGCATTGTGTCAGACAAATATTTCACGAAGTTACGAAATTATCGGCAAAAAAGCGCCATCTGTCGAATTTTTCAGTGTCGGGCCGCGGAATTTCCCACGGTTTGATTAATTTTGCATAAGCAACCGGTCTGAATTTCCGCCGGTTATCCGCCACTGCTATGCCACAGACTCTAACGATGCCCCGGGCATCGGCCGATACACGCCGTCAGCGCCTGGTGCGCGCCCTCACTCATCTCATTTTCATAGGGATGCTTTTCGTTCTGCCCGAAATCGTCAGTTCGATGGGTCGCCCGTTCCAGCTGGTGCCTCAGTTGCGCTGGGGCGTCTACGCCAAGTCGCTGGTGTATATCGCGGTGTTCTACATCAACTATTGCTTCATCATCGGGGGCGCCCCGGGCCGGCGGGGATTCGCATGGCGGCTGATAGTCTACAATCTGGCCGTTATCGCCGTGGCCATGGCCGTGTTCTGGCTCATCTGCCAATGGATGGAACCTTACTGGGACGAGGCATGGCGCATCCGCAAGGCCGCAAAGGGGATCAACGTTGGGAATGCCACCCGTCCGCGCCACCATGACTGGGGCTTCCTCGAATGGCTGAAGATGTCGGTGCGCGACATTGTGATGGTGGTGCTCACCATCGCGCTCAGCATCGCCCTGAAACTCTCCGACGCCTGGATGGCTCTTTCGCGACGGCAGCAGGAGATTCTTGCCGACAAACATGAGGAGGAGCTGCGCAATCTGAAAAGCCAGCTCAATCCCCACTTCCTGTTCAACACCCTCAACTCCATCTATGCCCTTATCGAGGTGTCGCCCCCGAAAGCGCAGGAGGCCGTCCATGAACTCAGCGGTATGCTCCGCTATGTGCTTTATGACAACAGCAGCAAGGTGGCGCTGGATCGCGAAACCGCTTTTGTAAGTAACTACGTGCGCCTGATGCAACTGCGTCTGGCGCCCTCCACACGGGTTGAGTGCACCCTCGAGTGTCACGACCGCGGCAAATGGCTAATTGCCCCGCTGCTATTTGTCCCCCTGGTGGAAAACGCTTTCAAATATGGCAACACAGGCGAACCAGGCGCCCACATCGCCATCTCCGTCACTGCCGGAGACTCAACTGTGGTGTGCCGCACCGTCAACGGCTGTCGACCCGCCGCCGACACCCCCGCCGACCGCCGGGGGGGCATAGGTCTGGCCAACCTCAGGCGACGCCTGCAACTGATCTACGGCGACCGGGCCTCGCTCCGCACCGGCCGCTCCGACAATGAATTCGAAGCCGTCCTCACCGTTCCCATCACCAATCCACACGAATAACCGCCATGCAGACTCTCAGATGCGTTGTAATCGACGATGAACCCCTGGCGGGCCAGCTTATCGGCAATTATGCCCGCCGCACACCCTCGCTGCAGCTTGCCGGAGTGTTCACCTCGGCCCGCGAGGCCTATTCCCTGATTATTTCGGGCGAAGTCGACCTGCTTTTTCTCGACATTCAGATGCCCGAACTGTCGGGTATGGAGTTTGTGAAACTGATTCCGCGCGATACCATGGTGATCTTTGTCACCGCCTACGAAAACTACGCTATCGAAGGCATCCGCGTCAACGCCGTCGACTATCTGCTCAAGCCGGTGAATTACACCGAGTTCCTTGCCGCAGTGGAACGCGCCATGGAGCGCCGCCGCTCCGCCCCGGCCCTCGCTTCACCGCCTTCTGCCGACACCCCGGCCGACGACGGCCATATCATCGTGAAATCGGAATACCGCCACCGGCAGATTGCCAAACGCGACATCCTTTTCGTGGAGGGTCTGAAAGATTATGTGCGCATATTCGTGGAGGGGCAGGCGCGCTCGGTGATGACCCTTATGAGCATGAAAACGCTCGAGGGCGCCCTCACGCCGCCGGAATTCATGCGCGTGCACCGCAGCTACATAGTCAACCTGTCGAAAATCAACGCCATAGAGCGTGGCCGCATATTCGTCACCGACAACCGCCAGTCGCCCGCCGTCACCCACGAAGTGCCCGTCAGCGACAGCTACCGTCCACAGCTCCTCGACTACATCGCCTCCCGCACCCCTTCCGGTTCCTGAGCCACTACACCTCCTTGCAGAGCTTTCGCATCACATCGTGATATGTGAAAAATATGAATTATGAGTGAAAAATGGTGATAATCGGGTGAGGGTCTGTTGCCTGTTAGGGTGATATTGCTTAATTTTGCGGCGCAATTCATTTTTAGAGCTTGTTTAATAATAAATAAGCTCTTAACAAGCTCTAAGCAGCATTAAGCAATCTATCAGGATTGAAACCACACAGATTCACACGCATATCCTCCCTGTTTTCAAATATCTTTTCCCGGGAATCACAGGCAATGTCGGGAACTACTCCCAACCTCCCCCCGTTGGGGCTGGCGCTGACACCTCTGGTTGCCCTGCTGGTGACATTGCCCGCAATCATCATGATCGGCGGCGCAGATTCGGTGAGCCGTATCGGCGGCTGGATTCTCGCGGCGTGCGCACTTATGGCGGTGGCACTCGCATGCATCGCACGCACAGCCACCCGACGCGGGCTGCTCTACGGACTGCGGCGCAGCGCCTCGCAGATCCTCCCTGCAATCCCCATTCTGCTCTGCATAGCCATGGTATCGACCACATGGATGATGTCGGGGGTAGTGCCCACACTCATCTGCTATGGTCTGGAAGTGCTCTCTCCGGCATTCTTCCTGGTGCTTGCATGCGCCATCAGCGCCTGCATTTCGGTGCTCACCGGCAGCTCGTGGACCACTATCGCCACTATCGGCGTGGCCTTCATGGGCATAGGCGAGGCCATGGGCTGCCCGGCCGGATGGGTGGCCGGCGCGGTGATCTCGGGCGGATATTTCGGTGACAAGGTATCGCCGCTGAGCGAAACCACCGTCCTGGCGGCATCCACGGCAGGCGTGGAACTTTTCCGCCATATTCGCTACATGATGGTAACCACTGTTCCCTCCTTTGTCATCGCTCTGATTGTCTATGCCTGTGTGGGATTCTTCGGAAGCCGCGACAGCGCCGTGGCATCATCCGAACTGGCCATAGCGCTGCACGACACATTCCGCATTTCGGCATGGACACTTCTGATACCCGTGGTCACCATCATTCTCATCCTCTGCCGCGTCAACACCCTCCGGGTGCTTCTGGCAGCATCGCTGCTCGGCGCCGCGGGCGTGTTCATCTTCCAGCCGCAACTGGCCGGCGGAGCCTTGCCTATGCTTAAATCGGTATGGAGCGGCTATGCCGGCACATCGGGCAATGCCGAAATCGACTCGCTGATCTCCACCGGCGGCATCACCGGCATGCTGCCCACCATATTCCTTGTAACATGCGCGATGCTTTTCGGCGCCGCCATGATCGGCACCGGAATGCTCAACCGCCTGACACAGGCTTTCACGGCGCGTCTGCGCAAACGCACCTCCATCGTCGGCGCCACTGTCGCCAGCGGCCTGTCGATGAACTGCCTCACCGCCGACCAGTATCTGTCGCTGATTATCACGGGCAACATGTACCGCAATCTATACCGTCGTTTCGGGCTGGAACCGCGTCTGCTGAGCCGAGCCATGGAGGATGCCGTTTCGGTCACCTCGGTGCTGATTCCCTGGAATTCCTGCGGCATAACGCAGTCGACAGTGCTCGGCGTCTCCACCATAGCCTACGCCCCCTTCTGCGTATTCAACTACGTATCTCCGCTGATGTCGGTGTTCATCGCCTGGATCGGCTACCGCATCCCCCGCACCGCACACCTCACCCCCGCTCCCCGCCAGACTATTTCAGGCGCAGTTCAAGAGCGTTGATGCCGTTGAGGGTGGCACGCAGACGCATGTCGAGTGCTACGGGGAAGGTTATGCCGGCCGATGCGGGAATGATTATATCGCCGCTTTTGAGGGTGCAGAAGCGGCTCACAAACGCCACCATATCTTCCGCATGAATCTGCTCCCGGGCTATGGAGGCGGATTCTCGCTTAGTGTTCTCGCCTGAAGCATCGCGGATCGGAGAATACTCAGCCTCGATCTGCAACAGAGCCTTGCCGGAGATCTCATCGCAGGAATCTGCGGAATCTGCCGGGCGGGAATCTGCCGGGAAGATTTCATTCAGTGGCATCTCCACTCCGCGGGTCAACGCTCCGTCGAAGAGGAGTGTGATGGGCGTCGCGCTGTCGGCGGTCGCCGGACGCACCCACCCCGCAAGGAGAATGGCGCTGATGTGGCGGGCGGCGAATTTCGGACGTATAAATTTTCCAAGCCGGCCGATCTGCACCGCCGGCATCACCTCGACCACCCATGCGCCGGGATCGGCGGTGATGAAATCGGGCAGAAACACAGGGTGATTGTTGCGGCCTATGGCCGAATCGGCTATCAGCTGCAGCCGCAGCTGATCGAGGGGCACGGCCTCGGGGTCGGCGATAGCGGCGGCAAGCGCCGGATGCAGCGGCCCCGCCATACGGTCGGCGCGGATTACTTTCATTTTGACAGCATTCGGTTATACATCACCGCCAGATGCGCATAAATCGACGTGTTGGAAATCACCACATCGTCGGGCGCCATGATGCGGTACGGTGTGAAGTTCCATATCGCCTTCATCCCCGCCGCTATGATCTCGTCGGCGGCCTCCTGGGCATACTCAACGGGCACCGTGACGATACCGATCTCCACTTCGAGCTGACGTGCGCGGGTGGCCAGTTCGGCCACATCATAGATGGGAAGCCCCTGCGGCGTGGAGGTGCCGATCAGCGCGGGGCTGACATCGAATCCGGCCACAATCTCAAGGCCGTAGTTGGCCAGACCGGAGTCCGACATCAGGGCGCGCCCGAGCGAACCGACGCCCACGATGGCGGCATTGTGGCGGCGGCGGAAACCGAGGAATTCCTCGAGCTTGTGCTCGAGTAGTTTCACTTCGTAGCCTATACGGGTCTTACCCTTTATATCGAGAAAAGAGAGGTCTTTGGCAATCTGCGACGCATCGACATTGATGCCGCGGGAGATGCCGGTTGACGACACATACTCCACGCCGCGCTGACGCAGCAGCGACACGTAGGCTAAATACCATGGCAACCGGCGCAGCGCCGGCTCGGGAATAAGGTCGCGGAGTCGTGAGATCATTGCTCGGCTGATTTTATTGGTTCTGAGGGTTTTGGCGCTTCCTCCCGCTTCTGAAGCTGTTCCTGAGGCTGTCCTTGGGGCTGCTCCTGGGGCTTCTTTTCGGGTGGATAGGATATGCGCCCGTGATACATCGACCGCAGACGGTTGATAAAGGTCTGCTTCACTGTGGCTATGTCGCGGAACGAAAGGGGCGATTCATTGAAGAAGCCCGCTTTGACCTGCCCGTCGATGATGTTGTTCACCAGCTCGGTGATCGCCTCCACCGAATGGTCCTTCATGGAGCGGGAGGCAGCCTCCACGCCGTCGGCCATCATGAGCAGCGAAGTCTCGCGGGTCCGCGGATTAGGCCCGGGATAGGTGTAGGGCGCCGGATCGACGGGTGTGTCGGGATGGGCCTGCTGCGCCTTCATATAGAAATATTTCGCGGTGCCGCGCCCATGATGCTCGCGGATGAAATCCTTGATCACATCGGGCAGCTTGGCCTTGTCGGCACGTTTGATTCCGTTGGTCACATGGCTGATGATGATGCCGGCGCTGACCTCGGGGGGGAGAGTGTCGTGAGGGTTAAACCCATACTGGTTCTCGGTGAAGAACGAGGGGTTGTCGATTTTGCCGATGTCGTGATACAGTGCGCCGGCACGCACCAGCTGCACGTTTGCGCCTATGTTGTGCGCGGCTTCCGAGGCAAGGTTGCTCACGGCCATTGCATGCTGGAAAGTGCCCGGACATTCGCGCGAAAGTTCGCGCAGCAGCGGATTGTTGATGTCGGCAAGCTCCACCAGCGTCACCACCGATGTCATGCCGAATGCTTTCTCGAAGATGAAAATGAGGATGTAGGCAAACGAGATGAGCACGGCGCTCACGGCGAAATAGCCGATATAACGCACCGACACGGCACTGAGGGTTCCAGCGCTCATCATCTCCACGGCGGCGTAGGCCACAACATACACCACAAAGGCAAGCAGCGCCGACCGCAACAGCTGCGAGCGTTTCGACAGCTCTTTAAGCGAGAATATCACCACGGTGCCCGCCGCCAGCTCCACAAAGATAAATTCCAGCGGGAAGGTGACCGGCACTGAGCAGAGCACCACCTCGAACACGTAGGTAAAGAAAGCCGTGCGGGAGTCGAAAAACACTTTTACCACCACAGCCAGTATGGCGAACGGCACCACATAATACCCTGCGGAGAAAACATGCGTCATGGCCGCCTCGAACACAAACATGCCCACCATCAGAAGAACCACGGCAAGCATGCGCTTGGGCGACTCCAGTGTCTCGGGATAGTAGAACCCGAAATAGAGGTATAGCATCAGGAAGATGACACTAACCAGCACCGTCTGCCCGCAGATGGTGTAGACGCGGTGATTGCGTTCCTGACGCCCCGCCTTGTCGAGCGCCAGCTCGAAACTGCGGAGCACTTGATAAACCTGCGGCGTCACGCGGTCGCCCCGGTCTATGATACGTTCCCCTTTCTGAATCACACCCACTGCCGCCACCACGGGCTGGATAAGGCTCTCGCGGTATTGCTGGGTGGCACGGGTATCCTCCACGATATTGGGATATAGCACATTGGCCAGATTGAGCGCCTGAATGTGCGCCCGCTCGGGGTCATCGCGAAAAACCGAATCGATATAGGCATAAGCGTCGCGCTGCGACATGAAGCCGGCCGTGGATTGCTCCACTGTGGTATTATCCACATTGAATTTCACCTTTTCGAGCTTACGGTCGGTGATGATGGCCGAAGTGCTGGCATCCACCACGCCATTGTTGTAGAGCCGCGCCACCGCATTGAGCAACCGGTTGCGCACATGGACCGACACCTCGCCTGATGCACGTATCACAGCATCCACACGCTGCTCGGCACCTTTGTCAACCTTGTAGATAGGCACAAACGTGCGGTCGATGCTGTCGATCAGATGGTTCACCGTGGCAGAGTCGCGATAGACCGGGATGTCAAACGGAGCCGTCAGCAGCTCATAATTCCATGGCCGCCCCATCTCGTAGCTGAACTTGTGTTTGCTGTCGGCAGGCATAAAATACACCACCACAGCTGTAGCAGCCACAAACATCAACACCAGCAGGTATATTGAATTGCGTGAAAGCTTTTTCATCAACGCAAAATTAGCGATTCTGCCAATATTCCCCAAATAAATCCCCGAATATTTGCAACTCGTCTCCTCAGCCACCCAAAGATATGAATGTAGGGATGCATCCCGATGCATCCGCCATATACCGTTGTCGGTCAGCAGACGCCCCCGGATGCATCCCTACATTAAGGACGAAACAAAGTGTTTACTCGGCCACAGCCTAATCCTTGAGGTTCACAACCCCACGGACATATAAGCTATAATCATGATAATTCAGATTTCCTCCTGTACCTTTTACACAGTTATGGTACCGACCGCCGGATGAAACTGTTGTCGCTGTGGTTACATAAGCATAACCGGTGTCAATGGCTGTACCGCCGAAAGATCTGATTGCATTATTGATTTCGTTCATCTTGGCGCTGATGATCATTCCCTGCAGTTCGGTCGGCATTATGTCGCCATATAAAGTCCTTGCAGTTGTCAGATTATCAATGGAACCCTGTTGCGCATCCTTCAGCTGGACTGCAAATTTCACTCCACCGTCTATTACTGCCACCCCTTCGATTTTGGTAATCCGATCTTTTTTGGCATCATATTCCGACCTTGTCAGAAATTCTCTTTTGCCATCGATTATCACTGACAGTTTCATTTCATCAGGGTCGTTCCAGTATATCACGGATGGATGACTCGTTGAAACGGCACCGCGAATATGATAATAATAATCATGATAATAGAGACTTCCGCCGGAACCGACGATACAATTATAGAAACGGCCATTATTATATCTTGTGGCATCCGTGTAATAAGCATAATTTGCCTCAAGCGTTGTAAAGCCAAAGTTTCGTAATGCGATGTTTATATCTGTCCATTTTGCACTGATAGTTCTGCCTTGAAGCTCTGTCGGCGTCATATCGCAATACATTAAAGATGTCAGACTAACATTTCCCATGGTTCCTGATTGAACATCACGTGGCGACAGCACGAAACTTTCGGAGCCGCTGACAACGGTGAGGCCTTCGACAACGGCATCGGAGAGGTTTGCTTTGTCATATTCCTCCTTGGTGAGATAATAGCGTTTGCCATCCTTCCAGATTGAAAGCGAAAGGTCGATAGGCGTGGTGGAGTAGATGGCCGTGTCGGGTGTGTCTCCGCCGGGGTTGTCGGAGCCACCGGATGTGCCGTAGAGAGTGTCGATGAAGTTTTTGGCATTGGCCTGGGCAACTTTGAAGTCATCGCCCAGCGAGCTTGAGCAGTCAAGAATCAGCATTATCACAGCCGAGCTACGCTCGGTTATCACTTCGGAGTTCTGGGTCTTGTCGAACTCGGAGTTTATCTGCCATGAACCGTTTGATGTGATGTAGGTCCATTCGTCGGTAAACTTGCTGTCTATTAGCTTGTTGTCGGCGGTGCGCACTCCTTCGATGGAGAAACTTACGAAGATGCCCTCCACAGTGCCCTTGAGCGTAGTTCCGGATGTCGACGTCATTCCCTGGTAGGTGACATTCTCGAGCGTGCGGGCCTTGAGGTTGAATATGCCCTCAATATACAGCTCCGAGTCAGAGGCATCCTTAACATTGTCGAATGTGAAACGCACCTTTGTACCGTTGGACACGCCGGGCATTGTCAGATTGATAGTCTGCAGATAGCTGCTCTTCGACAGCTGCTCGGCAATCTCCTTGAACTTGGCATTGACCTCCGACATGCTCGATACCTCGGTGGCATGTTCCGACTCGGGTGCCGAAGCCAGCTGATTCAGGTTGGCGGTGAACATAGCCACATCTTTCACATCATTGCCGCGGATGCCGATGGAATAGGCCGTGATGGGCAGTCCGGCGATTTTTTCGTCGGTGATGCTACCTTTCAGTGCCGTGAGATACTCGGTGTCGTCGCTGTAGGGCACATCTTTCATCATGGAGCCTTGGTCAAGGCCGTCGGTGAATGTGACTATAGCGGCGTTGGAAATGTCCGGGGGCAGGGTTGCGCTCTGAAGCGTGTTGATAGCCTGGTCGACAGAATAATAAAGAAGTGTGCCATATTTCATAGTAAGGTTGTCGACAAAGTCACGGAACCCTCCCACCGAACTTTCCGTAAGCCGCATCACCGGATAGGTGTAAAGATCATCGTTGAAACCGGTGACACCGAGATAGATACCGCTTTCCATTCCGCTATCGGCCAGAGTGCCGGTGGCCGTCTGGGAATATCCGCTCTCCACGCCGTTGACCATGGCTTTTACCTTATAATAGTTGGCGCCGGGGAGAGGCGTCTCGTCGGTGTAGCTGGTTTCAGTGAGTCCAGATGCCAACAGATTGAAGTTTACATTGTCGGGCGAGCGGTAGATATTGTAAGTGGCACCGGCCACCTCGTTCCATGTGATTGTGATTGTGTTGTCGCTCACATCGGCTTTCATGCCCGAGGGAGCGGCCACGAGGTCGTTGACCTCGATATAATCTATTTCGGAAACGGGATATTCCTTGATAATTTCTCCGTTGCTGAAAATCTGGAGCACTTTCTCCTGCCGGGCAACGGCTGCGAGGGCGGCCAGAGAGAGCACGCCCGCGATAATGGCTGATTTTCTGAAAGTTTTCATAGACTGGATTAATGAAGGATGAATTTTAGGGTAAGACGGACGGCACCGTCAGTGGCAACTGCGATGTAGCTGCCGGCAGGCAGCGCATCGAGAGTCAGGGCATCGCCTGCGCTGAGATTGCATGTGAGCATCAGACGACCGCCGATGTCAAACACGCCGACCGAGAAAGGCGACGCCGACCACGACTGCAGATGCAGCAGCCGAGACTCTCCATCAACAAAGATGCGCGATTCCTCGCCGACCTCGGTCACCTCGACGCCTGAGAAATCGTCAGGTACCGCATCGCCGACTGTAAAGTGATGATAAAGTGAATAAAGCATTTCCACCGGCTCCCTGGTCTCATCTTTCGACGATGAGACCACTATGGAATTCTCTCCGAAAGTAATCCTATTGAAGGCCGAGAGGTCTAAATGATTCTCCTTCCCGGCATTCCCTGAAAAAATCAGGCACGGCACTTTCGTCTCTCCCCGGGCCGGCAGACATGTCAGTGACACCAGGCAAAGCACCGATGCACATATCCCCCGAGTAAATATTTTCATGGCGGGTTAAAGACTCTTTCCGGTCCCGGCTCCCTCACTGACCAGGGTTAATAAAAAAAGAAGCGTGGAGCCGTATCGCAGTTGCCGCTCCACTTCCTGAGGCTTCTCGCATTGCCTTACTACAATAGAACGGCAACGCTGAAGCCCACGCTCGTATGTAAATCGACACGCCCCGACCGATACGCCGGAGCAGGGATATTACATGCCCTGGGCATTCATCGTTGCTTGATTTCTGACTGTAGTGGAAATTTTGCGAGAATTTCAGGAAGTCAAGAATCAGCGCCGATAAACGCTTCTGAAAAATATGTCCGCATCCCGCCTCTTACCCTGCCGGGGCTTCGACGGCCATGCGCCACAAAATTAATATATTTTTTTCATTCCCCGACAATCTTCTCCGACTTTTTTGAGATTGACTGACAAACAGGCTGCAAGGCAGTTTGACAAGCAGTTTATTTCCTGCGGTTCAGGCGACTGATTTTTATCGGGAGACGCACCCACAACCAGTTGGGCACCAGGCGTATCAGTCCCACCACAAGGTTCCAGCGCCAGTCGATCACGGCCACCCGCCTGCGGCGCTCGATGGCGCGCACTATGCGGGGCACGGCATAGTCGAGAGTCATGCACATGGGATAAGTCTCGTCGGCGGCAAGCAGAGGGGTGCGCACCCATCCGGGGCGTATATCGGTGAACCGCAGCTGCATGCGGCTCATACGGGCGATCTGGTCGAGCGCCCGCAGATAGTACTGGTCAAATGCTTTCGATGCGGAATAGGCCGAAATGGCGCCGATGCCGTTGGTGCCCGCCACGGAGGTAATGGCGGCAATATGTCCCCGACCCTCGTTATGGTCGCGGAACCACCGGAATGCGGCGCACACCATGCGGGCGAACCCCACGGCGTTGGTCTCCACTACCTCGGTCTCCTCGAGTTCATGCAGAGCCGCGTTCTCAAACCCTATGCCCGCCACATGGAAGTAGATGTCCATCCCTTCCATCTCCTCCACCAGGTCGTGAAGCTGCATGGGCGCGTCGGCGTCGTCGACATCGATGCGCCGAGTGACCACATTGCGGGGAAAGCGGTCGCTGAGCAGCGCCAGCTGCGCTGTGTTGCGCCCGGCGGCGCCCACCATATAGCCTTTTTCGGCGAAAGCGATGGCGGCATGCAGGCCGATGCCCGATGTGGCGCCCATGATCAATATCTTTTTCATACTATTAGAATAGCCGGGGTGATTCAAATGTTTTGCATGGGAAATAAAAAAGAGGATGCGGGGCCTACGCTGAGGCTGCATCCTCTTTTAGAGCTTGCGGGTTACTCCCGTCGCGGGGCTGTTATGCCTCGGCTTCAGGGGTAACGTTGATGAAACGGCGACCTTCTTTACCTGTGGTAAATACAACAGTGCCATCAATGAGAGCATAGATTGTGTGGTCTTTGCCCATACCCACGTTCAGGCCGGGGTGATGAACAGTGCCGCGCTGACGCTTGATGATGTTGCCTGCCTTAGCCTTCTGGCCACCGAAAATTTTCACACCGAGTCGTTTGCTTTCCGACTCACGGCCGTTCTTAGAACTACCTACACCTTTTTTATGTGCCATTTGAGTTTGAGATTACGGAAGTTTCCGGTTGGGGTTAAGCAATTACGTCCTTGATCACGATCTGAGAGAACATCTGGCGATGACCGTTCTTGCGACGGTAGTCATTGCGACGTTTCTTCTTGAAAACGATAACTTTATCGCCTTTTACGAGGGGACGCTTTACCTCGCAAACAACTTTTGCCCCTTCTACGGTGGGCGCGCCTACTTTCACGGCACCGTCGGCATCAACGAGGAGGACTTTGTCGAATTCAACGACTTCGCCTTCTTTTTTCTCGTCGCCGAGATAGTGGACATACAGGAATTTGCCTGCCTCGGCCTTGAACTGCTGTCCCTGGATTTCTACGATAGCGTACATCCGATTGATTATATTTAAAATTATACCGTCAGGCGCGCCCGGTTCATACCGGCGACTTATCGGAGCCTGTTTCGGCTAAAAAAGCGCACAAAATTACGAATTATTTTCCATTTTGCCAAATATTTTCGCTTATCCCGCCGTTAAATCTGTGAATAGCCATTAAAAACCGTGAAGAATGTGGAAAATTCGGCACAAACATCATTTCTTTAACAGTTTTTAACGCTAAAAATTTCCGCGCAAGCATCCATAATCAATAACTTTGCATCGGAAACGGAAGACATCCCATTCTGTTTCCCTCCAAAACAGACACAACGTTTATACAACGAAAAGAACATATATACTTGAATTTTGGTTATGAGGGAGGTGAGTTTCTGTGAAGAAACTCACTTTTCGTTTTTATACCCCTCACACATCAGGCCAATTAGTCTAATTAGTCCAATTAGTCCAATTAGGCTAATCAGGCTAATAAAAAAAGGCTGTTTCGCAACAGCCTTTCTCCTTTAAACCTTTATCTTAATCTAATACTATGAAAAACACACGATGCAAAGTTCCAAATAATTTGTGAACAATGCAAGGCTTTATCAGTCAATTTTGTGCATTATATCGACCCAATCCATTCGTTTAACATCTTTTAAGTGTCAGCCGACGCGACTTGGAGTCAATAGGCCAATGCCATGTTGTCGACCCAGAGGGTAAGGCCGAGGGTGCCGATATAGGCATTGCCGCTTCCGGCCGACGCCATCACAAGCATGTGGGTAGGCGTGGCGTCGGCGCTGTCCCAGCCAACCTCCTTTACCGGCACCATCTTCCCTTTTGAGTTTCGGGCATAGTAGCTCTTTTCTTCGGGGATCAGTCCCATATATGACTTATAGAAAGGCTGGCCGGTGATGTCGCCGTAATGCACGGGAATCTGATGGCCGTTGACCCAGCCCGAAGTGCCTTTGTTGAATCGTTCGCGACCGGTGCCCACGCGTTTGGCATATATATTGCCATCCTTGTCTTCCCACCGGCGCTGGAGCAGGATGTAGACTTCGGCCGAGTCGTTGCCGGGATAATGTTTTTGCTTCGAGAATCCCGAAGAATAGATTCGGCCCGTGGAAGCCGGGGGCATCAGCAGCTTGTAATCGAACTGAAGCGCCTTGGGCCGACGGGTAAAGGGGATACCCATCACCATCTTGGAATAGGGATTGGAGGTTGATTTCACCGGCTCGAGCATCTCGCCCAGAAAAATCGATCCCGCCACAAGCACATCGATATTCACGATGCCCATGGCCTTGCAATGCTCCATCTGCGTGGTGAGTTTGCAGGCACGACCGCCACCTTCACGAGCATCGGGATAGACGGCGTTGGAAGTCTTGGTGACGCCGCACACCTTTGCCATGACGTTAGAGGTGCCCCAGGGCGAACCGCCCTGATTGCGATAGGCCTGGTCGCCGTTTATCGTAGCATTAGGCGCGATCTCATACACCTGCTTGGTTTTTCCGCCGATCACTTTCGATTCCTTGATGTTTCGGGTCACCCAGTTCTCGAAATTGCCATATTTGATAGGCTCAGCACCATTGGCGGCAAATATGGCGCATGTTGCGCCGAATATAATGACAGAGACGATTTTTTTCATAGATTTCCACAATTATATAAACATGATGCGATATTCGCATATATGCGACTGCAAAGTTAGCTAAATCATACTGAAAAAGACCAACTTCACATCTATATAAACAAAAAATTCAGCAAAATATGCGAATATAGCACCGGTTATGGCAATTTGTCTTTTTCACAGGAAATAAAACGGCTCTTTTTTCGTTGATGTTATGAGAAAATTTGTGCATTTACCATTTCGCAATCTATCACAGATGTTGAACTTATTATACCGCTCTCTTATCGCAATTGCCGTGGCAGTGTCGGCCGTCATGGCCGCACATGCCCTCCCGGCTGATTATTACGCAACCGAGTCGAAACTTGCCTCGGGTCATTGGGTGAAGGTGAAAGTAACCGAAACCGGCATGCAGCAGCTCACGTTCGACCAGCTGCGCGCGATAGGATTCAGCGATCCCGGAAAGGTAGCCGTCTATGGCTACCCGGGCATGCAGCTGCGCGACTTCGCGTTCTCATCCTCGATGCCCGACGATCTGCCCGCGGTGGCTTCGGCTATCTATGGCGACAAACTCGTGTTTTTTGGCGTGGGCCGCGGCATGGTCACTCTGACGAAATATGGAGCATCCGGCACCAACCACATCGATCTGCTCCGTAATGTCTACGGCCTTGCGTCGTATTATTACCTGACCGACTCGCAGCCTGCCGAGCGCGTCGCCCTCTCGCAGGGAGAGTTTGCGGGCACCACGCCAGTGACCTCGGCCTATGGCTACGCCGTCCACGACTTCACCGAGCACTACCCCGGCATCGGCGCCCTCCTTTTCAGCGAGAGCTTCCACCAGTCGCCGCTTGAAGTCGAATTCCGTCTTCCGGGCCTTACCGACGCCAGAGCCAACATAATGACCAGCCTCGCCGTGGCCGGTCAGATGCCCTACGCCAACCGCGCCACAGTCGATATCAACGGCAGTTCCAACGAATTTCAGATCACAGGTTTCGGCGGCGATACCAGCTACTGGCACTTCCGTTATTCCACAATAAGAAATACTTCGTTTGACAATATCGGCAAAACCGACAATGACCTTTATAAGCTGACACTCTCCGTGCCCTCGCCCAGCGACGACATGACCGGAGCGATGTGCGACTATGTAGGCGTACGCTATCTGCGCTCCACCACTGTGGGCAACGAGCCGCAGCAACACATGGTGCTCAGCAAAACAACCCCCGGCATGGGTGTGGCCCTCACCGAGGCCGGCGACAACATTAAGGTATGGTCAGTATCTCCCGACGCAGCCCCCGTTGAATACGAAGTAGCTCCGCTCGGCGACACCGGCATGAATGGCGTGGTCACAACCTCCACGCTCAACTGGGATTCACAGGTTCCCGGTCTCGATCTGCTTGTGTTCGACCCTTCGGCCGAGCTGTATACTCCCGACATTGTGGGCGACGTGAAGCCATCGAACCTCCACGCCGACACCACTCCCGACATGATTATCGTCACGAACGACCGCACCTACGACGAGGGTTGCCGCATGGCCGACGCCCACCGCGAGCACAATCCCCTTGTGAATGATGTGAAAGTGGTGCGCTTCTCCGATCTCATGGATGAATTCGCATCGGGCCAATATCATCCCATGGCTCTCCGTCGCTACATCAAGATGCTCTACGACCGCGATCCGTCGAAACTCAAGGGCGTGTTTATCCTCTCGTCTGCCGAGATGGACAATACTGGCGTGAGCGTCAACGGCGGTCTCGAAGCGCTTGTGAAGGGCTTCGTGCCGATGCTCGAATGCGAGGATGTGAAATATTACAATTTCGGCCGCGAACCCGACACCTACGGCACCGATGCCATCTACGGAATGCTCAGCGACAAGTTCTATTACAACAAAGGCTCCTGGGATAATTCGAAAGGCGTGGAGCAGTTTCTCCGCTCTCTATTATATATTAATGTGGGACGAGTGCCCGCCGCCGACGCCGTGCAGGCCTCGCAGTATATCGACAAAGCCATCCGCCACCTCACCTCCCCATCCTCAAAACCGATGTGGAACCGCTGTCTTCTGCTCGCTGGCGCCGGCGACTCCAACGACTTCTTCACCCAGGGTATCGCCGTGAATTCCATGATCAACGGTTCCTCCACTGCCGTAGCGAAAGCCCCCTCGGTTGTGGTGTCGGACCTCTATATGTCGCTCTATCCGGCCAACTCGGCAAGCACCCTGCGCATTTCGCAGAACCGCATCAAGCAGCAGCTCACCCGCGGCTCGGGCATGTTTGTCTACTTCGGCCACTCCCTGCAGCACAACATCATAGGCGACGGCAACACATGGTCGTCGAACCTCGACCAGAGTCTGAAAATCGACGACACCCCGTTCACCATCTTCGCCACATGCGAGACCATGGTTTTCGACAAAGCCACGTCGAGTCTTCAGTCCGACATGCTCCTCAACCCCACCGGCGGCATGCTCGCAGGCGTGGGTCCTACCCGCCCGGTCTATGCCAACCACAACAAGTATATGGCCTACGCCGTGGTTTACAATTACTATAACCGTCAGGCCGGGGCAGCCCAGGGCGACGTGTTCCGCATGGCCCGCAACCATCTCTGCACCTCTCCCGTGGATTTCGGCACCAGCACCACGGCCACAGGCCCCTACGTCAACCACCTGTCGTATAACTTCGGCGGCGACCCCATGCTGCCTCTCTATTCGCCCGACGGCACAGTCACTATCGACAACATCAACGGTGCCGCTCCCGGCTCCGATGTCAGCCTTTCGCCTCTTACAGAATACACCATAGAAGGCTCGGTACGCAACCCCGCCGGCGATGTCGACACCGACTTCAACGGCACTGTGACTGTGGCATTCTACGACGGCCGCTACGAGCGCTCGTCCGACCCCTCGCGCGTCGACACATCCAACCCCTCCCTCACTGTCACCCTTGAGGACATGCTGCTGCAGGAGGCCTTGTTTGAGGTACGCGACGGCCGTTTCACCGGCAACGTGACGCTCGGTGCTCCCTCCTACACCGGCCTCGGCAACCGCGTGACACTCTTCGCCATCAACGACGACAACAGCCGCCGCGCGGTGGGCAACCTCCCGGGCGTGAATATCAGCAATGTGATTCCCGACGATGTGGCCGACATTTCGGCCCCGCGCATCATGGAGATGTATGCCGACGATCCCTCATTTGTCAACGGCGACCAGCTCCCCGCGTCGTTCACCCTTTATGCTAAAATCGACGGCGGCACGGCCGGTCTTCCCGGCAACTCCGACCGCCTCGGCGGCACAGTTTCGGTCTCGCTCGACGACACCCGCAAACTTCCGGGCGCCGACGGCGCAGTGCAGATGCACCCCGACGGCACAGCCTCCATGGCACTGAATGTGTCGGGGCTTGCCGACGGTCCCCACCACCTTAAACTCACCGTGAAGAGCATCACCGGCCAGTCTGACGAACGCGAGATACATTTCTCGGTGATGAATGTGGCCGAGGCATATCTGCTCTGCGACGAGCCCCATCTCCGCGATAAAGCGGTATTCTCCATCAAGACCGATCTGGCCGAGGATGCGCATGGGCGTCTGATCATCGCCACACCCGACGGACGCGTGGTCTACACCGACCCCGACGCCTCTCTGACATCGCCCTACACATGGAACCTCGATGACACCGAGGGGAATCCTGTAGCCGACGGCGTCTACAACGCCATCTTCTACTTCAACTCCGGACGCCACTACGGAGCCACCCCGCCCCTGCGCATATTCGTAGGCCGCTGACCTATTCGTCGGGCGGACGTCAGCCCGACGAATAGCCATGGCCGACCACCTTAAAATAAAAAAGACCGGCCGCTGCCCTCACAGGTAGCGGCCGGCGTCGTTAGCAAATTACTTTTTCAATAGCTTTCGGCTTCCGACGGGAAATCGACAGATTTCACGTCGGCCATATATTGTTTGCATGCGGCCTCGATGCTGTCGGCCAGCTGTGCATACTGTCGCAGAAATTTTGGCTTGAAACCGCGGTTCATGCCGAGCATGTCGGCACACACCAGCACCTGACCGTCGATTCCGCTGCCGGCGCCGATGCCTATCACGGGGATTTTCACTTCCGAGGCCACGCGCCGGGCCAGCTCAGAGGGTATCTTTTCAAGCACGAGGGCGAAGCATCCGAGGCTTTCAACCAGCCGGGCGTCGGAGAGCAGCTTTTCAGCCTCGGCCTCCTCTTTGGCACGGATGCCGTAGCCGCCGAATTTATTAACGCTCTGCGGTGTCAGTCCTAAATGAGCCATGACGGGAATGCCGGCCGACAGGATGGCCTCCATTGACTGGCGGATTTCGGCTCCGCCTTCGATTTTCACGGCCTCGCAGCCCGATTCCTTCATCATGCGCACGGCATTGTGGAGTGCCGCCACAGGATCGCCCTGATAGGTGCCGAAGGGCATGTCGGCCACGACGAGAGCTCGTTCGGCGCCCCGCACCACACACGAGGTGTGATAGATCATTTCATCAAGTGTGATCGGCAGGGTGGTGCCGTAGCCGGCCATGATGTTGGCAGCGCTGTCGCCCACGAGAATCACATCCATGCCGGCTCCGTCGACCAGACGGGCCATGGTATAGTCGTAGGCAGTGAGCATGGCGATTTTCTCGCCTGACTCCTTCATTTTCCGGAGGGTGGCGGTTGTCACCTTCCGCGGTTTGTCGATGGTGTTTGTTGACATTTCAGAATTCTTTCCTGTCAGAATTGCTCCGGCTTGTCCGGAGTGTGGAGTCTGCAATGAAAGGCCGCCCCGGCCGGCATTTTATAGCCGGGAGGGAGGCCTTTCATGATATGGGTTACAAGGTTGAAGTTATTTCTTGCCCTGCTCGGCTTCGAGGCGGGCGCGCTCGTAGTATTTCTCAACGTCGATCTGAGCCATCTGGCCGTAGGTGGGATATTTGTCCATCACCTCTTTATAAAGGTCGGCTTCATCGGCGTGCTTGCCCTGGGCTGCGTAGACGCGGGCGAGTTTGAGCATGAAGAAGGGGGTGTAGGCGGGGTTGTTGTCGCTGCATTTGATGGCCTCCTTGTAGCACTTCTCGGCATCGCCGAGTTTGTCGAGGTTCACCATGCAGTCGCCTCTGAGCGAGCTTGCGCCGGCGCCGATGATGTCATCCTTGGCGTCGTAGTTCTCGAGCATTTCGGCAGCTTTCTTGTAGTCGCCTTTCTGATAAAGGAGAATTGCGGCATTGAGGGCGGCGCGGTTGCCGGCATCGTAGCTGAAGTTCTGTGCGACATTTTCGTAGGTGGCGAGGGCAAGTGAATCGTTGCCCTGGGCGAGATAGAGGTCGGCGGCGCCGATCGAGTCGTTGGCCTTGGTGATGGCGGGGCCGCGGAAGAAATAGACATATGCCAGCACAATGGCGACTATTGCAATCACCACGCACGAAACCACGCTGATGATCTTCTTGTTGTCCTGAACCTTGGTGGTCATCTCGGTGAGGCGGTCGTTGACCTGCTCCAGACCCGATTCAGTTGCTTGTTCTTTTTTTGACATGGATTATGATTGTTGTTATTTTTTCGGTGGTATTCTTCGGGAGCACAAAATTAAGCATTTACGCCCGATTCACCAAAATTTTCGACGAGTTTCACTCATTTTTCCGATTTTTAGTGCTATCTTTACGAACCGTAACCCATCGGCAACCCATCTATGGAAAAGAAACATATCAGCATTACCTATGAAGAAATGCCCCTGCGGGAGCTTTCCGATGCCGACAGCCGCCTGGTGAATATGGCTCGGGGAGCCACCTCGCGCAGTTATGCTCCCTACAGTCATTTCTGCGTGGGAGCGGCCATCCTGCTCGACAACGGGGAGATTATAACCGGCGCCAATCAGGAAAACGCGGCGTTCCCCTCAGGCACATGCGCCGAGCGCACTGCATGTTTCTACGCTCATGCCGCATATCCCGGGACCCGGTTTCTGAAAATCGCCATCGCCGCCCGAGGCACCGACGGCAATTTCACCCCCGGAGCGATTGCTCCCTGCGGCGCATGCCGTCAGGCTCTGCTCGAATACGAAACACTCGGTGGAGCACCCGTGGAGGTTCTCCTCGCAGCCGCCGACAAAGTGGTGAGACTGCCGTCGGTGCGCTCTCTGCTCCCCTTCGCCTTCTCGGAATTCTGATTCCCCCTACAGCCCGGGGCGCCCATATCAGGCGTCATTATTGCCGGTATTATAATTTTTGTTGAATTTCTGCAAAATTATCGTTACCTTTGCATTTCAATTAGCAATTCGAGAAATTGGATATAGACCCTTTGCCATCTCTGATGATACTTATGCAGGCCGCACCTGAGACCGCCGTTTTCGGCGTCGCCCAGATTGTGGCTCTCTGCTGCGCGGCCTTTGCCCTGACCATATCGGCATTTGTCAGCGGCAGCGAAATTGCATTTTTCTCAATAACCCCGCAGCAGGCCGAGGAGCTCGAGGAGGGAGAACGCTCCGACTCGATCCGTCGCCTGCTCGACATGCCCGAACGTCTGCTGGCCACAATTCTCATCGCCAACAATCTGGTAAACGTGACCATCATCGTGCTCACCTCTTTTGCCCTGAGCGCGCTCTTCGCCAACCTCTCCCCGGTGGCCGATTTCCTCCTGCAGACCGTTCTTCTCACATTCCTCATCCTTCTTTTCGGCGAGATACTGCCCAAACTCATCGCCAACACCAACCCGGTGCGCTGGGCACGCTTCGCCGCGCCGGCCGTCACCGCCATCATGCGGCTGTTCTGGCCCATGTCGTCGGCGCTTGTCCGCTCAGGCAAAATCCTAAAGAAAGTGGTTACACGCCAGAGCCGCAACATCACCACCGACGAGCTGGGGCAGGCGCTCGAAATCACCGATGTGGAGAGCCGCCCCGACAAGGAAATGCTTGAGGGCATTCTCCGCTTCGGCGACACCAACGCCTCGGCTATCATGACTCCCAGAGTCGACATCACAGGCCTCGATGCCGACATGACTTTCGCTCAGGTGATGGAGGTGATCATCGACAAAGGCTACTCTCGCATGCCGGTCTTCGGTGAATCGCAGGACGACATCCGCGGTGTACTCTATGCCCGCGATCTGCTCCCCTATATCGCCCAGAACACCACAGCCGATGCCAAAGATGCCACAGCCGATGCCGCAGAGGCCACCGGAGACGGCAATACCGGCACCCCCGCCATTCCGCAGCTCGCCGACCCCGATTTCCGCTGGCAGTCGCTGATACGCAAGCCATATTTCGTGCCTGAATCCCGCATGATCGACGACCTGCTCGAAGATTTCCGAAAGCTCAAAATCCACATCGCCATCGTTGTCGACGAATTCGGCGGCACCCAGGGTGTGGTCACCCTTGAGGATGTACTCGAAGAAATCGTCGGTGACATCAACGACGAATATGACGAAGAGGAGAAAACCTACCGCCGCCTGCCCGACGACACATATATATTTGAAGGCAAAACTCTCCTCAACGACTTTTTCCGCATCACCGGGCTCGATCCCGACGACTACCGCCCCGTGGCGGAAGACTGTGAAACCCTTGCCGGAATGCTCCTCGCCATCAAAGGCGATTTCCCCAAAGAAAAGGAACCTCTGGTCTATGGCCGATGCAGATTCCTCATCCTCGAAATCGACCATCACCGCATTTGCTCAATCCGAATAAAGGTGATGCCCGATACCCAGACAGCCTGACCCCTATACTCTTATTTTCCCCTATTCCATTACACCAGTCTTAAATTGCTTCTATTCAACAACTACGGCGTGCGCGTCTACGCCACCTCTCTCCCCGACACGCCCGCCGGACGCGGCCCCGCAAGAAGGGTAGCCGAGGCCGCCGCAATCAAACGCCTGCTGCGCGAAGCCTTTCCCTACGGCGAACGTCCCCGAATCGGGCATTACAGCTCAGGCGCACCCTTTCTTTCCGATCCCGACACCGATGGCAACACTCCCCCGACCCCGCTCGGCGGTCCCTGGCCATCGATTTCCATCAGCCATTGTGCAGCAATGGTGGCACTCGCCACAGGCCCAGCCGGCCACAACATCGGCATCGACTGCGAAACCGGCAACCGCCGCCGTCAGCTCAGCCAGATAGCATCGCGCTTCCTTTCCCCCACGCAAATGGAAGCCTGGAGCCAATGGCCCATGTCATTGTGGGCCTGGACCATAAAAGAGGCCCTTTACAAAGCTGCTGGCATCCCGGGTCTCAACCTTGCCGACATTCCGCTCCCTCACGAAATCCCCGTCGGAAATCCCACACCCGATTCCACGGTGCTCCTCCCCTGCCCGGTCGGCTCTCCCTCCCCCCCCGCCGTAAACACCACCTCAACCTCCTCCGGCACACCCTCGGCCACGCGCCGCTATTCAATCCTTCAGATTGATTCCTGCGGCATCCCCGCCATGCTCACCCTCGCACTCCCCTATGACTGCGTAGTCAACTGACTCCTCCCCACAGAAAGCATCCATAGCCGTTATCCCTACATAACACCCTATACACCAACTTTATACGCAATAAGCAGCACAGCACTCCGCGAAAAAAACACAGAAATTTTCACCGAAAATTTGCAGAATCAAAAAATAAGCGCTAACTTTGCATCGCAAAAACCGGGGTACTAGCTCATCTGGCTAGAGCGCGACACTGGCAGTGTCGAGGTGAGCGGTTCGAGTCCGCTGTACTCCACCTTAGGCGAATTTGGAGCAAAATCCAAGTTCGCTTTTTTGTTATATCATTACAACTGATTATATT
Source organism: Bacteroidales bacterium H3 (assembly GCA_001701135.1). Classification (GTDB taxonomy): domain Bacteria; phylum Bacteroidota; class Bacteroidia; order Bacteroidales; family Muribaculaceae; genus UBA7173. Next base: position 47,589 of record DAAN01000015.1, read on the forward strand.
TGCCACATGAAACTGATTGAAATGAATATCGACAAGATCATCGCCCTGTGCAAAAAGTACAAGGTTGCGAAACTGAGGGTATTCGGTTCCATTCTCACTCCCCGTTTCAACGACGACAGCGATGTCGATTTTTCAGTCAATTTCGACGACGAAACAATCAGACGAGAAGGACTTGACTGGGCAGATATATTCTTCGACTTTATGCACGAACTTGAAAGCCTTTTCGGCCGTCGCATCGATCTAGTGTGTGATGATGCTGTCAAGAATAACTATTTCCGTGCGGAACTCGACCAAACCAAGAAACTAATCTATGGATAATTCAATCAAGAAAATATCTCGAAGATATTTTACACGCTATTTCCGACATCGAAATGGCAGAAGAGCGTTTTGGCCGGCAATATGATGTTTTTGAAAATGATGTGATTTTTCGAAAATTTGTTGAACGCAATATCGAAATCCTGGGAGAAGCCGTTAATCGTATTTTGAAAATTCAGCCCGACATAAAGATTACGTCTGCCCGTAAAATAGTCGACACCCGTAATTATGTAATTCATGCATACGATTCGCTCAAACCCGACATCTTATGGGCGATTGTAATCAATCACATACCACGGCTGAAATCCGATGTACTACATTTGCTTAACGTCTGAGAAATGCAGCCTGACAATATGATTATCCTAATCCATGTTGCATCGAGGCAGTGTAGGGGATTTTGACGTGGGAATTTGATGGAGGAGATGTTGGGGATTTGACGGTTTATTTGTAACTTTGCCATAAATTTGCAGTTAGGCGTATTTTTAGCTGCAAAGTAATGCCTGAGTGCAGTAAAATAATAGTTTCACGAAATATTTCAGTGCGATGAATATACTTGAACTGAGCGAGCAAGAGATTGTGCGCCGCGGATCGCTTGACCAGATGCGCGCAATGGGTATCAATCCCTATCCTGCTGCAGAGTTTCCCGTCAATGCCCACACCGATGAGATCAAATCCACATTCGTCGATCCCGAGACCGACGCCGAGGGGAACCCTGTTGGTCCCCGCCGCCAGGTGACGGTGGCAGGCCGCGTGATGGGGCGCCGCATCATGGGCAAGGCCTCGTTTATGGAGCTTCAGGATGCCAACGGACGCATCCAGGTCTATATCAACCGTGACGAGATCTGCCCCGGCGAAGACAAGGAGATGTATAACACCGTGTTCAAGAAACTGCTCGACATCGGCGACTTCGTGGGCGTGGAGGGCTACGTGTTCCGCACACAGACCGGCGAGATCTCCATTCACGCACAGAAAATCACCGTGTTGAGCAAGTCGCTCCGTCCCCTCCCAATCGTGAAAGTAAAGGATGGCGTCACCTACGACGCTTTCGACGACCCCGAGCTGCGCTACCGCCGCCGATATGTCGACCTTGTGGTCAACGACGGCGTAAAGGAGATTTTCATCAAGCGCACCCGCGTGTTCAACTCCATGCGCAACTATTTCAATGAGCATGGCTACATGGAGGTGGAGACCCCGATACTTCAGCCGATACCCGGCGGCGCATCGGCCCGTCCCTTCATCACACACCACAATGCCCTCGACATACCTCTCTACATGCGCATCGCCGACGAACTTTACCTCAAGCGTCTTATCGTGGGCGGTTTCGAAGGTGTCTACGAGTTCTCGAAAAACTTCCGCAACGAGGGCATGGACCGCACCCACAACCCCGAGTTCACATGCATGGAGATCTACGTCTCCTATAAAGATTACAACTGGATGATGGACTTCACCGAAAAGATGCTCGAGCGTATATGCCTCGAAGTCAACGGCACCGACTCGGTGAAGGTGGGCGACAACGTGATTTCGTTCAAGGCGCCTTTCCCCCGCGTGACCATGCGCGACGCCATCCTCGAGCACACCGGTTTCGACATCAACGACAAAACCGAAGATGAATTGCGCGCCGCTGCCCGCGGCATGGGCATCGAGGTTGACGACACCATGGGTAAGGGCAAACTCATCGACGAGATTTTCGGCGAGAAATGCGAGGGTACCTACATACAGCCCACATTCATCATCGACTACCCGATAGAGATGTCGCCCCTGACAAAGCGTCACCGCGACAACCCCCAGCTCACCGAACGTTTCGAGCTGATGGTCAACGGCAAGGAACTGGCCAACGCCTACTCCGAGCTTAACGACCCCATCGACCAGTATGAGCGCTTCGTGGAGCAGATGCGCCTTTCGGAGAAGGGCGATGACGAAGCCATGATCATCGACCACGATTTCATCCGCGCTCTCGAATACGGCATGCCCCCCACATCGGGAATGGGCATCGGCATGGACCGTCTGGTGATGCTCATGACCGGACAGACCACCATTCAGGAAGTGCTGCTCTTCCCGCAGATGCGCCCCGAAAAGATTGCCCGCCGCGACAAAGAGGAAGCTTTCACCGCCGTAGGCGTGCCCGCCGAGTGGGTAGCCCCCGTGCAGAAAGCCGGATTCCTCACCGTTGAGGCTCTTGCAGCCGCCGTTCCCGGCAAGCTGCAGCAGGAACTGCTGGGCATCAATAAGAAATATAAGCTGCAGCTCAAAAATCCCGCTCCCGACGACATCAAGGCATGGGTAGCGGCAGCCCGTGAGAAATACCCCGTGCTCACCGAAGGGCTCGACAAATAACCAAAATCGTCAAGCCATGAATTGCAATAACTTTCCGGGTCGCGTGGCTGTGATGGGCGGCGGAAGCTGGGCCACCGCTCTTGCCAAGTTGCTGCTGAAGAAAAGCGACTCCATAATATGGTATATGCGGCGCGACGACCGCATCGAGGAGTTCAGGCAATTAGGCCATAACCCCGCATATCTCACCGACGTGCAGTTCGATGTGAACCGCATCACATTCTCGTCGGACATCAACGAAGTGGCGTGCATCGCCGACACCCTTGTGCTGGTGATGCCCTCGCCCTATTTCAAGAGTCACCTGGCCAAACTCACCGCCGACATCTCGGACAAACACATCGTGTCGGCCGTCAAGGGCATCGTGCCCGACGAGAACATGCTCGTCACCGACTACATGATGGAGCACTTCGGAGTCAAGCGCGACCACTGCCTGGTGATTTCAGGCCCCTGCCACGCCGAGGAAGTGGCGCTCGACCGCCCCAGCTATCTCACCGTAGGATGCGACAACATCGAGGTGGCGCAGCGTTTCGGCGACCTGCTCTGCGGCAGCCGAAATTGCCATGCCATACCCTCGACCGACGTCGACGGCATCGAATATGCAGGCGTGATGAAAAACATCTACGCCATAGCAGCCGGCATCGTCCACGGCATGAAGCGCGGCGACAATTTCCTGGCAATGCTCGTTTCCAACGCCATCCGGGAGATGCAGATGTTTCTCGACGCCGTGAATCCGCGACCGCGTCAGATCTGCGACTCCGTATATCTCGGCGACCTGCTGGTTACGGCCTATTCCCGCTTCTCGCGCAACCACAATTTCGGTTCCATGATAGGCAAAGGCTACTCGGTGAGCGCCGCCCGCATGGAAATGGAGCAGACCGCCGAGGGATACTACGGCGCCAAGTGCATCCACGAAATCAATGCCGAGTATGAGGTCTACATGCCCATAGCCTCGGCAGTCTACGACATTCTCTACCGGCGCGTGCGGCCCGAATACGCCATCAACCGCATCGCCGACAAACTTTCCTGACCCGCGAAGAATATGATCAGCATGCGCGGCATACGCAAGAGTTTCGACCGCCTGGAGGTGCTCCGGGGGGTGGATCTTGATGTCAACGCAGGCGAAATCCTCTCTATCGTGGGCGCCAGCGGAGCCGGAAAGACCACACTGCTGCAGATACTCGGCACACTCGAACGCCCCGACAGCGGCAGCGTCACCTACGACGGCACCGACGTGCTCGCCATGAGTCAGCGCCAGCTGGCACGGTTCCGCAACCGCAACATCGGCTTCGTGTTTCAGTTTCACCAGCTGCTCCCCGAGTTCACCATGCTCGAGAACGTGGCCATGCCCGCCCTCATCGGCGGAGAGAGCCGCGCCGAAGCCTTCCGCCGCGCCACCGACCTGATAGGCTACCTCGGCCTTGCCGACCGCGCGTCGCACCGCCCCGCGCAACTATCGGGAGGCGAGCGCCAGCGCGCCGCAGTGGCCCGCTCGCTCATCAACAACCCCTCGGTGATACTTGCCGACGAACCCTCGGGAAGCCTCGACTCGGCCAACCGCCGCGAGCTTTACGACCTCTTCTTCCGTCTGCGCGACGAACGCGGACACACTTTCGTCATCGTCACCCACGACGAGTCGCTGGCCGCCAGAAGCAACCGCGTGATCCACATAGCCGACGGCCTGATCTCACCCGAAACGAAAGCGCCGGCATCGGACCGCGCCGCCAACCGTTGATACACCGCCGATGAGACGCTCCCGCCACATAATAAAGTATCTCAAGGACGCCATCGCCTCCTTTGCGATTGTCTTTCTGGCCGCGACACACCACGGATGCCGCGACGAGGGGGACATGGAGGTCAACATCCCCGTGAACTACGACATCGTGGAGGTGGCCTCGGTCAGCCCCGCCGAGACCGTGCTCAATCTCTGGCGCCCCGACGCCGACAGCCCCGTGGTGCTCACCTGCCACGGTTCTAATCCCATCAGCAACTCGGCAAAACATATCCGCCCCGGCATGTGCGTACTGGCCGGTTACTCCTACACCGACGGCCGAGTCCCCTACCAGTCGGGGGCCGTGACGATCCGTTCTTTCTCATATATCAACAACATCAAAGCCCGCAAGATCAACATCGGCGCCTCCGTGACAAACTGGGATGCCGACCCAGTGGAGCTGTGGAGCATATGGCGCGGCGGCACACGCATTTTCATGCGTCTGAGCCTCCCCTATACCGAGGAACCGCGCTTTTTCTCTATGGTGATCGATCCCGCCACGGAGTCAGACCCGGTGCCGACACTTCTGCTCTGGCATGAACGCGCCACCCACTCCCCCACATTCGACCGCCGGTATTTCGCCGCCTGCGACATCGCCACGCTCTGGAAGGATGACGCAGTGGAAGGCGTGAAAGTGCGCGTGGCCAATTCTCTCAATCCGTCGCAATGCGAGTTCATATTCATGAAACAATGATCAAATCAGCACTTCCGGCTCTGTTCCTGACCCTCGCCCTCACCGCATGCGGTTCCCGCAAAGGCGCCGACACCGACCGCGACACCGACTCGGCCGCTGCCGTGCCGGTCGCTGTGGCCGACGCCGACTCAGCCATGAGCTACGTGGCCCGGCAGGTTGCCTTCGGACCGCGCACACCCGGCAGCGAGGCTCACCGCGAGTGCCGTTCATGGCTCGCCGGGAAACTCACATCATTGGGCGTGGAGAATGTCGCCGTCAGTGAGGAGGCAGTGACAACCACCGACGGCGTCGGCCGCACCGTCTACAACATATTCGGCTCCATCAACCCCGGCGCCACCCGGCGCGTGCTCCTCCTTGCCCATTACGACACTCGTCCGCACGCCGACGAGGATCCCGATCCCTCCAACCGCTCCACCCCTCTCGACGGTGCCAACGACGGCGCCTCGGGCGTGGCCGTGCTGCTCGATGTGGCGCGTGCGCTACGCGCCAACCCCGTCGACTCCATCGGCGTTGACATCCTCCTGACCGACCTTGAGGATTCCGGCACCGATGGCGATGACACAAGCTGGTGCCTCGGCACCCAGAAATGGGTGGAGAACATGCCCTACACCGACGGCAATCTTCCCGCCTATGGCATCCTGCTCGACATGGTGGGCGGTCGCGACGCGCGCTTCAACCGCGAGATGATTTCCGACAGCTATGCCCGCCACATCTGCGACAAAGTCTGGGCCGTGGCAGCCGCCTCAGGCCTGTCGGCGCGCTTCCCCAACGAGCGCGGCGGCGCTGTGATCGACGACCATCTCTACATCAACCGCGCAGGCATCCCCTGCATCGACATTATAGAAAACGCCAACCCGGCCACCGGCTCATTCAACCCCACATGGCACACACTCGGCGACAACATCGGGGCTATCGACCCCGCCACCCTCGCCGCCGTGAGTCAGGTGGTGCTGAACACTCTGGCCCGCGAGGCCGGTAAATTCTGAACAACACTATGACCATCAACGAAAAGCAAGACGAACTTATCGACGAGCTCTCCGGTCTCGACGACTGGATGGACCGTTACAGCTACATAATCGACCTGGGCAACCAGCTCCCCGCCATCGACGAATCGCTCAAGACTCCCTCTCACCTCATCGAAGGATGCCAGAGCCGCGTATGGCTCGACGCCCGGCTCTCTCCCGAGGGGAAAGTAGAGTTCACCGCCGACTCCGACGCCATCATCGTCAAAGGGATTATCTCGATGCTAATCGATGTGCTCAACGGCCACACTCCTCAGGAAATCCTCGACGCCGACCTCTATTTCATCGACCGTATCGGCCTGTCGGAACACCTCTCCCCCACCCGCTCCAACGGCCTGCTGGCCATGGTGAAGCAGATGCGCCTCTATGCCACCGCTTTCCGCGAGCTCCAGCTGGCAGGCAAGTCACCCGTCTGACCCACCCCGACTCAATATTCATTCAATCTTAAAATAATTCCATGTTCAAGAACCACCCCCACGGACTGATTCCTGCCGCGCTCTCCAACATGGGCGAGCGTTTCGGCTACTACATCATGAACGCCGTGCTTGTGCTTTTCCTCTGTTCGAAATTCGGGCTCAGCGAAGAGACCAGCGCACTGATCTACTCTTTCTTCTACGCCGGCATCTACATCCTCAGCCTCGTAGGCGGTCTCATCGCCGACCGCACCCGCAACTACAAGGGCACCATCATCGCCGGTCTCATAGTGATGACCCTCGGCTACATTGTGCTCGCATTTCCTATCCTCGCCACAGCCGAGAACACCACCTGGCTGCTTACCCTCACCGCCGTAGCCCTTTTCCTGATAGCATTCGGCAACGGCCTCTTCAAAGGCAACCTGCAGGCCATCGTGGGTCAGCTCTATGACAATCCGCGCTATTCGGCGCAACGCGACTCCGGCTTCCAGATTTTCTACGTGTTCATCAACATCGGCGGTCTGATTGCTCCGTTCGTTGCTCCCATGCTCCGCTCATGGTGGCTCGACGTGAACGGCATGGTCTACAATGCCCAGTTCCCCGCCATGTGCCATCAGTTCCTGAGTGTCACCGACTCGGCCAACAATATCAACGCCGACCAGCTCTACGCCCTGGCCTCATCCGTGGGGTGCCAGAGCATGGATCAGCTGCGTGAGTTCTGTGCAGAGTATCTCAATGTGTTCAACACCGGCATCCACTATTCGTTCATAGCATCTGTGGGCGCCATGATCATCTCGCTCTGCATCTTCCTGTGGGCCAAGAAAGGCCTTCCCACACCTGCCAAGAAAGAGGCCGTCGAGAGTGTGAAATATACAGCCGAAGAGAAAGCCGCCATGGCCAAGGAGATCCGCCAGCGCATGTATGCACTCTTCGCAGTGCTCGGCATCGCCATCTTCTTCTGGTTCTCGTTCCATCAGAACGGCACCTCCATGTCGCTCTTTGCCCGTGACTTTGTCGACACCTCGGCCATAGCGCCTGAAATCTGGCAGTCGGTCAATCCATTCTTCGTGATTGTCCTCACCCCGATAATCATGGCCATCTTCGCATCGCTCAGCCGCCGCGGCAAAGCCATCTCCACACCCAAGAAAATCGCCATAGGCATGGGTCTGGCCGGCGTGGCCTATCTCTTCCTCACCATCTTCTCACTCGTCGAGAACTACCCCTCGGGCACCGAGTTCCGCGCCATGGTCGAAGCGGGCGAGCCTATCGTCAAGGCCGGCTGGTGGGTGTTGATCCTCTACTATTTCTTCATGACCGTGGCCGAGCTGTTCATCTCGCCCCTTGGCCTCTCGTTTGTGTCGAAAGTTGCGCCCAAACACCTTCAGGGTCTCTGCCAGGGCCTTTGGCTCGGCGCCACCGCCGTGGGCAACCTTCTCCTCTGGATCGGCCCGCTGATCTATAACAAAGCTCCCATCTGGGTGGCATGGGCAGTGTTCCTGGCCGTCTGCCTCATATCCATGGGCGTGATGTTCGCCATGCTCCGCTGGCTCGAACGTGTCACCGCCGACACCGCCGCCTGACATCTTTCTGAATAGTTACTGAACAACAGCAAACCCAATGTATGGCATTCACGCTTTCCATTGGGTTTGCTGTTATTGTAAGTTGCTGATATTGTAAGTATACATGGAAGAGGCACCGTCAGGGCTGCCACTCAATCTCGGGGGTTGAGGTGAGATGGTTGAGATAACGGGCAAGAGTGAACAGATAGTCCGACAGACGGTTCACATAGGTTATGACCCGGGGATCTACCGCGGCCACGCGTGTCAGGGCGATAATGCGGCGTTCGGCGCGGCGACACACAGTGCGCGCCACATTGGCCTGCGCGGCCGCCTCGCACCCTCCGGGGAGTATAAACGCCCTCTGAGGTTTCAGATGCGAATTGAGCCGGTCAATCTCATCTTCAAGGAGTTTCACATCGGCGTCGCTGAGATTCTGCGCCTCAAGCGAAGGATTGTCGGAATTGTCAGTAGCAAGATAGGCCCCGATGTTGAACAGTTTGTTTTGCACCGTGTGCAGGAGCACCGCCGACGAGGCATCGGTCTGCGCGTCGGCGGCCAGCAGGCCGAGCCAGCTGTTGAGTTCGTCGACCGTGCCGTAGCTTTCAAGACGTTCGGAGGCTTTGCTGACGCGTTTGCCCCCAACCAGCGAAGTAGTGCCTGTGTCGCCGGTGCGTGTGTAGATTTTCATAAGCTAAGGTGGAAGAGAAATATCAGATATGCGACTGACGCTCCAGAGCTGTGCAAAGCGCCTCGGGCGAGTCGTGGAAATGGATACATTCGAGCGTGCCGGCATTCACCAGCCCCAGGGAATGCATCTTTTCGAGCAGCAGACGCAGCGGCTCATAGAGGCCGTCGCGGTCGAGCAGATGCACCTGACGCGGCTCGCCGGTGAAAGTGGAGGAGGCAAGCGCCGCAAACAGTTCGTCGAGAGTGCCTATGCCACCTTCAAGAGCCACAAAAGTGTCGGCATTCTCCTCCATCATCTGCTTACGCTCGTGAAGGGTCTCCACGAGAATGCTAACAGTGTTGTCGGGCGACTGCAATTGCAGCCGTGCGCGCGGCACCAGACCTATCACCTTGGCGCCGTTGACAGCCGCTGCGTGCGCCACATCGCCCATCATCGAGAGCGACAGACCGCCGTAGACCAGCGTGTGGCCGTTCCGGCCGATCCATGCTCCCAGAGCACGGGCATCGTCATGGTAAATTTCGGGGATGTCGGCGCGCGCCGAGCAATATACCGCAATTCTCATAGGTAACTGTTCGAAATTATGTTAGAGCTTGTTTAATACAGGTTCCCGACCGCCGACCGGTCAGATACCGAGAATATTCCGGATTATCCACCATGCTACAATCACTGCCAACAGACCGATCATGGCTCCCACCGACGTCAAGGCACTGTGAATGCGCCGCGCCGATTTCCACGGCAATAGCGGAAGGAGCACCACGGCCAGCGTATAAAGCAACAGCGGGGGGAGCAGCAGATTGTAGCTCCACGACTCGGCGAATCGCCCCTGCAGGAGGGCATAAAACGCACGTTGCGAACCGCAGCCCGGGCATTGCAGGCCGGTGAACATCTTCAGCGGGCATCTCGGCAGCAGCCCCGTGACCGAGCAGAACAGAGCATACAGCGCCACAGCGACTGTAGCGACGATTGCCAGCGGCGAAATGCGGCGGGGAGCGGCGGACACGACGTTAGAATGGCGACTCGCTGAGCAGACCGTTGAACGCGATCTGCAGAGGCAGCATCATCAGCCCTAAAACTATCGAGAGGATAATGAGCCACTGCGTGGCATTGGAGAGTTTGTTGGCCTTGACGAGGTTGCCGCGGTTATAGTTCGATTTTACCAGACAGGAGCACACGATGGCTGCCACACCCAAAATCTGGCAGCAGAGAATGGTGACGACAATCGACCAGGCCAGATAAGCCGGAGGGCAAGGCTCGGCGTTGACCGGAGCCTGAGCAGCCTGCTGCCATCCCGGCTGAGCGGGAGGAGCGGCGGTTTCCACTTCCACCACTACGGTTTCCTCAGTGGGTTCCGGCGCCGCTGCGCCGCTGCGGTCACGGAAATCGATCAGATACTTAAGCTCCTCAATCTGCTGCGCCTCGACCCAGTCGGGCAAGCCCTGGGTCCAGACCATGCTTGTGGGGCCTATGCCCATTTCCACAAGTTCAGCGGCCGAATAGGGGCCGGCATGTTTGTCGTCGACGATAGTCCAGTATTCTTTCATCTATGGCTGTCTTTATATACACTCCAAGTGATTTACACTCCAAGTGTGACCGCAAATATAACATTTTTTATCGGAATATCCGATAAAAATCATAAAAAGCCTGCGCAGAATATCATAAGAAATGCGCAGGCTAATATGAGGGATCAGAAGAAGCGGGTCTCTGTGCCGATAATCGAGCTGAGGAGGTTGTTGGCAAGCGATGAGGCACCGATGCGGAAATACTCGTTGGTGAGCCACTTCTCGCCGAGAATCTCGCGGACGAGGCAGTAATACGCCACGGCCTCGTCGGTGGTGCGGATGCCGCCGGCAGGCTTGAAACCTACCATCCGGCCCGTCTGCTCATAATATTCCCTGATACATTTGAGCATGACCCATGCAGCCTCGAGCGAGGCGCCGGGAAATTCCTTGCCGGTAGAGGTCTTGATGAAATCGGCTCCGGAGTACATGGCCAGCACCGACGCATTGCGGATGTTCTCGGCTGTACCGAGGGCACCGGTCTCCAGAATCACTTTCAGACGGGCGTTGCGGGCAGCATCCTTAAGTTCCTGAATTTCATCGGCAACACCCTCGTAGTCGCCGTCGAGGAAACTGCCCACATTCATCACGATGTCGATTTCGTCGGCACCGCCGTCGACAGCCAGAGCCGTCTCGGCTACCTTGACCTCGGGGAAAGTCTGCGACGACGGGAAACCGCCCGACACGCAGGCGATGTCGACCTCCGACACCTCAAGCACCGCGCGGACAATGGGTGCGAAGTTGGGATAGACACAGATGGCGGCCACCGAGGGCAACTCGGGGTGCTCCGTCTCGAAAAGATTAACCTTTTCAGTGAAATCGGCCACGGAGCGGGGCGAATCTGTGGCGCGGAGCGTGGTCAGGTCGATGCAGTTGAAAAGCATCTTCCACACCTCGGGGGTGGAACACTCCTTGAGGTCGCGGTCGATGATCCGTTTCACCTCCGAGGCCACCAGGGCGTCGTCGGCGTTCACCTGCGAGCGGCCTATAGCCTCATGATATTTGTCAAGTGCCATATATCAGTCAGAGTTTAATTATTATACAACCTCTTAAAGCTCAAGCGGTTCGTTTACGATTTCCTCCCAGGGCAGACCTTGCAGAGGCAGCTGCTCCATGAAAGGATCGGGATCGAACTCCTCCACATTGTGCACGCCGGGCTTGCGCCACTGGCCGGTGAGGAACATCATGGCGCCGATCATCGCGGGCACACCGGTGGTGTAGCTCACGGCCTGCATGCCGGTCTCCTCGAAAGCGGCGTGATGCGAGCAGTTGTTGTAGATGTAATAGGTCATGGGCTTGCCCTCCTTGTCCTTGCCCGAGATGCGGCAGCCGATCGAGGTCTCGCCTGTGTAGTTCTCGCCCAGGTCCTGAGGATTGGGGAGCACTGCCTTGAGGAACTGCAGAGGCACGATTTTCTGGCCGTTGTAGTCGATCTCGTCGATGCGGGCCATGCCTATGTCCTGAATCACGCGCAGATGGGTGAGGTATTCCTGGCCGAAAGTCATCCAGAAACGTGCACGGCGGATGGTGGGGAAGTTCTGCACCAGCGACTCCAGTTCCTCGTGATAGAGCAGATATGAGTCACGCGGACCGATGCGCGGATAGTTAAGTTCCTTATGATATTCCAGCGGCTTGGTCACCACCCATTTGCCATCCTCGTAGTAGCGGCCGTTCTGGGTGATTTCGCGTATATTGATTTCGGGATTGAAGTTTGTGGCGAAAGCCTTGCCATGATTGCCGGCGTTGCAGTCGACGATGTCGAGGGTCTCCATGGCCGAGAAATAATGTTTGGCGGCATAGGCGGTGAACACACCCGACACACCCGGGTCGAAACCGCAGCCGAGGATGGCCGTCAGGCCCGCTTTCTCGAAGCGCTCGCGGTAGGCCCACTGCCAGGAATACTCGAAATGAGCCACATCGCGCGGCTCATAGTTGGCCGTGTCGAGATAGCTCACGCCGCATTCCAGGCAGGCGTCCATGATGGTAAGATCCTGATAAGGCAGAGCCAGATTCATCACCAGGTCGGGTTTGTGGCGGCGCAGCAGCGCGCACAGCTCGTCGACTGAGTCGGCGTTGACGCGATCAGTGACAATTTCGGGAAGCTTGCGGCCCTCCTTGCGGGCACGCTCGGCGATAGCGGCGGCCACGGCATCGCACTTTTCGCGGCGACGCGAAGCGAGCACGATTTCGTTGAAGACATCAGGGTTCTGGGCGCACTTGTGGGCGGCCACGGTGCCCACGCCCCCAACGCCGATTATGATAACTTTAGCCATTTTCAATGAGTGTTATTGTGTTGGGTTTTGATGTAGGATGCACAAAGTTAACTAATTTTTTCGGGTTTGAGCCAACGGCCTGCATTAATTTTCGCTAAAACTCACCCCGCGGGCCATTTGTCTCCGGCGCCGGGATAATAAAAACGCTTCTGAGCCGTTATCAGTTAGGGGTAAAATCCCCGAATCACATTTCCCGATGAAATTCCCCTGCCTCAGAATATTACTCTTCGCGGTCATTGCCCTGCTGACGGGCATACCCGCCCTGCATGCTCTATCTCCCGACTTCTACGCCGCCTCAAGCCGTCTGGCCTCGGGCTATTGGGTCAAGGTGTCGGTGACGCAGAGCGGCATGTACTGCCTCACCGACCAGCAGTTGCGCCAGTGGGGCTTCAGCGACCCCTCGCGCGTGAAAGTCTACGGCTACGGCGCCCGCCGTCTGCCCGAACGCCTCGACAACAGCTACATCGACGACCTGCCGCAGACCGCCTCGGAGTATATTGCCGGGCGCGGCGTGGTGTTTTATGGCGAAGGCCCTCTGTCGGTAACCAACACCACATCGACCGCCCATCGCCCCGTGCAGAACCCCTTCACAGTCAAAGGATACTACTTCCTGACAGCCGACGGCAGCGACGAGCGTCTGGTGCCCGCCGAGTCAACACTCTCCGATCCATCGGCCGGCTCACCTGCACGCTCGGTGCGTTTCATGGTCAGCCATGAGCAGGAACTTGAATCACCCGGCCAGGCCGGCCACCTGCTCGTGGGCGAATCGTTCAAATTCAACAAGAGTCAGACATTTACCCTCGCCACCCCCGGCGCCGACCCCGACAACACAGCCGCCCGCATAGAGGTTTCGTTCATAGCCAACACCTATTCCGTTCCCTCGCAGCTCACCTACACGTTCAACGGCACCGCGCTCCCCTCGTCGGGAGGCGACCGCATATCGGCCAACAGCGACCACTATGCCCACGGCTATGAAGGGGTGTCAAACAAATCCGTCACAGTCAACGGCTCCACGGCCACTGTAGGCATCGACTACGCATGCTCCGGCACCGTAGTCAAAGCCAACCTCAACTATATCGCCATTACCTACAACCGTCTGCTCGACGTGGGCAACGGCGGCCAGATGCTCTTTTACGGAAGCTCGGGCAACAACGGCTACTCCATGGCCGGGGGCGCCGACGGCCTGCGTGTGTGGGATGTCACCTCCCTCACCGACATTTCGGCAATGAAACTCAGCCAGCCCGATGCCGACGGCCGCCGCACCTGGAGCCTCCGCCGCAGCGGCGCGCGCCTCTTCGCGGCATGGACCCCCGCCTCGCAGTTCATGCAGGCCACCAACGAGGGTGTGGTGCGTAACCAGGACCTCCACGCAATGGCCTCGGCCGACATGGTGATTTTCACACTGCCGCAATGGCGCACCCAGGCCAACCGTCTGGCCGACTTTCACCGCACTTTTCCCGGCGACACCCTCTCCGTGGCGGTGCTCACACCTCAGGAAATCTACAACGAATTCTCGTCGGGCGCCCCCGACGCACAGGCATTCCGCAAACTGCTGAAGATGCTCTACGACCGCCGGAACGTGTCGGAGCACCCCCTGCGCTATGCCCTGTTCATGTCGCGTGTCACCTATGACAACCGCCGCCTCACCCCCGAGGTCAAAAGCCTCGACTATCCCATGCTCCCGGCGTGGTTCACCGACCGCGGACTGCACGACAACGACTCATACACCACCGACGACATCTTCTCCTTTCTCCAGGACAACAGCGGCACCAATACGGCATCAGACAAACTCGACATAGCCGTGGGGCGCATCCCGTGCACTTCGGCATCGGAGGCCGAGGCCGCCGTCGACAAAATCGAGCGCTACACCCGCAAACTCGACGACGGCAACTGGCGCAACAACTTCCTCATCACCGCCGACGACGAGGATGAAGCCGAGCACATGATCCAGGCTGAAAAGCTCTGGGATTTCCTCTCGGTAGCCGACGACGGGCACACCGACCTCTCCAAGAAAATCTACATCGACGAGTTTCCCCGCGTGTCGAACAGCACCGAGGATGGCCGCCGCCTGCTCTTCCGCGCCCTCGACGAGGGCGCCCTGTGGTGGATCTACATAGGCCACGCCAACACCACATCGCTCACGGCCGAGAACTTCGTGAACTACACCGACCTCAACAACCTCTATCTGCGCCGCTTCCCCGTGATGTATGCCGCCACCTGCAACTTCCTGCGATGGGACAGCCCCACGATCTCCGGCGCCGAAATCCTTTTCCGCAACCCCAACGGCGGCGTGGCGGCAGTCATTTCCGCCGTGCGTCCCGTCTACATCCCCAACAACGGCTATCTGAGTGCGGCTTTCGGCCGCTTCTTCCTCGCCCGCGAGACCGACGGAAGGCTCCTCACTTTCGGTGAAATATACCGCCAGGCCAAAAACGACTACCGCATCTACACCAAGACCGATCCCCTCGGACGCCCCGCAGCCGACTCCAACAAGCTCCGCTTCGTGCTCATGGGCGACCCCGCGATGCGTCTGGCAATTCCCTCCAACCGCGTGGTCATCGACAAAGTGGCCGGCAAAGAGGTGCCCGTCACCCCCGCCAAGGATGCTCCATGCCTCATGGCCCGCCAGCAGACCACCATGGAGGGCCGCGTACTAAATGCCGCCGGCGACGCCGTGATGACCGACTTCAACGGCACTGTGGTGGCTACCCTCTACGATGCCGCCCAGAGCGTCACCACACTCGGCAACGGTTCGGCAGGTGTTCCGTTCTCCTTCGATAAACCGCAGGGCGACCGCCTCTTCATCGGCAACGCCAAGGTCACCGGAGGCCGTTTCACCCTCCCGGTGGTGATGCCCTCGGAGGTGGCCGACAACTACCGCAGCGCCGCCATCAACCTTTATGCCTATGAGGAGGGTACATCATCCGACCTTGCCCGCAAGGCCGTGGGCGTCAACCGCGACTTCTTTGTCTACGGCATCGACGAAAACGCCCGCCCCGACACGGTGCCCCCGGTCATCGAGTCGTTCTATCTCAACCATCCCTCATTCCGCTCCGGCGACACTGTCAACCCCAACCCCACGGTCATCGCCGAGTTCTCCGACGATCTTTCGATCAACCTCTCGTCGGCCGGCATCGGACATTCCATCGCCCTCTACCTCGACAATGGCGAAAAAAGCTTTGCCGACGTGGCCGACTACTTCACCCCCTTTGTCGACGGACGCAACGGCGGCAGCATAGTCTATCCTATTGAAAATCTCTCCGACGGCCCCCACTCGCTGCGTCTGCGTGTGTGGGACACCGCTCCCAACTCAGCCGAGCAGACCATCGACTTCTGGGTAACACACAAAATCGCCCCGCAGATCTACCGCGTGTACACCGACTGCAATCCAGCCTCAGAATATGCCAACTTCTATGTCAGTCACGACCGGCCCGACGCCGAAGTCACCGTCACCGTGGAGGTGTTCGACCTGATGGGGCGCCGACTCTGGGGCGCCACCAAGACAGGCCGCAGCGACATGTTTGAATCGCTCCCCATCAAATGGGACCTCACCGACTACGGCGGCCACCGCGTAGGTCGCGGCATATATCTCTACCGCGCCACCATCTCCGACAAAGTGTCGGGCGAACGCTGCACCACCGAGTCGCAGAAGCTCGCCGTGACGGCACAGTGATTCCCCCTGAACGGCGGTTGCAGACCGCCCTCCCCCCCGCCTCATTCTCTTCATTCATCATCATCACCGGCGACGCCGCGGCTCTCAGCGCATCAGGCGCCCGAGCACGGCGTTGCGGTAGTTTGCGCCTATTGCTACCGGAGTGTCACCGATATAAAGGTCGTTTTGGTGTCGAATGAGTCTATAGCGGCGATGCTGACGATAAACGATTTGTTGACACGCATGAACCTGTCGGCCGGGAGCGCATCCTCCAGTTCCTTCATGGTCAGGCGTGTCACCACTCTGCGGTCGGGCAAGTGAATAATGATGTAATCTTTCAGAGCGGAGGCATAGAGGATATTGTCGAAAGCGATGCGGTGAAAACGCCGGTCGGCCCGCACGATAATGCAATCCCTGTCGACCGGCAGGCGCTGCTCCTCCCCGCCGGCGGCGACACTCCCGAGCAGCGACTTATATGTCTCGGCCTTCTTCACTGCCTTGGCAAATCGGTCGGGATCAATCGGTTTCACCAGATAGTCGACGGCGCTGACATCATAACTGTCGGCGGCATATTCGGAATAAGCAGTGGTGAAAATCACCATTGCGTTTCCGTCCAGAGTGGCGGCGAAATCGATACCCGTCATGCCGGGCATCTGTATGTCGAGAAAAACCAGGTCGACACGGTTCGTTGCAAGAAATTCCGCGGCCGCTGCGGCGCTGTCAAACATTCCGAGCAGCTTCAGCCGCCCGTCATTCTCCACCAGTCGCTTCATGCCGCGGCGCCCGATAGGTTCGTCATCTACGATTATACAGTCAATCATATTGTCGGGATAAAAAGATTTACAGAATAGATATTGTGCGACTCGCTGATTTCCAAGCTGTAACGGTCGCCATAGATAAGATCAAGACGCCGGCGGGTGTTCCGAAGCCCCAGTCCGCCGGCAGCTGTTGGGGATGGATTCCCGGCAGGAGGAACATAGCTGTTTTCACACCTGAATCTTATGCCACGCTTTTCGCCGCCGACTCTGACCGAAAGGGTGCGCCGCCCGTCGACCACAGAGCTGTGTTTTACGGCATTTTCCACAAAGGTAATGAGCACAAGCGACGGTATCTGCCTCCCGCCGATATTCCCTTCAACTCCGATGTCATAGGCAAACGGCTCGATCCGCGAACTTTGCAACCTGAGGTAGGTATCGATCACCTCCATCTCGCCGGCCATATCCACGCTGCTGCGCTCTCCCCGCGAAAACTGATATTCGAGCAGATGTTTGAGCTGCAGCAACATGCCGCGGGCACTGCCGACATCCTCCTCGCTGAGGATTCCGATATTGTTTAGCACATTAAACAGGAAATGAGGATTGATCTGCCTGCGCAGAAACAGATATTCCTGACGCGCCGTCTCGGCTTTGAGAAGTACCATGCGCCGCCGGGCCACAATCCACTGCCTGAGCAGCTGCACCGAACTGACTCCTGCAAGAAACAGCACCAGCGCGGTGGCGCTACCCAAAGTAGACACAAGTGCAAGCGGCCACGGACACACACCCGAATAGGGCGACCGGTTGTAGGTGAGCATCTGCAACAACACCATAGGCACGATCATGCACACGACCAGCACACACACATCGCGCACATACAGCCGCAGAGACCCGTGCCTGCGGAAGCGGCGGAACAGCCATCCGGCGGTAACGGTGGTGAGAAGTATGAAAACAAACAGAAGCGTGCCCACACCGATAAAGTTTTCAGCCGAAAACACCGGACGATCGGGCGCCTCGAAAAAGGTCTCCGACGCTATGACTGTCAGAATCAGCAGAGCGGCGGTGAGCCGCCACAGACGGTAGCGGCGCGATGTCAGGAACGCCGCGAGCGCGGGATGGTCGGCAGGCACGTTGTCGGTGACCGGCACCGCCGGCAGGGGCAGCTCGTAGAGCTGACGGCGCAGCATGGCACAGAAGCGGCGTATGCGGCTGTTGGCTCGCTCCACCGACTCATCCATATCAGCGAGCACGGCATCGATTTCGGCAAACATGCCGTCGGGATTTAGCCGGGAACGCACCTGTGCAATATACCGGCCGAGGTTGTCGGCGGTCTGCGCCTCGCGGAGCAGCATCCTGCGCCATTGCGTGAAAATGGCGAACATGCCTAATCCCAAGATTATCAGGAACACCAGAGCGCCGTTTGTGACAGCATATAGCATCAACCATGGCGAAAGCCAGTCATCTACCCTCTGCGGCACTCCCCAGCGGAGCCGCACGATATATTCCATTCCGAGACTTGCCATAGGGATCAGCAGCGCCATCAGCATAGCCACCACAAGATAGCTGCGGTAGCGGTGACGCAGCAGCAGCGGCACCGCTATCTCGCTGTTCATGGCTATCATGGCCATGAACAGCAATACCAATGGTACGACGGTGAGCAGAAAGGTGTAGCCCCGCGCGGGGAATGTGTCGCCCATGGCTGCAACCACGGCGCTGCCGGCAATGAGAGCGAAAGCCGGTACGGCAAGTGCGTATATGGTCCGTCGCTTCATTCCTCCATCTCAATCTCTGCGGGATGGAACACCACCGACTCCTCGCAGACCGGCGCCGCAAGGAAATATCCCAGACAGAAACCGCCCGAGAACGTGGCCGGACCGTTGCTGTCGTTGCCCAACGCAACCAGATAGTCGATCATTTCGAGCGACACCGGAGTGACTATGGCCGTGACCACATCGCCGTCGACCAGACGGTTCTTCTCATCCTCCTCATCGGCATCCATGCGTGTGGTGAACGTGGCACCCTTCACCGTGCCATCCTCCATCCCCTTGTCGTTGATAAACATCCATTGGTAGCCCTTGCCGTTGCGCAGCAGACGCACCCAGTAGTAGCTCTCCTCGCCGGGAATGTCGGCCAGGCTGATGCGGAGCGCCGCCACATGGTCGTAGGGCATCTTCACCCACCGGAATTTCATCTCAAGAATCTCGGTGGGCGCCTTCATCAGGCAGTCGGATGTGTAGGTCACCCCGTCGCGCAGCACTTTCAGCCGATAGCTGTGGCCCGGTTCGCCCGGCGTAGCGTCGGTGAAATATCCGTCGGCATCGGGAAGCAGAGAGCGCACAGTGCCGGCGGTGAGATCCTCCACCGTCACCGTGGCGTCGGTGAGCCGGGTGCGGTCCATAGGCTCATCCATCGGGGTGGTGAGCGTCAGAGACACTCTGACACCATGCTGGTCGAGGGTGCCCTCGATTACCGTTTTGGGCGGCTCGTAGTGGTACTCGAAATCCAACTCTTTCTCGCAGGAGCACAGCATAGGCACGAGGGTCGCCACCAGGATTTTCAGCGCCGCGGAACTCCACAGCCGCCACTGACCTCTTTTATCGGATATACTTGGGAGTTTTATCATCGTTTGTCAGAATTTTATTGTATAGGATATGGAAGGGATGATGCCGAAAAGCGACTGCTGTACCGCGCGGGTGCCGGATGGTTTCGTGGGATCATCCTCGAAATATACCACAAACGGGCTGTAATGGCAGTAGGCGTTGAAGATGCCGAATGAGAGCACCGATGTGAACCGCCGGCCGATGCGGGTATAGTTGGCCGACAGATCGAGCCGGTGCGACGGTGCGGTGAGGTAGCCGTTGCGTTCCGAAAAATAATAGGCCGTGAGCCCGCCCACCTCATATTTCAGGTCGGGCGCCGTGAGCGGATGCCCCGATGAGTAGGTCCAGGCGGCGCTGAGATTCCATGCATCGCTGAGAGTGTAGAGAGCGACTATGTTCACATTGTGGCGCCGGTCGTTGGCGGCGCGATACCAGCGGCCGCCATTGATGCCGGAAATGCGTGTCTCCGTTTTGGAGAGGGTGTAGGATATCCAGCCTTTCAGGTGTCCCAGGTTTTTGCGGAGCATCAGTTCAAGTCCGTAGCCGCGACCTTTGCCCCCGGCGATAATACTCGTGATGTCGATGCGGCTGAACATAGACATGCCGTCGCGATAGTCATAGACATTGCGGATGGTGCGGTAATAGATTTCGGCCGACCAGTCCCAGGCTCCCCCGGCTGTCATGCCGGCATAGCCTGCCGACAGCAACCGGCTCCGCTCGGGTTTTATCGAAGCGGACGAGAGTGCATAGCGGTCCATCGGGAAAGAGGTGGAGGTGGTGCGGATGCCGTGGATATGCTGTGTCGTCACCGAGGCACCGATTTTTAGGTTATGGCACTCGTTGATGTCGGCTTTGAGCGTCAGTCTCGGCTCTATGTCGAAGTAGGTTTTATGCGAGAAATCGGGCGAGCTTTCGTCGGGCGAACTGAATTCGCTGAAACCGTCGCCCGTGACTGTGGTAAAGAGCGTGCCTCTGACACCGGCAACCGCCGAAAACATGCCGAATCGGCCTGAATAGTTCACCCACAGGGCGTTCTGCCACCCGGAGTGGAGGTCGCAGGTGCGCAGCCCGTTGAGAAATCCCTCGCCTGTCATCACTTTTAGCAGCTCGGATCGGAAACCCATGTCGACTGAGTGGCTGTCGGAGATCCGCCACATGGCTTTGGAGTTGAGCGATCCGGTGAGGATATAGCCTTTCAGACGCTGGTCCACATCCATGATGTCCATGGCGGCATCGGTGTTGTAGCGCGTCACAGCCGCCGTGGTAGTGAAGCGCCAACTGTCGCCTGCGGTGGCGAGCCATTTCAAGCTGCCGGCGATGTTGCCCCAGTTCATCGACATCAGCCGCGACACCGCCATATTGTCGCGGGCGAGGAAGAACGAGGCGTCGAGCGAGCTGCCGGGACGCATGTCGTAATGAATCTTGGCGTTGACATCGTAGAAGTTGAGCACCGTGCCCTTGTATTGGTCGGTGCATTTCAGAAACAGGTCGAAATATGAGCGCCGGGCGGCAACGGCAAAGGTGAGTTTATCCTTCACCACCGGTCCGCTTGCCGACGCTTTGGCGTTGAGCAGACCTATGGTGCCGCTGAAATTATAGCGCAGGGGATCGCCGTCGCGCATTCTCACATCGAGCACCGACGACGACGCGCCGCCGAATTCAGCCGGCACCGGTCCCTTGTGGAGCGTACCCCACCCGATGGCATCGTCGTTGAAAGTGGAGAAAATACCCATCAGGTGCGAGGGATTGAAGATGGTCATCCCATCGACGGTCACCAGATTCTGATAGGCATTGCCGCCGCGCACTTCGAATCCTCCGGCGCCATCGGCCTCGCCATGCACACCCGGAAGGAGTGTGATGGACTTCACTATATCGCGTTCGCCCAAAAGCTGCGGGGCAAGAGCCAGTTTGTCAAGTTCCAGACGCTCGCTGCCGAGTTGAGCGGCATCCACACGCTGACGCGCCGACTGTGCCGTCACCGTCACTTCGCCCAGCGAATGTTCGGGCGAGGAGGCTTCCGAGCATAGCGCCCCCCGAGCAGAAACCGGCAAGAATCCCAAACCAAAAACAATAGCACATATTTTAATCGCACTCATTATTTAATTGCACACATTTATGATTTAGAGCTTGTTTAATACCGTGCAAAGTTACAAAACTCTCCGACTACTCCACCGAAATGTAGATATAATCCCCCGTTTCCGCGACCAACACCCCCCATTTGTCTCCCCCGCATCTCAAAGAGGCGTATATACGGAAAAGCACCCGCTGTGCCTCCGGGGCGCAACGGGTGCCTGAATTATGTGTCACTGCATGTGCAGCGGATGATTACTTCTTTAGAAGCTGTTTATTACTTCTGGGGAAGCTGGGGACCGGCGGCAACGAGAGCCTTGCCGGCTGCGTTGTTTTCGTACTTCTTGAAGTTCTTGATGAAGCGGGCAGCCAGGTCTTCAGCCTTGGTGTACCAGGTAGCGGCGTCGGCGTAGGTGTCGCGGGGATCGAGGATCTTGGGATCCACGCCGGGAAGCTCGGTGGGGATGGTGAAGTCGAAGATGGGGAGCTGCTTGGTGGGAGCCTTCAGGATGTCGCCGTTGAGGATGTCGTCGATGATGCCACGGGTGTCGCGGATGGAGATACGCTTGCCTGAGCCGTTCCAGCCGGTGTTCACCAGATAAGCCTTGGCGCCGGAAGCGTCCATGCGCTTAACGAGTTCTTCGGCATATTTGGTGGGGTGGAGTTCCAGGAAGGCCTGGCCGAAGCATGCCGAGAAGGTGGGGGTAGGCTCGGTGATGCCGCGTTCTGTACCGGCGAGTTTGGCGGTGAAGCCGCTCAGGAAGTAGTATTTGGTCTGCTCGGGGGTGAGGATCGACACGGGGGGAAGAACACCGAAGGCGTCGGCCGACAGGAAGATCACATTCTTGGCGGCGGGGCCGTGCGAGATGGGCTTCACGATGTTCTTGATGTGGTCGATAGGATAGGAAACGCGGGTGTTCTCGGTCACGCTCTTGTCGGCGAAATCGATTTTGCCGTTGTTGTCAACGGTAACGTTCTCGAGGAGAGCGTCACGGGTGATGGCGTTGTAGATGTCGGGTTCGCTGTCCTTGTCGAGGTTGATGACCTTGGCGTAGCAGCCGCCCTCGAAGTTGAACACGCCGTTGTCGTCCCAGCCGTGCTCGTCGTCACCGATAAGGAGACGTTTGGGGTCGGTCGAGAGGGTGGTCTTGCCGGTACCGGAGAGACCGAAGAAGATGGCTGTGTTCTCGCCGTTCATGTCGGTGTTGGCCGAGCAGTGCATCGATGCGATGCCCTTGAGGGGAAGGAAGTAGTTCATCATGGAGAACATACCCTTCTTCATTTCACCACCATACCAGGTGTTGATGATTACCTGCTCACGCGAGGTGATGTTGAAGACCACAGCGGTCTCGGAGTTGAGGCCGAGTTCCTTGTAGTTGGTGAGTTTTGCCTTGGAGGCGTTGTAGACGATGAAGTCGGGGGTGAAGTCCTTCAGCTCCTCGGCGTTGGGACGGATGAACATGTTGGTCACGAAGTGAGCCTGCCATGCCACTTCCATGATGAAGCGCACAGCCATGCGGGTGTCTTTGTTGGCGCCGCAGAAGCCGTCGACAACATAGAGTTTCTTGCCCGACAGCTCTTTTACTGCCAGATCCTTGCACTCTTTCCAGGCCTCCTGGGTAGCAGGCTTGTTATCGTTCTTGTACTCTTCGGTTGTCCACCACACGGTGTCTTTCGACTTGTCGTCGAGTACGATGAATTTGTCTTTGGGGGAACGGCCGGTGTAAACGCCGGTCATTACGTCGACAGCGCCAAGCTCGGTTACCACACCTTTCTCATAGCCTTCGAGGCTGGGGAGGGTCTCTTCTTTGAAAAGCTCCTCGTAAGTGGGGTTGTAGACCACTTCCTTGACGTTCTCGATGCCGTACTTCTGGAGGTCGGCTTCAACGCCGGCCAGACGGGCTTTCTTTACTTCTTCTAATGTCATGATCGTAGAAAAAATATGTTGGGTAAATTTGAATTGTCTGCTCTATATCGGGTGCAAAGGTACGCAATTTTTTCTGAAAAGCTACACGTTTAAGGAAATTTTTCTTTAATCGCGTCATCGCCCCGCCGAGAGCATAGCTCCGGTATATATACAACACCTTCGGGATGATTAAAGATGTTGAACCGACAGTTAAATTTCGTTAAATACCATCCCCGCAACAGCCGTTTCGCGCGAAAAAGCCTAATTTTGCAGACGATACTGGATAAATAAAGTGTCACGACACTATCTATAAACTTTAATCGATTAAAATAAAATGGCTTACGTTATCACCGACAAGTGTGTCGCCTGCGGCACCTGTCTCCCCAACTGCCCCGTAGAGGCTATTTCAGAAGGTGAAATCTACCACATCGATCCCGACACCTGCATCGAATGCGGCACCTGCGCAGAAGTTTGCCCCTCCGAAGCAATCATCCCCGGCGAATAATCTCCGGAACCACAAACTTGTTTACGATTAAACAAGTCCTACAATAACAAAGGCGCTGTGTCAAAATGCTTGACACAGCGCTTTTTCTATCCGGATGGGAGGGTGAATCAGCGGGTTGCCTGATTTGTCAGAGCTTGCTCCTGATTTGTCATAGCTTTCTTAGGACAAGAGCGGACGCATTTGCCACACTCTATACATTTGTCGTGGTCTACAGTCGGGTAGCCGTCGCGCCCTTGGGCGATTGCTCCGACTGGGCACAGTTTTATGAGGGGACACACATGGTCATGCGGGCAAAGATTTTTGTTCAGAACTATCATATGATATCTTGTTAGGTTTGATTTTTACGACCTTGAGGGGACATGATGCAACGCATTTGCCACATTTAATGCAATCGGGGTGAAGATAGCCGGCATGGTTGCCGCGGCTTTCATAGGGAGCAATCTGCATGGGGCACGCTCTGGCGCAGTTCTTACACTTGGTAGTGCAGGACGAAGCTACATTCACGCTTGTGAAAGCCGCCGGGAAAGGAGCTTTGCGGGGTGTGACCCACGATGACAGTGTACCCATAGGACAGAACGAGCACCAGGTGCGCGGCGCGTAAATAAACGACAGAGTGACGCCGACAATGGTGGTGATCAATATGATGTTCCAGAACACACGCCCCATGGCATTCCAGTCGCCCCATGCAAAATACATCTGAACACCAAACATCGTAAAGATGAACAGTACCATAAACAGCCTGAATCCGAATGTCCTTACAAAAGCCGGTATGGGACGGTGAGGTGAATATTTCGCAAGGAGCCGGTCATACATATTTCCCCGGGGGCATGCGTTGCCGCACCACCACCGTCCGCGGCTGACGGCAAAGGCAACCGGCGCGATCATGCACACAAGAGCCAGCAATCCGATGACAGGAAAGAAGAAACCTATGGCAAGATAAACCAGCAGAATCCAATATAGCGGCAGGCTCTTCGTGGGGTAATATCTGTGAAATCTTTTCTGTGACATTTGACAAGTGACTGTTCAAAAATTTTTTATCCGATCTATTTGATTTTCCTGCTGCAAAATTACCTATAGGATAATAGACCGACAACAGAATTTAATTATCTTTGCATCGAATTTATTTATCATGACACTACAGCAATTAAGATACATTGTAGCAATCGACCGCTACCGCAATTTTGCACGGGCTGCCGCCGAACTCGACGTCACGCAGCCCACTCTCAGCGCATTACTTGTAAAGCTTGAAGATGAGCTCGGCGTAAGGCTTTTTGAACGGAACAACAAAAGCGTACGCCCCACGGCAATCGGCGAGACGGTCATCCGGCAGGCCGAAGCTGTACTGAACAGTGCAGCCAGGATTGAAGAGACGGTTGCCGAGCAAAAGGGAGAGGTAAGCGGCCCGCTTTCAATAGGGGTTGGCCCCACAATAGCGCCATATCTTATGCCCCGCTTCATAAAGGGATACACAGGCAGCTATCCCCACGTCAAGCTTACAGTAAACGAAATGAAAGGCGAAGCTATCGTTGAAGCCCTGAGACTCGGCAAGATAGACCTTGGCATTGCCGTCAGCGGGCTGGCCGCTCCGGAGATAGAGGAAAAGCACTTCTACAGCGAACCGTTTCATGTGTATATGGCCAAGGACTGCCTTATTAAAATAAAAGCCTTCAATCCGGCCGACCTGGTGCATGAAAAAATGTGGATAATGAAAGAATCGCAGTGTATGCGGGAGAGCGCATTCAGCTTCTGCAAATCAAGAAGCATCGGACGCCATATCTATGAAGCCGGCAGCATCGACACCCTGATAAGGATTGTCGACATCAACGGAGGTTTCACCATCATACCCGAAATGCATCTCCAGTTTCTCACCCCCGAACAGCGGGAAAACGTTCGACCCATCGAGGGCGACTTCGTCTCAAAACGCAGCGTCTCGATCTACACACGCAAAGATTTCATCCGGCACCGCACATTAGAGACCGTGCTTCAAACCCTCCGATCCTTTATCCCCCGCAAAATGATAGTCATTTGAGTTTTACCAAAAGCTCTCTTTGAACAAGATTATAGGCTGTATCTGCATTGAAATCCAACTCGGGGCGAAGCAGCATTGCGGTATCACCAAGAAACTCGCTGTCGATCATCTTCTCTTCCATATTGAGCAGAAACTGCTTTTTTGTAGGAGGTTGAGCCACACTGAATCCGATATAGCGGTTGTAGCAACGTATTATCTCATCGGTGTCTATATTCGCCTTGGTCAATGCCACATATAGGTCGAATAAATCTCGACCTTTCCTTCGCTGATACAAGGCTCTTAACTTAGTGCCGAGTAATTCGTTGAGTTTATAAGTCGTGATTTCACACTTCCCGGAGAACCATGAGTTGTCGACCTCAAACGGGACTTTGACCAAACCGAGTTCATTGAAGTGCTCAAAGCAGTTTATTTCAATCTTCAGGCGGACAGGCACAACCGGAGGAATCTCTGATTCCAGCCGAAAGAGCATGGTATTATTATAGCGTTTCTGCTTGGTAACACGGTTGGGCAAGAATTCCAGAACTTCTCCGAGGCGATACATTATAGGTTTAATCGGTCCCGCGGTGATTTGTACGAGATCAATATCCTCGCTGTACCTGGGCTGTGGACTGAGATATAGCTTATGCAGGGCCGTTCCGCCGCGAAAAGCAAGTTGCGAAGCGAGGAAGTCATCACTGAAAATCGCCACAAGAGCACGTGAGATAATCAAGTCCTGCTCCACCATAGCCTTGTCTTGCCATGGAAGGAATTCATTCCATTCCAAAATTGATTCTCTTGGTATCATATATCATCAGGTTCTATTTCGACGTTTACATATACTCGCCATCGCTTGTTGGCAAATTCCTTATCGCGCTTATGACTATTGCTTAGAAAACAATATTGAATCTTGTTTCTATATTTAGTCATTTCACGATAGATAACATCTGCCTGCACCTTATCTTCAAGTATAATATCCACAATATATCCAAGCCGCTGAATGGTGGGGAGCGTTGTGTAAGAAAATAGTTCCTTTGAGGCTCCATTGAATTCCGTATTCTCCAGAAGCTCTGAAAGCACTGTCGCAGCTCGTGACAATCCACCGATATGTTGTTCAAACTGAACTAAATCCAAGGCTGTCAATTCTGCGTTGGAATATTTAACCGAAGATGTCTCAGTGTTTTTTTCAAGGAGAAATTTTTCCGGGATAGACTGCCTATAGAACCATAGCAATAAATTATTCCTGTTTTTAGACCGTTGGAATTTGGGAGGAACTGTCATTACCGAGAATTGTTGCGGCCTCTGATGCGCCGCACCCCAGAAGACTGCGGCGCTCAACAATCCGACATAGTAAGGTTTTCCGCAATATGTCATTAACTGATTTACATAATAGGATGGAGGCAGCACTCCATGGAGCGCGTACTGCGATGGTATCACGCAATAAAACCCCTTTGCCGGCAGTGCCAATAATTTTCGACTTACCAGACGACTGAGGGAATTGGCAATAGTCTTATCAGATGACATGGGAAATGCTTCTCTTACTTCAGTGAAAGAGAAGCATGGTTTACCGGTCATATCACGATGACGTACCCAATCAGCAATGGTCATATTCCTAATTTTGATGCAAAGATAATCATTTTATTGGGAACTTTGCAACTTTTTAAGTTCTTTTCTACCACATATCGCGGTCCTTCTTCGACACCCTCCTCTTTTTGATTTAGAGGCGCAGCATTGGGAAAGGTTTGGCGGTTAGGGAGATTTTGTTTAACTTTGCGGGCAGATTACGGAGGTGTCTGCCGCGCCGCGAAAGAGACGGCGCAAGGGAACGGGGTGAGAATCCCCGACAGACGCGCTGCTGTGTTGCTCCGACGCAATGCTGTCATCCATATCAGGCGGTAATTCACCGCTGAAATCCGACAGCATTGCCGAGAACAGGCACCCGATATGCCACTGGCCTAAGATGGCCGGGAAGGCGGGTGCAGGAAATGGAGCTGAGTCAGAAGACCTGCATCTCCGCACATATCTTCATCGAAGCTACGCGACAACGCTCAGGAAGACTTCCCCGCCGTCAAAACCATTGCTTTTGCGGAGGTGCAGCCCGCATAGGACTCTCTGCGTGCGCCGCCGTGGTTTCATGAAGTTTAATTGTTGGAATTTTCAACCAATCAATAAAAACTTTATGAAGCTAAAACATCTACTCACACTCGCACTGACGGTGCTGACGGCAACGGTTGTCCGTGCCGACGTCACAGTCACCGTCACCGCTCCCTCCGATGCCGTCTGCTCTGTAACGCAGAAACCCGGCAATAAACATTACGCGCCATTCATCGTCTACTCCGAAGTGTCGCAGGAAACCACCGACGGCATGACCAAACACACCTTCAACGTGCCCTCCACCGCCAGCCAGCTGGCCTACCGCGTGGTGCGTCCCGGCTCAATGACCATCGCAGACTGGTTCAAACCCTCGAGCACTCCCGACATTACCGTGACCGAAGAAACCCTGTCGGCCCACACCGACCATTATTTCAGCCACGACGACCAGTCGCAGTATTACGCCGACATCTACCTCAACATCAATCAGCGCGGACAGCTCAACCTCAAGAGCGAAGGGGGCTATCACGACATCGTGAACCTCCGCACATGGCAGCTCACCGCCTCCATCACCGGCAACAACTTCCTTGAACCGGAATTCTACTACACCGTGCTCGACACCGACTTCCAGCCCGACAACTCCGTAATCGAGGTCGACGCCGAAGGGCACATCACACCCAAAGCTCCCGGCACCGCCATCGTGCAGGTGCGCTACAACGCCCTGGGCTTCAACGGCAAGAACTGGAGCGAAATCTGGGCTGAAAACACCGGCACATTCGTGGTGACCGTCGACGCCGACACCGACGCCATGCCCGCCGACAACATCCACCTCGCCTATAAACCCGCAAATCCCATGGATGCCGAGCACGACATCCTCTACTACCTCGCTACCGAGCCGGGCTACAGCCTCACCTTCACCCCGCAGACAGGCTGCACCGTAACCGTAGCCAACCCCGTGGTCGACAGCGAGAAGAACACCGTGAGCTATCCCGACGCATTCTCCGCGAAGAATGTCACCTCCAACGCCGACGGTTCCGTGACCGTGCTGCTCACCTTCGGGCGCAATATCATCCGCACAGCCGACGCCTCGGGCAACGCCTCATATCAGGTGCTCAGCGCCAAGCCCATGACCAGCGAAATCGTCTATCCCCGCGCCGACAAATATATCCTCCCCGGCGACCATGTGAAGCTGCAGCTCGCCGGTCTCTACCATGTGTCGGGCAAACTCGCCGGCATATACAACTGCAACTGCCATGTGGTCTACAACGACGATGTAATGGACAAGGGTCTGCTCATCGGCACCGGCCAGTATGACTTCAACTACAATCCTAAAGCTCAGCGCTTTGAATTCGACGTGCCTGTGCGTCCCGAAGGCTCCACCTTCGCCGTGCTCAACGGTTGCCTCGATCCCGAAGGTTACGGCAGCGGCCCCGGCGCACACCGCGCAATCACCGTCAAGGGTGTAAACCCCAACTTCAGCGCAGGCGTTTCATCGGGCCGCTACGGCTCTCTGCCCGACCAGCAGGTGCCCCTGAACACCTTTGCTGACGTCGACATGCTCAAAGTCACCACCGAGATGGGTGGCCGCGCCAACCCCGTGTCGCAGGCTATCATCGAGGAATATTTCGGCAAGGATGCCACATGGGTCAGCGACGATCCCGCCATTGCCCGCGTCAAGGCCGAGACTAACACCATCTTCCCCACATCCATCGGCCAGACCATGCTCTATCTCCGCAAACCCGACAGCGACCGGAATCTTCTTGCCTGCCAGGTGACCGTCGGAGGCAGCACCGATTTCACCCCCGTAACAGGCATATCCTATGACGGCGATTACGAAGATATCCGCATCATGAACATAAGCTGGGGCAACTGGGGCAACCAGCAGTCGCTCACAGCTTACGTAGAGCCTGAAAACGCCACCAACAAGAACATCATCTACACCTCGTCGAACCCCGACAACGTGGCATTCTCCAAAGCCGGACTGGCCACCGTCACCAAACCCTCGACCGGACTGTGGTGGAACCGCTCCGACGTAGCCGGCGACGCCTACATCACTGTCGAGACCGCTGACGGCGGCTTCGCCCTCGAACGTCCTATCCACATCATGTTCTACAGACCCTGCACCTCGCTGACATTCACTACCGAGAATCCCAAAGTATCGGTCGACGGCACCTGTCAGCTCGAATGGGACATCAAGCCGGGCGACAACCAGGCAGCACCCGCACAGTTCTCCTCCAGCGATGAAAGCATCGCAACTGTCGATGCCGACGGTAAGGTGACCGGCGTATCGGAAGGCAAAGCCACAATCACCGCCACCAGCTACAAACTCTACAAAAAACCTGTCACCGCCAATGTAGAAGTGACCGTGTTCAAGCCCGCCGGAGTGGAAGATGTGGCAGTCGGTACCACTGACACCTGGAGCATGACACCCAACCCCGCCGACTCCTACATCAACGTAGCCACCGCCAAGGCAGGCGAGTTGCGCATCTTCGCCATCGCAGGTCAGTGCGTGCTCTCGGCCGGTGTCAACGAAGGCGACAACACCATTGATGTCAGCTCCCTCGCCTCAGGCTACTACATCGTAAGCCTAAACGGCCAATCCAGACGTCTCATCGTCCGCTGATGCTTTTCCTCCGCTGAAGCTTTTCATAAGCCGATGCATTATTCATACCCTGATTTTTCTTAGCCCCGGATCGGCATCTGCCACCGGTTTACATTAATGCAGGAGAGGGTGTATCAAAATTCGTTTTTTGGTACACCCTCTTTTTTTCGACCGGAGGATTGTGGGGAGGCGAGTTGTGGGGAGGCGAGTTGTGGGGAGGCGGCATTCTTGCCGCCTATAGCATTCTTGCCACCTATATATATCTGGTATATATCTGGTATATATCTGGCTCTAAGTGCTATTATCAATTGAACGGCGGCAGGAATGCCGCCGCCCCACACAGCCCCCATACGTGTATGCAAGCGTAGGACAAGGCCAACAATATAACAATCAACGTTTTACAAACTTCTTGCCGGCACGGATATAGATATTCCCGGGGATGGGATCGGTCACGGGGATGCCCTGGAGATTGTAGATGGTGGAATCGGCGGGAGCGGCAGCGTCGTTATCAGCCACAACGGCGTCGATGCCGCCGAAATGTCCGTCGGGCGGGAGCGCGAGGATGTGACCGGGATTGATATAGGCGCTGTGCACGCCTGCGAGGCGCCCCTCGGGAGTCCACTGATAGAAACGTCCGGCCGATGTGCTGTCGCCCGCGTCAGTGCCGTAGATGTAGCCCGTATATGGGTTGACGTAAAGGCTGTAGGGGTTCTGCATGCCGTGTACGTCGTCGGCGAGAGTGCCGGGCAGACGGGTCGACACGCCGCTGCGGCCCGAGGTGCGCATCACCTCCGCCGGGTCGATGGTGTGGGTATAGAAATTCGACTCGCCGGTGACATAGGAATAAGAGGCGCCCACAGCCATGAACTTGCCGTCGAGTGTCACCGTGTTATATATCGACGGACGGCTCAGCACCACGCGGCACTGTGCGTCGGGCTTCCCGTCGAGGGCGGCGCGGCAGTCGAAAATCACCGTGCAGGCGTCAGCCTCGTAATAGTCGCCCGAGGAATTGATGCAGAGATACTGCCCCGACTGACTCATGTGGCCGTAGAGATTGATGGCGCCGGCATCGACCGTGCGCGTCACCTTCATTGTGGCGGCGTCGATGATGCTGACTGTGCGCTCATATTCATGGTCCTCCTGAAAGGCGTAGCCTCCCGAATTGGCTACGAAAAGGTGGCCGTCGTAGAGCGCTATGCCGTCAGGCTCGTAACCCACCTCAACCGCAGCGGTGACGCGGTAGTTCGTCAGGTCGATTTTCGCCACAAAACCGCGGGTGAAACTGCGTGCTGCGCCGTTGACCGTCACATCGTGAGCGTAGGAAGTGACATACAGAGACTTGCCGTCCGACACCATGTAGCGATTGTTGGGCACATCCTCGGTGGCGGCGATCGCCTTCCCTTTGGTGTCGATAAACTGGATGATGTTGCTCCAGTTCAGCGCTATGGCCAGACGGTTGTCGTCGATCTGCTCTATGTCGTTGGGGGTGTCGCCCAACTTCCGGCCGTTGGCGTCGCGGAAATACTGGTTGCTGACGATGTTCCCGTCCTCGAAGTAAGAGAGGCGGCCGTTGTCGGCCTGCCACATTCCTTCGTTGAGAAACAGAATCTTTTCCTGAGCCGCAGCCGGCAAGAGACCGGCGGCGCACAGCACGCCTGCCAGCAGATTTCTTATTGGTTTCATTTATCGCTGAATAAATTTGCGGCCTCCACGGATGTAGATCTGGCCCGGAACGGTATTGACTACGGGGATGCCCTGCAGATTGTAGATGATGGAATCCTCATACGGCTCCGCGCCTGCGTCGGGGGCGACGCCGTCGATGCCGCCGAAATGTCCGTCGGGCGGGAGAGCAAGAATATGGCCCGGATTGATGTAGGTGGTGTAGGTGCCTTTCAGATTACCCTCGGGGGTCCACTGATACAGACGGCCGGCCGAAGTGCTGTCGCGTGCGTCGGTGGCGTAGATATAACCCGTGTAGGGATTCACATAGATGCTGTTGGGGGTCTGCATCCCGGCGATGTCGGCGGCCACGGATCCGGGGAGGGCATTTGACACGCCGCCGCTGCCACCGGTGCGCATCACTTCTGCGGGGTTGATTATGCTTTTGGAATATGAGAAATCACCCGTCAGGGATGAATAGGTTGAGCCGATGGTCAGGAAATTACCGTCGGGCATGACGGTGTTGTAAGTCGAGGGGAAGCTGAGTTTCGCGCTGCACTGCCCGTCGGGCTTGGAATCAATGGCGGCCCGGCAGTCGAAAATCACGGTGGAGGGACCCTCCTCGTAATAGTCGCCCGGCGAATTGATGCAGAGATACTGCCCGGAGATGCTCATGTAGCCGTAGAGATTTATGGCGCTGACATCCACGGTGCGTGTCACCTTCATCGTGGCGGCGTCGACTACGCTCACGGTGTGCTCATAGTCGTGGTCCTCGGCATAGGAATAACCGCCCGAATTGGCCACAAAGAGATGGCCGTCGTAGAGAGCTATACCCTCAGGCTCGTAACCGACCTCCACGGCATCGGTGATGCTGTAGTTCGTCAGGTCGATTTTAGCCACGAAACCGCGGGTGAATGTGCGGATGGAGCCGTTTACCTCCACTTCATGGGCGTAGGAAGTGACATAGAGCGATGTGCCGTCCGACACCATGCAGCGGCTGTTGGGCACACCTTCGATGGCGGCAATCGCCTTACCCTTGGTATCGATAAACTGTATGACATTGGAAACATTCACCGAAATAGCCAGCCTGTTGTCGTCAATCTGCAGAATGTAGTTGGGAGTGTTGCCCAACTTCCGGCCGTTGGCGTCCATGAACAGCTGATTGCTGACTATGCCGCCATCCTCGAAATAAGAGAGACGGCCGTTGTCGGTCTGATATGTACCTTCGTCAAGAAACATAATCTTCTCCTGAGCAGCAGCCGGCATGAGACCGGCGGCGCAGAGAACAAAAGTAAAAATTTTTCGCGATAGAGTCATTTGTTTATAGGTTGATATAGATTGAAACGTGATTGAATGTCACACCCCGGGAAGGGGCGTGGTGTGGAGTCCGTGGCGAAGCCAGCGGCCGCGCAGCAGACGTATCAGGAAGATGATGCCGCGGAAGGTTAGCTCCACAGCCATGGCGAGCCACACTCCCGGCAGTCCCATGCGGGTGGCAAGGAATGCAGCCACGGGGATACGCACCACCCAGATGCTCAGGAAGTTCATACTTGCGGGCACTATGGTGTCGCCGACGCCTACCATGGCGCCGTAGGCCACTATGGAGGCGGCATACATCGGTTCGGCCCAGGCTTCGATGCGGAGCACCTGCGTGCCCAACTCTTTGATGGCTGTCACCGGCGAGAGCATCTCCATCACATAGGGGGCGCAGAGCCACAGGATCACACCCATCAGCGTCATCACCGCCACGCCCATCCCCACAGTCACATGCGCAAGCCGCCGTGCCAGAGGGAAACGGCGGGCGCCGTAGCTCTGCCCCACAAGGGTCGTGGCTGCGTCGCCGATTCCGTAGCCCGGCATATAGCAGAGGCTCTCGGCCGTGACGGCAAACGCGTTGGCCGCAATGGCCACCACCCCGAGCGGCGCCACAATCAGCGTGACGGTTATCTGCGCGCTACAGATAATGGCATGTTCCACAGCCACAGGCACCGACACCTTCACCGCATTGCGCAGCACCGTGCCCCGCAGCATGAAGCTCCCCCGCTCGCCTGTGCCGAAGATGCGCATGCCATCTTGTCGGAAACAGAGATACCACATCACCAGCGACGAGCAGATCACCTCGGCCAGCACAGTGCCCAGCGCAGCCCCGAGCACACCCAATCCGAGACCGGGGAGCGTGATTTCAGCGCCGAAAACTACAGTCGCGCGGGTGGGGAATATGAAGAAAAAGTTGAAGACCACATCGAGGGCGCACATGAGCACGTTGAGTCCGCCCGGCACTTTCATATTGCCTGAGGCACGAAGCACTCCGCACCCTAAATAGTTAAGTATCAGCACCGGCAGAGCCAGCACGAACACAAGGAAATAGAGCGACGCATTGCGGCACACCTCGGGACCGCCTCCGAGCCACGCCGGGAGCGACGGCGCCAGGGCTGCACCCACGGCGGCCACGGCACTTCCGAAAATCACGCTTGCGAGCAGAGCCTGCCTGAGCACCTTGCGGGCACCCTCGAAATCGCGGGCGCCAACGCGGTGGGCCACCTGCACCGAGAATCCCACCGTGGCGGCCGAGCAGATGCCCCAGAAAAGCCACAGCGAAGAGGCCATAAGCCCCACCGAGGCCGAATCGTCGGCACCAAGGCGCCCCACCATGGCAGTGTCGATATATTGCATGACGATACTCGACAGCTGAGCCATCATGGCCGGCCACGACAGCTTTGCCGCCAGCCAAAGACACTGGCGGCGCGTGAGGTCGCGGCCCGACTGTATTTCAGCTATCCCCGCCACCGCTCACACTTCAGAATTTCTGCAGAAACTCGACCATGCGCACCATGGCGAGCGACAGCAGCGCCTGCGGAGAGGCTATGTTAACTCGGATAAACCCTTCGGCGCCATACATGGTGCCGGGATTCACCCACACTCCCGTCTCATCCTTCATGCGGCGGCACAGCTCGTCGACAGGCACACCAAGGGCGCTGACATCGATCCACACAAGATAGGTGGCCTCGAGCAGAGCCACGCGGCATTTCGGCAGCTGCATGGCCACCGCCTGGCTCACAACCTCATAGTTGGCATAGAGATAGTCGAGCAGCTGCGACAGCCACTCGGCGCCTTTGTCGGAGTAAGCCGCCTCGAGAGCGACCGGGCCGAACGGATTCACGTCGCACACCTCGTTGATGTTGACGGCCCGGTCGATTGCCTCGCGCTCCTTCCTCACGGGCGCCACTATGTTGGCGATCTGCAGCCCGGCGGTATTGAACGCCTTCGACGGTGACACGCACACCACGGCTCGCGGGTCGACCGTGCCATAAGGCACATACTCGGCGTGGTTGAACACCAGCTCGCAATGGATCTCGTCACTCACCACCTTCACGTGGTGACGGCGGCATATGTCGGCCACGCGCTGCAGCTCTTCGCGAGTCCAAGCGCGTCCCGCGGGATTGTGCGGGTTGCAGAGCAGCAGCATGCGGTTGGCGGGATCGGCACAGAGCGCCTCCAGCGAGTCAAAATCAATCTTATAGGTGAAATAGTGGTCGTCGAGCGCCTCCAGAATCAGAGGAGACTCCACCACCCGGCAGCCGTTGTTGCGGATCGACGAGAAGAAACAGTTGTAGACCGGCGTCATCACTATCACGCCGTTGCCCGCCGAGGTAAAAGCCTTGATAATGGCCGACAACGCGGGCACCACCCCGGGCGTGTAGATCACCTGCGAGGGACGGATGTCCCAGCCGTGGCGCCCGGCAAACCACTGTCGGAGAGCGCGATAATAGCCCGCGCCCACATGCGTGTAGCCGAACACGCCATGATCCACCCGGCGGCGCAGCGCGTCGGTGATGCAGGGAGCCGCGCGGAAATCCATGTCGGCCACCCAGAGAGGGATGAGGTCGCGGCCATGCTCCGAGTCCCATTTGTAAGAACCCGAGCGGCGCCGGTCTATGATTTCATCAAAATTATATTTTATATTCATTGCCGGGAAGCGTTATATTTGCCGGGAAGCGTTATCAGCCCGGTGGTTTCATATGTCGGTGGTGATGGCGCAGTCGGCTGGAGCGAGGATATTCCTGTCGAGAATGACCTCGCCGATCGAGAGCGCGTGGAGCCGGCCGGTACGCGGATTCTTCACGCTCACGATATTGGATGTGACGCGGCAGTCGGCGAGTCCCGAATCCTCGAACGCCAGATCGCACTCGTCACCCATGATGCAATCCTCCAGACGCAGGTTGTGGCAGTAGCAGAGGGGCTGGGTGCCGTTGATGCGGCAGCGCACCAGCCGCAGATTGTGCGAGTGCCAGCCGAGAAACTCGCCGGTGATCTCCGAGTCGTAAACCGTGACATTCTCGGTCTCCCAGAAAGCGTCGCGCGAGTCGATCACGGCATTGCGGATCACCACGTTGCGGCAATATTGAAACGAGTAGTTGCCCTGCTGGCGGTAGCCGTCGATGTCGATGTCGGCGCAGTGGAAGAAAATGTAGTCGGCCTTGGCCACCTCCACATCGCGCAGCTTTATACCTGTGCAACTCCAGAGCGTTTCCTGGGCGTCGGGAATCCGCACCCCTTCGAGCGAAAGATTGTGCATTTCGCGAAACATCTTGGGGGCGTCGACACGGCAGTTTACCATCTCGAGATTGCGCGAATACCAGAGCGCTGCACGGGCGCCGGGGGTGAAATCGCAGTCGGTGCAGCGGAAATTCTCCACATGCCAGAAAGGATATTTCCCCTCGAACAGACACCGCTCGGCCACGATGTCGGAGCAGCATTTCAACGCCGACTCCCCGGGGTGGAAAGTGACGTCGCGCAGCCGCAGCGCATGGGTGTTGAAGAGCGCGCGTTCGCCGCCGAACTCCTCGTGCTCCACAGTTTTCAGGTTTTCGGGAAACTTCACCTCGGTGGTGACATCCCTCGGTTCAATATCATTCATTGCTATATTTTTTATACTACATATATAATATACAACCTGAGGACTGCAAAGTTAGCAAAAAAAGTTGTAACTTTGCCCGAAGATCAGTCACATCATCTTTCTCCGCCTGCAATGAACAGCACCGACTCACGCGGCAAAGGCGCTCCCGCCGGCCGCAAACCGCACAACATCTACCAGCGCGCCGGCTCGGACGGCGCATGGCTCGGCGCGTGGCTGTCGGCGATGTTCTTCCTGTTGGTCCTCTGGGTGGGCAATCCGTCGTTGCAGCTGCTGCCGTCGGCCATCATGGCCATGATGCTGGCAGTGCCCTGCATGGTGTTTGTGTGGCTTCGGCGCACCTACACCGACTGCTACGGCATGGCCACATTCTCGGCGCTGTGGATGCAGGGCATCCTCACCTTCGGCGCCGGGTCGCTGATAGCCACCACGGCGGCATACATCTATGTGCGCTGGATTCAGCCCGATTTCAACCTCGAGCTGGTGCGCATGCTCGCCTCCGGGCTTGCCGACCACCCCTCGGCCGAGGTGCAGCAGATGGGCATCGACTGCCGCACCATCCTCGACCGCAAGTTGCTGCCCGCCCCCGCGGTGTTCGCCCTCTTCGGGCTGTGGACCGGAATGTTCACCGGCTCGATACTGTCGATGCTGCTGGCCGTGGCCGCCAGGCTGGCGCGGGTGCCCCTCTCCGACAAGCCCGACGACCCCGCACGCTGACTTTTCTTTCGCCACAACACTAAAACAACCGCCAAGTAAGAGCTTGTTTAACAACAGTCTGAGCATTTACTTATGAGCAATCAAGATAATTATCCTGTCGACATATCAGTGGTGGTGCCCCTCTACAACGAGGAAGAATCGCTGCCCGAACTGCAGGCCTGGATTCACCGCGTGATGACCCGGAACCACTTCTCCTACGAGGTGATTTACGTCAACGACGGCTCCACCGATTCCTCGCAGCAGGTGATCGACCGCCTTGCCGAGGAGTATCCCGCCGAAGTGCACAGTGTGTGCTTCCGCCGCAACTACGGCAAGTCGCCGGCGCTAAACACCGGCTTCCGTCGCGCCCGCGGGCGCGTGGTCATCACCATGGACGCCGATCTCCAGGACTCGCCCGACGAGATTCCCGAGCTTTACCGCATGATCACCGACGACCATTACGACCTGGTGAGCGGATGGAAGCAGAAACGCTACGACCCCCTGTCGAAAACCATCCCCACCAAGCTCTTCAACGCCACGGCGCGCAGCGTCAGCGGCATCCACAACCTCCACGACTTCAACTGCGGCCTAAAGGCCTACCGCAACGAGGTGGTGAAGCATATCGAGGTCTACGGCGACATGCACCGCTATATCCCCTATCTGGCCAAAAACGCCGGTTTCACCCGCATCGGCGAGAAAGTGGTGCACCACCAGGCCCGCAAATACGGCAAGACCAAATTCGGCCTCGACCGCTTTGTCAACGGCTATCTCGACCTCGCCACACTCTGGTTCACCAACAAGTTCGGCGTAAAGCCCATGCACTTCTTCGGCCTGCTCGGCTCGCTGATGTTCTTCATCGGCCTGGTGGCATGCATCGTGGTGGGCGCCCACAAACTCTGGGCCATGCACTCGGGCCACGACTACATTCTGGTCACCGACTCGCCCTACTTCTATCTGGCGCTCACCTCCATGATCCTCGGCACTCAGCTATTCCTGGCCGGTTTCGTGGGCGAACTGGTAGTGCGCAACTCGCCCCGCCGCAACGATTACGAAATCGAGAAGGAATATTGACGTGACCACGACTCACAAACATAGATTTCCGCATCTCCTCCCCGCCCTTGCCGCCGCGGCACTGCTGCTGCCGCTGCTCGGAGCGTGCAACACCTCGGGGTGCACCGACAACCACAGCGCCCTGCCCCTGATGGCGTTCTACAACAGCAACAACGGCGAGCGCATCATGCTCGACTCCATCGACCTCGGCGGCGTCGGCGCCCCGGCTGACTCGCTGCTGGTCATCTCGGGCCAGCGGTGCGACCGCGTCTACCTCCCCTTCCGGCAGGATGCCGCCGTCACCCGCTTCTTCATCCACTACGACTACAAGGAGCAAGGGCTCGACGACCCCGCTTTCAACGACACCCTCACCTTCACCTACACCGCCGAACCATATTTCGCCTCCAGCGAATGCGGCGCCATGTATCAGTACCGCATCGTCAGCGCCTGCACCACCCACAACCTCATCAAGTCGATCGCAATCACCGACTCGCTGATCACCAACGTGGAGCGTGAACGCATACAGATCTTCTTCCGCGTCGCCACGCCCGACGAGGAGACTCCCGGGGAGGGGAACGGGCAATGATGCGCCGGCTCCGGGCAGTGGCGCTCGTTGTGGCCCTTGCGGCATGCGTCTGTGCGCATGTCAGCGGCCAGCGCCGCGTCACACCCGTCACACAAGGCTCAAAAAACATCATCGGCAAGAACGAAAACAAACAGCCGGGCGACTCTATCGACTACTCCAACGTGGTGAGCATGACCGACGAGGCCGGCAACACCATCCTTGTCGACACCATCAGCGGCATCGAGGTGCCCGACACGGCGCAGACCACCACAGGGCGCGTGCCCAAGATGATCAACCCGCTGCTGTTCAGCGCCTCCGTAGGCGTCGACATCTGGGATCCCCTCATGCGCGCATTCGGCCAGAAATATGGCCTCATAGGCATCTCGGCCGAACTCAACCTCCACAACCGCTACATCCCCGTGGTGGAATTCGGCCTCGGCAACGCCTCCTCCACCCCCTCCGACCAGAATTTCACCTACCACGTGGGCGTCACACCCTGGTTCCGCATCGGCGCCAACTATAATTTCCTCTACAACAGCAATCCCGACTATCAGTTCGTGGCCGGTCTGCGGCTGGGATGGTCACACTTCAACTACCAGTTGCGCGACGTCACCATCAACGACCCATACTGGGGCGAGAGCCAGACGGTCAACTTTCCCCGGCAGACCTCCAACGTCACCTATCTGCATGTGGTCTTCGGACTGAAAGTGAAAATCCTCGGGCCGGTGTCGATGGGGTGGCAGGTGCGCCTGCGCACCATCCTCCACGAAACCGCACAACCCGCCGGCGAGCCATGGTATATCCCCGGCTACGGCGTCCGCAACGGCATCTTCGCCGGCTCATTCTCGATATTCTACACCCTCCCCCTCTCGCGCAAAGCACCCGAACTCCCCCCGGGGCTCACCGACGACGACCTCGCCCCCGGCGTCCCACCCGACACCCCCGTAGAAGAGCCTACCGACAGCTCCACGCCTGAAGGCATTGCCCCCGAAGGCGCTCCCGTCGAGCAGCCGCTCGAACCCGACACCCCCTCTCCATCCCCCGACGAAAACCCAAATAATCAGCCCGAAATATGAAAATTGCTCTCTGCAGCGACCACGCTGGCTACGAACTCAAGTCGATCATCGAGGGATACCTCGAATCGCAAGATATTGAATATGAAGATTTCGGCACCTTCTCGGCCGATTCGTGCGACTATCCCGACTTCGCCCACCCCGCGGCCGAAGCCATCGAGGATGGGCGCTGCTACCCCGGAATCGCCATCTGCGGCACCGGCAACGGCATCGGCATGACCCTCAACAAACATCAGGGCATCCGCGCCGCCCTCTGCTGGAACGCCGACCTGGCACGCCTGGCACGCCAGCACAACGACGCCAACTGCCTGGTGCTCCCCGGCCGCTTCATCGACCCCGCCACCGCCATCAACCTCGTCGACATCTTCCTCAACACCAAATTCGAGGGAGGCCGCCACGAGCGCCGCGTCGCCAAAATCCCCCTCCCCGACCCCGCGCAGCTGATGAAAGAGCAGGCCGAGGCCTGCCCCTCTAAATAACAGGTCGCCCTTCCACTGCCTCCACAGCGTTAACGATATCAATCAACCAAATGTTATTTGCGGATTTTGCCGGTGGGACGCGGGGGGCGCGGAGGGCGCGCGGAGAGCACCGGCAGGTGCCAGTTCCAGCGCAGGGCGCATGTGCGCAGCACTATGATGGCCAGGGCGCACAGCAGCTGGCACACGGTGCCTGATGTCCCCGCTTCGAAGCATCCCCAGTAGACCAGGCCGCCGGCAATGCATGCCGTGGCGTAGATGTCCTTGCGGAAAAAGAGGGGTTCGTCATTTATGAGGATGTCGCGGATCACGCCGCCGAATGCGCCTGTGATCATTCCCATCACTATCCCCACCCACATGGCGTAGCCCACCGCCAGAGTTTTCTCGATTCCGATGACCACAAACAGGGCCAGGCCGAGGGTGTCGAACACAAACAGCATGCGGTTGCTGCTCACAAGGATGCGGCGGAAAAGGATCACAACGGCCAGCGAAAAGGCCGTGACCCCGAGATAGAGAGGCGTCTGCATCCAGAACACCGGAATGTCGAGCAGCAGATCGCGGAGGGTGCCGCCACCGATGGCCGTGACCAGACCCACGGTGTAAGCGCCGAACCAGTCGAAGCGCCGGTAGGCCGCCAGACGTATGCCCGAAATGGCAAACGCTATGGTGCCTATCACCTCAATTGCCGTCAGAAACGTGCTTTCCACTTAAAAGAGCTTGTTTAATAATAATTGCTACCGACGGGGCGGTCACTGTTCGGGCAGATTTCTGCTCGCGGGTTTTGCGAGGTCGCGGATGCCGCGCGAATAGTAGCGGCACCACTCGCGGATGCCGCAGTTGAGGCAGTCGGGGCGGCGCGCCTTGCACACATACCGCCCGTGGAGTATCAGCCAATGATGCGCGCGGGGGATGTCGGCTTCGGGGATGTGGCGCATGAGAGCCTTCTCGGTCTGCAACGGGTTACGCGAGTTGGTGGTCAGCCCTATCCGCTCCGACACGCGGAACACATGGGTGTCGACGGCCATGGCGGCGCGGTTCCACACCACTGCCAGCATCACATTGGCCGTCTTGCGTCCCACGCCGGGGATGGTGAGCAGATCGTCGAGATTGTCGGGCACCTCGCCGCCGAAGCGTTCACACAGGCATCGGGCGGCGCCCAGCAGCAGCCGGGTCTTGTTGTTGGGATATGATACCGATTTAATATACTCATAGACCGTGGCCTCGTCGCTCCGGGCCAGCGAGGCGGCATCGGGAAAAGCCTCGAACAGCGCCGGCGCCACCATGTTGACGCGCCGGTCGGTGCACTGCGCCGAGAGTATCACCGCCAACAGCAGATGAAACGGAGTGTCGTAGTGTAGCTCAGTGCGCGGCTCGGGCATAGCGCCGGCAAACCACTCCATCACCCGGCGATAGCGTTCCTTTACAAGCATCGGTCTATGGCGTTGATGACAGTTAACAAAACAACGCCGAGGGTCAGCGGGCGTGGGCAAACTCCTCGAGGAAGCGCACATCGTTCTCCGAGAAGAGGCGCAGGTCGCTGACGCGGTATTTCAGATTGGCGATGCGCTCCACACCCATGCCGAGGGCGAAACCGTTGTATACCTTCGAGTCAATGCCGCAG
Source organism: Bacteroidales bacterium H3 (assembly GCA_001701135.1). Classification (GTDB taxonomy): domain Bacteria; phylum Bacteroidota; class Bacteroidia; order Bacteroidales; family Muribaculaceae; genus UBA7173. Next base: position 90,449 of record DAAN01000015.1, read on the forward strand.
GCGTCGAGCACATTGGGGTCGACCATGCCGCAGCCGAGGATTTCCACCCAGCCGGTGTGCTTGCAGAACGCACACCCCTTGCCGCCGCAGATTTTGCACGAGATGTCCATCTCGGCCGAGGGTTCGGTGAAGGGGAAATAGCTGGGGCGCAGGCGGATTTCGGTGTCGGCGCCAAACATCTCGCGGGCGAAATAGAGCAGCGTCTGCTTCAGGTCGGCAAACGACACGCCCTTGTCGACATAAAGGCCCTCCACCTGGTGGAAGAAGCAGTGGGCGCGCGCCGAGATTGCCTCGTTGCGGTATACGCGGCCGGGGCACACTATGCGGATGGGGGGCTGAGTGTGCTCCATGGTGCGCGACTGCACCGACGAGGTGTGGGTGCGCAGCAGCACGTCGGGGTTGCGCTGGATGAAGAATGTGTCCTGCATGTCGCGCGCGGGGTGGTCGGCGGCGAAGTTGAGTGACGAGAACACGTGCCAGTCATCCTCGATTTCGGGACCTTCGGCCACGGTGAAGCCCAGACGGCGGAAAATCTCGACGATTTCGTCGCGCACAAGCGTCAGCGGGTGGCGCGTGCCCAGAGCCGCGGGCGATGCGGGACGGCTCAGGTCAAGACCTTCGTCGAGCGTGTCGACGCTCTCGGTGGCGCTTTTCAGAGCCGCAATTTTCTCCGTGGCAAGGGTTTTGAGCTGATTGATTTCAATGCCCACCTGCTTTTTCTGATCGGCGGGGACGTTGCGGAAATCGGCCATGAGGGCGTTCACCTCACCTTTTTTGGAGAGATATTTGATGCGCAGAGCCTCCACCTCCTGGGGTGAGGCCGCCTGCAGGGCTTCGATTTCGGCCTTGAGCTGCCGTATTTTCTCTAACATTCTGATTGGTAAACGTTAAACGTTATCTTAACTTTCGGAGTCGATGGCGCGGGCGATGTCGTCGAAGATGCGCTCCACGCTGCCCGAACCGTTGATGGCGCGGTACTTGCCCGATTTCAGGTAGTAGTCGCGGAGCGGACGTGTCGACTCATGGTAAACCTTCAGACGGTTCTTGATGGTCTCGGGATTGTCGTCGGCGCGGCCTGTCTGTTTGCCGCGCTGAATCATGCGCTCCATCAGTTCATCCTCGGGCACCTCGAGACCAACCACATGGTGCACGCTCTGGCCGTGGCGGGCCAGGAACGCGTCGAGAGCCTCGGCCTGCGGGATGGTGCGGGGAAAACCGTCGAAAATCACACCCGATTTGGCCTTGGGTTCGTTGAGGATAATATCCTCGAGGATGTCGATCATCAGCTCGTCGGGGATGAGCTGACCCTTGTCGATATATGTTTTGGCCACCTTGCCGATCTCGGTCTCGCGGGCGATATGGTCGCGGAGCACCTCGCCGGTCGATATATGGTGGAGTTTGTATTTCTTGATAAGGTTTTCGCTTTGGGTGCCTTTGCCGCTGCCGGGGGCACCGAAGATTACAACATTCATTTCTACCTAAAATTTTACCTGAAAACTAAGAGCTTGTTTAATAATAAATGTTACCGATAGGGCGGGTCAGGCTTCTGCCTGATCCTTCAGCACATATATATCCTGAAGGTTACGGGCCAGACCGTCGAGGTCGAGTCCGTAGCCGATGATGAATTTCGGAGGGATGGCGAAGCCCACATAGTCGGGGGTGACGGCGCACTTGAGCGACTCGGGCTTATAGAGCAGGGTGGCGACTTTGAGTTCGGCCGGATGCTTTTCGCGCAATGTCTCGAGCAGATGGCTGATGGTGAAGCCGGTGTCGACAATATCCTCCACCACGATCACGGTGCGGCCCTCGATGTCGTCGTGTAGCCCCATCAGCTGCTTCATGCTGCCGGTGCTCGAGGTGCCCTCGTAGCTTTTCAGCCGCACGAATGCGATTTCGGCATCGGTCTCGGTGTTCATAAACAGTTCGGATGCGAAGGGGAAGGCGCCGTTGAGCACTACAAGAAACAAGGGGCGTTTGCCCTGATGCTCCTCGGAGATGGTTTTTGCAAGCTCGCGGATGCGCGCCGTGATAGTTTCATGGGATATATAGGGCACGAAAGTGAGCCCGTTGTAGATGACTTCTTTCATCAGCTCGAAATAATTGTGCAAAATTAGCAAAAAATTCAGCACTTGACAAAACAGATGCTGCATTTTTTCGCAGATAATTTGTAATTTTGCAGCCAGATGAAACTCTTTACCAACGAACAGATAAGGGCCATCGAGCGCCAGACTGTCGAATCCGAGGGTATTTCCCCCGGAGAGGTCATCGAGCGCGTCGCCGAAGGCGTGGCCGACGAGATATGCCGCCGCTGGCACGCATCGAAGCCCACAATCGTTTTCGCCGGTTACGGCAACAACGGCGCCGACGCCCTGGCCACCGCCCGCCGCCTCTGCGAGCATGGCTTCAACCCTGAAATCTACCTATTTAATATAGGCGGCGACAAGCTCTCGATGGAGTGCCTCGCCGCCCGCGACAGGCTGCTTGCCGAGGTGCCCGGCGTGAACTTCCATGAGGTCACCTCGCGGTTCTATCCCCCCGACATCACCACGAAGCATCTGGTGGTCGACGGCCTTTTCGGTGCCGGCCTCTGCGACGAGCTGCAGGGAGGCTTCCTCTCGCTGGTGCAGCACATCAACGAGGAGCACCCCACCGTTGTGTCGATCGACCTCCCCTCGGGCATGTTCGGCGACTGGAACCCCCGCATCATCAACCGCAACTGCATCCACGCCACCCTCACGCTGGCCATCCAGTTCCCCCGTCTGGCATTCTTCATCCCCGGCAACGCCGAGTTGGTGGGGGAATGGAAGGTGCTCGAGGTGGGGCTTTCGCAGGAAGCCATGAACCGCGAACCGGCCGAATTCTGCATCGTGGAGAAGCGCGACATACAGCGTCGCCTGCGCCACCGCAAGGATTTCTGTTCTAAAAACGATTTCGGCACCGGCATGCTCTATGCCGGCAGCTACGGCATGGTCGGCGCCGCCGTCCTCGCCGCCAAAGGCGCCCTGCGCGGCGGCATCGGCAAACTCACCGTGTGCTCGCCCCGCACCGCATTCCCCATACTCCAGACTGCCGTGCCCGAAGCCCTCTACCGCGCAAACCGCGGCGAGCAGTTCATCACCGAGATGCACCCCGAGCGCGATTTCTCGGCCATCGCCGTCGGCCCGGGCATGGGCACCAACGAACTCACAGTCAAGGCGCTGGAGGATTTCGTAGCCTCCATCGGCAAACCGCTCATCCTCGACGCCGACGCTCTCAACTGCATCGCCATCCGCCCCGCCATCCTCAACTCCCTCCCCATGTTCTCCATCCTCACGCCCCACGCAGGGGAATTCGACCGCATCTTCGGCCCGCAGCCGTCGGCCGAAGCCCGTCTGCGCAAAGCCGTGGAGATGGCCAAGGCCTATGGTATCTTCATCATCCTCAAAGGGCACTACACCGCCATCGTGCGTCCCGACCGCAAGATATATTTCAACTCCTCGGGCTGCACCGGCATGGCCACCGCCGGCAGCGGCGATGTGCTCACCGGCCTGTTGCTGGCGATGCTCGCCCAAGGCTATCCCCCTGAGATAGCGTCGATTATCGCCGTCTACATCCATGGTGTGGCAGGCGAATACGCCCAGGCCGCGCAGGGCGAATATGGCGTCACCGCCGGCGACATCGCAGCCAACATCGGCATCGCCATCCGCGACACCATGAAATAACCCCACACCGGAAACAACCCCGCCCGGCCCCTTAATCTCCAACACTTCAAACAACAGCTCAGATGAAGCTTTTCCATATATCCCTCCTTTCGGCCCTGCTCTGCGCACCCGCAGCCGGAGCCCAGACCGCGCAGCACCTCAATGCCACCAAGGCCAACGACTACGCAATCGTCTACTCGCTCCCCCGCACGGCAATCGACATCACCGTCGAAGCTGAAATCACCGTGAAGAAACCGGGCGAATTCTTCAAATACGCCCCCAAATATCTCCACGTCAACAACCCCATAACCGCCGAAAGCCACTCGGCGCGCATCCTCTCGGCCAAAATCTACACCCACGGCACTCCCAACCCCGAGGAGCGCTACTCCATCCAGTTCAAGCCCGGCAACCCGGTTGTTGTGGCACTCGACGAGGCCGGCATACCCCTGGCCATAAACACCGACGAGACCGCCCCCTCGGCCATGCCTGAACTACCTCAGCCCCGCGAGGCCGCTCCCACGCCTCTCGAGACACCCGCAGCACGTCAGGCCGTGTCGGAAGATATGCTGCGCAGCCAGTCGACAGCCAAACGTGCCGAGCTCGCCGCCCAGGCCATCTTCGCAATCCGCCAGACCCGCAGCGACCTCATCAGCGGCCAGGCCGACAACATGCCACCCGACGGCAAGTCCATGCAGCTGATGCTCGACAATCTCCAGGCCCAGGAAGAAGCCCTCACGGCTATGTTTATCGGCACCACATCGACCCGCACCGAAGTGGTCACCTACACCGTCAGCGACCTCACGCTCGACGACACCGACAGCGCACGCCTCATCATCGCGCGCCTCTCGGCCATCGAAGGTCTCACCGATGCCGACGACCTCGCCGGCACACCCATCTATCTCGACCTCCGCGTGGTGCAGCGCGGCGAAGCCCCCGTCAACGAAAAGGGACAGACACTCCCCTTCCCCAAAAACGGCGTGCCCTACACCATTCCCGGCCAGGTGAAAGCCACCCTGCAGTGCGACGGCGAGACCTGCGCAGACACCACCCTCGACATTGCCCAGCTCGGCATCACCTACGGCCTCGCGCCCAACTCCTTCACAAACCGCAAGGATCCCATCTACATCATCTACGACCCCGCCACAGGCGCCCTGCTCCGTCAGGGAGCTGCCGCACGCTGACGTGAAAATTAAGAGCTTGTTTAAAAATAAATGTTACCGATAGGGCG
>DAAN01000008.1 GCA_001701135.1 Bacteroidales bacterium H3
CTTAAACATGTTTCAGCAAACAGGTTTAGTGGTTCTGCGTTCGATTTGCATTATCCTTGCATAAGATAAGCCGCACGAAGGCATCAAGCTAAAACAAGCCGGGCTGCAAAAGCCACACCGATTTGCATTATCTTTTCTACAGACATACATCATCATGGACGACAATATTAAAGACCCCGAAAACATAGAAGAGCAGGACATGCCCGTTCAGGACGACAGCAACGACATCGAACCCGAAAGCCACTCTGACTATAAGCCGGCCAACAGGTTTGACGCCTCTGCCGTGCATCATCTGAGCGGAATGTACCAGAACTGGTTTCTCGACTACGCATCATACGTTATCCTTGAGCGTGCCGTGCCCCACATCGAAGACGGACTGAAGCCCGTTCAGCGACGCATACTGCACTCTATGAAGCGCATGGACGACGGACGCTACAACAAGGTGGCCAACATCGTGGGCAACACCATGCAGTATCACCCCCACGGCGACGCATCGATCAAGGACGCGCTGGTGCAGCTCGGTCAGAAAGAGCTGCTGATCGACACCCAGGGAAACTGGGGCAACATACTCACGGGCGACGACGCAGCAGCAGGCCGATATATCGAGGCACGCCTGTCGCCTTTCGCCCTGGAAACACTCTACAACGCCAAGATCACCGACTGGGTGCCCTCGTACGACGGGCGCAAGCAGGAGCCTGTGACCCTGCCGGTGAAGTTTCCGCTGCTGCTATTCCAGGGCGTGGTGGGTCTGGCCGTGGGCATGTCGTCGACCATCCTTCCCCACAATTTCAACGAAATCATCGACGCCGCCGTGGCGCATCTGCGCGGCGAGGAGTTCTCGCTCCTCCCCGACTTCCCCACCGGCGGTTTCATCGACGTTAGCCGCTACAACGACGGCGAGCGCGGCGGCAAAGTGCTTGTCCGCGCCAAAATCGAAAAAGTCGACAACACCACCCTTGCCGTCACCGAGATACCTTTCACCAAAACCACGCCGAAAATCATCGAGTCGATTCTCAAGGCCACGGAGAATGGAAAAATCAAGGTACGCAAGGTCGACGACAACACCTCGGACCAGGCACGCATCATAGTGCATCTGCAGCCCGGCACCTCATCCGACAAGGCCATGGACGCGCTCTATGCGTTCACCGACTGCCAGGTGTCGATCTCGCCCAACTGCTGCGTGATCCAGGACAACAAACCGCAGTTCCTGAACGTCAGCGCCATCCTGCGTCACAGCACCGACCGCACCCGCGAGCTGCTGCGCCGCGAGCTGGAGATAAAGCTCGGCGAGGTAAACGAGCAGCTGAACTTCGCCTCGCTGGAACGCATCTTCATCGAGGAACGCATCTACAAAGACACCGAATTCGAGCAGGGAGAGAACATGGAGGCTGTGGTGGCTCATGTGCAGCGCCGCCTGAAACCGTTCCTCCCGCAGCTCATCCGCCCCGTCTCCGACGACGATGTGCTCCGCTTGATGGAAATCAAGATGAAGCGCATACTGAAATTCTCGTCGAAGGAGGCCGACCGCGTCATCGCCCTCTACCGCGAGCGCATCGCCGAGCTGCAGGGATGGCTCGACCACATCACCGACTACACCATCGACTGGTTCCTCCAGCTCAAGGAGAAATATGGCGAGGCATTCCCCCGCCGCACAGTGGTGCGCGGCTTCGACAACATCGAGGCTTCGCGCGTGGCCGAGGCCAACGAAAAGTTCTATTTCAACAAAGCCGACGGATTCATCGGCATAGGGCTGAAACGCGACGACAACACCGAGATGCTGTTCAACTGCTCGGCGCTCGACGATGTCATCGTGTTCTACAACGACGGCCGATACAAGGTGGTGCGTGTGCCCGAGAAACTGTTCATAGGCAAGAATGTGCGCCACATAGGCATTTACAACCGCCGCGACGAGCGCATGATCTACAACGTGATCTATCAGGATGGCCGCGGAGGCGCTTTCTACAAAAAGCGTTTCAAAGTCACCGGAGTCACGCGCGACAAGGAGTATAACCTCACCCAGGGGAATCCCGGCAGCCGCATAGCATGGTTCTCGGCCAATCCCAACGGCGAGGCCGAGGTGGTGAAAGTGACTCTGAAGCCCAAGGCACGGCTGACGCGCCTGCAACTCGACGTGGATTTCGCCGAGCTTGCCATCAAGGGACGTCAGAGCATGGGCAATCTGGTCACCCGCAACGAAGTGCACCGTTTCTCGCTCAAGGAGCAGGGCACATCCACCCTCGGAGGGCGCGAGGTATGGTACGATCCCGACGTTATGCGCCTCAACTACGAGGGGCGTGGTCGGCTGCTTGGCGAATTCCTCGGCGAGGACCGCATACTGGTGGTCACCCGCGGCGGCGAATACATTCTCACCACTTTCGAGGCGTCGAACCACTACGACCACTACGACATCCTGCGCATAGAGAAGTACAGGCCCACACACATCTGGGCCGCCGTGCTCTTCGACGCAGACCAGGGATATCCATATCTCAAACGCTTCACCTTCGAGCAGGTCAACCGCCTCACATCGTTCATCGGCGAGAACCCCGCATCGCGACTGATACTGCTCACCGACACTCCGGGAGCACGTTTCCGCGTAGCTTTCGGAGAGGACGACTCACACCGCGAGCCTCTGGAGGTCGACGCCACCGATTTCATCGCAGTAAAATCGTTCAAAGCAAAGGGCAAACGACTGACCACCTACACCTTGGCCGAAGTGACCGAAATCGACCCGAACCCCGATGCGCAGGCCGACATCGACAATCCCGACGATCCTGCATCGCCCGACACGCCCGACGGCTCCACCGCGCCCGACGCCGAGCCGGAGATGAGCGACGAGGAGGTGCGCGATTCCATAATCGGTCAGGAGCGTCTTTTCTGATCCCATACCCAAGTTATGTCATCACCCAAAGCCCTACGATTCCTTTTAGCCCTGCTGTTGCTGTCGGCTTCGCTCTCGGCTCTCGCGCAGGAGCCGAGAGAGGCTGCTGCCACACAAGCCGCCGCCCCGGAGGCCACAAAGGCAGCCGCAGCGCCGTTGCGACCGGTCAGCGAGGCATTTATGCTCGAAGGAGGCTCGTCGCATCTGCTCGACACCTACCTCTCGCCGCTGAAATACACAGGCTGGAACGTGGCTTTCAGCTATGAACGGCGCCAGGCCATGAAGTTCTCGCCGGCGCTTTGGCGCCAGCAGCTCAACCTGCGCATCGAGGCCAGCGGCGCCCACAACCCGGCCGGCAACGCCACTCTATATTACGGCAATATCAGCGCCGCATGGTCGATGGCCCGCAGGTGGCAACTCCCGCTGGGCATCCGCGCCGAGGCCGGAGGCATGGCGCAGTTTAATGTCGGCGGCATGTACAACCGCCGCAACGGCAACAACCCCGCGGCGCTGAAGACCGACCTCACGCTCGGCGTAATCGGCGCCGTCAGCCGCGGATTGCGCATCGGGCGCCTCCCCGTCACGCTCCGCTGGCAGTCGGCGCTCCCGCTTGTCGGCGCCCTCTTCTCGCCGGAATATGACGAGCTGTATTTCGAAATGTATCTGGGCAACCGCCACGGGCTGGTGCACTGCGCGTGTCCCGGCAACTTCTTCCGCTGGGACAACCTGGTAACGGCCGACATCGGTCTGGGCAACACCGCGCTGCGCCTGGGCTTCCGCTCCGACATCTATTCGCAGAAGGTGAACCACATCACCACCCGCAATTTCTCCTACGCCTTCGTGCTGGGCGTGGTCACGGATTTCATCTCGGTCTCACCCCGCCGCAGCCTGCCATCGGGCAACAACGTAGAGTGGGCCTACTAATCATCCGCTCATGAAAATCAGCAGATTATGAAAATCAGCAGATTCATCACAGCCATAATAGCCTCCGCCATCGTCATTCCGCTGGTTGGCGGGTGCCACGATGTGGAGCAATTTCCCGACGATCCGCGCGGCAATTTCGAGCAGCTTTGGAAAATCATCGACGAGCACTACTGTTTCTTCGCGCAGAAGGATGTGGACTGGAACGAAGTGCACGACCGCTATGCCCCTCGCATATCATCCGCCATGCGACAGGAGGAGCTGTTCGACGTGTGCTCGCAGATGCTCGACGAGCTTCGCGACGGCCACACCAACCTGTCGGCACCTTTCGCCACCTCCTATTACAAAAAGTGGTGGAGCGACTATCCGCAGAATTTCCAGCTGCGCATAATTCAGGAAAATTATTTCAACTTCAACTACCGCAACACCTGCGGCATCACCTACGGCATTCTGGAGCAGAATATCGGGTATATGTATTATCCGAGTTTCTCCTATGGCGTGGGCGACGGCAATCTCGACTATATCCTGTCGTATCTGTCGACCGCCGACGGGCTGATCATCGACGTGCGCGACAACGGCGGCGGCAGCATGGACAATGTAGAGACCATCGTGCGCCACTTCATATCACGGCGCATTCCCGCAGGCTCAATATGCCACAAAACCGGGCCCGGACACAACGATTTCTCGGAACCATACACCTATTATTTCAATCCCGCCGACAAAGGCCGCATCCTCTGGGAGAAACCGGTTGTGGTGCTCTGCAACCGTTCCACTTTCTCGGCGGCCAACAATTTCGTGTCGGTGATGAAGTCGCTGCCGCAGGTGACCGTCGTAGGCGACACCACCGGTGGCGGCTCGGGGATGCCATTCTCGTCGGAACTGCCCAACGGCTGGGGAGTGCGCTTTTCGGCATCGCCCCTGCGCGATCCCGAGGGGAATCTCACGGAGTTCGGAGTGGCGCCCACGCCGGGTTGCGAGGTCGACATGGATCCGCAAAAGGCACTCGAGGGAATCGACACGATGCTTGAATTCGCCATCGCGCGGCTGATAACCCAACAGACGGCTGATAACCCAACAGAATGACAAGACAACTGCTGATATACGTCATCGCGCTCTGCCTGATCGCAGTCGGAGCATCCTCATGTGCGGAGAAGAAAGGCGACGCCGACTACTCCGACAACATCTTCACCGAGGCCCGGTTTATCCGCGGCCATGCGCTCCCCGACAGTTCCGTCATCATTTCGGTGGTCAATCCCTGGGACACCACGGCGCTGCTGGCGCAATACCGGCTGGTCAACGCCCCCGACACCACCACTGTGTCGGGACTGCCCACGCTGCGTCTGCCGCTGCAGCGAATGGTGGTCTATTCATCGGTTCATGCCGGTCTGCTCGCCGAGTCAGGACAGATCGACCGGATAGCGGGCGTGGCTGACGCGCAATATATCACCGACGATTCCATACGTGCACGCATTGCCGACGGCCGCATCGTGGATATCGGGTCGTCGATGGAACCCTCGCTTGAAAAAATTGTGGCGCTCAGACCCGACGCCATCCTCATCTCCCCTTTCAAGGACGCGGGGCACGGTGTGGCCGACCGCACGGGCATTCCTGTGATAGAGTGCGCCGACTACATGGAGCTTTCGCCCATGGGACGTATGGAATGGACCCGTTTCTATTCCATGCTGGCCGAGGGTATGGGCCGGGAGAATGACCGGATGTTTCGCAGCGTCAAATCGCGCTACGATTCGCTGTGCAGCGTGGCTTCGCGATTCGACAAAACGCCGCTCGTGCTCACCGAAATGCCCGAGAAAGGTGTATGGACCCTCCCCGGCGAAGGGAGCTACGCCGTGAGAATCATCCGCGACGCGAATGCGGATGTGGCGGTGCCCACCGGGGATGTGCCGGGATCGGTGCCTATGCCCTACGAAAAAGCGCTTACTAAAGCCCGTGAAGCCGATTTTTGGCTTATCCGCACCTACGGTTACGACATCACCGCTGACGACATTGTAAAAAAACAGCCTCTCAACGCCCGCATCCGCGCTTTCGCCAACGGAGGAGTTTTCAATGCCAACACTGCCGTAAGCCGGGTATTCGAGGACATCGCGTTTCACCCCGACCGCGTCCTCCGCGACTATATCACGATTTTCCACAACACGCCCGACTCGCTGCTCTATTTCCACCGGGTCGCCACCCCCTGACTGCGGCCGGGGTAGACGCTGCCTTGGTGGTCTATGTAACATTTTAGCATACGTTTCCGTCATACGCGACCGTAATTTTGCAGCACACACTGCAAAACCTTTATCGCTATGACAGAAAACACCCCTGCGGCTGCAACTCCCCGCATGAGCTGCAACCGCACAATCGACACCATCATCGTACATTGCTCCGCCACTCCGGCCGGACGCGACAACAGCGCCGCCGACATACGCCGCTGGCACCGGCAGCGCGGGTTCTCCGACATCGGTTACCACTTTGTGGTGCGCCTCGACGGCACCATAGAGGCCGGGCGCCCGCTTGAACTGCCCGGCGCACACTGCCGCGGGCACAACCTCAGATCGATAGGCGTGTGCTACGTCGGCGGCCTCGACAGCGCGGGACGTCCGGCCGACACACGCACCCCGGCTCAGCGCGCCTCGCTGCTGCGCCTGCTCACAGCCCTCCATCTGGCGCATCCCCGCGCCACAATCCGCGGTCACCGCGACTTTGCCGCCAAAGCCTGCCCCTGCTTCGACGCCACCCGCGAATACCGCCTCATCTGAATCCTCCCCTATTGGCAGATTCCGCAACCGCCATCTTATAAAACTGTAAAAATAGATGGCGGGGGCGGGTGAGGTTTCCGAAAAGATTAGTAACTTTGCAACGGTGAAACCTTCTGCCGCGACCCGACGACCGAGTCAGCCCGGGTCACGGCAAACCAGTCAACCGTAAAAAACACCTTTGCACATGACTTTTCAGAAACCTAAAGTGTGGCTTTTCGCCAAGGATTATCTGGTGATTATCATCGGTATCGCCATGTATGGCCTGGGGTTCTGCGCATTCATTGCCACGGCTCCCGACAAAGTGGTGATCGGCGGCATGGCCGGTCTCAGCCAGATTGTCGACATGATCACATTCGGCTGTTTCGGCTTCCATGTCCCCTATTCCGTCACTATATTCACCGTGAACTGTCTGCTGCTCGCGATCGCATGGAAGATTGTGGGCAGCACGTTTGTGTTCCGCACGCTCTTCGGCGTAGTGGTGATTTCAGTGATATTCGCGTTTTTCCAGCCGTTGTTCAGGCAACCGCCTGTGGTTGGCGAGACCTTTATGAACGTGATTATCGGCGCCGTGCTCTGCGGCCTGGGCATAGGTCTGGTGTTTGTGCACAACGGTTCGACCGGAGGCACCGATATTGTTGCCGCCGTGGCCTCGAAAAAGAGCAATGTCACCATCGGGCGCGCCATGATGTACTTCGACCTGTGCATCATCTCGTCGTCGCTGATTCTGAAATTTTTCTTTGTGCCCGACTTCAGTTTCCAGGCAGGCGTCCCCTCGCTGGTCTACGGTCTTATCACACTGTTTGTGATCCCCTTCATGGCCGACATGGTGATTCACACCAACCGGCAGGCCGTGCAGTTCACCATCTTCTCGCCCAAATGGGAGGAAATCGCCACGGCCATCAACAACGAGGCCCAGCGCGGCTGCACCGTGCTCGACGGCATGGGCTGGTACTCCAAAAAGGATGTGAAGGTGCTGCTGGTGATGTGTCGCAAAATTGAATCCGTGACCATATTCCGCATCATCAAATCGATTGATTCCGACGCGTTCATCACTCAGGCCCAGGTAAACGGCGTGTATGGCCGCGGCTTCGACGAAATCAAGCTGAAAATGCGCCGGCCCGGTGCCCCGCTCGAGCACCCTGCCCGCCCAGAGGCATCATCGCGCATCGTCTGAGCCGGCAACGACGCTCCACCTTAAATACCAATACCTGAAATAACCATCAACCGGCCATGACACGTCTGAGATTATCGTTGCTCCTTGCATTTGCCCTGCCCCTGTTCGCAGCCTACGGGGTCGACTTCACATGGGATGTGGGATTTGAATCGGTGTTCGACAACCGCGAGGGTTCATCGGACTGCTCGGCGGCCAAAACCTATTTCTTCACCTCGCTGGCTCCCGAAGCAGGGGTAAAATTCACCGAGACCGACCGCGTGGCCGGCGGCGTGGTGTGGTTTCAGCCCATAGGGTGCGAGTTCTACGGACAGAAAGTATCACCCACGCTTTACTACCGCCACAGCGGCAAGCGCTGGCGCTTTTCAATGGGCATGTTTCCCCGCACGCAGCTTGTGGAGGAGATGCCCGGCTATCTCTGGAGCGACTCACTGAGCTATACTCAAAAAAACATCCGCGGCGCCATGCTCCAGTATGTGCATCTGCGCGGATTCTTCGACCTGTATGTCGACTGGCGCGGCATGCAGACGCGGCGCCAACGCGAGGCTTTCAACGTAGTTTTTCACGGACAGATGTCGCCCCGCCGCAACTGGTTCGGCTTCGGCGGATATGTGCAGATGAACCATTACGCCCTGCAGAAGCAGCCGCCCGAGCAGCAGCATATCGTTGATAATTTCATCGTCAACCCTTATCTTTCAGCCGATCTCGGCAGCAAAGTGCATATCGATTCGCTCACCATCCGCGCCGGGCTGCTGGCCACCGTGGAGCGCAACCGCGCCGAGACCGATGCCGGATGGCGCACTCCCTGCGGATTCTACATGGAGGCGACCGGAGAGTGGCGTTTCCTCGGTGTTAAAAACACCCTCTATGTAGGCAAGGAGCTGTTTCCGAGCTACAACTACCCCGACCCCACCTTTGCCGACAACAAGCGCCCCCATGCCACGCCCGACGACCTGCTCACGAATCCGGTGGTGTGGTCGCCCATGGGTCCCGGCCTATATCAGGGCGAGCCATATTATCAGAAGAAATTCTACGACCGCCTCAACATCTACGCTCATGCCTACCGCAACCGTTACGTCGACATTCTGGCATCGCTTGACTTCAACTTCTACCCCGGCGGCATGCTTTTCTACCAGCGGCTGATGGTGCGGGTCACCATTCCCTGACATTTTTCAAGCTATATAATCCCTCATAACTATATAATCCCTCATAACTATGAAGAAACTATTTCCACTGATGCTGCTGGCCATTATCGCTGCAGCATGCACCGGGCGCCATAGCGGCACCGGCGAAGCCGAGTATGTAACCTATCGCGGCTGGGACAGCTGCGTGAAACTCACCGACGGCACCGTCACGGCCATTGTGAATCCCACCTATGGCGCCCAGGTGCTCTATTTCGGCATCGACTCTGTCAACTGCAATGTGCTGTGGGCCGACAGTGCCATCAATGCCTTCACCGTGGACTCTTTCATCGCTACCCGCCGCGCCCCCGACGCCGGCCGCAGCGACATCGGTCCTGAGCGTGTCACAGACCATATCCACGACTCGATCTGGGCGGGAGCCTATGCCGTAACCGACGTATCGGGCCGCTCCGTGACCATGGAATCCGTGCCCATGGCTAAAATGGGTGTGAAATTCACCAAGAAATACACCCTCGCCGGCGACGCCACGCTGCGTGTCGACCTCACCATGACCAACGTGTGCGACTCGGCTGTGCGCTACAATGTGTGGACGCGCACCCTGCTCCCCTCGGGCGGTCTCTACATGGCCAAAGCCACTCCCACCGAGAAATATCCCAACGGTTTCTCGGAATACACTTTCGACATAGATTCACTGATTCCCGGAGTGCGCACCGACCGTGTAAAGCTTGCCGAGGGTATCTTCACAGCTTTCCCCGGCGGCGAATCGCCTGCCGACTGCCACAAATTCTGCATCAACACCACTCCGGCTACCGACGGCGACTCCATGAGCACCGCAATCTACATGCGCGCACCCTACATCTTCGTCAAACGTTTCGACTATGATCCGCAGGGCGTCTACGACATGAGCCACGGCATCGACTATCCCAACATCATCTATTTCGACTCGCGTTTCATCGAGGTTGAGCCAAACTCCCCGATGATCACTCTGAAACCGGGCGAGAGCTACACCTTCACCGAGACGTGGCAGCTGCTCCCTTACTGAAACGATAGAGGCAGAGCGGCTCTCGACCCGGAGGCACCGTCAGAGTGCCGGCAGGCGTGAAACTGTAGCCCTCAGCCTCAAACTGCGGCACCCAACGCCCGGCATCGCTATCACTGACAAGAAGATAGCCCGATGCCGGGCGTTCGCGCCAGAAATTGCGTATGCGGTCGCCGAGATAGAAATCCAGCTCGAAGAAATGAACCGGATCGCCGGCGGCAAACTGCCCCTCCTCGATAAACTCGTAGAGCGTGCCCGAAGCTGCCGGCGCCAGACGGTCGATCTGCGCGGTCACCGGCTTCATCGATTTCACCGACAGCACCCGCGGCTGATATGCGCCGTCGAGTGCCATATAGATGCACACGGTGAGACCCGCCACGGCAAAGAGCACACCCCTGCCGCCCGACTTGCTGCGGGCTATATACACAAACCATGCTACCCCGGCCAGAGCGGTCAGGGCAACCAGCACGAGGCCGAAACCGTCGATGTTCCCGATCTGCCTCATCATCTCGATGTTCTGTGCGGCATGGCGGCCATGGAATATTCCCTCAGGCACAACGCCGCACCTTATAAGCAGAAACAGCGCCGAAGTGAGAATGCCGGCCACGGCAAGCACCGAGCCATAAATTTTCACAGCCGCCCGGTGCCTGTCGGCCAGATATATCATATAACGTGCCAGAAAATAGGCGATGAAGGGATATATCGGCATCAGATACACACTGCGTTTCGACTGCGGGAAGCAATAGAACAGAAATATCACCACTGTACAAACCGCCGAGAACAGAGTCACGGGGTCGGCATTGCGCACCTTGCCGACTATGCCCTGCCACAGACCGGAAGCGCCGGCGGCCGGAGTGTCGTTGCGGCGGAACAGTCGGCGCCAGTCAAGCGTAAAAAGCGAAATCAGCACCAGCAGCACCCAGGGAACATAGCCCCCCAGAAGCGTCAGGAAATTATAATGCCAGGGATTGACGCACGAGTCGTAGGACATTGTGTTGGTCATGCGGCCGAAATTCTCCTCCATCACCAGGTCGAGAAACTCCTGTCCCTGATGCAGCCATGCCGCATAATACCAGCAGAGCGGGAGCACAAACGACATCACGCCCCATGCGGCAAGCAGCAGGAAAGCCTTGAAAAAATTCACTCCGCGCAGCAGCAGAAACACACCCGCGGCGAGGCACGGGATCAGCGACCCTACAGGCCCTTTGGTGAGTGTGGCGCAGCTCATGAACAGTATCGCCAGCCAGGGCACCCCTTTCAGGCCGCGCTCCCACCAGCGATAGAGCAGCAACAACGCGCCCACTGTGAGCGCGGTGAGCATCATGTCGACACGGCAGTTGGCTCCCGCCCGGTGTAGCTCAAAGGCGGTGAGCGACACCAATGACGCCAGCAGCGCCACGGTCACACCCTTGCGTCTGACCAGGAAAACGTAAAGCATCAGCGTCATGGCTATCAGCGCCACGGCCGATGGCAGACGCGACGTGAACTCGCTGACCGCGCCACCTGTGGCAGCCGACGCCGCAGCTATTGTCCAATGGAAGAATGGCGGCTTATAGGGGATGTCGCCACCGTTGTTGCGCGGGAGCACCCAGTCGTCGCTCTCGAGCATAGAATATGCCACAACGGCCTCGCGTGGCTCCCCTTTGGTGTGAAAATCGGCAAGGCCGAGAAAAGGGAGCAACGCCACACACGCCACTATCAACAGCAGCCAGAACCCGCGCCGGGGACTCAATCTGTTCATGTTATCGGGAATCTTACTTAATGCTGCAAAGTTACGAATTTTCATCCTATGCGTGAACTATCCGCGGCATAAAAAAGCCGGATCCGACGCCCCGGCGGGGAGCTGGATCCGGAATGAGATGTGAAAGCGCTATTCCTCAGCTGGCTTTGCAGCTTTGGGCGGAGCGGGAGCAGGGCGACTTTTCGATTTTACGCGCACGTGCCTCTTTGCGCCGCGATTCCATTTTTGCCTTGTTTTCCTGGAATTTGGAATATTGCTCTTTGGTGAGAATATTTTTGAGACCTTCGTCGAATTTCTTCTTCGATTCCTGACGCATCTGACGTTTTTCAGACTTTGCGCGGGCCTTGGTGGCGTCGTTGAAATCCTTGCGCTCTTTCTTCAGATTGCTGCGGAGCACCTGGAGGTCGGCTTTCTGAGCGTCGGAGAGTTGGATGCCGTCGAACAGGAACGGAGCGAAACACCCGTCGGCACCGCGGCGGCCGGCGTCACCTTTATGACATTTGCGGCGGCCGGCATCACCTTTGTGGCAGCTCCGGCGGTCGCAATCGGTTTTCTTCTTGCAGGTTGCGTCGTCATTGACACAGGTGGCGGTTGCGGGGCAGCCGTCGTCGGCCGAACGGGCAGAGGAGATTACAGGTAACGAGATTGCGATTGTCAGAAGCACTGACATACTGATAAAAAACTTTTTCATTGTATATTTCTTTTCTAATTTATTCATTCGTTGTTGGTTCACATTTACTCTGACTCATTTAGAACAAAACCGTTTAAAAATATCTTTCCTAAAAGAAGTTAAGGATAATGATGATTCTCTAATTTTCGGGGATTACGGTCAATTGGTCGAGTTATTTTGGGTATAACAGTACATATTTCGATGGAAACAAGTAACTTTGCATAATAAAAGGAAATAAGCGATGGTATTGCTAAGTTTTGACACAGAAGAGTTCGACGTCCCCCGCGAAAGCGGCGTCCCTTTCACCCTCGAACAGGGCATGGATGTATCACGGTTCGGCACCGGCCGCATCCTCGAAATACTTAGGCAACATGGTGTGCGGGCCACATTTTTCTGCACCACCAACTTTGCCAGGAATGCGCCCGAACTCATGCAGCTGATCCTCGACAGGGGGCACGAGGTGGCGGCACACGGCTGCGACCACTGGCAGCCGCAACCCTCCGACGTGTTCCGGTCAAAGGAGATTCTCGAGGAAATCACCGGGCGCGAGGTGCTCGGCTACAGGCAGCCGCGCATGTTTCCCGTCTCGGACGACGACATCAGAAAGGCGGGATACCTCTACAATTCATCGCTCAACCCCTGCTTCATCCCCGGGCACTACAACCATCTGCGCGACCCGCGTCGCCCCTTCCTCCGCGACGGCGTGCTGCAGATCCCCACAGCCGTCACCCCACGGCTGCGCATACCGCTCTTCTGGCTCGCTCTTCACAATTTTCCGCTCGGTCTCTACAAAGCCCTTGCATGGCGCACCTACAGCGCCGACGGGCATTTTGCCACATATTTCCATCCCTGGGAATTCTTCCCCTTAGGCGATTATCCTGAATTTAAAGTTGGATTCATCAGCCGCAACCATGCCGGCGAAGGCATGGAGCAGCGCCTCGACGCGCTTATCACCATGTTCCGCAACAAGGGCGCCGACTTCGGTACATATTCCGAATTCGCCCGCAAGGAGCTGGCACGGCTCACTGCTGTCAAATAGCACACCGGGAATCCATTTTATGTCTGATTGATAACCTATCACGTATATGCTCCGTCTCGCAATAGTTTCACCCTGTTATAACGAAGAGGAGGTGCTCCCCACCTCCGCAAACACCCTTGGCCAGCTTCTCGACCGTCTGGTGCTTGAAGGCCGCATAGCTTCCGACAGTTTCGTGCTGTTTGTCAACGACGGCAGCACCGACTCCACATGGCGCATCATCCGCGACCTCAATGCGGCCAATCCCCGTTTCAAAGGAGCCAATCTGGCCCACAACGTGGGGCACCAGAACGCCATAATGGCCGGCATGATGATTGCCCGCGACCTGGCCGACGCAGTCATCACCATCGACGCCGATCTCCAGGACGACATCAATGCAATCCCCCGCATGATCGATGCCTATGAGGAGGGATACGATGTGGTCTACGGCGTGAAAGTGCAGCGCACCGCCGACCCCGTGCTCAAACGTCTGTCGGCCCAGGCGTTCTACAAGCTTCAGAGCAGCATGGGCGTCAAGGCCATCTACAATCACGCCGATTTCAGGCTGCTTTCGCGCCGAGTGCTCGACGCGTTGAGCCTCTATGGGGAGAAAAATCTGTATCTGCGCGGCCTGATACCACAGATCGGCTACCCCTCCACCACGGTCGACGACGTGATTTCGGAACGCAAGGCCGGTCAGTCGAAATACAATCTCGGGCGCATGCTGTCGCTTGCCCTCGACGGTATCACCTCCTTCTCAGTGAAACCGCTCTATGCCATACTCTGGCTCGGCGTCATTTTCCTGGGCATTTCGCTTGTCATCGGCATCTATGTGCTGGCGTCGCTCTGCCGCCACACCGCGGTGCCCGGATGGGCCTCGCTGATAATGTCGATATGGATTGTGGGAGGCTTCATCCTCATCTCCCTCAGTATCGTAGGCATCTATGTGGGGCGCGTTTACCGTGAGGTGAAAAACCGTCCGCTCTATCATATCGCCGAAATACTCCCCTGACCATCCCGCCAAAGTTCTGCCTGCAATCCAATCGGAATTCTGCCGGAAAAACGGCCCTAAAAATTCCTTAACCATTTCTTTGCAGTTTTGAAAAATAATTGTAACTTTGATGCGTGAATCACAGGCCTGCGCCCACTGACCACGGGTATGACAGTTGTGGTAAAATATAGTATTTATCGTCTTGACCGAACGAAGCCTTAACATCTTTAAGCCAATTGCGCGTGCGATTGTGGCGATTATTTTCGTCACACTGTTTGTGCCGGCCTATGGTTTGCCTCATCTCGTTCCCGTCGCCGACAAGCCTGCGCTTACAGGCGTGCAGATCGACTCGCTGCAGCAGAAGCTTCGCAACGATCTCGCTGCCGCCCGCACTCCCGCCGATTCAGTGCCCATTCTATACAATCTGCTTGACCTCTCCATTTCTACCGGTCACCCCAGCAAATACATCTACTCCCTGATAGAGACCGCATTCCGCGCCGGCGACACAGAGTCGGCACTCGATGGAGTGCGCAATCTCGCCAACCTTTTCGTGCGCAACGACTCCATCCTCGACATAGCAATGGAATATGCACGTTGCGCGCCTGCCGGCGATGACCGCGACCAGACTGTATGCTTCATCCGGCTGATGAAAAACCAGCACAACATCAACTATGCCGATAATGTGCACAAATCGGCTCATCTGCAGGAATTGCTCCGCCAGGTCAGCCTCAATCCTCCTCAGGACATCTACGACCGCATTGTGCTGATACATGCTCTCTGTCTGCACCTTACCGAAGTGGCCGAAGGCGATCTCCTCACCGAACATGTAGGGAAACTCAACGAGCTGATCAATACGCTGCCGTCGGAGCATCATGTGCTCAGCAATGCATTCTACATATGGGCGTCGATGATCTACACCCGCAACGGCCACCCCGACGAAGCTATCGCCGCGTCCACCCGGTTGCTCGATGAAATCGACTGGCTCGACGGACGCAACCGCCGCATCGGACGCATCTACCGCTCGTATGACGACAGCCGATACCAGATCTATACCCGCATCCTCGAGAACTACAAAGGTCTCAACGACGAGGAGCTGGAGCTGTATCACGACAAGGCGCTCGAAATGGTGAGTCGCTCGCAGCGCGTGGCAGGCACGTATGCCCACAACCCGATGCCCTGCATCTTCTACTCTTTCGCAAAAAAAGATTACCCCGTGGCCTACGACCTGCTGAAGACTGCACTCGACTACGACCGCACCGGAAGCTACCGCAGGCGCATATACCTGAATATGTTTATCGAAGCCGCACGCGCCATCGGCAAGGACAGCGAACTGTCAGCAGTATACCCCGAATATCTCGCGCTGCTCGAAGATGAACTCAACAGCCGCCAGCAGGAGCGCTACCGCGAGCTGCAGGTGCTCTATGAGGTCAACGACATTCGCACCGAGAACCTCAAACTGCAGAAAGAGCAGCAGCGCTCACACAAGCAGCTGTGGCAGACCGTAGCATGGATCTGCTGTAGTGTGATCATCCTGCTCGCCCTGTTTGTGGTGACTCTGTGGAGGCTCAACCGCCGCAAGACCCAGCTGGCCCGCCGCCTCAAAGCATCCAATCTGGCGCTGCGCAACGAAAGCCGCAGCCTCCGCGAAGCCGAGGAACAGCTCCGTCAGGCACGCGACGAGGCTGAGCGCGCCAACAATCTGAAGACCGAATTCATCAACAACATGAGCCACGAGGTGAAGACACCTCTTCAGGCAATTCAGGAGTTTTCGCAGATGATCATCGAAAATGTCGACGAAGCCCGCCGACCCTATGTGGAGCAATTCGCCGACCGCCTGCTGCTAAACTGCGATCTGGTCAACACCATCGTAAATGATGTGCTCCAGCTCGCCGAACTGCACAACAACACCCTGAAAA
This sequence comes from Bacteroidales bacterium H3, assembly GCA_001701135.1. GTDB lineage: Bacteria > Bacteroidota > Bacteroidia > Bacteroidales > Muribaculaceae > UBA7173. Next base: position 16,244 of record DAAN01000008.1, read on the forward strand.
TCAAGAATGGCAACTACAGCGCCAAGAACATCTGCGATAACGCGCTGGCCAACATGCGCCTGCATCTCCACGACGGCGTAAGCCTGCGGCTCGACCCCGCGTCTGTCGACTTCATCATCCGCACCGACAACCACCGTCTTATGCAGATTCTCGACAATCTGCTCGGCAACGCCTTGAAATTCACCGCCAAAGGCACCGTCACCCTCTTTTGCACCAAATCAGACGATAACCGGCACGCAATCTTCACCGTCACCGACACCGGCATCGGCATCTCCGCCGACCAGAAGGAGATGATCTTCGAACGTTTTACCAAACTCGACAACTCCACTTCGGGCGTAGGACTGGGTCTAACAATCTCGCGCATGCTTGCCACCCTCATGAGGGGCACCCTTGAACTCGACACCACTTACACCGGAGGCGCACGCTTCATCCTCACGCTCCCGCTTGACTGACGCCCACACACCTCTGTTCCGTCCCGCGGCACTTCACAATTAATTTCACCCTCACAACCACTAATTCGCATGAAAATCAATGTAATCAGAGGTATTGTTGCCTCTCTGACACTGCTTTCAGCTATTACACTTTTTGCCCAGACACAACAGATACGCGTGTTCTCGCATCGCGGCGGACGCATGGAACATGACGAAAACACCATGCAGGCCTTCATGGCAAGCGACCGGGCAGGCTACACCGGCTACGAGACCGATGTGCGTATCACAAAAGACGGCCACATGATTATCACCCACGACAGCAGTCTCGAGAGCACAACCAACGGTTCCGGTGCGGTGGAAAACAAAACTCTCGCAGAGCTGAGGGCGCTCGAAACAAAGAAAGGAAACAAACTCCTCACCCTTGAGGAGCTGGTGGAATTCCTAAAAGACAAGAAGGGCCTCTACGTAGAGTTTGAAATGAAGACAAGCCCCGAGACACTCTACCCCGATTCTGTTCTTCCTCGCTATGTCGACCTGCTGTATTCCACCGTGATGGCCAACAAACCCAAAGATGCCGAGTATATCTTCACCTCGGGCGACACCCGCCCCCTGCGGTACATGCAGCAGCGCCACCCCGATGCAGATCTGCTGCTGATCACCTATGCTCCGGTCAACAAGGCAACTATCGACCTCTGCAAAGGCCTTGGCATACGGCGCCTCGGCGCAATGATGGAAGGCACATCGCGCGAAGCTGTCACAGAGGCTCACCGGCGGGGACTCGCCGTGAGCCTGTGGCCCGGCCAGAGCATCGCCGACTTCATGCTTGGCGCATATCTCGGCGCCGACTATCTCTGCACCGACATTCCCGTACAGCAGATGCAGTGGCAGAAGAAACACGCACCCTGGCTCGACGTAAGATACTGAACGTCAGATAATGAAATAGATTTCTATCATCTATGAATCGGCGGCTGGAAAGCCGCCGCCCCACACTGCCACCCTCCGCACGCCTGCCACCCGACAGCACAGACGTATTGAGGAATGTATGGAGAGGAGGTTTTTAACCTCCTTTTTATTTGAGTGCTTTTTCAGGCGATGGTATTCTCTAAACCCTAAACCCTAAACCCTAAACCTTACACCCTAAAAAGAAGACGCTGTGTCAAAATTCAGAATTTTGACACAGCGCTTTTTATCCCCTGAGGGGGGGGGCTGTCAGGTTTGTTATGTTACTTTGAAAGCTTCAGGACTCCAATGGGAGTTGCAACGATGTAAACACCTGAGGAGAGACCTGCAAGGGCGGTTGAATAAGTTACTGATTGCTTCAGGAGGATACCCTGGGGGCTGAACACGCTCACGGGGGTATCGGGCGTGAGACTGCTTTCTTCCGCCACATCAGTGATGGAGGCGGGAACGCCCTGCATATTGAAGTAAACTCGAGGGGCTTCAGTAAGCTTAGGGGCGGTGCGTCCGTTCACATATGCCCTTCTGCCTTCAACCAAGCATATTTCCTCGCCGTCATGACGGTTGAACCACTGGAAACCGCCCTCGCCCGACGGAGCTCTGAGAATATAGGCAAGATTATTATGTTGCAGTCCGCGAGGCTCTGTGAGGCCGGTGAGAATCTGTGCATCGTCGCGATAGTCGTTCTTACGGTTGGTGGGGTAGCCGGTGAATGTGTAGACCTTCTCATCCTGCTCGGCAGCCCGACGCTTTGCCGGCTGCGCAGGATTCTTGGCGGGATTGCACACTACATAGGGATAATTGGCGCGGATTGTGTTTACCGGGTCACCCAGCTTGACGATATGGTAGTCAAACGGTCCGTTTTCATCGAAGTAGTTGCCCATATCGCTCATATCTATCGCTTCCATCACTTCAAGATCGGCCGGTGCATTGGCCTCGAATGGAAGCATCATGGTGTTCCAATGGTGGGGGAAAGTGAGTTCTATGACTGTGGGGCTGACGTTGTCGCCATAGTAGGTGAGACGCAGGTTGTCGAGATAGAACGATGTGGCTGCATTCTCATCCTCCTGTCTGCTGAAAACAAGTTCGCGTGTGGTGTGCTCATCAGTGACCTTGTCGAATGCAAAGACCACACGCCCATTGTCGGGATTATCGGCAAACCATGCCCCTGCCTCGGCCACATTGTCGCCCCCGGAGATGATCCCGGCAACACCGCCGCTATTGGCGGGAAGAGGTTCGGGAGTGCGGTCGCCCAGACGATATGTCACGCCGGAGCCGGTCGACAGATACTGAAACTCCAGAACATAATGGCCGCGGGGAAGGTGATCGACAATTGTGCTGATACTGAATGTGTTGTTGCCAGGTTGGGTATTGAAGGCGCGCCACATGCCGCCTCTGTCGGTGGCGTTCTGACCGGCTGTAATATTGCTGCCGGCTGCAACGTTCCATTTGTCGATACCTTTGTCGCCGTTGCCGAACGAATATGCGGGGATGAGGAATGTGGCGTCCATTCCGCGCTGCGGATTGGCTTTCTCTTTAAGGCGGCTTATGCGGTCGTGCCCTTCGATGGTTATGCCGGCCACTTCGTCGTCGGGACTTAAGGCTATGATCTGCCACATCTGGTGAGGATCATCGCTTGGCTCGGCGGGGAAGACGGTGTATTTGGGTTGGTCGTAGAAGATGTTTTCTCCCTCATTATATTGGCGGGCTTCGAGGCGACGGTGGCTCACCTGTCCCGTGATATGATACACCGGATAACCGTCCCAGTAGGTGCGCGAAAGCACAAACTCTGTGCCGTTGTTGTCATCGCCGTCGGTGGGGTCGAGGTAATATGCGCCATCCTTGTTCTGCAAAGCTCCGAAGGGGGACACAATGCGCAGACCGTTGTCGCCTTTGACAAACGACACCTCATGGCCGGCATAGTTGGCCACGGCATGGGAGCCCCACTCCGCGCCGCCACCGAAATATTTGTATTGGTTCATATCCTCACTGGCGCCAACGTTGCGCAGAAACAGGCGTTTGCCCTCGAACTCGTTGTCGGGGCGCAAATCCCAGTCAATCGCTGGATCAATGGCATATCTGACAACCGGAGCATCGGCCCCTCCGGTGAAGTTGTTCTCGATAACTTTATACACCAGGGCATCGCCTGAGGTCTCGGCGGTGAGAAGATAGTCTGCCAACACGATTCCAAGCGGGCCGCGGCCAAGATTGTCGCCACTGAGATATTCCACAATCTGCTTGTTGAAAACCTTTGAATTGTTCTTATAATTTGAACTGCTTGACACAAGGGATGACTGCTTGGAGGCAAAATTCATCACCCATTCCGAAGTATAATACCCGTTAAGCTCATACATCTCCGCCGGGGTGTCCTGCGCCTGAGAATATCTCAGTAGATTTTCAAGATGGGTGGCCTTGAGAGTGTTGTCGCCTTCGGAGTTCGACGATATGTCCTGCACATGGATTCTTGTGCTCAGATTCTCGTTGCCATGCAGATGCATTCGTCCGGGGCGCTGATCGTCGTTGAACGCGACCTGCCAGTTGAGCATATCGACCTGGCTTTTATATTGCAGATATGACGCACTGTCGCGAACAAGCAGCACCATTTTTCCTCTGGTTTCACCCACCGTCAGGTTGGGCTTGAAATCAATAACATGGCTCTGAAAGTTTTCAAGCACACTTTTATAAATCTCGGCGGCCTTTTCGGAGTTGCTCCCATTGTTTCCTCTGAATACGTGGATTACAAAAAACTCCGTCGGATGAGCCTCGAGAAAGTCAACGAGCGTTTGCATACCTCGTTGAAAGGTAACATCTGTGATATCGGTGCCGTGACAAAAATAAAGATTTTTATTGGGCCATACATTATAATAGCCGGGGCGAATATCCAGACCTCTGATTCCGCCGTCAATGAGTTCCTGCATTTTTGCACTCTGGCACGTCGAATTGATTGGCCCGGTGCCGGCTGACTTAGCTATCCAGCCCTCGCCCGTGGCGAAATCATGCGCACCCGGAATTGATACGTGCGACACAAACATATTGTCAGGAAGGTCGGCCATCCAGTCAGCACAGCGGTCAGTGGCGGCATCTTCAAGCTTTAGTGTTTCAGCATTCCAGCTGCGGTTCCATCTCATTCCGTCAGTGGAAGCCAACGAGTCAAGAGATAGAAACAAGATCATCAACACCGTTGATGTCAGGCGTAAAGTCGTGTTCATTGAATTTAGTGGTAATGACTAGTAAAAATCAATTCAACGAGCTTCTCAGCTCTTTTAAAGTTGCAAAGATAGATAAAAGGATCCGTTTTACCCCCCTTATTTATTAAATCATGTTAATTACATCGTTTTTTTCATTCCAGCCCTCCCGGACTTGCACCTGCGACGGTGGAGACATGCCGGGAGGGTAAAAAAGAGAGGTGCGTCAATGATATTGACACACCTCTTTGTGGAGTGGGCGCTGAGGGATTCGAACCCCCGACCCTCTGCTTGTAAGGCAGACGCTCTGAACCAGCTGAGCTAAGCGCCCTCAAAAAAAAGCTTGTTGGTAGCGAGTGCCGCAATCGCCGGTTTCTCATCGTGGGCCGGCTGTTATGACTGACCTTTTTCCCTTTGGGAAAATCAACCGACCATGTCCCTCGCGGGAGGTTTGACCCTCTCCAGGGCCGAAACTTTGTGGCGTTGAACGGCGAGACAAAAGGATGTGGGCGCTGAGGGATTCGAACCCCCGACCCTCTGCTTGTAAGGCAGACGCTCTGAACCAGCTGAGCTAAGCGCCCGTCTCGCTTCCAAAAGCACTGCAAAGGTATGCACTTTTTTCTTCCCCGCCAAATTTTTCAGCAACTTTTTCTCAAAAAAATTCACTCCCATTTAGCAAACAGCTATATTTCAGCGCCTTACAAAATGGCATATTTTTTACCCGCCAAAACTGCATCTACAATTATCAAATAATATGCTAATCTGCAATTGCCACTTGACCCTACATTATCAAATAATCTGCTGCAAATTTGGCGGGGTGCGGGAAAATGACTAACTTTGCGCCCGTAATTCGTAATCTCTGGTGGGACAAGGCTGCCCGCGTATATTACGAGATTGTTCAACATTTTTAAAGCTTTAAAAAATGGATCTTATCAAAGTAGCCGAGGAGGCATTTGCTACCGGAAAGCAGCATCCCGAATTCGGCCCCGGCGACACCATCACCGTTGCTTATCGCATCAAAGAGGGTAACAAGGAACGTATCCAGCAGTACCGCGGTGTGGTTATCCGCATCAACGGTGAAGGCACCAAGAAACGTTTCACCGTCCGCAAGATGAGCGACAACATCGGTGTTGAGCGTATCTTCCCCCTGGAATCGCCCTTCATCGACTCCATCGTGGTGAACAAATACGGCAAGGTTCGCCGTGCGAAACTCTACTACCTCCGCGCCCTCACCGGCAAGAAAGCCCGCATCAAAGAGCGCCGCGTAGTGAAAAAGGCCTGATTTTCACGGCTGAGTTTCACCCGACAACAGAAAAGACAGACCGCATCCCCCTCCGGGCATGCGGTCTGCTTTCTTTAGAGGATTTCTTTAACAGCAGATTCAATTATACGCTTCAAGTTTCGTGATTATTTAGTATCTTTGCTCTCCTTATAATCCACAGTCTCTCCATAGTCTACAATCTCTCTCTGAAATCTTATGGCAATATCACTTGAAATCTTCACCGCCGACCTCTCGAGCCACCTGCCGCTCCCCTATGCCGACGGCGGCATTCAGGCCGGATTCCCCTCCCCCGCCGACAACTATATCACCGAGACAATCGACCTCAACAAGGAGCTTGTGCGCCATCCCGCCGCCACCTTCTATGGCCGTGTGTCGGGCGATTCGATGATCGAGGAGGGAATCGAGCCGGGCGACATTCTGATCATCGACCGTTCCATAGAGCCTGACAGCGGCGATCTGGCCGTCTGCTGCATCGACGGCGAATTCACTCTCAAACGCATCAAGCTGGAGAAGAACCGCGTATGGCTCATTCCCTCCAACGAGATGTTTGACCCGATATTGGTGACTCCCGAAAACGAGTTTTCGGTATGGGGCGTGGTAACCCACACCATCAAGGCCTACCGCCGCAAGCGGCGCTCCTCAAAGAAGTAAGATTATCCCAAAAGCAAAGGTTCCAAAAAGTGTTAAAACACTCTGCTCCACCCGCTGCATTTGTATAATTCAGCCTTTTTCGATAACTTTGCACTTTGATTGCAACCCAATCACTTATCTCTTCTCAATAAAACTTTATCTAACTGTACTGTATTTATGTGTGGAATCGTAGGTTATATCGGTAACCGTCCTGCATACGAAATTCTTGTCAAAGGCCTTCACCGCCTTGAATACCGCGGCTACGACAGCGCAGGCGTGGCAATGCTTGAAGACAATGGCAAACTCAATATTTACAAGACCCGCGGCAAAGTAGCCGATCTGGAAAAATTCTGCGCCGACAAGGACCGTAACGGCGCCATCGGCATCGCGCACACCCGGTGGGCCACTCACGGCGAGCCTAACGACATCAACGCCCACCCCCATGTGAGCCAGTCGGGCCATATCGCCCTTGTGCACAACGGCACCATCGAGAATTATGCCGTGCTCCGCGAAGCGCTCGAGCAGCAGGGTCTCTCGTTCAAGAGCGACACCGACACCGAGGTGCTGGTGCAACTCATCGACTACATCGCCAACACCAACCAGTGCACACTGATCGAGGCCGTGCGCGAAGCCCTTCATCAGGTGGTAGGCGCCTACGCCATCGCCGTGGTCGACACCCGCGAACCCGACACCGTGATCGGCGCCCGCAAAAGTTCTCCACTGGTTCTCGGCATCGGTAAAGACGAGGTATTCCTGGCCTCCGATGCAACGCCGATCATCGAATACACCGACAAGGTTGTCTATCTCAACGACGATGAGATTGCAATCATCCGTCGTGGCGAACCGCTGAAAATCATCACCACCGACAACAGATCGGCGGCCATCGACATCAAGACGCTCAAACTCTCAGTGTCGCAGCTCGAGAAGGGCGGTTACCCCCACTTCATGCTCAAGGAAATCAACGAACAGCCACGCACCATCCGCGACTGCATCCGCGGCCGCATCGGCAACTGCGGCTCGAAAGTAACACTCTCAGGTGTGCTCGAACATGCCGACCAGTTCCGCAACTGCAAGCGCATGATCATTGTGGCCTGCGGCACATCGTGGCACGCCGGTCTCATAGGCAAGCGCCTTATCGAGGAGTGGGCACGCATCCCCGTGGAAGTGGCCTACGCCAGCGAATTCCGCTACAGCAACCCCGTGGTGACCCCCGATGACATCGTTGTGGCCATCTCGCAGTCGGGCGAGACCGCCGACACCCTGGCCGCCATACAGCTGGCCAAAGAGCGCGGCGCATTTGTCTACGGCGTCTGCAACGTGGTCGGTTCGTCGATTCCCCGCGCCACCGATTCCGGCACCTATATCCATGTCGGTCCTGAAATCGGCGTAGCCTCCACCAAGGCATTCACCGGTCAGGTAACCGTGCTGACAATGCTGGCCCTGGCCATCGGTCAGCTTCGCGGCACCATCAACGACGCCCATGTGGCCGAAGTGGCCGAAGCTATCCGCAAGCTTCCCGATCTGATCAGGCAGACGCTGAAACTCAACGAGCAGATCGAAAAGCTCTCCGATATATATACATATGTGCACAACTTCCTCTACCTCGGCCGCGGCTACAACTATCCCTCGGCTTTGGAAGGCGCGCTAAAACTTAAGGAAATCAGCTACATCCATGCCGAAGGCTATCCTGCGGCCGAGATGAAGCACGGCCCCATAGCGCTCATCGACCGCGAGCTGCCCACAGTGGTGATCGCGCCCTCCGACGAGTTGCATGAGAAAATCATATCGAACATCCGGCAGGTCAAAGCCCGCGGCGGTTCGGTCATCGCTGTTGTGACCAAAGGCGACACCACCATCTCGGAAATCGCCGACCACACCATCGAGATTCCTCTGGTGCCCGAATGCATTTCCCCTATCATTGTGTCGATTCCCCTTCAGCTGCTGGCCTATCATATCGCCGTGAAGAAGGGCTGCAATGTCGACATGCCACGCAACCTCGCTAAATCAGTCACCGTGGAGTGACACCATGTGAAATGAAAAAATATCTGGTAACCGGCGGAGCCGGCTTCATCGGCTCCAATTTTGTGAAATATCTGCTGGCGGAACATGGCACGGATGTGGAAATCCTCATCCTCGATGCCCTCACATACGCCGGGAATCTCCTCACCATCAAGGAGGAGATCGAGCTGCCCAACGTAACGTTTGTCCGCGGTGACATCGGCGACGCCCCTCTCGTCACCCGTCTGATCAAGGAGTTCGACCCCGATTATATAGTGAATTTCGCTGCCGAGAGTCATGTCGACCGTTCCATTTCCAATCCCCGGTTGTTCCTGGAAACAAACATTCTGGGAACCCAGACACTGCTCAATGCCGCCCGCGAGGCATGGCTCCTCCCCGGTACACCCGGACAGCCCCCCGCATATCGCGAAGGGAAAAAGTTCCATCAGATCTCAACCGACGAGGTGTATGGCTCGCTTAGCCGCACCCCGGGCGAACCCCGTCCCCTCAGCCTCACAAATGCTGTGGCAAGGGTGGTGAAAGGGCGCGACAATCTACAGACTTTCGGCGACGCATTCTTCACCGAATCGACTCCGCTGACACCGCGGTCGCCCTACTCCGTGTCGAAGACCGCAGCCGACATGCTCGTCATGGCCTATCACGAGACCTACGGCCTGCCGGTGACCATCACCCGTTGCAGCAACAACTACGGTCCATATCACTTCCCCGAGAAGCTCATACCACTGGTAATCAAGAATATCCTCGAAGGCAAGAAACTTCCCGTCTACGGCCGCGGCGAGAATGTGCGCGACTGGCTCTACGTCGCCGACCACTGCAAAGGCATCGACATGGTGCTCCGCAACGGCCGCGTCGGCCAGGTCTACAACATCGGCGGCTTCAACGAGGAGCAGAATATCACCATAGTCCGTGAAATCATTGCCATGGTGCGTGAATTCATGGAGGAGAATCCCGCCTACCGCACGTTGCTCTCCATCCCTGTCGAAGACATCAACGACAACCTCATCACCTACGTTTCCGACCGTCCCGGCCACGACATGCGCTACGCCATCGACCCGGAAAAAATCGCCACGGAGCTTGGCTGGTATCCCGAGACATCGTTCCGCGAAGGGATCCGCAAAACGGTGAAATGGAATCTCGACAATCATGACTGGATCGAGTCTGTAGCTTCGGGCGATTACCAGAAATTCTACGACCAGCTCTACGGCAACCGATAAACCGATTTTTCAACTATTTTTTCCTGACCATGAAAGGCATAGTCCTGGCCGGAGGCTCCGGCACCCGGCTCCACCCCATAACAAGAGCTATCTCAAAACAGCTCATCCCCGTCTGCGACAAGCCGATGATATATTATCCCGTGTCGGTGCTGATGCTGGCCGGGATTCGTGAAATCCTGATTATCTCCACCCCCGCCGACCTCCCTGCCTTCAGGCGTCTGCTCGGTCCGGGCGAAGAGCTCGGTGTAAAATTCTCCTACGCCGAGCAGCCACGTCCCGAAGGCCTTGCCCAGGCCTTCATCATCGGCAAGGAATTTCTCAACGGCGATTCCGCCTGTCTGGTCCTCGGCGACAACATTTTCTATGGCCAGGGATTCACCGGCATGCTCCGTCAGGCTCTCGCCAGAGCTGAGAAAGAGAATGAAGCCACCATCTTCGCCTACCCCGTGAAGGACCCCGAGCGCTATGGCGTGGTGACAGTCGGCAAAGATGGTCGCGCCATTAAAATCGAGGAAAAACCTCTTAAGCCCGAGAGCAACAAAGCCGTCGTCGGTCTCTATTTTTATCCGGCCGATGTGGTCGATGTGGCAGCTGCCGTAAAACCGTCGGCACGCGGTGAACTGGAAATAACTTCGGTCAACGAAGATTATCTCAATCGCGAACGGCTGAACGTGCAAAATTTCGGCCGCGGTTTCGCCTGGCTCGACACCGGCACTGTCGACTCGCTGCTCGAAGCCTCCAATTTCATCGACGCCATCCAGAAACGGCAAGGCTTCTACGTAGCCGCGCTTGAAGAGGTTGCTTTCCGCCGTGGATTCATCGATGCCGACCGCCTGCGCGATCTGGCATCCAAAATGATGAACACCGACTATGGCCGCTATCTTATGTCGGTGGCCCAGTCGGGTGGCGAATCCTGAAATCTCACCTCCATGCCCCGTTTCCCATTTTTAGATCTGGCCGAAGTCAACCGGCCTTTCATACCCGACATCCGGCGACGAATAGCGGCCGTGGTCAGCTCCGGACGCTACATAGGCGGCCCCGAGGTCGCCGAATTCGAACAAAGGCTCGCCGATTCCACCGGCGTGCGCCATGCCATCGGCGTCAGCAACGGTCTTGACGCTCTGCGTCTCATTATCCGCGGGTATATCGAAACGGGAGCATTCGCACCCGGCGATGAAATCATTGTGGCCGCCAACACCTATGTCGCCTCTGTCCTCGCAATTTCGGAAAGCGGATTGAAACCGGTGCTCGCCGACCCGTCGGACGTCACCCTGAACCTCAACCCCGATACCCTCGGAAAATATATCACACCCCTCACCCGCGCAATCATGCCGGTTCACCTCTACGGCCGCGTGTGCTGGAGCGAGACCCTCAGCCAATTCGCCGCCGACCACTCTCTGAAAGTGATCGAAGACAACGCGCAGGCAATCGGAGCACGTTACACCGCTCCCGACGGCACAAAAACGCATACAGGCTCACTCGGCGATGCTGCCGCCTTCAGCTTCTATCCCACCAAAAACATCGGTGCGTTAGGCGACGCAGGCGCCGTCACAACCAACGACAGCGCGCTCGCACATGCCATCAGGGCACTTGCCAACTACGGCTCCGACACCCGTTATCACAACATCTACCGGGGCTACAATTGCCGTCTCGATCCCATACAGGCCGCCGTGCTCAATGTCAAACTCCCCCATCTTGACTCAGAGAATGCCCTCCGCCGCGAAATAGCCCTCACTTATCTGCGGGAAATCCACAATCCGTACATCACGCTCCCCGACAACCCCGTGGCACCCGACGAAATGGTGTGGCACCAGTTTGTAGTCCGCATTGCCGACCGCGAAAAATTCCTGCGACACCTCAGCGACAACGCCGTAGGTTACGACATCCATTACGCCACACCCCCCTATCGCCAGCCCTGCTATGACGGCACCTTCCCCGTCGACGCTTTCCCCATTGCCGATGCAATCGCCGACACATGCGTCTCACTCCCCGTCACACGTCCGCTCACACCCGCCGACGCCACCGCCATCGCCGCGATCCTCAACACCTACCGCCCCTGACGCAGTAGGCTGACGCAGAATCTTATAAAATTCCACCCTCAAAATTCAAAACCATTTGCAAAGCTCAAAAAAAATACATACCTTTGCACCGCATAAAAGAAACCCATAGACAGTTTCACAAATGCAAACAACATATCGCCTGTAGCCCCGGCACCAACCGGGCAGATGCAGACAGACACCATTGGAGAGATGGCAGAGTGGTCGATTGCGGCGGTCTTGAAAACCGTTGAGGGTCACACCTCCGGGGGTTCGAATCCCTCTCTCTCCGCATTTAACGCTGATTATCAGTGTATTTGCAAATAAGTACCCGCAAAAGTACCCATTTAGGCGCTTTTGCGGGTCTTTTTATGCCTTCCGGCAGGCTATTACCCTCCAAATAATTAGGCCGGCGGCGACGCAAAGAAAAACTATTAAGAGGGTCGGCGTGTTGCTCGCCGTCTTCTGCTCTTTGGTCTCGGTCTTGATGTCGGCCTTATCGTGGACGGCGGCCGCCGTGGCGGTGCTGTCGGTCTTGTTTACCTCGGCGCCGGCGCTGGTCTGGGTGGCTCGTGTCTGGCTCCCTTCTGCGTTGATGGTAACGGTGCCTTTAGTAAATGACTTCGGGCGGCTGGCGTTGGGTGGCTTGTCGCTCTGTCTCCCCTCGTGCATGGTAGCGGCCGAAGGTGGCAGGCTGTCTGCGGGGATCCCTTCCGGGGCACCGGTGTCGTAGTCCCAGCGCTCGAAGTCGATCACGACGTTAAGCTGCTGCAAAATATTTTCGATGGTTGCCTGGTCGAAGTAGGCGCCGCCGGTCACGGTGGCCGCGGTCTCCTGCTGGAAGGTGGCCGCGGTCTCCTGGCGGGTCTCCTGCTTTGTCGTGGCCTTCCTCGACGTGGAGCAGCTCTGTAGCCCGAAGAAAAGAAGGAGGGCTATTAATAGGGTCGTGGCTGCTCTCATGGCTGAAGGTCGGCGAAGGGTACGACTTTAGGCGGCCTGGCGTTATATACCAGGGAGCCGAAGCGGATATAGTCCAGACGGCGAAGCCATCCGGCGCGGTATCGTGCCGAAGTCGGGCGGCCTGCTATTACCTGGTCTATAAATCGGGCGCGGGCGCGGTGTATATGGTCGAACAGCGCGCGCGGTTCCTGGGCGTTGATGGCGGCTAAGGTCTTTTCGCCTACTATGCCGTCGGCCTCGACGCAGAGAATTTTCTGCACGCCGGTTATACCGTGCTTTCCCGAAGCCCATACCCAGTCGACCATAATATTAGCTACGCTCTGGCTCTTTATGCGGTCGGCCTGGCATCTATCCCAGTAGTGGGGTTTCATCACGCGGCTAACGGCATCGTCGGGCGTTATCAGCTTGAGGTCGGCTACGTCGATGTCGCCGTCGCCGTCTTTATCATAGCCGACCTGGCGCCAGGTGGCTATTGTTACGCCTCGGTTCGTGGCGCCTCCGGGGTCGTGCGGGTCGTTTACATAGCCCCCCTCGAAGCTGAGGATAAATGGAGCTAAAATCTTAATGTTTGCCATTGCCGTTCTGTTTTGGTTGGTACATCGGGCAAAATTGCCCTTCCTTGAAGTCGCAGACGCCTTTACCTCGGTAGGCGCAGGCTTCGCTGGCACATGTCGCTTCGAGGCTTTTTGTGCCTTCTACTTGTGGCTTTTTGTCTTCCATTGTTAGTCAATATAAGGGGGTAAAATGTACTGAATATTTTGGGCGGCCTGGTGTAGCGTGGCGCGGGCTGCCTCCGGGTCGATCTCGCTGCCGTGGGTAAACTCGCAGAAGATGCTGCCTACCCAGTCATGTGCGTTGTCGCTTAGGCGCTTAATAAGTACCTGGGACGTACCGCAGGCGCTCAGTAGGCTCTTGGCGTAGCGGTCTTCTACCTGCTCGTCGATGTCGGTTATGGCCGTGTAAAGCTGGGACGCCAGGAGCTGGCAGAATTTAGCTACGTCGGCCATCTTTAGGCGTTGGATCCGTGGCTTCATGCTCTCTACACCTTTACGCTTGCTCTCGAAATAGATGCTTATCATGCTTTCGTTGCCCAGAGGGTGCGGCTGCACGATATAAACGCGGTCGGCTTTAAGCTCGTGAAGCACTTCCCACAGCTCGCCGTGGACGATGGCGGAGTTGTCGCTGCGGCGCTTCTGCTTTTCGGCCTGCTCGGCCTCCAGCTGTGCTACCTTTAAGTCGGTGAGTTTATTTTTGGCATACTGGTTATAGGCAAAGTAGGCCGCTATAATGGTGCCTATGGCGCTAATAATAGCGGGTAAATTTTCCATCGGTTCTGATTGGTTGTTGTTGGTCTCGGTTGTTACTCGTCGTAGCCGGCGGCGATGAGGTCGGCTTTGGCGTTGGTCTTAATCTCCTTGACGCGGCGCAGGTAGGCCTTGTAGTTCTCTACGGCCTCGGCGGCCTCGGTCTCGTCGAGCATTCCTTCCTGGGCGGCGTTGTAGCTGTTTACCAGGTCAAATTCGGCGGTCTCGTCTACTTCGTCGCGGATTACGGCCTTGACTACGGCGGCGCGGGTCGGGGTGCCCCAGATCTTGACGCTCTTATAGTCGTAGGAGTGGCGCTCGTTGCCTTCTTCGTCGGTCTCGGTCTCGGGCGTGATCGCGTAGTTGTAGTAGAAGGCGCCGTTACCCAGGTCTTGAATAATCTGGGGCTTATCGTTTGAATTTGATTTCATACGGTGCGGTTTTGTTAAGTTTTTGAATTAAAAATTTACTATCACTATGTTTGCACCAGCCCCACCATGAGGCGCAGCGCTGTAAAAAGTCGGCTTCGCTTATGGGCTTTTTGGCTTTGCGCATGTTGCCTATAGCCCGGGCGAAGTGCTTTTTAATACCCTTGCGGAGCCGTGTTTCCTCCAGGTAGAATACGTAGCCGAGGAAGTCTACGCCGCGGCCGTGTTTATCGCGGTGCGTTCTGGCTACTGGAAATATTTGCTTATTGGGTTTAATCTCCAGTTTTAGGTGCGTGGCCAGGTAGTCCTCCATGTCCGCTAAAAGCTGGCGTAAAATCTTCTTGTCTGAAGCTAAAAATACTATGTCGTCGGCGTAGTCTATCATAATAAGTTTTACGCCGTGCTCCTTCGCCCATCGTTGCCGAAGCCACATTATAAACCTGGCGAAGTAAAGAAGGGCGAAGAAGATCGAGGGGTGGTTGCCGATGGGGATGCCGTCGGCGCTGTCTATAAGGTCGTCTATTAAGGCCAGGAGCCGGCGGTCTTTAATCTTCCATCGTACCTCCCGCTTTAATACGTCGTGGTCGATGCTCGGGTAAAATTTGCGGATGTCTATCTTTAGACAGTACAGGCAATTTCCCGGTTGGTTCCGAAGGAAGTATTTAACGCGGTCGGCGGCTGCCTGGATGCCTCGGCCTGGAAGGCCGCAGTAGGTATCGCGGTCGAAAAGTCCCCGCCAGATCGGGGCTACGACGTTCATTATAGCGTGGTGCACTATGCGATCAGGGTAGTAAGGAAGGCGAAAAATAACGCGCTCCTTCGGCTCGTGTATAATGAAGGTCGTATAGGCCGAGGGCTTATAGGTTCCGGCCTTTAATTGTTCGTGTAGCGTCTGGATATTGGCTTCCCGGTGCTTGTCGTGTACCATGACGCCGTAGGAGCGCAGCTTCCCCTTGCGGGCGGTCTCGTCCGCAGCTCGAAGGTTATCTAAGCTAATAACCTGGTCGAAGAGGTTGCCGTGTCTTTTCACTTCTTTTGCTTTGCTGATTCCCAGCGGCGGTTCGACTGGCGTCTACTATGCCGCCTTTGAATGGGGTTAATATTTTTTTACCTTGTTGTCGGTATGGCCTAAGCCCTTTGGGTTATATTGTTGCCTGGTCGGTAGCTGGCCGGCCTGGCTTGTCAGTAATTCCGGGAGCCGATGTTCGCATTCGTATTCGAGGGGGCGTTATTCGTATTCGCATACGCGAGGCCGGCATTCGTGCCGTTATTCGCATTCCCGCCGAAGAGCACGCCCTGGGGCTAACAGCCGTATATCGTGGCGTTACTCGACGTAGTAGCGGGTACCGCTGGCGCGCATGGTTACGTGGCGCGGGAAGGCGTTCCGCTGCTTGATCTGGTCGAGCACGTATTTAATTTCTCGTGAATTTGTAAAGAATTTGCGGGCGTCGGCCATCTTGTCGTCCTTGTGGAATTTAACCAGCACGATGTAACGGTCTTCGCCGTATTTTGTTCTTTGTCCGGCTATGAAGTCGCAGAGCCAAAAGTCCCGGTTAATCAGCTGTTGCTGGGTTGTCTCCGGGCAGTTGAAGTGCTTGTTACTCTCGTCCGGCGCTATGTTAAGGAAGGCCAGGGAGCCGTCGTCTTGTTTGGTGTCCATGTTACTGGTGTTAATTTGGTTTTGGATTGACCTCGGGCGCCTATAATCGTGGCGCCCGAGGCGTTAATCGTGGCGGCTCGTTTACGCTGCTGCGGGTATAAAGCAAAGCCGGGAGCCGACGTACGCAAGCGTAAGCGAGGGGGCGTTATACGTATTCGCAGACGCGAGGCCGGCATCCGTGCCGTTAGTCGCAGTCCCGCCGAAGAGCACGCCCCTAAGAGCCTGCCCGCTGGTCGGGATGTTGGTATAGAAGTAGTCGCAGAAGTATGCCGTAGAGCTGGCAGCGGCTCCTGCTACTATCGGCATATTTTCGCCGTATTCTCCTACCATGAGCGTCTTAACGTAGCCCTCATTTCTTGGAAGGTCGCCGCGCTCCTGGTAGTTGGCCAGGGCGGCCTCGGTGCTTCCGAAGTTAGCCGGGTTGTCGCAGGTGTAGAAGATCGAGCGGCCGCCGCCGTCGTTGCTCTGAATTAGGCAGAGACAGCCGTCCGTCCAGCTCCATGTGTGGCCGAAGGGGTTTTCTATGCCGCGGTAGCTGGGTACCTTGACGACGAGCGCCGTACCTCCGGGGTTATACTCGTCGGGCATCGTAAAGCTGACTACGCCGGTAGCGTTGCCGAGGCTGTTGGTTATGCCGCAGGGGATAAATGGGTTGTAGCCGTTAAGCGTGTTCCATTTGCTGCTCTCCAGGGTTGTTACTCCGGCGCCGAGGCCTCCCTGCTTGTAGCCGTTGGCGTCCGGCTGGGCGTTAAATTCGGCCTGGCAGTTGCGGGTGGCGTATTCTATAACAAAGAGCCAGTAGGTGGTTCGCTGGGCTTCGTATAGGTCGCAATTCCAGCCGGCGCCGTTGAGGCCGGCCGTCCCTCGGTTGCGGGCGTAGGCTCGGAAGTTGGTTAACGATATGCTGGTGGCGGGCTTGCCGAGAAGGCTTCTATAGGTACCGTCCCAGGAGGCGGTGTTGTTGCCGCCTCGGAAGGCCGCCGTAGTGTTGCACACTGCGGCCAGCTTGGGGGTGGCTGCTACGGTTCGGTCTACGGTGGCTTCGACTGCGCTACGGTAGCACTTGCGTACCTTGTGGAAGCCCGGCAGGGGATACTCGCTAATTAAGGAGCTGAAGTTGTTGCCGTCAAACTCGAATTTAGCGTAGTGATCCGGAAGCTCTACCATATACATGCCGTCGGTGCCGTCGAGCTTGGCGGCGGTTCCGCTGTCCTTCTTGGTGCTGTCGGTCGGGTGCAGGTAGTAGTTTACGGTGCCGTCGTCTTTAAGAATACAGCGGCGCATCCTGCTCTGGATCGGCAGGCTCTGGTGTAGCTCGGTGCGGCCTACGCGCTCTACGGCGGGGTCTCCTACGCTGAGCTTTATTTTCACGCCGTAGTAATAATCGTAGGGAAAAACGGGCTTAGTGTTGCCCGCGGCGATAATAAGTCCCATGTTTTACGCTGGTGTTTATTAGTTGCCCCAGAGCAGCGCGGTGGCGCTGTTGCTGGGTTTAATCTCGTTAATTATCTCGGGGTTCCATCCGGTCTCGAAGCGGGTGTTAACGTATTGCCCCCGGGGCATCCCCCAGAGGTTGACTTCTAAGAAGCAGGCGGCCTCGCCGTCGTTCTTGAGGTTGAAGGGTCGCCCCAGGCTGAAGGGCTGGCCGTTCTCGAAGGTAACGGCGCCCATCTCGCTGATCTGGGCGCTTACCGTGTCGCCTTGTCTGTTGAGCATGGTCGTTTTAATTTGTCTGCAAAGTTACTGATAAATGTACTATGATAGTACGTTGGTTAAAAACTCGCTCATAACTTTTGCCGTGGCCGTGTCGCGGCTCCTGGTATAAAGCGAAGGAAGAAGCCCCGGCGCCGTGTTGCCGGGGCTGGGTTTATGTCGTCTTAATTCGTACCCATTTGCCGTTAACGAGCGTCTGGGCGCCGCTGGAGTCGACCTTCAGACCGTAATTGCCCCAGCGGGTCTCGAAGCCCTGGGAGGCTGAATAAAATAGATACTTGTCGGAGGCGTGCATGGTTAAAATGCCGTCTTTGGCGATGGTCGTTATATTGGTGCTTTGGGCGGCGGTTGGAAAAGGCGCGCGTGATTGACCCCTTCGGGCACGCGGGACTGACCCCTATGGGCGAAATAAGAATGACCCTTGCGGGCGAAATAAAAATGACCCCTGTCGAAGCATTGGCAGGGGATTTTTTTTGTAGCTTTGAGATTCCTTGTTCTGGCACGGCGGGGATCAATCTCAAAAATTACAGAATATGATTGCAAAATTAAAAAACATCCTTAGATGTTACGCAGTCGGAATGGGAATAAAAGAGACGGCCAACACGTTTCACCTTTCCCGCAACACCGTACGCAAGTATGTCCGGCTGTTCATTTCAAGCGGCAAGACTGCCGAACAGCTGCTTGAGCTCTCGGAAGAGCATCTCCGTGAGATGTTCGGATGCACGGAGTTCCGTCGCCGCGAGCCATCTCAGCGTCAGCTGGAGCTGGACGCACTGATACCGGGCTATGTGGCCCGGCTCTCCCGCAAGGGCATGACGGTCCGCAAGCTTTTCAACGAATACAAAAGCGAACATCCCGACGGCTTTCAGGAGTCAGTGTTCAAACGCGCTGTCCGGCAGTACCGGTTCCACACCACAGTAGTAGGCCACGTCGAGCACTACGCCGCCGACCAGATGTATGTCGACTTCGCCGGAGACAAGCTGGAGGTGGTAGATGAAATGACTGGAGAAGTCAAAAAGGCTGAGGTGTTTGTCTCCATACTTCCATTCAGCCACTACACGTACTGCGAGGCCGTGTGGTCGCAGCGCAAGGAAGACCTGATCAAGGCCTGTCAGAACGCGTTCGAATACTTCGGGGGTGTGACGGCCGCCATCGTGCCCGACAATCTGAAGGCGGCTGTAAAGACAAGCGACCGCAACGAGCCTGTGATCAACGAGGAGTTCGCGGCCTTCGCCGACCATTACGGATGCGCCGTATATCCCGCGCGGGTCCGCCATCCCAAAGACAAGGCCCTTGTCGAGAACGCCGTCAAGCTGCTGTACCAGTCAGTGTATCTTGACATAGAGGGGATGGTCTTCCCGTCGCTGGACGAACTGAACACGGCGATTCACATATCGCTGCACGACTTCAACGAAAGGCTGATGGCAGGGAGGAATATGTCGCGTAAAGACATGTTCCTGCAGGGCGAAAAGGACTTCCTGCGTCCCCTTCCCGAGAAACCGTTTGTCATCAAGGAGCGAAAGCTGATGACAGTGGGCAAGAACTGTTATGTCTCCCTGTTCAAGCACCATTACAGCGTGCCGCGCGAGCATGTCGGCAAACGTGTGGTCATCCTTTATGACGCGGACACGGTTGAGATCTACTGCGGCCTCAATCTCGTGGCGACACACGACCGCTGCGACATACCCTACACATACTCATGGAAGAAGGAACACAACCTGCCCGGCCATTACGGCCCGTATGACAAGGATCTGGAGGAACTCTTCAAGCGAGCCGCTGAAATGGACAACATCGTCCTTGACTACCTCCACGAAGTGGATGCCATGATGCAGTATCCGCCGAAATCCTTCAGCAGTTGCCGCGGCATACTGTCGCTTG
>DAAN01000026.1 GCA_001701135.1 Bacteroidales bacterium H3
ATAGCAGCCCCCATACGTCTGCACAGACATGCGGCAGACGTATGGGGGCTGCTATGGAGAGGAGGTTTTCTAACCTCCTTTGTTTGTTAGGGCTTTTTCAGAGTTTGGGACCGTAGGCGAGGTCGCCGGCGTCGCCGAGGCCGGGAACGATGTAGCTGTGGCTGTTGATTTCGGGGTCGATGGCCCCGATCCACAGGGTGGTGCGGTCGGCGGGGAAGCGCGAGGCGATGTAGTCGACGGCCTGCTGCGATGCGATCACTGATGCCACATGGATCTGCGCGGGGGTGCCGTGGGTGAGCAGGGCGCGGTAGCTCAGCTCCATGGATGCGCCGGTGGCGAGCATTGGGTCGGCGATGATCAGCGTTTTCCCTTCGATGGAGGGGGCGGCGAGGTATTCCACGCACACTTCGAAGTCGTCCTGCCCGGGGCGACGCTTCTCGATGTAGCGGCGGTAGGCCGACACAAAGGCGTTCTCGGCATGGTCGAAATAGCTCAGGAAACCGGCGTGGAAGGGGACGCCGGCGCGGAAGATGGTGGCGAGCACCACCTGCGACTCGAGCACGGGGGAATCGGCGGGCGACAGGGGGGTATCGATGCGACGGGTGGCGTAGGCGAGGGTTTTGGAGATCTCATAGGCCATGATCTGACCTATGCGCTCGAGATTGGCGCGGAAGCGGAGCATGTCGTGCTGGGCGTCGACGTCGCGCAGTTCGGTCATATATTGCCCCACAAGCGATGGGGTTTCGGCAAAATTGATGATTTTCATGGGTGTATTGTCAGGAGTCGGAGTGTCAAGAGCTTGTTTAATAATAAATGAAAGTAGGTCTTCGTAGATTATAACCCAAAATTAATGATTTTTCCGCGGAAATCATTATTTTTGCGAAAAAATCAGCGTAGAACAAGCGAAGAATATATGTCGGACGACCATAACAAACAGACAGCCGAAGCAGGGCAGCCCGCGATGCCGGCCTCGCCGAAGGCTTCACCGAAATTCACCACCGAGGAGGAGGAGCTCCGTATCGATTCGGCGTTTCGCGAGGTGCTCGACGGCTATCTGGCCTCCAACCACCGCAAGAAGGTGGAGATAATCGAGCGGGCCTACCGGTTTGCCAAATCGGCTCACGAGGGTATCCGCCGCCGCAGCGGCGAGCCTTATATCCTCCACCCCATAGCGGTGGCGAAAATCGCCAGCCAGGAGATAGGCCTTGGCTCCACCTCGATCTGCGCGGCGCTGCTCCACGATGTAGTGGAGGACACCGACTACACCGTGGAGGACATCGAGATGAACTTCGGCAAAAAGATAGCCCAGCTGGTGGAGGGTCTGACAAAGATTTCGGGCGGCATCTTCGGCGACAAGGCCTCGGCCCAGGCCGAGAATTTCCGCAAGCTGCTGCTGACAATGAGCGAGGACATACGCGTGGTGCTCATAAAGATGGCCGACCGACTGCACAACATGCGCACTCTCGGCTCCATGGCGCCCAACAAGCAATATAAAATCGCCGGCGAAACGCTCTATATCTACGCTCCCCTGGCTCACCGCCTGGGTCTGTTCGCCATAAAGACCGAGCTTGAAAACCTGGCTTTCAAATATGAGCATCCCGAGGCGTTCGACACCATCTCGCGGCAGATAGCTGCCACCGAAGCCTCGCGCAACGACATCTACGGCCATTTCATGACCCCTATACGCGAGCGTCTCGACGCCATGGGGCTGAGCTACGAGGCCAAGGCGCGAGTGAAGTCGGTCTACTCCATCTGGAACAAGATGGAGACCAAGCATATCCCCTTCGAGGAGGTCTACGACCTCTACGCCGCCCGCATTATCTTCGAATGCGACGATCCCGCCATGGAGAAGTCGATCTGCTGGCAGATCTATTCGGCCATCACCGACATCTACCGCCTGCACCCCGACCGCACCCGCGATTGGGTGTCGGTGCCCAAGGCCAACGGATACCGCGCCCTGCACCTGACGGTGATGGGTCCCGACGGCAACTGGATTGAGGTGCAGATACGCTCGCGCCGCATGGACGAGATTGCCGAAAAGGGGTTCGCCGCCCACTGGAAATACAAGGTGGGCGAGGGCGACGAGGAGTCGGAGCTGGATGCATGGCTCCACACTATCAAGGATATTCTGGCCGATCCGGAACCCAACGCCCTCGACTTCCTCGACACGCTCAAACTCAATCTCTTCTCGTCGGAAATCGTGGTGTTCACCCCTAAGGGCGAACTGCTGACCATGCCCAAGGATGCCACGGTGCTCGATGTGGCGTTCTCGCTGCACAGCGAAATCGGATGCCACTGCATCGCCGGCAAGGTGAACCACAAGCTGGTGCCGCTGTCGCAGAAGCTTCAGTCGGGCGACCAGGTGGAGGTGCTCACCTCCAAGTCGCAGCAGCCCAAGGCTGAATGGCTCGACTTCCTCACCACCGCCAAGGGCAAGACGCGCCTGCGCAAGGCTCTGCGCGCCGACCGCCAGCCGGTGATCAACCGCGGAAAGCAGTGCTTCGAGGAGTTTCTCAAGGCCAACGCCATTGCCGACAACAACGAGGCCATTACCAAGGTGATGGGTCTCTACAAGACTCCCACCCACGAGGATTTCTATTACCTCCTCGGCAACGACGAAATCGTCCTCAACGACTATGTGGTGAAAAATCTGCGCAAAACCTCGGGCAAAACCAAGCGTCTGCTGCTCAAACTGATAGGTCTGGGCGACGACTCGCGCCCTACCGCTGCAGAAACCCCGGCGCCCGCCGCCAAACCGATCAGCACCAAAGAGACCTACGTGCTGCGCTACAATGCCGACGGCCCCATCAATTTCAGCTTCGCCGACTGCTGCGAGCCTATCCCCGGCGACGATGTGCTGGGATATATCCGCAACGACGGCACCGTGGAGGTGCACGACCTCGACTGCCCCCGCGCGGCGGTGATAAAATCGGCTTTCGGACCGCGCATAGTCAGCTGTTGCTGGGAAGCGCCCACGGCAAGCAAGGCGTTCAACGCCCGCGTCCACATCGAGGGTGTTGACCGTCAGGGCATCCTTCACGAACTCATATCGCTGATTTCCACGCATCTGTCGCTCAACCTGCGCGACCTGGAGATCCACACCCACGGCGAGGTGTTTCACGCCGACCTCACGGTTCTGGTCAATGATGTCGGCGACGTGAACTCCCTCTGCTCCAAAATCCACAAAATACCCGGTGTGCAGCGTGCCGCCCGCATCACCGACGTAAATTAATCAATAAGCAACCGGTCGAAATTATTTTAGAGCCTGTTTAAAATGCGCATAGGAATCATTGTGGCCATGGACAGCGAGAAGCAGCAGCTGCTGCCGCTGATCGATGGCCTTCAGACCACACTCGTCAACGATTACGAAATAGTCACCGGCCGCATCGGCGCCAACGATGTGGCGGTGATGCTCACCGGCATCGGCAAAGTCAACGCCGCCGTGGGCGCCGTGTCGCTCATCGACACCTTCCGTCCCGACGTGATTGTCAACACCGGCATCGCCGGTGGCACCGGCCACGGCGCCGGAGTGCTCGATGTGGTCATAGCCGACGCCGTGGGATATCACGACGTATATTGCGGACCGGGCAACGCCCGCGGCCAGGTGCAGGGCTATCCCGTGACATTCGCCTGCGAGGGCACCAATCTGCTCAATCTCCCCGCCGCCATCGCCTCGGTGGAGCGGCACCCTTCGGAGGCAGAGGGAGAGAGCCACAATGCGACGGCGCCCCGGGTGGTGCGCGGACTCATAGCTTCGGGCGACCTGTTTGTGTCGACACCCGAAGAACTCCGCGCGGTGCTCGAAGTGCAACCGCAGGCCGTGGCCGTCGACATGGAGTCGGGCGCCATAGCCCAGGTCTGCTGCATGAAAAATGTGCCCTTCGCCGCCGTGCGTGTAGTATCCGACACCCCGGGCGTCGAGAACCACCACGAGCAATATTCCTCCTTTTTCAGTATCGCCCCCCGCACCACCTTCTCCATCCTCCGCGCCCTCATGAGCTGAAGCTGTGGAGCGGCGGCTTTCCTGCCGCCGACTTGTGTGGAGGATGTTGGTCAGGGGAGCTGGAGCAGATCGCGGTAGATGTCGAGGGCGGCGGTAATCTGGTCGGCGGTGGCGGTGACGTTCCACTGCGGCTCGCCGATGGCTTTGAGCAGGGTGAAGTTTATGTCGGTGGAGTTCACGTTTTTCTTGTCGTGATGCATCAGCGACAGCAGGCGGGGATAGTCGTCGCACGAGAATTCGAAGGCGCCGTAGTGCTCGCGCACGTAGGCGGCATAGGTGTGCAGCATCTCGGAGGGGAAGCCGAGTATCATGTGGGAGAGCACCAGTGCGGGGATCATGCCGAATGCCACGGCATAGCCGTGCGACAGAGGTGTCTTGCGCTGCAGGGCCATCGATTCGAAGGCGTGGCCGAATGTATGGCCGAAATTGAGTGCGCGGCGGGCGCCGTGGTCCTCGTGGTCATTCTCCACATAGTGTGCTTTGACGGCCACGCTCTCCTCGAGCAGCCCGAGCAGCGTGTCGGGGTTATAGCGGGTGACATCGTAGCCTAAAAGCTTGTGGATAAGTTTATCGGAAGATATGAATCCATGCTTGAGCATCTCTCCGTAGCCCGACAGCAGTTCCTGGTTGGTGAGGGTGTTGAAGAAAAGGGTGGAGACGATCACAAGGTCGGCGTCGCGGAAAGCGCCGATTTCGTTTTTGAGACCGTTGAAGTTGATGCCGGTCTTCCCGCCGACCGATGCGTCGACGGCGCCCAGGAGAGTTGTGGGGATGTTGACGAAACTGATGCCGCGTTTGTAGCATGCTCCCGCAAAGGAGCCCATGTCGGTGACCACGCCTCCGCCGAGGTTTATCAGCAGCGAACGGCGGTTGGCGTCCTGCTCCTCGAGCTGTTTCCATATCGACTGCAGCGAGTCGATATTCTTGTACATCTCGCCGGCCTTGATGCGGATGATGCCGGCATCGGCCACTGTGGGCGACATCCGGGAGATTACGGGGAGCACAAAGGCCTCGGTATTGACATCCACCAGAACGTGGACTGAGAATGGTTTCAGCTCGCCGACAAATTTTTCAAGGGCGTCGGCCACATGGTTTGTAAAGACTACATTCATAGCACGGTTATTGTTGGAGAGTATTGTTCATTATCAGTAGGAGAGCGTCGGCAAGGTCATCCATCGAGCCGAACACCAGATCGGCGCCGGCGGCGCGCAATGTTTCCTCAGGGATAGGCCCCGTGGCCACGGCCACTGTGAAGGCGCCCGAAGCCGCACCGGCCTGCACACCTAAGGGGGCGTTCTCAATCACTATCGACTCTTCGGGCTTCACCGAAGCCATGGCCATGGCCTTCAGGTAAGGCTCGGGGTGGGGCTTGCCATGAGTGACATCGGCCGCGGTGACGCGGAGATTATGCGGAAACGCCCCGGGGAAATCGGTGTCGAGCCTGTCGAGGTTTGCGCGCTGCTTCGAGCCGGTGACCAGCACGCGGGTCACGCCCGCTTCGGTCAGAACCGACAGCATGCGGGCGGCGCCGGGAATTACCGGCACACGCGGCAGCTCGTTGAAATAACGGGCTTTGCGCTCATAAAGTTCATCGCACTCGGCATCGGAGGGCTCATAACCCTTGCAGCGGCTGAAGAGCAGACGCACGGTGGCGCGACCGGTCATCCCCTCGAAAAGATAGAACTCCTCCTCGGCGGCTTCGAGACCCAATTCGCGGCTTAGACGATACCAGGCGCCGGCATGATTGTGCATGGAGTCAATGAGAGTGCCATCCATGTCGATCAGCGCCGCCTTCGGGACGAAAGCGTCAATGCCATGGCGGCTGCAGTAGGCCCTGACAGCCTTGTCAACTGTTTCCTTATCTGTCATAATCTGTTTCCACTGCAAATTTAAGCATTTTCTCCCCTAAATCCCCCTCCCGCCCCACTTTTTTTGAATGTGCGCATATATATTACAACGATTTTCAGGACAGAAGCGTTAATATATCAGAAGGAATCGCTATATTTGCATCTGAAACACAACAGTCTATGAAGTTGATTGAATTGAACCTGCAACGAATCATCGACCTTTGCCGCAAGCACAGGGTCAAGACTCTGGCTGTCTTTGGCTCTATCCTTACAGATAGATTCAACGACCAGAGCGATGTGGACCTACTTGTCAACTTCGACACCACCGACCATGAGAAATGGGATTACGTCACAAATTACTTCGATTTTCAAGAAGCTTTAGAAAAAATATTTGGAAGAAAAGTTGACTTGGTTGTTGAGAAAGGTCTGAAAAACAAATACTTCATTCAAAACGTGAACCGCACCAAACAATTGATTTATGGCTGATGAATATATACTGAAACATCTTCAGGATGTGTTGAATGCGATAAATGAATTGGAGGGATTTTTTACTGATTTTCCCAAACGCTTTGATTTGTTTGAAAAAGACGGATTGAGGATTTGTGCTGTTGAACGCAAGACAGAAATAATGGGAGAAGCAATCAACCGCATAAGAAAAAAGACCCGACATTTGAGATTCCAAATGCCAAGGAGATTATCAACACACGCAACAGGATCATACACGGTTATGACAGTGTAGAAACTGAATTTTTATGGGGATTGGTTATAAAACATATCCCTGACCTTAAAAAAGACATCGAGCGAATCATCCGCGAATATGAGGAACGATATAACCGCGAAAAAAGCATAGATTCCGATAGGCACTAACTCATCCTATATAATCTGCGACAATGGATTAAGGGAGTTAAACCTGATAGAAGGCCTACACCCCCATATCATCATCAGTCGTAAAATAGCTCAGCTGACCAATATGGAAGCCGAGTACACAGATCTAAAAGGCTTCGACGATAATTATTACAAGGATCTTATCCTGAAATCAATCAGTGATCATGAAAAACTCCGTCGAAACATAATTGACAAACTATTATGTGACAAACTTCCCAAAACTTTGAACAACAGCCAGAAAAAAAACCACATTGACTATCTGTTAAAGAGTCTTCGTAAAGCCGGCAAAATACATGTAGGATCCAATAAATTCTGGGAATTGGGAGCCGGAAATAATTCCGCGAAAATTCCGTGAAAATATCAGGCATTTTCCGCGAACTTTCCGCGAAAAACCATTTTTCAAAACCATATAATACTGATTTTCAACACCATACGAAAACAAGTCAAAAAAAGCGATTCCGCGAAATTGTCCGCCAAATTCCGCGAACTATGAAGAATTGGGGGAGTATTCTCAAAATGCTGATAATCCGGAGAGAGGAGCGGTCAGTTCTGGTTGAGTTTGCGGCGGTGGAAGAAGCTGCGGGTGAACACCATCAGGAGCAGGGTGCCGGCGATCTGCGAGAAGGCTGTGGCCCAGAAGGCGGCGGTATAGGAGATGAATTCTGCCAGCACGCCGCCGAGAAGAATGCCGATGCCCATGCCGAGATCCCACGAGGTTAGTATAGACGAATTGGCTGTGCCGCGCTGGTCGTGCCGCGCCACGGAGATGAACATGTTGAGGAATGCGGGATACATGCGGCCGTTGCCCAGTCCTACCAGAAATGCCGACAGATAGAACGCCCACTGCCCCGGCGCGAGAGCAAACAGCGTGAAGCCTACCGAACTGAGCAGGGCGCCCTCCACGGCGTTTTCGGTGAGGAGTCCGCGGCGCAGCTTGCGGGCGCCATAGAGGCGCGAAATCACAAGACCGCCCGAGAGGATGGCGAAGAATACGCCCGTGCCGTCGGTGATGCCCATCTCCTCCTTGGCGTAGATGGCCACATAGTTCGACATCACGCCCCAGCAGAGTCCGAAGAGCAGGATGTTGAGCGCCATCAGCCACGCGCGGGTGAGGAAGAAATGGTCGAGGCTCATGGGCGGCTTCCCCTCAACGGGTTTGCGCCGTGGAAGCCTGATTGTGGCGGCACAGCCGAAGCCTGCCAGCGCCACTATCAGCGATATCCAGAACAGGAGCGCGAAATTGCCGGTGGCCTGATATATCCAGATGCCTGCCGAGGGAGCGATGGCCATGGCCAGATTATTGCTCAGGCCGTAGAAGCCCATCCCCTCGTTGCGGCGCGAGGAGGGGAGCGTGTCGATGGCGGCTGTGGAGTTGGCCACGGTGGTGGCGCCGAAGGGGAGGCCGTGGAGCGTGCGCACGATGGCAAACATCAGCAGCGTGCCTGCGCCGATATACCCCGTAAAACAGATGAAAAAGAGGAAAAAGCAGCACATCAGCACCTTCTTGCGGTCGAAGCTGTCGACGATAAAACCGCTGAAGGGGCGCACTATCAGCGCCGCTATCACATAGCCCGACAGCACCAAGCCGATCATGTCCTTCGAGGCGCCGAACTGTTCGTCGAGATATATCGGCAGCAGGGGTGTCAGCAGATAGAAGGCGAAGAACATCATGAAATTGCCGGCCATAGCCACGCAATAGTCGCGGTTCCACAACCGCTCGAGCTTTTCCTTTTTCTGTTTGTCAGAGTTCATTCAGATTATGCATCATACATCCATGATGGCGCGCACCAGCGAGGGTGACACCCCGTCGGCGATAGTCCGCTCGGGGGTAAGCCAGGCCGAGGTGAGCAGCGCCTTGAGTTCTCCGGTGTTATGCGCCGTGCGGGTGTAGCCCAGCCGCTCCATACGTATGGCGGTGGGAATCTGGTGGTCGGTGCGGATTTCGCCGAGATCCAGGCGCCGGGGCACCAGCACGATGGGTTTGCGCAGTTTCAGCGCCGAGATGATGGTGCCCATGCCTGCATGAGCCACCACTATGCGCGCCCGGTGCATATATTTTTCGAAATCGGCAGGAGAGATAAATCCCGTGAGATGGAAGTGGCGGGGGGTGTAGTCGCCGGGGATAGCCTGCGCCACAATCTCCTCGCTGAAGAGTGAAGGCACCACCTCGTCGAGCATTTTCAGGAAGCGGTCGAAGGGGAGCTGCGAGCCCAGTGTTGCAAATATCATAAGCGACAGGAGTTATTCGTGGGAGGTCAGGAGTTATTTGTGGGAGGAGGAGCACAGTGTTTCGGGCGAATCGCCCAACACGTTGCCGGCATAGCGCACACGGCCGCCGGCCAGTTCGGGCCACTGCGTGAAAGTGGCTGTGACAAACTTCGAGGCCACGCGGCCGCAGAGCGACAGATGCTCCACATTGGCTATAGAGTCTATCCATATCACCCGCCGGAGCAGACATCTGGCGGCCAGCGCCACCACCAGCCCGGGTGCGGCTCCGGTGGTTATCACCGTGTCGGGCCGGCTTTTCCACACAGCCTTCAATGCCTCGAAAAAAGCAGGGACAAGCCGCCAGAAATCAGTGCGGCTGAAATCGCGCACATGATAAAAACGGCTGTCTGACGGAATCATTCTGGCGCATCCCCGGTTGGTCGAAACGAAATCGACATGACAGCCGGCGCCGCGGAGCCCGTCGGTGATCCGTAGCAGCTGAATCCAGTGTCCGCCAACCGATGCGGCGGCAAGCAGCCTGCGTTGTTTCTGACGTTGGGTCATTTTGTATTCTCCGTGTGTTTTGCCGCAAAGTTAGCAATTTTCTCCGACAACGCCAAAACGGGTATCAGCGCAGACCCAGATAGAAGTGCCAGATGGCGAGGGCTGTGGAGACCGCCACGTTGAGGGAGTGCTTGGTGCCCTCCTGGGGAATCTCGATGCAGTGGTCGCAGAGGTCGACCACGCGCTGCGCCACTCCGTCCACTTCATGCCCGGCCACAATGGCGTAGGAGGCGCCCGGCGTCACGGGGAATTTCTCGAGGCTGACGGCACCTTTTACCAGCTCGAGGGCGCAGACCTGCACGCCGCGCCCGCGCAGAGCCCGCACGCAGTCGGCAGTGTCCTTCCAGTATTCCCACTCCACGGTGTCCTCGGCACCGAGCGCCGTCTTGTGAATCTCCACTGAGGGAGGAGTGGCGGTGATGCCGCAGAGGCAGATGCGCTCCACGCGGAAGGCGTCGGAAGTGCGGAACACCGAGCCTATGTTGTTGAGACTCCGTATGTTGTCGAGCACCACGGTGAGCGGCAGCTTGTCGCGACGGCGATACTGCTCGGGGGTGTCTCGGTGCATGTCGAGTATCGTTTTTTTCTCCATATAGCGCAAAGTTACGAAATTAATCGGTTTTTTTCTCTAACTTTGCATTCATCCTCAACGTTATAAAAGGAAAAGCACAACATAAATTTATGGAAACAACACGTCAGGCCAAGATAGCACGCCTTATTCAGAAAGAAATAAGCGAGATACTGCGGCTCCAGACAGCTAAAACCCACGGCATCATCATCTCGGTGTCGGCCGTGAGAATCTCGCCCGACCTCTCCATCGCGAAGGTCTACCTGTCGATCTTCCCGTCGGCAAAATCGCAGGAAATTCTTGAAAACCTCAAGAAGAGTTCCAAAACCATCCGCTACGAGCTGGGGCAGAAAGTGCGTCTGCAGCTCCGCAAGATACCCGAGCTGGCATTCTACCTCGACGACTCGCTCGACTACATCGAGAACATCGACAACCTCCTCAAAGAGGACGCCGCCCAGCACCCCTCCCCCGCCGAGTAACCCCTCCATAAGCCGATGTCGGCATATGGCTCTCCATCATCTTAAGCCAAAAAAATTGTCACCGCGGTAATAATTACCGCGGTGACAAATTTTTTTTTAATGTTTTTTCCGAAATTGCGCCAAATGCCGGAATTGTCAAATTTAATTCGATCGTCTGTTCAACTTTTAAGGATCATTTTAACGGTTTAACTTTGTATGTTTCGGGCCAATCTATTGTTCTTGATGCAAGTATATCGTTTCCCAATATTAGAGTGGCGGTAATTAAACTTGCATATATTAATATTTCAAGGGCTCTGAACTTCTTAGAGGTAGTAATGATATACCTGGAAAGAAATAACATAATAATGCCTATAAGAGATATCAAAATATAATCCCATCTACCTAAAGGAATATAATATACCCTCGCAGCACATTCTCCTGCTTCTACACAATGATGATGCAGAATGAAAAAGATAATGAGGATATATACAATAAGTATAACTACCTTAGTCACATATTTGATTGAATTACTCATATTCTTTAATGGGGATTGCATCGTATTTATATTGATTTCTGCCACATACGAAAAAGGATGTGGTTCTTGTGGATTACATCATCTATCAAATAGCCTTTATTATCCCCAAGTTTGTATTACAGATAGTCCATTCTTCGGGTATAAAAGCGTTCTTCTTATTGAGGATATTAAAACGATATAATTCCAGCTATATCTCTATCAAATAAAGCTTTATCTATATGGAAGACAATAGATTTCGTGATAGCTCCATACTCTTCATTGCATTGGATTACTTGACACTTTCTAAAAATACCATCTGAGCATACTGCCCATTCTTGACCCATATTTTGGAAGATGGATTGTCTTAGATTTGTGTTGAGTATTGGCAATGGGA
Organism: Bacteroidales bacterium H3; assembly: GCA_001701135.1. Classification (GTDB taxonomy): domain Bacteria; phylum Bacteroidota; class Bacteroidia; order Bacteroidales; family Muribaculaceae; genus UBA7173. The sequence continues at coordinate 11,442 of DAAN01000026.1, forward strand.
AAGCACAAACCTCAGTAACTTCTTCACATTCAGGCACTCCATCAAAGTACGTAAGCAAATCAGGACTTATCAGATTATGTTTGAAGGTATGATTGACCTCAAACATAAATCCGATACCTTCTATATACATAAGTTCAGTATGGGGAAGTTCACTCTTTGTATTCATATCCATATATTTGACGGAGCTTGTAGTCTTGTTGCTCAATGGTCTTTTTATCAGATTGTCTCTGAGCATAGAGCAAAATCAATGCTCCTATGGCTATTATAAATAATCCTTCTTTCGTACTTTATTATTTTTGAAGTTGTCTCGTGCATTATCGAATAGATTGAAATAGTGCTTCATATTATCCAACTCCCACCATTTGCAAATATCAACAGGATTATGGTCAAGATTATAAATCTTTGCATTCTCCATAGAAAGCACAAGGAATATGAACTTTTCAGGATATATCATTGCTAATAATTTCATTGCATTAAAAGCGTGCAAAAGATGAGCCGGTTAATTTTCTCCATTGCTTGCTTATAACAATATTTGGCAAACTCTGCGCCATCTTTTGCTATCAAACCTGAAATGTTGTGGTTATTTATTTCATCGGGACTACAAACAGCATAACCATTAAAGGAATATTCTGCCGTATAATATCAGTGTCCTCGACTTTTCCTGTTTACAGCAATACATGCTAGCCAAACTTCAGTAGCTACCATTGTATTTGGAATTGTAATAAAATATATTTCTATGTCTGGATGCAGATTAAATCCCGATTCTACATACTGTTTCTAATCATTATTTTGAATTATCCGTTTATCAAAGTCTATCAGACATTTGTTCTCCATAAGGAACGGTATGCCCAAGACTCCATGTATCTGTATGCCTGTTTCTACCTGTACTTGAGTTATGGCATCATTGGCTTCAAGGACAACAAAGGGTGCTTTATACCTTAAATCATCAAACTGCAGATCAGCATTTACAATGAAAGTAGGTTTTAATGAGCCATCAATCCCCATGATGTTTTGATTTTCAGAAGTTAGCGTGAAGTATTCTTTGAAATGCTGATACACGAAGTCAAAGATTACATCATTCGTAGAACCTGTGTCAATCATAAAACACAAGTTCTTCGGGTTATCTGTGGTAAGAATAAGCGGTAATCCAACCTTTTCTAAACCGTAATGTATTGGGTATTTCATTTTTCCTGTAATGTTAATGATTTTAATTCACATTCAATTTCTTGTAGCATCAAAGGAAGATACCCTTGTTCTACGTTATAAAGCAAATGATTTTTATCTCCTTTATATTCATCAATTAGATGATGTCCGTAAAGTGCATAAAAAGCACATTCAACAACTAAAGGGCTTCTATTATTTCCTCCTATACAATGCACGATAGTAGGAATATCCTTTCTGACATTATCAATGATGATTTCGGTGCATTTCATTATATTATTCCAGCCCATATCCGGCACACACTCCTTTATAGGTAAGTGGTGATATGCAATAGAATGAGTTTTGTAATAGTCCAATAAACGTACATCCTCTTTCTCTGACACATTTATGACGGATTTAACTCCACCAAAAATATAGGGGTTTGAAACGTCCGACAAGGTTGGAAAAGGACATACTATAACATTTGCAAAGTCATATTTTTTCATAAGTTCTTTCTAAGAGCATTCAATCAATATTCCAATAATTACTTTCATCTCCTTCAAAAGCGTCAAGTCTTGACTCCTCAATATATTTATTATAGTCATTGTTGGAATCGTAATCTCTTGAATAGATTGGAGTGATTTTGTTTGATGTTTTTATCAACTGTTTCACTCGCATCTTTCCAGTATTATCTCGATTGTGTAGCAGCAAGAATATTTTGCCAGCACTATTGCAGACAATAGATATTACAGGATTTAACAAGTAATTATCATTGGACACAATACCAATATTTGTACCAAAATAGAATAAAATAACATTATTATTAGGATTAACTCTAACAAAAATCTTACTTACGTTAAATTCTGCTTTGAACTCATCAATTGTGTAAGTTCTAATGTATTTTAGACCATCTAATACAATTTTTTTATCAGCATTCCTTAAGTTTATACTACACTCTTTGTTATCCTTGACTGCTCTAAGATTATCAAGATATTTTTCATTAAGAGTCCAAATATTATCATATTCACATGGTACTACAATGAACCCCATTGTATTGATAATACCCCAATATTGCTTATCTTCTATTACCTTGTATTTAATTACTCTCGCATACCCACATGTAAAATAAGGATCAATCCAGATGTACTTACCAAAAGGTATAATAGACTTATTATTATAATCTATGTACGCATAGTGATAGTGAATATTTCTTACACATGCCACTCCACATGAATACGAGTAAAAATCTCGATATTGCGGAGAAATAACAACTTCTCCACAATCATTCTTTAGTCCGTATAGACCATTTTCCTGATATATCTCCATAAGTTCTTCTTGCGACACAGCAAAAAGAAAGTGTAGGCTTTATGATACTTATTGCTATTCTGAAGATATCGCCAAACACCCATATCCATGCAACAAGAAAAAGCCCACACCTGTATTGATGCAAGCGTTTCCTTTCCACAGCGATGGATATTTCTGTTAAATTGGCGATTTTTCAGAATACATCAAGTAAAAAGTGAAACACTCTTTTCAATATGTCTTAATAATAGTTTTACTTCATTGGTTGTTACTAATTTTGTTCATGTGACAAAATTAACTAATTAGCAGGACACAAGCAAATTATTCCAGCCGTATAATTCTATTATTTCAGTCATATTACCAGCACAGATGTGGGCAATAGGCTTATTTACAAAGAAAAAAACTCCAATCAGGGTGTAAAATTACAAAGATTGGAGCATATAACAATAAATCACAAACAGTGATTTATCTTCAAGAGTAAATATTTCCTACCATAATGAAGAGGAAATTCTAAGTTCGTCAAAGATTATAGCTCCTTTCAGAGAGATAATGACAGGTCGTGGAGAGGCAATATTTAATCCTGAACCATAACTCATCGGCACAGCCTCAATTATTAAAAAGTTTTCGGGGATTGCGCCAAATGCCGGAACGAAAACGAGCCAAATGTCGGAACGAAATCGCGCCAAATGCTGGAATTGTCAAATTTAATTCGTATATTTGCGCCGTAATCATTCTGTCAATCAAATGGTAAAACAAAAATATCGCCAGCGTATAGCCGATGCCCTTCTATCCCGAAAACTTGCGGGAAAGGGTGCTGTGGTGATTGAAGGAGCGAAATGGTGTGGAAAAACCACTACAGCCGAACAACAGGCGCGTAGCATTCTGTATATGACCGCCCCCGGCAAAATACGGCAAAATATCGAATTATCCGAAATAAACCCGCTGATATTACTTCGCGGCGAAAAACCCCGGCTTATCGACGAATGGCAGGTTGCTCCAAAACTTTGGGATAGCATACGTTTTGAGGTAGATCATGCCCCGGAACTCGGACAATACATCCTTACCGGATCGTCCGTTCCGCCGGATATGTCGCAGGTGGTACACACCGGAACCGGGCGTTTCGGGTGGCTTCGCATGCGTCCCATGTCATTGTGGGAGTCGGGAGAATCCACCGGCGATATTTCTCTGGAAAATCTTTTTGACAGCCATATCGATGTTGAGGGCACTGCAAAAGCGTCTATTGAAGACATTGCATTCATAGCTTGCCGCGGAGGATGGCCTCTTGCAGTAGGCATGAACGGCATTACTGCCCTCGATCAGGCTTTCGACTATGTTACAGCCGTAGAGACTCGCGACATCACAGCTGCCGACGGCGTGGAACGCGAACCGGCACGTGTTCACAGGCTTATGCGTTCGCTTGCCCGTCATCAGGGGACACAGGCATCTTTCAGCACTTTAAAGGCTGATATGGATGTCAATGAAGCGACCGACATCAGCACCGACACAATCGCATCATATATTCAGGCTCTGAAAAGAATATTTGTGGTGGAAGACTCCGAGGCATGGAATCCGAATCTGCGATCAAAAACAGCGATACGCACATCCGACACACGCTACTTTACCGACCCCTCCATCGCCACGGCAGCGCTTGGCCTGGGTCCGGCCGATCTCATTTCAGACCCTGCCACATTCGGTCTGGTATTCGAGACGCTTTGCGTGCGCGATTTACGGGTATATGCCGAGGCCATCAATGGAAATGTGTATCACTACCGTGACAAGAACGGATTGGAATGCGATGCGGTGGTGCATTTGCGCGACGGTCGCTATGGCCTTGTGGAAATAAAACTGGGAGGCGACAGACTGATAGACGAAGGAGCGGAGACACTGAAAGCTCTTTCCAATCAGATCGATGTCACAAAAATGAAAACACCTTCGTTTATGATGGTGCTGACAGCTACCGGCGATTATGCCTACCGTCGTGCCGACAACGTGCTTGTAGTACCGGTCAGCAGTCTCAAAAATTAAGTGTCAGGCGTAGAAAGTCGCTTTTTTTTGCTAAATTTGCGGTGAATATGGCAGAAGATTACGACATACGCTCCGAGGCTGTCCGCTCCAGCGCCGACAAGGAATTCGAACGGGCGCTGCGCCCGCAATGTTTCAACGACTTTTCCGGTCAGGACAAGGTGGTGAGCAATCTGCGCGTGTTTGTCGAAGCGGCGCGCCGACGCGGCGAAGCACTCGACCATCTGCTGCTCTACGGCCCTCCGGGGCTTGGAAAGACCACATTGTCGGCCATCATCGCCAACGAGCTGGGCGTGGGGTTCAAGGTCACCTCGGGTCCGGTGCTCGACAAGCCGGGCGACCTGGCCGGTATCCTCACCTCTCTGGAGGAGAACGATGTGCTTTTCATCGACGAAATCCACCGTCTGAAGCCTGTGGTGGAGGAGTATCTCTACTCCGCCATGGAGGATTACCGCATTGACATAATGATCGACAAGGGACCGGGAGCACGCTCGGTGCAGCTCACCCTGTCGCCCTTCACCCTCATCGGCGCCACCACCCGCTCGGGACTGCTGACGGCTCCGCTGCGTGCCCGCTTCGGCATTCCGATGCATCTGCAATATTACGACCACGAGGTACTGGAGATGATCATCAGCCGTTCGGCGCGGCTTCTGGGCGTGGAGTGCACGCCTGTGGCAGCTCACGAGATGGCACTCCGCTCGCGCGGCACGCCCCGTATCGCCAACCGCCTGCTGCGTCGCGTGCGCGACTTCGCCCTGGTGCGCGGCTCAGGAAAAATCGACCCCGAAATCACCCGCTATGCCCTGGAGGCGCTCAACATCGACCGCTACGGGCTCGACGAAATCGACAACCGCATCCTCTCCACCATCATCAACAAATTCGGCGGCGGCCCCGTGGGGCTGAGCACCATCGCCACCGCCATCGGCGAGGACGCCGGCACTCTGGAGGAGGTCTACGAACCCTTCCTCATCAAAGAGGGCTTCATAAAGCGCACCCCCCGCGGCCGCGAGGTCACCGACCTGGCATGGCGCCATCTCGGTCTCGACCGCCCCGGTTTCGCCGGTCTCTTCGACCAGCCTTAGCCCCCGTCACCACTTACCAATCACCTGCGACAACAATCTCATGGCTTCAATCAGGTCGCTATTCAAAGACATCGCCATCTATGGCGTCAGCTCCATCGTGGGGCGCTTTCTCAACTGGTGCCTGGTGCCGATGTACACCTATCTGTTCTCGGCATTCGACTATGGCATCGTCACCAACATCAATGCCTACGTGGCGCTGGCGCTGGTGATTCTCACCTACGGACTCGAGACCGGATTCTTCCGCTTCGCAAACCACGACCGCTGGAACGACCCCATGCAGGTCTACACCACCGCCCTTACATCGCTGGGCACCACATCCATCCTGTTCATCATCGCCGGATGCCTCCTCTCGCCCCGGCTGGCCGGGCTGCTCGAGTGTGCCGACCATCCCTCGTTTATCTGGATGATGGTGGTCACCGTAGGCATCGACGCCTACACCGCTCTCCCCTTCGCCTATCTGCGCTACCGCAAGCGCCCCATGCGCTTCGCCACACTCAAACTGGTCAACATCGGCCTCAACATCGGCCTCAACCTCTTTTTCATCCTCCTGTGCCCCTGGCTGCAGAGCCATGCGCCCGGGTGGATCGACTGGTTCTACAACCCCTCGTTCGGCATCGGCTACATATTCCTCGCCAACCTTATCAGTTCGGCGGTGATACTGCTGCTGCTCTACCCCGAAGTGGCATGCGTGCGCTACAGCTTCAACCGCCGGCTGCTCCACGAGATGCTGGTCTACAGCTATCCCATCCTCATCCTGGGCATCGCCGGCATCATGAACCAGACCATCGACAAAATCCTCTATCCCATCCTCATCCCCGACCGCGCCGCGGCGCTCGAGGGGCTGGGCATCTACGGCGCCAACTACAAGATAGCCATAGTGATGGTGATGTTCACCCAGGCATTCCGCTTTGCCTACGAACCCTTCATCTTCGCCCAGAACAAGGAGGTGAAAGGGCGCGACAAAGATGCCTCCTACTCCACAGCCATGAACTGGTTTGTGGTCTGCGGCCTTGTAATCTTCTTAGGGGTGATGTTTTACCTGCCGGTGCTGCGCTATTTCATCGCGCCCCGCTTCTTCCCGGGACTGAAAGTGGTGCCGGTGATAATGATGGCGGAGTTTTTCGCCGGCATCTTCTTTAACCTCTCGCTGTGGTATAAACTTAGCGACCGCCCCATCTGGGGCACCTGGTTCTCGCTGTCGGGCCTGGCAGTGACGCTGATACTCAACGTGGTGCTTGTGCCCGTCTACGGCTATATGGGGTGCGCCTGGGCCGCATTCTTCTGCTATCTGCTGATGATGGCGGCCAGCTATCTCACCGGCCGCCGATATTATCCCATCCCCTACCAATTAGGCAAGCTCGGCCTCTATGTGATTTCGGCGCTCGCCATCTGGGGTGCCGCAACCCTGCTGACCACCGAAAACAACTGGATCGACTTCCCGGTGCGCGCGCTGCTGCTGGTGCTCTTCGTGGCCTCGGTGCTCGGCGTGAACCGCATCATAGACCGGCGCCGACCCATCCGTGTCACCGCCTGAACCCCTCGACATAACCAAATCAATATCATATATGAAACAACTGACAACCATCCTGGCAGCCTCGTTTATCGCGACAGCGGCTTTTGCCGCCGCCCCCGATGCCGGAAAAACCATCCGCATCTCCACCGACAACACCGACCTCATCCTCAAGGTGGGCGACAACGGCCGCCTCTACCAGACCTATCTCGGTCCGAAATTCATGCATGAGGCCGACGTGGCCATTCCCGGTTGGACGCAGTATGCCGCCAGCGACGGCGCCGTGTGCACCCGCGGCTGGGAGGCATACTCCACCTCGGGCAACGAGGATTTCTTCGAACCCGCCCTCGGCATCACCCACGCCGACGGCAACATGACCACATATCTCTATTACACCGGCTCCTCGACCGAAAAAATCGATGGAGGCACCCTCACCCGCATCAACCTCCGCGACAACAAATATCCGGTCGATGTGACGCTCTTCTATGCGGCATATCCCGCCGAAAATGTGATAAAGACATGGACCGAAATATCGCATCAGGAAAAGAAACCGATAACCATGCAGCAATATGCCTCGGCCATGCTCTATTTCAACGAGCCTGAATACTGGCTGACAGAGTTCAGCGGCGACTGGGCGAAGGAAGCCGGCATGTCGAGCCAGCAGCTGCAGTATGGCAAAAAGATAATCGACACCAAGCTCGGCAGCCGCGCCGCCATGCACACATCCCCCTTCTTCGAGGTGGGACTCGACGGTCCGGTCAGGGAGAACAGCGGCGAGGTGCTGATGGGCACCCTGGGCTGGACAGGCAATTTCCGGTTCACATTCGAGGTGGACAACGTGGGGAATCTCCGCGTAATCTCAGGCATCAACCCCTACGCCTCCAATTATGAGCTTAAGGCCGGAGAGGTGTTCACCACCCCCGAATTCATCTTCACTCTGAGCTACGACGGCGCCTCGCAGGGTTCGCGCAACCTTCAGGCATGGGCGCGCAAATATGGCGTAAAGGATGGAGAGGGCTCGCGCCTCACGCTTCTCAACAACTGGGAAAACACCGGCTTCAATTTCAATCAGGAGATACTCGCCGAACTTATGGGCGAGGCTAAGGATCTGGGCGTCGACATGTTCCTTCTTGACGACGGATGGTTCGGCAACAAATATCCCCGCAAGGATGACCACGCCGGTCTGGGCGACTGGGAGGCCACCCGCTCAAAGCTCCCCGGCGGCGTTCCCGCCCTGGTGAAAGCGGCAAAAGATGCCGGCGTGAAATTCGGCATCTGGATCGAGCCTGAAATGGTCAATCCTAAAAGCGAGCTGTTTGAGAAACACCCCGAATGGGTGATCCGTCAGCCCAACCGCGACACATACCTCTATCGCAACCAGCTCGTGCTCGACATGGGCAACCCACGGGTGCAGGATTATGTGTTCGGCGTCGTTGACAATATCCTCACCGAGAATCCCGATGTGGCATACTTCAAATGGGACTGCAACAGCCCCATCACTAATATCTATTCACCCTACGCCAAAGACCGCCAGGGTCAGCTCTATGTCGACCATGTGCGCGGCATATACAACGTGCTCAACCGCATCAAGGAGAAATATCCCTCCGTGCCCATGATGCTCTGCTCGGGTGGCGGTGGCCGCTGCGACTACGAGGCATTGAAATATTTCACCGAATTCTGGTGCTCCGACAACACCGACCCGGTGGAGCGCGCCTACATCCAGTGGGGATTCTCGCAGTTCTTCCCCGCGAAAGTGATGGCCGCCCACGTGACAAGCTGGAACAAGAGCACATCGGTGAAATTCCGCACCGACATGGCATCCATGTGCAAACTCGGATTCGACATAGGCCTCAAGGAACTTTCGGCCGACGAACTCGCCTATTGTCAGGAGGCAATCGCCAACTGGAAGCGCCTCAACCCGGCCATAATGGATGGCACGCAGTATCGCCTCGTGTCGCCCTACGAGAGCAACCACATGGCTGTGGAGTATGTCGACGACAGCAAAAACATGGGCGTTGTCTTCGCCTACGACCTCGCTCCCCGCTTCAAGGAGAAGCTCCACCGGGTGAAACTCCAGGGACTCGACCCCGCCCGGCGCTATCGCGTAAAGGAGATCAACCTCATGCCCGGAGCAGGCTCCACATTACCCGAAAACGACATGACCTTCACGGGCGATTACCTGATGAAAGTGGGTCTCGATCTGTTCTCCCCGGACCGCTATAAATCGAAAGTGGTGGAGCTTTCGGCTGAATAATATTCGCCGGCGGCTCTGCATTTCCTGAAGCTCCGTTCCTAAAGTTACTTATGAAGATAGCCATACTGTCGACCAACTACGACCTCGGAGGCGCCGCAATCGTCACACGGCGGCTCACCGACGCGCTGCGTGCCCTCGGACACGACGCCCGCATGATTGTGGCGCGCCCCGGGGGCGCCGACAGCGCCGACCCGGCGGTGATGGCGGTCGACCGCAGGCGCTGGCTTGTGGCATTTCTGCGCGAGCGGCTGCAGCTGTGGCTGCGCGGGGTGAAACGCCGCAATCTGTTCAAGATTTCCACCGGTCTGTTTGGTGTGGATCTCCACCTCCACCCATTCGTGCAGGAGGCCGACGCCGTAATCATAGGATGGGCCTCGCAGGGATTTCTCTCGCTCGACTCCATGGCCGCCATCATTGCCACCGGCAAACCGGTGCTCTACATGATGCACGACCTCTGGGCCGCCACATGCCTGTGCCACATGCCGGGCGAGTGCCGCAGCTTCAGTCAGCCCGGCCACTTCATGAAATGCAAATATCTGGGCAACAGCGACAGGCTGGCAACGCTCGCCGCAGCTGTCTCAAACCGCAAGATGGAGCTGTTCCGCGCCGGGAATCTGCGGCTGGTGGCCGTGTCGACATGGCAGCGCGACCAAGTGGAGTCAAGTGCTCTGATAATGCCCGCCCACCCCGTTGAGGTGGTGCCGCACGCATTCCCCGCAGAACTTTTCCTCCCGGGGGAGAAGACCGATGCGGAGGGGCGCCGGACCATAGTGATGGCCGCGGCCTCGCTCGACGACCCCATAAAGGATATGCCCACAGCCATCGACGCCCTCAACACATTTGCCTACGAATATCCCGAAGATGCCCGCGGGGTTGAGGTGCATTTCACCGGTGTGCTGAAAGACCCCTCGGTGCTCTCGCGCCTGCGGCTCCCCTACACCCACCACGGTCTTGTGGACCAGGAGGAGTTGCGGCGGCTCTATGCGGGCGCCACCGTGGTGATGAGTTCATCGAAATATGAGACAATGGGTGCCACGCTCATGGAGGGTATGGCCTGCGGCGCCATTCCGGTGACATTCGGCGAGGCCGGCCAGCGCGATGTGGTCACCGATGCCGTCAACGGTTTCATAGCTCCGGCGCACACGGCAGCCTCGTTGGCATTCGCATTGTCGACAGCCATGTCGACAGCCCGTGCGGTAGCTTCAGGCGACCCCGACGCTCCCGCCGGTTTCTCGCCTGCTGAGCTGCACGCCTCTGTGGCCTCGCGGTTTGCCCCGGAGACCATAGCCCGACGCATCCTTGCCCTCCTCACTCCCGTCGAGCCGACAATTTCCTCTAAAGGGGGAAACTTTTGACGAAAAACTTCACCTTTAAGGTGACATTATATTAGAGATTGAACTGAGAAAGTCAAAAGGATGAATTCATGGGGTGGTGAAGTGGGCGCGCACAACCTTTGCTTTGGCGGGGCCGATTACTTCAGCCAGAGCGTCGACCGTGGCCTGCGAAATCCGCTTCACGCTCTTGAAATGGCTCAGCAGAGCCTGCTCGGTGGCCGGTCCAACCCCGGGAATTTTCGACAGTTCGCTCACTATGGCCGACTTTGAACGGCGGTCGCGGTGATGCGTGATGCCGAAGCGGTGCGCCTCGTCGCGCAGATGCTGCACCACCTTAAGCGACTCGGAATTCTTGTCGATATAGAGGGGCACCGAATCGCCTGGGAAATAGATCTCCTCCAGACGTTTGGCAATGCCCACAAGGGCTATTTTGCCGCGCAGCCCAATCTCGTCGAGAGCCTCCACAGCCGACGACAGCTGCCCTTTGCCGCCGTCGACCACAATGAGCTGCGGCAGATCGTCGGGCGATTCCTGCATCAGACGAGTGTAGCGGCGGGTCAATACCTCTTTCATCGAGGCGAAATCGTCGGGCCCCACCACAGTCTTGATATTGAAGTGGCGGTAATCCTTCTTCGACGGCTTTGCGTCGCGGAACACCACGCACGACGCTACCGGATTGGTGCCCTGGATGTTGGAGTTATCGAAGCACTCTATGTGGCGGGGCAGCTCCGACAGGCGGAAATCGGCCTTGATGCGTTCGAGTGTCTTCATGGTGCGTTTCTCGGGATCGGTGCGCTCGAGATGTTTCAGGGCGTCGGCGCGGCGCTGACGCGCGTTGCGCCGGGCCACGTCGAGCAGCTTGGCGCGGTCGCCTCTCTGAGGCACCGTCACGGTTACGCCGGGAAACTCCATATCAGGTTCGCAATGAGCCACAACCTCGTCGTAAGTGACCCCGAAAGTGTCGGTAATCTCCTGCATGGCGTAGCTCAGAAGCTGGCCGGGGGTCTCCTTCAGGCGGCGTTTGTATTGCAGCGTGAGCGACCGCGTCACGGCTCCGCGGCGCACGTGCATATAGTTGATATATACGTCGTTGCCCCCGTCGTCATCGAAGCCGAAGACATCCACGTCGTCGAGGGCGGGACTGACTATGGCGCTCCGGGCCTGATAGCGCTCTACAAGCTGATACTGCTCCTTAAGCTCCTGGGCCTGCTCGAAACGCAGCTCGGCCGACATGCGCTCCATTTCAGAGCGCAGATGCGCCAGCAGCTGGCCGGTGTCGCCGCGCAGTATCTGGCGCACATTCTCGATATACTGCCCGTAATCCTCGGGCGAAATCAGCCCCGTGCAGCAGCCGGGGCAACGTTTCAGGTGGTATTCCAGACATAGGCGCCCCTTACCGCGGGCCAGGGAATCGGGAGTGACAGGCACCCGGCAGCCGCGGATGGGGTAGAGTTCGCGGATGAGGTCGAGCACGGCGCGCGCCGCCCCCACATTGGTGTAGGGGCCGTAGTAGCGGGCGCCATCGCGGAGTCGCTGACGGGTGAGAAACACCCGGGGATACATCTCCTTGGTCACGCATATCCACGGGTAGGATTTGTCATCCTTGAGCAGCACATTGTAGCGGGGCTTATACTCCTTGATCATCGAGTTCTCGAGATTCAGGGCATCGGCCTCGGTGGGCACTACAATCGAATTCATGTCGGCGATGGCGCGTACCAGCAGATTGGTGCGCAGCACGTCGTGTGTGCGGTTGAAGTAGCTGCTGACGCGGCGTTTGAGGTTCTTGGCCTTGCCCACATAGATCACGGTACCATCGGAGTCGTAGTACATGTACACGCCCGGAGTCTCGGGCAGCAGGGCGATCTTCTCCTGCAATTCCGGCGATTTGTTTTTAGAATGTTTACCCATTGGAGTGTGTGTTCTCGTTGAGGATGAGCCTGAACACCGGATGGTGGTATTCAAACCCCACGATGCCGGCTGATACCAGAGCCGTAAGAGCCTCCTCGGCGGCGCCGCGCGAGAGGTGGCAGTCGATCATGAGTTCTTCGACCGAAGCATGCCCGCGCCGGGCAAGAGCGGCCGTCAGCAGCGAGCCTTCGGCGCCGCAGAGCGCCAGCGGACTCTGCGAGCACTGCTGCCGCCATGCGCGCACCATCAGCGGATGTGCCAGGATGTTCTCGTCGGCCACGCGGTAATAGGCGCGCCAGCGGCCATCGTCGTCGCGGCATTCCACAGGCCGACGCGCGGCGCGCGGTATGCTCGCACGGAGCACCACGGCACCGCCATCGCAGCGGAAAGTGCGCATCTCCACCTCCACGGCGGGACGGCAATAGATTTCGGCAGCCGCCTCTATCACATGTATATCCTCCTCGGAGCGGATGCCGGCCACCACGCCGTTGTCCTTTACGCCGACGAGCAGCAGGCCGCCGTCGTTGTTGGCGAAAGCCGATATGGAACGGGCTATCTTCCGGGCATCGGAAATCTGGAATTTGAAATCCTGATGCTCGTGTTCGCCCTCCTCGATCAGACGGGAAATATAGAATTTGCCACGGATGGCATGAAGATCTTTGTTCGGTATACTACTCATTCAAGAGTGCATGGAATAAGCTCGGAAAGTGTGGGATGAGGGTGGATGGCGCCTGTGAGCGCCTCCACGGGGAGACCGGCCGAGATGGCCAGCGACAGTTCCATGATCAGCGACGAGGCATCGGGTCCGAGGATGGCGGCGCCTATCACCCGGCTCTCGGCAGGTGAATCAGTGCTTTTCTCAGCGCCGTTACCGGAGTTGTTTCCGGGGGTTACGAGCACCTTCACCAGGCCGTCGGTGGCGCCCATGGTGAGCGCTTTGCCGTTGGCTCGGACAGGGAGTTTGAGCACGCGGAAGTCGATGCCGCGCTCTTTGGCCTGCTCCTCGCTCAGGCCTGTGACTGCCAGTTCGGGCACGGTGAACACGCATGCCGGCACCGGTTCAAGCTGCACCTGCGGCGCCCGGCCTCCGCGACGACGGATGATGTCGGCCACCGCTGCACGCGCCTGGGCGGCGGCGGCATGGGCGAGCATGCAGCGGCCGTTGACATCGCCGATGGCATAGACACCCTCGGCGGCCGTGTGGAAACCGGCGTCGGTCTCAATCTTTCCGGCAACCACTTTCACCCCTGCCTCCTCGGATCCGGCGGGTATCACGGGACGGCGCCCCACAGCCATGAGCACGCGGGCACACGTCACGCTGTCATCCTTTCCCTTGGCAGAGAATGCCACCTGCAGCTGCGGATAGAGGCGATGCTCCTCCATGGCGTCGGGAAGTTTCTCCACACCGGTCACCCGCGCCTGGAGATGAAATTTCACACCGCGGCGCGAAAGCACCGAACGGAGCCTCTTCGCCACCTCGCGGTCGATGCCGGGAAGTATTTCAGGGCAATATTCCAGCACGTGCACCTCGCAACCGAAGGCGTTGAAGACCGATGCGAACTCCATCCCTATCACTCCGCCGCCGATTATCGCCATCGAGGGTACGGAATCGGCACAGCAGAGCAGAGAGTCGGAGTCGAGGCAGAGATCGGCGCCGGGGATGTCGGGGAGGGCAGGCGCCGCACCGGTGGCGATCACTATGTAGGGGGCGGTATACTCCATGCCGGCAGCCTCCACGGTGTGGGGTCCGGTGAAACGCGCGGTGCCCTGACACACATCCGCGCCACGGATGATACCGGCCACACCCTCGCGAAGCTCCTCCACGATGGCATCCTTGCGATCGAGTATCTTCTGAAGCGACACTACGGGCTGCGGATCGGCGATGCCGATGCCAAACTCGCCGTCGGCCTTTCCCTGCGCCACCTCCACGCCAAATGCGGGCGCACCCTTCACTTCGAGGGCGGCCACGGCGCTGCGGCAGAAGGTTTTGGTGGGTATGCAGCCGCGGTTAAGGCAGGTGCCACCGAGCCGGTCGGCCTCCACAACGAGAGTTTTCAGTCCGGCCTTTACAGCGGCGGCCGCGGCGGTGTATCCGCCGGGACCGCTGCCGATTATGATGATGTCGTATTCGGTCATTTTTCTCGGAAAAGATGTCAGTATCAACTGATCATATCATAAGTAAGAACGGGTTCGAGAGCCGCTTTAGTATCATCGGGGCGCCCTATGGGAGTGTTGTGGGGCGCTGATTTAACAATTTCGGCACCTTCGGGGGTGGAAGCCTCGTCGGCAATGCGCAGCATCGTGTCGGCAAAGGCGTCGAGGGTCTCCAGGCTCTCGGTCTCGGTAGGCTCTATCATCAGCGATTCGTGGAAAAGGAGAGGGAAATAGATGGTGGGGGCGTGGAAACCGAAGTCGAGCAGGCGCTTGGCCACATCGAGGGTGGTCACGCCCTGACTTTTGTCGCGCAGGCCGTCGAACACAAATTCATGCTTGGTGAGACCTTCGATGGGGAGCAGATATTTATCCTTGAGACGGTGTTTGAGATATGTGGCGTTGAGGGTGGCCAGTTTGCCGGCCTCCATCAGCGCGTCGGTGCCGAGCGAGAGGATATAGGCAAGGGCGCGGGCCTCCACGGCGAAGTTGCCGAGGGTGCCGCTGACACTGCCGAGGGCGTCGGCCGACTCAATGATACGGAGCACAGTGTCGCCGCCGGGCTGCTCCTGAGCCACCACACGCGGATTGGGCAGAAACTTCTCCAGCCCGGCGCGCACCCCCACCGGACCCGAGCCGGGACCTCCGCCGCCATGGGGCGTGGAAAATGTCTTGTGGAGGTTGATGTGCATCACGTCGAAACCCATGTCGCCGGGGCGTGCCACTCCGAGCATGGGATTGAGGTTGGCACCGTCGTAATACATCAGCGCGCCTGCCTCATGCACCATGCGGGCAATTTCGGGGATGTTCTTCTCGAAGATGCCGAGAGTGTTGGGGTTGGTGAGCATCATGGCGGCCACTGTGTCGTCGAGCAGCGGAGCGAGGTCGGCGGTATCGACCGTGCCGTCAGCACGGCTCTTCACCTGCACCACCTCGAGACCGCAGACTGCAGCCGAAGCGGGGTTGGTGCCGTGGGCCGAGTCGGGCACGATCACCTTGCGGCGCTTCTCACCCTCTCCGCGCGAGTAGTGGTAGGCGCGTATCACCATCAGCCCGGTCAGTTCGCCGTGGGCGCCTGCGTAGGGATTGAGGGTGAATTCGCTCATTCCCCCTATTTCGCTGAGGCAGCGCTGCAGCATATAGTAGATCGACAGAGCACCCTGGCATGCCTCGGAGGGCGCCAGCGGATGCAACCCGGCGAAAGCGCTGTGGGCGGCAATCTCCTCGTTGATTTTGGGGTTATACTTCATGGTGCATGACCCTAAGGGATAGAAACCGGTGTCGACGCCGAAATTGTCGGCCGACATGTTGGTGTAGTGGCGCACCACGGTGAGTTCGTCGGCCTCCGGGAGGCCCGGCGGGTCAGTGCGGAGCATGCCGTCGGGGATAGGTGCCACCTGCGGCGCCGCCTGGGGAGTGTCGCTCTGCGGAAGCGCGTAGCCCCGTCGGCCGGGGTGCGACACTTCAAATATGAGTTTGCCGTAAACTTCCTTGTTCATGGCTGTATGGATTCATTAATATGACCGGTCACAGATATTCCTACCGGTTACTGATTTTCTTAAGGATTGTACAGAGTGTCTCCACGTCGGCCGGTGTCTGCATTTCGGTGGCGGCAAGCATCAGCGCCGAAGAGTCGATTTTCACTCCGGCCAAGATGCCATATGATGCGCATTCGCTGATAAAACGGTCGACATCGCACTCCAGATCCACCACGAATTCATTGAAGAACGGACGGTGGGGATAGCGCAGACGCGCCTTGCCGGTCTTCTCCAGCTGATCGAGCAGATACAGGGCGTTGCGGCGCGAGATGTCGCATACCTCACGCAGGCCCTCGTCGCCCATAAGCGACATGTAGACTGTGACCCACAGGGTCATCACTCCCTGGTTGGAGCAGATGTTGGAGGTGGCTTTGTCGCGGCGGATATGCTGTTCGCGGGCCTGGAGGGTGAGCACGAAGCATCGGTTGCCGCGGGAGTCGGCGGTGGCGCCCACCAGACGGCCCGGGAGCTTGCGCATCAGCGGCTTGTTGCAGCAGAGGAAACCGAGGTAGGGACCGCCATAGCTCAGCGGAATGCCCAGCGACTGTGCGTCGCCGCAGACGATGTCGGCACCGAGCGCGCCGGGCGATGCCAGCCGCGCAAGCAGCGAGGGGATGGTCTGCATTATCAGCAACGCGCCGGCGGCATGGACCTCGTCGGCCAGCCCGGTGTGATCCTCCACGATGCCGTAGTAATTGGGATGGGGCACCAGCACAGCAGCCACCTCCTTGCCACGCTCCTCGAGAATGGCGCGGAGAGCGGCGCGGGATGTTACGCCATCCTCCTCGGGAATGTCGACAATTTCCACACCATGATAGCGGGCATAGGTGTCGATAACAGCGCGATAGCGCGGATTAAGCGTGGCCGACACAAGCACCGCGCGACGGCGGCGCTGCGACCCGGCGGCCATGAGCACAGCTTCGGCTGTGGCTGTGGCACCGTCGTACATCGAGGCGTTGGAGATCTCCATGCCTGTCAGACGCGCCATCAAGGTCTGGTATTCGAATATATATTTCAGTGTTCCCTGCGAGATTTCGGGCTGATAGGGGGTATAGGCGGTCATAAACTCCGAGCGCTCCACGATGCTGCGCACCGCCGAGGGCACCTGATGGTGGTAGAATCCGCCCCCGGCGAAGCAGGCCTCGCATGGCCAGTTCTCGCGGGCAAGGGAGTCGAAAAGCGAACGCAGACTCGTCTCGTCGAGTCCGCGGCGAAGTTTTCCGGGGGTTAGCTGCGGCGCCTGCGGGAGGCTGAATCCGTAGGGTTGCTTCATCCGCAGACCGGCGGGCACATCGGCGTAGAGGTCGTCGGGCGACCCTGCGCCGCAGACCCCGAGCATCTGCCTGATGTCGTCGGGGGTATGCGGGAAATATCTGTGCATGGCCGCGCTTTTTTCAGTGTGATTCCGAGGCGCAGAAGGCATCGTAGGCCTCCCGGTCCATAAGTTCAGTAAGTTGCGAGGGATCGGAAATCTCCACGGCGATAATCCAGTTTTGCATAGGATCCTGATTGATCAGACAGGGATTCTCCGAGAGGATGTCGTTGACCTCAATCACTTCGCCCGACACAGGCATGATAAGGTCGGAAGCGGCTTTCACCGATTCGATGGCACCGAATTCCTCACCTTTCTCAAAGGTGTCGCCGATTTCGGGCAGATCGACATAGACAACGTTGCCAAGCTGATGCTGGGCGAAATCCGATACGCCGATGTAGCCGCGTGCGGCCTCAACGCGCACATATTCGTGGGTTTTGCTGTAGTAAATCATGTTTTTTACGGTATTGTTCAGGAGTTGTTATTAGGAGTTTTTATATGATTTCTTGAAGAATTTCTTTGAAACGACGGTTGCGGGGAACACCTTGCGGCGCACCTGCACCTGCAGGTCGGTGCCCATTGCCGAGTAGCGGACATCGATTAGGGCCAGACACACCGAGCGGTCGGTGGAGATGCCGCGGTAGCCGGTGGTCACCTCACCTATCTCCTCCCCTTCGGGCGATAGCACCTTGCAGCCGTGGCGGGCTATGGCGCGATCGTGAATCTCCAGTCCCACGAGTTTGCGGCGCGGACCCTCCTGCTTCTGCCTGCGGAGGGCTTCGCCGCCTATCATGTCGGGTTTGTCGAGTTTGACAAAGATGCCCAGACCGGCCTCGAGAGGAGTGACATCGTCGGAGAGTTCGTCGCCATAAAGAGGCAGGCCGACTTCGAAACGGAGTGTGTCGCGGCAACCGAGTCCGCAAGGCACCACGCGTCCCGACCCTAACAGCGATTCCCACATGGAGCGGATGAACGTGTGGGGGCCGTAGACCTCAAAGCCATCCTCGCCAGTGTAGCCTGTGCGGCTCACGATGATTTCGTCATCGCCGGCACGCATCTCTCGGAAGGTATAGAATTTGAGGTCGCGGCAAGGTATGCCGGCCACCTCCTCCATCACGCTCTCGGAGCGCGGCCCCTGCACTGCAAGCTGTCCGAGCGAATCCGACAGAAATTCCAGCGCCACACGGTAGCCTTCGGCATGCCGCACAATCCACTGTTCATCCTTGTCGATGTTGGCGGCATTGACAACAAGGAGGAAATTGTTGTGTCCCCGCTTGTAGACAAGCAGATCGTCGACTACGCCGCCGTTGTCGTGCAGCATCATGCCGTAGAAACACTGGCCGTAGGGGGCGCCGGTTATATCGTTGGAAAAAATGCGGTTGATAAAAAACTCTGCATCTTCGCCGGTGATGCCTATTTCGCCCATGTGGCTTACGTCGAACACACCGCAGGCCTCGCGGACAGCGCGGTGCTCCGCCTCGATGCCTGTGGACGGATACTCTATGGGCATATCGTAGCCGGCGAAGGGGCTCATGGTCGCCCCAAGAGCCACATGCAGGTCGTGCAGGCAGGTTTTTTTAAGTTCATCCATGGCTTATGAAGTTTATGTCAGGTATAATAAGTTTTTCTCAGATTCAATCAGTTTTTTATCCGGAGTGGAATGTTCTAACCGGATATGATGAGACTCAGCAGAGCCTCGCGGGTGAGTCCGGCTATCACTGTTTCCGGATCGGTGTAGGCAATCGTTGCGGCCACTGCCTCGCGGGTCATCGCCACTCCCCGCAATCTGTCGAGCAGATTCTCGCCGGGGTCGCAAAGTGGAAAGAAATCTCCCTGAAGGACCACATTCTCTATCAGAGGCGGATCGCCGGGATCGCCGGCGGGACGGAGGCCGACGGTGACGGCAAACTCCCCTACTCCCTCTATCCTTGTGCGGCGCACCGCCGAATCGGCAGTGTAGCGGCCGTGGATCCACTCCTGCGACATATACCGGGCGGCGATACTCTCTATTGCGGCAATGTCGGCGTGAGTCATCATCTGCTCAGAATCGCATAGCGCCGTTGCCATGGAGCGTTTGAATTCCCCGATGCCGAGAACGGGAAGATGTTCTTTGACGGTGGTGATGTGCGACCTTACGGAATCGACACCTTTTGCCGTGAGCTTTGCCCGTGACGGCGTGATGGCGCTAACCATGGTGTCAGGATCGGCGTCAAACAGCATGGTGCCGTGGAGTATGTTGCGGTCGCTGCCGTCGGGTGCGGCTTCTGGGAGGCAGTAGAATGCGTTGCCGCTCACTTTCCTTTCTCCGATGCAGATGTCGTTGCGACCAGTGGCGCGGCCATCCAGTCCGAGAGCGCGGAGCTGCCCCGCCACCTGCGAGCAGAAGTCGGAAAAACGGCTCTCGAAAGTGCCGCCGGCCGAATTCACGGCACTAATCATGATATTGTTACGGTCGGCATAGACACAACCGCCGCCACTGCGACGCCGGCAAATGTCGATACCCTTTTCGCGGCAGAAATCGATATTAACCTCTGTGAACGGATTCTGACACCTTCCGATAATCACCGTAGGGTCAACCTGCCACATGAAGAAATAATCCCCTTCATAGTTGCATGCAAGGTACTCCTCCATTGCCAGATAAAACGCCAGAGGGCGACGCTCATCAGATGACAGCAAGGCATGAATCATGTTAAATTGCAGGTTAATTCATCGAAATAGCTTATACTCCCAAAACAGAGATAGCTTAGATTCCCAAAGTTATAAATTGTTTTCGACCCCCAAAAGTTTTTCACCCACAAAAAAATCTGTTATTCAGCACAAAAAATTAAAGCAAGAGGATTGTAATTATAACCGGCGGCAAGAAAGCCGCCGCCCCACAACCCCGCAAACGTATGGAGGCTGTATGGGGCGGCGACTTTCCTGCCGCCGTTACTAAAACGTATGGAGGCTATATGGGGCGGCGGTTTTCTAACCGCCGTTACGCAAACGTATGGAGGCTGCATGGGGCGGCGGCTTTCCTGCCGCCGTTAATCAAAAAATTCTATTATTTTACATTCTCGAGAAGCGGTAGGAGAATCCGATGGAGAGTATCTCCTTCAGCTGCCAACGGTGCCAGCGGGTGTCGGGGAGCCGTTTGGTCTGGGAATCGTAGCGCAGATGGGCATAGATGCGAGTGGTGAGGAAACGGTTGATGGCAAAGTCGACGGTATGCTCCCAGTCGCCCTGGAGGTATTCGTAGTTGGTGAACGCAAACAGACGTGTGTTGTAGGTGATGTTATAGGCGAGTTTGGCATAGAACGTAAGTTCCACGCTCGAACCATATTCGCTTTTGGTTGTCCTCCCCTCCTCGATGCCGAATGCAGTGGGATTGAGACGCGAGTTGGTACAGGTTTTCAGGTTATATGACAAGGGAGCCAAAGAGGCGTTGAAACGCACCGTGTTGCGGCGGTTCTGCACCGAATATGTCATACCGACACCCACGTTGAGCTGTCCGGGTGAGAGGAACGACGACACAAGATTGTCGGAGTTGATACGGTAGCTGTTGAGAAGCTGAGTCTTGAACTGCGTGTTGACCGAATAGTACCAGTGGCGCATAGCCTTGATGCCGAAACGCATATTTACCTGGAAGAGGTCTTCCGATATGTTGTAGTTGTGGACGGTGTCGTCGGGAGCGTTGTTCACAGCCAACTTATAAGCCACATTGGTCTCGAACATCACATCGGGATGGAATTTCTGGTTGAGTTTGATGTTGTAGACCAGATTGGCTATCATGTTGAGGTTGGATTTGCCGCCCTGATACCAGTTGGGCGACACATAGGCCTGCGAGAACTGCAGCGAGGCATCGAACGTGTGGAGCCAGTTTATGCGGTCGATCTCGAGTGTAGGAGCTTTGTTTTCAGTGGCCGTACGCGGAGCCTGCTCCAGCTCGGTGACGGTGAGTTTTTCTGAAGAGGGATCTATCTTGATCACATACTTCTTTGGAGGTCGCGGCATGGTGGCCATATTGTAGGGTACCAGATCGGGATGGCGAAGCATGAAATCCTGGAGAAATTTACGGTCGCGGCGCACGCGCAGCGCACGTCGTGTCAGCGTGGCTCCGGGAGCATCGGGCGAGGGCACTTGCCATTTGAAGGGGTCGCCGTTTTCCTGATCCATGTGTATATCGAACCGGTCAAAGATGAGCGGGAGGAAGAATGTGGGCTCGAAACCGAAGTCGTCGACCACGATTGTGGTGTCGGTAGGGAGCGTCATTCCGGGCAACAGCGCGTAGCCCTGCGGAATGGAGTCTACGCCGGTTTCAAACATATGGCTCATTGAAGATTTCACGTTGCTGACAGCATTGGCTGTTGCGGCATTGGCCAGCGAATCGGCTTCGATCTCCTCGTAGCCCGAAAGGGTGTCGAACACGGTCTCGGCATCGTCGTCGATATATACATGGCCCGGCGACACAACCACGGTGTCGGGGTTCTCATATTCATCTTCGTCGCCGAGGTAGACCTGCGCCTGCGCTACAGGCGCCGCCAACATAGTGAAAACAGAAACCGCAAGTTTCCCTATTTTATAATATCTGGACAAGAACATATCTGACTGTGAAATCGTGGTTTATTACTTTGCAAAGTTAATCAATTTTAACGAGTGATTCAAAAGCAAAGCTGATTTTTTAACAAGCTTTTTGCCGCTGAGGGAAGGAGCTACATTGAGTTGTGCCGGCTGCTCCCGGTGGGATGAACTGACAGTTTGGTCGAGGAGTTGTCAACATCTTTTATTAATATTGATTTTCATTAAAGGAATGGAACGGAGCTTTTGAAGAAAAAATTCGAAATCATTAAATAAGAATAAAGGGCGTTGAAAACCGTCATAAATTTTTGGCCCTGAATTTGCTTTTTCAGGTTATTGATGCACATGTGTGGAATATCAACATGTTATCAATACAGAAAATGCTATGATATAATTAATTGCATGGTTATAAACATGGTGTTGATAACTTTATCAGCTGATAACTTGATTTATGAACATAGCTTGCCGAGGTTGATAACCATGGTTTCAGACAATGATATTGCCTCAGATAACTTGCGTGTCGAAAATTTGGAATAAGGCCGGGCATCGATTAAGCCGATGTCCGATGGCGGAAGTCAAGTTTTAAGCCATTTTTTTCTCATAAAGTTTTCCGCCCGTTTTCAACATAGTTATCAACGGGTAGGATCGGGATCAGAATTGCGAGAAGAGGGTGGGCTTGATGACGATGCCCAGACGTATGTGGCAGGTGTATTGCTTGTAGTTGAGCAGGCCCTCGCCATAGCCGTTGTAGAACTGTGCGAACAGATACTGATTGGATTTAAGCGACCATCGCCAGGCTGCTTCCACCGTGGTATTGAAATTGAACATTCCCCTTGCACGACGTGCCAGCATCACCGACAATGAGAATTTGCGGTCGTTGGACTGGCACTGGAATCCCACCTGATAGATACCTACATATTTCAGCAGATCCTTGTTGTTGACACCGTCGATAATCGGAATCCAGAATTTGGCCGACACAACGAAATTAGGGTCGACCATCACCGAACCAACGAAACTTATACGTTCCCACGAACGGCTCTGGATGGAGTCGCGACCGTTGCTCTCATGTTCGAGTATAATGCCGGCGGTGCCTATAAAGCGGTTTTTTATGAAGATAGGTTTGGTGATGCCTATGCCGGGGTTGAAATTGAGGTCGGTCATCGGCATGGATGATTCAAGCACATTCCAGAACACCTTCTGCGTGTAGAACAGATAGAGATAGGAGTTGAACGGAAGGGTTGCCTTGGTGAGTTTCTGCGCCACGGAAATCTGAAACTTCACGTTGGTGTTGTGCCTGTTTGGCTTATGGTTGAGAGCCGGGCCGAAAATAAAATAGTTGTCTTTGTAGAGGCCGAAATAGTAGTGCTGGTCGGCGAAAGCGCGCTTGAGTGAGTCGGTGTCGTAACGCTGCTGGTCGGGCAGCTGAAGAATCTGGGCGTCACACCGCGGTGAGCAGCATATCGCCGCGCACACCACCGCAAGTGTAATAGACATCAGTCGGGCCAACGTCGCTATTCCCTTTATCCTCATAAACAAACAGAAAGGTGATCTACAATATACCTTTATAACAATCTCGGTGCAAAATTAGTTAAAATTTTGCATAGTAATGAGGTAAATAACTCTCCCTGCCTGCGCTTTTTTTATCCTTTTATGCTAAAAGATATCAATAAAGTTGCTTTATAATCAAAAACTGCTTACCTTTGGACACTTCTAAAGTTTCTCGTTAAATAATAAACGAAGCAACTTTGCTCTTTTCTATGGAGATGTGCACCCCCCGGCGCGCATCTCCTTTATTATATGTAAAATTTTATTTTCGCGGATCCGATGAGGAATTTGAGGGTTGAATACCTTCAATCTCCCCGAAAATGATTAACTTTGCAATATAAGCATCATCATGCGAAATGAATAAAAATATTGATTCTGATATAGATAACATTGTATAAGCTATAAAAATCTTCCATTAACAAGAAATTTTATATCTCGTATAAAGTATGGCAAAGACAGACAATAAACCGGCATTTGTGAAACGTGATACCATTATTGCTGGTAAAGAATATGCACAGCTATTAAGTACGTTAAAAGAACGTTTTCGGAGGTCGCAGATAAAGGCTGCCGTCAAGGTCAACACAACTATGCTGGAATATTACTGGTCTATGGGTCGGGATCTTTCAAAACTTCATGAAGCTGCCAAATGGGGAACCGCGTTCTTCGACTGTCTGAGTCTTGACCTCAAATCTGCTTTCCCCGGTCAGACAGGTTTTTCCGTCACCAATATCAAGTATGCCAAGCGGTGGTATGAATTTTATAATCAAGAGGATGTAATTCGTCAACAACTTGTTGACGAATTTGAGATGCCTACGGATTTTGGTCTGATTCCTTGGGGACATCATATAGAGATATTCACTCGTAGTAAGTCTATTAACGAGGCTATTTTCTATATTGAAGAAACCATACAGAATAGTTGGAGCAGGGCTGAACTTGGGGTAGAGATTGATAACAACCTTTATGAGATACAGGGTCACGCCATTACCAATTTTGATGAGAAGTTGCCCGCTCCATATAGCGGTCTCGCAAAAGCCATATTGAAAAGTCCTTATGATTTCAGATTCATCGACAATAAAATTACGACAGAAAAACAATTAGAAGATGAACTTGCGGCCAATATCACCAGATTTCTTCTTGAGTTAGGACAAGGGTTCGCATATGTCGGTCGTCAGATGGAATTAAAGATGCCGGGAGGTCAGACATTCATTCCAGATATGATTTTCTACCATACTCGGCTAAAATCATATATCGTCTGTGAACTTAAAGTAGTTCCGTTCATTCCCGACTTTGCAGGGAAATTGAATTTCTATGTCTCGGCAGTTGACGAACTGATGAAACAGCCTGATGACAATCCGACAATAGGATTGCTGATTTGTAAATCGAAAGATGATACGGTCGTTGAATGGTCGTTCCGAGGAATGAACCAGCCGCTCGGAGTTGCCGAGTATCAGCTTAAGGAATTCATTTCAGAGAAAGCTGCAAAGTTGCTCCCTTCCGAGGCAGAATTGCAGAACGTCATAGACACATACGATGATGTATCGGATGACTGAGAATCTAAATAATCATATTCTGATTATACCATCATCTCTTCAAATCACCTGCCTTAATTAGTAAAATTGCAGGTTGATATTTTGAATTTAAAAAAATATAAGTATATTTGCGGCTAAATGAAATAACTAAAGGCGTTTACTCGACGCTCTTTCTTGACACATAGAAATCTGGTAAATTTAGTTATATCTCAAAATTTCACATCTTAATATCTTATAAATTAACAATTTATATTGTGATGTGTTTTTATCAAGGAACAAATTAGGAACAGAAACACGAATTATCATATTTTCTTGTTTTTTTATTTGCACTACCTTTCTTTCTCTTCACTTGTTCGTACTTTGAGTATTTTTCCAAGTCATTTCACACGATTTTCATCCTCTCGCCAAGAGTGATTGTTGCAGTCATCTATGGATGAATAACCACAGCCAAAAGAAAAAAGGACAAATCTCTGTTTCTTTCAAGGAACATTGTTTTTTGCAAAGGTAACCATTTCCCTCAAAACACCTATACAGGCAGTCCAATATATCTGCCTATATTTAGTTTACTTTAGTTTAGCATATATATAAGCTAATAGACTAAACTAAACCTTTACCGAAGTTCTCCCCCTTACTTTTATATTCACAGTCAAAAGAGAAGATAATCGCACCGATATTTTCTTTTTTCGCTGCATCCCAATTTTACGGAAGTTCCTTTTATCGTAACTTCTGCCATAGGCATTTTATCCTCGCATCCCAACTTTCGGTCTGCCTGATGAGAATTGTGTCGCAAAGGTACTTGTCATGTCTTTCTTGTATTCAAGGTCACAGCCTGACGGTTCCCGACAAAATCTCCACGCTCCGCTTTGCAGAGGTCGTATTTGGTCGTGAAACCCTGCATAAAGAGCCATAACACCTTTTGAGGCGACATAATTTTCAATCAAGCCCGAAAGTAGCTGAAATGCTAAAAGAGGGAAAATAAAAAACTTAAAACTTAGGATTATGGCAAACTATGCAACAAACATTTTCTACGCAAGGACGGAAAACAAAGCAGACCTCGACAAGATAGAGGCATTCTTGGATGACACTTTTGACGGCTTTGTCAATAGACACAGCGATAGCGTGGATGCGGAGTTTACCTCTCGTTGGGTTTATCCGGAAGAAGAAATCGACAGGCTGATAGCTTCGTTGGAAGCCAAAGACAAAACTTATATCAAAATTCTGTCCTACGAATTTGCAGACGAATACGTGAGCTTCAGAATCTTCTCACAGGGTAAATGGGATATCAAGTTGTAACCCTAAAATGACAAGACTATGTACGAATACGAAAAAGATAGCGAAATTATAGGTGCGCACTGCACCCTGCTTACCCCCTATAAAGGCTACTCCGAGGGAACAGTTGTCGGCGACTTCGGCAATAAAATAGTGGTACGTCTTAGCAGTGGCAAAGAGGTGGTCGAGTACCGTGATGAAGTGATTATTTACGATTAAATCCAAGAGCGATGCAACAGGTAGCAATGAAATTCGTCCAATGGGACGTACCCGAATTAGAAAAGCTGAAAGGCTGCAGGGTTTACCAGTTACGGGAACAACTTGATAACGGAGACAAGTTGAGCCGTGAAGACAAGAACTGGATTACCCGAAACGTGAAAGAGTGCATCCATTTCAAAAGAGGTATCGCATTGATGGGCTACTTCTTTGATTTCTCCGATGTTCTCAAACGATATTTCGTGAAACAGCACGGACATATCACCGAGTATTGCGCCATTGACAAGACTGCGTTGCGCTCTGTCTTGTATGGTCGAATAGAAGACGTAGTAGAAGTATAATTAAAATCAAAGAAACATGAAAGCAACGATTGAGCATAGCTTTTGTCCTTATTGTGACGAGGTAACAGAACTCTACTTCCGTATCATCAACACGATTCTTTTCTCAACCGATGAAACGGAACTGCGTACCGGCATGGAACGCCTACAAGAAAAAACACGTCTTGATGATTATTTCGTCTTCGGCTATGGCAAGCATCACCTATGGGTCTGCCAAAGACGTCCCAGTAATCAAAAAAAGATTTTCGAGCATCGGGTAATCATGGCAGAATTTTGATGATACAGGCAGGAACGGGATAATCTTCCATTCCTGCCACGCCGCATTCCCTTTTTTACATCTATCTCTCTCTTTTGGCTGCGCCATATCCTTTTGTAAAAACCAGCCATTCGTGAAAAGCTGCCGTCCGCTTTTCCGAAAAGCAGGGTTCTTTCCTTTTTCCCTTTTGTCCCCTATTCTTTCTGCCGGACGGGAACATGGCAGCACCCCGATACCCCGTTCCGCCTTTTGTCGCCACTTCGTTGATATTCCCTTCTGCGGTATCGCCACCTGTTGTCAGTTCAGTGTTCTGTTTGTAGCCACCTCTATTCAGTCCGACCGAATTACACGAAAATCCCTGCCGATTCTGCGGACTTACAGCCGAAACGCGCACCATTGTGCCGGTGGACGGATTGCTCTTTCACTTCCCCTGCAACTACGGCTTTCCGCTCATTTTCAGAATAGTTTTCCGCCGAAGTCATCATCATTTTCCGATGCAAAGATAGTATGCAGACGGGAACGACTTTGGAAGTCTTGACCAATGGCACAGCCGTACAATCTTCCTTTATCGAGCCTTCTGGTTTTGCCTACGGACAAAAATAAAGAGTATTGATGCGTCCGGCCTTGGTGCATTCCCTTAACTGCACCTACTTTTTGAGGCAGCGTAAAATTGATTTAATAACTTCTAAAAACAATTCATTATGAAAAAGATTGAAAACAATTTCGTAGTAACCGGTTTCGTAGGAAAGGATGCAGAAATCCGTCAGTTCACCAACGCAAGTGTAGCACGTTTCCCTCTGGCAGTAAGCCGACTGGAGAATAATGGCGAGGAATCCAAACGCGTTTCCGCCTTTATGAATTTTGAGGCGTGGCGTAAAAACGAGAACACCGGGTCGTTCGACCAACTGACCAAGGGTACGATGCTGACCGTCGAGGGGTATTTCAAGCCCGAAGAATGGAGCGACCAAAGCGGTGTGAAACACAACCGTATCGTGATAGTCGCCGTCAAGTTCTATCCGCCCGTCGAGAAGGAGGAGACTCCTGAAAAGCCGGCCAAACCAGCGAAAAAAGGCAAGAAATAATCCTTGCCTTATCACGACAAAAGCGGCCTTTGGGTCGCTTTTGTTTTACTCATTACGGTGTTGTTGCACCATCTGTACTTTTATACTCTACTTGTTCTCTTTTACCGCATTCAGAAATGCTTTGGCAGGTTTGAATGCAGGGATGTTGTGAGCGGGAATTTTAATTGTCGTATTCTTCGAAATGTTCCGGGCCGTCTTTTCAGCTCTCCGTTTTATAACAAAGCTGCCGAAGCCGCGCAAGAACACCTCGTTTCCCGCAACCATCGACTCTTTTACATTTTCCATGAATGATTCCACCACAGTCATCACAACCGTTTTCTCAATTCCGCTCTGCCGTGAGATCTGAGCGACAATTTCCGCTTTTGTCATATTGTTCTTGATTTTAATGAATACGGTGCAAAATTAACAAATATCCGCCTGTTATAACAATCCAAACTTATTTGTCATCCCGAAAACTGCTTTTACTGAATCCGCCGAAGACGCCCCTCAAGAGCCTGCCCACTACCAAAAATACCAACAATAAAATTATAATATCTCCCATAGGTCTTATTTTTTATAGTTATATCCAACTTAAAGATACGAAAAAATAATGAATTACGCAAGTAATCTACTGATTTTCAATATCCATATTTGATTTATAAGTTCTATTTCCGGATGCCCGGCACGCGTCCCGGTGTTCGGTTAAGCTGAACCTTGTATTTATTGAGAATGCTGTACACGGTGCTTTTACTCCGGACACCGCTCTCTTTCCAAATATCACGGATTGAATACCCATTGTTATACATATCCACGATTTTTTTGTCCCGTTCAGTTTTACTCATACTTTTTTTGGTAATCGGAATACTGATACTCTGCTGCAGGCGTATAATCTTATCTGACGACTTCCGCAAAACAGCCACTTCCTCCGGTAATGCCCCGAACATGGCCAATACTTCCGCCGGTGTCGTGTCCGGAAACAATTTGTTGTCGGTGTCAATTTTATCGTGAATGGAGATAATACGCACGACCTTGATGCGGCATAGCTCGATCAATGCCGATAGTTCCCGTAAACCACGCACGGCATTGCTGAATTTTGACACCACCAATTCGTCGCCTCTTTCAAGATTCGACATCAGTTGTTTCCATCTCGGTCTGAGCGTCTCGTGTCCGACCGATTCTTCAACCACTTGTACACACCCGTACTGGCGCATCCATTCCTTATCCGCATCAAACGCATCGTAGGAATTCGCCTCGAATATATAACCGACTTTTGCCATATCAATATACAATATTCATGATAACAAGTGCAAATATACAAGTTTTATTCGAGTATCTGAATCATACTATATTAAAAAACGAAAATCGTACATTTTTCATGTTTTTATCTTCACTTGTTTTCATTGGTAATCATACTATTAAGTACGATATTAAAAAATGCGCAAAATACGGTTTTTCGGATGCGAAGTATCAAAAATAATATATAGTTTTGCACTAAATAGTACGAAATAATATAGTATGAAAACATCAAAATCGAACTTAAAACAGCCGATAATCTTTGCCAAAATAATTGCCGTTTCGATTGCCGTATTCCTATGCGCGTCATGCGACAACGGCAATGGCAAACGATTGGCGAAAGCCAAGAATGACCCTGCCGGAACATACAGGGAATACCTGTCTGACATACGCAGGCAGAAAAGACTCTCCATTAAAGAATTGACCGGACACCTCAAGCAATGGCAAACATTGAGGGATTCCGTATTCCTGTATCTCGAATGTGATACGCTTGGCCGGCTTCATTCCACTGTAAGAGAAGAGTGTGAACAGATACATGATTCCATCCGCATGGAATTTTCACGGATGGTGCTGTCTCAAACACGCACTTATAAGGATATACTGTGGGTAAAAGAACAAATCTCGCCGCATCTTGAAGACAAAGAGTTGCATCGTGTGGCTGAAACAATCCGGCCGTTCTTTGCCTCATTGGATAACCAGCCCGTCAGTCAGAGAAACCGACAACATATTCTTGCCACTTATCGAGCTACCCTTGCTGAAACGATTGATTACGGTATTCATTGTATGGCAGACCTGACGACCTTTATCGAAAAGGAGGATGCTGTGTACCGGGCATTCCTTTCACGTCTGCCTGATTTCGACGGCGAGAATCTTTCCGACATCACGCATGACACGGAACGATGCTGCGCACAGGTATTTCTTGCCGCCGAACGGAACGACATCACCTATCGCAATGCCATGATTTATTTGGCCATGCGCACCAACCGCAGGCTGATTCAGAATGTCCGAACCTGTATCGACGACATCTGCAATCAAAAAGTCAAGACACCGGCACAGGCACAAGCCTACATCTGGATGCTTCTCCAGCCTTATTCGTCGTTGGACGGTTTCTGCTTGGCGTTGCTTTCAGCCGAAGAAAGAGAGCAACTCGATATGCTTGCCTCGCAGACACCCGACGCTTTCAGAGAGTTGGGCAGGATGCTGCACCCAGGAGACAACCGCTTGGACGAGCTGCCCGGAATGCTGATGGAAGCATTCATACACACGCTGTAAAATATGACAACAGAAAAATATATGAATATGTTACGACATTTTTATAATGACTTCATGGCATTCGTCCCCCTGCAACTTCCGCAGTTGCTCGATGTGACGACGATGGAAGAACCGCAGTTCTACGGCGACTATGTGCTGCTTACGTTTCCGTTGCGCACCCCTTACGAACTGGACGAAGTAATGGATATGTTCGAGGACGACATGGAGTTGATCACGCTTTACCACCATATCCCGATGCGGACGGAAAAATTCGGTCATAGCACTTGTGCATACTCGAATCCCGCTTTCGGACAGATGTTCAAGATGAACGCCAAGACTGATACGGAGGGTAATGTAAACAGCATCCTTGTTACCATCTATGATTCTTTGGAGCAGATGTACGGGGACCTATGCCTCGATTTGGAACTTCACTCCAAAAGCGGGTTCCTGAAATACAAGAAAGACAAGTCCGACGTGCTGATGAATTTCATATGAGAGAAAGTTTATACCGACAGATGGTCTATTGCATCAACACCTACCGGACGTGGATAGAGGTTGCCGATGACAATCTCTACAAGGAGCATATCATCTCAAGAACCGACCGCACCGATTACCTCGTTTCCCGTACATTGGTGCTGCGTGCCTTCAAGACGAACGGCATACACGCCGAGGGTACGACATGGACTATTCCCGAACACGAACTGGACAAGGCTTTGGCCATCTACCGAAAGCAAGACAGTACATTCAAGCAGCGCATCAAGAAAGCGGCCATGTACTTTTCGCCCAAGGATGCCGAAACCCTTATCCGACTGGCGACATACGGTATTGTCCAGTTGGAACTCATTGTGCGCCCCACTCCCATACCCGAAAAGCCCTATTACTTATGTTACTGAATATCCTGCTACTCATTTTCTGCGCGATACCTTTCGGGGTATCAATGTCATTGTACAAGAACAACAAGCGGTTCATGACACCCTTTTACATGGCAATGGCACGAAGCGGCAACGCCCGTAAACTGTATGTGCAAGTATGGCTGATATGCCTGCTTCTTTTCCATTATGTATATGCCTGTGGACATATGGGTGAGTTTGGAATCCTACTCTCTACCGGTGTCTGTGCCGCAATGTTCTCGTTCCGATGGACGGACAACTGGTTACGCAGGTTGCTTGACCGCCCCGGTGCATTTGTCACACTCGCATCGGTCGCACTGGTCATCGGCTTTGTGCCGCATCTGTACACCTTGGCGATAACCATTACCTATCTTCTTCTGGCAGCCCTGTTCTATCCCTCCGTTCGGGTCATGTCCGAATGCAAGGACACGGGGACACTTTCCGGATGGGCAAAGCATCCCGGAATGCTGTCAGAATCCTATCACGACAATCATCACGCAAATCTGCCGCATGAAGCGGACAGCGGCAACACTGACATATCCGCACAATATGAATCATTAAAACCGAATGAAAATGAAAAATAACCAAAAGATACCTGTTTCCATATTGGCAGACAGGGAGGTATTCGAATATCTCAAGGAGAAAGGGGATGAACGCAAGACACGCACCGAAGCGTACTGTGACCTGTTGGACAAATCACTGGCAGGTTTCGTTTCCCCGTTTTTAAGAAAGAAGGACTACGTGCTGCAACCCAACCAGTGCTACCTGACCGTTTCCGACCTCGCATCGGAGTGGCATTGGCACAGGGCTACCGTCCGTTCTTTTTTGAGTGCAATGGAGGCATTCGGCTTGCTGACCCGCATCCAGCTTCCCAAAAGCGTGGTCATTACCATGACCGTACAATCCGGTCAGGCAGCACAGCCCCGCGATGCACAGGAGCAGCCGGACTTTGCCGGACAGCTCCGTGAGGTATTGTCCGATTGGGTAATCGGCAAAACGACCGCTGCCGAAACTGGCGTAATGTGTGGACAACTCGTAAGTCTGGCAAAGGCTGAAATTGCCGACCGTGACGCCGGACACTGTTCGGACACCCATTCCATCACGACCTCCGCACATTCCGGCACTTTGGTCACGGAACATCGTGAAACAGCCCTGTGCTGCATCGCCCACGCCGCCCTGCAAAAAATCCTG
Organism: Bacteroidales bacterium H3; assembly: GCA_001701135.1. Lineage (GTDB taxonomy): Bacteria > Bacteroidota > Bacteroidia > Bacteroidales > Muribaculaceae > UBA7173. The sequence goes on from DAAN01000026.1 coordinate 44,391, forward strand.
CACAAGTCGAGATTCGATGACAGTTCGCCGCTTGTGGATTTCTTCCGGCTTGACCTCGGCGAAGAATGGGCAGCTTTCATCGAGTCCGCCAAAGACCTCGCCGGGCTGATTCTCGACACCGAGGCATCAGTGACGGACTTCGACATGGACGAAGACCAAGAACGCCTCAAATCGCTTCGCAAACCCTTTTTATCGCTTCTGGCGAAGGCACAGGCGATGGTGGATTGAACCGGGAGTCGAAAACAGATTGTATAACGCGAACAATCCGCCTCCATCCCTTAACGGTCATCCTGCCGGTTATAGGAGGCACACGGGCTTGCCCGTCTGCCACGAAACAAAGGGAAGGGGGAGCCTAATACCCCGACCGTCTATCGACCGTCGGGAGGCTGTCCGGGCAAGCAGCAAGCTGGGACAGGACGGATTGTCCGAAACAACACGAAAAGAGTATGGCAGATCAAAAACAGGTACTTGATGTGAAGGTGTCGAAAGGCATCACCACAGCCCAAAGTAACGAACACTTGCGTGATCGCAGTGAAAGGGCGGAAAAGTACGCTATGAATAAGGGGAATTACGACCCCACACGCAAACACCTGAACTTCGAGATTGCACCCGGAGGCAAGGTACGTCCCATCGACACGAGCCGCAACATTCCCGAACGGATGGCGGACATATTGGAGAGGCGTGGAATCAAAGACCCCAACGAAGGACTGGCAGAACCGAAGTACCGCACGGTGGTGAACTTCATTTTCGGCGGTTCCCGTAAGCGGATGCACGAACTCGCATTCGGCACGCAGAAAGTGGATTTCGAGAAAGATGCGGACAATATCCATATCAAAAGAGAAAGCGATATTGAACGCTGGGCGAAAGACGTCTATTCATTCGTGAGTGGCAAATATGGCGAGCAGAACATCGCCGCATTCATCGTACACCTTGACGAATTGAATCCGCACGTCCACTGTACGCTCCTGCCAATCAAAGACGGTCGCTTTGCGTACAAGGAAATATTCGCCGGTAAGGACAAGTTTGAATACAGCGCAAGGATGAAACAGCTTCATACCGACTTTTTCACCGAAGTCAATACAAGGTGGGGAATGTCGAGAGGAACAAGCATATCCGAAACAGGCGCACGGCACAGGACTACCGAAGAATACCGCCGTATGCTATCGGAAGAATGTACGACCATCGAGGAAAATATCAGCCGTCATCAAAAAGTTCTGGCTGACCTCCAATCGGACATCCGTCTGGCAGAGCGCAGGGTCAAGGGGCTTACGACAATGGTCGATAACCTTGAGAAGTCGAAAGCCGAAAAAGAGGCCCTGCTATCGGCAGCCGAACAGGATTTGAAAGCGAACAAGGGTGATGCTGAACAATTAGCCGCACAAGTGAAAAGTCTGGAAAAAGAACTGGCCGGAATCAACAGGCAACTGGCAGATAAGCAGGAGAAGTTACAGACGGCTGACCGGCAGCTTGCCGAGCTGAAAGAGAACATGGATGCCATTGAGGAACGTACCGGGGAACTCAAGGAGGAAGCCTACAAATACTCCCATGATGTACATTCCAAAGTGGACACGTTGCTCAAGGATGTCCTGCTGGAAAATGTGGTCGGCGAGTATAGGAACGTATCGGCACAGATGGACGTGGCGGAACGGCAACTGTTCGACGGCTCGCTCGTCCAGTCCATAGCGGAACAAGGTACAGACGTGATGCACTGCGCGACGATGCTGTTTCTCGGTATGGTCGATGATGCCACCACTTTTGCCGAAACTCGTGGCGGCGGAGGTGGCGGCAGCGACCTGAAATGGGGACGCGACGAGGACGAGGACAACCGTGCATGGGCACTCCGCTGCATGAGGATGGCGAGCCGCATGATGCGCCCGGCCATTGGCAAGAAACCCAAACGGTAAGTGGCGTACGCCTTATTACAAATCAAAAAGTATAACGAATAATATCATTGGAATATGACGAAACAGATCTTTTTTATATTGGCCGTGCTTTGCACGTTGCAGGCGCAGGCAAGTGTACAACCCGTACAGGTGGATACTGTACAACATACACCGTACTATAATGTCTCGGAGGAACGGCAACCGATACAGCCCGTCTATCTTGACGGAGTGGTACTTCCGGCATCCCGGACTGGCAACTGGTTTGTCAGCATTGCCGGGGGTACGTCCGCCTTTCTCGGCACACCTCTCGGCTGCGAAGACCTCTTCGGACGCTTGAAACCCTCGTACAGTTTCGCAGTCGGAAAATGGTTCACTCCGTCCGTCGGTGCACGTATCAATTACAGCGGTGTGCAGTTCAAAGATGGAACATTGTCCAATCAGGAATACCACCATATCCATGCGGATCTGCTGTGGAATGTCCTTGGCCGCAGATATGCCCGGCAAGAACAGGTACGCTGGAATCTTGCTCCCTTTGCCGGTGTCGGCCTGTTGCACAATGCTTCTAACGGGAATAATCCCTTTGCTGTTTCGTATGGCGTACAGGGAGAATATCGGATTTCCAAACGAGTAAGTGCCATGTTGGAACTCTCCGGCACGACCACCTTTCAGGACTTCGATGGTTACGGACGCCCGAACCGCCTCGGCGACCACATGGTATCGCTGACCGCCGGTTTCACGTTTCATCTCGGAAAGGTCGGTTGGAAACGCGCGGTTGATGCAACACCTTACATTCGTCAGAATGAGTGGCTCGTGGATTATGCCAATGTCTTGTCCGGAGAAAACAAGCGTTATAAAGACTGGTACGACCGCAACCGACGGACGCTCGCAGAATTGTTGAAAATTCTGGAAATAGAAGGCTTGCTTGACAAGTACGGTCATCTGGTTAATGACGATGAGACCGACCGCCGTCAAGGTTATCCCAGAAATAATTACAGCGGATTGAACTCACTTCGGGCAAGATTGAAAAACCGGCATTGGGATGGAATCTCGCCACTTGATTCTGCAAGTATTATATATGGCAACAACGGAGATGATTCCGAACAACCGGGCATAATCGTTTCTGAAAAGACGGAACTCATACAAGCCGGAAATTGCATCGGGTCGCCTGTCTATTTCTTTTTTAACCTCAATACGGCGCACCTGACGGATGCTTCCCAAATGCTTAACCTTGATGAACTGGCTCGCGTGGCCAAGAAATACGGATTATCCGTGAAAGTGACCGGCGCGGCCGACAGTTCGACTGGAACTCCCGTGCTTAATGGTTCATTAAGCACATTGAGAGCGGATCATATCGTTGCAGAATTAGAAAAGCGTGGCATACCGATCGAACGCATCGTCAAGGTAAGCAGGGGCGGCATAGCTGACCATGTGCCGGTCGAAGCCAACAGGCATACGAAAGTGGAGTTATTCTTTTAGTTTTTACATTAACTTTCATCAAGTCCCTCAATCTATAATCCGGATTGCAGGGACTTTTTTGTGAATGGCTATCATAACGTTATCAATGAGAGTAATAAGATTATAGGTTTCCTGAATCCGGATTACGCTTCGTATGACTGATAATATTTTCTGTCGAGTTATGAAATAATCCGCTTACGAGCACAAGATATTCTGGTAAAATATCATTCTTTCCCCAAAGCAGTTCTATCCCGAAAAGTTCCGAGAGGGTACGTGCTATATCGAATCCGAATGCTTCAAGCGAGGGACGTACTTTGTCCGGATGCAGGCAAGGACGGTTGCATTTGCGGGCGCATTCGGAATCTGGACAGTATAGGCATTTTCCTACATAGGCGAATGCCCTGCCTCCGTATCTGTGCTCCAGTTCCAGCAACTCTTTTTCTATCCTGATTCGTTCTGGTCTGATTAACTCTTGTGATTTGTCTATCGGGATGCCTTTTTCGATAGGAATAATTTTGGTAGCCATAAGATAGGCATACTTGTACTGGCGCAGAAATTCTCCGGTATCGAAATCAAACGGCGGACATCCCCAACTGTTACCGTAATTAGGGCATTGCCTGCAAAACTCGACAAACCGTTTCTCATCCCGGAAACGTGAAATATATTCATCCACGCCGATGCCTGCCGTGAAATTCTCTATGATATATTTTTCAGTCATTGCTTCACTTTAATGAATCCTATTGTAGTGTCGAACTTCACGCAATTATTTCGGAACAGCCGTTCTATACAGCCGCTCAGGCGCATCTCCTTCGTCAGCAGAACCGGTAAATCGAGAAAAGGGCTATAAAGGTAATATCGAGTTATGTGCCGGTTTATCGGCTCGAGTCCATTGCAATGGTAAAATATTTGTTTGAGCATGCGCGTATAAATCAGATGATTTGGGTGAATAGGTCGAGTTGGTGCAGGAGTGTGACGGTAAAGAAGATGCCGACGACCAGACTCAGCGCAATGAGCAGTGCATCGAGTACGTGGGCCGAGGGTTTCGTCGGCCGGTCGGCGTTGCTTCGGACATACTCCCGAAAGAAGATGTAGAGTGCAGGTACGGTACTGCACGCCAGCAGGTAGTCTTCGGGTATGCCGAAGAAGTAGACTTTCGACAGTCCGATCAGCGCCCAGTGGCAGAGGAACATGGCCAGCACGATATTGACCTGCTCCGAGAAGGCGAGCATCAGTCCAATGGTGAAAACCGCCACCGAACAGGGCATGACGGGCGAGGTCATCATGGGGAATTCGTGGCCCAGCGCCAGCGAGCAGAGGGGATATATCAACGGCATGGCAAGGAGCAGGACAGCGAATGCGTTGTGCTGGCCGGTGCGTTCGAGCGAGGCGTGTTTCACCAGCAGGTCATAAATCCAGATTCCACCCATGATGGCCCAGAAGAGTGCTAACATGCCGTGATATTCGCGCGGTCGGCAATAGATCATGTAATAGACTCCGGCAATCCAAAAGTTGAGCATCGCCATGAAACTCTTCATGGCGATGCGCACAGTGTTTGTCGGCCGCAGGCAGAGCAACAGAAGCAGCAGGGTTGCAATGCCCGTAAAGACAATCTGCGCAGGCCAGGTTGCGGCATTGTAGGCCGCGATCGTGTTCCAAAAAATTTCCATAACCTAACTATTTTTTCGTGTGCGTCGGGTCATAGAGAAGGCCCGGCGCTTGAAGATGAATATCGGCAGCGTGGCACCGGCGGCAAGCAGCGCAATGACACTCAGCGATACGGTGGCATTGAGAAAAAACTGCTGCATGTAGCGCATCCCTTCGTCAGCCCGATCGAGCGACTGGAGGAACATGATGAGCGAGAAAACCGTCTTGTAGGCGTAGATGCCCGGCACCATCGGCAGCAGAGCCGGGATGTAGAGACAGGTCATCGGGCAGCGGACACCGCGGCCGAGCCATAGGCTGCCCATACCGATTGCAAAGGCCGCGAAAAGCGATGCGGTGGCGATATCCAGTGCGGAACAGTGCATCAGCGTGAAACGCAAGGCGTGGCCTATGGCGGCAAGCAGGGCGATGCGTGGAAAGGCTCGCATCGGCGGATCGGAGATGGCCCCGAATCCGATGGCGGCGACAGCGGCGAAGAGTCCGTCGAGCAGAATATCCGTCACGATCATAGCAGCGAATCTTTAACCATTAACAAAGTGGCCGACAAACCGACGGCGATGCAGACGATCAGCAGCATGGCGTTGACCAGCCGGCTGACACCCATAAGGACGTGTCCTTCCATGATGTCGATGACCCCGTTGATGAGCGGCACGCCCGGCACGAGAAACAGCGGACTGGTGGCCAAAGTGATCTCGGCTGTGCAGTCGAAACGCAAGGCGGCCGTGGCGCAGAGTGACGCGACGAAAGCCGAGCAGGCGAAGACGAGAAAGTGATTGACTGCGTGAGCCTGCATGCGCTGTTTGACGGCGAAGCCCACGAGTGTCGCCGTGAAGACGATGCCCACGGCCGTCCAGTCGCCGCCGAAGAGCTTGCAGAACGAGGCGTTGGCCAGTCCGACGAACACGAGCGTGAAGATCGGGTCCATGCGCGGTTTGTCAACCAGCGTCCGGTAACGGCTGCGGATTTCGTCGAGCGAGAGGCCCTCGTCCAATGCGTCCCAGCTCAAGGCACTCAAATCAGAGTTCCGCTCGAAACTGATGGGGAGCGACGGGATTGCCACCACACGGGTTGCGGACTCGCCGCTCCCGAGGTCGAGCACAGTCAGTATCGTACTCTTTTGGAAACTCGACAACTGAACGTCCACGCCCAGCGCTTCGCCGATCCGGCGTGAATTGCGGACCGCCCGCGAGGTGTGAACTCCCGAGCCGAGCTGATAGGTGGCGTATTCGGCGATGAAACCGAGTATATCGCAAAGTTCCTGCTGCGTTTTCATATGCGGATCATTGTTTATCGGACTTTTACCACACCTGTCGCAGTATCGAACGTCACGGAATTATTACGGAACAGCCGTTCGATGCAACCGCTCCGGCGCATCTCTTCGGTCGGCAGGCACGACAGGCAGGGCGGGTCGATAAGGGCTATCGCATCGGTGAGCGACAGGGCGATATCCAGCTCGTGAGTGGAAAAAAGGATGCACTTGTTTTCTTCATGCGCCAGCCGTGCCAGTAGCGTACACAATTCGTAGCGGTTGGGCATGTCGAGAAACGAGGTGGGTTCGTCGAGCAGAATAATCGGCGTGGATTGAGCAAGGGCGCGTGCGATCATGATGCGCTGGCATTCGCCGTCCGACATCTTGTCCATTGTGCGTTCCGCATAATCTTCCATGCCCACCGAGGCGAGCGACCGCATAACGATCTCCGTGTCGGCCTTCTGCATCCTTCCTATCCAATTGGTATAGGGTGCGCGGCCGATAGCCACGACGTCCTCGCATTTGAGGTTGGCGATGCGTGTGCGCTCGGTCGTGACGAATGCCAGTGTTCTTGCTCTCTCTACAACCCGCATATCAGCGGCGTTATGCCCGTCGAGCAGGATTCTACCGGCATAACGGTGGTTCAGTCCGGCGATGGCGCGGAGCAGCGTCGATTTGCCCGTGCCGTTGCGCCCGATAAGGGCTGTCAGTTTGCCCTTTTCTATGGTGGCTTCCACCTCGCAGAGCAAAGTTCGCTCGCCGTAGCCTATGGAAAAATCGTGTAACTCTATCATGCTGTAACGGATTTGTTGCGCAAGACCACCCACACCACAATGGGGATTCCCAGCAATGCGGTGATGGCGTTGATCGGCAGGGTGAACAGTTTGGAAACGAGGTCGCAAAGCAGCAGCACGGAAGCACCCGAAAGAACGGTTCCCGGCACGAGCACCCGATGGTCTCTGTTGCGGAACAGCATCCGCGTGACGTGGGGCATGGCCAGCCCGATGAAACCTATCGGACCGCAAAAGGCGGTCACCGTGCCGGCCAGCAACGTCGTGGAGAGGAACAGCAGTCCGCGTGAGCGACGGACGTTCAGCCCCATCGTCACGGCATACTCCTCGCCGAACAGCAGCAGGTTGAGCGGCTTGATGGTGATTACGGCCAACAACAATCCGGCGATAATCGACGGGATGAGTACCGCAAGCTGGTTGAAGGTCACGTCGCCGAGCGATCCCATCGTCCAGATGACGAACATTTTCAAGGATTCATCGTTGGCAACATACTGCAATATTTGGACGACCGCACCGATTCCCGACGAGAACATCATGCCGAGAATCAGAATTACCATGATATCCTTGATGCGGTGTCCGACGGCGGCGATGACAACCAACACGATTGCCGCTCCGAGCCATGCCGCCCCAGCGATGCCTATCGACGAGCCGACACCGACAAGTACGACGAGTGCCACGCCGAGGCTCGCGCCCGAACTGATGCCGAGCACGTAAGGCCCGGCAAGGGGATTGCGGAAGAGGGTCTGCATCTGAAGACCGCTGACCGACAGGGCGGCTCCGGCCAGCAACGCGACCACCGCCTTAATCAGTCGGATATTCAGTATGATTTTCGCCGTCGCTCGCGGACAATCGCCACCCGTCAGGGCCGCCCAAACATCGCCGAGCGGCACGGCGACAGCCCCCACCGCCAAATCCAGCAGAAACAGGAAGAGGGTGAGGGCAGCCAGTGCGGTAAATAATAGGACGGAACGGGAGCGCATTTATTTCAATTGCTTGTAATAGACGAAATCTTCTGCGACCAGTTCGGGGTGGAATATCTTTACGAGGTCTCGTAGCACGAGGTCGGGATTCACCACGGCCGACTCGTAGTAGTCGTTGCCGCCGGCGGCATTCGTGCGGGCGTTGTTGTTATAGACGTATCCGTTGCGGAAGCACCGGGTGTCGGTGAACTTCGGGCAGGCGGCTCGCAGCTCGTCGAGCGTGTTCGCCATACCCACATGCAGCCACATATCGACTTGCGAGGCCAGCAGATACGCCTCTTCGAGGTCGATGGGCGCGGAAGCGTTTCCCGTGTTCTTCTTGTAGATGTAATCGCCTCCGGCATCTTTGATCAACCGGGCGACATAGCTTTCGGTCGAGGGCATGAACCAATTGTCGCCGTAAGGCGTGTTGAGCATCACTGAAGGGGCATCGATGGCTGCATCGGTTACTCGCTTTTTCAAAGCGTTATAGCGAACCGGAATATCGGCAAACACTTTCTCTCCCTCTGTCCGTTTCCCTGTAACCTCCGCTAATGCCACCAGCCATTCGGCCTTGCCCAACGGAGACTCTTCCAGGTAATCGCCAACATACATGAACGGGATGTTCAGTTCTTTCAGTTTTCCCTCCATCGAGCTCGCGCCGTTCACGCCGTAAAGCAGCACGAGGTCGGGGTCGAGCGAGAGCAGCAGTTCGTAATTGATGTTCCCTTCGTAGCCCACGTCGCCGACGCTGTCACGACGAGCCTGAATATCTGGATTGGAAATGTAGTCGATACCCGATACGCCAACGACGCAACGGTCTTCGTCAATAGCATCGAGCATGGCGATATGGGTAGAGGACATGCAGATGATGCGCTCGGCATCTTTTCCGAGCACCTGACCGGTGAAATCTTCGGGTACGCTTTCTCCGTCACGGGCGATGAACAGGTATGTGGTAATGCTGTCAGCTCCCTGCCAAGGGTTCGTGACGGTAACCAATACGCTCTTTTTACCGTCTGCACCTTTTATGTCAAACCCCGAAGCGTATTCGGGTGTATAGACCGCTCGGTTGAAATCGGCAAGTTTGGAACTCTTATCATGGCAGCCTGTGAATGTCAGTACAAGCAGCAATATCAGGCTCAGATTTTTCAATGCTTTCATATCGTTACAAATTTGTGTTTACGGACTTTTTCTTGTTTTTCCCGAACTTCGGGGTGATACCGATGAACAGCTCGAAGTTGATGCCAGGCATGGGGCGCGAGAGTACCGAGAGGTAATCTTCATTGAAAAGGTTGTTGACAGCGAATTTCAACTGCACGTCCACCGGTTTGAAAAAGAGGTTTTTCTCCAAGGAGACGTTGCTCATGAAATATTCGGGCAGGTGTCCCGTCAGCGTATAGTCGTTGCTCGACATGGTGAAACGCTCCGAGTAGAACGCCCACTTGTAAAGGAACGCCCACGACCGCCACGACAACCGTCCTGTCAGCGAGGCGGAATGCTCCGGCACGTAGGGTAACTGTTTGCCCACCGACTGGTCAGCAGGTGACATTTTCTCGCCCTCGTTGATAGAGGGTGTCCACGAATAGGAACCGTTCAGGTCAATGAGCCAATCCTTTGCCGGCTGCACGGCCAGGTTCGCCTTGACCTCGATGCCGTAGGCGTGTACCTTCTTCACGTTGCGGGGCGAGAAGAAGCCTTTGGTCGTCGGCAACCATATGATCCAGTCGTCGATGTAGGAGTCGAACCAGTTTGCACCGCCGCTCAACTTATAGATACCCGGCTTGCCGACCTCGAAACTGACGCCCGCGTCATAGGTAAAGCCTTGTTCGTTTTTCAGGTCGGGGTTGCCGCCAGGCAGGAAATAGAGGTCGTTGAGCGTCGGGAACCGGTAGTTGCGTGAGACGGAGGCTTTGGCGACGATGTTGCCGCGGCGGGAAATCACGCCGTCCACAAAGAACGCCGGAATAAGCGGTGCCCATCGGTCACCGTACATCTCCTCACGCAGTACCATCGACATGCCCAACCGGTCTATCGGCTGCCATTTGGCGGATACGGAGCCGGAGAGTTCCACACGGCCCTTGTCATATCCAACAATCGCCTTGTTGCCGTCTTGTAAGATGATGTTCTTGTCCTCGCTGCGTACCAGATGCTGGTACGCCGACACGTTGGCAGAAAGGAACCACCGCTTCGACGGGCTGTATTCGCCCTCCGCCTGCCCGTAGAAGGTATTCACCTTGCTGCGGGAGCGGGTCATCGACGCCCAGTTGCCGGGTGCCACCTCCCGCTTGTAATCGTAGGCCATCCACGTGTGGATATAGCCGCCTTTCACGCCGACCTTCCAATTGCTTTTCATGTGATCCCACGAAAGGATGCCGCGAAATGTCTGTTCGCGCTGGCGGTTCTCGAAGTCGGTCGCATCGCCATAGTCGGTGGTCAGCATCGGAAGTTCCCGGTTGGAGTTTATATACCAGGCGTTCAGCCCCAGTTTGTCGCCTTTGCGGGTATTGTAATAGACTTCCTGAAGCAGGTGCAGGTCCTTGAACGCCCCGGAGCGGTTGCGCTCCACGGGGTGGTACTGTCCGATGATGTTCTTGTCCTCGTCGTAAATATTGATTTTTTTGTCGTGGTTGGTGTATTTATAGTCGTTGGGAGACGAAGAGTAAACGGCACGGGTAGAGATACTCCACCGGTCACTGCCATAGGTGAAGCGGGCGAACTCGTCGAAAGTCTTGAACGAGCCTATGCCCTGCACGTACTGGGCATTGAAACCCTCGGCGACTTCGGAAGTCGTGCCAAGCTTGACCTGACCGCCCAGTCCACCGCCTGTTTCGTTCACTGACGAAGTGCCGTGCAGCAATGATGCCTGGTCAATGAAATAGGACGGGATGGTGGAAAAGTCGGTCATGCCGAGCATGGGGTTGTTGATGCGCATCCCGTTCCATGTTACCTGCGTGTGCGAGGGCGACGTGCCGCGAAAGGCGACGGTCGAGAGTGTGGCGCGACCGTAACTCTTGACGAATACCGACGAGTTGAACGTCAGGATGTCGGCCATCGAGAGGGCGATGTTCTCTTTCAGTGCGAGCGAATCGAACTTCGTCTTCTGCACGCCGATTTCTTTCATCGGTCGATGTCCGATGACCGTGACTTCCGGTATGGTAAGATGCCAGGCCGACCGCTTTTTGCTTTCCGTCTGCTGCGCGAAGAGTGCCGTGGGGAGACATGCCGCCAAAGCGAAGAACAGATATAGTCTTTTCATATTGCCTCCTTTCTTATTTCCAACAAAATGCACCGGGGATAATCCCGACATAAAATTCATCTATCAATTTCCCTTCGGGCGAGTAGCGGTAAATCATACCCTGCTGCTGGTAGTCGATGGCATCGGCGATATACACCTCTCCGTTGGCGGGGTTTACCGTCAGTCCGTAATACAGCGTGTTCTGGTACTCAAGGAACGGGCGGACAGGGATACGGTTTGCCGTCACGTCCATCTGCCAGACATCGCGGTTGAGCCAGTAGAGCTTCGTCCCGTCGCCGTTCAGTTGCACCTCGCTTGGCCAGTCACCCAACTTGAACTTGAACTGCTTCTCCACAGTGAAGGTCTCGGCGTCGATGCGGTAGAGCGAGGGGGCTTCGTAACCGTAGGGGCTGCCCTCGTAGCCGCCGTCTGTAATCGTCCACATTTTGTTGTTGCAGTCCATGACCAGCGATGTCGGTTGTATGCCGACCTTCAGTTCATCGACAACTCGGTCCGTCTCGGTGTCGATTTTGATGATGCGGTTTTGGTAACTCCAGCAGTTGCAATAGACGTATTTGCCGTATTGCACCATCTGTTCGGTGGAGCCGCTCTCCATCGTCATGTCCGGCACTTGAATGTAGCCGGTAATTTCATATTTCTTCGGGTTAATGATGAAAATGCGGTTGTCCCACAGTTGGGTGACATAGGCCTTTTCATCGCTTAGGAAATGGATGTAGCGCGGCGAGGTCAGGTTTTCGATGCGTCCTACCTCCTTGAAGGTGTTCAGGTCGATGGCGAAAATCACATGGGAGTTGTTCACCACGACCCAGCCCTTGTTGTCGTGGATGGTCATCGACTGTGCCACGTCGCCGAGTTTCATGCCGTTGGCACGGAAGAAGATTTCGTTCTGCACTTGTTTGGTCGCCGGGTCGTAATAGGACAAGGTAGCATTGCCGTACTGGAAGTTGCCCTCGTTGGTGATGAACAGTCCGGCTCCCGTAGCATTGAAATCCTCCACGGCATCGCCGTAGTCCCACTTCATGCAGGATGTCAAGGATAGTGTCACTCCGACAACTACGCTCCATAGCAGATATTTCAATTGGTGATAGGTCATACCGTTATTTTTATAGTTAATCCCCGGCAACTTACCTTACGGTAAGCATACCGAGGATTGGCAGAAAATTTATTGTTTGATTATCTATTCGGCAGGCTTGTACTTCCCGTCTTTCATGTCTTGGTAGGTGGGATTGTATTTGCAGCCACTTACAATCCAATTTGGTTCAGTAATCTGATTATCCCTGATAAAAGCCTCAAACATAGAAAAATCAGAAAAAGCAGTAAGCCTAACGAGATTTACTCCTGATAAACTTTTAAGTTTCGGCATATCAAAAGATGTTAGCTTGGAAGCTGCATCTGCACTTAAAGAGCCAGCTATAGTAACTAATTCAGGGCATGAGAAAGCGGAAAATCCATGAATCGTTATTCCGCTCCCCCCAACTTTTTCAAGCACAGGAAAAAGCTCATAAGTGGTTGTAGAACGAATATCTAATCCGCCATATGGAAGGTTGTTGGTTGACCACTTACCTTCTTTTGCATATGATGGATTTGAATTGCAACAAATCGATTTTAAATTACTAAAATTATGAATCATATTAGGGGTATTAAGCGTCCCCTCCATAAAAAATTGACCGCCTATTTTTTCAAGTTTCGAAAATTCTAAGTTCGATACCATCATGCTAATTTTGAGATGCATATAGCCGTCAACAAATTTAAGATTATTTGCAATGATGCCAGATTTCATCCCCGCACCAAAATAAAAGTCACCGTGTACCTCTTCAATTGGAAGAGTAAAAACTTTTTTGTCTGGTGTTGTGTATGATAATTTTTTTACCTTTTTAAAATTGAAATCAACATAGTTATTTGCCCAAGCATCAATATCAACAGAAACATTCGAAAGATCATCTTTCGTTATAAGTTTTTGCAATTTCTTACATTCCGAGATGCGTATAATGGATTCTTCTGAATCTTTAGCAGAAAAAACAGCATCACTAATATCTATAGGTGAAGAACAATTTATTAGCTTCTCTAATTTTAACGATCCTATTCTTTTTAAACTTTTAAGATTTGATAATGACGAAAGTTCATCGAAATAACAAATTGAAAGAATGCCTGTTACGGTTGCCAAATTCGACATTTCATCAAGATTAGTAAGAGAAACATTTCCTGTAGTAGAAAACAAATCTCCTTGAATATAGTTCGAAATAATCAAACAATCTCCATTAATAACAGAAAGTTTGGGCATTGATAATTTTTCAAACTCGATAGGCAAAGATGAAAAATTGATACTTCCTGTTTCAATAAGCTCCGGGAAAGAGATAGATTTTAAAGTCGATATCTCATTAATGCTCAACGAATTTTTAACAGTCTGTACTTTGGGAAATACCAATGTGCTAATTACACCTTTGCCCATACCGAAAATGTTTAATACCCCTCCGACGTTTATCAGTTCGGGCATTTGAAGCGTTGTCAATGTGGACGAACTAATAACAAAATCACCCTCAATTGCTTTTAGCAAATCAAATTGAACGAATTTTACTCCATTGTTGTACACATGGATATTGCCCGTTACCTCGTTCAATTTGGTCATGGAGACCATCTCCAGCGTTTCGTTCGCAGCCAGGTTCTCCTCCGAACCAATCGACAAGCCGCCGATTTTGGTAATGTTGTCCAAACCGGTCAGCGTTCCACCCGTATAACTGTTGCGGATGATGATATTCCCTTCGATTTCTTTCAACATTCCGAGGGCTGAAATATCTTTAATTTCTTCGGCATTATCACTGTCGGAACCGATAACCAAATCGCCTTTTATAATAGATGTTCCGGTAGCCGCAAATGATACGATTTCCGCCGGAGTTTTCAATTCGACGTTGCCTTTGCTACGGATTTCATCCTTGATAACCAAATAAGTATAATCATGCGCCTGGCCGTTAAAGGAGGTAATGCGGAATGTGCGCTCCGTATCCCAGTCGGTGATTGTTGCTGGGTCAGGCATGATTTTGGCGGAAGGGGTAAACTCGACTGTTGCGGATGCCCCGTTCAGCGACACGGTATAAGGGACGGTCACGGTGATGGTGTCTGATGCTATAACGGCGGAATAAGTTTCTCCTGCAACCGACACGGTCACTTTCGTTATGAAATTATCGTCGGCATCTGCCGGGATATCCTCTTTTTCAGAACATGAGTATAATGCTATGACCGAAAGGAATGCAATAAAAATTTGTTTGAGTTTCATCATTTATCATTTTATTTGTTCATATTTAAATCTTGGAACGAAAATACTTCGGTAGAGATTTCTCCTAAAACGCCGCTTTTAGCCAAGGCTCCATTCTGAACTTTTATGAAGTCAATGTATTGAAGATCTACCGGAGAGCCATCGTGATACATGGCATTAGATATCTTGAATCCGTTTTTCTGTCCAGAACCGTCATACGAATCACCAGCCAACATATCGGAACCGCAATTATCCACATACCCCCAGTCATAAGGAGAGTTACTCCAGTAACCTGTGGTTGGACTTTGTGAATTGCGTGGCAATAGTCGAGTACCGTACAAAGTGTAGGAGTCGGCCGTAATCCACAACGGATAGTAGTAAGGTTGCGTGTGGTAGGCATTGAAATCGACCCAGCCAGTGTTTCCCAAATTGTCAATCCAATAAGTGTGTGATCCATTCGAGGTCGGTCGGAAATAGGTTACCTCATAATCTTGAATGGTGGTAGGCTTCCCTGTTTCGCTGCCCCGCAGTTCGTACC
The DNA here is from genome assembly GCA_001701135.1 of Bacteroidales bacterium H3. Lineage (GTDB taxonomy): Bacteria > Bacteroidota > Bacteroidia > Bacteroidales > Muribaculaceae > UBA7173. The sequence continues at coordinate 59,434 of DAAN01000026.1, forward strand.
ACTCATCATCGGGAAGTCCATTGCCGTTGACATCCTGCATAACCCAAACAATGCCGGGTTCATTGGAAGAATCAAAGGCATTGCCCTGAATAGCAAAATCATATCCGCCCTTATTCTGAATGCTGTGGTCAAACCCTACTATGATGTAACCGCCAAAGGAGCCGAGAGATACATAATTTTGCTTGGCAATACGCTTGGAAGCATATTCGACAGCCGCTTCCCGGGTCGATTCGCTACCGGTAAAACCGCCAGTATTGGTTTCGTTGATGAATTGTCCGGGAGCCGGCGTATATTCATACACTCTGTTGGAATAGGCTGAACTCGCACCTGAAGCGGCGCGATATCCGGAGGCTTCCGACCCGTTCACGCAAACTACGGTGACGGCGGATTCCACGGATATGCCATTTTGCATTTCGGTGACAGAGACGGTTATCCGGTATTCTCCGGCGAACGAAGGGGTGAACTTATATACCCGACCGGTTTCACCCTCCACGGGCTTACCGTCTACGCTCCAGCGGTATTGCGGATTCTCGAAATAGTCCAGCAATGGACGCAAGAACACCGGTCGCCCGACAAACGTATAGCGTGTGGAAACAGACTGCTCATAAGACGGGGCAGGGAAAACAACCTTATAGGGCATATTCTCGACCACCTCTATCTCCAACTCTTTCTTGGTTTCACCATCCTCGTTGGATGCTGTTATGGTAATCGGAAAAACTCCGACCTGATTTTCCTTAAACGTGTAGGTCGTATCGGTGGATACCACAACCCCGGCACGCACCCATTCCACCTTGAAACCGGCAAGGTCGCGATGGGCAATCACGGCAGTCAGGGTATTCTCTACACCTTTTTGTACTTTCAATCCTTTGGCCGGCACGTACAGATTGATGGCCGGGGGCAACAAATCCCTCACTTCCACTTTCACCTCTTCTTCGGCATGACCGTTTTCGTTGTCTACCCGCAGCGTAATATAGACCTCCCCCGATTCATCCCACGTGTATTTCAGGGTCGGGTCTGTGGAAATCAGTTTCCCCTCTATGGTCCAGGCAAACAAGGCATGGTCTGCGTATTGGTAAGTCGGTGCGATGACCAGTTCCCGACCAATCTTGACTGCATAGATACCGTCTTCACTATCAAGCTCAATCACTGGGGCTTGTCCGGATTCTGCAACGATAACTTCATCCCGATTACAAGATATGAATAATACAGCGAGTGTAAAAAAACAAATTAAATTTTTGATCATTATGGATACAAGCTGGTCGGATTAAATAACAACCACCCTTCCAAGTTTAAATTTCCTTGGAAGGGGTAGTTATAAAATTAGTTTTCAAAAACAATATCATCAATACAAAGGTATGCAGGGGTATTTAAGCCATACTCTCCTGTGTCGGAACCTGAAAAGTTAAATTTCACAAATCCTACTCCAGCTTGATTAATAGGCCAATATGTCCATGTAGTAACGGGATTTTCGTTCTTCCCATTTCTATAATCGGCTAATACCTTGGTGTATGTAGCTAACTTATTACCAGCAAAATCATAACATTCAAGTTCAACTTGGAAATACCCGATATGTTTTCCGCTTGCATCAACTTGTGCTGACAACGGAGTAGCTACTCCGGATGCGCCGAATTTATTACCATGCATGATTACACCATAGGTATATGATGAATTACAGAACCATAAACCTTTTAGAGTATATTCGCCTGTTAAATAGAATTCGGGCTGAGCCATCCATTCGGTATTATACTCATCAGAATAACCATAAACAACAGCAAAATTATTTCCGCTGTGACCTGCACCTTCGTTAGAACCATTAACAGAAGTCGTATCATAAACACTCATTTGATTGTTATAGGAATACCACCAATCAGTCGGTATGGTATCACCGGTAATCGTAATTCCTTCGGCGGAAGATGGATTGGTACGGTAATTCCATTTAGACAATGCTAATCCACCACAAGAGAAATTGTTGAATGTTCCATAATTATTAGTCACTGTGTTAATCTCTGACATGAACATTCCATCTGGATCGTCAATTTCTTTTACTTGGGTATACGAACCCACATTTCCATAATAATTAGCGCCATAGGATGTCGGCATTGCCATCATTGATGAGGAAAAATCATCAAACGTAATGGTATAAGAACCATCGGGGTTAGGTGTCGCGCGGGTTTGAATCGCACTTTCCTCATACGAAGCAAGGAAGTCATCGTCGGACGAACATCCTGTGAACACTGCGGCAGCCATTGATACAACGGCCATTGCCAAGAATTTAAGATTCTTTTTCATAACTCAATTATTAAAAGTTAAACAAAAAGTTTAATTACACATTCGTTTTCCTTACGATAGATTTGCAACGAATGAGAAATCGGTTATCAAAAAGAATACAGGTGGTCTTTGGATGAGCCTCTGTTCATTTTGATCTAATGCCAATATCCCGTGGTCACTAAATCATATCTCATCAAGCAGGTCTTCTGGCTCATCCCGCTTATCGCGCCTTCCCAGCTTTCACCAGTGGCAAAGAGTGCGATAAACTTTAATAGGACTTACAGCTGCGAGTACAGCTCCGGATTTTCACCGGGATTCCCTTTTAATTCCATTCGACGCTTCGATTGGAAACTTGACTGGTGCAAAGTTAAGAGTTATTTTTTATATAATTTCTTTTTTCTCCATTTTTTTTCTGATAACAGCTTTTATGAATATAAAAATGTACTCTTTCTACCATTTTTTAGTTGCGAATAACGATATGCCATTGCCCAATCATTTATTTTTTAATTCGTCTTCTCCCCTTATGTCGGCAATTCCTGTCGGGTGATTTTTATGCAAAGGTACAGCGTTCGGTCAATTGCCAAGAGCCGCAAATGCTAACGTTTTGCGAATTTTACAGCAGCCTTCCGCAAATCGCAGATTGGGGTATTCCGTAAAATCCGCCCGCCGTTCACTTGTCTTATTTGCCTCGATCCGTCTGTCAGTCCTGCATAAAAATCATTCCCCAACGAGAAGCCGAAAGAGCTTCAAGAAGAGGGAAATAAAAAGTTTAACAAATTAAAATTTACAATTATGCACAGCAGGATTTTTCAAATTTCAACGGAGCCGATAGACAAAGAAAACTATCTGAATGAGGACACACTCCAGCAAGGAGACGGGAGCTTCTATGACTATTGTTCAGAAATAGACGAGGAAAACCGTAAAGAGGATATTGCCAATTTGGTCAATTATGCCTTACCCAACGGAATGTTCGAGCTTATATCCGATGACACCATGCGCTATAATGGTGGCATAGAGCAATGGAAAGAGGAGTATGTCGCCAATATCAAAAAGAGAGCGGATGCTCTTACGGCAGATAATATGTTGGAATGGGGGTCGACCTATTATCTCAAACAGGCAGTGGAAAATCCGTTGGATGTCGCCTATCATTTCTATTTGGATGGCGACGGCTGCCAATCTTTTGCCGAACAGTCCTTTGCGTTTATGGAGTTTGTTTGTAGGCTTGAACCGGGAACGATACTCTACATCGGAGGAGTTGTTGATTACCACTTCTGATGTTTGTCCGAAACATTGGCAACCACCCGCTTTTGAGGCGGGTGGTTACTCTCTTTTTTGCACAGGCTCACCGGTTACTTTTATAAATATGCTCTGCAGAGCTTCCGCCACCGGTTTCACTGCCGGTATATTCCTTTTTTAAGGGTATAATCCCTTCACTACCCCGACATACGCCACAGGCTTGTTTTCGTGTGCAAAGGTACGGTGGACGAACATGGTTCAAGTACCGCTATCGCTACCTGAAATAAAATTTGATGACAACTTTCCGTAATCGGAGATAACGGTATTTCATAAAATTTCATCGCAGGTTCCTTGTCCGTCGTTCTTGTATCCCCCGTTTGGAACGCACATGAAAACAACCCTTTTGGGCGAAGTCAGAAGACTTCAAGAAAAGGGAAATAAAAAATCAATAAATCAAAAGACAATGAGCAAGTACGATTTCATCAAGCAAGGCAACCTCCTTTATTGGCACACTGCCGATAACGATGTAGAATGTCGAATTATCTCAACTCCCGAAAAAGTGGATAGCGACAGTATTATTTTAATCGCAACAGGTTCTTCAGAGATTGAAGTCTTGGCATCGGAGCTATCACCTATTGGCTCATCGAGAAGCCACAAAGAGGAATTTTTGCGCTGGAAAAAAGAGCGTGAAGCCGAGGGCATGGAGTTTTTCAACCGTCTTTCCGAAGTCATGGAAACAGACAATGATTTGGCTGTAGGCGATATGGTGGCGTTTACTAACGACTACGGGGTGGTATTTGGCCCCAAAGAAGTATTAGCTTTCAGAAAGCCTTGGAATGGCGGTAGATGCGTATATATCGACAGTGATGCCTATTGGTTCCCAGACCGTCCCGGACAACTCACCATACTCAGCAAAGGAGGTACAGAATGACAAACGAAGACAAAATCTTAAAACGGCTTTGCGGCAATATTGCCGCAGGTCGTTTCAACTGGCGGAAATACTGCACACCGCAACTTTACTTCGGTTGGGAGATTTGTGTTACCCCTCTGCATTGCTCTTACGGACAGATAGGTTACACCGTTCATTTCCCTTATACCAATATACCGGAAGTGGAATACGATTGGGAAATGGGCAAACTGACCATTGACGGCGAGAAGTGGAAAAGTTATTTGCGGAACGAATAATAAATATCAATATGGCACAGAATTTTTATACCAAATGGCAGAACGCTATCCTTGCAGATGCAGGAGGCTATGTTTCAAAAGAGTATCGCAGTTTCCAGACAGCATTGGTACGTGAGATTTCCAAATATGCAACGGCGGTCGGTGCACAGGTGGCATCCAACTTAAAAGGACATTATGATACCTCATGTTTCATCGAGCGCAACGGCAAGTTCGTTTACATCAGTCACTCTTCCACGTTAGCCCGAATGGGCGGCGGCGTAAGAGTTGAACTTGATTCGTTTCTGATACGGACAGCCCAACACGCAAAAGACTACAGAGGAGGATATAACCAATATTGTGACATGGCAAATTTGCAGTCCATGATGGATGATTTACTGAAAGAATAAAAAACCGAAAACAAGAAAAGATGCGGAGCCAACCGGTTCCGCATCTTTTTCTTTCCATCCTTACCGGCGCATACCGACGCTGTATTCAGCCTCTTGTAGCTCTGCCCGATACTCTTCCAGTTCGTTCAGCTTCTCGTTCACGGCTTGCAGGTTGGCATCCAACCCGATATTGTGGTCGTAAGGGAAACGATGCTGCGCGACCAGCCCGGCATTGGTGGGCTGCCCGACATCAAGCATATCGGAGTCCTTGTTATATTCGACATACAGCACGTCGCCGTTCGGCATCTCGAAGGCCGGAATCTTTTGATGCGCCAAAGCGGAGAACTGTTCCGCCGCCATCTCCCTGGCAACCTCTTTTATCGTCTCTCCGGCAATATCGACACCGTAACGCCGGATATGGTCGCGAATTTCCTGCTCCGTGAATTTCAACATCACCTCGTAGGTTCCCCCGACACTCCCGTTGTACACGACAGCGAAATTCTCATCCTCGGCAATTAGGCTGTCACCCTTGTTGTTCGTGGCTGATAAATAAGTATGCTGTTCGTTGATGCCGTTGCCGTCGTAATACTCCTTGGCAAGCGTCAGCAATCCCTCGCAATCGCCTTTCTCCCGGAGTTCGTCAAGCGGCCTCGTGTCATCCGAAAATTGGAGATACGCGACAGAGGAATAAAATGTCTTCTCCTTTGCCGCCGCTCCGTTTTCCTGCTTCTCGCCGACATTTTGTTCCAGTTCTTGCGCTATCTTATCCACCTTCTGGGTAATTATCGAGGTTGCCCTTTTCACGTCCAGGAGCGTTGTCTTGATGAATTGCGGCGATTCCTTCAGCTCATCGAGCCATCCTTTGAGGTATGCACAACTTTCTTCCTTGATATGCTTGGTCATGCCGTAACGCTGTGCGACCAGTGCGCTACCTAACTCTGCCACCAGTTCCTCACGGGCATATTCAGGAGAACCGAAGGTAGTCGGCTTGAACCGATCGAGAACACCCTCCGCACCGGTCGAGTGCGTCATCTCGTGGAACAGTGTCCCGTAGAACGATTCTCCCGATTTGAACTGCTCCTTTTCGGGTACGATGATTTCGTTCTTCGTGATGGAATAGTAGGCGTCATTCTGATATTTCGGCGTAATCGGACAAATCCACAGGTTATCCCTTATCATCGTATCGACTGGGGCAAAACTGTAATGCTCGCCCTCCTCGATTGCCGGACGCGAATTTTCTCTGCTCCAGTTTTTGCCACAGCTCCGGTCTCGCTTCCTGCAAGTTAGTTTGCGCGACATTGAAGACCCGGAACACCTGCATCTTCGGATAGACATTGTATTGTTCCTTTTCGTCATCGGAGAGTTTCTTGTAATCGTCATACTTGATTTTCTCCTTGGTCTCCTTATGGATACAAGTGAACGTGGTGAGCATGACCGGAAAGGACTTCTCGCCACGAAGCACGGAGACACGCGGCAGTTCCTCTCCATCCTTGCCGGACTTATTGAGCTTCTGAACACAATCGAAGGTGCAGAAACGGGGAATCTTGTACCCTTCTTTCTCGCAGTGCAAAAGCAGCATAAAAGCATTCATCCCGTTGTACTCGCGCCCGTGAAGGTTGCGAGGCCACTGCAACGCACCCTCGGTAAACCAAGGCTTTTTCCAGTCCTTTTGAATGCCCTCGATTTTCTCGATCATCATTTCGGCGAACAGGTCGAGAGCCTTGTCCTCGCTGTTCGGTCCGTCGGCATTCTTCTTTCTGTAACCGGCCATATTACTTACTGATTATAGTTAGACGAATCCGCCACATATTGCGTCAGTTCCTCCACCTTGCAGGAAAGATTGATTTTCCCGTTATGTGCCGACAGGTTCATTTCACCTATGGCATCCACCTTTATACCCGGCTGTAGCCACGCATCGCGCTCCTTGCCGAAACAGAAGAAGCGCACCCACTGGTATTCGAAGCCGTCATCGACCTTCTCCGCACTGAACGCCGAGAACACCGTATAAGGCTGGTCTTTCTTATCCCTTTTCTCCTCGATATTCTGGCCGACTTTACCACGAAATGCCAGCTCACCCTTGACGCAATCCGCATCATCCGTAGCGGCATTGCAGATTTCATCGGCGAACAGGTTGAAATAGAGCTTGTCACCCCGGCGTTTGAGATACATCGTACCCCTCACTTCCACACGGGAGCCGTTCCGATAACCGGTGGCTTCTTCCTGACTGCACTCCTTGCGGACATCCACCTCGATAGTATGCCGTCCACCCGTTGCCGGAATCTGTACCCGGAGCGGAAATGCCATAAACTCCTTTTCCTCTCTGTTCTTGCGAACCGACGCATCGCGGCCGATAACGCCGCATACCGTAACATTACATTTAATCATCTGTTTTTTGTCTTTAATGATACATGGATCATCCGACAAGTGATACATGGGTTGATTGATGTTGAACTGTTGGAGGGTACGGTCAGTCAGGCGCACGTATCATCGCCCAGACCATCCATCCGGCGATGGCTAATTGCACGCCCACGACAACGAGCGTCCCGATCCACCCCAACAGCAGGTAGCAGAACCGGACGTGCAACGCAAGGATGGAGACTCCCGCCAGACATTTGCATAGCTGTATCATCACGCATTTTACCATATCGCCATGCCTTTATCTTCGCAGGTTTTCCGTCTGTCCCTGTTGCCGGGACATCTCTTGCTCGAAATTCTGTGAGGCCGCTTCCGACAGGATAACCGTATTCAGCATACCGGTTACACGCATCCGTTTGGTCTCTTCCGTGAGTGTGCCGTTGTTCAACGTGGCAGACAACCGGTTCAGCTCGGAAGCGGTCAGCTCCCGCGAGACACGCAGTTCCCCATTGTCCGCTTTCAGAATGGCCTTGCCGTTCTCGCCGATAGTCAGGTCGCAGTTCTTCATATTCGGCAACAACGGCTTCAGGTCGATGGTACGAAGATCCATCGCGGTGGATATCATCGCCTTCTGTTCCTCTTCGTTCCGGTTGTCAATCTGTGTGGCCAGCAGCATCAGGGAGGCGAAAGCGGTCATCGCCATCTCCACAATCGGGTCGTTGCATCCCGACATTCCCACACCGCTATCCTCCGACGAAAGGAGTTTTTTCATCCATCCGTCGGGCGAAAGGTTCTTTTCAGGCACGGTATCTTCCGCCGCCTTGTATTTGGCGAGCAGGTCATTCCCGTTGTGCAGCATTTGCAATTTGATATGTCCTTTCTGTGCGATTTCAGCCAGATACGCCGCAGGGTCTATATCCCGTTTCGTCCCGTCGGCATAGATATTCTTCACACCGAAATGCAGATGTTCCCCGGTCGTCCGTGTTCCCGTATTGCCCGATGTGCCGAGCCGTCCGCCGGCCTGTACCGTATCGCCGACCTTGACGGAAATCTCCTTGAGGTGCATATAGGTACATTGTACCTTGCTGCCGTCCGTCCGGGCATATTCCACCGTCAGCGACTTGCCGCCGGGCGTATTCTTGTTCTGGTTTACCGCCACGACCTTGCCGCCGTTCTCCGTAGCCAGTACCGCATCGCCTTTGCAACGTATATCCACGCCCTTGTGCATCTGTTGCTTTGTGCCGTCCAACGGGTCTTGCCGTGTTCCGAACGGAGAGGTAATGAACAGAAATTCCTCCCGTTCCACCGGGAACGAATACCCCGTTCCATGTTCCGCACCTTCGGAGGTCTGGAGCGGATTGTGTTCTACCCCGAACTGCCTGCCTTGTGCCGCCATCTCCTGCATCACCTGCCTGTCATACTTCTGCAAGCCGTTCTGCTCAATGATTTTTTGCAGGTTCTCGGCATACTTGCCGCCTGTGGCGTAACCGGCTTTCTCAATGCTTTGTGCCCAGCCCTTGTAATCGTCCGGGGAGAGTTTGAAGCAACCGGCATAGCGGCTGTTCTCCTTCAAAAAGCGGGAGTGATGCTCGTATGAATCACCCACGCTGTCATAGCTGCAGAACTTTTCATTCGGCTTATCATCGGTGTAGATTCCGTATTTGCCGCCTCCGGCAATCCACGAGGGTGTCGCCTTGATGCCGAAATGGTTGTTCTCGTTCCTCGCCAGACGGCTCTGTCCGTTGCTGCTTTCCAGTATGCCTTGCGCCAATGTGACGGAAGCCGGAATGCCATACCTGCGCATCTGTGCCATCGCATAATCCGCGTATTGCAGTGCATATTCCTGATTCTTGCTCATAATCGTCACTCCTTATCTATGAATACCCCTATGTGTTTCCTGCTCGTCCTGCCGTTTATCCTGTAGCTCTATCTCACTGATGGCGACACGCTCACCGGCACGGACAAGTTTGGGCAGATAGCTGTCCAGTTGCGTCCTTGGGAACTCTGCGAAAGTCGAAAATCCATGTTCCGGATATTCCTTGACCGTAATTCCCAGTATTTTTGCTCCCTTTGCCGCATCCTCATTATAAAGCCGGTACACTTCTCCTGCACGAATCAGATACAGGGCGTCGGGATGCTTTTCCTTGAGGTTGTCCCAAAACTGCCGTTTCGGAGACATATTTTCATCATTCGTCTCTTCCGACCGATTTTCCGGCACCGTCTCATTCTGTTGCCGTACCTGCTCTTCCGCTTTCTGTTCCCCGACGGATTGTCCCTTTTGCAGCACATCGGCAAACAGCGTGGCCGCCAAATGCCGCTTGTAGCCGTCCCGGTCTTCCGCCACCCACATCCGTTGCCACTGCTGTGGAGTGACGCTGCGGGGCTGCAGCTTTTGTCCGTCGATGGTTGCCACACACTGGATTCCATCCTGCCTGGTCTTGAAGATGGCAACACGCTGAATACGGTTCAGGTCAATCTCCGGCGTATCGCTGCCGAACAAATCCACTTTCAGGTCGGGCTTGACCTCCGCCAGTGCATAATACTTGTGCGCCAGCTCCATCCGTACCTTGTCGATGTTGTCCATCGCCTGCTTGAGCGTGGAGAAAAAACGGTTCACATCCTCCTTATCGGGATAGACGCTGTACCCCTCCTTGTTTTCCGGCTTGATATAGAGTGCCCAACGGTTCTTGTCGTCCTGAATCATCTGCACGGCATCGAACCCGACCTCATTCGCCCGTCTGACCGCCTCCGACACGTCCAGCGTGGAGAGCTTTTCCAACGTGTAGTTCCTTAACCGGGCCAGTGTCACCATTTTTTCATTGAAATAGCTGTCATCGGGTCTGTAGCCCAATGCACCGTCAGTATTATAGAAACGCACCTGCTCGATACCCTCTTTCTGCAATGCCCGTTCGATACGTCCCTTGTTCATGCCGGGAATCTCGTTGTTCGCCTCGGTCGAAGCTCCTGCCGGCAAAATGACATCTGCCGATTTTGCCTCCCGGTCTATGACGAGGACGATGCTTTTCGCCGCCTTGTCCGGGTGCTGGCGGATTTCATTCGCCACAAAGTAATGCTTGTGCATCTGTTCCTGCATGGTCGTGGTCTGCCGTCTGTTTCGCAGGGTGGCGTACTCAATTTTCTCGCCCCGTTCCGCTTTTCGGATAACATCAAGCGCATTGTTCACGTCGCTTTCGAGAGCGTCCATCATACACGGATTTTCCTTGAACTCCCGGCACCAGTAATCCACCGTCTTCAGGCTTGCATCGGACAGACGGGCGGGCAGTCCCAGTTCCAGCATTTTGATACCCGAAGCCAGTTCCACGACCAACCTTTCATATTTTACCGCATCCTCCGACGGGGCCACGCCGTTCTTCATGACCATGCCTTCACGGGCGAGCCGCTGTTGATGCCCCGTAGCACTCACGATCTGCCGCAAGGCTTCCTGCATATAATCGTGGTAATGTTCAAAATCCTTTTGACGCGGCATATAGACCGCATCTTTGTCCGTCTCGTAATGAGGAACTCCGCTACCGTCCGAGCGCACGGGAACGAGGTTGTCCCGCATCTTCAATAGAAAGTCGTTGAACCGGGTGCGCAACCTGCGGTTGTCCGCCTCGGTATATCCTCTTTCCTGAACACTGCCATCCTGCTTTACCGCATCCTCGTAAGCCGGCTTGTCAACGTAGGGCAACGTCGTCTGGTCGATATTGAAAAGCGTGCGGATCTCCCGGTTGTGGACACCCTTGAACTGTGCCTTATGCTCTTCGTCCAATTGGAGATAGGCGGTACGGTCGATGGTCTCATCCGGATTGTTCCGGTTGACATACTTGTTCCAGTTATAGAACAGGAACGGTACGCCCTGCTCATGCTCCCGCACCGCAGCACCCCGTACCTTGGTTTCACTGTAAAGCGTGAACAGGTTGGTCTTGCATCCGTTATTGTCCGAATGCAAGGCCATAAAGAGGGCATTGAACGGGCTGGCCGAGACCCCTTGCGGATAGAGCCGGGGAAATCCCTTGCCCGATACGTTGAGCCAATGGCCGCCAGCGTTCGACGCCCCGCTCAGTGCGGCAGACAGCAGTTCCGCCTGCCTTGCCTCGGCTTTCTTCTCGATTTGCGACTTTTCTTTCATATCATCATGCTTTTATTGTTCATGGAATTATTGGATGCCCCGTGTACGCACGACCGTTTCCCGCTGTCCGTCATCGTAATTCTGCGAAGCGATATGGCGCAACTGGTCGCTCTTGGCAAGCACGGCGTTCGCCAGCGTGTTCAGCGGCAATGCCCCTGCACGGTAAGCCTCCGCGACGGTCGGCGTGAGCTGGATGGTACAAGGCACACGGTCTATCGTGGCGATGAGCGTACTGCCTTGCAGTACCGGGTTCACAATACGGGGATTGAGCGGTTCATCGGGATAACGGCGGTACTGGTTCTCCGTCTGTTCGGCAGCGGACGGCATGGGTCGCCCCAAAGCCTCGTGTCCCGCCTTGTTCAGCAGGTTTGCGCCGCCCAGACCGACAAGGAGCATCTTCAGCAGCGGGTTACGCACGAACAGACCGGCCACAATACTCGCTATCGGCAGCAGGTTGTCCCCAAAGCGCAACGATTGTGTCTTGCCGGTAAAAGCCCCCAACAGGATGTCGGGCAGCATGGCCATGACATATCCGAGGTTGCCCGTGATATCGCCCAATCCCTCTAATCCCAACGTACTGAGCAATCCGCTCCATCCGTTCGTGTTGGTCTGCACAGCCTCTCTCTCTTGCTTTTCTTCCTCACGTGGAATAACCACCTGCCGTTCCTCTTTCTCCACTTTTTCCCTCTGTTCCGTCTCCGGCTGCGTTGATTCCTTTTTGGCAGTTACAGCCGTTGCATTCTTATATTTCTCCAAATGCTTCAAATAGGCTTCTTCCTGTCCGGGAGCGACGACCAGCGGCACATCCTTGTACCGTTCGGCACGTTCATTCTTCTTTTCAGGGTGTCCGGGTATTTCTGGCATTTGGAAAGGGGTAAACTTTGGTGTCTGCATCCACTTCGGGAAACTGAAATCCATCACCGGTATTTTCTTCTTCAACCGCTCGTTGGCGGCCACGATGAGCGCACTGTCACCCGTCTGTACCGTTGCAGCCTCCTTGCGGAAGTCCGTAAATACGTTCCGTTCGCTGCCGAACACCCCTTTGCTTATACACTCTTCCACAGAAAGCGTATCAGGCTTTTCAGGCTCGAAGCGTGAGGCGACTGCCGAGATAGCCACGTCCGCCCCGACAAACTTCGCCAGTGTTGCCCACGAACCCACGCCTCCCATCATCACGGTATCTGCCGTTGCGCCCAGTACCCGACCCGCGCCTTTTTCCCATCCTTTCGGACGGTAGGCGGCTTCGCCCCGTGCCTCGATTTCCACAGCAAGCGGCGAGCGGTTGAAGGTCTGCGAAAGTCCAAGCAGGCTTGATTCTGCGGCTTTGCGGATGATGTAGTCGGCTGACGATTTCGGCATACGCTCCTTGACCAGCCGGTCGATCATCAGTTCCTCCACCCGGTAGTCCATATAGGCATAGGCAAGGTCGCCGCCTAATTGTTCCGACAGTTCATCGTAACGCTTGCGCCCGATTTCCTGCACGACAGTATCGCGCCATTGCCCGGCCATGTATGCGAGGTCTTGCTGTATCTCTTTGGAGCCGGTAATCTCCGCCTTGCACATTCCGATATAGTCCTCCGTTGTCTTCGAGTTCCATTCGCCCGTGACCTTGAGTACCTGGTACGGGTCGCCCATCGGCTGTGCCGCAGACGCCATCGCGCTGAGTATGCCGCCCAAAGAGGTGGAATACTCCCTCATTTCCTCGCCCTGTTTCTTCGTGAGGTAAGCCTGTGTCTTCGACATGACGGGCGCAAGGTGGCAGTGGAAATAGTCGCTCACGAGGCGTTCCATTTCTGCGAATTGCCGGCTATGTTTGATTCCATCCATATTGTGTATTATATATTTATCTGTTTCAATAACTGTTCTTTCGTCTGCTCGATGGCGTTGTGGTAAACCTCCATCTGCCGGGGAAAGAACTCTTCCAGCCATGCGTCCTTTTCGATGTTGTCCTGCATGAACCGTATCGCCTGCTCCCGTTCGATTTCGACGGATGTCTCGCCCTCTTCCCTGTTGTTGAACCATGCCTTCGTCCACCAGCGCACACCCGCCCGGTCGGGATAGACCGTGACAAGCCTCGGTATGTCGAAACTCTGTATGTCGATGTCCAGTTCCGCCAACGGGTCTATGATGCCGCCATAGGTCAGGGCTTCGTCATGGAGTTTTTTTTTATGTCACTGCCCGCAGTGGAGAGGTACACATCATGCCGCAGGGCGAGGTAATGCAGGAAATCCGCAATCAGGAGGTTCTGCACCTTGCAGGCCAGCGGCATGGCCTTATGTCCCAGTCCGAGCGGATTGGCCATGCTCGGCATATTCTCGTAGAAATACTCCTTCATCGCACCCACCGTGAAGATGTGGCGTAGCGACTGCTCCGTATTTCGGGGCAAGGTGTATGCTCCATGCCGCAAATCCTCCATATAGTGCGGCAGGAAGCGCAGCATCAGTTCCTCTATCTCTCTCTTATCCCGGTCATAATCGGTTCCCAGTTCCATCTCTACACCGGAGGGATAGTCGGTTTCGTGTCCGCCGGCCTGACGCATTGCCTGGATATTCCCGTACAGCATTGTCAAGAATTCCAACGGATTCAGTTCCTCGCCCTTGAAGCGGACGGTCATGTGCAGTTTGTCACCGCTCAAAGCTACCGTCTGTCCGGCCTTTACACGCTGTCCGAATTGGGCGAAGACATTGGACAGGTTTCCGTATGTCACCTCATATTCCCCGTAGCGGATGGTCTGGCAGATGCCGTGTCCGGAATCGTTGCCCACGCCCGACACAATGCCGCTGGCAAGGGCGGAAAGCATATAGCACCGCACGTTGAAGTCAATGCCGTGATGAAAGAATTTCTCGCCCGTCACCGGGTCGGTCTGTTCGCCGTAGCCGAGCGACAGCTCCACGTCTTTGCCCTGCTGTTCCTCGAAAGGCATACAATAACCGCTATCGGATTGCAGGATCATTTCTTCTGTATATTTCATGCTGTTTCCATTTTGATTCGTATTCTATCTTCTCATTCCTCCGCCATGTGCCTGTTCCCCTGCCGAAAAGTCAGGTGTACGGGTACGTTGCACGTTTTCTGTCTCCGGCGTGCGGAAGACACCCGCATTGTTGCCGATGAGCATCATGCCGAGAAATGCGCCGGCAATCTTGCCCAGCCAGCCGAAGCGTCCGAATATGAGGAACGCCGCCGCAACCAGTCCGGCGATGCTCAACCCTGACACGTTGCCGCTGCCAAGGTTGCGGAAAAAGTTGCCGAACATATCAAGACCTCCGCCACCGGAGGCCTGTCGCAAAAAGTTCGACACGCCGTTCAGTTTGTTGTCGATGCCGGTTACCGCACCGCTGACCGAACTGACGGCTTCTCCGGCCTTGCCCGTTAGTTCACGCACGCCGTCCGCCGTGCCTGCAATGGTATCCGTGACGGATTCGCCCACAACGGCATCGCTCACGATACGCACCACGCTTTTGTCGGTGGTCAGCTTCTCCCAGCCCACATAACCGACCGCACCGCCGATAGTCGCTGTCTTGACTGCCTGTCCTGCACCACGCAAGGTCTGCGAAGGGTGCAGCACTGCCTTACCCATACTTTTGCCGGTAGCCGCCGTTGCCGTACCGACACCTTTTGCGGCCTTGCCGCCATATTTCAATAGTGTACTCCAAACGCCCATACATTGTCTGTTTTTTAAGGTCTTACATTTCTTCCAATCTGCCGCCAGCGTCGCTTGGCAGCTTCCACTATGTCCCGTTTGCCGGCCACCGGACGTGCTCCCTCGTCGATTTCACGCCAGATGTCGCCCATTGTCGTGTACTTCACCGCCTTGGTCAGCCGTTGCAGTTTCTTGTTCATCATCTTGAGCTTCGGACGGATGCCGAATACGATTTCCATGCGCTCTTTCTCCGTCATCTTGTTGTCCGAAAGGCACGCCATGCGGATGTCGTTCACAATCTCCACGCTGTTCATGATCAGTTCCCGGTAAATCCGGTTTCGTTGCGTGGAGAGGGCGACGGCCAACGCATGGGAGCTGTTCCGGCTCACCTGTCTGGTAAAGTCACCCATGTTATCCGTCAGCTTCGATATTTCGTGATAGAAACCGTATATCTGCGCCGCGTAGCAGACTATCGACCGGAAAGAGTCCAGATAGCTGTTGAACTCCCGTTGCAGGTCGGTCGTGGCTTTCACTTCCTCTTTCGTCCACAGGTGTCCGGTGGTCTGCATCAGCATGACTTTCTCCTGTTTCTTCAGCTCCTTTTCCGCCTTGTCGGTATAGAGCAGGATCATTCCGGCCAGTACAGGGTCGTTTTGCGCCCGTGCCTTGCCGATGCCGATGCACAACAATAAGATGCCTATCCAAATCGTCCGTTTCATTGTCAGTTCCGTTTTTATCGTGCGAGGACGGCAGCCCTGCGCCAACGGGTCATGGCCATCCGTGCCGCCTCCCCATTGTTGCGGTCGAGCATCCCGGCCGTCACATTGTTCCACATGTCATTGAGGGTATAGTATCGTATGCTCAGGTAGAGCAGGTGTAGCTTCCGGCTGAAAGCCGAAAGTTTGTCGTTCAACGCCCACAGGGTCTTGCTGCGTTCCGCTCCCGTGAGCATATTCTCTTTGCCGCCCTTGGCCACTGCGTCATTCAGGAGTGTGAAGACCGATACCAGTTCCGTTGCCGTCTCGATATAGAGGTTGTTCATGCTTATGGAGGCAATGATGCCCTGCGGGTTGTTCCTGATGGCGTTGCCCAGTTTCCCTAACGTGAGAAAGATTCTCACGCCGTCGTTGTAGAGGTGGGTGCAGGCTTTCAGCGACGAAGCGTAGCCGCTTGCCGTCTTGAGATAGCTGTTATATTGCTTCTCCCATTTGTGAATGCGGTTGAACTCGGCGGCGATGCTGTTCTGCAGCATCGCTGTCTTCGTCTGACCGTTTATCTGTTTCTCTATCTGGTCATTGATGACCTCGTTGCCCTCGGCCAACGCCATCCATTCCAACGGATTGGATGCCGTGATTTGTGCTTTCGCCCAGTGTGGCATCATGCAGACGGCAAAAATGACCAGGCTAATGATTCGTGATTTCATATATTCCCTTTTTTCGTTTGTTATACTCGACCCGTTCCCGGATAAGCGTTACCACATCGAAGTTGTGTCTGATACCTACCAAATCAAGCCGGGGCGTATTCCTGTCCATCGAGAATATGCGTACCGTCTTCAATCCGCAAAGCTGCTGCATGAGGTTTTGGTGTTCCACAAAGTCCACGATACGGTATTGTTCCATGTAGTCCGTCTTCCGGGACAGCACCCCATGCCTGCTGATAAGCTGCTCGCTACCGATGTGGTAGCGTGTCCGGCGCAGATAGATGAAACGGTACAGCAATACCAAAGCAAGCAATGCGGCAACCGATACGGCAAGAGCTGTCAGAGGCAGTCCCTCCATGCCACCATACACCCATGCTGCACAGCACAATACGATTGCGGGCAGCTCGTCGATAACGAACTGTCCGGCGTGCGGTTGCAGCACGATACTTTGGAAATGTCCTGTGGGTGCATCGGTCATCATCGGCGAAAGTGTGTTTGTTGTTCCTCTTCCGGTGACTGTTCTCTCGCCTGTGTCTCATCGACCGTCTCTTCCTGTTTCTGCTCGGCCAAAAGCTGTTCGTTCCAGTCCTTGTTGGGATAGGTAGGCTGTTCACGGACAAAAGAGGCGTCATTCGCCTTGTCCAGACCGAGGAACTCCCGCAATCCTTCACGGAACTCCTTGTAATTTCCGTTCATGATATCCGTCTGTTCCCGTATGTCGTCCGGATGGCACAGGCCGCTCGAACGCATCGACATGGCTTCTTCCCATGCGGATTCATATTTCCCGTAGCTCGACCGCAAAGCGTCGGGCAACAGGTCTATGTCACCTTCATCGAGGTTCTTGCCGTCAGTAACGGAATCCAGATAAGGCTTCCGCTCCGGTGTCTCCTCGATGGTGGAACGGACAACCCGGTACATCTCCTGTTGCAGGTTCTTGGCAAACTCGATTCCCGCAAGGTCGGTATCGAAACAGATGTGTTGCTTGGCAGGAAGCGAGAGCGTGAGGACACCCCGCATCTGTTCCACCGTCGGGTTACCGCCGGTAGATATGAAGACCGCTTTCCGCAAATCCTTGTCGTTGGCCTGATGAAGCTGGTAATAGGCCATCGCGTCGTATGCACTCTCGAACCAGTAGATATGCTTGGCTTCGGTAAGCGTAGTTTTGGCTGGGCTGGCAATCCATAACCCTTGGCTCGAATTGCTCCCTTCCGCCTTCCCTTTATAACTGCCGCTGCCATCCATGCGAGGGCGGCCTCGCTCTTCCAGACCGACAACCTGTCCCGTATCTTTCGGAACGGTCAGCGGAAAGGCGAGGTTGGTGTATTTCATGCCGTCCTCACGATGCTTCGTCGCCAGACAGAAGTTCCGATGAAAGGCATACTGCGTGTAAAGGTCGATGCCCCGATGCTTGAAGAACGGATAGAACTTCTTTTGTGTCGCCCGATCCTGCGGATTGAACTGGTGAATGTCGTAATCCGCCATGTCAAACGGCTTCACATCCCGTTTAGGCTGGATAATCCGGATGTCCCGGTCAGCGACGGGATGGTTCAGCAACCGGTTACAGACAAGGTTTACCAGTCGGTCGGGAGACACGCCTGTACGGTATTCCGCAAAAAAATGCGGATGCTCCTTGATAAAGGAAATGATGTTATACGACTTCTGCTGTTGCGGTTTGAAACAGCATTTCCCTTGCTGCGTGACAATGAACTTGTCGTTGCGGATGCGCCGCCCCTCGCTGTCCAACCGGACATACGAGGGATAGCGCAGGCCGTCGCGCCGGTTCAGGTGATAGCCCGCGTCGATAAGCACGTCCTGAATGTTCAGCCTGCGCAGAAAATCGTCATAAGTCAGTTCGCCCTCTCTCATGGTTTACCTCCCCATTCTCATATCATTGATTTCACGGTTCATCTCTGCCTCGAAACAACGGATGGCCATATCCCTCGGTGTATCGACCCCCAGCTTGATGTACGGGCGTGGCGGACCGCCGAAACACTCGCCGTAGAACTCCGGGGCATGGCAGTGATGGTGGATGCCGTGCGCGACACCCGCCGCGACTACCGTACCTGCGGTGAGGGCGGCAAAGATTTTCGTACCGAGCCCCCGTTGTGCTTCCGGGCGTGTTTTCATGTCCACTTCGCTGAAAATCTTGGAAAAGAGCTTCATCCGGTGATAATCATCCACAGCAAGGAACTTGTCGTAATCCCGTTGGGTTATCTCATGGCTGATAGCCTGACCGTCGATAACAGCGGTCATCCTGTATTTCCCCTCGGTTTGTGCCGGTTGAACGGCTATCTGGCTCACTTCAACTTCCCGCCCGTGCTTCTCTTCCCGATACCATCCCTTGTTTTCATTCAGAAACTGGAGGTCACGCCCGTCCACTGCCGCACCGACATAGCCCTGTATGGATTCCTCTTGCTGTTGCAGCGAGGTTTCCACCGGCATGAAAGCCTCCTGCTCCTGCCGTTGGCGTTGTTCCAAATCCTGCTGTACTTCGGGATGCAGGCCGATAGCGATGCGTTGATCGCTGTTGAGAGCCTCCATCGTCACTTTGTCGGAAAAGTCAGCCCCGATAATGCCGTTCAGCAGTTCCAGACGTTT
>DAAN01000010.1:0-20728 GCA_001701135.1 Bacteroidales bacterium H3
CAAATCGACCCCGGGCGTCTTTGTCTTGTATGCAGTGTATTTGACTGCGACTGCCCATCCGGGTAGAATAAGCGCTGTGTCAGGTGTTTTGACACAGCGCTGTGGGGTAATGGCTTTATTCCTTAATGTCTTTTGTGGATTCGATGTGTGTCAGAGTGGCTGGATCACGATGTCTTTCCAAAGCACTTTTATGTCGCCGCCTTCGTGAATCTGAAGGGCGATGCGGCCTTGGGCTTTGCCTATTTTTTCGTCGTGAATGTCGGTCATCGGTTTGCCGTTGAGCCATGTCTGGACATGGTCGCCGACTACTTTCAGCCGCAGGTCGTTCCATTCTCCTTCTTTAAGGATATCTTCTTTGTCGTCGGGAATCTGATAGAGCCAGCCGCGACCGTAGCTTTCATATATGCCTCCTGTGTCGTTGCCTTTGGGGGCTACTTCGCATTGCCAGCCATGTATTTTCACGGGTGGCTCGACAAATGAACGGAAGAATACGCCTGAATTGCCGTTGGTGACTTGTTTGAATTTCAATGTCAGGTCGAAGTCTTTATAGTATTGGTTGGTGGCAAAATAGCCGTATTGTTTGTCGGGACCGTTTTCGCAGACGAGTATATCGTTTTCGTTGACATACCATTTCTCAGTGCCATAGTTGGTCCATCCTTTGAGTTCCCGGCCATCTATCAGGTTTCTGGCCTGTTTGTGCTTTTTGGGAAGCTGTTTGATTTTTATATTACGGAATGAAGCGGGGGAGCCATGGTCCTGGAGGCATATTGCGCCGGTTTCGGCCAATCCGTATTCGGGTGCATTGGTCCATTTTCCGCTGTTTTTGCGTTTGAACCAGTCGTCGGTCCATGCTTCGAATTCCAGGATTTTGTGGCCGTTGAGCCAATGTTCCACATGGCCGTTGTCGAATACGATTCGCGAATTGTTCCACTGCCCGGGAGGGTTTACGAATAGGGAGTCGGGATCGGGAATGTGCATTGCGTAGTCTACGCCAAGGCGTTGCCACGATTCGAGTTTTTCGGGTGCATTTTCTTTTTCCCAGCCGTCGTTGTCGATAAGCTGATATTCGGGGCCGGTGACATAGGGCACTTTGAAATATGGATCCTCCACAACATGATATAAAATGCCGGAATTGCCTCCGTGTGACAGTTTCCAGTCCCAGTCGAGGATAAAATTGTCGAATTGGCGGTCGGTGACAATGTATCCCGAGAGGTCGCTGCCGTCGCCGTGAGCCTGGATGACGCCGTCGACAACGTGCCATGGCTCTGTGAGGGTATCGCCGTTATAGTCCTTCCAGCCTTTCATTGTTTTGCCGTCGAAGAGCAGTTCCCATCCGTCGGCGATTTCCTGTGGTGTGAGTGTGTTGTTTTTTGGGGGTGAGCATGAGGCAATAAGGCCAACGCCAATGCCCATGCCGACCAGTAAGAATTTTTTCATGGAATGTATTGAAATTTGGTTATTGGGATATTTATTGCAAAAATAATAAAATTTATTGTAAACATGCTCTTATTGCCGTTATTTTCGTGCCGTAGATGCTCGAATAGTCAAGTGTTTTTAGCATGGGCAAAAAAAACGAGGCTCGCCTCACGGTGCTCCTCGTTAAATAATAAACCAATCATTATCACATTTCTTGCAATGGAAAAAGTAATTTTGCTATGTACTTATTAAACGACAGGCAATAAAAAAAGTTCAGTCTTTGCGATTTTTTTTCGCAAAGACTGAATTTTTTTTTGTTGTTGATCTCTTGTTTGTCTGCCGGGGATGCCCTGAATAAGTGTGTGGAGTGTCGCAGAATGCGTCCCGGGAGGCTTGGCGGGCGGTTTATTCTTCTTCGAGGGTGAAGTCTTCGTCGAGTTCGTCGTCGAGGTTGACGTCGCTCAGATCATCTTCCTCGCTTTCATAGAGGGAGTCGGAGGATTCTTTGGAGGCTGATGCGGCGCTTTTACCTGTGGATGCGGATGAGCTTCCGGCAGAGGATTTGGAGGATTTCTTGGTATTGTGTAGTTCGGGATTGTTAAGAGCTTCCATTATTTTTGCCTCCAGTTCCTCGGCGAGTTCGGGGTTGTCATCGATCACTGCTTTGGCTGCGTCGCGTCCCTGGGCGAGTTTCTGGCCGTTGTAGCTGAACCATGAGCCTGATTTCTGGATGATGTTGTATTCAACTCCGAGATCGATGATTTCTGATGCACGCGATATGCCGGTGCCAAACATTATGTCGAATTCGCAGCGTTTGAACGGAGGTGCCACTTTGTTTTTGACTACTTTGACTTTGGCGTGTTTGCCGAGGACATTGTCGCCATCTTTTATTGCGGTGCCCGGGCGGATGTCTACGCGGACTGATGCGTAGAATTTCAGCGCGTTGCCGCCGGTGGTGGTTTCGGAGGGGCCGAACATTACGCCGATTTTTTCGCGGAGCTGGTTGATGAAGATGCAGACGGTGTTTGTACGGGCGATTGTGCCTGTGAGTTTGCGCATTGCCTGCGACATCAGGCGTGCCTGCAGACCTACATTCTTATCGCCCATGTCTCCTTCGATTTCGCTTTTGGGAGTGAGCGCGGCCACGGAGTCGATCACGAGAATGTCGATGGCTGATGAGCGGATTAGCTGTTCGGCTATTTCGAGCGCCTGCTCGCCGTTGTCGGGCTGGGCAATGAGCAGGTTGGTGACATCTACACCGAGCTTCTCGGCATAGAAGCGGTCGAAGGCATGTTCGGCGTCGATCATGGCTGCGATGCCTCCCATTTTCTGCGCTTCGGCGATAGCGTGGAGAGCCAGTGTGGTCTTGCCGGAAGATTCGGGGCCGAAGATCTCAATGATTCGTCCACGGGGAAAACCACCCACTCCGAGGGCATAATTGAGGCCAATGGAACCGGAGGGAATCACGTCGACGGGTTCGATGTTTTCGTCGCCGAGTTTCATGATGGCTCCGCGGCCATAATCTTTTTCTATGTTGTTTAGTGCCTGGGTAAGGGCGTTGAGTTTGGCCTGTTTGGGGTCAATCTCTTTGCCGGCTTTTTTCACGGCTGCTTTTTTTTCGGTTTTCTTTTCCATGTATGGTGGTTGTTGTTTGTTTTTCGCTGGATATATGTTCTATGATGCAAAGATAGTGCACGGATGTGTGATATTCGTGCCCTGCTGAGTTAAAATGTGTGAAAGGTAAGAGGGTTACCGAGGCAGGGATGTAAGGAGTGACGATGCCTGGGCGGCGATGCCCTCGGCGCGGCCGGTGAAGCCGAGGTGTTCGGTGGTGGTGGCTTTTACGGAGACGCAGTCGGCGGGCAGGCCGAGGTCGGCTGCTACGTTGGCTATCATCTGCGGGATGAAGGGGAGGAGCTTGGGAGCCTGCGCGATGATCGTGACGTCGACGTTAACGGGAATCAGCGAGCGTTCGCGTCGGATTATGGCGAGCGCCTCGCGCAGCAGCACGCGCGAATCCGCGCCTTTGTAACGGGGGTCGGAGTCGGGGAAGTGGTAACCGATGTCGCGCAGGGCTGCAGCGCCCAGGAGCGCATCTGTGAGGGCGTGGAGGGCAACATCGGCATCGCTGTGCCCGAGGAGTCCTTTCTCAAACGGGATATTTACTCCGCAGAGAATCAGTTGCCGCCCTTCGACAAGGCGGTGCACATCGTAGCCGTTACCGATTCTGAACATGTTGCTGTAGCTTGAATGAATATCGCGGGAAGACCGTGGCGTTTTATTTGCGGCGGCCGTATCATTTTATTTGCGTCGGCCGAGGAGATCGCGCAGGCCGTCCATGTCGAATGAGAGGGTGAAGCGCAGAGTCTGGTCGAGGGGCGATGACTGGGCGGTCGCGAGCATGTAGGCTGCGTCGAGACGGACCACATTGAGTGAGAATCCTGCGCCGAAACCGAAATACTGGCGGTTGCCTTTGTACTGGCTCTCGTGATAGTAGCCGGTGCGGAGGAAGAATTGCTGATTATAGTTGTATTCGGCGCCGATCGAGTAGCTGATTTCACGCAACTCCTCCTTGAAGCCGCCCGGCGCGTCGGTAAATGATTTGAAGATGCCTGAAATAGGCGAGATGTTTTCCCAGTCGTTGACGGCTTTGGAGTAGGCCGCTTCGTCTACTACGCCATCTTCGTCGGTGTAATCGCTGCGGCGGGGACGGGTGGGCACCAGAAGCTTGTTGAGATCGAGGTTGATGGCGAGGTTGTGGTAGTCGGCAAGGGGGAAGGTGAAAGATGTGCCGAGGCGCAGGTTGGTGGGGAGAAATGCGGGAGCCATCCCTTCGGGCGAGATCTTGGTACCGATGTTGGAGATGTCCCAGCCCCAGGCAAACTGGCATTCGCTCTGCCCGATAATGGGATATGTGACGAAATAACCTGAAATGTCGGCCGCGAAGGCCGATGCGCCGCTGGGCTGTGCCGATGTGGATGATGAGCCGAACCCGAGGTCGGAATAGATATAGCGCATTACCACGCCCATGGAGAATTTCTCGGAAAGTTTGCGGGAGTAACCGAGGTCAAACGCCAGTTCGTAGGGGTTGATGGTCTCGACCACACCTCCTAAACTCTCGGAGGAGACTTCGCCGAGCGAGAAATAGCGGAGCGATGCCGAAATGGCCTGATTGTCGCCCGAGCCTATCTTCCAGTATCCGGCGAGGTTCGCCAGAAAGATGTCATTGACGAGTTTGCGCAGCCACGGGGTGTAGCTCAGCGCCACGGCCCCCTGCGAGTAAGCAAAAGCATATTTCGAGGGGTTCCAGTACTGCGAGTTGGCATCGGGATCGGTGGCGGCACCGATGTCGCCCATGGAGGCTCCGCGGGCGTCGGGAGCGATGCTGAGCGAGGGGACGCCGGTCTGCACGGGGTTGAAATCGTTTTTGATCTCATCCCCTTTGGCGGCAGCCGTGGAGGGTATGATGAGGGCTGCTGCGACGAGCAGTGCGGCAAGGCTGGAGAGAGTATTTCGGAGGCTGATTTTCATTGACTGAATGATTTCGTATTAAACAAGCTCTTAAAGACGCTGCAGGGGGATGAAATGGGCGAGAATGCGGTCGCGGTCGAGCGAGCGGGCCGAGTTGAGCTCGCGGACCATGGAATCGACGGCTGCGGCGACAGTGGGGTTGCGGAGCACGCGTGCGATATAGTCGAATGACCGGCTGCAGACCGATTCGACTTCGGTCTCGGTGAGGCCGCACGAAGCGTCGCCTTCGTCGGTCAGGGCGCTGAACACGAGCGATTTCACATTGTTGGCAAGCTCGGAGTGGCGGCGCGACAGGGAACGCGAGAGCACGTTGCCGATGACCATGGCCGAAAGAATCTGGAAATTGCGGAACGATTCCTTCCACACTGCTTTGACCGAAAGATTGGGATTGGAGGGCGCGAAGAAGTCGGCCGAAAGGGTCAGCCCGAGGTCGGCGGGGGCGTCGATGCTGATGTTGTCGATAAACTGCTCGGCGTCGTAGATGTAGAGTGCGAGCGCCATGCCGCAAAGACCGTAGGCCCGGTCTTCGGCATCGGCATATTTCAGAGAAGCTGAGGGCATATTAGGAATTCGATATGTAAATGACCGTCAGGTGCCTGAGGGTGTATTTACTTTTCAATTGATTACCATGATTTTGGTGACACAGCTGTCGCCGCTCTGATCCGAAGTTCCCGAGGAGGCAAAGACGTAGTAGACCCCGGTCTTGACGCGGTCGCCGGCGGCGTTGCAGCCGTCCCACGTGATGAGACCGCCCTCTGAGCGCCCCTGGAAGAAGACGTTGCCTGCGGCGTCGGCGATTTTTACCAGAGTGTTGTCCATCAGACCGGTGATGGTGATCCATCCGGTGTAGTCGGGGCGCACGGGGTTGGGATAGGCGTAGACTTCGTCGAGATTGTCGGATGCGGGAGCTGAGGTGGAGCTGTATTCCGAAACACCTTCGAGGCTGGTGAAGAACACGCTCGAGGAGTTACGGTCGCAGGCCACCGAGTTGATTTTGTTGGAGGGAAGGGGAGAGTTCATGCTGGTGAAATTCTCGATGATGCGGGTGCCATCCTCGCTGACGAGGTAGACGCCCGAGTCGTAGGTCGAGATCCACTTGCGGTTGGAGTTGTCGGAGTCGATGCAGCTTACCGACTGCGCGTTGCAGAGATAGTCGGCAAGGTTTGTTCCGTCGTTACGGGGCACTTTCAGGCGGCGCACGGTGGCGGTGGAGGAGGTGACTTTCGAAGGATCGGTGATTTCGAAGAGACCGTTGTTGACGGCAACCCACAGGCGTCCGTCGCGGTCTTCGTGCAGCCACTGGATGTGCTGGAAGTCAAGCTGAATGTTGTCCTGGTCAATGAATTTGTCGACGAGGACAACCTTGTAGCCGGCAGGGTCGCCCGAGGCTCCCTGATGGACGAATGAAAGCTGATTGGCCCATGCGCCGCGGGCTACCACTATGGTGTTGGATTTCCGGAGAGTGAGGGCGCGGGTGGTTCGGTATACGTTAGTCACGGTGACGCTCTTCATTGCGGCCCCGGCCTCCGCGGCATCGTGAAGCTTGTCGTAGGGGATGACCTTGAGCTGATCAACATCGCTGCCGGGAGTTTCCTGAATGGCGATCAGATTGTTGAAATTATCAAATCCGAGATAGGCTATACGGTATCCCCAGTTATCGTAGAGCGATGAGTTTGACTTGTTGAGCAGCCAGTCTGTTTTTCCGTTTTTGAAACGGTAAATGCCCTGGTTGTCAACTGATACATAGATGACTGATGGATCGATGGGATCCTGCACCACCCATTGTTGCTGGTCGGAGACATTGATGTCGGGAGTGATGTCGGCAAATCCCTCGCCTTTGGAGTAACTCGACAGGTTGAAGCGCGACACCGGAGTGGTGAGTATATATGAACTCAGTAAGTTCTGGCGGGCGTTCCAAAAGAATATCGAACCGTCGGGCTGGCGGAGGCTGAATGCGAGGTTAATGGCCGAGAAGGGCTGTTTGCCGAGTTTGTCGGATGTCTGGACGGGATGGGATGCATCGGTGAGGTCGAATGAGCAGACGCCGTCGGAAAAACCTGCCCACACCTGGCCAAGACCCTTTAAAGCGGTTTTCACGGAGCCTTTGAGAGCCGCAGGCGCGGCAATGCGCTCAGGCGCGCCGGGGGCGCATTCGGCATCATAGATGGCGATATGGGAGTCGTTGACTACGGCGCATTTGCCGGGACCCATTGGCATGAGCGATGAGTTGGTGATGGCGTTGCCTGAAGCGTCGGTTGCCACCGGCCAGGTGACCGTGCCGTTTTCCCAATCGAAAGTGAGTACATAAGTACTGTTTGTGCCGCTTCTGGATGGGAGCAGAACGCGGTTTTCGCCTAATGGATATACGCCGCCGCGGGGAGCGACATAAATATCCTTGAAGAGTTTGAATTTGTCGAGCGACACAAGGTGGTCGGAAGCTTTGGCTACATAGGGGCGGTCGTTGTAGAAGAGCACCACCTTATCGCCCAGACCGGTGACGCAAGTCAGCGGTTGGTCGGTGTAGAGGGTTTCCACCACCTCGTTCTTGCGGTCGTTGTAGGTTACAAGGCCAAAAGAGGTGACTACATAGAAGCGGTCTTTCCCGAAGCCTATATCCTTGATCGAGGGGCTGCCGATGATGTTGGCGTCGGAGATGTCGGAGAGACTTATCACCGAGCCGTTGTTGTTGATGCGGTCCATGTTGCCGTCGCTGTAGGCCACGATTATGTATTCACCCGACGGGTTGGGGTAAATGCCGCTGACAAGACTGCCGTTGAGGTCGTTGGAAATATTGAGGGTGCGCACCTCGGAAGTGGCTTTGTCGACAGAAAGGAGCGAGGACCCCGATTGGATGAACACCATGTCGGAGGTTTCGGCGAGAGTCGTCACTCCGCTGAAAGGGGTGTGGAGAGTCCAGCTGCCTGTGGCGAGCTGAGCCTTGGCGCCGGCGGCGCAGAGGATGAGTGAGAGGAGTATGGCGATTTTCTTGATCATCGTGGTGTTGACAAAGAGTTATGCTGTAACTTGCAGTGATATTATTTTTTTACTTTCATCGGGCGTAGGGCTTCCGGTCAGTTCGCTGAACCGGCTTCTTCGAGCACGCGTCGGAGCGCCATGGCGGCGTTGTGGCGGTGCGAGATAGCGTTCTTCTCCGCGGCCGACATCTGGGCGAAAGTGCGCCGGTGACCTTCGGGGATGAACAGCGGATCATATCCGAAGCCGTCGGTGCCGCGAGGCTCTATGGCTATCGAGCCTTCGACAATGCCTTCGACCACAGTGGCCTTGCCGCCGGCAATGAGGGCGATGGCAGTGCGGAAACGGGCGCGGCGGTTGTCTATGCCTGCGAGGTGTTCGAGCAGCAGCGCCGAGTTGGCCTGCGAATCGTGGCTGTCGCCGCGACCGCATGCCCGGGCAAAGCGTGCCGAGAGCACTCCCGGAGCGCCGTCGAGGGCATCCACTTCCAGACCGGTATCGTCGGCGAAGCAGTCGCAGCCATATCGGTCGGCGACCCATCGGGCTTTCTGCAGCGCGTTCCCTTCAAGCGTGGGAGCGGTCTCGGGAATGTCGTCGTGGCAGCCGATGTCGCTGAGCGACAACACACTGTAGCTGCTGCCGAGGATGTCGCGCATCTCCTGCAGTTTGTGCTCGTTGTTGGTTGCGAAAACGATTGAAGCTGGCATATGGCTGTGAAAGTGTGGTTTACCTCAATAGATAAACGTAACGACCTCCGAATTATTATTTATAGCTTGTTTAATAATAAAAAACAGAGGGCCGGACGCCATCTGCGGCGCGCGGCCCTCTGTAGAGGGGTGTTGTAATGTCAGAATCAGCGGACGGCTACCTTGGTGGCCTTGCCGCCGTTGCGTGGAGCGACTATATAGAGGCCGGGATCGAGACCTTCGATTGCTGCGGAGGCTTCGACACCGCTACGGATAACAACGCCCGATACGGTGTAGACATCGCAGATTGAGGCTGCGCTGTCGGCAAAAATGTCGGCAATGCCCGAGAGTCGCACAGGCTCGGTGATGAGCATGAGGTTGGGATACTGTGCGTTGGTCATAACGCAGGTGACGGGCTCGTCGTAGCTGACATGGAAAGTGGTGATGCCGTTCTCTACAGTGACTTCGGGGTCGTCGCCGTCGGACTGCAGTTCCTCACCTGTGACAGTCATTTCGGTAAGGTCGACGGTGATGTCACCATAGTACCATTTGTAGACCGTGGCGGTTTCGCCCACTTTGGCCTCGGCCGAGAGGTCGATTTTGCTGTCGACGAGTTCCACGGGCACCTTGGCCTGGTTGGAGTAGAAGAACACGTTGCCAAGTGCGGGGAGCAATGCCGGGTCGGGCAGAGTGCTGAAGCGGAATGAATTCTGCGAGAGCATCACGGCCTGCAGTGTGGAGGCTACGGGCGACAGGTCGATCTCTTTGAGGGCGTTGTTGGCAATCTGAAGTTGAGAGAGCGCGGGAAGACCGTTGAGATCGATTGACGAAAGATTGTTGGACGAGAGATCCAGACCCCACATTTTGGGATTGTTGAATTTAACAGATTCAAGCGCGTTGCTGCCGAGCGCTGCGGTGAGCAGCGCGGGGCATTTGCTCAGATCGATCGATGTGAGGTCGGTGTGGAGCAGCGCGAGGTTGGTGAGCGAGGGGAATTTGCTCAGGTCGAGGGCTGTGGCCTTTGCCCGGGAGAGAGAGAGTTCGCGCAGGTTGGCGGCATTGGGGAATGCGATATTCGCCACATCGATGTCCGAGTCATAGAGCATGAAAGCATAGCAGCCGGTGAGGGGAGCGCCGTTGAATTCCGACATGCCGATGCCGCTGATCGACACCACGCCGAGATCTTCGGGAGAGTCATAGGTGTAGATGGTGGCGGTGTGCCCTACGGCTTCAGCGGGCACATTGTTGCTCGAAGAGAATTCGGCAGAGGCTGGATAATCGCAGTAGTCGATGCGATCGCCCGTCCAGTCGATGTAGAGATTGGTGACATCCCTGGTGGTGAACCCCACTGAGCTACCGGCCTCGCCGAGACCCGACACCTTGAAAGTTGCGACCACTGTGGTAGGCGCGCCCATAGGCTGCACCTGGGTGGTGGCAAGGATGTTGTCGCCCGAGAAAGCCGGGAACGCGGGGTGAGAAATGTGGCATATGGCAGGACCTTTGTCAATGGTGATGAAACGTGTTTTGCCGTTGGCGATGGTGTAGTCGGTGCCGGCAATCATCGGAGTGCCGTCGGCGAATACCCAATGCAGCGAAGTGGTGGCTCCTTTGATGTCCACAATCTGATCGGCCAGCGACACAGTGGGCGCTTTCTTGGCGATGGTGACAGGCTGCTGCGGCGCATATGCATAGTTGCTGCAGGATAGCAGGGGAAGAGTGGGTATGGTGAGGCGGTTGCCGGTGACAATGAAATCGTTGAGCCGGGGCATCTCGGTGATGTTCTCAAGGAGGGTGATGTTGTTGTCGGCCAGGGAGATGTAGTTGGCGTTGCCCATGTAAGCGAGGTTGAGAACCGAGAGCCGGTTGCCCGAAAGATCGAGGTGCTCCATCAGGTCGTAATCTTTCAGATTGAATTCCGTGAGACGGTTGTCGGCAAGGTCGAGCCAGAGCAGGCCGCCGGTGTTGACGATGTGGACCGATGTGAGGCGGTTTCGGGGTGCCTCGATGCGTGTGAGCGCGTTCTTCTCATATCCGCCACCCTCTATGCCGGCCAGATCGAGAGAGGAGAGACGGTTGTCGGCCAGGTTGAGCGATGTGAGACAGCGGTTGTATGAGAGATCTATCTTGGATAGATTGCATCGTGTGATAGAGAGCGAGCGCAGCTCGCGGGCGGCGGTCAGGTCGATTGAAACCAGCTGCAGGTTGTCGATGTCGAGGGCTGTGAGCGTCTCGCCTTCGGGCAGATACACGTTCACCTGCCCCAGCATGTCGGCTGAATTGACGGTCCCCGCAATGGTGCTGGCGGCATCGGTGGAGGTGACATTGAACTCTTTAAGTTCGCCGTTGCCGAAATCGACAAGAATTTTACGGGGCGAAGCGGCGGTGGCACCGTCGATACCGACTTTGAGCGAAACATCGTGGCCGCGCAGAGTGCCCAGTGTTACCATTTTCGAGGGCTTGCCGAGGTCGTCAGCGTTCTTGACCATGAAGCGTGATGTGGTGAGGGCATACGACGGCAGGGCGGCGTTGGCGAATTCAACATATACCGAGTCAGAGGGGGTGTCGTTGATCACCAGGTCGCCGGTGGTGCCGTTCCATGTGTAGTTCGCTTCGGCCATTTCCTCGGCATCCTTACCTTCGGGCGCGATCATCACGCGGGCGTAGGTGGCGCCGTCGGTGCGGAGCATTTCGGGAAATTTAAGTGTGGTGCCTTTGGCGATTGCCTTGTTCATGGTCTTGGGCTTCTGCGAATAGAAGTATTCGCCGAAAGTCTCGCGTTCTGCGGGAAGTGTGGAGAACCCGAAACGGTTGCCGGTGAGGTCGAGCGAGTAAAGGTCGGGCAGGGCCGATACGTCGATGTCGCCGAGACAGTTGTTGCGCAGATAGAGATTCTTGATCTTGGGGTTGGCCGAGACATCGATCTTCTCCAGAAGATTGTCGGAGGCAGCGAGATAGGTGAGTTTGGGGTTTTTGCTCACGTCAAGTTTAGTGAGCTTGCAGTCGGTGTTGATGGAGCCTGAGGTGTGGCTGCAGAGAAACTCCATGAGGTCGGGGGTCTTGGAGAGGTCGATGTCGGTGATGCGGCTCTCGGCAATGTTGAGGTGCCAGAGGTTGGGAACCGGAGTGAGGTCGAGTTTTTCGACGCCTGTAAACTCTACGACGAGATTGACCAGCTTGGGGCATCCCGAAAGGTCGAGCGACTTCACCGACATGTTGTGGTAGAGGTCGAGCGAGACCAGATTGGGATATTCAGGCTTGAACTGAGGGTCGAAATGATCTATGATGTCGGCCTCTATGATCTGCAGATTGGGTTTCGGGGTGCCGATCTTCAGCGGGGAAGCCTCGGTGCCGGGGTTGTCCGAGAGGTAGATGGCACGCAGATTGGTGTTGGCCGAGAGGTCGAGCGACTGAAGTTCGTTGTGTTCGAGGCTCACCACGTCGAGGTTGACGCAGCGGCTGAGGTCGATGTCGGAGATGTAGCAGCCGTCGGCGATGAACACGTCGATTTTCGTGGGGTCGCCGTAGATGTTCACCACGCCTTCCTTCGAGACACGGCAGCTGACTGTGGAGCCTTGCCAGGCACCGTCGACCACGGAGGCGTAGCCCACCTCTATTTCGTTGTTGCCGAAGCCCATGTCCACGTCGTAGTATTCGCTTCCGTTGGTCGAGCCGATGAGGAAGTGGAACGAGTTCTCGGCGCCGTACTGGTTGTAGATATTGGTCTTGAACGAGATGGCAGGCACTTCTGCATCCTCTGCGGCGGCAGGCGTGAAGATGCCGGCGGCCACAGTCAGACCGATAAGTAATTTAGATATTGAGCGCATTATTTCACTATGATTTTAGAAGTTAGATTGTTTGCTGAGAGGGCGTAGACGCCGGGAGTGAGGTCGCTGAGGTCAATAGTGATCTCGTCGGCCATGGCTGAGGCGGTTTTCATCAGGGAGCCTTGCATGGAATAGACAGATGCCGAGAGATTCTGCTCGCCGGCAACGAAAATTGTCCATCGGTTTTCGCCGGCGGGTGTGATGATCAGGCGGGAGTCGCTGTCGGCCGAGACGGAGGGGAGAGCCGCGCGGCGGAGCACCTCCTTGATGCCGGCGAGAGCGTCGAATTTGCCGGCGCCCCATTTCACGGGGTCGCCTGCACGCACGTCGTCGTCAACAGTGGCTGTCTTGGCTATGATGTCCTGGATGTCGGCGTAGGTGAGAGTGGGGTCAGCTTCGAGCCAGCAGGCCACAGCACCGGCCACAAGTGGGCACGACATGGAGGTGCCCACTTCCTGTTTCCAGTAGTTCAGACGCCCTTCGGGGTCGGTGGCGCAGGCCTGGAAGAGTTGAGCGGCCTGGTCTTTTACATCGTCCAGTTCAGTGAAATACCTGTTGACCGACGAGATGATCGTTGAGCCGGGAGCGCAGACCGTGGGTAGGTTGCGGCCGTCGCTCAGTGTGCCGTAGGAAGAGAAGCCGCTCACGCGTCCGGGTGTGAAATAGTCACCTTCGCCCACATATCGTGATTTAAGACCGTCGAGGCAGAACCATTCATCTGCGGTGTTATATGAGCCTACCACAATTAGTTTGGGGCAGACGGCCATGTCGGAGATGGTGCCGTTATAATCGCCGTTTTCAAAAGCGCTCTGCTTGTAGTCAAACATTTCGGTAGACTGCCCCGAACCGTAGCACTCGATGAGGATGCCCTCTTCGGGCACGTCGGCGTCGTCGGCAATCTTAATCTCGAAACCGGGAATATAGCGCGAAGAGGTGAGCGCGCCGGCCGTTGTGGCGAAATTCAAATCACTGTCCTGAAGGGCGATGTCGACCATGGCATAATAGCGGTTGACATCCTCGTCGACCATTCCGCCCACACCGATGAAGCCGTGGAACCACTTGGCAAGTATGTCATTGATCTGGTCGCTTTCATCCATCTGAAAATATTCGTCGGTGATATAGTAGGCGCCGTGTCCTTCGCCGATCTGCGGGAATGTGCCGGCTTCGCGATAGCCACGGTCCACATTGTAGAGGTGAGGCGTTACCACCAGACGGGTCAGATCCGGAGAATAGATTGCGAAGTTGTCCTGATATATTGTAGGGGTCTCAGGGGATTCTGCAGTTTTCTGGAAAAGATAGGGCCAGAGGAGAGTCTTGAACGATTCCCCTTTTTTCAGACGCTTTTTCAGCGCTATGCGGCGGTCGCCCTCATTGCCGGCCGACACGCAGAGCACAGGAGGCATCGGGTTGTCGTCGGCTTTGGTGGCGGTAAGGTCGAGAAACCGGTTGAGAATTCCGTTGGTGTCATGGGGACCCACATTCGAGCCGAGCGACAGCGAAATTACGGCGGGCTGCTGGAGTTCGTAGCTGTAGCTGCAGATCTGGTCCACTCCCATGGCAATAAACATGTCGTTGAGCGACGAGCACCCGGCTGCTGCCAGCGTTGCGCCCGGAGCGGCGCCGAGGTAGGGGTTGGGCTGCTCGGTAACAGGTACAGGGATTTTGGCGTCGGAAAATTTTGAAGCGTCGGCCATTTTCACATTGCCCCGGTGATAACCGGCGAGGATGCCGAGGGTGTGGGTGCCGTGGTACGATTCTTCGGAGTCGGTGGTGAAATTCTTCACATCCTCGCCGAAATATCCCTTGTGTTCGTAGCCGGTGGATGTATTGGCCAGTTTGATGTTGTAGAAATATCCCAGGCGGGTTGTGCCGTCGGGATTGCGGAAGTTTAGATGATTGGGGTCTATGCCTTGGTCGACGACCCCCGCCACAACGCCTCGGCCGGTGTATGTCGCGAGCAAACCGATGCCTTCATGGACTTTGTCGAGACCGATAGCGGCTTTTGCGGTGGCGATGGAGGGTTGGAGGTCACGGGCGATGCTCATGGTGTGGACGGCTCTGTGGCGTGCCATGACGTCGGCCGAATCGACAGGGACCATGCACAGGGCGATATTGCCGCGCACGGTGAGCACGCTGAAACCGGTGGCGCGCAGGTCGTCGGCGGTGCACCCTTCAGCGAGTTCTACAAATGCACCGATCATTGCAGGAGATGTGGCTGTCGTAGCCGTGGAGATGCCGTTGCCTTTGGCGGCGGTCGTCGCCGCTGTCACAGCAGACAGTTGCCTTGCCTCGGCCCGGGCTTTGCGCAGACGGGCGCTGCTAAGCAGGTCGAGCCCGTCACCTGCCACCGCTGCGATTGCTATCGCTACGGCTGCAGTCAGGAGTAAAGCTTTTCTCATTAAATTGTGATGATTGGTTAATTTGAGAGGCTTGAACGACCATCCGGGCCGCTCAAGCCTCTCTATAGATTGTATGGAATGGCGCGGGTATGTGGCCCCGGCGCCGTTGAGCCAATTTGGATTATTTCACAGCCACCTTCTTGCCGTCGATGATGTAGATGCCGGCGGGAAGGCTGTCGGCGTTGACACGGATGCCCTGGAGGTTGTAGACGGTGCGTGTGGCGGCGTCGGCATCCTCGGCCTCAACTGCAATGACGGCGGAGTTTGTGGCGCTGAGCTTCACAGCGGTGTTTCCTTCGACAGTGAACGTGTGGGCGCCTTCGACTGATTCTACCGGTGCTGCATCGTTGAGTTTCACATAGAATTTGGCACCGTTGTTGGAAACGATGTTCACGCCCGAACCGGCGAAGAGACGGTTGGATTCCCACTGGTCTACAGGCATTTTGTCGACTGTGATGGTGAAATCCTCCTTGTTGAGGTCGCCTGCGTCGAAAGTCACGTCGTGACGGTTGGGTTCGGCGGCGAAGAAGCGGTAGAGATCGGTGCCGCGCAGTTTGGTGGATTCGATTGTCACGCTCCCGTAGTTATCAAGGTATGCATCGCCTTCGTTGATGGAAATATACATCGGGTCGCTGTTGGTGCGCTCGAGCGAAAGGGTGTTGTAGCTGTAACCGCCACCGCTGACCAGCGAAGAGATGTCGAGTGTGTTCACGCCGGCAACCGGTTCGTCGCAGCTGGCTTTGGTGGAACCGTAGCCGTCGGTCACTTTGATCTTGGTGATATTGGTAGCCAGAGCGGGATCGAGCCATACATGGAGGATGCCGTCGGTGGTCTGCACGCCGGTGGTGACAATGACGGAGCAGCCCTCATGAAGTTCTACCGAAGTGGCTGATGTCCATTCTGTCTTTTTGTTGTCGGCGTCGGTGAGGGTGATTTTCTTGATGAAGAAACCTGTGGCGGCCTGGATGTAGACAGTGTGATTGTCGGATGATTTCTCGTTGAATGAGAAGGTGGCGTTGTTGTCGTTGAGGTCGAAAGCCGAGCCCCATGTGCTGCTGCCTTTGTACATCTTCACATGGGTGTAGTCGTCGAATGTGAAAGGCACGTCGAATGCCTTGTAGGCTTGGGCCTCGATGTCGATGACGGTGTTGTCCATGATGGTGAAGGTGTAGGCGCCTCCCGAGATGTAGGTGTCGGTGCCGTTGACCTTGAAATTGTCGATGGAGTATGCGTCGGCATCGAGGACGAGTCGCAGGGGGGTGCCGGCCTTAAGAGTGGCGCCTGCGAGGAAGTCGCCCTCAATGTCTTCATATTCGTAGGTGCTGCCATCCTTCATCTTCTGCATGGCTTTGAACACGCCCTTGCAGTCGTCGGGGACGTTCACCTTGAGGGTGACATCCTTGTCGGGGATGATGGCGGTGATGTCGACTGTGCAGCCGTCGGTGAGGGTGAGAGTGTAATTGCCGTAGAGGGGAGTCTGCACCTCGTCGTTGAGTTTTACTTCATAGAGAGGAACGCTCGAGGTAACGGGGCCGAGCTGCAACTGGTTTGCACCGCTGCTCACGGGGTCGAATTTCAGGATGGTTGTTGTGCTCTCCAGTGTGATGTCTTTGCCGAGTGAGCCTCCGGTGCGGAGTCTGACTTTCGAGGGGTCATCGACGTTGATGGTGCACGAGGCGGTGTAAAGGTCTTCGATGCTCTTGGTGGTGACTACATAAGTGAAGGTGTCGCCGCTCCATTCATAGATGTTGCAGGTTCTGGTAGGAGCGCTGCTGACCTTTTCCGAGTCGTTGGCGTCCTTTACCGATGTGATGACATAATCGTCGGTTGCAGCAATGTCGAATTGCACTGTGCCCTCAATCTCGAAATTGTTGATTTCAGTCACCTCGTCGACCAGAGAGACATATTGCTGAGACCAGGTGGAGTAGTCGTAGACGTTTTTGCCAATCTTTATGGCTGCGGGATTGTCGACAATGACGGTGACCTGGGCGGCCGATGCTGTGAACACACCGGCTAATGAAAGCACCATCAAAGATAGTAACGAGTAGAGTTTTTTCATACGTAATGTGATAATACTGAATGAAATCGGTTGGAATTAATGATTGAATTTTAAACTGCAAAATTAAGTATAATTTTTCAAAATCCAATTGTTTTTAATGTTATTTGTAACACAGCGAGGCTGAGCCGATTGACGGCTCAGCCTCGCTGATATAGTGGAATTTTTTTCCGGAGGGGTTATTTCGCTGTTGCTGCTTTTGCCGAGCGGCGCTGGATGGTCAAATAGGCCACGGGGGTGGCGATGAACATGGTGGCGAGGGTGCCGACAACCACACCAAAGAGCATTGCGAAGATGAACGAACGGATCGAGTCGCCGCCGAGGATGAAGATGCAGAGAAGCACCAGGAAAGTGGAGGCGGAGGTCATGATTGTACGGCCCAGAGTGGAGTTGAGCGACTTGTTGACCAGCGAGCCGAAGTCCTGCTTGGGATAGAGGCCGCGGTTTTCGCGGATACGGTCGAATACCACCACGGTGTCGTTGATCTGATAACCGATCATCGTCAGGATGGCCGCGATAAAGCTCTGGTCAATCTCCATGGCGAAGGGGAAGAGACCCCAGAAGATGGAGTAGAAGCCGATGATGGAGAAGGCTGTGAATGCCACGGCGGCAAGGGCGCCCAGCGAGAAGGCCACGTTGCGGAAGCGGAGCAGGATGTAGAGGAACATCGCTGCAAGCGACAGGATCACAGCCACGTAGGCTTTGTTGCGCATGTCGTTTGCCACGGTCGGGCCTACGGTCTGCGACGAGAGGATGCCCTGGGTTTCGTCGGTGGTGGAGAAATCCTCGATGGTCATTCCTTCGGGCAGGAGTCCGTCTTTCTTGAATGTGTCGTAGAGGAGTCCGGTGATTTCCTGCTCGATGTCGGTGGCGTCTTCAGTCGACTTGATCTTGTAGTTGGTGGAGATACGCACCTGGTTGGAGTTCTCGATGGTGATTACCGAGAGAGCCACGGGCTCGCCGGTCTGAGCCTTGAACGCATCGGCAAGCGAGCGCTGCACGGCGTCGGTCTTGACGGGTTTCTCGAATTTGACCACATAGTTGCGGCCGCCCGAGAAGTCGATGCCCTGGTTGAGTCCCTTGGTGAAGAGGCTGATCACTACCACTGCCACGAAAGCGGCGATGATGAAGAATGCGGGCTTGCGACCTTTGAGGAAGTTGAAGTTGCTGTTGGCAAACATGTTGCGCGACAGCTTGGTGTCGAAGGTGAGCTTCTGGAAGGCTTTCTTCTTGGCGCCGAGGATGAAGATGATTCGTGTGAGATATACGGCGGTGAAGAATGAGCAGATGATACCGATGATCAGGGTGGTGGCGAAGCCCTTGATGGGGCCTGTGCCGAAGAAGAGGAGGATGACACCGGTGATCACCGAGGTGAGGTTGGAGTCGAAGATGGCCGAGAAGGCGTTGGAATAACCGTCGGCGATGGCGGTGCGCACGTTCTTGCCTGCGCGGAGCTCTTCCTTGGCGCGCTCGAAGATGAGCACGTTGGCGTCGACGGCCATACCCAGGGCGAGCACGATACCGGCGATACCCGACAGGGTGAGCACGGCCTGGAACGATGCCAGAATGCCGAAGGTGAAGAAGAGGTTGCAGATAAGACCGAAGTTGGCGACCAGACCGGGGATGAAGCCGTAGATCACGCACATGAACACCATCAGAAGCACGATGGCGAGCACGAACGACCAGATGCCGGCCTCAATGGCCTGCTGGCCCAGCGAGGGACCGATGACCATGTCGGAGATGATGTCGACCTTGGCGGTCATCTTACCCGACTTGAGCACGTTGGCAAGGTCCTGCGCTTCCTCTACGGTGAAGTCGCCGGTGATCTGCGAACGGCCACCTTCGATGGCGGTGCGGATGTTGGGGTAGGAGTAAACCTGCTCGTCGAGAACGATGGCGATGGGGTGGCCGATGTTGGCGGCGGTGAGGTTGGCCCACTGGCGTGCGCCCTCTTTGTTCATAGTCATGGAGACTACGTTGCCCTGCAGCTGGTCGTAGTCGCTCGAAGCGTTGATCACGCATGAGCCTTCGAGGGCTGCTTTGCCGTTCTTGGTCTTGAGTGCCACCAGCTGATAGGTGTCGAGCTGGCGTTCCTTGCCGGTGACGGTGTCCTGGTAGGTGACGGGAGTGGCTTTCACGCCCCAGCGGAGTTTGAGGTCGGTGGGAAGATACTGACGGGCCTCGGGGGTGTTGAGGATCGAGTCAATCACCTCTTTCTGTTTGGCGGTGGCGATACCCATTACGGGCGATTCACCCGAGCCTGCCGAAAGGAGGTTCTGGCGGAGTGTGGGCATCCCTTTTGCAGCCAGAGCGTTGTCGAGCTGCATGATGTTGGGGGTGAGCTTGCCTGCGCCGTAGCACTCGTAGAATTCGAGGTTGGCCGAGCGGAGCAGAAGCTCGCGCACGCGCTGATGCTCTTTCACACCGGGGAGTTCGAGAAGAATCTGGCCGTCGTTGTCCTGGAGCACCTGAATGTTGGGCGAAACCACGCCGTAGGCGTCGATACGGTTGCGCAGCACGTTGGTGGCGGAGTTGTTCACGCGGTCCTTGACTTCCGACTTGAGGGTGGCGGCTACAGCCTTGCGGTCGTGGCCGATCTTTTCAGGGATAATCGAGCTGAAAACCACGGAGTAGTCGGCATCGGGCACCAGACGGCTGTACTGGTTGACGAATGTGCCCACATAATCGGTGGCGTGGTTGCCTTTGATTATTGAGTCAGTCAAGTGGAGAGCCTGATCGAAGCTTGCGTCGGGCTCGGCGTTTTTCATGGAGCGAAGCATGTCGGGCATAGAAACCTGGAGGATGACGTTCATACCTCCCTTGAGGTCGAGACCGAGACCTACACCCCATTTCTGCACTTCGTTGTAGTTATAACCCAACCAGACAGGGGTTTTGCTGATTGAGTCGATGTAGGCCTTGTAAGCCTTGTTGTACTGCTCGGAGTTCTTGCCCTGCTGACCGGCCATCATGGTGGCGTATTGCTCGGCCTTGGCCTCCTGCTTGTTGCTTACAAGTGAGAAGGAGAGGTAGAACAGGCACGCGAGCACCAAGAAGATCGCGATCACACCGGCAATGATGCTTCCGAGGGTTCCTTTGCTTTGCATGTGTTAGATGTAAAAAATGTTATGAAGTTATTGTTTATTTTTACGTAAATGATTGGTTGGTAGAGCGTTGGCTCTACGTGCTTAAGGGCGGATACACCCCGTGGGGCATAATCGCCTAATTTTCAGCCTGCAAATATACGGATAATAACCGGTAGTTGCAAGCAAAAATCGGAAATCTTGCGAAAATTGCCTATTTTGAGACCTCAGGAGATGGTCAGACGGAAGTCTGTGATGAAGTCGCGTGCGTGAGGGTTGGTGTCGACGATATGCTGCAGCAGGTCGCGGTCGCTCCAGCCGGCGGGTGAGTTCGGGTCGTCGCTGACGGCCACGTCAATGGTGATGTGGTCGTTGCCGAGAGTGTTGTGGAGGAAATCGAGTAGCCGCGGCATCTCCTGGAGCATTATGTCGACCTGCGGCTGGTTGGCCACGGTCATTTTCAATGTGGCGGGAGCGTTTCCCTCCACGCGGAGCGGACGGCTGGCGCGCATGGTGTTGATAAGAACGTGGGCACGGCGGTTGGAATCCATGTATTGCTCCCATGCACGCATCAGGTCGTCGTCGGTAAAGGGGGTTTCGCGGAGCTTGCGCTGCGACTGTGCTGCTGCTTTCTCCGCGGATTTCTCCGGAGCGAAAGCATCGCGCATCGACACGTGGGGCCTGGCTCCATTGCGCTGGACAGCGGGTGCCGAAGCGGGGACTGGGGGGAGGCCTGTGGAGCGGCGGGTTTTAACCGCCGTTT
>DAAN01000010.1:20753-84033 GCA_001701135.1 Bacteroidales bacterium H3
TTGCTTCGGATGCTTCGGCGGGTGCGGGCGCGGGGGTGTTGGCTGGGGTTATAGGTTGCAGTCCGGCTGTCTTCTGGGTCAGCCCCTCCCCGTCGCCGGCTTCAGAGTCGGGGGAGGGGCTTTGTAGTTGGCACAGCTTGATGAGCAGCAGCTCGATGAGGAAGGTTTTTGATGAGGCTGTGCGGTAGTCCATGTCGGCGTCGTTGCAGAGGCTCATGGCCGAGTAGAAGAAGCGGGGCGGGAGCGATGCCGCCT
Source organism: Bacteroidales bacterium H3 (assembly GCA_001701135.1). GTDB lineage: Bacteria > Bacteroidota > Bacteroidia > Bacteroidales > Muribaculaceae > UBA7173. The sequence goes on from DAAN01000010.1 coordinate 21,009, forward strand.
GCGCGGCCATCCGCTGCATGGTCTCCTCGTCGGTGTCGAGAAGCGGAAGAGTCTGCGGGTCGCGCGCCACCATGAGGTTGCGCAGATATGCGGCGAGACCTCCTAAGAAGAAGTAGGAGTCGAAGCCGCGGTCGCGTATCTCTTTATATATAAGGAGTGCGGCGGGGATGTCGGCGGCCTTGAAGGCCTCGACGAGTTTGCCGTAATAGCGCTCGTCGAGGATATTGAGGTTCTCGATTGTGGAGTCGTAGGTGATGTCGCCGCGTGACGATGCCGCCACCTGGTCGAAAATCGAGAGAGCGTCGCGCATGGCGCCGTCGGCCTTGCGGGCGATGATTGCCAACGCCTGTCGCTGGGCATTGATTCCCTCGCTTTTTGCCACATACTCCAGATGGTCAGTGATGTCGGCGATGGTGATTCGCTTGAAATCGTAGATCTGGCAGCGCGAGAGAATGGTGGGTATGATTTTGTGTTTCTCGGTGGTGGCGAGGATGAAAATGGCGTGGGCCGGCGGCTCCTCAAGGGTTTTGAGGAAAGCGTTGAACGCTGAAGTTGAGAGCATGTGCACCTCGTCGACGATGAATACGCGGTAACGGCCGTCGACCGGCGGAATCTGCACCTGGTCGGTGAGGTTGCGGATGTCGTCGACCGAATTGTTCGACGCGGCGTCGAGTTCGATGATGTTGAGCGAGCGGTTTTCGTTGAATGCGCGGCACGAGGGGCATTCGTTACAGGGATCTCCCTCGGGGGTTGGGTGGGCGCAGTTGATGGTCTTGGCGAATATGCGGGCGCAGGAAGTCTTGCCTACGCCTCGTGAGCCGCAGAAGAGGTAGGCGTGGGCGAGACGCCCGGCGGCTATGGCATTCTTTAAGGTGGCGGTGAGCGCTTTCTGCCCCACTACCGACGAGAATGTCGATGGACGGTATTTGCGCGCCGAAACAATGTAGTTTTCTTCCATATCGGCAAATTTAGGGAAAAATGCCGGAATTTCATCGCTGCGCCTCAAAATTTTTCTGAAAACCGACCCACCGCCCGATTGTCTCAATTGAACCCATTGGCCGATTGGCCTAATTAGACTAATTGGACTAATTGGACTAATTTGCCTGATCCTCAGAAAAAAGTGTGAAAAAATTGCGGAAATGTTTGGCAGTCAGCGAAAAAAGTGGTAACTTTGCAACGCTTTTCGGAGCATTGTGCACTTTTTCGAACCGTAACTGTCTGACAGTCAGCGGCGCGAAGTGCGCCCGGCGTGTATAGTCGCGTCGATGTTCTCCGGAGGCTTCGACACTGAAATTATCACAACGAAGAATAATCAATAGTTAAAAACAGACTAAAAAACTAAGATGCCTACTATTCAGCAATTAGTAAGAAAAGGACGCGAGACTCTTGTTGACAAGAGCAAGTCACCCGCTCTGGACAGCTGCCCTCAGCGTCGTGGCGTGTGTGTGCGCGTTTACACCACCACCCCTAAAAAGCCTAACTCGGCTATGCGTAAGGTTGCACGTGTGCGCCTCACCAACGGCAAGGAGGTCAACTCCTACATCCCCGGTGAAGGACACAACCTGCAGGAGCACTCGATCGTGCTGGTGCGCGGCGGCCGTGTGAAGGACCTCCCCGGTGTACGCTACCACATCGTGCGCGGCTCGCTCGATACCTCCGGTGTCAAGGACCGCACTCAGCGCCGCTCCAAATACGGAGCCAAGCGTCCCAAGGCTGGTGCTGCCAAGAAGTAATCGCGCCCCTGAAAAGGCCCGGTGAAGTTAACTTATAGCACCGCGAGAAATCCAAACCACAGTTTAACAACCCGTTTTTGATTCCTCGAGCTGACATCGGTTGAGTAAGCCCCCGCAGGGATAGCCCCGGGCGCTGAAGAGACAACAGCCACGAAAAAGCAAAAACAAAGCTTACTTAAACAAATGAGAAAAGCAAAACCAAAGAAACGCGTCGTACTGCCCGATCCCGTCTTTCATGACGTAAAGGTGTCGAAATTCGTCAATCACCTGATGTACGACGGTAAGAAAAACACTGCCTACACCATCTTCTACTCCGCACTCGAGACCGTGAAGGCCAAGATGCAGAACGAAGAGAAGACCGCTCTCGAAATCTGGAAGAAAGCCCTCGAGAACGTCACTCCTCAGGTGGAGGTAAAGAGCCGCCGCGTCGGTGGCGCCACCTTTCAGGTGCCTACTGAAATCCGCCCCGACCGCAAGGAATCCATATCAATGAAAAACCTCATCAACTACGCCCGCAAACGTGGCGGCAAGACCATGAGCGACAAACTCGCCGCTGAAATCATGGACGCCTTCAACGACCAGGGCGGTGCCTTCAAGCGCAAGGAAGACATGCACAAGATGGCCGAGGCCAACCGCGCATTCGCCCACTTCCGTTTCTGATCGAGCCTGAAAGCCTGAGCAACTCACTCTCCTATATAATCATTGAACAACAAAGATTCCAATCAGACCAACAATGGCTAACAAAAACGACGAACAACTTAAATATACCCGCAACATCGGCATCATGGCCCACATCGATGCCGGTAAAACCACCACTTCGGAGCGTATCCTCTTCTACACCGGCCTGACCCACAAGATCGGCGAGGTGCACGACGGTGCCGCTACCATGGACTGGATGGAGCAGGAGCAGGAACGTGGTATCACTATCACCTCCGCCGCCACCACCACTTTCTGGAAATATGCGGGCGACAAGTTCAAAATCAACCTCATTGACACCCCGGGACACGTCGATTTCACCGTGGAAGTGGAGCGTTCGCTCCGCGTGCTCGACGGCACTATCGCCACTTTCTGCGCCGTAGGCGGCGTGGAGCCTCAGTCCGAGACCGTGTGGCGCCAGGCCGACAAGTATGGCGTGCCCCGTATCTGCTACGTGAACAAGATGGACCGCTCGGGCGCCAACTTCTTCGAAGTTGTCCGCCAGGTGCATGACGTGCTCGGCGCCAACCCCTGCCCCATCCAGATACCTATCGGTGCTGAAGAAACCTTCAAGGGTCTCGTCGACCTCGTGCGCATGAAAGCTCTCTACTGGCACGACGAAACCATGGGCGCCGAATATGAGGTTGACGAAATTCCCGACAACCTCCGCGCTGACGCTGAAGAGTGGCGCGACAAGATGCTTGAGAAAATCGCCGAATTCGACGACGCTCTCATGGAGAAATATTTCGACGACCCCTCCACCATCACCGAAGACGAGGTGCGCCGCGCCCTCCGCGCCGCCACCCTCAAGATGGAGATCATGCCCATGCTCTGCGGCTCGTCGTTCAAGAACAAGGGCGTGCAGCCCCTGCTCGACGCCGTCTGCGCTTACCTCCCCTCGCCCGTCGATTCCGGCGCTATCGAAGGTCATGCAGTCGACGATCCCGACAAGATCGAAACCCGCGAGCCTTCGTCGGACGCTCCTATGTGCGCTCTGGCGTTCAAGATCGCTACCGATCCCTATGTGGGCCGTCTCACCTTCTTCCGCGTTTACTCGGGCGAAGTGGTAGCCGGTTCCTATATACTCAACGCGCGTTCTGACAAGAAGGAGCGTGTTTCGCGTCTGTTCCAGATGCACTCCAACAAGCAGAACCCCATGGAGAAGATCGGCTGCGGTGACATCGGCGCAGGCGTAGGCTTCAAGGATATCCGCACCGGCGACACCCTCTGCGACGAGAACCATCCCATCGTGCTCGAAGCAATGGAATTCCCCGATCCCGTGATCGGTATCGCCGTTGAGCCCAAAACCCAGAAAGACCTCGACAAACTCGGCGTGGGTCTGCAGAAACTTGCCGAAGAGGACCCCACTTTCCGCGTGGAGACCAACGAGGAGACCGGCCAGACCGTCATCTCGGGTATGGGCGAGCTTCACCTCGACATCATCATCGACCGTCTCCGTCGCGAGTTCAAGGTAGAGTGCAACCAGGGCCGTCCCCAGGTTACCTACAAAGAGGCTATCACCCAGCCTGTCGAACTCCGCGAAGTGTTCAAGAAGCAGACCGGTGGTCGCGGTAAATTCGCCGACATCATCTGCCGCGTAGAGCCCGTAGACGAAGGTTTCGAAGGCTCGCTGCAGTTTGTCGATGAAGTCAAGGGCGGCAACATCCCCAAGGAATTCATCCCCGCCATCCAGAAGGGCTTCACCAACGCCATGAAGAACGGCGTGCTTGCCGGCTACCCCGTGGAGAAACTCAAAGTGACCGTGATAGACGGTTCGTTCCACCCCGTGGACTCCGACCAGCTCTCCTTCGAGCTTTGCGCCATCCAGGCCTTCAAGAAAGCCTCTGAAAAGGCAGGTCCCGTGCTCATGGAGCCTATCATGAAGATCGAGGTGGTAACCCCCGAAGAGTCGATGGGCGACGTGATCTCCGACCTCAACAAGCGTCGCGGTCAGGTGGAAGGCATGGAAACCGCCCGTTCCGGCGCCCGTATCGTCAAGGCTCAGGCTCCCCTGGCCGAGATGTTCGGCTATGTGACCGCACTGCGTACCATCACTTCGGGCCGCGCAACCTCCACGATGACCTTCAGCCACTATGCCGAAGTGTCCTCGTCGATCGCCAAGCAGGTGCTCACAGAGTGCCAGGGCCGCGTAGACCTCGTGAAATAATCCAAGGCGGGGGAGGCAGCAAATGATTCTTGACTCCCCCGCCCCAATATCCCAATAATCACCAACAATCAACAATTGCTCTCACAATGAGCCAGAAAATCAGAATCAAACTCAAATCCTACGACCACAACCTCGTGGACAAGTCGGCAGAAAAGATCGTCAAGACTGTAAAGGCCACCGGCGCTGTAATCTCGGGTCCCATACCCCTGCCCACCCACAAGCGCATCTTCACTGTCAACCGCTCCACCTTCGTCAACAAGAAGAGCCGCGAGCAGTTCCAGCTGTCGTCGTTCAAGCGTCTCATCGACATCTACAACTCCACCGCAAAAACCGTCGACGCCCTCATGAAGCTCGAGCTCCCCAGCGGTGTGGAAGTAGAAATCAAGGTCTGATGCCGCAGGATTTTATTCACACTACAGAATCTCAATCAATTAACATAACACTGAAATGCCAGGATTATTAGGAAAGAAAATCGGAATGACATCCGTTTTCAGTGCCGACGGAAAGAACCTTCCGTGCACTGTTATCGAAGTAGGTCCTTGTGTTGTCTGCCAGGTTAAGACTGTTGAGACCGACGGGTACAATGCCCTCCAGCTCGGATTCCAGGAGCAGAAAGAAAAGCACTGCACCAACCCCGAGCTCGGTCACTTCAAGAAAGCCGGCGTGACCCCCAAGCGCCACTTGGCCGAGTTCAAAGGTTTCGAAGGCGAATACAAGATGGGCGACACCATCTCGATCGACATCTTCAACGAAGACGACTTTGTCGACATCGTAGGCACCTCGAAAGGTAAAGGCTTCCAGGGCGTTGTAAAGCGCCACGGTTTCGGCGGCGTAGGCCAGGCCACCCACGGTCAGGACGACCGTCTGCGTGCCCCCGGTTCAATCGGCGCCTGCTCCTACCCCGCAAAAGTGTTCAAGGGAATGCGCATGGCCGGCCAGACCGGTAACGAGCGTGTCACCGTTCAGAACCTCAAGGTTGTGAAAATCATCCCCGAACACAATGTGATGATCATCAAGGGCTCAATCCCCGGAAGTAAAGGTTCAATCGTACAGATAGAAAAATAAGCAATGGAACTCGCAATATACAACATTAAAGGTGAGGACACCGGCCGCAAAGCCATCCTCAATGACCAGGTGTTCGCTGTCGACATCAACGAACATGCCATCTACCTCGACGTGAAGCAGTTCCTTGCCAACCAGCGTCAGGGTACACACAAGTCCAAGGAACGCAGCGAAGTCAGCGGCTCTACCCGTAAGCTCCACAAGCAGAAGGGCGGCGGCGGCTCGCGTATCGGCGACATCAACTCGCCCGTGCTCGTCGGCGGTGGCCGCGTGTTCGGTCCCCGTCCCCGCGACTATCGTTTCAAACTCAACAAAAAGCTCAAGAACCTGGCCCGCCGCTCGGCCCTGACCCTCAAGGCTCAGGAAAACCAGATCACCATCGTGGAGGATTTCACCTTCGACGCCCCCCACACCAAGAGCTTCATCGACGTTGAAAAGAATCTCAAAGTCAACGGCACCAAGGTGCTCTTCATCAACGCCGCTTCCGACAGCAACGTGCATCTGTCGGCCCGCAACATCCCCAACACCCGCGTGATGGCTGCCGCCGACATCAACACCTACGCCGTGATGAACAACAAAGCTATCGTCATCACCGAAGGCGGTCTCGAAATCGTTAACAAACTCTAACCTTCAGGAGAAACAATAATGGAAATCTCTATCAAACCCATTGTGACAGAAGCAGCAACCAAGCTTACCGACAAGCTTAACCGCTACACCTTCCGCGTTTCCCCCGACGCCAACAAGTTCCAGATCAAAGATCTCGTTGAGAAACTCTACGGCGTGAAGGTGGAAGCTGTCAACACAAGCAACGTCCGCGGCAAAAACAAGGCCCGCTACACCAAGAGCGGTCTGCTCCGCGGCAAAACCGACAAATGGAAAAAGGCCTACGTCACTATCGCCGAAGGCCAGACCATCGACTTCTACGCAAACATCTAAATCCCCTGCAGCGGGCGGCGCCTGACCGGCGCGGCCCCTGCCTCACCCGCCGCGAAAAGCGGCCAGCTGCACAGACCTGCCCTCCGCCCCTCCCCATAAAGGGAGCGATAACCCGGAGGCTCCGGCAAAAGCAGCCCGGCATGACCTCGCGACAGGCATGAGACAGAGAGCCTATGTCGGCCCGGCGTAAAACCCGGAGTCCTGAAAAGAACAGCCCCCGCGGCTGCCCATCAATAGGACCGCAAACCCCACTCCCGCCCGTTGCACCGAGTAACTTCAATCACTGTAAAAATGGCAGTAAGAAAATTCAAGCCCACCACCCCCGGGCAAAGACACAAAGTAATCTCAGTCTTCAAAGGCGCAATCACCGCCACGAAGCCTGAAAAATCTCTTACAGTCGGCAAACGCAGCTCAGGCGGCCGCAACGCAGAAGGCCACCTCACCAACCGCTACCTCGGTGGCGGCCACAAGCGCAAATACCGCGTCATCGACTTCAAGAGAAACAAAGACGGCGTGCCCGCTGTCGTAAAAAGCATCGAATACGACCCCAACCGTTCGGCCCGTATCGCACTGCTCTACTACGTCGACGGCGCTAAAGCCTACATCATCGCACCCAACGGACTGGAAGTTGGCCAGACAGTAATGTCAGGCGCCGAAGCCGCCCCCGAAGTGGGCAACGCGCTTCCCCTCAACAAAATTCCTGTCGGTACTGTAATCCACAACATCGAGCTTCGCCCCGGACAGGGTGCCTTCATGGCACGTTCGGCCGGCACTTTCGCCCAGCTCGTCAGCCGCGACGGCGACTATGCCATCGTCAAGCTCCCCTCGGGCGAAACCCGCAAGATCCTCGGCACCTGCAAGGCCACCGTCGGCGTTGTAGGTAACTCCGAGCACTCCCTCGAGCGTTCCGGCAAAGCCGGCCGCAGCCGTTGGCTGGGCCGTCGTCCCCGCAACCGCGGCGTTGTCATGAACCCTGTCGACCACCCCATGGGCGGTGGCGAAGGCCGCGCTTCCGGCGGTCATCCCCGCTCGCGCAAGGGTCTCTACAGCAAGGGTCTCAAGACACGTGCCCCGAAGAAGAGCTCCTCGAAGTACATTATCGAACGCAGGAAAAAATAATCCGTCAGCTAACTTCTAACCAGATCTCTAAAGAATGAGTCGTTCACTTAAAAAAGGCCCCTTTATCAGCGTAAAGCTCGAAAAGAAGGTTAACGCAATGGAAGCTTCCGGCAAGAAGTCGGTCATCAAGACCTGGAGCCGCGCTTCGATGATTGCCCCCGAATTCGTCGGCCACACTTTCGCCGTTCACAACGGCAACAAGTTCATTCCGGTCTATGTGACCGAGAACATGGTAGGCCACAAACTCGGCGAATTTGCCCCCACCCGCACCTTCCGCGGCCACGCCGGCAACAAGAAGAAGTAACAGCAGCCGCTAAGGCACACTGCTTCTCCGCAACCTTCAACCTTCAGCAGCATAGGCCGCCGGCCATAGCTGACAAAGAAAAGGCTTAACAAAATTTCCCCACAAAAAAACGAACATCAACAATAAAATGGGTGTAAGAAAAAGAAACTCCGCTCAGGCAATCAAAGATGCCCAGAAGGAAATCGCTTTCGCCAAGCTCACCAACGTGCCCTCCTCGCCCCGCAAGATGCGTCTCGTGGCCGACATGGTCCGCGGCAAGGAAGTGTTCCGCGCTCTGGGTATCCTCAAGTTCTCCAACAAGGAGGCTGCCGCCCGTCTCGAGAAACTTCTGCGCTCGGCCATCGCCAACTGGGAGGCCAAAAACGACCGCAGAGCTGAAAACGGCGAACTCTATATCTCCACAATCTTCGTTAACCCCGCCCCCATGCTCAAGCGCCTGCGCACAGCTCCCCAGGGCCGCGGTTACCGTATCCGCAAACGTGCCAACCACGTCACTCTCGTAGTTGACACCATCGAAAAAGACGTAACCATCAAGGACAAAGACTAACCTATGGGACAGAAAGTAAATCCTATCAGCAACCGCCTCGGCGTAATCCGCGGCTGGGACTCCAACTGGTTCGGCGGCAAAAACTACGGCGATACCCTTCTGGAAGACTCTAAGCTCCGTAAGTATCTCAACGTCCGTCTGGCCAAATCAAGCGTCTCACGCATCGTCATCGAGCGCACCCTCAAGCTCATCACCATCACAGTGTGCACCTCGCGCCCCGGTCTCATCATCGGCAAGGGCGGCTCGGAGGTCGACAAGCTTAAGGAAGAGCTCAAGAAAATAACCGACAAGGATGTTCAGATCAACATCTTCGAAGTAAAGCGCCCCGAACTCGACGCCCAGATCGTGGCTTCCACCATCGCCCGTCAGATCGAAGGCAAAATCGCCTACCGCCGTGCCGTCAAGATGGCTGTCGCTGCCACCATGCGCTCAGGCGCCGAAGGCATCAAGGTGCAGGTCAGCGGCCGTCTCAACGGCGCCGAAATGGCCCGCTCGGAAATGTTCAAGGAAGGACGCACACCCCTGCACACCCTCCGTGCCGACATCGACTACGCTCTGGTCGAGGCCCACACCAAGGTAGGCGTGGTAGGCGTGAAAGTGTGGATCTGCCGCGGTGAAGTCTACGGCAAGCGCGATCTCGCCCCCAACTTCACCTCCGCCCCCAAAGAGGGTGGCCGCCAGCAGGGCGGTGACCGCGGCAACCAGCGCCGCGGCGGCTTCCGCAAGCCCCGCAACGCTTCCTCCAACAACAGCCGCTAATCCTCTCATCCACCAACCCAACCGGTAACCCTCCCGAGGCATTCCGGCCGCCGGCGGTTCACCCCCTTCCTCAAAAGAGCCCCCGGCCCGGCCTCCAGGCCATAAAGCACCGCACCGAGGCTGATCGACAAGCTCCTCGGAGCGGTGTCCAAGGAGAGAAACCAAATCACAACATCCCAAAGAAATGTTACAACCGAAAAAAACTAAATTTCGCAGAGTACAGAAAGGCCGCGCAAAAGGCAACGCGCAGCGCGGCAACCAGCTCGCCTTCGGTTCGTTCGGTATCAAGACACTCGAGACAAAGTGGATTACCGGCCGTCAGATCGAAGCAGCCCGTATCGCTGTGACACGTTATATGCAGCGCCAGGGTCAGCTCTGGATCCGCATCTTCCCCGACAAACCCATCACCAAGAAGCCTCTCGACGTACGTATGGGTAAAGGTAAAGGTAACCCCGAAGGTTTCGTGGCATCCGTCACCCCCGGCCGCATGATCATCGAGATCGACGGCGTGCCCTTCGACGTAGCCAAGGAAGCACTCCGCCTGGGTGCCCAGAAGCTCCCCGTCACCACCAAATTCGTGGTGTCACGCGATTACGATCCCTCGCTCACACTCTAATCATCCATAAGTCAAACAACAAAAGCCCACAAAGAAAGCTATGAAGAAAGAAGAAATCAAAGAGCTCTCTACGGCCGATCTTCGCGAGCGCCTGGCGCAGATGGAGAAGGACTACCTTCAGATGAAGGCCAACCACGCCGTCTCCCCCCTCGACAACCCCGCGAAAATCACTGCTGACCGCAAGATGATCGCACGTGTGAAGACCGAGCTCCGCGCACGCGAACTCGCCGCCAAGTAATCCCCATATTAACCGTAATAACCCCTACACTCTTTTACTCAACCACAATGGAAGAAAAAAGAAACCTGCGCAAAGAGCGCATCGGCGTTGTGACCAGCAACAAGGGCGACAAGTCGATCACCGTTACGGTGAAATGGAAGGAGAAACACCCCATCTACGGCAAGTTCGTCAACAAAACCAAGAAATTCCACGCTCACGACGAGAACAGCGAGTGCTCCGTAGGCGACAAAGTGCGCCTCATGGAGACCCGTCCCCTGTCGAAAACAAAGCGCTGGAGATTAGTTGAAATCATCGAAAAAGTCAAGTAAGCCATGATACAGACCGAATCCCGCTTAACCGTTGCCGACAACTCCGGCGCCAAAGAGGCACTGTGCATCCACGTGCTCGGTGGCACCGGCCGTCGCTACGCTTCCGTAGGCGACATCATCGTTGTCTCTGTCAAGAGCGTCATCCCCAGCTCCGACGTCAAGAAAGGCACCGTCAGCAAAGCTGTGGTCGTCCGCACCAAGAAGGAAATCCGTCGCGCCGACGGCTCCTACATCCGCTTCGACGACAACGCCTGCGTGCTCCTCAACAACGCCGGTGAACTTCGTGGCACCCGTATCTTCGGCCCCGTGGCCCGCGAACTCCGCGCCACCAACATGAAGATCGTCTCCCTCGCTCCCGAGGTCCTCTAAACTATATAAAACGTAATCATTAACCGACGAAATCCCCAACAATGAGCAAAATGCATATCAAAAAGGGCGATACCGTTTACGTTCTCTCAGGCGAGGACCGCGGCAAACAGGGTCGCGTGCTTTCTGTCGACGCCACCAAAAACCGCGCCATCGTTGAAGGCGTCAACATCGTGTCGAAAAGCACAAAGCCCACCGCCAAATATCCTCAGGGAGGCATCGTAAAGATGGAAGCCCCCATCAATATCTCTAACCTCAGCCTTATCGACCCCAAGAGCGGCAAGCCCACCCGCATCGGCATCCGCGTCAACGACAAAGGCGAGAAAGTCCGTTACGCTAAAAAATCCGGAGAGGAAATCAAATAATGAGCCAGACTTCACTTCAGAAAAAATACGAAGAGACAATCGCGCCCGCACTGACCAAGGAGTTCAACTACACCACTCCCATGCAAGTGCCCCGCCTCAAGAAAATTGTCATCAACCAGGGTCTTGGCGAAGCCACCCAGGACAAGAAGATCATCGAGACTTCGATCAACGAGCTCACCGCCATCACCGGCCAGAAGGCCGTGGCCACACTCTCGAAGAAAGACATCTCGAACTTCAAGGTACGTAAGAAGATGCCCATCGGCGCCCGCGTAACCCTCCGTCGCGACAAAATGTACGAATTCCTCGAGCGCCTCGTGCGCATCGCCCTCCCCCGTATCCGCGACTTCAAGGGTATCGAAGGCAAGCTCGACGGCCGTGGCAACTACACCCTCGGCATCACCGAGCAGATCATTTTCCCCGAGATCAACATCGACAACATCAACAAACTCATGGGCATGAACATCACCTTCGTGACATCGGCCAACACCGACGAAGAGGGTTTCGCTCTGCTCAAGCAGTTTGGTCTCCCCTTCAAGAAGTAAGCACCCGCGTCAGCAAGGGTGCCTCCACGGCTCACTTGCCTGCCCGGCGTTGCCCGCTTGACAACGGAGGCGACACCGCTATAAAGGGCGGCCGCAGACCATGCGGCCGCTCTTTTTCTATTATTTAAGAAAGTTTAACATAATTTTCGGCAGTTTTCAGCCGCTTTTGAAGACGCGGATGATGGTGGTTTCGTAAAAAATTGCGAACTTTGCACCTGATTATAAGGCCGATGCCGCCTTCTGCCCGTTGCCCCAAGCTCAGCGATGAGTGTTCGACAAACGTAGCTACGGCTGCAACAGCTTGTAAATTAAAGACTTCGATGTCACTTGCGGTTCCGAGGTACTTTCCGCCTTCCGGCTTACGGAAGCCTTTGCGGGGAGCAGTGAGGAATCGGAAGTTTTTGCGCTGGTCGCGGCGCGGACACCGCCCTACGGCCACGCTCACAGAAGCCTTGAAAATGACTGCGTTAAGAGTAACGATCACAGTAAACCATAATATTAACCGTTAACTTCAGGACATGGCAAAAGAATCAATGAAAGCCCGCGAAGTGAAGCGCCAGAAGCTCGTGGCAAAGTATGCCGCCAAGAAAGCAGCCCTCAAGGCCGCCGGCGACTATGAAGCCCTCCAGCTCCTGCCCAAAAACGCCTCGAGCGTGCGCCTGCACAACCGCTGCTCCATCACCGGCCGTCCCAAAGGCTACATCCGCCAGTTTGGCATCTCGCGTATCCAGTTCCGCGAAATGGCATCGGCAGGCCTCATCCCCGGTGTGAAGAAAGCAAGCTGGTAAGCAGACAAGGCACTTCACAGAGTCGGAGCTAATCCTCACGACCGCACCGGGGGAGCGCAAGGCGTGCGCCCGGTGTCAGCAACCAGCCCGGCCGAAGCACGGAGCGGCCAATCCCCCGGGTAAGCCCATCTGCGGGACCCCCCGGCGAGGCAATCACCGCTCTTTACTCCGCCACCAAGGGCCGCGGAAATGATCCCGACCTCATGGAAGGGAGCCGCCCGGGCAGCAGCGTCGCCGACGCCTGCAGTCCACCAGCCCAGTTTCCGCGCTGAAAAGCAAAGGGTATCCGACGATACCCGCACAAACAATTAATTTTAAATACCTTCGGGCACCAAGGCGCCCGTCGAGTTTAAAACATTTCAAAACAATGACAGATCCAATAGCAGATTATCTGACAAGATTGAGGAATGCCATCAAGGCCCAGCACCGCGTGGTCGAAATCCCCGCATCGAACCTCAAGAAAGAGATCACCAAGATTCTCTTCGAGCAGGGCTACATCCTCAATTACAAATTCATCGAAGGTGAAATTCCTTCGGGCACAATCAAAGTAGCCCTCAAGTACGACCCCGTTGACCGCGTCAACGCCATCAAGGGTCTCAAGCGCGTAAGCCGTCCCGGTCTGCGCCAGTATTGCGGCTACAAGTCGATGCCCCGAGTGCTCAACGGTCTCGGCATCGCCATCCTCTCCACGTCCAAGGGCGTCATGACCAACAAAAAGGCCGCCCAGGAGAAAGTCGGCGGTGAAGTTCTCTGCTACGTTTATTAATCGAAAGGAGGAAATTAGATATGTCACGTATAGGTAAAGCACCCATCGAAATCCCCGCTGGCGTAAAAATCGAAGTCGCCAAGGACAACGTAGTAACCGTCAAAGGCCCCAAAGGCACTCTCACACAGGCTGTCAACCCCGAGTTCAAAATCGAGGAAGCCGACGGTCATCTCCACATCACCCGCCCCTCCGACGACCGCGAGCACCGCGCACAGCACGGCCTGTACCGCGCGCTCATCCACAACATGGTCGTAGGCGTGTCGACCGGCTACCGCAAGGAGCTTGAACTGGTCGGCGTAGGCTATCGTGCCGCCGCCACCGGTCAGGTACTCGAGCTGTCGCTCGGTTACTCCCACGCCATCTATCTGAAACTTCCCCCCGAGGTGAAGGTAGAGGCCAAGTCGGAACGCAACAAAAACCCTCTGATCATCCTTGAGAGCGACGACAAGCAGCTCCTCGGCCAGGTGTGCGCCAAGATCCGCTCGTTCCGCAAGCCCGAACCCTACAAGGGCAAAGGTATCAAGTTTGTCGGTGAGGTAATCCGTCGCAAGAGCGGCAAGACCGCCGGTGCCAAGTAAACATAGTCTGTGAACCAACATCGACCACAAGAAAATGATTTCAAAGCAACAAAGAAGAAATAAGATCAAGGCCCGCATCCGCGGCCGCATCTCCGGCACCGCAGCGCGTCCCCGCATGACCGTGTTCCGCTCCAACAAGCAGATCTACGTGCAGCTCGTCGACGACCTGCAGGGCAAGACACTCGCCTCCGCCTCTTCAAAGGGAATCCAGGAAGGCACCAAATCCGAAATCGCCGCAAAGGTAGGCAAAGCCATCGCCGAAAAGGCCATCGCCGCAGGCTACCCCGAAGTAGTGTTCGACCGCAACGGCTACCTCTTCCACGGCCGAGTTAAATCACTGGCCGACGCGGCTCGCGAAGGCGGACTTAAATTCTAAACGACAATGGTAAACAAGAACAACCGCGTTAAAACAACCAACGACATAGAACTCAAGGACCGTCTGGTGGCCATCAACCGTGTGACCAAAGTCACCAAGGGCGGCCGCACATTCACCTTCGCCGCAATCGTGGTAGTAGGTAATGAAGACGGCATCATCGGCTGGGGCCTCGGCAAAGCCAACGAAGTTCAGGCAGCCATCGCCAAGGGCGTGGAAGCCGCCAAGAAGAACCTCATCCGTGTGCCCATCCACAAAGGCACCATCCCCCACGAGCAGGCAGCCCGTTTCGGCGGCTCGGAAGTGCTCCTCAAACCCGCAAGCCACGGTACCGGCGTGAAGGCAGGTGGCGCTATGCGCGCTGTGCTCGAGTCAGTCGGCGTCACCGACGTGCTGGCCAAATCGAAAGGCTCTTCCAACCCCCACAACCTGGTGAAAGCCACCATCTCGGCCCTCTCCGAAATGCGTTCGCCCGCCCAGGTAGCCCAGAACCGCGGCATCTCCGTAAACCAGGTATTCAACGGCTAATCCAAAGAGCATCCACAAAATGGCACAGATTAAAATCAAACAGATAAAGAGCCGCATCGGCGCTCCCGCAGTGCAGAAACGCACCCTCGATGCCCTCGGCCTCAAGAAAATGAATCACGTGGTGGTCAAAGAAGACACCCCCAGCGTGATGGGTATGGTAAACCGTGTTCGTCATCTGGTAGAAGTGACAAACGCTTAATTCAATATCACACAACAACACTATGGATTTAAGTAACTTAAAACCCGCCGTAGGATCCACAACCCGCAGCACCCGCATCGGTCGCGGTCCCGGTTCCGGCAAGGGTGGAACATCTACCCGCGGACACAAAGGCGCAAAATCGCGCTCCGGCTACAAACAGAAAATCGGTTTTGAAGGCGGCCAGATGCCCCTCCAGCGCCGTCTCCCCAAATGGGGCTTCAAGAATATCAACCGCGTTGAATACAAGGCCATCAACCTGAGCGTGCTCGAGGCACTCGCTGCCGAGAAGGAGCTTAAGAAAATCGGTCTTGACGAGCTTCGCGCCGCCGGCTACATCAACCGCAAGCAGCTGGTGAAGATTCTTGCCAACGGTACCCTCACCCACGCCATCGCCGTAGAGGCCAACGCCTTCTCGGCAGCCGCTGAAAAAGCCATCACCGAGGCCGGCGGCACGGCAACCAAAGTGAAGTAATCATCTCCCTCCCGCTTTAAGCTCCCCGATTAAATGAAATTCATTCAAACACTCAAAAACATCTGGACAATCCAGGAACTGCGTCAGCGCCTCACAATCACGGTGCTGTTAGTGCTGGTCTACCGTCTGGGATGCTACGTCGTCCTCCCCGGCATCAACCCCGCCGACCTCGAGGCGCTCAGCAATTTCACCAACAAGACCGGCCTGATGCAACTGCTGGACATGTTCTCGGGTGGCGCATTCTCCCAGGCCTCGATCTTCGCGCTGGGCATCATGCCCTACATCACCGCGTCGATTGTCATCCAGCTTGCCGGAATGGTGCTCCCCTCGTTCCAGAAAATGCAGCGTGAAGGAGAGAGCGGCCGTCAGAAACTCAATCAGTACACCCGCTACCTCACCATCCTGGTGCTTCTCGTGCAGGGTCCCGCCTATCTCTACAATCTGAAAGCACAGATTGTCAACGCAGGCGGCAGCTCCGACATGGGATTCTGGATGGTAGTGTTCCTGACAGTGATTCTCACCGCAGGCTCCATGTTCATCATGTGGCTGGGTGAGCGCATCACCGACCGAGGCATCGGCAACGGCATCTCGTTCATCATCCTCGTGGGCATCATCGCCCGCCTCCCCATGGCACTGGTCTATGAGTTCACCTCCCGCATGCCCGGCTCCACCGGCTCGGAAGGCGGCCTGATCATGTTCATTGTGGAAGTGGTGCTGCTGTTTGCCGTCACCGTAGGCGCAGTGCTGCTCGTGCAGGGCACCCGCAAAGTGCCTGTGCAGTATGCCAAGCGTGTGGTCGGCAACCGTCAGGTCGGCGGTGTCCGTCAGTACATCCCCCTGAAGGTCAACGCCGCCGGCGTAATGCCCATCATCTTCGCCCAGGCCATCATGTTCATCCCCCTGACTCTGTCGGGCTTCGGAGCACGTGAAGGCGCCACCGGCTTCTTCGCCACCTTTGCCGACATAAACGGCTTCTGGTATAACTTCGTGTACTTCATCCTCATTGTCGCCTTCACATACTTCTATACCGCCATCACCGTGCGTCCCACCCAGATGGCTGAAGACATGAAGCGCAACAACGGATTCATCCCCGGAGTGAAGCCCGGCAAGAAGACAGCCGAATACCTCGATTCCATCATGTCGCGCATCACCCTGCCCGGCTCCATCTTCCTCGGCATCGTCGCCATTCTCCCCGCCTTTGCCCGTCTGTTCGGCATCAGCCAGAACTTCGCGCAGTTCTTCGGAGGCACCTCCCTGCTCATCATGGTAGGTGTGGTTCTCGACACGCTGCAGCAGATTGAGTCGCACCTGATGATGCACCACTACGACGGCCTGATGAAAGACGGCAAAATCAAAGGCCGCACCACCGGCTCGGCTTATTGATCAGCTATCGGCGCCTGGCGCCCGGCCTGATCCGGCGCCCAGATGCCTAAGGCCCGAAACCCAAATACCCCCGGCGCGGCTTCACTGCGAAGCCGCGCCACAAAGGGTAAATCCCCTTTGAATGATAACCGATGATATATCTCAAAACACCCGATGAAATAGAAAAAGTGCGCCGCGCATGCATCCTCGCATCGCAGACACTGGGCGAGGTGGCACGCCACATCAAGCCGGGTACACCCACCCACAAGCTCGACACCGTCGCCCGCGAATTCATCGTCAGCCATGGCGGTCGGCCCGCATGTCTCGGCTACGGCGGATTTCCCGCCACAGCCTGCATCGAGGTCAACGAGATCATCGTCCACGGTTTCCCCTCAAACTACACCCTCCGCGAGGGCGACATCGTAGGGGTGGATCTCGTGGCGGAACTCGACGGCTACAACGGCGACATGTGTTACACATTTGCCGTAGGCGACGTCGACCCCAAGGTGCTCTCGCTTCTGCAGGTCACCAAAGAGTCGCTCTATGCCGGTATCGACGCCTGCTGCGAGGGACATCGCCTCGGCGATGTCAGCAACGCCATCCAGCTCTATATCGAGAAGCATGGATTTTCTATCGTCAGGGAGTTTTGTGGCCACGGAATCGGACGCAAGATGCACGAAGACCCGGAAATACCCAACTACGGGCGCCGGGGCACCGGCCCGCTGCTCAAAAACGGCATGTGCCTCTGCATCGAGCCTATGGTGAACATGGGCAGCCGCAACATCTTCATCGAGGATGACGGCTGGCAGACCCGCACCCGCGACCGCAAGCCATCGGCTCACTTCGAGCACACCGTCGCCATCCTCGGCGGGGAGACCGAGATTCTGACCTCGTTCGACCCCATAGCCGAAGTGCTCGGCGACCGGTTTATCTGACCTCCACGGTTATCATCCGGCATCAGCCGGCGGAACACAACCGACACCCTGGGGCGGCACCCGCCCGGGCAAATCAAACAGACTGAACAGAAAAATTTATGTCAAAACAATCCGCAATCGAACAGGACGGCGTAATTCTCGAAGCCCTCTCCAACGCAATGTTCCGCGTGGAACTTGAGAACGGTCATGAAATCACGGCCCATATCTCGGGCAAGATGCGCATGCACTACATCAAGATTCTTCCCGGCGACAAAGTGAGAGTGGAGATGTCGCCTTACGACCTCTCGAAAGGACGAATTGCGTTCCGCTACAAATAAGCAACAACGAACCATCAATAATCCCAACCTCATTCACAATGAAAGTAAGAGCTTCCATCAAGAAGCGTTCGGCCGACGACAAAATCGTGCGCCGCAAAGGACGCCTCTATGTGATCAACAAAAAGAATCCCAAGAACAAACAGCGTCAGGGATAACAACCGCAGCGGAAAAACCGCGGCGATTTGTCAGGATATTGACCCCGGCGCACCGCCGGTGCTCCCTCCGAGTCAATGAAACCGCCCGCAGGTTTCCGTAATTCGCTGACTTTTGTTATTTTTGCGTAAAATTTCAAGACTCAACCAACAAACCATTTATGGCAGTAAGAATCGTGGGAGTTGACCTCCCCCAGAACAAACGAGGCGCTATCGCGCTGACCTACATCTACGGCATCGGCCGCTCGGCCGCACTCACCATCCTGGAAAAAGCCGCCGTGGACCCCGACATCCAAGTGAAAGACTGGACCGACGCCCAGGCTGCGAAAGTGCGCGAGGTTATTCAGGAGAACTACAAGGTAGAAGGTGACCTCCGCTCCGAGACACAGCTCAACATCAAGCGACTCATGGACATCGGCTGCTACCGCGGCATCCGTCACCGCAACGGTCTCCCCGTGCGCGGTCAGTCCACCAAAAACAACGCCCGCACCCGCAAGGGCCGCAAGAAAACAGTCGCCAACAAGAAAAAAGCCACTAAATAATAAATACCCCAGAAAAGTATTATGGCAAAAAAAACAGTCGCAGCCAAAAAGCGTAACGTCAAAGTTGACGCCGCAGGCCAGCTTCACGTACATTCCTCTTTCAACAATATCATCGTGTGCTTAGCCAACAGCGAAGGTCAGGTAATCTCCTGGTCGTCGGCTGGCAAGATGGGCTTCCGCGGAAGCAAGAAAAACACCCCCTACGCCGCTCAGATGGCCGCACAGGATTGCGGCAAAGTGGCCTACGACCTGGGTCTCCGCAAAGTGAAGGCTTACGTCAAAGGTCCCGGCAACGGCCGTGAATCAGCAATCCGCACCGTGCACGGCATGGGAATCGAAGTCACCGAAATCATCGACGTGACTCCGCTGCCCCACAACGGCTGCCGTCCTCCCAAGCGCCGTCGCGTATAATCGCTTTCAGGCATAACCCATCTTAACAGCAGGCCTGCACGGCCTCATTCACAACTTACTTTAAAGTAAAAAATACACAATGGCTAGATACACAGGTCCCAAGACCAAAATCGCACGCAAATTTGGCGAACCCATATTCGGCGAGGACAAAATCCTGAGCCGTCGCAACTTCCCCCCCGGCCAGCATGGCCAGAACCGTCGTCGCAAAACTTCGGAATACGGCACACAGCTGCGCGAGAAGCAGAAAGCCAAGTACACCTACGGTGTGCTCGAGCGTCAGTTCCGCAACCTTTTCGAGAAAGCATCCTCGATGAAGGGTATCACCGGTGAGATTCTGCTTCAGCTCCTCGAAGGCCGTCTCGACAACGTTGTTTACCGCCTCGGCATCGCCAAGACCCGCGCCGCAGCCCGTCAGCTCGTGCTCCACAAGCATGTGACCGTCAACGGCAAGGTTGTCAACATCCCCTCGTTCGCCGTACAGCCCGGCGACGTGGTCGGTGTCCGCGAGAAATCCAAGTCGCTCGAAGTAATCGCCGACTGTCTCGCAGGCTTCAACCACAGCAAATATCCCTGGCTCGAATGGGATGAGACAACAAAGAGCGGCAAACTGCTTCATGTCCCCACCCGTGAGGACATCCCCGAAAACATCAAGGAGCAGCTCATCGTCGAACTCTATTCTAAGTAATCAGTAAACACCAAAGATCCATGGCTATTTTAGCATTCCAGAAACCTGACAAAGTCGTAATGTTAGAAGCTAACAGCTTCTTCGGCAAGTTCGAGTTCAAGCCTTTGGAACCCGGCTATGGTATCACTGTGGGCAATGCCCTTCGTCGCGTACTTCTTTCATCGCTCGAGGGCTATGCCATCTCCGCTATCAAAATCGACGGAGTAAAACACGAGTTCGATACCATCCCCGGTGTCAAAGAAGATGTCACCAACATCATCCTCAACCTCAAGAAGGTCGACCTCAAACAGATCACCGAAGACGCTGAAACGGAAAAAGCTACCATTCACGTGTCGGGTCAGGAGGTGTTCAAAGCCGGTGACATTGGCAAAGCTCTTTCAAGCTTCGAGGTCCTCAATCCCGAGGAGGTCATCTGTCATCTGGATCCCGACGCAAGCTTCAACATCGAGGTCAACATCAAGAAAGGCCGCGGCTGGACTCCCGCCGACATCAATCAGCAGGATATCACCGATATCAACACCCTGGCCATCGACTCGATCTACACCCCGATCAAGAATGTGAAATACACCGTTGAGAACTTCCGCGTCGACCAACATACCGACTACGAGAAACTCATCATCGAAATCACCACCAACGGTTCCATCCTCCCCAAGGACGCCCTCAAGGAGGCTGCAAAAATCCTGATCTACCATCTTATGCTCTTCTCCGACGACAAGATCACCATCGAGACACAGGATGTCGACACCAACGAGGAATTCGATGAAGACGCCCTCCACATGCGCCAGCTGCTCAAAACCAAGCTGGTCGACATGGACCTTTCAGTGCGCGCTCTCAACTGCCTGAAGTCGGCCGAAGTGGAGACACTCGGCGAACTTGTGGTGTTCAACAAAACCGATCTGCTCAAATTCCGCAACTTCGGTAAGAAATCGCTCACTGAGCTTGACGAACTCCTGGCCAACCTCGGCCTCCAGTTCGGCATGGACATCTCCAAATACAAACTCGACAAAGAGTAACTGACAAAAGAAACACAACGATGAGACATAATAAAAGCTTCAACCATCTGTCGCGCAAGAAGGCGCACCGCGACGCCCTCCTTGCCAACATGACCATCTCTCTTATCAAGCACAAGAGAATCTTCACCACCCTGGCCAAGGCAAAAGCACTCCGCGTTTACGCCGAACCCCTGATCACCCGCTCGAAGGAAGACTCCATGGCCAACCGCCGCCTCGTCTTCTCCTACCTGCAGAACAAGGAGGCCGTCACAGAGCTTTTCCGCGAGATCTCGCAGAAGATCGCCGACCGCCCCGGTGGTTACACCCGCATCCTCAAGACCGGCAACCGTCTGGGCGACAACGCCAAGACCTGCTTCATCGAACTCGTGGACTACAACGAGAACATGCTCAAGGACTCCAAGTCAGCCGCCAAGAAGGGTCGCACCCGCCGCAGCCGCAAGTCGGCCGGCGCCGAGGCTCCCAAGGCCGAGGCTGCTGCTGAAGCTCCCAAGGCCGAAGCCCCCGCAGCTGAGGCTCCTGCAGCAGAGTAATCTCCGCAAAATATGTCACAGGCGGTGTGTCGGCTCCCGGCACACCGCCTGTGTCATCATCATTCAGAGTTGGATTCAGAGTCATAATCATTCATGTCAGCTTAATAAGAGCTGGTTTATTATTCTGTAAAATCATATATCATGGCCAAGGTAGGCGACATAGTCAGATTCCTCAGCTCCACCGGGGGCGGCAGGATAGTTAAAATCGAAGGGCAGATAGCCCATGTGGAGGAAGAGGACGGGTTCGAAACTCCGGTTCTTCTCAAGGAACTTGTTGTAGTGACTCCGGCCGGCGACACAGCTGAGCGTAAAGACCTGTTCGGAGGTACACGACAGGCGCAGCAGAAGCGCCGGGCCGAGCAGCAGTCGAAATTCGTGCCTACCAAGGTGCCCGAGCTGACAGGCTATGCCGACGACACCGCAGGCTCCGGAACACCGGCGTTCTCCGAAAAACCTATACCTGTGCAGGAGACCCAGACAGGCGATAGCATCAACCTCGTGCTCGGCTATGTGCCGGTTGAGCCGAAGCATCTCAACACCACTACCTACGAGGCCTATCTGGTCAACGATTCCAATTACTATCTTTATTTCACCTATCTTTCGCGGGCCGACGGCGACGAAGGGTGGACCACCCGCTTCGCCGGCATAGTCGAGCCGAATATACAGCTTTTTTTAGAGGAACTCGACGGAGCACAGACCGGGCGTCTCGACCGCGTGGCGCTGCAGTATGTGGCTTTCAAACGCGACCGGCAGTTTGCGCTGAAAGTCCCGGTGGCTGTGGAGCGGCCGCTCGACACCACCAAGTTCTTTAAGTTGCATTGTTTTCGCGAAAACGTGTATTTCGATACACCCGTCATAGCGGTGGAGCTGGTCAAAAACGACATTCCCCAGCGCCCCATGGTGATTGACTCCTCACGGATGGAGGATGCCATGCGAAGCAAGCGCCGCGAGGATATGCGCCCCGACCGCCGTCCTGTGCGCCGTCATGGCGCGGCTGCTGCCGACGGCCCTCTGGTGGTCGATCTCCACGCATCCGAGCTGTTGGACAACACCCGCGGACTCTCAGCGGCCGACATTCTGAACTACCAGATCGACACCTTCCGCAAGGTGATGGACGAGAATCTGCGCCACGCGGGCAAGAAAATAGTGTTTATCCATGGCAAAGGGGAGGGCGTGCTGCGTCAGGCCCTCATGAAAGAGCTGGCGCACCGCTACCGCCGCTGCGACGTGCAGGATGCCTCGTTCAGAGAATATGGCTACGGTGCCACACAGGTGACTGTGCGCCCTTAGAACGAATAGTGCGGCCTTACACGTAATAGTGCGGATATCACATGACAGCGGGGAGCCAGTGACGCGTCTGCTCGCTCCGGAGGTTATTTCCCCGAGAGTATTTCGCGTAGGGTGGATAGCTTGTTGAGAGCCTGGACGGGAGTGAGGTTGTCGATGTCGAGCCCTAAAAGTTCATCGCGTATCTGCGAGAGAACCGGGTCGTCGAGCTGAAAGAAGCTGAGCTGCATGCCGTTCTCGACAACGGGCTGGGCCGGAGCGGCTACTTGCGAAGTGTCGGGAGCGGCGCCGGCGTTGGCTTCCTCGAGTTGGCCGAGCACTTCGTCGGCGCGGTCGACGATGCTGCGCGGCATGCCTGCCAGACGCGCCACATGTATGCCGAACGAGTGCTCGGAGCCTCCGGGGCGCAGTTTGCGCAGAAACACCACTTTGCCGTCGATTTCCTTGACGCTGACATTGAAGTTTTTCACGCCGGGATAGTTCTTCTCCATCTCGTTGAGTTCGTGATAGTGTGTGGCGAAGAGCGTTTTGGGGCGCTGCGGGCATTTGTTGAGATATTCCACTATGGCCCAGGCGATGGAGATGCCGTCGTAGGTTGAAGTGCCGCGTCCCAGCTCGTCGAAGAGAATCAGCGAACGCTCGCTCACGTTGTTGAGAATCGAGGCCGCCTCGTTCATCTCTACCATGAATGTCGATTCTCCCAGCGAGATATTGTCCGACGCACCCACGCGTGTGAAAATCTTGTCTACCACACCTATGCGGGCGCTTTCCGCCGCCACGAAGCACCCTATCTGCGCCATTAGCACATTGATGGCTGTCTGGCGCAGCAGCGCCGATTTGCCGGCCATGTTGGGGCCGGTTATCATCATTATCTGCGTGTCGGCGTTGTCGAGTGTGACGGAGTTGGAGATGTAGGGGGTGCCGGGGGGAAGTTCGCGTTCGATCACCGGGTGCCTGCCCTGGGTGATCTCGATTACAAGCGAATCATCGACCACCGGACGGTTGTAGTGGTTTTCGCGGGCCACTCGTGTGAACGACAGCAGGCAGTCGAGACGTGCTATGGTGTGCGCATTGGCCTGAATCACGGTGACATACTCGGCCAGAGCGCCCACAAGTTCATTGAACAGGCGGTTTTCAAGTGATTCTATGCCATCCTGGGCGGTGAGGATTTTTTCCTCGTATTCCTTCAGTTCTTCGGTGATATAGCGCTCGGCGTTGACCAGTGTCTGCTTGCGGATCCAGTCGTCGGGCACCTTGTCGCTGTGAGTGTTGGTCACCTCGATGTAGTAGCCGAATACATTGTTGTATCCGATTTTCAGCGAGGATATGCCGGTGCGCCCGGCTTCGCGCTGCTGAATGCCGGCAAGATAATCTTTTCCCTGATACGCGATAGCACGCAGGCGGTCGAGCTCCTCGTTGACTCCCGGCCGGATCACGTGCCCTTTGGCGAGCAGCGCCGGGGCGTCGGGATCGAGTTCGCGCTCGATGCGGTCGCGGATCAGCTCACACGGATTGAGACTTTCGCCCAAAAGCCGCAATCCCTCGAGCGAGGCACCCAAGCAGAGACGCCGCATAGGATCGACGGCGGCGAGAGCGTTCTTCACCTGAAGCACCTCGCGCGGTGTGACACGGCCGGTGGCTACTTTCGACACGAGGCGTTCCAGATCGCCGATCTGCTGAAGAAGTTCGACAAGCGCGTCGCGTCGGTCGGGTTCGCGGAAGAAATACTCCACGATGTCGAGGCGCCGGTTGATTTCCTGAGGCGATTTCAGGGGGAAACACACCCAGCGGCGCATCATGCGGGCACCCATGTTGCTGACCGTGCGGTCGATGACGTCGAGAAGGCTGCGCCCGTCCTCGGCCAGTGGCGAAATAAGTTCGAGATTGCGCACGGTGAACCGGTCGAGGCGCACAAACTGATCCTCCTCCACGCGCGCGATTCTGGCGATATGGCCCGTCTGGGTGTGGCATGTAAGGTCGAGATAGTGCAGGATGGCGCCTGCCGAAATCACGGCCGACGGCATCCGTGCGATGCCGAAACCTTTGAGCGAAGTGGTGCCGAACTGTTTGAGCAGACGGTCGGTGGCCGCCTGCGGGGTGAACACCCAGTCTTCGAGTTCAAACACCGAATATTTCCCGGGAAAACTATCTTCGAGGCGCTGACGGTTGCCACGCTCCACCAGCACCTCCTTCGGCGCGAAGTTGGTCAGGAGTTTCGACACATAATCGGCCGAACCTTCGGCAGTGAGAAATTCACCGGTGGAGATGTCGAGAAACGACACACCCACGCGCTCTTTGTCGAAATGCACGGCTCCCAGGAAGTTGTTCTCGCGGTTTTCGAGCACATTGTCGCTCAAAGCCACTCCGGGCGTCACCAGTTCGGTGATGTCGCGCTTGACCAGGCGGTTTTTCACCGTCTTGGGGTCCTCGAGCTGATCGCAGATGGCCACACGTTTTCCGGCCCTGACCAGTTTCGGGAGATAGGTATCGAGGGCATGGTGCGGAAATCCGGCCAGTTCCACCGACGAGGCGGAGCCGTTGGCACGGCGGGTGAGGGTTATGCCGAGGATTTCCGACGCCGCTATGGCATCATCGGAGAAAGTTTCGTAGAAGTCGCCCACGCGGAAGAGGAGCACCGCATCGGGGTGCCGCTTCTTCATCTCGAAATATTGTTTCATCAGCGGGGTTTCTACAACATTCTTGGCCATTGCGAAGGGGGAAGTGAGGGGATTGGACGGGGGTATTAGAAAAATTTACCGCCCGTAGCATCGGGCGGGCGGTAAATAATGCGGTTGTTATTCAGAGAGTTATTCCTTGCCTGCGAGGGGCGCGGGAACAGCGTAGGTGCGGGCGGCGAGTTCTTTGTCGAACATGTAGAGACCATAGCCGTTATCGCCAATTTTCTTGAGGGTGTCGATGTAGTCGCGGGCAGTCTCCTCCTCCTCGACCTGCTCGGTGATGAACCACTGGAGCTGGGCCTGGGTGGCGAAATCCTTTTCGTCAACGGCGATGGAGTTGAGATTGTTGATCAGTGCGGTCACTTTCTGCTCATGGGCGAGGGTGGCGGCGAAAGCTGCTGCGGGCGATTCCCATTCGGTGTCGACGGCTGCGATGGGCTGGAGTGTCACCTTGCCGTCGCGGGCGAGCAGATAGTTGATGAAGATCTGGGCGTGAGCCTGCTCTTCCTGAAATTGAACGCGAAACCAGTTGGCGATGCCGTTGTAGCCTTCGTGGGCGAAGTGGTTTGACATCGACAGATAAAGATAGGCCGACCAGAATTCAGCATTGATCTGATCGTTGATAGCTTTTTCGAGTGTTTGAGAAATCATGACTGTATAAGTGTTTTTTAGAAGTTTTGCTATATTGGGGCAGCTTCAGAAACGGTAGCTGATACCGGCTGTGATGTTGTGCCCCGAAAAATCCTTGATGAGCGATGCCTCCCATTTCAGCGAGAGTTTCATGGAGCCGTTGACGTTGAACCCCATGCCGCCGCCGAGGTTCAGCCCCAGACGGTTTAGGCGGGTAGAGACATCGTCGGTCTGCCATGCGTTGGCGGGCTGGTGATAGTTCCAGCTGGCAAACTGCATGCCGGCAAGCGGAAATGCCTCGAATCTCCCTTCGGCGAAAGGGAACACAAATTCGGCGTTGAGATCGATCTGCAAGGCGTCGAGGCCGCTGTGCCTGAAAACATAGTTGGCGGCAGGTGCCAGACGGAGCAGACGGTTGAAACGGTAGGAGAATTCCACGCCGGCCAGAGGGCGTTCGTTCCAGGTGTTGTATCCGGCACGTATGCCGAGGGTTTTCTCGCCGGAAAAAGAGTCGGCGCGGGTCGTAAGCGGGGTCAATGCCCCTGAGAGCATCGCGGCGACCAGAATCCAGATTCGGAGAACCGTTTTCATATTAAACCTTTAGAATTGGCACAAGTTCATTAAGAAAAAAGTGACTGGAGCAGAGAGGAGGCACTTGGCCTGTTATGGTAGCAAAGTTAGTAAATCCGCTTTTGAATTGCAAAAAAAAAGTGTCAGTCGTGGGGTGCCAGTGGCGCCAGCATGGCTTCGATGTCGGCCATGGTGGGAGCGTTTGACGCCGAAGCGGGACGGATATTGATAAACGCTCCGGGTGTCGAGCGCTCCAGCGCCAGCGGGAAGAGGGGTTCGGCAAGCTCGGGAGTCACAATGTCCTGACGGATTATGGTGCAGTCGGCCGACGGGAGCACCGATTTGCCGGCTTCTTTCAGCCCGTGGGTGAGGACGAGGCTGCCGACCTTGTCGAGGCGGTAGGCGAGAAAGCCCGAGGGCTGGGAGAAGAAGGTGACCAGATAGTCGTCGCGACGGCCTATATTGACAAAAGTGATGCGGCGGTCGGCCGGGAGTTGAAGCGGAGCGCCCTGGGTGTAGTAGAGGATGGCGCGCATATCCATTCGTACGGTGGTGCCGTCGTCGTAGCTGACAATCAGCTGTTGCTTCATCTCAGGTTCGGCCACGGCGAGCGACAGGCGGTATTCGGGATCCTCCTCCACCCACAGATCGCCGCCGGTAAACATCTTGTCGGCAGTGAAATAGAGATAGGTGGCAGGCTCGCAGAAACCGGCCTCGTAGTCGTGGAGTACGTTGCGGCGGTGGATGCCGGTGCCTACGGGAGCTTCGTGCGCCGTTTCAGGCGCGGGGGTGTCGAAAACCGGCGCGGGTTCGCTGACCGCAGCGGGCGTTGCTTCAGCCGACCGGGCGTCATCCGCTACGTATGTGGCGGCTGCGGGTTCGGCGGGAGCGGCAGCCCCGAGCGCGTCGGCACGCCGGCGTTGCAGATAATCGAATTCGCGTTTGCGGCCGGCAAGGAAGTCGGCAAGGTCTTTGTCGAGTTTGGGACGGGTAGAGGTGCTCTGGCGCACGAAATAAGTGTCACCGAGAATCACAGGGGTCTCAACAGCGTCGATTTCGATTCTGATCACGCCCTTTTTGCTCTCGGAGTCGATGAAACTGCGCACATGGCCGGTGGCGAATCCGGGCAGATTGTTGTGGACCAGATTGTCGAGATCGACGCGGATGGCGTCGAGCGAGTCCTTGCGGTTCTGTCGGGCGAGGTAACGGCGGTCGTCGTCGAGGCCGGCTTCATAGCCGAAGTCGTTTACACCGAGATAGAGGGTGCCCCCGGTGGAGTTCATGAAACCGCAAATCTGTTGCAGGATTTCCAGCCCCTGCGCCTTGGGGTTGGCGCGCATGTGGTCTGATTTTTTGTTGGTGTAGTAGAGCGACGATTTGAATTCCACATACTGGTCCTCGTCGCCGTAATATTTAAGCTTGGTTTCGGCTGAGTTGACGTTGAGGATGTCGGCGATGCGCCCCTTGATGTCGCGGTGCATGTTGTCGTCGGTGCCGTCGACCATGTTGTAGGAGAGCACAAGCGAGGCGAGCTGGCGCTCCACCGTGTCGCCGTTGCAGGCATACTTCCAGAGATCGGGATTGCGCTCGGGATCGTCGAGAGCCGACACGAGCATCAGGCGGTTGTAGAGCTTCTCGAGGATGGGATGCCGGCCGATTTCATCTTTGACCGACTCGAGCGACTCGGGGTTGATGCGGCGGTTGCGGGCGTAGAAGTCGAGCTGCATTATCAGTTCCTGATGCAGTTTCAGAGTGTTGTAGAGCTGCATGTCCTCCATGATTCTGGCCAGAATGGCGGCCAGCCCGAGACTGTTGAAAGCGTTGAGATATTCCTTTTCGGCGAAAGCGCGGCGCTGGAGCATGCGGATGATCTGATGGAGATGCTCGGCGGGGAGCACTTCGGCCGACTCCTGCACGGTCTGCTCCTGCTGCGTTTCATCCTCATCCTCGGTTTCCACCACACTCTCGGCAAGATTGCGGAAGATGGATTCAAGAGGGCGCTTCTTGGAGTTGCCCCCGTAGAATGGACCCGACGCCGCAACCAGCTCGCCCTCCATATAGAGGTTGAGGGCGTCGACGGCGTGATCCTCCTGGATATATCTCACTGTGACCACGGTGCCGGTGCCGAGCACTTCGCCCCGGGGGTCGAAGGGCACTTTCAGCGAATATCCGTTGTCGGATAGCACCACGTAGACATTCGATTTCCGGTCGATGAAGCGGATGATGCCACGGCTCTCCTCGCCTACGGTGACATTGCGGCGAAGCATGTCGTCGATAAACTGCTTGAGCGATAGCTCGCACACGGGGCCGCCTTTGACCACCCGGGCCTCAAACAGCAGGGGGCGTCCCTGCTCGTCGCGGAAGATTTCCATGCCGCCGTCGTAGTTTCGGGGCACATCTTTCTCTTCGAGCCAGGGCACGAGACGTTCGGGGCATGAGGTTATCCACCCCTCCCCCTTGTAGTATTCGTCGGTGATGGTGGCATGGAACCGCAGCCGGCGCTTTTCGGGTCGCGCGGGGTCGATCTCAAAGCGGTCGATGACAACAAACACGCTGTCGCCCGTCTCGGGGTAGTTGCGGGTCTGTTCATGCACCACCGCCGTCGAAGCCTCGGCGGTGAGGTTGTGTTCAAGGGCGGCCCAGAGCTTGCGGAAAGCGTCGAGATCCTTGCTCTTGAACTTGGCGGCGGGTATCGAGGGAACATCGCCCGACACGAAGATGCGTGGATCCATCCAGCTCACGAGGTTGGGGGGGAGCTTGCTCTCCTGGTCGGTGGCGTTGCGGCGGCGGATTACGAGCGACCGGGGTGCGAGTTCCACTGTCACGTCGGCTGTGGAATAGACCTTGCGGTAGCTGTCGGGGTCGAGAGGCGAGGTGACCGGTGCCGATGCCTTGGCCAGCAGCATGGGGAAGGCGGCTGTGTCCTGCCATCGGAAATCGGTGTTGAAATTATTGCCTAAAAGAGCTTCCACGGCCTTGTAGAGGTGTCGGTCGAGTTCGCTGTCGCCCCCTTGCGCCCCGGGGAAGTAGGTGAGATAGCGATAGAGCATGGCACGGTTGAGGAGCATGTCCACGCGGTCGTTGTTCTTGACCAGAAGCGATTGTATGGCGATGGCCGAAATCACGCGGTTGAGCTGGCGAGAGTCGGCGCGTGTGCCGGTGAGATCGCTGTCGGTGGCGACGGATGAAAACTCCGAGTCGGAGAGATTGTCGACCAGACTGTTGTTCTGTCTGATGAAAATCTCGAGCTGCTCCACCAGGGCCGTGCGGAAAGGCTCTTCGAGCCAGTTTGACATCGGCCATGATTGCAGCGCCTCGAAAAGCTCGGTCATGCGGGGCGAAATCAGCTCGGGGCGCAGGCGCAGAATCGTCATCATGATGCGGAACTGCCGGGCGGGATGGTAGAGGTAGCCGGCGCATTTGAGGCAGGCAAACATTTTGTCGATCGAGGCCTCGTCGGTCTGCTCGGCAATCATGCGGGCGGCTTCGGAATATTGGCTGAAACTCTCCACATATCCCGAGAGCTGTTTCTGGATGGTGGCGCGGCGTTCCGAGCTGGCATTGCCGAGATAGTCGGAACGCTCTATTATATAAAGGCATATGTTGCGGGCGGCCTCCATGCCGCGGAGCACCATCGAAAAGCGTCTCGGATTGTTGCGGTAGCTGATGAGGTAGCGTGTGATTTCGCCGGCGAAAGTCTTCAGCGCCATGAAAATCCAGTCGGCATTGCTTGCTTCGTAGGCATTGCGGATGCCGGCATAGGCCTCCTCGCTCTTGAGCATGGAGAGGAAAATCCTCTCGAAATGTGGCGCCCGGGCATTTTCCAGCCAATATGACACGGGGCGGAACTCCAGGGGTGACTTGTGTTCGAAATTTCCGGCGTAGCGCAGACGCACTTTGTCGGGTGTGATCAGATCGAAACGGGCGGTGACCTTTTTGCCGAACGACAACCCGGCGGGGGCGCCCCCCATGAGTATAATCAGACCCAGACTGTCCTCTACACCATATAATTCATTTTTCTTTTTAGGAAGCTTTCTTATCGTGAAAGTATATGTCCTGCCCTTTTCATATTTCTCGGAAATAATATACATAAGGTCCTGCTGCACCACAGGATGCCCGTCGAAACTCTCTTTAATGTAGCAGGCCAGAGTGTCGGGCAATTCCGAGTTGCGCTGGAAAGCGAGTTTTCTGACTGAAAATTCATAACCGTCGTCGGTGGCGACAACAATCTCTTTTAGCTTGCATTTTTCAGGCACCACCTTTAGGAAGCATTTGGTGCCCGGTTTTAAATCTGAAAAATTCATAAGATTATGATATGTAGTGTATTGGTGTTTCGCTGATATTGTAATTTGTGTTATGAGGGTTTTATGAGAGTGTCATATGAGAAGCCTGAAGATGCGGGCTGCACCCCGCATTCCGCGGGCAGTGATTGTCATGGCTCCGCGCAGTGCCGGGCGGCGCCTTCGCGACGGCTCTTTGGCGAGGGTGGCCGACATCAGTCGCCGGGCTTTTTCGGTGGCGCCTTCGCGGGTGTATAGGCCGGCCAGAATGGCGCGACGCAGATTCACCCATCTGACCGCATCGGTCCGGCCTGCCTTGGCGAGGGTGTCTTCTATGGTGTCGAGGGTGTTTTCAAGCAGATCGGAACGCCGGGCAAAGGAGGTGCCAGTGATCGATTGCGGATGCACATTGACAAACACGGTGGGCTTGCCGCCGAGTTTGATCATCCTTGGCGAGAGCAACAGCAGGCGCACGCCGAATTCCATGTCGTTCCATGCGGCGCATGCGGTGTCCCATCCGCCGGCTTTCCGGGCCAGCGCGGTCGTAAGGCAGTAGCGCTGTGTAGCCATCGAACCGTGCTGGATGTTGTTCCACAGCGCATTGCGTGTGCTGAACCGCGCTTTGAAAGCGTTGCCGCCGGCTTTGCGACAAAGCACATCCCAGCCTGCCACCTCTACGCCGGGGTTGGCTTGAAGAGCTTCCACTGCCCGGGCGCAATGGCCCGGCGCCATGATGTCGTCGCTGTCGAAAAACATCACGTAGGGTGTGTCGACCTCGCGTAATCCGCGGTTGCGGGCGGCGCAGGCTCCCGGCCGCGATTCTTCAAGTAGGGTGATCTGAAAGTCGGGCGTGGCCGCGCGCTGTTTCCATCGGGCGAGCACCTCCATGGAGCCGTCGGTCGAACCGTTGTCGACCAGCACCACGCGCAGCGGGCGCAGCGTCTGTGCCTCGATGGAGCGTAGGGTGTCCTCTGCCATCCCGGCGCGGTTGTACACCGGGATGACTATCGTCATCAACGGTCGGTTGTCGGGTTGTGATATTTTGCCGCCGAGATACCGGCGAAGCTTGCGGGAGGTGTATCCCTCGATGCAACCGCGTGCCATTGAGCCGAGAAACGGCAGAAACCTGCCTCCCTGTTGCCTCGAGAGTCTATAGGCGGTGAGCATTATGCGCAAAGGTGCGGTGAGCGGATATTCGACTGCAGCACACACGCCGCGGGCCATAATCGATCCCGGCGACATGCTCATGCCTGTCGAGGCGCCGGGGTGGAATGCGGTGGTTATGTCGAAAGCGCGGCAATCCATCGAGGCGTTGCGGGCGCGGCGCAACAGCAGTTCCTCCTCGCCGGCGGTATAACGGGGTGCGCCCAGTCCGAAATCTTCGTTGAAACGCAGAGCCGAGGCGGGCGCCGGGGTGCCGTCGGGATTTCGCAGGCGAAGCACCACCTCGACCGACGACTGATAGAACCCCCGCGGCAGTCGGTGCAGAGGGGTGCCGTCGGGCGCGGAGGGGGGATACTGCTTCGGCACGTCGGAGTCGAAGCGGAACGACCCGTAGTCGAGCGATGGGATGCGTCGGAAAGTCTCTATAACTTCGGCGAGACCTTCGGGGTTGAGACGCAGGTCGTCGTCGGCAAACATCATCAGCTCGCCGCAGGCTTCCCTGAGGCAGTTGTTGCGATTGCGGCTCAGCCCCAACCCTCTGAGAGTGACCACCCTCACATCGTCGCGGCTCGTCAGGGAGTCGGGCACCACAGCCGAGGCGATGTCGGTGTCGGAGAGCTGCCACGACACAAGATAGCCGACGCCATGAAGCCGTGGCAGCCCCATGGCCGCCACGCGTTCGGCGCCCTCGGGGCCGCAGGTAGCCACAGCCACCTCAAGGATTGTGTTGGAGTGGTTCCCTCTCATCGCGTCGCTTTCGGTTAATTAACCCAAGTGCAAATTTACACAATTTCCACAAGAATTACGACTGTGCGGGAGGAAATCTTAAATCAGGGCGCGTTTAGGAAGTTTCTTAAGTCTCGAAATTCCCTTAAGTCTCTTAAGGACGGGGATTGATGAAGTAGAGGGGGCAGCCGGCAGAGACGGGAGCCACCACGCCCTGGAGGTAAGAGAAGACGAGGGCGTTGTTGTAAAGTGCCACGTGAGCAATGGGGTATGTGTCGACGGTGTAGCGCGTATCGGCTACGTCGGCATAGTCCGATAGCCATTCCAGATATTCGTCGGGCGATTTGCCGGCTCCGGAGGCTATGGCATCGAGCAGCTGTCGGCGCACTTCGCCGCGATCAGCCGCTGGCACCAGATCGTCGAACGAGAGGGCGCGACCCAGGAGGGTTGAGAATGTGACATAATAACATGCGATGCGCGTGGGGCCTCCGCCGGTAGCCGATTCCTGGAAAGAGGAGAAGGTGTAGAGCGTGGAGTCATCGGAGACCCAGCAGGGGCGCAGATCGGTGTTGACGTAGAAGCCGTTGACCACCGACTGTCGCAACTGTGGCAAGATGGTGTCGTTGAATACCTTGCCGTAGTAGTCGATCTGGGCGTTGACATCTGTTGCCGTGCGTGCCTTGTGATTATAGATGATGTCGCCTCCGGCCACGGCTGCGAAATCCTCGCTTATGATGCGTGCCAGACAGGTGTTGACGGGCGACTCGCCTTTGATGGCGAAGACGCGTATGGAGTAGAATACATCGCTATACTGAGTGGGAAAGATGCGGGCAATCTGTAGTGTCGGTACTTTCCTGCCATCGAATTTGAAAGTGGTGTCGGCCGAAAAGGGAGTGCGTACCACTGAGGTAACTTCTTGAAGCACAGAATCGTCGGGGAAATTCCGGAACGGGTCGGTGGCGGCGCCGTGCCGTGAGCATGACTGACCGATGATGGCCGATGCGACCGCCAGTGCCGTGAATAGTATGTTGGAGAGTTTCATTGCCTGAAAGATTATAGATACCTGCCGTATTGGCGGGTATATCATTCAAACACTGTGTTTCAGGCTAAAGTTGGCGTTATCCGGTTAATTAACACTACGGGCATAAAAAAAGACTCCGCGACCTGAGGTCGGGAGCCTTGTGCTTGTAATTTCTTAAAGCTGTCGGTTGATGTGTAAGCCGAAATTATTCAGCAACAGCAGCAACAACGGTGTCAGCAACAACGGTGTCAGCGGGAGCTACAACGGTGGTGTCAACTACTTCTTCAACAACTTCTACAGCAGCGGAGTCAGCAGCGTTTTCAGCCTGCTCAGCCTTGTTGCCGCAGGAAATCATCGACATACCGGCGATGACAGCGAAAGAAAGAAATAATTTCTTCATTTTCTTTTTAATTAAAATAATAAAACAATTTTTTTGTGCTTCAAAAACAGTGCAAAGTTAAGACACAATTTTTAATCGTGCAAATATTTTTTAAGAATTTTGTGAAAAAAATATGTTGCAAAACACACTTTTAATTTGTTACGCCGGTTAAACCATATGTAATTTGCTGATATGTAATGAAATGTGCTTTTGCGGCTGAATTGTGCGCCCGGCCTCGGATTTTGCGATATTTAACAATGGAGGGGACACTTGTTGCGGCCCGATCAGAGGGGGAGAGTGCGGGCTGCGTCGCGGTCGCGGTCGAGGCGCGCGGCGAGAGCGTCGAGCGAGGGGAAGCGCTGTTCGGGGCGCAGATGGCGGTGGAAGTGCAGCGTGAGCCGGGTGCCGTAGAGGTCGCCCTCGTAGTCGAGGATATGGGCTTCGATGGTTGCAGAGGCGCCGGGAGTGCAGACAGTGGGGCGTGTGCCTATGTTGAGCATCACGCGGTGATGTTCGCCGCAGATACTTGTGGTGGCGAGATAGACGCCGTTGGCGGGGATGAATTTGGCGGGATGCGGCACTCTGATGTTGGCGGTAGGGAACCCGATGCGGCGTCCTAACTGTTGCCCTTTGACGACAGTGCCGGTCAGAGTGTAGGGATGTCCGAGCAGCCGCGCGGCGCGGGCCACATCCCCCTCGGCAAGGGCGTTGCGGATCTCCGACGAGCTGATTGATATGACCCTTCCGTCCGATTCTTCCTCCAGACCGGTGGCGTCGACGAGGGTGATGCCGTTTTCGGCGGCGATGCGGCGATAGTCGTCGGGCGTGAGATGGCGCTCGGTGCCGAAACGGTTGTTGAAGCCGCGGAGGATAAACCGCACATTATATATATCGCGGAGCAACTGCATGAAGCGGGCGGCCGTGGCCTCTCGGAGCGTGGGAGTGAAGTTGAGGAAAAGGATGTCGGCAGGCGCAATGCCGTTGGCTGCAAGCAACGAGAGTTTTTCGGCGGGGGTGGAGAGCAGGCGGGGTGCCGAGCCGGGAGCTATCAGCTGCAGCGGATGCGACGGAAAGGTGAACACGGCGGGTCGGAGACCGCGCTGCGCGGCCTCGGTGCGGAGGCATTCGAGCAGAAACCGGTGTCCGCGGTGCACCCCGTCGAACATGCCGGTGACGGCGGCGCGTGGTCGGTTGTCCTCAGCTTTGAAATCCATTCAGAAGTCGGCGAGCAGTTGTGTGAAATCCTGGCCGGGGAGCACGCAGAGAGTCCGGAATCCGAGACGGGCGGCTGCAGCGCAGTTGTCGGCGGAATCGTCGAGGAAAAGCACATCGGAAGCTTCGAGCGAGAATCGCCTGAGAGTGTCGAGGAAAATCTCGGGATCAGGCTTGCAGCAGTGGGCTTCAAACGAGGTCTCGCACCCGAGGAAATAGTAGCTGATGTCGTGCCCGTCCTTGCGGAATTCCTCGGCGATGCGCGAATTCCACATTATGGGGTTGGTGTTGGAGAGCAGATATATGCGGTAGCCCTTTTGGCGCAGCTGCTCGAGGAAACGGAGCCTGTGGAGGGGAATTCCGGTGAGAAAAGCGTTGAAAGCCGTGTCGATCTGCTCATCGGTGACGCCTGCAGGGAGGTCGCGGCGCAGCTGGTCGCGGAATTGCGCGGGTGTGATCTTTCCCTCTTCGATGAGGCGGAACACGCCGGTCTGCGCGTAGTCGCCGAGATAGTTTTCGGGGTGTGGCATGCCCAATTCCCTGAGCGCGCTGACGCAGTTGTCGCGCTTTATATCCATTATCACTCCTCCGAGGTCGAAGAGCAGCACCGGTTTCTTTTCGTCGTGATTCATTGTTTCAAAATTCAGATCGATGGAGAGATAATCAATAAAGTCAGGTTTTTGACTTTTATTTCAGGGTTTGACCCTAATTAAGGTGAGGCCGTCGCGAAGGGGGAGCATCACCGGTTCCACGCGCGGGTCGGCGGCAACGAAGTCGTTGAACTCCATTATGCCGGCGGTCTGAGGGTCGTGGTTGAGGTCGGGACGAAGCACCTTGCCATCCCAGAGGGTGTTGTCGGCAATGATGAAGCCGCCGGGACGCACACGCGGAAGCACCATGCGGTAGGTCGGCAGATAGGTGCGCTTGTCGGCGTCGATATAGGCCATGTCGAAAGGCGCTTCCAGACCGGGCACCACGCGGGCGGCATCGCCGATGTGGAGTGTCACGCGGGAGCCGAAAGGAGATCGCGAAAGTTGCAGGCGGATGAAATCCTCCATCTCCTCGTCGATCTCCACGGTGTCGAGGGTGGCACCTTCGGGCAGCCCTTCGGCAATGCACAGAGTGGAGTAGGCGGCATAGGTGCCGATCTCAAGCACCCGCCGGGGGGCGATCATGGCTGTGAGCATGCGCAGCAACCGTCCCTGCACATGACCCGAACTCATGCGGGGATAGAGCAGCCGCAGATTTATGTCGCGCGAGAGACGCGCCAGCATGGGCGGCTCGGGCTGGGAGTGGGCTGCGATATATTCTTCGATGGCCTGATCCATTGTTCGGGGCTTGTTCGGGGGGTGTTCAGGGTTTGTTCGGGGCTTGTTTGACAGTAGCTCAGAGCAGTGATTCCAGTGCCAGACGGTAGCTGTCGAGACCGAATCCGGCAATGATGCCGCGGCATGCCGAAGTGAGCAGCGAGCGGTGGCGGATCTCTTCGCGGGCGGCGATATTGGAGATGTGGACCTCCACCACGGGGCGCTCCACGGCGCGGATGGCGTCGGCGATGGCGAGCGATGTGTGGGTGAACGCGCCGGCGTTAAGGATGATGCCGTTGAGGTCGGGCTCGAATCCCACTTCGTGGATGCGGTCGATGATGTCGCCCTCGTGGTTGCTCTGGAAATAATCGATTTCTACCTGCGGATAGTCGCTCTGGAGGGCGGTGAGATACTCCTCCATCGACAGACTGCCGTAGATCGATGGTTCGCGTATGCCGAGCAGGTTGAGGTTGGGCCCGTTGATGATCAGTACTTTTGCCATTGGAAAGTTGTGAGAAAGAGAGTATTTACGGTAAAGATGTTATTTGTGCTTTATATCGACTTTCTCGGTGGCGGGGAGGGTG
The DNA here is from genome assembly GCA_001701135.1 of Bacteroidales bacterium H3. Lineage (GTDB taxonomy): Bacteria > Bacteroidota > Bacteroidia > Bacteroidales > Muribaculaceae > UBA7173. The sequence continues at coordinate 58,256 of DAAN01000010.1, forward strand.
GCGTTGCGCTCCTCCACGGCATCGGCCACTTCGTGGGCAAGGTGCAGGAACTCATGTCCCATCACCGAGTCGCGCAGGGCAATCGGGTGACCCTTGTCGGCATCCTCGCACACCTTCGCCACAAGCGGAATCTGCGCCAGCATGCGCACGCCCAGCTCCTTGGCGAGTTTCACACCGCCTTCGCGGCCGAAGATGTAGTACCGCTCCTGCGGATGCTCCTCGGGCGTGAACCATGCCATGTTCTCCACGATGCCGAGCACCGGCACATTGATTTTGTCGCCGAGAAACATGTTGACGCCTTTGCGGGCATCGGCCAGCGCCACCTCCTGAGGTGTTGTGACGATGACCACACCGGTGATGCCGAGAGTCTGCACAAGAGTGAGATGGATGTCGCTGGTGCCGGGGGGCATGTCGATGAGGAAATAGTCGAGGTCGCCCCAGTCGGCGTCGGTGATCAGCTGCTTCAGGGCGTTGGAAGCCATGGAGCCGCGCCACAGCACCGGAGCGTTGCGGTCGACAAGGAACCCGATCGACAGGAGTTTGACGCCATATTTCTCCAGAGGGATGATGAGGCTGCGGTCCCCCTCCTTGCGCATATAAAGCTCGGCATCCTCCACATCGAACATCTTGGGCACTGACGGACCGAAGATGTCGGCGTCGAGCAGCCCCACTTTGTAGCCTTCGCGGGCGAGAGCCACTGCCAGATTGGCGGCTACGGTGGATTTCCCGACACCGCCTTTGCCCGACGATATGCCGATGATGTTTTTCACTCCTGCCAGCGGTTTCTCGACCGGCGCCGGAGCGGCGATGCGGGTTTTCACAGCGATGTTGCCGCGGATGTCGACCTCCGGTGAGATATAGGTGAGGATAGCAGTTTCGGCCGCTTTGACCAGCGACTTGATGAAGGGGTCGGTGGGTCGGTCGAAAATCAGGGAGAATGATACTTTCATGCCGTCGATGCGGATATCGTCCTCCACCATCCCGGCCGAAACGATGTCTTTGCCTGATGCGGGGTAGCGCACATTGCGGAGTGCGTCGAGTATGAGGTTGGGGTAAAGTGTCATAATATATAATAATGTGTCGGGCGTGTCAGATGTTCATGGTCTCGAGGGTGCCGCGCGAGAAACTGCGGTGAGTGTCGAAGGGAATCTCGTCGGCCGGCTCCTGCAGGTCGCCTTCGGCAGGGAGGCCGAACGCCAGATACTTGATGGTGAGACCGCGGGCTAGCCACTGGCGCTCGTAGTAGGTGCGGATTTCGCGCAGAGCGGGGTCGGCTTCGGCGTCGGCATCCGCGCCGTAAAGGTCGGCGAAGTCGGCAACGACGGGGAAATTGTTGAGCCGCGCCATAAGCGACGTATAGGTGTAGAGAAATGGAGAGTCGGTCTTGAGGTTGATGATTCCATCGGGGCGAAGCACCTTGCGGTAGATGTTCATGAAGTTGGTGCCGGTGAGGCGTTTGCGCACCTTTTTCATCTGCGGGTCGGGAAAGGTGATCCAGATTTCGTCAACCTCGCCGGGCGCGAAAAAGCGGTCGAGCAGCTCAATGTTGGTGCGGAGGAATGCCACATTTTTCAGCCCCGAATCGCGGGCGTCGCAGGCGCCGGTCCACATGCGGGCGCCCTTGATGTCCATCCCTATGAAGTTGCGGTCGGGATAGCGGCGGGCAAGTCCCACGGTGTATTCTCCCTTTCCGCACCCCAGCTCGAGCACCACGGGGCCGTCGTTGTGGAAAAATTCATCGCGCCAGCGGCCGCGCATGGGAAACGGCTCGCGCGACAACACGCCGTAGGGATATTGGAAAACACATTCTATGGTTTCCATCTCGCTAAATTTTTTCAGTTTGTTCTTGCCCATGTTGTGGTTTGATTGTATAATCGCTTTTTCAACGTACAAAATTAGTGATTTTTTCAGAATAATTTGTAACTTTGTGAAGTCATTTGCAGCGACTTATTAGCGCTCCTGTCTTAATTCTCGTTTCCGGCGCGCTTTAGGGTTAGTAAATCATGCCGGAAGCCTATATGAACACATATTTAAACCTTGTGACTTCTACTCAATTATGCAACGCGCGGTAAAAAGAGCATTCGACGTCACCTTCTCGCTAAGCGCCATAATAATCCTGTCACCTTTATGGATTATAGTGGCTGCGGCGGTGCTTGTTTCATCGCCGGGCGGTGTTTTCTTTTCGCAGAAACGCACAGGCTATCACGGACGCACGTTCAAGATGCTTAAATTCCGCTCCATGGTGATCAACTCCGAAGCCGACGAGCAGCAGGCCGATGATGACAACGACCCCCGCACCACAGCTTTCGGACGTTTTCTACGCCGCAGCTCGATCGACGAGCTTCCGCAGCTGTGGAACGTGTTTGTTGGCGACATGTCGCTGATAGGCCCCCGCCCCCACATGCTGGCCCACACCGAATATTATTCGGCTCTTATCCCCGACTATATGCGCCGCCACGATATGCGTCCGGGTCTCACCGGTTACGCACAGATCCTCGGCTACCGCGGAGCCACACCCCATGTCGAGGATATGGAAAAACGCGTCAAGGCCGATCTGGAGTATATCGACAATTACTCTCTGTGGCTCGATATGAAAATTTTCTTTATTACGGTGGTCCGTATCGCCCGTCTAAAGCTCTGATTTCGCGCCATTGGCTGAGGGGAGAGTGAAAAGTTTTTCTGCGGGGTGTTGATTTTTTGGGGAAAATGGTGTAAATTTGTGAAATTGTAACCGGGACGCGTGTTCCGGGGTATCCTGAATTTACATATGAGAACCAAATACAAGAGAGTGCTGCTGAAACTCAGCGGCGAATCGCTTATGGGTCAGCAACATTACGGCATCGACCCCCAGCGGCTTGAAGAATATGCGCGTCAGATCAAGGATGTGGCCGACGGAGGCGTGGAGGTTGCCATCGTCATCGGCGGCGGCAATATATTCCGCGGCATGCAGGGCGCGGCCAAGGGGTTTGACCGAGTGAAGGGCGACCAGATGGGTATGCTCGCCACCGTCATCAACTCGCTGGCGCTCAGCTCGGCTCTCGAGGCCATAGGACAGGGCGCGCAGGTGTTCACCGCCATCGCCATGCACCCCATCGGTGACCACTACAGCAAGTGGCGCGCCATCAAAGCCATGACCGAGGGCAAGGTGGCCATTCTGGCCGGAGGCACCGGCAATCCCTTCTTCACCACCGACACAGGCGCCGCGCTGCGCGGCGTGGAGGTCGAGGCCGACGTGATGCTCAAAGGCACGCGTGTCGACGGCGTCTATACCGCCGATCCCGAGAAGGATCCCACTGCCACGAAATTCTCCGAAATCACCTACGACGAAGTGTACACCCGCGGCCTGAAAGTGATGGATCTCACCGCCACAGCCCTGTGCAAGGAGAATCATCTGCCCATAATCGTGTTCGACATGGACACACCCGGCAACCTCGCAAAGGTGCTTCAGGGCGAACCTATCGGCACTTTAGTGTACTGATCTAAATCATTAAAACAGCATAAACACCATGACAGACCCCAAAACCTACCTCGACCCCGCTGAGGAGAAGATGGAGATGGCAGTGATCTATCTCGAAGAAACACTCCAGCGCATCCGCGCCGGAAAGGCCAATCCCAAAATCCTCGACGCCATCCGCGTGGACTACTACGGCTCGCAGGCACCCCTGTCGAATGTGGCAAACATCGCCGTGCCCGACGCGCGCACCATCACCATCACCCCCTGGGAAAAATCGATGTTCAAGGAGATCGAGAAAGCAATCATCAACTCCGACCTCGGCATCACACCCGAGAACAACGGCGAGGTGATCCGTATCTCCATTCCGCCTCTGACCGAGGAACGTCGCAAGCAGCTGGTGAAGCAGTCGAAAGGCGAAGCGGAAAACGCCAAGGTTTCCGTGCGCAACGCCCGCCGCGATGCCATCGACGGCCTCAAGAAGGCTGTGAAGCAGGGTATGCCCGAGGATGTGGAGAAGGACGCCGAGAACAGCGCCCAGAAAATCCACGACAAATATCTGAAAAAAATCGACGACCTTTTCGCCGCCAAGGAAAAAGAAATCCTCACTGTCTGAGCATCAGATGCAGACCGTACTTTTCCACGATACCATTTTCGGACCGATACATTCCCGTCGTCTGGGCACTTCACTCGGAGTGAATCTCACGCCCGACGACGGGAAAATCTGCTCCTTTGACTGCCTCTACTGCGAGGCGGGCTTCAACGCGCAGGGTGCCGGCACCACCGGTTTCACTCCCCGCGCCGAGGTGGCCCGTCTGCTCGGCCGGAAGCTGCAGGCCATGCACGCCGCCGGCGAACCCCTCGATGTCATCACTTTTTCGGGCAACGGCGAACCCACGCTCCATCCCGACTTCCCGGCCATCGTCGACGACACCCTGGCTCTGCGCTCGCGCTATTATCCGGAGGCAAAGGTGAGCGTGCTCACCAATTCCACCCGCATCTTCGATCCCGCGGTGGCCGCCGCGCTCAAAAAGGTCGACAACAACATTCTGAAACTCGACTCGGCTCTCGATGATACCATCCGTGTGCTCGACAGGCCGAATTCGCCCGGTTTTACCGCCGATAAAGTGATAGAGTCGCTGAGGCAGTTCTCGGGCACCGGAATCATCCAGACCATGATGCTCCGCGGTGAGTGGGAAGGCAGGCACATCGACAACACAACCGACGCGGAGGTCAACGCTCTCATTGAGGCATACCGCCGCATCGCTCCGCGCGAGATCATGCTCTACTCCATCGACCGTCCCACACCTGCGCGCACTTTGGAAAAGATACCCGCCGAAGAGCTGCGTGCCATCGGCCAACGCATCCATGCCGCCACCGGCATTCCCGTGCAGGTCAACTGATAAATATTAAACAAGCGCTAACAAGACTTAAACAAGCTCTTAAACAAGTTCCGGATCATGCAGAAACTGAACGAAGGGGACCGGGTAGTCATCCTGTCGCCTGCATCAATCATCCATAAGGAATATGTGGAGGGCGCATGCGAAACGCTGCGCCAATGGGGCTTCATGCCCCGGGTGATGCCCCACACGCTCGGCGCCTGCGGCTCCATGGCAGGAACCGTGGAGGAGCGGCTCGCCGACTTCACCGACGCTCTGCGCGATCCCGAAGTGAAAGCAATCATCTGTTCGCGCGGAGGCTATGGCGCGGTGCATCTGTTGCCGCAGCTCGACAAGGTTCTTGCCGAACCTCAGGTGCTCGGCCATCCCAAATGGCTGGTAGGGTTCAGCGACATTTCGGCCCTGCACGCCCTCTGGGGCAAGCATAAGCTTGAGTCGGTCCACGCCTCCATGACGAAGCATCTGGCCAACGGTCCCGGGATGCCAGAGAACCGCCGCCTGCTGGCGCTGCTCACCGGCGAAACCGATGAAGTGGTGCTCCCGTCGGGCTATTCAGGCTCTCCTTACGCCCGCAATATACCCGGCGTGGCCACCGGACGCGTCGTCGGAGGCAATATGGCTGTGATCGGCGGCCTGCTCGGCACTCCCTACAGTCAGATAGCCCCCGGCACCATACTCATGATAGAAGATATTGCCGAACCTATATATAAGGTGGAGCGTCTGCTGTGGCAACTGCGTCTGAGCGGCATCCTCGACCGTCTTGCGGGGCTGCTCGTGGGGCAGTTCACCGACTACCGCAAGCCGTCGGCCGACTATGCCGACATGTATCAGATGATAACCCGGATGACCGAGGGCGCCCCTTATCCCGTGGCAATGGATCTGCCGGCGGGGCATATCGACGATGACAACCGCCCGGTGCTGCTCGGACGCGACGCCACGCTCACCGTCACCGATGAAGGTGCCCGTCTTGAATATGTGTAACCTCTAACTCAGAATTATGAACGATCGCGAAAGAGCCGTTAACCCGCTGTTTTCCATCATCACCGTCACCTATAACGCCGAAAAGGAATTGCCGGTGACACTGGCGAGTGTCGACGCGCAGTCGTTCGGCATATATGAGCATCTGATTATCGACGGCGCCTCGCACGACCACACCATGGAGATTGCGCGCAACCACGCAAACTGTCGCCGCAAGGTGTTTTCCTCGCCCGACAAGGGGCTGTACGACGCCATGAACAAGGGGCTGGCACGCGCCACAGGGGAATATGTGGTGTTTCTCAACGCCGGCGATGCGTTCCACTCCCCCAAGACTCTGCAGTGTGTGGCCGACACCATCATGGACAACGATTTTCCCGGGGTGGTCTATGGTCAGACCGATCTTGTCGACGCCACCGGGCACCGGCTTGCCGGACGTCATCTTCAGGCGCCCGCGCGGTTGGACTACAACTCGTTCCGCGACGGCATGGTGGTGTGTCATCAGGCATTTTTCGCCCTGCGCCGGATCACAGCCCCGTTTAATCTTCGCTTCCGTTTCTCGGCCGACTACGACTGGTGTATCCGCGTGTTGCAGCATTCGCGCATGAATGTCTATATCGACGGTGTGCTGGTCGATTATCTCATGGAGGGGATGACCACGCGCAACCGGCGCGCGTCGCTGATCGAGCGCTTCCGCATCATGTGCTATTACTACGGCACCCTTCCTACCATAGGGCGTCATCTCAAATTCATACCGCGCTTTCTGCGGCGCCGCCGCTTCGAGAAAAAACTCACCTCATGATTATTCTCAATACCACGTTCATCGTAGAGGATGCCCGGCTGGAGGAATTCTATGCCTGGGCACGCCACACTTATCTCCCGGCCATGGATCTTGCGGGTATCTTCACCGACAAGGTGATGGCCCGTGTCACCACCCGTGTTGAGCCGGGTGCCACATCCGTGGCCATTCAGGCACGCACCGCATCCATCGAACAGGGACAGCGATGGCACGACGACACCGCCGCCATTCTGCGCGACGACCTTGTGGCGCGATTCAACGGCCAGGCGCTTTTCTTCACCACCTATATGGAAATCGTAGACTGACCCGGATGGATGCCAGAAACCATATCCCGAGCCGCGACATGGAAGCCGGCTCGCAGATTCATGAAAGCAACTCGGGACTGTCGGTCAGGCAGTTCCAGAGGGTGATCATGGGGGTTGACCCCGGCACCAATGTCATGGGCTACGGCATCCTCGGCATCGACGGGCGCCGGCCTCGGGCAGTGGCCATGGGAGTGATAAGGCTGTCGAAATATGAGGACCATTATATGCGCCTGCGGCGCATATTCGAGCGTGTGACTTCGCTAATCGATCAGTATGTGCCCGACGAACTGGCCATCGAGGCACCATTTTTCGGTAAAAATGTGCAGTCGATGCTGAAACTGGGCCGCGCCCAGGGGGTGGCGATGGCCGCAGCGCTCGAGCGCGACCTCACTATCACCGAATATGAACCGAGAAAAATCAAGCAGGCCATCACGGGCAACGGCGCGGCATCGAAAGAGCAGGTGCAGGAGCTGTTGAGGCGCATCCTCGACATTCCCGCCGAACAGCTGTTGCCCGAGCTTGACGCCACTGATGCTCTGGCGGCAGCGCTGTGTCATTTTTATGAGACTGCCAAAGCCGCTGCTATGCCGGCGGCTCCGCAGGGGAGTGCGGGCGGCGCTGCGATTCCTAAATCCACCCGCGGCAGTTCGTCGTGGGCGGCTTTTGTGGCCGCCAATCCTTCCCGCGTAAAGAAATAACAGTCAGATCATTTTCTGCCGAAATCAGCCGGTATCTCGCCCCAGAGCGATGTGCTCCAGCGGAGTATGGGGTTGGTGGGGGTGTGGGTGCGGAGCCACACATTGGCGCGCGCTATCATCTCGAAAATGCGACGGTTGCGCTCGGTTGGCTCCAGCTTAGTGCGGCATCCGCGGTTGCGGACCCACGCCACGGCTGTGCCCGAGTCGGTGTAGATGGGGGTGGTGCCGTCGTTCTGTTTGAACAGCAATGCGAGCGCATGCACCAGGGCAAGGTATTCCGCTACGTTGTTAGTGCCGTCGGGCAGAGGGCCGACATGAAAGATCTCCTCTCCGGTCGCCACTTTCACGCCGCGGTACTCCATCACGCCGGGATTGCCTGCACAGGCGCCATCGGTGGCGATGGCCGACAGGTTGATTTCGGGGATTCTGGAGTAATCGGGATAAGAGGCCGGCCCGGAAACCGGCTGCGACTTGGCGGAAACCGACACGCCGGGTTGTGCGGCCTCAACCGGACGGGCGGCCTCGCTGGTGTGCAGGGCGATGCGTGTGAGCAGTTCCTCCTCGGCGGCGCCGTCGCCGCGATATGCGCTGACGGCTGCATCCTGCGACGGGAATGCTTTGTATTTCGCGCCGGGAAAACCGTTGACCTGCTCGAAACAGTCATCCCAGTTGTCGTAGACACCGGGCTCACGACCTTCCCACACTACATAGTATTTCTGTTTTGCCATGAGGATCAGCTGAGTGAAAGGAGGATGTTGATGTCGGTGTAGCGGACACCTGCTATGGAGGCTACGCGGGCGTTGACGGCTTTGCCGAGGAATGTGAGCGCCGCCTGCTGTATGCCGTGGGTGAGCTGGATCGCGTTAGAGCAAGTGCCTTTTCCGGCAATGTCGTCGAGCAGGGTGATGAAAGTGTCGCTCAGCGCCATGGCGGCTGTGCGGGGCACCGCCGCGCCCACGTTGCAGTGGCAGCATCGGCGCCCGGCAAGCGGCGAGGCGGTTTTACTGCGCCCGAGGTCGATCAGGGGCATGGCGGGGAATGTGCGTCCCGGCTGTGAGGTGATATCGAACACCAGCACCCCTTTCTTCATTATTTTCTCCCCCTCGGAGTCAACTTCCACGCGACATTGCGACGAGGAGCATATGACCACGTCGGCAGTGTGGAGGGCGTTCTCGAGAGCGTTGGGATGGAGCGACGACCCAACAACGCCCTCGCCTAAGCGGCGCAGGGCGCGACGCAGGCGGTAGACGTCGTCGTCAAACATTTTCACCGTGGCTCCCAGGCCGACGGCGCTTCGGGCGGCCGCGCAGGCGGCAAGGTCGCTTCCCAATACCACTACCTCGCACGGTATCACTCCGGCGATGCCTCCCAACAGGATTCCTTTGCCCCGCTCGGGGTCGGCCAGCATGGATGATGCCATGACCATGGCCGCGCGCCCGTCGATTTCCGAGAGGATGTCGGCAAAGGGGTGATGCCCTTCGTCGTCGGCGATGAGGTCGATGGCGATGTTGATGATATGCCGGTCGAGAAGTCGCCTGATTACTTCGGCTCCGTCATCGCGCCCGAGGTTGGCGAGGGTGAGCAGCAGAGCGCCGCGTCGCAGGCATGCGATGTCATTTGCCGGCAGGGGTGCCAGATGGATCACGATGTCAGCCTCGAGCGTTTCGGTGCGCGAGGCTATGACCGCTCCGGCGCGCATGTAGGCCGTGTCGGCATAGTGGATGTGGGCGGCGGCGTTCTCCTCGATCACCACTCTGAATCCGCGTCCGGTGAGAGCGCCGACAGCTTCGGGCGTCAGCGGGAAACGCTGTTCCGACGAGTTGACGCATCGCGGCAGACCTATCGAGAGCCGACGGCGTGCCACAGCTGTTTCCACAGCCTGTTCAAGCGGTGTGGGGGCGTTCATGACTCAGGTATGAATTTACGGATGAAGAATCGGCACGACGCCTCGACTTCGGCCGGGCTTTCGAGCAGATCGGAAGGGAATGTGTGGCGCGCCCGGGAGTAGAAGGGTTCGCGGGCGGCGGTCTCCGAGGCGATGTAGGCTTCGAGGTCGGAGTGCGACATGCCGTTGAGCTTCGGGCGGGTGGCCTGCGCCACAATCAGGCGCCGCAGCAGGGTGTCGGGGCGCGCCTGGAGCCACACGGTGATGCCAGCGGCGTTCATCCTGTCCATGTTGTCGAAGAAACAGGGCGTGCCGCCGCCGCACCCGATGATCACATTCTCAAGCGGGAGCACTTCGTCGAGGGCTTCACGTTCCATCTGCCGGAATACCTTCTCTCCATAATTGGCGAAGATGCGGGGAATCGACATGCCGGCCCGGCGCTGGATCTCGTCGTCGAGGTCGAGATAGCGCCAAAGGGGCATACGGGCTTCGAGGGCACGCCCCAAGGTGGTTTTGCCGGTGCCCATAAAGCCCAGAAGGAAAACAGGTGAAGCCATATGCTCTGTGCCGGATCGTGGGGATTATTTTGCGGATTTCTCTTTCAGCAGGTCGCGGATCTCGGTGAGGAGTTCCTGATCCTTCGAGAGGATTTCCAGTTCTGTGGGACCGGCGGGAGCTGCTTCGGCAGCCTCTTCCTCGGCTTTCTTTGTGGCCGATTTGAGTTTGTTCATGAACCGGATGGCCATGAAGATGCAGAGGGCGATGATGATGAAATCGACAATGCTCTGCACAAACACGCCCCAGGTGAGTGCCACTTCGGGGCTGACTATATCCTGCCCGTTCATCACGGCCTCGCGGAGCACCATTTTCTTGTCGGTGAAATTCACGCCGCCGGTGAGCAGTGTCACCAGAGGCATGATTACGTCGTTGACCAGAGAGCTGACGATTTTGCCGAAGGCACCGCCGACGATAACACCGACGGCCATGTCGACAACGTTGCCTTTCATTGCGAATTCCTTGAATTCCTGAATAAATTTACCCATGGAGCAGATGTTTGAAAAAATTAGGAAGTGAGTTTATGCTCAGAGATCGTAGAAGAGAATATCAGAGGCTGCGTTGAGAGCAATCAGCACCGTGATGATCAGCGGGATAAGAACCAGCGAGATAACCACTCCGGCTATTGCCAGTCCGCGCGGACGCGAGAAGAGGCCGATGAACGAGAACACGGCACCCACCAGCCATACTATCCAGCCGGCAATGGGAATCCAGCCGCAGAATATGCTCAACAGGGCGAAGATAAAGCCTATGATGCCCATGGAGTTGGAGCGGGGCTGCTGTACGCCGTAGGGCTGCCAGGGCTGTGGCGCCGGTTGCTGTCCGTAGCCATAAGGAGGCTGCTGCTGACCGTAGCCGTAGGGCTGCGACTGAGGCGGCTGTTGCCCGTAGCCATAAGGTGGCTGCTGCTGAGCACCGTAGCCGTAGGGCTGCTGCGGTTGTCCCTGCCAGGTCTGCTGACCGGGCGCGCCGGGCTGACCGGGGCAGGGCTGCTGTCCGGACTGACGGGAAGCATATTCTCCCCACCGTTCTCCCTGAGTTTCCTCGGGAGAGCGACGGGGCGGATAGGGCGGAGGAGTGTTGGGTTGATTGCTCATATTATATATAATGCAATTCTGCCGGTAATGTTTCGGCCGGGATGATTTTCGGGGTTGCGGACGGATTATTCCACGGTCCAGGTGTCGCCTGCAAGGATCATGTCGCGGAGCGATTTGAAGCCTTTGCGGGAGCGCACTTCCTCGACCTGTGCGGCAACTTCCTGATCATAAGCGGGTGCGTCGACGTCGCGGATCACACCTACAGCCACCGGGAGCGCGGTGCCATCCATCATGGCCAGCTGCTGGTGGAGGAAGTTCTGGGGCGTGTGGGCGTCGTGCACGAGGACGTCGTCGAGGGTGTATCCGTCCTTGCCGATTTCAACGGCTTTGAGGAAGAATCCGTCGCGCACCAGACCCTTTTCGTTCTCCTTGCCGAAAAGCATTTTCTGCCCATGGACGAGGTGGATGGTGCGGTCGGCGCGGTGCTCCTTGTCGGTGATTGCCGAGTGGATGCCGTTGTTGAAAATCATGCAGTTCTGCAGGATCTCCACCACGGAGCATCCGGTGTGGCGGGCGGCTGCGAGCATCACTTCGCGCGAGCCTGTGAGATCCACGTCAATGGCACGGGCGAAGAAATTGCCGCGGGCGCCGAACACCAGTTCTGCCGGGATGAAGGGATCCTCGGTGGTGCCGTAGGGCGATGATTTCGACACGAAGCCGCGGGCCGAGGTGGGGGAGTACTGTCCCTTGGTGAGGCCGTAGATGCGGTTGTTGAGCAGCATGATGTTGATGTCGACGTTGCGGCGCACTGCATGGATGAAGTGGTTGCCGCCGATGGCCAGGCCGTCGCCGTCGCCCGAAATCTGCCATACGGTCATCGCAGGGTTGGCCACTTTGAAGCCGGTGGCGACTGCCGCGCCGCGACCGTGGATGGTGTGGAAGCCGTAGGTGTTCATGTAGTAGGGGAGTCGCGACGAACATCCGATACCCGAGATTACGGCGGTCATGTGGGGAGCCACGCCATATTCGGCCATGGCCTTGTGGAGAGAGTTGAGGATGGCGTGGTCGCCGCAGCCGGCACACCAGCGCACGGGGCTGGCGTTTTTGTAGTCCGATGCTTTATATGCTTCACAGGGCTGACCCTGCTGCTTTTCGTTACATTCCATAAAGTTCAAAGTCTTGAATGTGAGTGAAAATGAGAAGGATCAGGCCTCTTCTTTGCCTGAAAGGATGGCGATGGTCTGTTCCACCAGTTCGCCTACGAGGAAGGGCTGGCCTTCGACCTTGTTGATGCGCTTGAAGAGGCGCTCGGGGAAGCGGGCCTGCAGATAGTCGGCAAACTGACCGGTGTTGAGTTCGGCCACGATGAGGTTTTTGTAGCGGCTGAAGATCTCGCCGGTGTTGGAGGGGAGGGGATTGATGTAGCGGAACTGGGCCAGAGCCACTTTCATGCCGCGGCGGTTGAGTTCCTCGGCGGCATCGTAGAGATGGCCGTAGGTGCCTCCCCAGCCTATGAGCAGTGTGTCGGCCTCGGGTGAGTCGCAGACCACTTCCTGCAGAGGGATGTCGTTGGCGATGCGTGCCACTTTTTCGCGGCGGATTTCGACCATGCGGGCATGGTTGGCGGGCGCTGTGGAGATGGCGCCTGTCTTCTCGTCTTTTTCAAGACCGCCCAGACGGTGTGCGAGTCCCTCGGTGCCGGGCACGGCGCGGTAGCGTGCCAGGGTTTCGGGGTCGCGCATGTAGGGTGTCCAGCATGCGCGAAGCTCCTGAGGCACCTCTTTGGGCTTTATTTCGGGGAATTCATTGTCGTCGGGGATGCGCCATGCCGATGAGCCGTTGCCGATGAAAGCGTCGGCCAGAAGGATGACGGGAGTGGTGTGTTCCAGAGCGATGCGCGAGGCCTCGAAAGCCATGTTGAAGCAGTCGGTGGGCGAAACGGGAGCCACCACTGCAAGCGGGCTTTCGCCGTTACGGCCGTAGAGTGCCTGTGCGAGGTCGGTCTGCTCGGTCTTTGTGGGGAGACCGGTCGAGGGACCGCCGCGCATCACGTCGATTACCACCAACGGAAGTTCGGCCATCACGGCCAGACCGATACCCTCGCTTTTGAGCGCCAGACCGGGACCCGAAGTGGAGGTGGCGGCCAGCGAACCGGCGAAAGAGGCGCCGATGGCCGAGCATACGCCGGCAATCTCGTCCTCCATCTGGCAGGCTTTCACGCCGAGGTCTTTGCGTTTTGCCAGTTCGTGGAGAATGTCGGTGGCGGGGGTGATGGGGTATGAACCGAGGAACAGAGGCATGTGGGCTTTCTCGGAAGCCTCGATCAGACCCCATGCGAGTGCCTGGTTGCCCTTGATGTCGGTGTATGTGCCGGGCACGATCGGCTCGGTCTGCACTTTGTAGGTCGAGACGGAAGCGTGGATGTTGTGGCCGTAGTCATATCCGGCCATGATCACTTTGGTGTTGGCTTCCGCGATTGCAGGCTTCTTGGCGAATTTGTCGCGGATCATGTTAACGGCTGCCTCGACGGGGCGGTCGAAGAGCCAGCAGATGAGGCCGAGAGTGAAGATGTTGCGGCATTTGAGCACGCTCTTGATGTCCATGCCCGAATCGGCCAGAGCGGCCTTGGTCATGGATGTAACGGGCACCTCCACCACCTGGGCGGTGATGCCCAGCTCCTTGATGGGATCGTCGGTGGTGAACTGTGCTTTCTTAAGCCCCTCCTCGCGGAAGGAGTCGACGTCGGTGATGATCACGCCGCCGGGTTTGAGAAACTTATAATTCTGTTTGAGAGCCGCGGGATTCATGGCCACCAGCACGTCGCATTTGTCGCCGGGGGTATGTACGCCCGCACCAATGCTCACCTGGAAGCCGGAAACGCCGCCGAGCGAACCTTGCGGGGCGCGGATTTCGGCCGGATAGTCGGGAAAGGTAGAGACGGAGTTGCCCAGCCCGGCGGAGACATTGGTGAAAATGTTTCCGGCCAGCTGCATGCCGTCGCCTGAGTCGCCTGAAAATCTTACGGCGACTTTGTCGAGTTCTGTGACTCTCTGCTTGTTGTTGTCCATAATGTCGAATGCCTTACTGCCTGATGCAGTGTCCGATAAAATGAAAGTTTTTTTTAATTGTTCTGTTGTGTGTTTCATGGACATGAATTGTCTCTTAGGCAGCGCCCGCGATGCAATCCGACCACAAAGTTAACTTTTTCCCGCGGATTTTAGGGTGTTTTCGGGAACTTTTCGTAATTTTGCGCAAAAATTTCCAGTAGAGTGACCACATTCCAAGCTATCCAACACGCCCTTGCGCCGGAACTCGAGCAGCTCAATAATCTTATCGGAGCTACTCTGAGCTCGCCCAACGCATTGATGAATAAGGTTATAGCAAACTATCTGGAAAGAAAAGGGAAGCAGATACGCCCCATTATGGTGCTCCTCTCGGCCCGGTTGTTGGGAGAGGTGAACGACAGGGTGATAAAAGGTGCAGTGGCAGTGGAATTGCTGCACAATGCCTCGCTAATCCACGACGATGTGGTCGACGACACCCGCGTGCGCCGCGACGCCGCCACAATAAACGGCATCTGGGACAACCATCTGGCAGTGCTCATAGGCGACTTCTTCCTCTCGAACTCCCTGCGGCTGGCGGCCGAAACCTCCGACCTGCGTATCGTCGGGTCCATCGCATCTCTCGGACGTCTGCTATCCATCGGCGAGCTCGACGAAATCTACACTGCCCGGTTCAACAATTTCGACGAAAAAGCCTACTTCGAAATCATTTATCGTAAGACCGCATCACTCTTCGTAAGCTGCGCGGAAGTAGGCGCTTACGCCGCCGGAGCAGAGGATGCTGCAAAAATCGACGCCCTGCGCGAATTTGCCCGCCTGTTAGGCCTCTGTTTCCAGATTCGCGACGACATTTTCGACTACTACGACAATGCCGACATCGGCAAACCCACCGGCAACGACCTTCGCGAGGGGAAAATCACCCTGCCGTTGCTCCATGCCCTCCTCACCGGCGAAGGCACGCTCCATAGCGAAATGGTGGAACTGGCTCACCGCGAGCAATTGACTCCCGACGAAATCACACAACTGATCGACTACGCCCACTGCTGCGGCGGCATCGACTATGCACACGCCACAATGCAACGGCTGCGCGACCAGGCATGCGACATCCTGTGCGCCAACTTCCCCGACACACCCGCCCGCACCTCATTCATCGCCCTGCTCGATTTCATCATCGCCCGCACCCGCTGATTCGCACACCGCAGTAGCCCTCCAAAATCCACGTCCTAAATCACCCGCTTTACGTTTCCCCGGCTTCACCGAACCGTGGGAAGTTAAAAACTTGGAGCAAATATGTTCAGTGGTTATTCTCACCAATCATCGTCACGGTCTTCTTCTAAATCGTCTAAGTCATCATAAAGGTCGTCCAGTTCGTCTTGCAGGTCGTTATATGTATCCTGCCGGTTCTCTATATCATCGAGTCGATCCTGTAGACGGTCTATCTCGTCTTGAATGCGATCATAGCGGTCGGACATCACGTCGCAACTGTCGAGTTGCTCTTCAAGCACATCTATGCGCTCTTGTAACTCGTCTACATCTGCGTCATCAATGCCATACGTGCTTTCGCTGTCAATGATTTGCTGATACTCGGCAATCTTCGCTTTGGAATGCTCTATTTCCCGCTGCAATTCCTCAATACGAGTTTCATATTCAGCATCACGGGCATCGTAGTGCGCCGGTGGGTATGACTGATGTTGCGACTTCGGCTTCCCGGAAAACCAGTCGCAAATCATGTTGAACAGGGCGAACCCGCCAATAAAATTCCAGAAAGACATTTCAACAAATATTATCGGGTTACGTTATACATCAGCCCCGTCTTTGAGAGCCTGACCAATCCATGCAAAAGCGCAGAGAATAACAATGATAAATGTCATACATTATTAAGTTTAGATGTACCATGGAAAGCCACTGTGACTTTCACCGACAAAATTAGCATCGGCATGGGCAAAAATATGGCACATCAAAGCTAAATAATATTAAGATATTTTTGGCAGCATAGATGCTACCGGAATAATATGAAATAAAGACATCCGATTGCAATGGAATCTCCAGGCAGTCGGATGTCTCTATTTAGAGTTTGGTGTTGGTCGGGGGATTATTTTTTCAATCGGTTTTCGAGCATCTTTATGTAGTATCCGCCTACGACCGAACGTGTTTTAAATCCGCGGCGTTTAGGACGGTCGGTATATGGCCAGTCGCTCATCGGAACCCTATCCACCGTCTCATTCATGAATTTATATACCGGGGTGATGAATTTCATGAATGTTGCCTTGTCGGGCGCGAGTGTCGCGGTCCACATTATCCAGTCGGTCTTGGTGTAGGTTTCGCGATTGTCGAGCGGGAGGCCGTAGATGTTCTGCTTCGTGAGATAATAAGGGATTTCGGTCGCTATTACTTTATCGGGGAAAATGTTGAGCCCGAGCAGTTTGTCCCATATGAGATTATACTTCTGGCTCCAGGTGCCTGGTTTGTCGAATGTCAGACGGTAGTGGTCGCCGTCGTTTGCCATAACTTCCCATTCGGCGGCCATTTCACGGGCGATTTTGTAGTATTTCTCAGCAGTTTTCTTCTCACCGAGCATATCAGCGAGGTAGGCATAGGATGCGATGCCGAGAATGGCTTTGACCGACAGGTTGGCATTATGGGCGAAATGGCCGGCGAAGTCGTCGGTGCAGAGCTGATTCTCAGGATCGAGCCCTTTTTCCACGAGGTAGTTGGTCCATGTGGTCAGCGCGTCCCAGTGTTTTTTGGCATAGTCGGCATTACCCTCCACGGCAGCCAATGCGGCAGTGAGGCACAGCATGTTGCCGCCCTCCTCCACGGGCATGTCGCCGCTGTAGGTCTGGCCGTTGGCAAGAGGATATGTGCCCACGTCGTGAGCGGGGAAAGGTTTTGTCCATCGGCCGCTTTCGCTGAAATCAAATATATGGTTCATCAGACCTTTGACCAGTTCCGGATTGTAGATCAGGAACATCGGGGCCGAGGGATAAGTGACGTCGACAGTTCCTATCGAGCCGTTGCTGTCGTTCTCTTTGGAAAGCCATAGGATTTCACCCTTGGGCGATTCCACCAGTTTGTGTGCGGCCACCGCCTGACGATAGGCGAGGGCGCAGAGCGTGGCATATTCATCGCCGCCGACTTCTGCGGCCTCCTTGAGAAGCTCGGCGTCGAACCGTGCTGACTCTTTCATCAGTTTTTTATAATCGCGGGCAGCGAGAATAAACTGCTTGAAGATGTCGGAATCATTGTTGCGGTTCCAGTAGGGGCGCAGATTCTGTCCGAAATACTGGATGGAATAGTTGTCGTCATATCCGGCCATGATGTATCCGCCATGGGCTTTGACATTGCCGAGATCAATCACCAGACCGATCTCTTCGCCTGATTTCTCCCCTATTTTTTTACCTGAGAGGAACCCGGTGCGTGCCGTTCTTCCGTCGTTCATGAAAGGCTCGCTGTTCTTGTCGGATGCAGCGAGATAGAATGTACCCCAGTCGATGCGGGTATGGTCGCCCGCCTTGCTGAGCGGTTTCTGAATGCGGTTGGAGGTAGAGACAAATGTCAGGCCCTCACGCCGGGTTATCGCGGAGACGCTCGACTGTGATAGATCTTCCACAGCCCACTGGCGTCCGGCCTCGAAATACAACTTCACGTCATGTTTTTTCCCGTCATTGCTCTTCACATCATACGAAATATAGTTGACAGGGCGGGAAAGCAGTTCCAGATCACGGAGGAAAGCGGGTGATGTGAAAGTGAGCGTGAGGTCGACAGCGCCGCATCTGAACCCGTAGACGGTGTTCATGGGCAGCACCTCGGCTTTGGTCTGGACCGCAGTCTCGGTGAAGTAGCGTGATTTATTTGCCTCAAAGTCCAGCCCGAAGTCAATGAAAGCGTAGCCTCCACGGTTATGGCAGAATGCCGCGATCACGTTACCCTCCGGTTTCAGGGTGTCGACAATCTTCTGAGGCAATTCCACAATCACATCTCTGTTAAAAGAGCCGGTGTCGACGAGTTTGATGCCATTGATATAAATCACTGCATCATCGTCGTGCGAATAGTGGAGGTATATCGGTTTCCCCATGACGTAGGACGGGAGAGCAAAATCGCGGCGCACCCAGATCTTCGGGGTGTCCCATTTAGTTCTTGCCAGCCGCTCCTCGGGGATGTCGCCAAACGAACCCACGCCGGTTTTCCACGCCGAGTCATTGAAATCCGGCTTATACCAGTCGGCAGCCGGCTCGTCGGTAGTGTATTTCCCTGTCCAGCCCTTTTCGGCAGCCGTAGGCAGGGCCGTGTCGAGGATCGGAGTCTCAGTGCCCATGAAACGATAATGAGTACCGTCGACAGTGACTACACCTATCAGCGGGTAGGCCGACTCGGTCCAGTGTCTTACCTCCTGGTCATAGAGATTGTCAGACATCGACCAGGCGCTCGTGTAGGGGTCGATAGTTATCAGCGGATAAGCCGGTGCGCGGAATGAGTCGCCGGCAGCATACGCTCCGGTGAGCGAGATCGCCGCTAATGAAAGTGATAACAAAAGTTTTTTATTCATCTGATTGGTTATGAGGTGATGTTTTCCATGAGATATGCAAAGTTACAAAAAATCTGAAACAACGCCCTATATTTTACAAATAAAACGTATATTTGCCGGGAATATTAACCCGACATGCCATGAAAAGTGTAATCATATCTTTGCTGCTATCCCTCACGTCGCTGATCTCTTTCGCATCGGCCGACGACATTGCCGGGATAGGCCGCCTGCGGGAGGCGGCCGACAGTCTGCACAGCATAGGCCGCACCGATTCGGCGGCCGTTGTCGGCGAGGAAGCTATCCGTCGGGCCGTGAAAAGCGGCGACCCTGTTCAGATAGTGGGCACCAATGCAGCCCAGGGAGTGTTTCTCCGCTCCTTAGGCCGCATCGACGAGGCGCTGCAAAAATATGAGACCGCGCTGGCAATCATCACATCGGGCAAATTCCGCGAAAATCCGGACCAGGAAGCTATCGAGGAGATTGCGTCGCTCTATATCAATCTGTCGGTGCTGAACCTCGACATGCAGAACAAGGATGAAGCGGGCCGCAACGCCGTGCTGGCCGGCGACTGGGTTGCTAAGAGCAATGATCCGGAGCTGAAAGGTGTGGTCTATGGCGTCGTAGGCTCCGTTCTCACAGGGTGTGGCGACATTGACCGCGCTTTGAAATATCAGGACCTTGCATATCAGAACTCCATTGAGAGCGGAAGCAACGATGCCGCATTTCGCGCCGCGGCCTACACCATGTTGCTGTCGGACCGCAGCGGCGACAAAGCCGGGGCAGAGTCATGGCGCCGGAAATGTCTGGAACTGATGCCTGAAATCACCTCCATGACATCCAAAATGGCATATTATCAGGCCGAGTGCTCAATCTGCCTGAAAAACAGTGATAATCGTGGCGCCATAGTGTGGTTTGACAAAATTCTCGGGTTGGAGGGTATCGACAATCTGCCTTTTGTGAAATTCGACTGCTACAACAATCTGCACATGGCCTATGCCGATCTTGGCGACTACCGGAATGCCTACAAAACCCTTCTACAGAGCAACGAGACCCGTGACAGCCTCTGGGCGCAGGAAAAAGCCGACAGCCTGCGCGATCTGACCATCAAATATGAGACGAAAGAAACCCAGCTTGCCCTGGCGCAGAGCGAAGCCCGGAGAGCCGGCACGCTGATGTGGCTTTTTGCCGCTCTGGCACTTCTGCTGATCGGCGCGGTAATTTTCGTGATATATGCCACCCGCCAGAAACGTCGCCGTATGCAACGCGAAATGGAATTTGCCAGAATCCGTGCCGACATAGGCCGACAACTCACACAACAATACGTCGAGGGGCTCGAGAGCGAACGCCAGCGCATGGCCCGCGAACTGCACGACGGCGTATGCAACGACCTCCTCGCCATCAGTATGAACATAAATGCCGGAAAGCCCGCCGACTCCACCGCGGAAATGATCGACACCTGCCGCGAATCGGTGCGCCGCATATCCCACGAACTGATGCCGCCCGAATTCTCTTACGCCTCACTCGATGAAGTCGTGAGATTCTTCATATCAAAGCAGGCCGATGCCAACAAGGGGGAAACAGCCTTAAGTTACGATTCATCGGCCGATGACGCAGACTGGGGTGAAGTGCCCGATGCCACGGCTCTCGAAATTTACCGCATCATTCAGGAAGCCGTAGGCAACGCCGTCAAACACTCCGGCGCCACAAACATCAACGTGACACTGACTCTTACAAAAGAAACGCTGGCGGCCACCATCACCGATAACGGCACATATCAGCCGAAAGCATCTGCCGGCCGAAAGGGAATCGGCATTGACTCCATCCGCCGCAGAGCCAACGCCATCGGGGGTGACGTCTCGATCGAATCACACCAACCGACAGGCACAACAGTGAAACTGACGCTGAATTTTTAAACTTATCTCGCGGAGACTTTGAAAAACTACGGAAATCCGTAATTGACGAGCGTGCATAAGCGAGGTAATTTTGCATTTACAACCAAATGCAATTGTTCACACGCTTATGGACGACCAATCTATACTATCACAAATGAAGATAGCCGTTGTTGACGATCACGACCTTGTAAGGGAAGGCATGACTGCCATTCTTGCAAGCCGCAATGCCAACAACGTCACTAAATTCAGCACAGCCATGGCCCTTGTGGCACAGCTCGATGCCGGGAATGAATTCGATTTTTATATCATAGATCTCGAGTTGCCCGACCTCGACGGATTTGTGCTGATAGAGATGATTCGCGCCCGGAACCCTGTGGCGCATATAATCGTCAGCACCGTCCACGATGAAATATGGACGCTCAGAAAGTTGCTTGCCAGAGACGTAAACGCTATAATCTACAAATCGGGGGAAGGAAGTGAAATCATCACGGCCATAGAAGAAATTCTGCATGGAAACAACTACTACTGCGAGGAGGTGCACAAGACCCTGAAGGCAGCCGGAGACGACAGCCTCCACCCGTCGGCACGTGAGCTGGAAGTGCTGTATCAGATTTCGCAAGGCAAAACCTCACGCGAAATCGCAGCCGCCATGTTCGTCTCCGAAAACACAGTCGAAGCACATCGCAAATCGCTCTTTGCCAAACTCGGGGCGGTCAATGTTGCCGACCTCATCGTCAAGGCCATCGACAAAGGCTATATCAAAAAAAGCTGCAACCGCTGAACATCCCTGCATAGAACCCTTTAGACATCTTTCCTATATCAATTACAGAAAGCTGTAATCAACTGCATCAATGGGGGGGCTGTATTTCTTTTGTTTTTAACCAATTTACTTATACTATCATGACTAAACTGTTATCCAAGGCGGCTGTCGTGGCATTATCTGCCATAGTCGCCTCTCCCTGTCTGTCAGCCCGGACAATATGGGACGGCTTGGCCGACACAGAGTGGGAGGGGGACGGAAGTCCCGGGAATCCCTATCTTATCAGCTCCGCAGCCGAACTGGCCGGTCTGGCCAAACGCACCAATGCCAACGAGACCTTTGAAGGCAAATACTTCCGACTCACGGCCGACCTCTGGCTGAGCGATACCGCCACTCCCGACAAGGACAAACCTCTATGGGATCCCATCGGCATGTCGAACATAAACAACGATGACCCCGAGCAGAACCCCGGCGGTTTCTGGAGCGAAGATTTCTGGTTCAAAGGAAATTTCGACGGCGACGGTCACTCAATCCACAATCTGTGGTATGCTCACGACTCGGAATTTGTTGATAATTTTGATGACCCGTTCAACGACGGCACTTTCGATTTCACAGGCTGGAGCAAATCGCTGTTCGGCAATATCGAAAATGCTACTATCACTAATCTCAAGCTTGAGAACGCAAACATCCAGAGTGTCCTTCAAGGTGCCGCATTAGTCTGCGTGGCCAAGAATTCCACCATTACCGACATAGCTGTAGATGGTCTCATCATGTGCGGCACATCCGAGAGAGAAGGCGGTGCGGCCGGAGGCATCGTGGCAGAAGCCGAAGGAACCACATTCGAGCGCTGCTCCTCGGCGGCCTCGGTGCGCTCGGTATCGGGCGCCGGCGGTCTGGCGGCACAACTGACTTCGTGCACAGTCAGGGATTGCGTCTCTACCGGCAGGGTGGCTTCGATGAGAGGAGCCGGCGGCCTTGCAGGTTTTGTGTTGAGTGGCAGCGAGATTACCGACAGCCGCCCCCGTGGAAGAGTGCTACGCCATTGTTGAGGCTCACCTCAAAAGCCAGAGTTTCGGCGGCCTGACATATTTCTCCGAGGTCAACATCGACAATTCATATGCACTTTCCGATGTCCGATGGGTGAAATATGGCAATTTCGGCGGCCTTGTAGTCAATCAGGGCGACCGGTCGGTTATCAACAACAGCTGGTGCGCCTCCGGTCTCGACTGGACATGGACTATGGAGGACAACAAACGTCCGGGTGGCGCCGTTTATGGCGGTACTCACACGAACAACGGCGCTTACTACGACATGACCCGGCTCGGCGACATCTTCGGTTCCGAATCCGACTGGGATAATCTTCCCTCCTGGGAATGTGTCCCCAACCCCTACAAACTCGGCACCGGGCTCTCCGAATCCGACATGAAACGTATGGACACCAAGCCCGGATTTGACTTTGCTGAAATCTGGGGACGGCGCAACGACCTGAACGACGGATACCCATATCTCCGCTGGATCGCACCCGGTCTTGAAAACGACCCCGACGAAACTACAATCCCTGCTACCGGACTCAAACTCGACATCACGGAATATACAGGCAAAGCAGGCACAACCTTGCTGCTCAAAGCCACAGTCGAGCCTGAAAATGCCACTGACAACGCACTGACATGGAGCTCTTCCAACCCCGAAGTGGCAAGTGTCGACAACGACGGACTTGTTTCCCTCCTTACCGTAGGCACAGCCACCATCACCGTGCATTGCGGAGAACTGTCGGCAAGCTGCGAACTCACCGTAGAAGCCAAATCGGGCGGCATCGACAATGTAGTCATCGATGAAGACACCGAAGTAAACATCACCACCCTGCAGGGCATCCGGGTCTACACCGGCACCTTCGCCGGCCACAACCTCGCCCCCGGCATCTACATCGTCCGCCTTGCCAATGGCACTTCCTCCAAAATCATCATCAAATAAATTTCCTGCAATTTAATTAAATTATCATGAAAAAATTCAAACAGACAATGATGGCTCTGTTGGGTGCTGTTGCCCTGACGGCCTGCTCGGGTGGAGGTTCTTCTTCCGAGAACTGCCTGGTGTTCGGCGAGGTCCCGGCCATCTACGCCGACTATCAGGCTCAGCGTGACAAAATCGAAGAATCGGCTCAGAAATCTGAAGCCAGCTACAAAAAAGCATCGTCGCAGATTGATGAGCTTAAAGAGCAATATCGTGCCAGGATCGAAGAAGCCGGCAAGAAGCTCGACGATCAACCAATCGAGATCTCTACCGGCGAGGATTTCAAAGTAGTTAGCCCCGTCAGCCTGTCGTTCAAGGAATTTGCCAACAGCGTGAATTCAATGTATGATGTCAAGGGCGATATCGAGACCGCTAAAGATATCAATCTGGATGTGACTGAATCATGGCTGCGTTCTCACGATGTGCAATATCTGATGCTGCCGCTGATGCTGATCGGCTGCGACGAACAGGGCACCGAAGTGACAAGTGCCAGAATCGGATCCTTCCAAGGATTCAAAGTGGTTGACGGCAAACTTGTCCTCCCGACGGGCACGAAGGCCAAACTAGAGACTGTCCCCTATAGCGACAATGACTATGACAACTATGTCCGCGTAAAGTCAGTCAGACTGGCTCTTGACACTAAAAAGTTGTAATAACTGTCAAATACTTGAAACACAATTTCCCCGGGATGGCGTCCTCGTTCAGAGATGATGCCATTCCGGGGAATAATTAAGAGCTTATGAAAACGAAATTTGCAATTCTTCTCGCACTTCTGTCATACGGCTGCCTGTCGCTCTTTGCCCAGAGCCGGTACAGAATGGAATTCCCCATGCCCATCGAGAATATGGAAACGGATAAGGCTTTGGGGCAGAATGCTTTCGGTTATTATAATCTGAGCTTTGAAGATGGTTCGTTTGTGCTCCAGATAGGTTATCAATATGAAAACGCATACCCGTTCAATCCCGAGACCGGTCTTGCGCGGATTGTGACCGGTGGTAAATTCGGCTTCATCGATGTCACCAACTATCCGGTTGTCAAGGCGATATACGACGATGCCAAAGATTACACCGAGAATGGCCATGCCATGGTGTGTCTTAACGGCAAATGGGGATTGATCGACAGCAAAGGCTTCGCCATTATTCCATGTGTCTATGACTCCATGTCCGATATGTTCAACGGATGGTATGAGGTTTCAAAAGATGATGTATGGGGCTATGTAAGCAGAACCGGCACTTATGCAGCCTCTTATCAGGAGTATGAGCAAAAAAAGAACGCATCGAAAGAACCCTGATTAACCAAAAGTCGAAAACTGTAGACAGGGGGCTGTCAGAACTAACAGGGTCTTGCGGGCATCTCTATATATGAAGATACGTCTTCAAGGCATCGACATATTCTTCAAATGCTTTCCTTCCTTCCTGAGTGATGGAGCAGGTGGTCCTGGGGCGTTTCCCCGACATACCTTTTTCAACAGAAATATATCCTGCCGATGAAAGTTTGTCGAGTTGAACGCTAAGGTTTCCTGCGGTCGATTCGGTTTTCTCCTTGAGATACACGAAATCTGCTTCCTCCACATTCATCAGAATGGAAATGACGGCAAGCCGGAGTTGCGAGTGCAGAAGCGGATTCAGCTCTTTCATGCTGCTTTTCGTGCTTTATTGTTGAGAATATGTCCCGGCACTATCATCATCGCTACAAATGCGATAATGAAAAAAGGCATAAACCAAGAAGTATATAGCGCAATATGGCCGGCAATGCAAGCCATTGTGAACAGACCGGCCGACAGACCTATCGCGCCGCCAATAATCAGAGATTTTTCCTTGACGACAATTCCTGACACAATTTCGGCGAAAGGAACGATTATCAACGCGATAGCGAACATCATTGACCATGTGTCAACACCTCCGACAAGCAAAAAAGCGAGGCAGATAGCTGTAGCGGCAATTGCGCTGAAACCAACCGTAGACCATATGCGCGACGTCACGATGTCGGAATAGTTCTTGACACCCTTCTCGCGCTGCATTTTTTTGTCCATTATCGGAGTCAGCGTGCCTCCGATAATCCAGAGCAGGTACCATAGCCAGTTCCATACCGGATTATGAGTGAATCCGATAAGGGCCCATATAAGTGCCGAAAGAGCTACTGTCAGATAGCCCCACATAAGCATGATGCGGCCATCCCCTATATAACGTTGTTTGGTGCGGGCGATCATCGAAGTTATCACTTCGAGACTCTCTTTTTCGGTGAGTTGTCTTTCTTCCATATGTGAGGAATTTAAGAGTTGTTTATAGGAATTTGAGGATTGACGCTTGGTTTATTTTATAAACCATTTAGCTTTGAAAAAAGAGCGGTCGCGCGATTCCGCTCCTGATTCGGATGCAAAGTTAGCAAGGTTTATATTATAAACTGTAAATACTCATTGAAAAG